>NZ_BCWQ01000007.1 GCF_001592285.1 Hydrogenophaga pseudoflava NBRC 102511 | reverse complement strand
TTTTTGAGCATAAAAAACAGAGCTTGATGTTCTAGAGATCGAGAATCAAGTCGCCTTCGCGCTTGATGGCTTGACTGCGCTCTAGGTCGAAAATCAGCTCTTCGAGCCATTGTGTGCGTGCTGGTTCTTTAGACGATGCGGCCTTGGCGAGATACGGGGTCTGCTCAACCCATCGAAGCAGGTGCTGAAAGTTGATGCTCTTGCATTCGAGCAGCTTGAACTTAATAAGCACCTTGTGTGCGTGCCTCAGGTGCTGTTCAGGGAATTCCATGAAACGCCGCAGGCGGCTTCTCGCTCGCTCCAGCGCCAATTGAAGGTCTTCGAACGCACCACCATGGCCCGGAATGATGACCTCAGGCGAAAGCGACTCGATGCAATCCAAGGTCTGTCCGACTTCGTCAAAGGCGGATAGACCTTCGAGTTCCGGAAACACCACGCCAAAGCCGTTTTGCCAGAGCGCGTCAGCAGAAAGAAGAACACTGTTGTCGGGTTGAAAAAGAACGATCGCGTGTGGATCGTGTCCCTTGGCACCGTGGACTTCCCACGTCCAGTCCCCGAGCCGCAGCTTCTCTCCCGGGCGAACAACGCCATCGAATGAAAAGCGAGGGCACTGCTGTCCCGTGCTGGCATAACTGAGCGCTTCGGTGTCCCACAGCCGAACCGCTTCTGCCGACCCCGAGGGAATCAGCGTTTGCAGACCAGGGTGATGGCGCTGCAGTGCGGCATTGCCTCCGCAGTGATCGCTGTGAAGATGAGTGTTCAGGAGCAATCCGAGACGGCGTCCTCCAAGCCCTTTTTCGACGAGGTCCACGGTCTGGTCGGCGTGGGTGCAGTAGCCGGAGTCTATGAGCGCTGTGGCTCCGTTGGAACCTGTGATCAGGATGTTGTTAGACGAAAGCCATCCACGTTCAAACAGCGTTGCACCAATGCGGGTGAGGCGCTCACGGGCAGTTGAAGAAAGCACGAGTGGACGCCCTGAGGTCAGGTGCGCAGGGCGCGGCGGAGGATCTTGCCCACATTGCTCTTGGGGAGCTCATCGCGAAACTCGATGTATTTGGGCCGCTTGTACCCGGTGAGGTTGTCGTGGCAGAACCTGGCCACATCCTCCTCCCGGAGTGTGGGGTCGCTACGAACCACGAAGACCTTGACCGCCTCGCCTTGTTTGGCGTCTTCGACACCAACCGCGGCGCATTCAAGCACGCCCGGGCACAACGAAATCACATTCTCGAGTTCGCTGGGAAAGACATTGAACCCGGACACCAGAATCATGTCCTTCTTTCGATCGACGATGCGGGTGTAACCGCGTTCGTCCATCACGCCGATGTCGCCGGTTCGCATGAACCCATCTGCCGTGAACGCGCGTTCGGTTTCTTCAGGTTGTCGGTAGTAGCCGCGCATGACGTTGGGGCCCCGGATGCAGATCTCTCCGGACTCGCCGACAGGGAGGCTGGCACCGGCCTCGTCCTTGATGGCGATGTCAATGCCGGGCAAGGGCAGGCCGATCGTTCCGCTGAACTGCCGGCTGGTTACCGGGTTGTTGGTGCCAATGGCGCAGGTCTCGCTCATGCCCCAGCCTTCAACCATCGCGCAGCCCGTGACGGCCATCCAGTGCCGGGCCGTGCCTTCGGAGGCGGCCATGCCACCTGCCTGCGACATCAGCAGAGAAGAAAAATCCAGCTGCCTGAAGCGCGGGTTCTGCAGCAGCGCATTGAACAGTGTGTTGACCGCCGGCAGCAGATGAAAAGGTCGCTTCGACAGGGTTTCGACGAACCTGGACACATCGCGCGGATTGGGAACCAGGGTCATGTGGGCGCCCCAACGGATCGCCAGAAGTGACAGGGTCAGAGCGAAGATGTGATAGAGCGGCAAGGCGGCAATGCCGTTGATGTTGCGCACATCGCCGATTCGTCCAAGCGCCGGGCGGAACCAGGCTTCGGCTTGCAAAGTGGCGGCGATGATATTGCGATGCGTCAGCTCCGCTCCCTTGGACAGCCCCGTGGTGCCGCCTGTGTATTGCAGGAAGGCGGTGTTGTCGTGGCAGGATTGGCTCGCGCGAAACGACAGCCTGCTGCCCTCGTCCAGGGCCTGGCGGAAGCTGACGATGGTGCGTGGGCCGGTCGCACCGGTCAGTGCCAGCCGATATGGCTTGACCATTTTCGACAAGTGCCGCACGGCGAAGGTGATCCAGCGCCCGTACCAGAAGCCCAGCATGTCCCCCATGCTGGCAACGACCACGTGGCGGATGGGGGTGTGCTCGATCACCTCTTCCAGCGTTGCTGCAAAGTTCTCAAGGATCACGATGGCCTCGGCGCCCGAGTCCCGGAGTTGGTGCTCCAGTTCGCGCGCCGTGTAGAGCGGATTGACGTTCACCACCGTGAACCCAGCGCGGATGATGGCGGTCATCGCGACGAGGAACTGCGGAATGTTGGGCAACATGACCGCGACGCGCGCATCGGCCGGAAGGCCTCGGGCCTGCAGCCATGCGCCCAGCGCAGCGCTGTGCTCATCGAGCTCTCCGTACGTCATCCAGCGCTCCATGCAGACAGTGACTGGTCGCCGGGCGTTCTTCTTCAGAGACTCTTCGAGCAGTGCGGCCAGAGACCGGTACTGTGAGGGATCGATGTCGTGCGGCACACCGTGTGGATAGTGGGCCAGCCAGGGGCGCGAGATGGTTTCCGGGGTAGCGAGGTCCATGCAGCGATTCTGATGGTCCCGCTCCCGCCCAGCCTCAGGGCCAGCCCTAGGGCCCTGTCGCACAAAGCTCAGCGCCGAGCGCGGCAGCGCAAACCGTGAGGTCATCGCTGAACAGCGCATCGATCCAGCGCCGTTCGCGCGCTGCAATGATCGAGAGGAAGGGGCGGGCGTCCCCCAACTCGGCAAATGCGGCGAAGCCAGCTTCGAGAAAATGCTGCAGATCGGACAGCCCGGCCGCCTGAGCAGGGCGCCGCATCATCTTGAGCAACATCAGCAAGGATTTGCTACGCGTCAGCCGTTGCAGTTCAAGTCCCATGTGCCCGACAACACCCAGCTGCCGCTCACGGGCCTCTCGCCGCCCGGTCGCCCGCCAGGCTTGCACGTAACGCTTCGCGGGGGACTCCTTCGGATCCTGCGCCAGCCAGTGCATCGCCATCGTGTGATCGAGGGTCTCGGTCAGTGCGTGCATTTCCGCCAGGTCCACCGACAGCTCGGCGACGGCCTCCGGAAACAGGCGCTCGATGGCGCCGGCAATGCGCCCGAACTGGGCATCGCGCTGGCCGAAGTCGTGATCCCCGTACAGCTCGTCCAGGAAGAAGCGAGCCGCAGCGCCCTGCACCCGGTGCGCGAGCACATCAGCGTAGGTGCCCTGGAAACGCTGAGCCTGGAGACGTTTGATCGCAGACACCGCGGCGTTGATTCCGTCGCTGCGGGCTTGCGTGCGCAGAGCGTCGACGGTGGCGAGGTGGGCCCGTATGCGGTCGGCGGCGGAAGCTTGCGGCATGGTCGTCGGAGTCTATCGCCGCCATGCACGGCACCTTAGTGACTGGTCTCTAGGGCGACGGAGACCGTCCAGATGCCGGACATGACATAGTGCTGCTCATGCAGCACCCACACCCTTCCGGCATGGCGGCGACGCCCTCAAGCTCGACATTGGCCCGCTTGCAGCAACTCATCGTGTTCGCCACCGTGGGACTGTTCGCCGGGTGGATGGCCTGGAGCTGGGGGCGACCGGGCTGGGCTGTGGCCGTCGGAGGCGTGCTGCTGCTGTTCGGCTATGCGCTGGTGCTGGGGCTGGAGTTCTTCGCCGTCGCCCATGTGAACCGCCACGATCCTGCGCCCCAGGCGACCGCCCGCACCCTGGTGAAAGCCTGGTGGCGCGAAGTGCAGGCGGCGCCGCGGGTGTTTTCCTGGCGCCAGCCGTTTCGATGGTGGTGTCTGCCGGACGATCATGCCGCCGGGGCAACGGGCCAGCCGGCCGTGGTCTTCGTGCACGGCTTCGTCTGCAACCGCGGCTTCTGGTTGCCGTGGATGCAGAGGCTGCGCTCGCGCGGACTGCGGTACACCAGCGTCAACCTGGAGCCGGTCTTTGGGTCGATCGACGACTACATCCCGCTGATCGACGAGGCCGTGCGGCGCGCCCATGCGCTGACCGGCGTGGCGCCTGTGCTGGTGTGTCACAGCATGGGCGGGCTGGCGGTGCGCGCCTGGCGCGCCGCGACGCCCGATACCGACAACTTGGTGCGCCACATCGTCACCATCGGTTCGCCGCACCACGGCACCTGGCTGGCGCAGTTCAGCCACTTGCCGAACGGGCGGCAGATGCGGCAGGACGGCCCCTGGTTGCGGGCGCTGCGGCAGCACGAGGAGCTGCGCTGGCCCACGGGCACCTACGCGCCGTTCACCTGCTGGTACTCCAGTGCCGACAACATCGTGTTCCCCGCCTCGACGGCCACACTGCCCGGGGCCGACAACCGCTTCGTCCACGGCCAGCCGCATGTCGCCATGGCCTTCGAGGACGAGGTGATGGAAGGGACGCTGTCCCTTCCGGCGCTCCAGGGAAGGCTCAGCCCTTGAGCACGCCGCGGCGCATCTGGTCGAGCTCCATGGTCTCGAACAGCGCCTTGAAGTTGCCCTCGCCGAAGCCCTGGTTGCCCTTGCGCTGGATGAACTCGAAGAAGATGGGGCCGAGCTGGTTTTCGCTGAAGATCTGCAGCAGCAGCTCGCCCGGTGCGCCGTCGACCAGGATGTTGCGGGCCTTGAGCGCCTCGATGTCCTCGCCGTGGTTCGGGATGCGCTTGGGCAGCAGCTCGTAGTAGGTCTCGCTGGTGTTCAGCAGCTTCAGACCTTCCATCTGCAGCGCGTCGACCGTGTCGTAGAGGTTGGTCGAGGCCAGCGCGATGTGCTGGATGCCCTCGCCCTGGTAGCGATCCAGGTACTCCTGGATCTGGCCGGCCTTGTCGTTGCCTTCCTCGTTGATGGGGATGCGGATCTTGCCGCAGGGGCTGGTCATCGCCTTGCTCTTGATGCCGGTCTGCTGGCCTTCCAGGTCGAAGTAGCGCACCTCGCGGAAGTTGAACAGGCGCTCGTAGAAGCCGGCCCACTCGGCCATGCGGCCGCGGTGCACGTTGTGCGTCAGGTGGTCGATGACCGTCAGGCCGTGGCCCACCGGGTTCAGCTCGGCGCCGGGCAGGGGGTAGAAATCCACGTCGTAGAAGCCGATGTTGCCGATGTCGCCTTCCTTGGCGCCGTTCTTGCCGCGCCAGCGGTCGATGAAATAGATGATCGAGTCGCCGATGCCCTTGATGGCCGGGATGTTCAGTTCGCCGGGGCCGGCGGCGTTGGCGTAGCCCCAGGCGCCCAGGCCGATGGCGCGCTCGTAGGCGGCCTTGGCGTCCTGCACGCGGAAGGCGATGGCGCAGACGCTGGGGCCGTGCAGGCGCGCGAAGCGCTGCGCGAAGCTGTCGGGTTCGGCGTTGATGATGAAGTTGATGCCGCCCTGGCGGTACAGCGTCACGTTCTTGTGGCGGTGTTTCGCGATCGGCTTGAAGCCCATGCGCTCGAACAGCGCACCCATGGCCGCCGGGTCCGGCGCGGCGTACTCGATGAACTCAAAACCGTCGGTGCCCATGGGGTTGTCCCAGGTGCTCAGGGCGGTCGTTGCGGAAGCGGGCAGGCTGGCGTTCATGGTGGTCTCCTTTGTGATCGGGCTGAATGCGCCACTGTAGAAGCGCAGGGTCGCACGATCGCTGCGAAATGGGGCGCGCCACTGGTCCAGATTGCATGATTCCTGCAGAATGATGCGTATGCAAGCACTGGACAAGCTCGACCGCCACATCCTGCGCAGCCTTCAGGCCGATGGGCGCGCCACCTACGACCAGATCGCCGAGGCGGTGGGGCTCTCGCCCAGCGCGGTGCTGCGCCGCGTCCGTCGGCTCGAAGAGACCGGGGTGATCGCCCGCTACGTCGCGCTGGTCAAACCGGAGGCCGTGGGCCTGGGCCTGACCGCCTGGGTGAACGTTCGGCTGGAAAAACACAGCGGTGCGGCCAAGCGCAACCCGATGGACGAGTTCCGCGCCAGCGTGATGGGCTGGCCCGAGGTGGTGGAATGCGCCGCGCTGACCGGCGAGATGGACTTCCTGCTGCGCCTGGTGGTGGCCGACATGGCCGCCTACTCGCGCTTCATGATGGACGTGCTGCTGCGCCACCCCAGCGTGCAGGACTGCAAGACCAGTTTCGTGATGGACCGGGTCAAGAGCACCACCGCCTTGCCGGTCTGACGCCGTTCATCGGGCATTTCCGGATTTAGAGCCATACGACCTTGTCGATATAGGGAAAACCCTTACATTCACGCCATGTCGAACGACGCCACCGCCACCCCCGCACCGGAACGCACGCCCACGGCCGCCAGCGCTGCGGTGCCGATCCGTTCCATTGGCCGCTCCCACGCGGCGAGCATCCAGGCGCACCTGCTGGCGCTGACGCCCCACGACCGCTACCTCCGCTTCGGATACGCCGCCAACGACGAGCAGATCGCCCGCTACGTGGACAAGCTCAACTTCGGGCGCGACGAACTGTTCGGCATCTTCAACCGCAAGCTGGAACTGATCGCCATGGCGCACCTGGCCTACTCGATCGACCCGAGCTGCGCCAGCTGCGCGGAGTTCGGTGTGTCGGTGTCGAAGTCGGCTCGCGGCCGGGGCTATGGCCGCCGCCTGTTCGAGCGGGCCGTGATGCACGCGCGCAATGAAGGCGTGAGCCAGCTGTTCATCCACGCGTTGTCCGAAAACACTGCCATGCTGCGCATCGCGCGCAAGGCGGGCGCGTCGATCGAGCGCGAAGGTCCCGAGGCCGAGGCGCACCTGCGCCTGCCGCCGGCCGATTTCGACTCCCGCGTCACCGAGCTCATCGATGAGCAGCTGGCCCTGACCAACTACCAGCTCAAGGCCCAGGCCAAGAACTTCTGGGACGCGCTGGCGCTGCTGCAGGAAATCCGGCAGGGCGTGCGCGATTCGCGCGACCGGATGAAGTGACTCCCCTGCGCCGCTGACGCGGCGTCTGGCCGGTGTCACGGCCTTGCGGTATCCTTTGCCGCTGTTTCAACCACCCCCTCTCCCCAGTGGCCGACAACCCCCCCAGTACGGGGCCGCAGCGCAGCCTGCGGCATGAAGACAAACGTGGATTCCTGCAGAAGCTCGCGGAATTCATCCACCCCGGGCCCGACTCCAAGGACGAGCTGATCGAGACGCTCGCCGAGGCCGAGGACAACGACATCATCAACGCCGAATCGCGCGTCATGCTCGAAGGCGTGATCCGCATCGCCGACATGAGCGCGGGCGACGTGATGGTGGCGGCACCGCGCATGGACGTGCTCGACATCGACGCACCGTTCGACGAGCTGCTGCACCTGGTCATCGGCACCGCGCACTCGCGCTTCCCGGTCTACGAGGGCGAGCGCGAGAACATCATCGGCATCCTGCTGGCCAAGGACCTGCTCAAGCTGCAGCGGGCGCCCGAGCTCAACATCCGCGCCCTGCTGCGCCCGGCCACCTTCGTGCCCGAGAGCAAGGGGCTCAACGACCTGCTGCGCGAATTCCGCGGCAACCGCAACCACCTGGCCATCGTCATCGACGAGTTCGGCCGCGTGGCCGGACTCATCACCATCGAGGACGTGCTCGAGGAGATCGTCGGCGAGATCGAGGACGAGTTTGATGTGGCCGAAGATGACGGCGACATCTTCGCCCTGGCCGACGGCACCTGGCGGGTCAGCGGTGACACCGCCATCGAACGCATCAACGAGTCCTTTGGCCTCAAGCTGGCCGAGGACGGCTTCGACACCATCGGCGGCCTGATCGCCCACACCATGGGCCACGTGCCCAAGCGCGGCGAGATGCACGAGCTCGACAGCCTGCGCTTTGTCGTGCTGCACACCAAGGGCGGTGCGGTGAAGTGGTTCAAGGTGATGCCCGTGCCCACCGGCGCCTGACCCCCCGGCCCATGCGCAGCCTGTTCGGCAACCTGCACACGCCCTCCAGTCTGTCCCCGTTGACGGGCCTGCCGCCCGGCCGCCCGGCGCGGGGCTCGGGTGTGTTCTGGTTCCTGGTCTGTGTGCTGGGTGGTGCCCTGCAGGCCGCCTCGCTCGCCTGGCCGTGGCCGGCCTGGGCGCCGCCCGGTGTCGTGGCCGGGGCGCCTTCGGGCTGGCTGCAGATCGTCTCGCTGGCCCTGCTGGTGTTTGCGCTGCGCCACGCCCACCGCAACGGCCAAGGCTTCTGGCGCGGCTGGGTGTTCGCCTGGGTCTGGCTGGCCGGCAGCCTCTGGTGGCTGTATGTCTCGATGCACACCTACGGCGGCCTCGCCTCGTGGATGGCGGTGCTCGCCGTGGCGGCGCTGTCCGGCGCGCTGGCCCTGTTCTACGGGCTGGCGGCGTGGGCGCTGTGCGCCTGGGCGCCGCGGCCCCGCTGGCTGCAGGCGCTGCTGTTTGCTGCGCTCTGGACCCTGGCCGAGCTGGTGCGTGGCCGCTGGCTCACCGGTCTGCCCTGGGGGGCCGGCGGTTATGCGCAGGCGGACCTGATGGCCGCCTGGGCGCCCTGGGTCGGGGTCTACGGCATGGGGCTGATCGCGGCGCTGCTGGCCTACGCGCTGGCACTGCTGGTGCCTGCGGTGTGGGGTGGGCTGCTGCGGCGGCTGTTTCCCAACGTGCGCCGGATCGGCGGTCGTCTGCAGGCGCCGGTGCGTCACTGGACCACGACCCTGGGCCAGGTGGCAGCGGGCGCCGTCGCCCTGGCCTTGTTGCTGAGTGTGGTGCTGGGTGAGCGCTGGCGCGACGCCGGCCTGCGCGGAACGGGCGACGCGGGGCCGCTGCGCGTCTGGCTGCTGCAGGGCAACATCCCGCAGAACGAGAAGTTCGAGACCGGTACCGGTGTCGCCACGGCGCTGACCTGGTACCCGGCGCAGATCGTCGATGCCGCACGCGCGAAACTGGCCGGCGCCGGCCCGGACCTGGTGGTGGCACCCGAGACGGCCGTCCCGGTGCTGCCGCAGCAGCTGGGGCCGGAGTTCTGGGAGCCGCTGTTCGGCGTGATCGAGTCGTCGGCCCCGGTGGGGTCGCCGGGCCTGGGCGTGATGGTCGGCATTCCGCTGGGGTCCATGGAGTCGGGCTACACCAACTCGGCCTGGGGGCTGTCGGCCGACATGCTCAAGGGCCGCGACGGGGGCTTCCCGGGTGAGCGCTTCTACCGCTACAGCAAGCACCACCTGGTGCCCTTCGGCGAGTTCATTCCGCCGCTGTTCCGCTGGTTCACCGACCTCATGCACATCCCGCTGGGCGACTTCGCGCGCGGCGAGCTGGCGCAGCCGGGCTGGAACTGGGCGGGCCAGCGCGTGGCACCCAACATCTGCTACGAGGACCTGTTCGGCGAGGAGCTGGCGGCCTCGTTCGCCGACCCGGCTGTGGCACCCACGGTGCTGGTCAACCTGAGCAACATCGGCTGGTTCGGCGACACCGTGGCGATCGACCAGCACCTGCAGATCTCGCGCCTGCGGGCGATGGAGCTGGGCCGCCCCATGCTGCGCGCCACCAACACCGGCGCCACCGCCGCCATCGACCACCGTGGCGTGGTGACGCAGCGCCTGCCGCGCCTGGTGCGCGACCGGCTGGAGGTTTCGGTGCAGGGGCGCACGGGCCTCACACCCTACGCCGCCTGGGCCTCGCGCTGGGGGCAGGGGCCGGTCTGGGGACTGTGCCTGGCGGTGGTGGCGCTGGCGCTGCTGGTGCGCCGCCTGGGGACGCGCCGGCCGGTGCGCGCGGGCGGCGGCGACGCGCAGGCCGGCCCGTAAAATCCAGGGTTTTGCGCGGCCCGCCGTTGGGGCGGCCGCCGCGCCACACACCGCATCACCTTGCCGACCGGCCCGTCGTCGGCACCCGACCATGTTGACCTTCCAGCAAATCATCCTGACCCTGCAGTCCTACTGGGACAAGCAAGGCTGCGCCCTGCTCCAGCCCTACGACATGGAGGTCGGCGCCGGCACCAGCCACACCGCCACCTTCCTGCGCGCCATCGGCCCCGAGCCCTGGAAGGCCGCCTACGTGCAGCCCAGCCGCCGCCCCAAGGACGGCCGCTATGGCGAGAACCCCAACCGCCTGCAGCACTACTACCAGTACCAGGTGGTGCTCAAGCCCGCGCCGGCCAACATCCTGGAGCTCTACCTGGGCTCGCTCGAAGCCCTGGGTTTCGACCTGAAGAAGAACGACATCCGCTTTGTCGAGGACGACTGGGAGAACCCGACGCTCGGCGCCTGGGGCCTGGGCTGGGAGGTGTGGCTCAACGGCATGGAGGTCACGCAGTTCACCTACTTCCAGCAGGTCGGCGGCATCGACTGCAAGCCCGCCACCGGCGAAATCACCTACGGCCTGGAGCGCCTGGCCATGTACCTGCAGGGTGTGGACAACGTCTACAACCTGAAGTGGACCGAGACCATGAGCTATGGCGACGTCTACCTGCAGAACGAGAAAGAGCAGTCGGCCTACAACTTCGAGCACAGCGACGCCGACTTCCTGTTCACCGCCTTCAACGCGCACGAGAAGCAGGCCAGGCACCTGATGGAGCAGCAACTGGCGCTGCCCGCCTACGAACAGGTGCTCAAGTGCGCGCACAGCTTCAACCTGCTGGACGCGCGCGGCGCCATCAGCGTGACCGAGCGCGCCGCCTACATCGGCCGCATCCGCAACCTCGCGCGCAGCGTGGCGCAGAGCTACTACGAGAGCCGCGAGCGCCTGGGCTTCCCCATGGCACCGCGCGAGTGGGTGGCGCAGATCGAAAAGAAAGCCGCCTGAGCCGGAGCAACAAGAATGACAACGAAGAACCTCCTCGTCGAACTGTTTGTGGAAGAGCTGCCGCCCAAGGCGCTCAAGAAGCTGGGTGATGCTTTCGCCGGCGTGCTGGCCGACCAACTCAAGGCCCAGGGCCTGACCGCCGCCGACGCGGTGGTCACGCCGTTCGCCTCGCCGCGCCGACTGGCCGCGCACGTGACCGGCGTCGCCGCCAAAGCGGCCGACAAGGCCGTGTCGCAGAAGCTGATGCCGGTCAGCGTCGGCCTGGACGCCAGCGGTGCGCCCACGCCCGCCCTGCTCAAGCGGCTGGCTGGTCTGGGGGCTGATGCCTCCGCCGTGGCCGGCCTCAAGCGCGCACCCGATGGCAAGGCCGAAGCCCTGTTCTTCGACAGCGTGCAGCCCGGCGTCGAGCTCGCCGAGGGCCTGCAGAAGGCGCTCCACGAGGCCATCGCCAAGCTGCCGATTCCCAAGGTCATGAGCTACCAGCTCGAAACGGATTGCGAACTGCCCGGCTGGTCCAGCGTGAACTTCGTGCGCCCGGCGCACGGTCTGGTGGCGCTGCACGGCGCCGACGTGGTGCCGGTCAAGGCCCTGGGCCTGACGGCGGGCAACAGCACGCACGGCCACCGCTTTGAAGCAGCCATCGATCCGGTGCCGCTGGCCGATGCCGACGCCTACGCCGCGACGTTGGCCAGGGACGGCGCGGTGATCGCCTCGTTCGCCGAGCGCAAGGCCGAAATCAAGAAACAGCTGGCCGCTGCGGCCGCCAAGGTCGGCGGCGGATGCCAGCCGATCGACGACGACGCGCTGCTGGACGAAGTGACGGCGCTGGTCGAGCGCCCGAACGTGCTGACCTGCTCGTTCGAGAAGGAGTTCCTCGACGTGCCACAGGAGTGCCTGATCCTCACGATGAAGGCCAACCAGAAGTACTTCCCGCTGCTGGACGCGCAGGGCAAGCTGACCAACCAGTTCCTGGTGGTCAGCAACATCCGCCCCGACGACGCCAGCGCGGTGATCGGCGGCAACGAGCGCGTGGTGCGCCCGCGCCTGGCCGACGCCAAGTTCTTCTTCGACCAGGACCGCAAGAAGACACTGGAGAGCCGCGTGCCGGCCCTGGCCAAGGTGGTCTACCACAACAAGCTGGGCACGCAGGGCGAGCGCATGGAGCGTGTCTGTGCCATCGCCGAAACCATCGGCCTGAAGCTGGGTGGCCCCGAACTGGCGGCGCGCTCGCTGCTGGCCGCGCGCCTGGCCAAGACCGACCTCGTGACCGACATGGTGGGCGAGTTCCCCGAGCTGCAGGGCATCATGGGTGGCTACTACGCGCGCCACGATGGCCTGAGCGACGACATTGCCTTTGCCATCGAAGACCACTACCGCCCGCGCTTCGCCGGTGACGAGCTGCCGCGCAACCAGACCGGCGTGGTGGTGGCGCTGGCCGACAAGCTGGAAACCCTGGTCGGCATGTTCGGCATCGGCAACCTGCCGACCGGCGACAAGGACCCGTTCGCGCTGCGCCGCCATGCGCTGGGTGTGATCCGCATGCTGGTCGAGAAGGACCTGCCGCTGGAGCTGACCGCGCTGCTGTCGGCGGCGGTGCCGGCCTTCGGCGACAAGATCGGCGACGCCACCCCAGCCCTGGCCGACTTCATCTACGACCGACTCGCCGGTGGCCTGCGTGAGCAGGGCGCCAGCGCCCAGGAAGTCGACGCCGTGCTGGCCTTGCGCCCGCAGCGCCTGGCCGACGTGGCTCAGCGCCTGCAGGCGGTGCGCGCCTTCGCCGCGCTGCCCGAGGCACCTGCGCTGGCCGCGGCCAACAAGCGCATCGGCAACATCCTCAAGAAGTCCGAAGGCGAGGGCGCTGCGGTCAACCCGGCGCTGTTCGTGGAGCCCGCTGAAAAAGACCTTTACGCCGCCATGCAGGCCACCGTGCCCGCCGCCAACGCCAAGTTCGACGCGGGCGACCACACCGCCAGTCTGCAGGCGCTGGCCGCACTGCGCACGCCGGTGGACGCCTTCTTCGACGGTGTGATGGTCAATGCCGACGATGCGGCGCTCAAGGCCAACCGCCTGGGGCTGCTGAAGTCGCTGCACGAGGCCATGAACCGCGTCGCCGATCTGTCCCGACTTGCCGCGTAACCCGTACGATCTGGCCGTCCCGGAACACCGAAGGAAGCTCGCATGAAACTGCTGATCCTCGACCGCGACGGCACGCTCAACCGCAGCCGCGACGACCACGTGGCCTCGCCCGACGAGTGGGAGGCGCTGCCTGGCGCGCTTGAAGCCGTGGCGCGGCTGAACCAGGGGGGCTGGCGCGTCGTGCTGGCGACCAACCAGTCGGGCATTGGTCGCGGCCTGTTCGACATGGCTTCGCTCAACGCCATCCACGCCAAGATGCACCGCGCGCTGGCCGCGGTGGGGGCGCGGGTCGAGGCGATCTTCTTCTGCCCCCACGCGCCCGAAGACGCCTGCCACTGCCGCAAGCCCGAGCCCGGCCTGTTCGAGCAGGTGGCGGAGCGCTTCGGCATCCCACCCGCCGAGGTGCCGGTGGCGGGCAACGCGCTGCGCCACGTGCAAGCCGGGGCAGCGGCGGGCTGTCCGACCCACTTGCTGATGACCGGCCAGTCGGGGCATCTGCGCCGGGAAGCCGGTGTGCCCGACTCGGCGCTGGTGCCGGGGCTGCCCTCCGGCACCCTGCTGCACGACGACCTGGGTGCCTTTGCCGACTGGCTGCTGGCGCAGCCGGTGGCCACTTCATGACTTTGGTTGCTACATGATCCTGATCAATTTTCTGCGCTCGGTGCTGCACATGCTGTTCATGGTGGTGACCGTGGTGCCGTGGGCGCTGGCGGTGGTCATCGCGGCCCCGTTTCTCAACAGCACGCAGATCTACTGGATGTGCGCGCGCTGGCTCAAGCTGGCGGTCGATGGGGGCACGGTGATCCTGGGCATCCGCAACAAGGTCATCGGCTACGAAAACCTGCCCGTGGGCACGACGGCGCCGGCGGTGCTGCTGGTCAAGCACCAGTCGCTGTGGGAGACCTTCAGCATGGCGGCCCTGATGCCGCACCCGCTGGCCTTCGTGTTCAAGAAGGAGCTGCTGAAGGTGCCCTTCTTCGGCTGGGCCATGGCGCGCATGGACATGATCCACATCGACCGCGCCGACGGCGCAC
The DNA here is from genome assembly GCF_001592285.1 of Hydrogenophaga pseudoflava NBRC 102511. Taxonomy (GTDB): domain Bacteria; phylum Pseudomonadota; class Gammaproteobacteria; order Burkholderiales; family Burkholderiaceae_C; genus Hydrogenophaga; species Hydrogenophaga pseudoflava. The sequence continues at coordinate 217,803 of NZ_BCWQ01000007.1, read as the reverse complement.
GCGCCTTTGTCAAGGTGGTGCAGCAAGGCCAGCGCCTGCTGGACCAGGGCACCTGGGTGATCATGTTCCCCGAGGGCACCCGCATCGCCCGTGGCGAAAAAGGGGTCTACAAGACCGGTGGCACGCGGCTGGCGATCCGCACCGGTGCGCCGGTGATCCCGATCGCCGTGACCTCGGCCAAGTGCTGGCCGCGCAAGGCCTTCATCAAGAAGCCGGGCACCGTGGAGTTCTCGATCGGCAAGCCGATCCCCAGCCAGGGCCGCGAGGCCGACGAGCTGATGCTGGAAGTGGAAAACTGGATCGAGGCGGAGATGCACCGTCTCGACCCTGAAGCCTACGCCAAGGGCTGATACGGGACATGCAGCGCTTCGTCCAGCTGGCGCTTGATTTCCTGACCGGACCCGATCCGGTGGTCCCGCCGCCGCAAACGATGGCACCGTCGCCGCGCGACGACGCGTCGCCGGCCGAGCCCATGTCGTCGGTGTTCCAGCCCGGGACCTGGCAGCACCCGCGCGCCAACCGCCGCGTGCGGCTCGCCGGTTGCGAGGTGGGCTACGAATTCAAGCGCGGCAAGCGCCGCACCATCGGCCTGTCGGTCGGGCCGGAGGGGCTGAGCGTGCGGGCGCCGCGCTGGACCACGGTCGGTGAGGTCGAGGCCTTCATCCAGGAAAAATCGGGCTGGGTGCTCGACAAGCTGCGCGCCTCGCGCGAGCGCGCCGGGGCGCTGGAGCGCGCGAGGACGGTCTGGTCCGACGGCGCGGAGTTCGACTTCCTGGGGCAGCGCGTGCGCCTGGTGCTGGACTCGGCCCATGTGTTCGCTTCCGCCGGTGCGGCGCTGGAGCCGGGCGACGGGGACGCCCTGCCGGTGCTGCGCCTGGGGCTGGCCCGCACCGCGACCGAAGTCCAGATCCGGGACGCCGCACAGGCCTGGCTGATGCGGCAGGCGCAGCAGGTGTTCAGCGAAAGCCTGCAGCGTTTTGCGCCGCAGCTGGGTGTGTCGTACAGCAAGCTGCGGCTGTCCAGCGCCGGCACCCGCTGGGGCAGCGCCAGCGCCGACGGCACCATCCGCCTGAACTGGCGGCTGATCCACCTCAAGCCCGAGATGATCGACTACGTGGTGGTGCACGAGCTGAGCCACCTGCGCCACATGGACCACAGCCCCCAGTTCTGGGACGTGGTGGCCAGCGTGATGCCCGACCACCTGGACCGTCGCCAGGCGCTCAGGCGCGTGGCGGTGCCGCTGGGCGACTGAGCGCCCGGCTCAGGCGTCAGCGCCCGGGCGGCTGCGGAACAGCGCGGCCACCACGTCGGACTGCGTGATCATGCCGACCACCCGCTGTGCGCCATCGACCACCGGCATGTGGTGCAGGCCGCCGTCGGAGAACAGGCCGGCCAGGTCGCCGATGGGCTGTTCCGGCCGCGCCGATCGCACCTCGCGGGTCATGATCTCCTCGACATAGCGGGCGGTGCTCATGACCGGCTGGCGGCGCGGGTCGGGCGCGCTGTGGCCGATGAAGAAGTCGTGCAGCGAGACGATGCCGCACAGCGTGCCGTCCGCCTCGACCACCGGCAGTGCCTTGATCTTGTGGTACGCCAGCCGGGCCCAGGCCTCGTCCACCGAGTCGCGCGGGCCGATGTGCACCACGTCGCGGGACATGATGTCGCGGCACCGCACCTCGCCCCACTGGCGCTGGCTTGCGAGCAGCTGGGCCTGCACCAGGATGTCTTCCAGGTCCTCCGGCCGGATGTCCAGCAGCTCGCCCTGGCTGGCCAGCGCGCGGGTCAGGTCGTCGTGGGTGAAGCCCAGCCGGCGGCTGGGCAGCGGGTCGCGGGTGTGGTGGGAGGGGCCCGGGGCTGGGTGAGGATGGCGCCGGTGCGTGAAGTGGTTGAACAGCAGGGCCGCCAGCATCAGCAGGCCCGAGTTGAGTGCCACCGGCGAAAGCGCGAACTGGTAGCCCAGGTGCGTCACCGCCTGCCCGCCCAGCACGGCCGTCACTGCCACCGCGCCGCCCGGCGGGTGCAGGCAGCGCAGCGCGAACATGGCCGCGATGGCCAGCGCCCCCGCCGCGCTGGCGGCCAGCCCCGTGTGACCGAGCAGCAGGGCGCAGCTCACGCCCACCAGAGCGGAGACGGTGTTGCCGCCGAGGATGGACCAGGGCTGTGCCAGCGGGCTGGCGGGCACCGCGAACAGCAGCACGGCCGAGGCCCCCATGGGGGCGAGAAACCAGGGATCGGTGGTGCCCAGGGTGTGCAGGCTGAGCCATTCGGTGACGCACAGGCCCAGGCCAGCCCCCAGGCAGCCCAGCAGCATCTCGCGTCGGCCAACAGTCAGCGGAGCAGGGACAAGGGATCGGAGCCGGGACAGGATGGGGTGCACGGGACGGTTCTCTTGACTGGGGGCGTCATTGTAGGAACCGGGCCCGGCGCAGCGGGCATGCCCCGTTCAATCCCTTGGCTGGAAGCGGTGTACGCCATCGTCGCCGGTGCGGCGTTGCAGCCCTCCCTGGAACCAGAGCCGGTGCAGGTGGGCCACCGATTCGCCCAGCGCAAAGGTGCTCTGGTGCAGGTCCAGCGGCCGGGGGAACAGCACCGGGATCATCTCCCAGGCGCTGTGCGGGCGTTCGGTGCAGGCGGCCATCACCTCGGCCAGCCGCTCGTCGTGGTGCTCCTGCAGCTGCCGGATGCGCTCGTGCAGACCGGTGAAGGGTTTGCCGTGCGAGGGCAGCACCAGCGTGTCGTGGGGCAGGGGCAGGTAGCGCTGCAGCGAGTCGAGGAACAGCGCCAGCGGGTCGCTCTCGGGTTCGACGTCGTAGACGCTCACGTTGGTGCTGATGCGCGGCAGCACCATGTCGCCGCTGATCAGCACGCCGAGCGCCTCGCAATGCAGCGCCATGTGTTCGGGCGCGTGGCCGTAGCCGGCGATGCAGCGCCAGCCGTGACCGCCGATGTCCACCACCTGCCCGTCCATCAGGCGCCGGAACTGCGCGGGCACGCCGGGCACCAGGCCGGGGTAGTAGCCGGCGCGGGCGCGGATCTTCTCCAGGGCGTCGGCGTCGAGCAGGCCGTTGGCGCGAAAGAAGGCGGCGGCGCCGTCGCCGCCGAAGCCGGTGGTGCTGCGCGAGCCGATGCGGGCCATGTGGTAGTCCATGCCGCTGATCCACAAACGGCAGTCGTGCTCGGCGGTGCTCCAGCGCTCGCACAGCCACTGCGCCAGCCCGATGTGGTCCGGGTGCATGTGGGTGACGATCACGCGCAGCACCGGCAGGCCGTCGAGCTCGTGCTCGAAGATCTGCTCCCACTGCGCCTTCGCCTCGTCGCGTGCGATGCAGGTGTCCACCACCGTCCAGCCCTCGCGGCCGTCCAGCCGGTCGCGCAGCAGCCAGAGGTTGATGTGGTCCAGCGCAAAGGGCAGGGTCATGCGGACCCACTTCACGCCGGGCGCCACGCCGATGGCGCCGCCGGACGGGGGCAGGGCATCGCCCAGCGGGTAGTGCAGACGGGCTTCGAGCGCGTCCCTGGAGGGTGGGGTCACGGGTGTTTCCTGAAAAGCTTCCGTTAAACTGACGTTGACGTAAACGTCAAGATGCGACGCATTCTAGGGAGCGATCCCCGTCGCCGCTGTCCGAAAGCCGACACCCCCTGTGAGCACCATGGCGACCAACCCGACCTATTCCATCAGCGACCTCGCGCGCGAGTTCGATCTGACCACGCGCGCCATCCGCTTTTACGAGGACATGGGGTTGATCCAGCCGCAGCGCGAAGGGCCGGGTGGGCGCAACCGCGTGTACAGCTCGCGCGACCGCACGCGGCTGAAGCTCACGCTGCGCGCCAAGCGCCTGGGGCTCTCGCTCACCGAGGCCAAGGACATCATCGACATGTACGACAGCCCGCGCGACACCGGGCCGCAGCTGCGCAAATTCCTCACCGTGCTGGCCGACCACAAGCGCCAGCTCGAAGAGCAACTGGCCGACCTGATGGCCAACCTCGACGAGGTCAAGGTGCACGAGAAGGAAGCCCGCGCGCTGCTGGCCAAGGTGGAGAAGGCCGACAAGGCCTAGACTCGGCGGCTTCTTCTGCTGCCGGAGTCGCTCCATGAGCCTTGTCGCCACGATCATCATCGCCCTGCTGGCGCTGATCCATGTCTACATCCTGGTGCTGGAGATGTTCCTCTGGGACACGCCCAAGGGCCGCAAGGCCTTTGGTCTGACGCCGGAGTTCTCGGCCGCGAGCAAGGTGCTGGCGGCCAACCAGGGCCTGTACAACGGCTTTCTGGCCGCCGGCCTGTTCTGGGGGCTGTGGCTGGGCGACGAGGGTTTCGGCGTGAAGGTCTTCTTCCTCGCCTGCATCCTGGTGGCCGGCCTGTACGGCGCCGCCACCTCCAGCCGCAAGATCCTGTTCGTCCAGGCCGTGCCGGCGGCGCTGGGCCTGCTGGCGCTCTGGTTCAGCCGCTGAGGGCGGACACCTGCGGGGCTGCCGCAGCGCCGTCGGCGTACTGCGCCAGGAACTCGGCGCTCGGCGGTATGGGCTGGATCACGTCGATCAACACCCCGTTGGGGTCGCGCACGATGAAGTGGCGCTGCCCGAAGGCCTCGTCCCGCAAGCTCAGTTGCACATCAAGGCCCTCGGACTGCACGCGGGCGTACTCGGCATCGACATCGGCCACCTCGAAGTTCAGCAGCAGCCCGCCGGCCCGGCCGCCCCGCGCGCCCGCCGGGATGCTGCCGTGGTCGCCGTCGAGGATGGCGAGATTGACTGCGGGGTCGTCGGTCGACTGCAGGTGCACGTACCAGTCGCTGCTGAACTGGCGCGCAAAACGGAAATGCCGTTCATAGAACTGCGCCGTCGGTTCGACGCGATCGGTCATGAGGACGGGGTAGTACTGGGTGATCTTCATGGCGGTGCTCCGGTTGAATACATACAATCTGCATGTATCTTCAATTTAACATACAGGCTGCATGTATGCAAAGAACTGCCGTTGCCGTTCGTCGCTCGCAGGTCGAGCGCACCGATGCCACCCGTGCGGCCCTGATGGCGGCGGCGCGCGAACTGTTCCTGGGCCGCGGCTACGCCGCCACGGGCACGCCGGAGATCGTGGCCGCCGCCGGACTCACCCGGGGGGCGCTGTACCACCACTTTGCCGACAAGACGGCGCTGTTCCTCGCGGTCGCCGAGCGCCTGGCGCAGGAGGTCGCCGACGATGTGGCCCGAGGTTCGGCCCACCACGACCGCCCTGTCGACGCGCTGCTGGCGGGGGCGGAGGCCTACTTCTCCTCGATGGGTCAACCGGGCCGCGCCCGGCTGCTCTTACTGGAAGCGCCCTCCGTGCTGTCGCCTGCGCAGCTGATGGCGCTGAGCGAGCGGGCCGGCTCGCAGGCACTGAAGGAGGGCCTGGCCCAACTGCTCGGCCCGGCCCGTGAACCGGTGCCGCTGCACGAGCTGACCGTGCTGCTCTCCGCCGCCTTCGACCGCGCGGCGTTGGCCATGGCTCAGGGTGAGGCCCCCGGCCCGTACCGCGAGGCATTCCGGCGGCTCTTCACCGGCCTGGCCCGGGGCTGATCGACGGTCCAAAAACGGTTGTCCCGCCCACACGGGTCCCTGCGGGCTTGCCGCCTTCCGGTGGTGTCGGTCATAATTGACGTTTACGTAAACGTAAATCAAAACCATGAGCGAGACAACACCCGACCACGAAGCCCTGCGCCAGCGCGTGCAGACCAGTCTGGACCGCCAGGGCATGATGCGGCAGCTGGGCGTCCGGCTGCTGGCCGTGGCGCCGGGCATGGTGACGCTGGCCCTGCCGTACTCCGACCGCGTGACGCAGCAGCAGGGCGGTTTCCACGGCGGCGCCATGGGCGCGCTGGCCGACATCGCCGGTGGCTATGCCGCGCTGACCGTGGCGCCCGAGGGCATGGAAGTCACCACCGTTGAATACAAGATCAACTTCCTCGCGGCCTTCCAGGGCGGCGAGCTGCAGGCCACCGGCCGCGTCGTGCGCGGCGGCAAACGCATCATCGTCACCACCGCCGAGGTGGTGCACGTGGCCCCCGACGGTCAGCGGACCGACTGTGCCGTGATGCAGCAGACCCTGGTGCCGGTGCCCAAGACCTACTGACCCCTCAACGCATTCAACGCCCCACGGAGACCCCCATGACCAACCTGCCCGGCCTCAACTTCCAGCTCGGTGAAGACATCGACGCCCTGCGCGACGCGGTGCGCGACTTCGCGCAGGCCGAGATTGCCCCGCGTGCCGCCGAGATCGACCGCAGCGACCAGTTCCCCATGGACTGCTGGCGCAAGATGGGCGAGCTGGGCGTGCTGGGCATCACCGTGCCCGAGCAGTACGGTGGCGCCAACATGGGCTACCTGGCCCACATGGTGGCCATGGAAGAAATCAGCCGCGCCAGCGCCTCGGTGGGCCTGTCCTACGGCGCGCACAGCAACCTGTGCGTGAACCAGATCAACCGCAACGGCAGCGACGCGCAGAAGGCCAAGTACCTGCCCAAGCTGATCAGCGGCGAACACGTGGGTGCGCTGGCCATGAGCGAGCCGGGCGCCGGCTCGGACGTGATCAGCATGAAGCTCAAGGCCGAGGACAAGGGCGGCTACTACCTGCTCAACGGCAGCAAGATGTGGATCACCAACGGCCCCGACGCCGACACGCTGGTGGTCTACGCCAAGACCGAGCCCGAGATGGGCGCGCGCGGTGTGACCGCCTTCCTGATCGAGAAGGGCATGAAGGGCTTTTCCATCGCGCAGAAGCTCGACAAGCTGGGCATGCGCGGCAGCCACACCGGCGAGCTGGTGTTCCAGGACGTCGAGGTGCCAGCCGAGAACATCCTGGGTGGCCTGAACATGGGCGCCAAGGTGCTGATGAGCGGCCTGGACTACGAGCGCGCCGTGCTGACCGGCGGGCCGCTGGGCATCATGCAGGCGGTCATGGACAACGTGATCCCCTACATCCACGACCGCAAGCAGTTTGGCCAGAGCATCGGCGAGTTCCAGCTGATCCAGGGCAAGGTGGCCGACATGTACACCGTGCTGCAGGCTGCGCGCAGCTTCGCCTACACGGTCGCCAAGAACCTCGACCTGCTGGGCACCGAGCACGTGCGCCAGGTGCGCAAGGACTGCGCCTCGGTCATCCTCTGGACCGCCGAGAAGGCGACCTGGATGGCCGGCGAGGGCGTGCAGATCTACGGCGGCAACGGCTACATCAACGAGTACCCGCTGGGTCGCCTGTGGCGCGACGCCAAGCTGTACGAGATCGGCGCCGGCACGTCGGAGATCCGCCGCATGCTGATCGGGCGTGAGCTGTTCGCCGAGACCATGTGAATGTGGCCCCACGCTTTGCCGCTGCGCGTGTCGCCTAGGTAACATCGCCGCATGAGCACATCCATCCAGACCCTCATCGAGAACAACCGCCGCTGGGCTGCCCAGACCGAACTGGAGCGCCCCGGCTATTTCCAGAAGCTGGCGCAGCAGCAAAACCCCAAGTACCTGTGGATCGGTTGTTCCGACAGCCGCGTGCCGGCCAACCAGATCACGGGTCTGGAGCCGGGCGAGGTCTTCGTGCACCGCAACGTGGCCAACGTGGTGGTGCATTCGGACCTGAACGCGCTGTCGGTGATCCAGTTCGCGGTCGAGTTCCTGAAGGTCGAGCACATCCTGGTCGTGGGCCACTACGGCTGCGGCGGCGTGCTGGCCACGCTCAAGGGTGCACGCGTGGGCCTGGCCGACAACTGGCTGCGCCATGTGCACGACGTGAAGATGCGCCACCGCAAGCGCCTGGACCATCTGCCCATGGCGGTGCAGGAAGACGTGCTGTGCGAGATGAACGTGATCGAGCAGGTCGGCAACGTGGCGCTGACCAACGTGCTGCAGGACGCCTGGGCGCGCGGCCAGAACGTGTCGGTGCACGGCTGGTGCTATGGCCTCAAGGACGGGCTGGTCAAGGACCTGGGCGTGAGCATGAGCCACCGCGACGAGGTCATGCCCATCTTCCGCTCGGCGCTCAAGCGATACCCGCGCGCCGAGACCTGAGGCACCCGCAGGCCATGTTCCCCCAGCGGCTGGATTCGACCGTGGCCTATGACATCGCGAAAGCGATGATGGACGGGTTCAACCGCCACTACCGCCTGTTCCGCGCCGAATCCGCCCGCGCCAAGCACCGCTTCGAGTCGCGCGACTGGCCAGCCCAGCAACGCGCCCAGCGCGAGCGCATCGAGTTCTACGACCTGCGCGTGCGCGAGTGTCTGCAGCGCCTGGTCAAGGAGTTCAAGGCCGACCAGCAGCCCATGGCGGTGTGGGAGCAGGTCAAGCTGCATTACATCGGGCTGCTGGTGAACCACCACCAGCCCGAGCTGGCAGAGACCTTCTTCAACTCGGTCACCACCAAGATCCTCAAGCGGGCCTACTTCCAGAACGACTTCATCTTCGTGCGGCCGGCGGTGTCCACCGAGTACATCGAGAACGACGAACCCAGGGCGCTGCCGACCTACCGCAGCTACTACCCGACGCACGAGACCATGCGCGCCGAGGTGCGCCGCATGGTCGAGGACTTCGACCTGCGCGTGCCCTTTGACGACCTGGGGCGCGACGCCGGACTGGTGCTCGAAGCCATGCGCCAGCGCTTCGATCACCACAAGCTGCGCGCCAACTTCCAGATCCAGGCGCTGTCCGGGCTGTTCTACCGGAACAAGGGCGCCTACGTGGTCGGCAAGATCATCAACGGCTTCCAGGAAGTGCCGTTCGCACTGCCCATCCTGCACAACGAGAACGGCCGCCTGGTGATCGACGCCGCGCTGTTCGGCGAGGACGACCTGCTGATGCTGTTCAGCTTCGCGCGGGCCTACTTCATGGTCGACATGGAGGTGCCCAGCGCCTACGTGCAGTTCCTGCGCAGCCTGATGCCACGCAAGCCGCGCGCCGAGTTCTACAACGCACTCGGCCTGGCCAAGCAGGGCAAGACCCTGTTCTACCGCGACTTCCTGGCGCACATGCGCCACAGCACCGACAAGTTCCGCATCGCGCCCGGCATCAAGGGCATGGTCATGCTGGTGTTCGACCTGCCGAGCTTCCCCTTCGTGTTCAAGCTCATCAAGGACTTCTACCCCGCGCCCAAGGACACCACGCGCGAACAGATCCGCGGCAAGTACCTGCTGGTGAAACAGCACGACCGCGTGGGCCGCATGGCCGACACGCTGGAGTTCTCCGAGGTGGGGTTTCCGCGTGCCCGCTTCACCGACGAGCTGATCGCCGAGATCCAGAAATTCGCGCCCAGCCAGCTGGAGATCAGCGACCGCGACGGCGACGGCACCACCGAGGTCATCCTCAAGCACTGCTACATCGAGCGGCGCATGATCCCGCTGAACATCTATTTGCAGGAAGCCTTCGACACCCTGCAGACGCCCGATGTGGACGACACATCGCTGCGGCGCGCGCGCGGACAGATCACCAAAGCCGTGGTCGAGTACGGCAACGCCATCAAGGATTTGGTGGCGGCCAACATCTTCCCGGGCGACATGCTGTGGAAGAACTTTGGCATCACGCGCCACGGCAAGGTGGTGTTCTACGACTACGACGAGATCGAATACATCACCGACTGCAATTTCCGCCGCGTGCCGCCACCGCGCAACGAAGAGGACGAGATGTCCGGCGAGGTCTGGTATTCGGTCGGACCGCACGACGTGTTCCCCGAGACCTTCGCACCGTTCCTGCTGGGCAACCCGATGGTGCGCGAAGACTTCATGAAGCACCACGCCGACCTGCTGGACGCCGCCTTCTGGCAGGCGCACAAGGAACGCATCGCCGCCGGACATGTGTACGACGTGTTTCCCTACGAACGTGCCCGGCGCTTTCGCGCGCAGGCGCACAAAGAACTTCTAGACTGACTTTTCAAAGGAGATTCCCATGAGCCACACCACCGATCCCGTTGTCATCGTCGGCGCCGCCCGCACCCCCATGGGCTCGTTCCAGAGCGACTTCGCCAGCCTCTCCGCCCACGACCTGGGCGGCGTCGCCATCAAGGCCGCCGTCGAACGCAGCGGTGTGAAGGCCGAGCTGGTCGACGAGGTGCTGTTCGGCAACTGCCTGATGGCCGGCCAGGGCCAGGCGCCCGCGCGGCAGGCCGCGCTCAAGGGCGGCCTGCCTCTGTCGGCCGGCGCCGTCACGCTGTCCAAGATGTGCGGCTCGGGCATGAAGGCGACCATGCTGGCGCACGACATGCTGCTGGCCGGCAGCGCCACCGTGATGGTCGCGGGCGGCATGGAAAGCATGACCAACGCGCCCTACCTGATGCTCAAGGGCCGCGGCGGCTACCGCATGGGCCACGACAAGATCTACGACCACATGATGCTCGACGGTCTGGAAGACGCCTACGAACCCGGTCGCAGCATGGGCACCTTCGGCGAAGACTGTGCCGCCAAGTACAGCTTCACGCGCGAGCAGCAGGACGCCTTCGCCATCGCCTCGGTGACGCGCGCCAAGGCCGCCACCGAGAGCAGCGCTTTCGCCAAGGAAATCGCCCCCGTGACGGTCAAGGACCGCAGCGGCGAGCGGATGGTGTCGGTCGACGAAGGCCCGGGCAAGGTCAAGCTCGACAAGATTCCTTCGCTCAAGCCCGCGTTCAAGAAGGACGGCACCATCACCGCCGCCTCGTCGTCGTCCATCAACGACGGCGCCGCGGCCCTGGTGCTGATGCGTCAGTCCACCGCCCAGGCCCAGGGGCTGAAGCCGCTGGCGCGCATCGTGGCGCACGCCACCCACGCACAGGAACCCAACTGGTTCGCCACCGCACCCGTGGGCGCGACGCAGAAGCTGCTGGCCAAGACCGGCTGGAGCGTGGGCGACGTGGACCTGTGGGAAATCAACGAAGCCTTCGCCGTCGTGCCGATGGCGCTGATGACCGAACTGGCGATCCCGCACGAGAAGGTGAACGTCAACGGCGGCGCCTGCGCACTGGGTCACCCCATCGGCGCTTCCGGCGCGCGCATTCTCGTCACGCTGCTGCACGCCTTGCAGGCGCGTGGCGGCAAGAAGGGCGTCGCCACGCTGTGCATCGGCGGCGGTGAAGCCACCGCCATGGCCGTTGAACTGATCTGATGGCCACCATCCTCGTCGTCGGCGCCTCGCGAGGCATCGGCCTCGAATTCGTGCGCCAGTACCGCGCGGCCGGTGACCGCGTGATCGCCACGGCGCGCGACGATGAGGGCCTGGCGCGCCTGCGCGGTCTGGGCGCCGAGCCGCTGCGTGTGGACGTGGCCGACCCCACCAGCGTGAGCGGCCTGTCGTGGCAGCTCGATGGCGAGGAGATCGACGTGGCGCTGTACGTGGCCGGCGTCATCGACCGCGGCAACGCCACTTCGCCGCCCACGCAGCAGGCCTTCGACCACCTCATGCACACCAATGTGCTGGGCCTGATGCAGGTGCTGCCGCAGGTCATGCCCATGGTGGAGGCGGCGGGCGGCGTGTTCGGCGCGCTGTCCAGCCGCATGGCGCAGATCGGTCCGGTGAGCGGCAGCGGCGCCTGGCTCTACCGCGTGAGCAAGGCGGCGCTGAACATGGCGGTGAGCAGCGCGCGCTTCGACTACCCCAAGGCGACCCTGGTGGCACTGGACCCGGGCTGGGTGCAGACCGACATGGGCGGCGGTGCGGCGCCGCTGAGCGCCGAGGCCAGCGTGCGCGGCCTGCGCACCGTGCTGGCCAGCCTGACGCCGGACGACAACGGACAACTCATCCATCACGACGGCCGCCGCGCCAGCTCGTGGTGAACCGACACACACAAAGAGACAAGACATGCTGCTGACCCAAGACCAGGAAATGATCCGCGACGCCGTGCGCAGCTTTGCGCAGGAAGAGCTGTGGCCCAACGCCGCGCGGTGGGACAAGGAACACCACTTCCCGAAAGACGTGCACCAGGGCCTGGCCGAACTCGGCGCCTACGGCATCTGTGTGCCCGAGGAACTGGGCGGCGCGGGGCTGGACTACCTGACACTCGCGCTGGTGCTGGAAGAGATCGCGGCCGGCGACGGCGGCACCAGCACCGCCATCAGCGTGACCAACTGCCCCTACAACGCCATCCTGATGAAGTACGGCACGCCCGCGCAGCAGCAGCAGTGGCTGGTGCCCGCGGCGCGCGGCGACATCCTCGGCGCCTTCTGCCTGACCGAGCCTCACGTGGGGTCGGACGCCTCCGGCCTGCGGACCACGGCGGTGCGCGAGGGCGACGAGTACGTGATCAACGGCGTCAAGCAGTTCATCACCTCGGGCAAGAACGGGCAGGCGGCGGTGGTCATCGCCGTGACCGACAAGGGCGCGGGCAAGAAGGGCATGAGCGCCTTCATGGTGCCGACCGACAACCCGGGCTACGTGGTGGCGCGGCTGGAAGACAAGGTCGGCCAGCACAGCAGCGACACCGCGCAGATCAACTTCGACAACTGCCGCATCCCAGCACAGAACCTGATCGGCCAGGAAGGCGAGGGCTACAAGATCGCCCTGTCGGCCCTGGAAGGCGGGCGCATCGGCATCGCGGCACAGAGCGTGGGCATGGCGCGCAGCGCATTGGACGTGGCCATCGCCTACGCCAAGGAGCGCCAGAGCTTCGGCACGGCCATCTTCAACCACCAGGCTGTGGGTTTCCGGCTCGCCGAGTGCGCCACGAAGCTCGAAGCCGCGCGCCAGCTGATCTGGCACGCCGCCGCCCTGCGCGACGCCGGCCGGCCCTGCCTGAAGGAAGCCGCCATGGCCAAGCTGTTCGCCAGCGAGACCGCCGAACAGGTGTGTTCCGCGGCGATCCAGACCCTGGGCGGCTACGGCTACGTGAACGACTTTCCGGTCGAGCGCATCTGGCGCGACGTGCGCGTCTGCCAGATCTACGAAGGCACAAGCGACGTGCAGAAGATCATCATTCAGCGAGCGCTGTAAGCGCTGGCTACCCCCGGCCCGGGGGTACGATCCAGCCCTATGAAGATCATCATTTTGGGCGCCGGCCGGGTTGGCGAGAGCGTGGCCGAGAGCCTGGTGTCCGAACAGAACGACATCACCGTCATCGACCAGGACCCCGCCCGGTTGCGGCTGCTGGAAGAGAAGCTGGACCTGCGCGGCGTGGTGGGCAACGGCATCCAGCCTTCGGTGCTGGCCGAGGCCGGCGCGCGCGATGCCGACATGGTGATCGCCTGCGCCGCGGCCGACGAGTCCAACCTCGTGGTCTGCAAGGTGGCGCACGACGTGTTCAACGTGCCCACCACCATCGCCCGCCTGCGTTCGCCCGAATTCATCGAGGGCGACGAGCTGCTGGGCAAGGGCGGTTTCGCGGTGGACAACGTGATCTGCCCCGAAGAATCGGTCATGCGCTACATCCACCTGCTCATCAGTTACCCCGAGGCGCTGCAGGTGGTCAAGTTCTCGCAGAACCGCGCGGCCCTGGTGGTGGTGCGCGCGGCGGCCGGTGGCGCGGTGGTGGGCCACACCATCGCCGAGATGCGCAATCGCATTCCTCATGTGGAGATGCGCATCGTCGCGCTCTACCGCCTGGACACCGAGATGGAGGCCACGCCCTCGACCCGCATCCTGCCGGGCGACGAGGTCTTCGTGCTGGCCGACGTGCGCAAGATCCGGCAGGTGCTCGCCGCCATCCACAACATCGACAAGCCGGTTCAGCGCGTGATGATCGCCGGCGGCGGCAAGGTGGGGCTGCGGCTGGCGCGCAGCCTGGTCGGACAGTGCGAGGTCAAGCTCATCGAGAGCGACCGCAAGCGCTGCGAGTACCTGGCCAGCCAGTTGCCTTCGAACATGCTGGTCCTCAACGGGGATGCGGCCGACGAGGACCTGCTGGAGGAAGAAAACGTCGGCGACATGGACATGTTCCTGGCCCTGACCAGCGACGACGAGGACAACATCATGTCGGCCATGCTGGCCAAGCGGCTGGGCGCCAACCGCGTGCTGTCGCTGATCAACCGCCGTGCCTACGCCGACATGATGCAGGGCAGCACCATCGACATCGCGATCTCGCCCTCGCAGACGGTGATCGGCGAGCTGCTGGCGCACCTGCGGCGTGGCGACGTGGCGGCGGTGCACAGCCTGCGCCGCGGTGCGGCCGAGGCGCTCGAAGGCGTGGCGCGCGGCGACATCAAGACCTCGAAGCTGGTGGGCCGCCGGATCGACGAAATCCGGTTGCCGCAGGGCGCCCGCTTCGGCGCCATCGTGCGCGGCGATGGCCGCGACTCCGAGGTGCTGATGCCGCACCACGACACCGTCATCGAGGACGGCGACCACGTGATCATCTTCATTCCCCACAAGCGCCTGGTGCGCGAGGTGGAGAAGCTGTTCCAGGTCGGCGCCACCTTCTTCGGCTGATTCCATGCGCATGCTGTTTCCCGCGCTCAACGTGTTCTCGCGCGTGCTGGTGGCGTTCGCCTTCGCCTTCCTGGTGCCGCTGGCCTGGGCCTGGAGCGAGGACCACGAGCAGTACCGCTACGTCTGGGAGGGTTCGTTCGCGCTGGCCGCCGCCAGCGGCTGGCTGCTCTGGGTCCTGACGCGCAGCCACCGGCGCGAACTGCAGGCGCGCGACGGTTTTCTGCTCGTCAACATGGTCTGGCTGCTGCTGCCCGCTTTCTCGGCGGTGCCGCTGATGTTCACCGTGCCCGACATCAGCTGGAGCAAGGCCTACTTCGAAGCCATGAGCGCACTGACCGCCACCGGTGCCACCGCGCTGTCGGGGCTGGACGCGCTGCCGGTGTCGGTCAATGTCTGGCGCTGCTTCCTGCAGCTCATCGGCGGCCTGGGCATCATGCTGCTGGTGGTGGCGGTGCTGCCCATGCTGGGCCTGGGCGGCATGCAGCTCTACAAGGCCGAGACGCCCGGTCCGATGAAGGACACCAAATTCACCCCGCGCATCGCCGAAACGGCGCGCGGCCTCTGGGGCGTGTACTTCCTGTTCTCGGGCGCATGCCTGCTGGCCTACCGCTGGGCCGGCATGGGCTGGGCCGACGCCTTCATGCACATGTGCACCACCATGGGTCTGGGCGGGTTTTCGTCTTACGACGCGAGCCTGGGCCACTTCGACTCGCTGCGGGTGGAGCTGGTGGCGACCTTCTTCATGGTCATCTCGGGCATCAGCTTCGTGCGCTACTTCGTGGTGCTGCGCACCCGCAGGCTGACCCCGCTGACGCACGACCGCGAGATCCGCACCTACGTGGCGGTGCTGCTGGTGGCCATCCTGCTGGTGGCGCTGCTGCTGATGGTGCACGGCGTGCACACCCGTTTCGAGGACGCGCTGCGCGACAGCGCCTTCCACGTGGTGTCGATGGCCACCACCACCGGCTACGCCACCACCGACTTTTCCCAGTGGCCGGTGTTCGCGCCGGTGCTGCTGATCTTCCTGGGCACCTTCGTCTCGTGCGCCGGCTCCACCGGCGGCGGCATCAAGATGGTCCGCATGATCCTGCTGATCAAGCAGGCGCGGCGCGAGCTGGTGCGCATCATCCACCCGCGGGTGGTCAACCCGGTCACGCTGGGCGGGCAGGTGGTGCCTCTGCCGGTGATGACGTCCGTGCTGGGCTACATGCTGATCTACGGTGCCGCCACCATGGGTCTGACTTTCCTGATGCTGTTCACCGGGCTGGACATCGTCACCGCGTTCAGCGCGGTGGTGGCCACGGTCAACAACATCGGTCCGGGGCTGGGCCAGGTCGGCCCGGCCAGCAACTTCGGCGTGCTGGGCGACCTGCAGCTGAACATGCTGAGCTTTGCGATGGTGCTCGGGCGGCTGGAGCTGCTGTCGTTCCTCGTGCTCTTCACCGGCGCGTTCTGGAGGCGTTGAAACCGGCGCCGCCGGCCTCAACGCGGGCGCTCAGTTCGGTGCGGCGGGGATGGCCAGGCCTTTTTCCACCGCGGGACGGGCCACGAAGGCAGCCAGCACGCGCTGCACCTCGGTGAATTCGCCATAGCCCACCAGGTCGCCCGCCTTGTAGCGCTCGACCAGGTTGCGCACCCAGGGCAGGATGGCGATGTCGGCAACCGTGTACTCGTCGCCCATGATCCAGCTGCGGCCCTTCAGGCGCTGGTTCAGCACGCCCAGCAGGCGCTTCGATTCGCCGGTGTAGCGGTCGCGCGGGCGCTTGTCTTCGTAGTCCTTGCCACCGAAGACGGTGAAGAAGCCCACCTGGCCGAACATCGGGCCGACGCCGCCCATCTGGAACATCAGCCACTGCAGCGTCTCGTAGCGGCGCGCCGGGTCGGCGGGCAGGAACTTGCCTGTCTTCTCGGCCAGGTAGACCAGGATCGCGCCCGACTCCCACAGCGCCAGCGGCTGGCCACCGGGGCCGTTCGGGTCCAGGATCGCCGGGATCTTGTTGTTCGGGTTGAGCGACAGGAACTCGGGTGTGAACTGGTCGTTGGTGTCGAAGCTCACGCGGTGCACCTCGTAGGGCAGGCCACATTCCTCCAGCATGATCGAGACCTTCACGCCGTTGGGCGTGGGCAGGCTGTAGAGCTGCAGGCGGTCGGGGTGCTCTGCGGGCCACTTGCGGGTGACGGGAAAAGCGGACAGGTCGGTCATGTCAATCTCCTTTGCGGCCCGTACCCTAGCAGCTTGGCGCCGGCCCTGCAGGGCGCGCTACGATGGCCTTTTCGCCCACCCACCGGACAGGAGACACCACCATGCCGATCACCAAAGGGTTCCGCGCCCTCGTCGACGAAGCCAACGCGCAGATCACCACCTACAGCGTCGAACAGGTGCGCGCCCGCATGGGCAGCGACCCGACGCTGCAGATCGTCGACATCCGCGACCCGCGCGAGCTGGAGCGCGAAGGCACGGTGCCCGGCTGCGTGCACGCGCCGCGCGGCATGCTGGAGTTCTGGGTCGACCCCGACTCGCCCTATTTCAAGCCGGTGTTCGGCGACGAGGGCAAGGAGTTCGTGCTGTTCTGCGGCGCCGGCTGGCGCAGCGCGCTGGCCACCAAGGCGCTCAAGGACATGGGCATGACCAACGTGGCGCACATCGACGGCGGCTTCACCGCCTGGGTGAAGGCGGGCGCGCCCACGGAAACACTGGAAGCGCACAAGGCGGCCAGCAAGGCGGCGCGCGGATGAGCGTTGGCACCGCATGCCCCTGTGGCCGCACCGATGCGCGCGGCCGCGCGACGGCCTACGAAGCATGCTGCGGCCGCTACCTCGACCACGACACCCCTGCGCCCGACGCCGAGTGCCTGATGCGCTCGCGCTACAGCGCCTTCGTGCTCGGCCGGGTGGGCTATCTGGAAGCCAGCTGGCACGCCAGCACCCGGCCCGCCGGGCTCACGCTGGAGCCGGGGCAGAAATGGCTGGGGCTGGAGGTGAAGCGGCACCGCGTGATCGATGCCGAGCACGCCGAGGTCGAGTTCGTCGCCCGTTCGCGCCTGGGCGGGCGCGGCGTGCGCCTGCACGAAACCAGCCGCTTCGTGCGCGAGGGCGGGCGCTGGTACTACGTTGACGGAGACATGCATTGATGGAACGGTTTGACGCGGTCCTGTTCGACTGCGATGGCGTGCTGGTGGACAGCGAGCCCATCACCAACGGCGTGCTGCGCCAGATGCTCAACGAGGCGGGCTGGGCGCTCACACCCGCCGAGTGCGAACACCATTTCATCGGCCGCGCGGTGCGCGACCAGCGCGCGCTCATCGAAGCCGAGACTGGAAAGCCGCTCACCGAAGAGTGGATGCGCGCCTTCTACGCGCGCCGCAATGAGCGCCTGGTGGCCGAGTTGCAGGCCGTCGCCGGCGCGCTGGACGCGGTCATCGCCGCGCACGGCCACACGGCGGGCCGCATCGCCTGCGCTTCGGGTGCCGACCGGCCCAAGGTGGTGATGCAGATCGGCATGGCCGGCATGGCGCCGTACTTCGGGGAGCGCATCTTCAGCGGCCACGACCTGCCGCGCTCCAAGCCGCACCCCGACGTCTACCTCGCCGCGGCCGCGCACCTGGGCGTGGACCCCGCGCGCTGCCTGGTGATCGAAGACACCGCCACCGGCGCGCAGGCGGGCCTCGCCGCGGGCGCCACCGTCTGGGGCTACTGCCCGCACGGCGACGGCCGCGCCTTCGGCGGCCTGCCGGTGGCTCGGGTGATGCAGCACATGGGCGAACTGGTGCAGCACCTCGCCCCGCTGCGGTAAAAACAGGCCATGCCCATCACCCGCCGACAACTCCTGCTCCGTTCTTCCGCTCTGCCGCTGGCCAGCCTGGGCTTGGCGGGTTGCGCCACCGTCGACAAACCCAGCGTGCAGGCGCGGCTGCAGGGCCGTTCCATCACCGTCATCAGCACCGTGGGCACCACGCTGCGCTTGTCCTGGCGCGGCACCACGCCGTTCAACAACGAATTCGGCGAGGCCTTCGTGCCCGGCTGGGGCCTCAAGGAACAGCTGGAGAACAGCACGGTGGAACTGCTCAAGGCCTCGGGGCGCTTCTCCAGCGTGCAGCGCGTCACCATCACCTCGACCCGCCGCGAAGAAGCGCTCAAGGAGCTGAAGGAACTCAAGACCCCCACCGACCACGTGCTGCTGCTCTCGGCCGCACCCTCGGGCGACAGCCTCTGGGGCACCCGGGAGGGGTTCAACGGTCTGGGCATTGCCCAGCGCAGCATTGTGCGGGTGAACACCGAATCCGCCGCGCACGTCTCGTTGCGCGCCGACCTGCTGGTGCCCAGCACCTTCGGCGCGGTGCTCGGTGAGGCCACGGTGAACACCGCCCAGCGAGTGCCCGCACCGGCCCTGCTGACCGGCCCGCGGCTCAATGAAGACGTGGCGGCTGCGGCGCGCGAATCGCTGAAAGTGCAGGTGGACGCGGCGCTGCAGAGCCTGGTGAGCCAGCTGGGGCTGGGCAAGGCGGTGGTGCCTGCGCCGGCACCCGCTGCGGCGCCAACGGCTTCGCCGCTCGCACCACCCGCTCCGGCTCCGGCGGCGCCGACGGTACAGCCCGCCAGGCCGTCGGCAAGCGCCCATCCGGTGGCGCCGACGACGGTGGAGGGGCGGGGGATTCCAGGGCCGTCGGCGGATGGGGCGCCAGCGGGACGCTGACGCTGCGCGGAATCCATGTCCTAGAGTTCAGATGTGGGTGATCAACCTATTTGGTTGAGCTGCAGTTTCCGGGAAGAGCCATGTCCAGTTCCACCACATCGGTCATGCCTTGCCTTTCCTGAACCTGCACAAGCCCCGCTCCGCCAACAAATGCGCCCATCTTGATGAACTGCTTGATGAAGTAGTTCTTGCCTGACTCAAAAAGGAGTTCCAGGCTGTTTGGAGAAAACTCGGATTCCGTGTCGATTCGGTGGGTTTTACCGCCCTCAACCTCGGTGTAGAAGAAAACGTCTGGCGCGCTTTCTCCG
Organism: Hydrogenophaga pseudoflava NBRC 102511; assembly: GCF_001592285.1. Taxonomy (GTDB): domain Bacteria; phylum Pseudomonadota; class Gammaproteobacteria; order Burkholderiales; family Burkholderiaceae_C; genus Hydrogenophaga; species Hydrogenophaga pseudoflava. The sequence goes on along the minus strand of NZ_BCWQ01000007.1, from coordinate 198,456 downwards.
ATGCATTTGTCGTCCACCCAGATGTCTTTTTTGAGTGCCCGGCCCATGTAGCTGTTTCTGTAGATGTAGAGGCCAGCATTCCCAGGGCTGGGCGGATTGAACTCCTTGGCCTTCGCCGATTGTTCCTTGGATGCCATGTTCACGGATGCGCATCCGGACATGAGCAGGGCGGCGGCGATGACAGCGATAGATGTAATCTTCATTGAATTTTTGTTGCGATGGCTTGTGAATAGGGAAGGTGCACGCCCATTCGATTGGTTGCGCGCGTGCAGTGTATTCGGTCAAAAAACTGGAATCGGTTGCTTCCGATCGAGGGGGAGGGAAAGTCGACCGCGCTGAATTGCGATTCGCTTTGAAAAGACTCTGAAGGTCGGCAGCCGGTGGTGCCGGGGCTCTCAGTTCAATGCGGCCAACCCCGCCCGCAACGTCTCCACCCGCTCCCGGTTCACCCCGAAGTCCTTGCGCCCCACGCGCGAGGCCGAGCGCACCTGCACCACCTGCTGGACCGGGTCGACCCAGAGTTCGAGGTCGTCGACGAATTTCATCCAGCGCGTGGTGCACTGGGCGTAGAGGTAGCCGTCGCCTCCGTCCTCAACGATCGTCACGCCCGGCATGTCCTGCAGCAGCTGCCGGAGGCGGGCGAGGGTGGCGGGGCCGTCGCCTTGGAGCGGCAGCGGCGCAATCTCGGCGTAGGCGCGCATGGGGTGGTCGGGGTAGAGGCCGGCCTGGCTGCTGACGCTGTTTTCAGTGGCAGAGGGTGGTTTGAGCCGGCCGTCTTTCACACCGAGGTCGTCAGGCATGCGACCGCCGAGCAGCCCGAGCTGCCCGGCCAGCACAAGAGTGGTGGCCGCTACCAGCAAGGCGCACAAGGTCCATTTGAGCAGTGCCATCAGGGTCTCCGGGTGAGGCGTCGCCTATTGTGGCGCGTGGCTATTGGACGTGATGTCAGAGCGCACAGGCTCGCCTTTCGGTGGCCAAAGCGGTGACCGATCCACGGTGTTGCGCAGGATCCCCCGCGCCGGGGGGTGTGCGTAGCCCCGGGGTGTCAACCTCGTCGGCTGATGATCTGAACGGGAGCCCTCAGCTGAACCCATTCGGCGGCAGCGGGGGCGGGCCGGGTTTGACAGGCTTCCTGGCATCGCCCTATAGTCGAGCCATGGCGTTGTTGTCGCACTCCATTCCAATGACATTCGCACCCTGTGTGGCGTCGAAGCGGGGTGGTGCAGCGCTGTTCCACCCGGAACGGCCCAGAGTCTGCTTGACGGCCGCAGACTCCTAAGCCCGGCGATACGCGTTACTCGCAGCGCATCATCCCTATCGCCGGGCTCATCTGAAGCGAGACAGTGGTCGACCGCATGCGGTCCGGCACATCCAGATCTCGCGCTTTCCCTCTTCGCGTCGTAGACGTGCTTTCTCAGCACGTTGTGTTCTTGCACGTGACGACGCTTGCTCGCCCCTCCGTGGTTCCTTGATGCCCGTTCCTTGACGTTCGGTGCTGAACCATCTTTGTCAAATAGGAGTTTTATGAATGTTCACCACCACAGTCTTTGGCCGCCGCCCGACAACGCCAACTGCCACAGCAGGGTGCTCGCAGGCGCTGTCGAGATGAACACACCTTTCATTGCCCTTTGCCCCGAGATCACGCGCTCCAACGCGCTGACGCTGACGGACTGGCTGGAGGATGAGGCGGTCACTCGCTACTTGAGCGATTCGCGCAACGTCTCCCGAATGATCGAGCAGGTTCTCGGTCGGGTTCAGTTGCCCATCCTGACCCATTTGTTCAACCAGGGCGGGCGGTTCTTCATGGCCTGCGACCAGCACGACGTGCCGGTGGGCTTTGTGCGTCTGGTCAAGACGGGGTCGAACTGCGAGATGGTCCTGGTCATTGGGAACCGCGACAACTGGGGGCGCAAGCTTGGCGCGAGCGCGATCCGAGAAGGCATGAAGCTCGCCTTCTTCGAGATGCGGGCCGAGAGGCTCATCGCCAATATCCACCCGGACAACGTCAGATCATTGAACGCTTTCCTGCGAAGTGGCTTCGTGCTGCACAGCGAAACGCCAACGATCAAGTCGCTGGTCATGGAATCGGCGCGCTATCTCAGGCTGTTGCGGGAAAGTCCTGCGGTTCATGTCGCCGACATTCACATCACCGAGGTCGACAAGGCCCGTCTCAGGAGCTTGGTCGACCTCGAGCCAGGGTCGGAGATTTTCGAGCTGGAGCACGAAATCGAGCGCGCCGTCGTCGTCGATCCCAGGGAGGTGGCGGAGGACGTTGTCACGATGAACTCAAGGGCCTTGCTGAAGGTGGATGACGAAGAGCGGGAGGTTGTGCTGGTATACCCGGAAGATGCAGACGATCACGCAGGGAAGCTGTCGGTGTTCTCCGGTATCGGCACCGCGATCCTGGGCTACAAGGAAGGCGATGCCTTCAATTGGCGGATGCCGAACCGGACTTGCCACATCCGCATTGGCAAGGTGCTGTATCAGCCGGAGGCTGCGGGCCACTACCACCTGTAGGTCGGCACGGAGTGCATTCGCTGCGGATCGCGTCTGAGCCGCTGTGGCGCCTGCCACGGTCGTGCTTCACCGCATGGCCCTCCACTCGCCCGGTGCCATCCCGGTCCAGGTTTTGAACGCGCGGATGAAGCTCTTTTCGTTCAGGAAGCCGGTCGCCGCGGCAATCTGCTTGATGGGGCGATTCGTGCGCTGCAGCAGCGCCATCGCGCGCTCGCGCCGCACCTCGTCTTTCAGGGCCTGCAGCGTGGCGCCTTCTTCCTTCAGTTGCCGGTGCAGGGTGCGCGCCGAGGTGTGGAGCAGGGCGGCCAGGTCGTCGGCGTTGTGGGCGTCCTGGGGCTGGTTCAGCAGCACCTGCCGCACGCGCTGCACCAGCAGGCGGTCGCGCCGGTAGGGGCGCACCTGGATCGGCAGCGCGCGCTGCAGCATCTGGTTCATCGCGGCCTCGTCGCGCTTGATGGGCAGGGCCAGGTAGCGGGCATCGAAGCGGATCGCCGTGTCTTCCGCGTCGAAGCGCGTGGGGCCGTCGAACAACACGCGGTAGGCCTGGGCGTGTGGCGGTGCGGCGAAGGGGAAGCAGGCGCCCAGCAGCGGGATGCGCGAGTCCACGAACCAGCAGGCCAGGCCGTGGATGTTGCGCAGCACCGAGACGAAGCAGAACTCGCGCAGCGAACCGTCGCCGCCGGGCGGGCGGTGTTCGCCGAGCACGATGCGGGCCTCGTCGCCCTCGGTCTGGACGGCGAGCGTGATGTCGCGCGTGAGCAGGCCGTGGTGGCGGCACCAGCGCTTGAGCGCCACGCCCAGCGTTGGGGCCGACAGCGAGGCGCGGGCGAGCATGCCGTAGCTGCCCCAGGGCAGGGGGCGCGCGAACCAGCCCAGACCTTCGTCGTCGAGCTCCTGCATGGCGGCGGCCGAGAGCCACTCCATCTGCAGGGCGGTGATGCGGGCGCCGGGCCGGTCCAGATCGGCTGGCGCGATTTGTGCGGCGGCGAGCGCGGCGTCGGGTGCCAGCTGCCGCAGCGCATAGGCGCGTGCAATCGCCTGCACAAAGGCCATCGGGGTGGCCGCGACGACAGTGTTACGGGCGTGGGCGTTCGGGCGCGGGACGGGCATTGCCGGGAGTCTGCCACGTATGGCGCGATTTGTAACCTGTTTGCCCGCCCCGAAACCGGGGCAGGCCGCTATGCTGGTGACCGGATTTCGCCTGTACGCCAGAGGAGACAAACCCCATGGACCTGACGCTGAGCCACGCCGCGGGCCGCACCGATGTGCCCCTGATCGAACAGACCATCGGCGCCTTCTTCGACGCCATGGCCGCGCGCCACCCGCAGCGCGAGGCGCTGGTGAGCGTGCACCAGGGCCGGCGCTACACCTACGCCGCGCTGGCGGCCGAGGTGGACCGGCTGGCCAGTGCGCTGCTGGGGCTGGGACTGGAGCCGGGTGACCGCATCGGCATCTGGTCGCACAACAACGTCGAATGGGTGCTGATGCAGCTGGCGACCGCCAAGGTCGGCCTGGTGCTGGTGAACATCAACCCCGCCTACCGCACGGCCGAGCTGGAATACGCGCTCAACAAGGTGGGCTGCAAGGCGCTGGTGTCGATGGCGACGTTCAAGACCAGCGACTACCTGGGCATGCTGCGCGAGCTGGCGCCCGAAGTGGCCACCTGCGCGCCCGGCGCGCTGCAATCGGCGCGCCTGCCGGCGCTGCGCACGGTGGCCTGGATCGACGTGGCGGGCGAGGGCACCGAGCAGCCGGGTATGCAACGCTTCTCCGCGCTGCTGGCCAGCGGCCAGGTGGGCGACCCGCGCGTGGCGCAGGCCGCCGCGGGCCTGACAGCGAACGACCCGATCAACATCCAGTTCACCAGCGGCACCACGGGCTTTCCCAAGGGCGCCACGCTGACCCACCGCAACATCCTGAACAACGGTTTCTTCATCGGCGAGTGCATGAAGCTCACGCCGGACGACCGCCTGTGCATCCCCGTGCCGCTGTACCACTGCTTCGGCATGGTGCTGGGCAACCTGGCCTGCTTCACGCACGGCAGCACCATCGTCTACCCTAGCGACGCCTTCGACCCGCTGGCCGTGCTGCAGACGGTGCAGGCCGAAAAGTGCACCGGCCTGCACGGCGTGCCCACCATGTTCATCGCCGAGCTGGACCACCCGCGCTTCAAGGAGTTCGACCTGCACACCCTGCGCACCGGCATCATGGCCGGCTCGCCCTGCCCGGTGGAAGTGATGAAGCGGGTGCAGGCCGACATGCACATGGGCGAGGTGACGATTGCCTACGGCATGACCGAGACCAGCCCGGTGAGCTGCCAGAGCAGCACCGACACCCCGCTGGACAAGCGTGTGTCCACCGTGGGCCTGGTGCAGCCGCACCTGGAAGTGAAGATCGTCAACCCCGAAACCGGTGCTACCGTGCCACGCGGCGAGCGCGGCGAGTTCTGCACCAAGGGCTATTCGGTGATGCACGGCTACTGGGGCGACCCGGCCAAGACGCAGGAAGCCATCGACGCCGACGGCTGGATGCACACCGGCGACCTCGCCACCATGGACAGCGAGGGCTACGTCAACATCGTCGGTCGCATCAAGGACATGGTGATCCGCGTTGGCGAAAACATCTACCCGCGCGAGATCGAAGAATTCCTCTACCGCATGCCGCAGGTGCAGGACGTGCAGGTGGTCGGCGTGCCCGACCAGAAGTACGGCGAAGAGTTGTGCGCCTGGGTCATCGTCAAGCCCGGCCAGAGCCTGGACGAGGACGCCGTGCGCGCCTTCTGCAAGGGCCAGATCGCGCACTACAAGGTGCCCCGCTACATCCGCTTCGTTGACGCCTTCCCGATGACGGTGACCGGCAAGATCCAGAAGTTCAAGATCCGCGACGCCATGAAGGACCAGCTGGGGCTGGCCGAAGCCAAGACCGCCTGAACCAGAGCACACCATGCCCGCACTCGACACCAAACTCAACGCCCGCTCCGCCGACTTCCAGGCCAACGCCGCCGCCATGCGCGCGGTGGTCGACGACCTGAAGGCGCAGATCCAGAAGGCCACGCTCGGCGGTGGCGAGGCCGCCCGCGCCAAACACACCGCACGCGGCAAGCTGCTGCCACGCGACCGGGTGCAGATGCTGCTGGACCCGGGCACGCCGTTTCTGGAGCTCAGCCCGCTGGCCGCGATGGGCATGTACCCGGACCGCGACGGCAGCGACAGCGCGCCCTGCGCGGGTGTCATCGCCGGTATCGGCCGCGTGAGTGGCGTGGACTGCATGATCGTCTGCAACGACGCGACGGTGAAGGGCGGCACCTACTACCCGCTGACCGTCAAGAAGCACCTGCGGGCGCAAGAGGTGGCGCAGCAGAACCGCCTGCCCTGCATCTACCTGGTGGACTCGGGCGGCGCCAACCTGCCGAACCAGGACGAGGTCTTCCCCGACCGCGACCACTTCGGCCGCATCTTCTTCAACCAGGCCAACATGAGCGCGCAGGGCATCGCGCAGATCGCGGTGGTCATGGGCTCGTGCACGGCGGGCGGCGCCTATGTGCCGGCCATGAGCGACGAGACCATCATCGTCAAGAACCAGGGCACCATCTTCCTGGGCGGCCCGCCGCTGGTGAAGGCCGCCACCGGCGAGGTGGTGAGCGCCGAAGACCTGGGCGGTGGTGACGTGCACACGCGCCTCTCGGGCGTGGCCGACCACCTGGCGCAGAACGACCTGCACGCCATCGCGCTGGCGCGCCAGGCGGTGAAGAACCTCAACGCCCGCAAGGTCCCGCCCATCACCACCATCGACCCGGTCGCACCGCTGTACCCGGCAGAGGAGCTGTACGGCGTGATCCCGACCGACACCCGCAAACCGTTCGATGTGCGCGAGATCATCGCCCGCATCGTCGACGGTTCCGAGTTCGACGAATTCAAGGCGCGCTTCGGCACCACGCTGGTCTGCGGGTTTGCGCGCATCGAAGGCATGCCGGTCGGCATCATCGCCAACAACGGCATCCTGTTTTCCGAGTCGGCGCTCAAGGGCGCGCACTTCATCGAGCTGTGCTGCCAGCGCAAGACCCCGCTGGTCTTCCTGCAGAACATCACCGGCTTCATGGTCGGCCGCAAGTACGAGAACGAAGGCATCGCCCGCAACGGCGCCAAGATGGTGACGGCCGTGGCCACCGCTGCGGTGCCCAAGTTCACCGTCATCATCGGCGGCAGCTTCGGTGCCGGCAACTACGGCATGTGCGGCCGCGCCTACAGCCCGCGCTTCCTGTGGATGTGGCCGAACGCGCGCATCTCGGTCATGGGCGGCGAGCAGGCCGCGAGCGTGCTGGCCACCGTCAAGCGCGATGGCATCGAAGGCAAGGGCGGCAGCTGGAGCGCCGAGGAAGAGGCCGCGTTCAAGGCCCCCATCAAGGAACAGTACGAGGTGCAGGGCCACCCCTACTACGCCACCGCGCGCCTGTGGGACGACGGCGTGATCGACCCGGCCGACACGCGCCGCGTGCTGGCGCTGGGCCTCTCCGCCTCGCTGAACGCGCCGATTCCGGACACCAAGTTCGGCCTGTTCCGCATGTGAGGCCGGCATGGACGCCTGCGCCCACTTCCTGCAGCTCGCCCGCTACAACGTGTGGGCCACACGCCGCCTGCTCGACGCGGTGGCGAATGTGTCCGACGCCGACTACCGCAAGGACGTGGGCCTGTTCTTCAAGAGCATCCACGGCACGCTGAACCACCTGCTGGTGGGCGAGCACATGCTGTGGTATCCGCGTTTTGCCCGGGGCGTCTCGCCCAAGGTGGAGCTGAACGCCGAGGTCGAGCCCGACCGCGACCGGCTGGGCCAGGCGCTCAAGGGCGGCGCGGCCAACTGGCTGCCTCTGATCGAGGACTGGCCCGCCGAGCGCTTCGACGGGGCCCTGAACTACACCAACATGCGCGGCCAGGTGATGAGCCTGCCCTTTGCGCCTACGCTGGCCCACGTGTTCAACCACGGCACGCACCACCGCGGCCAGATCACAGCGGCGCTGACCGCGCTGGGTCACGCCAGCCCGGAGCTGGACCTGGTGTACCTGCTGCAAGAGGAAGCCTCGAAATGACGACCCCCACGACCATGGCCCTGACCGTCAAGGTGCAGGACCGCACCGCCCGCATCACGCTCACCCGCCCCGAAGTGCGCAATGCCTTCAACGACGAAGTGATCCAGCAGCTCAAGGCCGCGTTTGAAAGCGTGGGTGCGCGCGACGACGTGCGCGCCGTGGTGCTGGCGGCCGAGGGCCCGGCCTTCTGCGCCGGCGCCGACCTGAACTGGATGCGCCGCATGGCCGACTACACGCGCGACGAGAACATCGCCGACGCCGGCCAGCTCGCCGCCATGCTCAAGGCCATCTACGAGTGCCCCAAGCCGACCATCGCCGCCGTGCAGGGCGACGTGTTCGCCGGTGGCATGGGCCTGGTCGCGGCCTGCGACATGGCGGTCAGCGTGCGCACCGCGACCTACTGCCTGTCCGAGGTGAAGCTGGGCCTGATCCCGGCCACCATCAGCCCCTATGTGATCCGAGCCATGGGCGCGCGCGCCGCGCACCGCTACTTCCTCACCGCCGAGCGTTTCTCCGCCGAGGAGGCGCACCGCATCGGCTTCGTGCACGAACTCGTGGACGCCGACGAAGGTGGCGATGCGCTCGCCACCAAGGTGGCCGAGCTGAGCGCGGCGCTGGTGGGCGCCAGCCCGGCCGCCGTGCGCGCCTGCAAGCGGCTGGTGCAAGACGTGGCCGAACGAAGCATCGACGGCGCGCTGATCGCCGCGACGGTGGAAGGCATCGCCGACATCCGCGCGAGTGACGAAGGCCGCGAAGGTGTGGCGTCTTTTCTGCAGAAGCGCAAACCCGCCTGGCTGGCGGGGTAATCTGGTCCTTTCCCTTCAGGAGGACACGGCATGGACGCGATCTGGAACAGCTTCGTGGAATGGCTCAGGGGCTTCGGCGCCCAGGCCGGACAGCAGGCGGCCGAGGCCGGCGCGCAGATCGGCGGCCAGGTCGCCGAGGGTGTGGGCGCGGCCGCCAGCCAGCTGGACATGACCAGCCTGCTCGCGCTCGCTGCCGCACTGGGCTGGGCCAGCGGTTTCCGCCTCTACGCGGTGGTCTTCCTCGTCGGTTCCATGGGGCTGGTGGGCTGGCTGCCGCTGCCCGAGGGTCTGCAGGTGCTGCAGCACCCGGCGGTGCTCGCGGCCAGCGGCGCGCTGCTGTTCGTCGAGTTTTTTGCCGACAAGATCCCGGGCCTGGACTCGCTCTGGGACATCGTCAACAGCGTGGTCCGTGTGCCGGCCGGCGCCGCGCTGGCCGCCGGCGTGTTCGGCGCCGACAACGCCACCATGGCCGTGGTGGCCGCGCTGCTGGGCGGCACGTTGGCCGCCAGCAGCCAGGCGGCCAAGACCAGCACGCGCGCGGCCATCAACACCTCGCCCGAGCCCTTCTCCAACGTCGCCATGAGCCTAGTCGAGGACGGCCTGGTGATCGGTGCCGTCTGGCTCGCGACCAGCCACCCGGTGGTCTTCGGCATCCTGCTGCTGATCGCGCTGGTGCTGATGTGGATCGTCACCTGGATGCTGTTCAAGTTCCTGCGTGCGGCGTTCCGCCGTCTGCGCAACCTGTTCTCCCCCGACTCCGCTCCCGCATAGGAAAAGCCGCATGTTCTCCAAGATCCTGATCGCCAACCGCGGCGAAATCGCCTGCCGTGTCGCCGCCACCGCCCGCCGCCTGGGCGTGCGCACCGTGGCCGTGTACTCCGACGCCGATGCGAACGCCAAGCACGTGGCCGCCTGCGACGAGTCGGTGCACATCGGCGGCAGCGCGCCCAAGCAGAGCTACCTGCAGTGGGAACGCATCATCGACGCCGCCCGGGCCACGGGCGCGCAGGCCATCCACCCCGGCTACGGCTTCCTGAGCGAGAACGAGGCCTTTGCCGACGCCTGCGCGAAAGCGGGTCTGGTCTTCATCGGCCCGCCCTCGTCGGCGATCCAGGCCATGGGCCTGAAGGCCGAGTCCAAGCGCCTGATGGAGCAGGCCGGCGTGCCGCTGGTGCCGGGCTACCACGGCGAAGACCAGGACCCGGCGCTGCTGCAGCGCGAGGCCGACCGCATCGGCTACCCGGTGCTGATCAAGGCCAGCGCGGGCGGCGGCGGCAAGGGCATGCGCGCGGTCGAGAAGGCCGAGGACTTTGCGGCGGCGCTGGCCTCCTGCAAGCGCGAGGCCATCAACAGCTTCGGCAGCGACGCGGTGCTGGTCGAGAAATACGTGCAGCGCCCGCGCCACATCGAGATCCAGGTCTTCGGCGACACGCACGGCGACTGCGTCTACCTGTTCGAGCGCGACTGCTCGGTGCAGCGGCGCCACCAGAAGGTGCTGGAAGAGGCGCCCGCGCCGGGCATGACGCCCGCGCTGCGCCAGCAGATGGGCGAGGCCGCGGTGGCAGCGGCCAAGGCGGTGAACTACGTGGGCGCCGGTACGGTGGAGTTCATCGTCGAGCAGCCCGGCGGTTACGAGCACCCCGAGCAGATGCGCTTCTATTTCATGGAGATGAACACGCGCCTGCAGGTGGAGCACCCGGTGACCGAAGCCATCACCGGCCTCGATCTGGTCGAGTGGCAGCTGCGCGTCGCGGCTGGCGAGAAGCTGCCGCTGCAGCAGGAACAGCTCAGGATCCAGGGTCACGCCATCGAGGCGCGCATCTGCGCCGAGAACCCGGACAACAACTTCCTGCCCGCCACCGGCCGCCTGGACGTGTACCGCAAGCCGGCGCACGTGGCGTTTGAGCGCGGCGCCATCCGTTTCGACGATGGCGTGCGCGAGGGCGATGTGATCAGCCCGTTCTACGACTCCATGGTCGCCAAGCTGATCGTGCATGGCGCCACGCGCGCCGAGGCGCTGGCCAGGCTGGACGCGGCGCTGGCGCAGACCCGCATCGTGGGCCTGGCGACCAATGTGCAGTTCCTGCGCCACGTGGTGCGCAGCGGCGCCTTCTCGTCCGCCAGGCTCGATACGGCCCTGATCCCGCGCGAAGCCGAGGCGCTGTTCAACCAGGACCCGGTGGGCCGCACGCTGGCCGTGGCCGCGGCCGTGGCCCAGACCCTGGTGCACGAGAAGGCCGGCGAGGGCGCCGACCCGTTCTCGCGCACCGATGGCTGGCGCCCCTTCGGCCTGACCCAGCGCCGCTTCGACTTCGAATACCAGGGCGACGCGCTGACGGCGCAGCTGACCTACGGGCACGGTGGTGCGCTGCAGCTGGCGGTGGGCGATGCCGACGCCGTGCTCAACTTCCAGGCCCAGCCGGCCGACAGCGGCACCGTGGTGGATCTGCAGTACAACGGCCAGCGCCAGACGGTGCAGTGCTGGCAGCTTGGCGAGAGCGTGCACCTGTTCTGCGACCGCGGCGCCACCGTCATCACCGAGCTGGACGCGCTGGCGCATGCGGGAGAGACGGCGGCCGAAGGCGGGCGCCTGACCGCGCCCATGCCGGGCAAGGTGGTGAGCTTTGCCGTCAAGGCCGGCGACACCGTCCGCAAGGGCCAGCCCCTGGCGGTGATGGAAGCCATGAAGATGGAGCACACCATCGCCGCGCCGGCCGACGGCACGGTGGCCGAGCTGCTGTTCGCACCCGGTGACCAGGTGGCCGAGGGCGCGGAACTGTTGAAGCTGGCGGTCGCCACCGCGTGAACCCAAGGGTAAGAATGGGTGCCCCCACGCTCGGCACTGCGTGTCCGACGCTGCCCCTCAAGGGGGCGCTCGTCGCCTTGGGGCGGCCCGGCGGCTCCGGGCCCGCTAAGCTCGGCGCATGAACATCACCTTCTGCTGCACCGACACCAAGGCCGAGCCCTGGCTGGAGGGCCTGCGCGCGGCGCTGCCCGGCGCCACCGTCACCGTCTGGCAAGCCGGCGCGCCCCAGGCCGACCACGCCGTGGTCTGGGCGCCGCCCCAACAGTTTCTGGACGAACAGCCCGCGCTCAAGGGCCTGTTCAACATCGGTGCCGGCGTCGATGCGCTGCTGAAGCTGCGTCTGCCGCCAGGTGTGAAGGTCGTGCGTCTGGATGATGCGGGCATGTCGGTGCAGATGGCCGAGTACGTGTGCCACGCCGTGATCCGCCACTTCCGCGAGTTCGACGGCTACGAGGCCGACGTGAAGGCCGGTCAGTGGTCGTACCGCAAACCGCGCGAGCGCAAGGACTTCCCGGTCGGCGTGATGGGGCTGGGCGTGCTCGGTGAGCGCGTGGCGAAGGCGCTGCGGGTGTTCGAGTTTCCGGTCTTCGGCTGGAGCCGCAGCCCCAAGGCCATCGAGGGTGTGGTGACCCACAGCGGCGAGGTCGGCTTGGACACCTTCCTCGGCAACAGCCGGGTGCTGGTGAACCTGCTGCCGCTCACGCCGGACACACGCGACATCCTCAACCGCAAGTCGCTGGGCCGGCTCAAGCCGGGCGGCTACCTGATCAACGTGGCGCGCGGCGCCCACCTGGTGGAAGACGACCTGCTGGCCCTGCTGGACAGCGGCCACATGGCCGGCGCCACGCTGGACGTGTTCCGCACCGAGCCGCTGCCCGCCGGCCACCCCTTCTGGCAGCACCCGAAAATCACCGTCACACCCCACACGTCGGCGCGCACGCTGCGCGACGAGAGCATTGCCCAGATCGCCGGCAAGATCCGCGCGCTCGAAGCCGGCCAGCCGGTGGCCGGTGTCGTGGACCCGGTCCGCGGCTATTGAAGAAGAGACACACCATGAACATCTCATCGAAAGTCCGCCTCATCGACGTCGGCCCGCGCGACGGCCTGCAGAACGAGAAGCAGCCGGTGCCGGCGGCGGTCAAGATCGAGCTCGTGCACCGCCTGCAGGCTGCGGGCCTGAAGGAGATCGAGGTCACCAGTTACGTCAGTCCGAAGTGGGTGCCGCAGATGGCCGACAACCACGAGGTCATGGCGGGCATGACGCGCCAGGGCGGCGTGCGCTACTCGGTGCTCACGCCCAACCTCAAGGGCTACGAGGCAGCGGTGCTCGACAAGCCCGACGAGATCGTCGTCTTCGGCGCCGCCAGCGAGGCCTTCAGCCAGAAGAACATCAACTGCTCCATCGCCGAGAGCATCGAACGCTTTGCGCCCGTGGTCGCGGCGGCCAAGGCGGCCGGCATCGCGGTGCGCGGTGCGATGAGCTGCACCGTGGGGTGCCCCTACGAGGGCGACATCGCGCCCGAGCGCGTGGCCTACCTAGCCGGGCTGATGAAGGGCATCGGCGTCGAGCGTGTGGACGTGGCGGACACCATCGGCGTGGGCACGCCGCGCAAGGTGCAGGCCGCCATCGGGGCGACGCTGCAGCACTTCGGCATCGACCACATCAGCGGCCATTTCCACGACACCTATGGCCAGGCGCTGTCCAACACGCTGGCCGCGCTGGAACTGGGCGTCTGGAACTTCCAGTCGTCCGTGGCGGGGCTGGGCGGCTGCCCCTACGCCAAGGGCGCCACCGGCAACGTGGCCACCGAAGACGTGGTCTACCTGCTGCACGGCATGGGCATCGAGACGGGCATCGACATCGACGCGCTGGTCGACGCCGGCCAGTTCATCAGCGATCACCTGGGCCGCCCGAGCGGCTCGCGCGTGGCGCGGGCGCTGCTGGCCAAGAGGGCAGGGTGATCGCCATGGAGTTCAGCGTCTGGCTGGCGTTCTTCGCGGCGTCCTGGGTGATCGCCATTTCGCCGGGTTCCGGCGCGGTGCTGTCGATGAGCCATGGCCTGGCCTATGGCGTGCGCCAGACCAGCGCGACGATCGCCGGCCTGCAGCTGGGACTGGCGGTGATCCTGCTGATCGCCGGGGTGGGAGTGGGCGCGCTGCTGCTGGCCTCGGCGGCCGCGTTCACCGTGGTCAAGTTGGTGGGCGCGGCCTACCTGATCTACCTAGGCGTGAAGCAGTGGCGCGCGCCGGTCGCGCAGCAGGCCCCCGCCGCCGGCGAGGCGCTGGTGAAGCACGCCGGCCTGCCGTCGGTGCGCGAGCGGGTGCTGACCGGCTTCATGACCAATGTGACCAACCCCAAGGGCATCGTGTTCATGGTGGCGGTGCTGCCGCAGTTCATCGACCCGCAGCGGCCGCTGTGGCTGCAGCTGCTGATCCTGCTGGCCACCTCGGTGGGTGTGGACCTGATCGTGATGCACGGCTACGCTTTCCTGGCCTCGCGCGCGCAGCGCTGGCTGGCCACGGCGAAGGCGCGGCGCGCGCAGAACCGCGTGTTCGGCGGCGTGCTGATGGCCATGGGGGCGAGCCTGCTGCTGGTGCGCAAGGGCGGCTGAGCCCGCTACCATCGCGGGCCATGAACCTCTCTGCTTCCGTACCCCTTCCACCCGGCGTGCTGCGCGTGACCGAGGTGCTGGCCGCACTGGGCCATCCGCACGCGCCGGTGATGCTCGACGACGCGGCGCGCACCGCGCAGCAGGCCGCCGATGTGCTGGGAGTGGCCCTGGGCCAGATCGCCAAGAGCATCATCTTCCGCCGCAAGTCCGACGACGCGGCCGTGCTGGTCATCACCTCGGGCGACCTGCGCGTCGACGAAAAGAAGGTCCAGGCCATCGTCTGCGCCGAGGGCGGCAAGCTCGGCCGTGCCGATGCCGATTTCGTCAAGGCCAAGACCGGTTTTTCCATCGGCGGTGTCTCGCCGCTGGCGCACGCCGAGCCGCCGGTCACGCTGATCGACAGACAGCTGTTCCGCTTCGACGTGATCTGGGCCGCGGCCGGCCACCCGCACGGCGTGTTCCGCCTGACCCCCGACGACCTGACACGGTTGACCGGCGCGCCGGTGCACGACGTGACCGCGCCCCCTTCCTCCTGAACCTTTCAAGATGTTCAAGACACTCTTCGGCCGCCGCGAGGCATCACCGCCGCCGCGCCCCAAACCCCTGATCAACCTGGAAGACGCGCGTGCGCGCCACCTCGACCCCGAGGTGCCCTCGCCCTGCATCTCGGTCTGCCAGATGAACCCGACCACCGGTCTGTGCAGCGGCTGCTACCGCACGGTGGACGAAATCGCCGGCTGGGGCCAGGCCGGCGAGGCCCAGCGGCTGGCGATCTGGGAGCGCATCGAAGCGCGCCAGGTGCCGCGCACCATCACCTGAAGGCATCTGCCGCCATGTCCGCCACCCTGCACGAGATCGACTTTTTCTACGACCCGATCTCGCCTTACGCCCACCTGGCCTTCGAACGGTTGCCCCTGGCCCTCGAAGGCCTGAGCGTGCTGGTGCACTACCGGCCGGTGCTGTTCGCGGCGCTGCTCAAGGCGCATGGGCAGCTCGGCCCGGCCGAGATCCCGGCCAAGCGCGACTGGACCTACCGCCAGGTGCTCTGGCTGGCGCAGCAGCACGGCGTGCGCCTGGACCTGCCGGCGATGCACCCCTTCAACCCGCTGCCGCTGCTGCGTCTGGGGCTGTGCGCCTCCACCGACGACGCGCCCGGCCAGACCAACCGGTATGTGACCGAGCAGTTGTTCCACCACGTCTGGCACGGCGGCGCAGACCCGCTCGACCCCGTGCGTCTGCAGGCCCTGCAATCGCAGCTGCAGGACCACATGCGGCAGCGCGACAAACCCTGGAACGAACCCGACAGCGAGGTGGTGAAGCAGCGGCTGCGCGACAACACCGGGCAGGCGCTGGCGCTGGGCCTGTTCGGTGTGCCGTCCATGGTCGCGGGTGGGCGGGTGTTCTGGGGGCTGGACGCGCTGCCGATGCTGCGCGAAAGCCTGGACGGCGCGGCGTGGTTCCAGTGCGGCGACTGGGAGGCGGCGCACCGTCTGCCCGTGGGCGTGCAGCGCAAGGCCTGAAGCGGCCTCATTGATCTCGCGCAGAGCCGCTGGCTCAGGATGCCACTAATATGACTGTGTCCTGGGCCTGTCCCGGCGCCCGGGCGCTCTGAGAAATGCGCTCACCCACAAGGAGATACGACATGTTCAAGAAAATCCTCGTCCCCACCGACGGTTCCGCGCTGGCCCTGCGTGCGGCCTCCACCGCGGTGCAGCTGGCCAAGGCGCACGGCGCCCAGGTGATCGGCGTCTACGTCATCGACCCGTTCCCCTACATCGGCATCGGGGACGCGTCGGCCGCCGGCCTGCAGGCCTACCTGGCCGAATCGCGCAGCGTGGCCGGGCAGGCGCTGGATGAGCTGGGCAAGGTCTTCGCGGCCGAAGGCGTGCCGTTTGCCGGCGACACCATCGAGCGCAACGTGGTCTACGAAGGGGTGATCGAAACGGCGCAGGCCGAAGGCTGCGACCTGATCGTGATGGCCTCGCACGGCCGCCAGGGCGTCAAGGCGCTGGTGCTGGGCAGCGTGGCGCAGAAGGTGCTCACGCACACCCGCCTGCCAGTGCTGATCGTCAAGGACTGAGCGCCCGGCGGGCACCTTTCTCAACCAGGCGGCGGGCCTGGTGTGCGTGCACCCGACGGGGTTGTCACGTTCTGTAAGTTGTTTGTGGCATGTAACAGCGGCCGAATCCGGTCCTTCGCGGTCCGGGTTCGGCCGCCTACATTGGCGGCCCATGAACGCCACAGCGCCCCCTATCGCACTGCCCGGCCCCTCGCGCCGGCGCCTCCTCTGGCTTCGGCTGCCGCTGGTGGTTGTGGTGGCGGCGCTCGCGGCCTGCGGCGGCGGTGAAACTGCAGGCGGTACCGATCAGGCCTCGGCCCGGAAGACGGCGGCGTCGGAGTCTGGGGGTTCCACAGGGACCAGCTGGCCCAGCCTGAGTTCGGTCTTCGACGATGAACCTGTGCCGGAGGCCGGCGAGGGCGGAGCGCCCAAGGCCCTTGTGATGACACAGGCCGATGCGGTGCGGCTGGCCAACCAGGCGACCTTCGGGCCCACCGAGTCGCTGGTGACGCAGATCCGCGAGTGGGGGGCCTCGCGCTGGGTCGCCGACCAGATGAGCCTGCAGCGCCAGGCCTTCAAGCCCAGTCCCAATGGGCCGCGCGTACCCGTCATCGTGCCATTGCCCCGGTCCCGCTACACCAGCGGCGGCACCAACGCCGTGCACAAGCACACCAGCCAGGGCGCCGACTTCTGCGACAACCGGGGCGACCAGTGCTGGCGCGACTGGTATTCGTCCACACCCCTGGTCTGGGACTTCTACCGCAATGCGGTGACCGGTCAGGACCAGTTGCGCCAGCGCGTCGGGCTGGCGTTGCAGCAGATGCTGGTGGTGTCCAACTACGAGGTCAGCGGCACCTATGGTCTGCGCAACTACCACAACATGCTGCTGGACCACGCATTCGGCAACTACCGCGACCTGCTGCGCAAGGTCATCCTGTCGCCGGTCATGGGCGACTACCTCGACCATGTCAACAACGACAAGGACGCGCCCAACGAGAATTTCGCCCGCGAGCTGCTGCAGCTGTTCTCGCTGGGCACCTGCCTGCTCAACCCGGACGGCTCGCTGCAGGGCGGCAGCTGCACGCCCACCTACGACAACGAGCGTGTGCGCGCCTACGCCCATGCGCTCACCGGCTGGACCTACCCCCCCGGGGGCGCCACGCCGTGGGGCTGCTGGCCCCGGGGCGCCAACTGCCAGTTCTACGACGGGGACATGGTGTCGGTGGCGTCGTTCCACAACACCGCGGCGCGCTCGCTGCTGTCCGGGGTGAGCCTGCCTTCGGGCAACACTGCGCCGGCGGCGCTGGAGGCGGTGCTCGACAGCATCATGGCCCACCAGAACGTGGCGCCGTTCGTGAGCCGGCACCTGATCCAGCAGCTGGTGACGAGCAACCCGAGCCCTGCGTACGTGCAGCGCGTGGCGGGCGCATTCAACACCGGCCGGTACGGCAGGTTGGGCTCCGGCCGCAAAGGCGATCTCGCCGCCACCGTGGCCGCGGTGCTGCTGGATGCCGAGGCCCGCAGCACGACGGTGGCCAGCTCGGCCGGTCGGCTGCGCGAGCCCATTCAGCTGTTCACCGGCGTGCTGCGCGCCCTCAACGGCCGGACCGATGGCGAGGCGCTGGGCTGGTGGTGGGGCGAAGAGATGCGCCAGCACGTCTTCCGTCCGCCGTCGGTGTTCAACTTCTATTCGCCCGACTACCCGGTGGCCGGCACCGCGCTGGTGGGGCCGGCCTTCGGCATCCACAACGCCAACACCGCGCTCAACCGCATCAACTACCTCAACTACCTGATTTTCTGGAACGGCTCCGGTGCCAGCTCGACTGTGCCCGGAGCGGTGGGCACCCGGGTCGATCTCAGCGGGTTCGCGGCGGATGCGACCGATGCCGGTCGGCTGGTGGACCGCATCTCCTTGCTGGCGCTGGGTGAGCTGCTGCCCGCCACGTCGCGCACGGCGGTGATTTCTGCGGTCAACCAGTTCGGGGCCGGAACCGCCAGCGAGCGGACCAACCGGGTGCGCCAGGCGGCCTTCCTGGTGTTCGCCTCGCCCCAGTACCACCTGGTCCGCTGAAGGGATGTGACCGACATGAACCGACAACATGCATCGCAGTGGGCGCCGATGGACCGGCGGCAGTGGCTTCGCTGGGGCGGCGCGTCCCTGGCGGGCGCACTCGGGGTGGGCAGCCTGTCGGCCCTGCTGCAGAACCCGGTGAAGGCCCAGGCCGACGGCTACAAGGCCCTGGTGTGCGTCTTCCTGTACGGCGGCAACGACGGGCAGAACACGGTGGTGCCGACCGACACCACGCGCTACAACCAGTACGCCACGGTGCGCGGCGCCCTCGCCCTGCCGCGCAACAGCCTGGTGCCGATGGCGGGCACAGACGTGGGCCTGCACCCGTCCATGGCCGCGCTGGCGCCGGTGTGCAGCGCGCGCAAGATCGCCGCCGTGGCCAACGTCGGTCCGCTCTTCGGGCCGCTGACCAAGACCGAGTTCCGCAGCCTGCCGGGCACCTCGCCGCTGATTCCGGACAACCTGTTCTCGCACTCGGACCAGCAGATCGAGTGGGAGGCGTCCAGCGCCCGTTCACTCGAACGCACCGGCTGGGGCGGTCGCGCCACCGACACCCTGGGCACCACCAATCCCGTGATCTCCGTGGGCGGCAACGGCCACTTCGGGCTGTCCGCGCTCGGCACGCCCCTGGTGCTGCCGGGGCCGGGCGACACCTTCGGGGTGGAAGGCCTGGAGGGCCCATGGGCACCTACGGTCGCGCGCAAGACCGCGCTGGAGGCGCTGTACCAGCCGGGCAACCTGGGCAGTTCCAATGTGCTGCTGGACGCCTACGCGCAGCAGCAGCGCACGGCGTTCGAGGTGTCGTCCCGGCTGGGCGCCATCGTCGGGGTGGAGCCCAACCCGGCGGCGCCGACCCTGATCGACACGGCCTTCGCGCCGCTGACCAATGCACAGGGGGCGATCGGCACCGACCTCGGCCGCCAGCTCTACCAGATTGCCAAGCTGGTGGCCGGGCGTGCCACCGTGCAGGGCGACCGCCAGATCTTCTTTGCCCAGCAGGGCGGCTACGACACGCACAACGAGCAGATCGCAGCGGACAGCCTGAGCGGCGTGCACGCCCGCCTGCTGCAGGGCCTGGCCGACGCGATGGCCTGCTTCTACAACGCGATGGCGGCCATCGGTATGGGCAACAACGTGACCCTGTTCACCCAGAGTGACTTCGGCCGCACCTTCGTGCCCAACAGCAGCTCCGGCACCGACCACGCCTGGGGCAACCACCATCTGGTGATGGGCGGTGCGGTGCAGGGTGGGGCGGTTTATGGCAGCTATCCCGAGCTGGTGGCCGGTGGCCCCAACGACGTCGGCGTCTCCTCCTGGGAGCTGCACGGGCGGTGGATTCCCACCACCTCGGTCGACCAGTACGCCGCGACCCTGCTGCGCTGGTTCGGTGCCTCGGACCCCCAGCTCAACACCATCCTGCCGAACCTCACCAATTTCAGCACCAGGAATCTCGGGTTCCTGGGCTGAGGGGGTCAGCGGCGGAACTTGCCGCCGCTGTCGATGATGGACAGGTCGACAAACTCCAGGCCGGTGTGGTCGTTCGGCCCGAAGCCCACCTCAAGGCCGCCGATGTCCAGTTTGGACAGCCCTTCCAGCGCGTCGCGCAGCTTGGCCCGTGTCGGGTTGGCGCCGGCGCGCTGCAGGCCCGCCACCAGCACCTTGGCCGCCGCGAAGCCTTCCAGCATCGCCGGGCTCACGCCCTCCAGTCCTTTGGCCTTGGCCAGGTCCATCGCCTCCTTCACCATGGCCACCGAGAGCGAGCGCTCGTACGGGAAGACCTGGGTGACGATGGTGCCCGAGGCGTGGGTGCCCAGGGACTTCACGAAGCCGCCGGAGGCGTTGTTGGAGTTGGTGATGATCTGGGCGCGCGAGCCGGCCTTGCGGATCGCGGCCACGCCATCGGCCACCGCCACGCCCGAGCCGATGAACAGCACCGCCTGCGCGCCCGAGCTGGCGATGCGGGGGGCGATCGCGCTGAAGTCCCATTGGGCGCGGTCGAACTTCTCGATGAACAGCGGGCTCTTGCCCACCGACGAAAAGCCCTTCTGGGCGCCTTCGAGCAGGTCGGCGCCGAAGCTGTCCTCCACGTGCAGCACGCCGATGCGGTCCATGCCGATCAGGCTCAGGTGCTGCACCGCGCGCTCGGCCTCGCGCTGGTAGGTGGCGCGCACGTTGAACACCCACGGGTTGACGGGTCGGTGCAGCACCATGGCGCCGGTGGACGGGCCCACCAGGGGCAGCTTGGCGTCCGCCAGCACCGGCAGGATGGCCTGCGTGTGCGGGGTGCCGCGGTTCAGGAACAGGCTGACCACCTCCTTGTCGTCGGCCAGCTTCCGGGCGTTTTCGGCCGCCAGCTTGGGGTCGAACTTGTCGTCCAGCGACACCAGGTCGATCTTCTCTCCGTTCACCCCGCCTTTGGCGTTGATGGCGTCGAAGTACAGCCTGGCGCCGTCGGTGGTTTCTTTCACCCCGGCGGCCACGGGGCCGCTGAAGCCGGCGGTCTGGCCGATGCGGATCTGCGACCAGGCGGCTGCGGGCCAGGCCAGCGCAGCGGCCAGCCCCATGGCGCCGAGGGTCCGGCGCACGCTTGTTGTGTTTGTCATTCGTCTGTCTCCTTTGGGAGCGCCAGTCTAGGCAGCGGAGGGGACCGCGGCATTGGGGGAATGACGTAGCCCCCGGACAGCCCGACGTGCGGCTCCTAGAATGTTCGGCTCCCTCTCAGGAAGGCCTGCATGTCCGACGATCTCCGCCCCGCCGACGAACCCCTGTCCCCCGCCGAGGCGCCCGCAGACGGCGGCGGCACGATCCGCATCCGCGGTGCCCGCCAGCACAACCTCAAGAACCTCGATCTGGACATCCGCACCGGCGAGCTGACGGTGGTCACCGGCCCCAGCGGGTCGGGCAAGTCCAGCCTGGTGTTCGACACCCTGTTCGCCGAAGGCCAGCGGCGCTACGTCGAGACCTTCAGCGCCTACGCGCGCCAGTTCCTGGACCGCATGGACAAGCCGGCGGTGGACAAGGTCGAGGGCGTGCCCCCGGCCATCGCCATCGACCAGACCAACCCGGTGCGCTCGTCGCGCTCCACGGTCGGCACCATGACCGAGCTGAACGACCACCTCAAGCTGCTGTTCGCGCGCGGGGCGAACCTGTTCGACCGCGAGACCGCGCTGCCGGTGCGGCACGATTCGCCGGAGTCCATTTACGCGGAACTGCAAAGGCGTTCCGCCGAGCAAGGTGACCCCCGGCTGGTCGTGACCTTCCCGGTCGAGCTGCCGGCGTCCACCACGCCAGAGGAAGTCGAGCAGTGGCTCTCGGCCAGTGGCTACACGCGGGTGCAGGCCGAGCGCACCGTGCAGCGCGAAGCCAAGGAAGAGGCGCCCGCCAAGGGCAAGAAGGCCAGGCCGGTGATCGAGGCCGTCAAGCTGCTGGACGTGGTGGCCGACCGCTTCCGCATTGGCAACGCCGAACCGGCGCGGGTGATGGAAGCCATCGAGGCCGGCCTCAAGCGCGGGGCTGGCAAGCTGATGGTCTATGTGCTGAAGGAAGAGGGCGAGCCGGACATCTGGCGCTTCAGCACCGGTCTGCACTGCCCCGAGAGCGACATCCGCTACACCGAACCCACGCCCTCGGCCTTCTCGTTCAACTCCGCCGTGGGGGCCTGCGAAGCCTGCCGCGGCTTCGGCCGTGTCATCGGCGTGGACTACGGGCTGGTCATACCCGATGAAAAGCTCACCCTGCGCAACGGCGCGGTCAAGGTGTTCCAGACCCCGGCGTGGAAGGAATGTCAGGACGACCTGATGCGCCACGCCGAAGCGTCGGGCATCCCGCGCGACACGCCCTGGAACAAGCTCACGCCCGAGCAGAAGCAGTGGGTCATCGGCGGCACCCCCAGCTACAAGGACGGCCAGTGGGGCAAGCAGTGGTACGGCGTGGCGCGCTTCTTCGAGTACCTGGAGACCAAGGCCTACAAGATGCACATCCGGGTGCTGCTGTCCAAGTACCGCAGCTACACCGAATGCCCCAGCTGTGGCGGCGCGCGCCTGAAGACCGACAGCCTGCTGTGGCGCATCGGCACGAAGGCGCAGGCCGACGCGGTGCTGCCGGCCGGCAGGCGCTACCTGCCAACCGGGGTGAAGTGGTCGCGCGCGCAGCTTGAAGCCCTGCCCGGCCTGTGCCTGCACGACCTGATGCTGATGCCGCTGACCGATCTGCGGCGCTTCTTCTCCGATCTGTCGGTTTCTCTCGCTGGCGACGCGGGCGCGCGGGCGGAGCGCCCGGGGGCGTCAGTCGCAGGCTCCGATTCCTTCCCCGGGCACTCCACCCACCCACCCGCATCGCCGGACCCGGGCGCACCCAAAGCCTCGGGTGAACAGCAGGCCCTCAAGCTGCTGTTCGAAGAGATCAACACCCGGCTGCGCTACCTCTGCGAGGTCGGCATCGGCTACCTCACGCTGGACCGCCAGAGCCGCACCTTGAGCGGCGGCGAAGTCCAGCGCATCAACCTCACCACCGCGCTCGGCACCTCGCTGGTCAATACGCTGTTCGTGTTGGACGAGCCCAGCATCGGCCTGCACCCGCGCGACATGGCGCGTATCAACGACGCCATGCTGCGCCTGCGCGACGCTGGCAACACCCTGGTGGTGGTCGAGCACGACCCGGCCGTGATGCTGGCCGCCGACCGCCTGATCGACATGGGCCCCGGCCCCGGCGAGCGCGGTGGGCAGATCGTGTTCGACGGCACGCCCGAGGCGATCCGCAGCGCCGACACGCTCACGGGCGCCTACCTCGGCGCGCGCAAGACCGTGGGCATGGGCTTCAAGCGCATGGTCACCGACAGCACGCCGCGCCTGATCCTCGAAGGCGCGCGCGAGCACAACCTGCAGAACCTCTACGTCGAGTTCCCGCTGCAGCGCCTGACCGTGGTCACCGGCGTCTCGGGCTCGGGCAAGTCCACGCTGATCCAGGACGTGCTCGCGCCCGCGCTGCTGCGACATTTCGGCAAGGCCACCGAAACGCCGGGCGCGCACGACCGCCTGCTGGGTGCCGACTTCCTGAGCGAGGTGGTCTATGTGGACCAGTCGCCCATCGGCAAGACCGCGCGCTCCAACCCGGTCAGCTACGTCGGCGCCTGGGACGCCATCCGCTCGCTGTTCGCCGACGCGCCGCTTGCGCGCCAGCGCAGCTACACCGCGGCCAAGTTCAGCTTCAACAGCGGTGACGGGCGCTGCCCGACCTGCGGCGGCTCGGGCTTCGAGCACGTGGAGATGCAGTTCCTCTCCGATGTTTACCTGCGCTGCCCCGACTGCGACGGAAAACGCTACCGGCCCGAGGTGCTGGAGGTGCGCATCGAACGCGGCGGGCGCCTCATCAACGTGGCCGATGTGCTCGAACTCACCGTCAGCGAAGCCGCCGACCTGTTCAAGGCCGACCGCGAGGTCATCCGCGTGCTGCAGCCCATCGTGGACGTGGGGCTGGAGTACGTGAAGCTGGGCCAGCCCGTGCCCACGCTGTCGGGCGGTGAGGCGCAGCGCCTCAAGCTCGCGGGCTTCCTGGCCGAGGCCGCGAAGAACAGCGCGGCCAGCCGCCAGGCGCTGGCCCGCAAGGGCACGCTGTTCCTGTTCGACGAGCCGACCACCGGCCTGCACTTCGACGACATCGCCAAGCTCATGCGCTCGCTGCGCAAGCTGCTCGAAGCCGGGCATTCGCTGATCGTGATCGAACACAACCTGGACGTGATCCGCAGCGCCGACTGGCTGATCGACCTCGGCCCCGAAGGCGGTTCGGGCGGTGGCCTGGTGGTGGCCGAAGGCCCGCCCGAGGAGGTGCGTGAACACCGCACCAGCCACACCGCCAAGGCCCTGCGCGACTACGCCCTGTCCATGGACAAGGTGCACACGGTCAGCGACCGGGTGGCGCCGTACGCGGTGAAGAAGCGGCGCGCGCAGGTCGGCGGCGACGCGGTGCGCATCGTCAACGCCAAGGAGCACAACCTCAAGAACCTGAGCGTCGACATTCCGCGCGGCAAGTTCAACGTCATCTCCGGCGTCAGCGGTTCGGGCAAGTCCACGCTGGCGTTTGACATCCTGTTCAACGAGGGCCAGCGGCGCTACCTCGAATCGCTCAACGCCTACGCGCGCAGCATCGTGCAGCCCGCGGGCCGGCCCGAGGTGGACGCGGTCTACGGCATCCCGCCCACGGTGGCGATCGAGCAGCGGCTCTCGCGCGGCGGTCGCAAGTCCACGGTGGGCACCACCACCGAGGTCTGGCACTTCCTTCGCCTGCTGTACGTGAAGCTGGGCACGCAGCACTGCGTGCACGACGGCGCGGCCGTGATGCCGCAAAGCCCCGAGAGCATCGCCGCCGCCATCCTCACCCGCTACCGCGGCCGCCACATTGGCCTGCTGGCGCCGCTGGTGGTCAACCGCAAGGGCGTCTACACCGAGCTGGCCGACTGGGCGCGTCCGCGCGGCTACACGCACCTGCGAGTGGACGGCGAGTTCCTGCCCACCACCGGTTTCCCGCGCATCGACCGTTTCAAGGAACACACCATCGAACTGCCGGTGGCCGACGGCGTGGTGGACCCGGCGAACGAAGCCTGGCTGCGCACCCAGCTGACCAAGGCGCTCGAAATCGGCAAGGGCACGCTGCACTTGCTGACCGATCTTGACGGCCTCGCGCCCGCGCTGGCCGAGGGGCGTTCCACCGCCGGCTTGGGCAAACTGGAGGTGTTCTCCACCACGCGCGCCTGCCCGACCTGCGGCACCAGTTACCCCGAACTGGACCCGCGCCTGTTCTCGTACAACAGCAAGCACGGCTGGTGCCCCGACTGTGTGGGCACGGGCGTCAAGCTCTCGCGTGAGCAGCGCAAGGCGCTGGACGATTCGGTGCGCGACGACGACCAGAAGGGCCGCGAGCAGAGCTTCGCCGAGCCCGAGGTGGAAGACCTGACCGACGAGGCCTGTCCGACGTGCGAAGGCACGCGGCTGAATGCGCAGGCGCGGGCGGTGAAGTTCGGCGGCGTGGGCATCACCGACATCGCGCGCCTGTCGGTGAGCGAGGTGCGGCAGAAGGTCCGTGCGCTCATGGCCGACGGAGGCTTGAGCAGTCGGGAAGCCGACATTGCTCGTGACCTGCTGCCCGAAATCGAAAGCCGCCTGGCCTTCCTCGAAGAAGTGGGGCTGTCCTATCTGACGCTGGACCGCGGCGCCCCCACGCTCAGCGGTGGCGAGGCGCAGCGCATCCGCCTGGCGGCACAACTGGGTTCCAACCTGCAGGGCGTGTGCTACGTGCTGGACGAGCCCACCATCGGCCTGCACCCGCGCGACAACCAGATCCTGCTGGACGCTCTGCACAAGCTGGGCGACATGGGCAACACCCTGGTGGTGGTGGAGCACGACGAAGACACCATCCGCCGCGCCGACCACATCATCGACATCGGACCCAGCGCCGGCAAACGCGGCGGCCGCGTGGTGGCGCAAGGCACGGTGGCCGACCTGTCGGCCAGCGAAGACTCGCTGACCGGGCGTTACCTGTTGCATGCCATGAAGCACCCGCTGCAGCCGCGGCGCGCCGTCACCGCCGACGGTGAGCAGCTCGAACTGCGCGGCGCCACCATGCACAACCTGCAGCAGGTGGACGTGGCCGTGCCGCTCAAGCGCCTGGTGGTGGTCACCGGCGTCAGCGGTTCCGGCAAGTCCACGCTGGCGCGCGACGTGCTGCTCACCAATGTGGCCGAGGCGGTGTCGATGCGCAGCACCTTCGCCGGCCGCCAGGCCTGGGACAACGAGGGTGTGCGCCCCGCCTGGACCGGCTGCAGCAAGCTGCTGGGCAGCGAGACCGTGGACCGCGTGCTCGAGGTCGACCAGACGCCGATCGGCAAGACGCCGCGCTCCTGCCCGGCCACCTACATCGGCTTCTGGGACACGGTGCGCAAGCTGTTCGCCGACACGCTGGAAGCGAAGGCGCGCGGCTACGGCCCGGGCCGCTTCAGCTTCAACACCGGCGAAGGCCGCTGCCCCGCCTGCGAAGGGCAGGGCCTGCGCACCATCGAGATGAGCTTCCTGCCCGATGTGAAGGTGCCCTGCGAGGTCTGTCACGGCGCACGCTTCAACCCCGAGACCCTGGCCGTCACCTGGAAGGGCAAGAACATCGGCGACGTGCTGCAGATGGCGGTGGACGAGGCGGTGGAGTTCTTCGCCAGCATGCCCGCCATCAGCCACCCGCTGCAGCTGCTCAAGGACGTGGGCCTGGGTTACCTCACGCTGGGCCAGCCCTCACCTACGTTGTCGGGCGGCGAGGCGCAGCGCATCAAGCTGGTGACCGAGCTCAGCAAGGTGCGCGACGACATCGGCCGCCGCGGCCAGAAGGCGCCGCACACCTTGTACGTGCTCGACGAACCCACGGTGGGCCTGCACATGGCCGACGTGGAAAAACTGATCCGCGTGCTGCACCGCCTGGTGGACGGCGGCCACAGCGTGGTCGTGATCGAGCACGACCTGGACGTGATGGCCGAGGCCGACTGGATCATCGACCTGGGCCCCGAAGGCGGCTCGGGCGGCGGCCGCATCGTGGCGGCGGCGGCGCCGGAGGAGGTGGTGGTGCTCGGCACCCACACGGGCAAGGTGCTGGCGCCGGTGCTGGCGCGCTGAACGGCCCGCCCGTCGGGCGGGCGGCGGGGTTCAGGGCCGTCCGGCGCCTGGCACGTTCACGGTGGTGGTCCAGATGGCCGCCTCGCGCGCGGCTTGGCGCGCGTGCTCCAGGAAGTCCGGCGCCACGCAGATGAACAGGGTGCGGCCATCGGGGCCGCCGAGTGTGCAGGCGAAGGCGCCCTGGTCCCCGGTGGAAATGCTCTCCAGGATCTCGCCGCCCGGGGCCATGCGCACCACGCGGTGGCCCACGGCGTCGGCGAACCACACCGCGCCCTCGGCGTCCAGCGTGGCGCCGTCGGGTGCAGCCTTGAGCGCGCCCAGCACGCTCGGCACGTCGGTCATGGCCGGCAACGGACCCCAGGCGGCCCAGTCGCGGCGCGGCCCCAGCTGGCCGTCGGGCTGGATGTCGAAGGCCGAGATGCGGTTGCCCATGGTTTCCGCGACGATCAGGGTCTGGCCGTCGGGCGTGATCATGCTGCCGTTGGGGAAGTACAGGCCTTCGGCCGCCGCGTGCACCGAGCCGTCGGGGTCGACGCGCGCCAGCGTGGCGGTGTGTGGCGCGCCGCCGCCCATCAGGTCGAAACCGAAGTTGCCCACGTAGGCACGGCCTTGCGCGTCCACCACCATGTCGTTGACATGACCGTTCGCGACGGACGACAGATCGGCGTGCGTGACGAGGCGGCCGTCGGCCTCGCGGCGCAACACCTTGCGGTCGCGCATCGAGACCACCAGCAGGCGGCCGTCGGGCAGCCAGCCCATGCCCGAGGGCTGTTGCGGCACGTCGGCGATTTTTTCCACCCGGCCCTGCCGGTCGACGCGGATGATCTGGTGGGTGTAGAAGTCCGACAGCCACAGGTGGTCGTCGCGCCAGCGCGGGCTTTCGAAGAAGGTGTAGCCTGAGACGAGCACGGAAAAGCGGGGGGCGAGGGCCATTGGGGTGTCTCCTGAATGTTGTGGTGGAAGACGCACCATAGACACGCCGTGCCGCCGAGGCAAGCCGCCACCATCGCCTTGGCGACGCCGGTGACTGCGCTGTGGCCGCGCCGCGAACGATGACAATGCCCGCATGCTGATCTGGCCGCTTCCCGCGCTGCTGACCTGGGCACTGGCCTGGGGCTTGTTCATGGGCCTTCAGGCGGTGGGTCTGGGGCCGGTGGCGGCCTTTGTGCCCGCTCTGCTGGCCGCCGGCCTGGCCGCCTGGACCGGCCGCACACCCTGGCGGCGCCTGTTCATGCTCGCCGGTTTTCCGCTTTCGCTGCTGGCCAGCGGCGCGGCCGCTGCCGTGCCGGGCTGGGTCTGGCTGCTGCCGCTGGCACTGCTGCTGGCCCTGTACCCGCTGGGCAGCTGGGGTGACGCGCCGCTGTTCCCCACGCCGGGGAACGCACTGGACGGGCTGGCGCAGAAGGCGCCGCTGCCCGATGGCGCGGCGGTGGTGGATGCCGGCTGCGGGCTCGGCGCCGGCCTGATCGCGTTGCACCGCCAGTACCCGCGGGCGCAGGTCCACGGCCTGGAGTGGAGCTGGCCGCTGGCCCTGCTGTGCCGGCTGCGCTGCCGCTTCGCAACGGTGCGCCGCGCCGACATATGGGCCGAAGACTGGTCGGGCTACCACATGGTCTATCTGTTCCAGCGGCCCGAGAGCATGCCGCGCGCGATGGAGAAGGCCGCCGCCGAGCTGGCACCGGGCGCCTGGCTGGCCAGCCTGGAGTTCGAGGCCGCCGGTTTCACACCGAAAGCCCGGCTCGAAACCGTCCAGGGCAAGCCGGTCTGGCTCTACCAGGTGCCCTTCAAGCGGCGCTGAAATACCAGGCGGCCAGCACCACCGCCAGCACCACCACCGCCCCCATCAGCAGCCGCGTGCGCGTGCGCAGCAGCTCCACCGCGGCCACCAGCCGGGTGTTCTGTTCGGCCAGTTCGGCCACGGTCTGGGTGATCTGGTCCTGCGTCTGCTGCAGCCGGGTGAGGTCCTCGCGCGCCGTGGCCAGCTGTTGCTGGAGTTCGCGCAGCTCGGGCGGCGTGGGGCTGGGCGCCTCGATGACGGCGGCGTCCGGGGCGGGGGCGGGCTCGGCGGCCTCGCGGCGCCGCTGGCGCTGCTGGTTCAGCAGGTCGCGCGCGCCCTTGAGCACCTTGGGCGCGTGTTCGATCACGTCGCCCCAGGGAATCACCTTCAGTGCGGTCAGCCAGGGGATGGGCATGGGAGTCCTTTCATGTGGGGGCACTGCCCGCCAGGGAGCTTAGCGCCCCGTCACATGTTGCGCCGCATCAAGAAAAATGGGCGATAACAGGCATAACATCCGTAAATTCGCATGTTTTGATAAACGAGGATCGCATGGACTGGACCGCCTGGATCGAACACTACGGAGAGCCCCGGGTGCTGCTGGTGGGCGGCCTGCTCAGCGGGCTGCTGTTCGGCTTCTTCGCCCAGCGCTCGAAGTTCTGCCTGCGGGCGGCGGTCATCGAGTTCTGGCACGGCCGGTTCGGCGAGAAGCTCGCGGTGTGGCTGCTGGCGTTCTCCACCGCGGTGGTGGCGGTGCAGCTGTTCGTGGTGTCCGGGCTGCTGGACGTCAGCACGGCGCGGCAGCTCGCTTCCAAAGGCAGTCTGTCGGGCGCGCTGATCGGTGGTCTGATCTTCGGCGTCGGCATGGTCATGACGCGCGGCTGTGCCAGCCGCCTGCTGGTGCTCTCGGCCAACGGCAACCTGCGCGCGCTGCTCTCGGGGCTGATCTTCGCGGTCACGGCGCAGGCCTCGCTGGCCGGCGTGCTGGCACCCTGGCGCGAGGCCATCGCCGGGCTGTGGGTGGTGGACGGCGGACCGGCGCGCAGCCTGCTGGCCCTGGTCGGCGTGGGTCCGAACGACGGTCTGGCCTTCGGCGCGGTGTGGATGGTGACCGCGGGCTTCTTCGCCTACTACAGCGGCTGGGGCGTCTGGAAATGGCTGGGCGGCATCGGCACCGGCCTGGCGGTGGCCCTGGCCTGGCTGTTCACCTACCAGGTGCTGGCGCACTCCTTCGAGCCGGTCCAGGTGCAGGGCATGACCTTCAGCGGACCCTCGGCCGAGTGGCTGATGCGCGTGCTGAGCAACCCCGATGAGCCCTGGAACTTCGACCTCGGCCTGATGCCGGGCGTGTTCCTGGGTTCGCTCATCGGCGCGCTGGTGGGCGGCGACTGGAAGCTCGAAGGTTTCGGCGGCGGCTACACCATGCCGCGCTACATCATCGGCGCCATCCTCATGGGCTTCGGCTCCATGCTGGCCGGCGGCTGCGCGGTGGGTGCCGGCATGACCGGCGGCGCCATCTTCGCCGTCACCGCCTGGCTCACGCTGGCGGGCATGTGGGTCGGCGGCGGCCTGGCCGACCGGGTGCTGGACCGTCCCCGGCCGGCCGAGCCGGCCGGTGCGGCATCAGGCGCGGCCGCGGCGCCCTGAACGCAGGCGGCGGTGCTCGCGCCGCAGCAGCCACCAGCCCGGCCCGGCCACGGCCAGCAGCAGCGCCGGAAAGCCGATCACCGGCGCCCAGTCCAGCATGGCGGCGCCCAGCGCCGGCGCCAGCACGCCGCCCAGCGTGTACGAGAGCACCAGCACCGCCGTGCTGTTGACCAGGGTGATGCCTTCTTCGCGCGAGCCGATGTCGATCATGGCCAGCGTGTACAGGCTGCCGCCCGCGCCGCCCCAGACGAAGGCCACCGCCGCCGCCAGCCAGGGGGCGCCGGCCACGAAGGGAATCAGCACCGTCGCCAGCAGGGTGATCAGGGCGCAGGCGTGCAGGATCAGCACCCGGGCGCCGTGTTCGCCGCCGTGGCGCTGCTGCAGCGAGGGCCGGTCCGCCGCCATGCCGGCGGGCAGCATCATCAGCGCGCTGCCCAGGCCGCTGGCCGACACCAGCAGCGCCGCGGCCGCTGCCCCCATGCCCAGCGCCAGACCGTAGAGCGGCAGGATGGAGGTCAGGCCGCTTTCAAAGAAGCCGCCGACGAAGCCGACCGTCATGATCAGCGGGTGCGCGCGCAGCGCGTGCCAGACGCCGTGCAGGCCCACGCGCGCCTCGTGCGCGTCGGCGGCGGCCGGCAGGCGCGGAATCCACAGGCTGCCCAGCAGGCCCAGCACCAGAAAGCCCAGCACGATCCACAGCGCCACCGGGCTGGTGGGGCCCACCAGCGCCAGCAGGGCCGGGCCGATCACGAAGGTGGTGCCGACCATGGTTTCGAACAGGCCCACCATGCGCCCGCGCTGGTGGGGCGGCGCGAACTCGGCCACCACCGCCTCGGCCAGCACCCAGCGCAGACCGGAGGCTGCGCCGGCAATGAACTCGAAGGCGAACCAGACGGGCAGGGCGTCGGTGAGCAGGAAGCCGGTGGTGGAGACCACGGGGATGAGCGCCGACAGCCACAGCGTGGGCCGCCGGCCCAGGCGCTGGGTGATGGCCGAGGCGAAGGGTGTCATGAAGAACACGCCGACCCAGCCGCTGGCCGCGAACAGCCCCGCCAGCGCGGTGGACTCGCCACCGTCCTTGAGCTGCAGCAGCAGCCAGGGCATGAGCATGAAGTAGCCGACCAGCTCGCAGAAGGTGGCGACGAAGATGGCCCACAGGCCCCGGCGGGCCAGCGCGGGTGGCGCAGCCGGGGCGGGGGTGGACGGCGGGGGCAGGAGCGGGCCGCTCACTGGACCACCCTCTGTGCTGCGCACTGCGGGGCTGAGCGTCTTGGGAACGGCCCGGCGGCGCTCATGCGCGGGCTCCGGCCGGGCGTGCGGCCAGCACGGCCTGCGCCACCTCGGCAAAACCGGCGCCGCGTTCTCCCGAGGTCACATAGCGTGGACGCTGCGCCAGCTGGTCCCAGAAGCGCGCGACGTTGGCCACGCCCACGCTGTGCGGGAAGTGGCCGAACATGAGCGCGTCGTTGGTCGAGTCGCCGACATAGACCCAGCGGTCGAGCTCCGAGTCGAGGGTGCGGCCAAGCCGCTGGCGCACGATCCAGCGAGCGCCTTCGAGCTTGTGGTGCTCGCCGATCCAGCCGTTGATGTGGATGGAACTGACAGTGGCGTTGAGCCCGCCTTCGCGCATCAGCGCCACCACGCGCTGGATGTCGGCCTCGTGCAGGTGGGCGAACTCGCTGTGGTCGATGGCGATGTCGGTCTCGCGCCCGGGGCTGTCCTGCGACAGGCGGGCGTGCGGCAGCTCGGCCAGCACCCGCTGCGCCACCGCCTGCAGGCGGGCGAAGTTGGCGTTGCGGGTGGCCTCGTCCTGCAGCCAGTCCTTCTGCAGCGAACCGTCGGCGCCGCGCCAGAGCGCCACCGCGCCGTTCTCCGCCACGATGGCGTCCACCGGCCAGGCCAGCGCAAACGGCTCGCTCCAGCCCGCGGGTCGGCCGGTGATGGCGAACACCGGCAGGCCCGCGGCGCGCAAGGCGTGCAGCGCCGCCAGCGCGTCGGGCGTGATGGCGCCGTCGGTGGTCAGGGTGTCGTCGATGTCGGTGAGCACGCCGTGGATGCGCGCGCGCTCGGCCAGCGGCCAGTCGGAAAGCAGGGAATGGGTCATAAAGGCCCGCCAGTTTCGCAGATGCCCAGAATCGGCGCCTGCGGTAGAATCGCGGCCATCCGAGGAGCGTTGCAGCGCACCCCCGACCCCCCGGTCGGCGCGGTTCGTGAGGCTCGGACATCCATGCAACGACGCTCATCCACTTCTCTGTGCGATGGGCTTTTTTTTGTCCCCCTCTCGCCCGTGAAGTGGTTCATCAACCTTCAATGGAGCGAACCATGAACGCACGCATTCCCGCCGTCGCCACCGACTGCGTCATCGCCGACATCGGCCTGGCCGACTGGGGCCGCAAAGAAATCAAGATCGCCGAGACCGAGATGCCCGGCCTGATGGCCATCCGCGAGGAATTCGCGGCCAAGCAGCCCCTGAAGGGCGCGCGCATCACCGGCTCGCTGCACATGACCATCCAGACGGCGGTGCTGATCGAGACCCTCAAGGCCCTGGGCGCCGACGTGCGCTGGGCCTCGTGCAACATCTTCTCCACCCAGGACCACGCCGCCGCCGCGATTGCCGCCGCCGGCACGCCGGTTTTCGCCGTCAAGGGCGAGACCCTGGTGGACTACTGGGACTACACCCACCGCATCTTCGATTTCGGCCCCAAGGGCAGCGAAGGCGAGGGCCCGAACATGATCCTGGACGACGGTGGCGACGCCACGCTGCTGATGCACCTGGGCAAGCGTGCTGAAAAGGACGCTTCCGTGCTGGCCAACCCCGGCAGCGAGGAAGAGCGCATCCTGTTCGCCGCCATCAAGGCCAAGCTGGCCGAAGACAGCACCTGGTACAGCCGCAAGAGCGCCCAGATCATCGGTGTGACCGAAGAGACCACCACCGGCGTGCACCGCCTCAAGGAAATGTCGGCCAAGGGCACGCTGATGTTCCGCGCCATCAACGTCAACGACTCGGTGACCAAGAGCAAGTTCGACAACCTCTACGGCTGCCGCGAATCGCTGGTGGACGGCATCAAGCGCGCCACCGACGTCATGATCGCTGGCAAGGTGGCTGTGGTCGCTGGCTATGGCGACGTGGGCAAGGGCTCGGCCCAGGCCCTGCGCGCCCTGAGCGCCCAGGTGTGGGTGACCGAGATCGACCCCATCAACGCCCTGCAGGCCGCGATGGAAGGCTTCAAGGTCGTGACCATGGAATGGGCGGCCGACAAGGCCGACATCTTCGTGACCACCACCGGCAACCGCGACGTGATCACCTACGAGCACATGGCCGCGATGAAGGACCAGTCCATCGTCTGCAACATCGGTCACTTCGACAACGAGATCCAGGTCGCCAAGCTGGAAGAGAAATGCCAGTGGGAAGAGATCAAGCCCCAGGTCGATCACGTGATCTTCCCGGACGGCAAGCGCATCATCCTGCTGGCCAAGGGACGCCTGGTGAACCTGGGTTGCGGCACCGGCCACCCCAGCTTCGTGATGTCCAACTCCTTCGCGAACCAGACCATCGCCCAGATCGAGCTGTTCACGCACCCCGAAGGCTACGACGTGGGCAAGGTCTACGTGCTGCCCAAGCACCTGGACGAGAAGGTCGCCCGCCTGCACCTGAAGAAGGTCGGCGCCATGCTGACCGAGCTGAGCGACGAGCAGGCGGCCTACATCGGCGTGCCCAAGCAGGGTCCGTACAAGCCCGATACGTACCGGTATTGATCACCGATGCGCGCTGACCAGTTGCTCGTTGATCGGGGGCTGGCCGCGTCGCGCTCGCAGGCCCAGCGGCTGATCGCCGCGGGCGTGCGCTGGCGCCTGCCTGGCGGCGACTGGAAGGCCGTGGCCAAGAACGGCGAAGAGCTGCGCGAGACGGCGGAACTGCAACTGCTGGACACGGCGGAGTCGCGCTTCGTCTCGCGCGGCGGGCTCAAGCTCGACGGCGCACTGGCGCACTGCGGGATCGACGTGACCGGCCTGCGCTGCCTCGACGTGGGACAGAGCAGCGGCGGCTTCACCGACTGCCTGCTGCAGCGCGGCGCGGCGCAGGTGGTGGGCGTGGACGTTGGCCAAGGCCAGCTGCATCCGAAGCTGCGCGCCGACAAGCGCGTGGTCTGCATCGAGAAGTGCAACGCGCGCGAGCTGACGGCGGCGCAACTGGCGGCGCTGGGTGGAGACACGGCGGCCGCGCCCTTCGACCTGGTGGTGGGCGATCTGTCCTTCATCTCGCAGACCCTGGTGTGGCCGGCCCTCGTGCCGCTGCTCAAGCCGGGCGCCAGCTTGCTGATGCTGGTCAAGCCGCAGTTCGAACTGCAGCC
Organism: Hydrogenophaga pseudoflava NBRC 102511; assembly: GCF_001592285.1. Classification (GTDB taxonomy): domain Bacteria; phylum Pseudomonadota; class Gammaproteobacteria; order Burkholderiales; family Burkholderiaceae_C; genus Hydrogenophaga; species Hydrogenophaga pseudoflava. The sequence goes on along the minus strand of NZ_BCWQ01000007.1, from coordinate 164,081 downwards.
CGAACACATCGGCAAAGGCGGGCTGGTGAAAGACACCGCGAGCCACGCGCTCGTGCAACAACGCATCGCACAGGCCTGCGACGACAACGGCCTGCGACTGCGGGACTATTTTGAAAGCGCCATCACCGGCGGTGATGGCAACCGGGAGTTCTTCGTATGGGCCTGCCCCTGAGTTTTGAATTCTTTCCGCCCAAGACGCCCGAGGGTGCCGAGAAGCTGCGCGTGGTGCGCCAGAAGCTGTATGCCCTGAAGCCCGAGTTCTGCTCGGTGACCTATGGCGCCGGTGGCTCCACCCAGAAGGGCACCTTCGACACCGTGCAGGCGATCCTCGCCGAAGGCGTGGACGCGGCCTCGCACTTCTCGTGCATCGGCGCCACCAGGGCCGGCGTGCGCGAGCAGCTGGCCACGCTCAAGGCAATGGGCGTGCGGCGCCTGGTGGCGCTGCGCGGCGACCTGCCCAGTGGCTACGGCCTGGGCGGCGAGTTCCAGCATGCGAGTGATCTGGTGACCTTCATCCGCGAGGAGACCGGACGCGACTTCCACATCGAGGTGGCCGCCTACCCGGAGATCCACCCGCAGGCCAAATCGCCCGAGGCGGACCTGCAGGCCTATGTGACCAAGGTGAAGGCGGGTGCCGACTCGGCCATCACGCAGTATTTCTACAGCGCCGACGCCTACTTCCGTTTCGTGGACGAGGCACGCCGGCACGGGGCCGATGTGCCGGTGGTGCCCGGGATCATGCCGATCACCAGTTCCTCGCAGCTGCTGCGGTTCTCGGACGCCTGCGGCGCCGAGATCCCGCGCTGGATCCGGCTGCGCCTGCAGGCCTTCGGCGACGACACCGAGTCCATCAAGGCTTTCGGGCTGGATGTGGTGACCGATCTGTGTGATCGGCTGCGCAGTGCCGGTGCGCCCGCGCTGCACTTCTACACCATGAACCAGAGCGTGGCGACGCTGGAGATCGTGCGGCGGTTGGCGGGGCAACTGCCTCACCACTGACGCCCGCCGAGACCTTTCATGTGGTCCCTGGGCAAGGGGAAAAGCTGGACAGAGGTGTAAGAAGATAATATCCATTGCTTGAGGGCCGGCAATGCCGACGCCTTCTGTGCCGACTTCACCCAGGGTCCATCCATGAAAAACAAGCAAGCACACTCCCCCCGGTCCGGCAACGCGCGCGCCAGGCGCCGCGATCTGCGTCAGGCGGCCACCGGGCTCGCGACAGCCTCCGTCCTGGCCGTGGGGCTGCCCGCTGCGACCGCGCTGGCCGGCACCGGCTCGTGTGTCGGGTCGGGTGCGATCACGGTGACCGATGCCCGCTTCGATGAATGTCAGCTGGAAACCGGTGATGCGCTCTCAGTCACCAGTACCGGAAGCATCACCGGAGATGGGAACGTGTTCGATACCGACGTGGGGGTGCGGGTGGTGCCTGGGCAGACCGGCATTCAGATCACCAACGACGGCAACATCGTGGGCAGTCCTTCCGATGGGATCTGGAACCAGGGCACGATCACCGAGATTACGAACCGCGGGCGCATCGGTGCCGGGTCATTCGCCTTGGGCGTTTACAACGACAACATTGGCACGATCACCATCCTGAACAACGAGGCGGGCGCCGAGATCCAGGCGGGTTCGGGAAGCACCAATGCCATTGAGTCCTACGGCACGCTCGGCACCCTCAACAATGCGGGGCGCATCCTGGGCGGGATCCGGGCCAGCAACACGGCGCTCAACCTGAGCGGCGGTTCGGCGCGCATCACGGGGCCGGTCAACATCGTGGGTTCGAGCGGCTCTGTCAACATTGTTTCCGGCGCCGTCTTCACCACCGAAAGCACCTTCAGATCCAGCCTGTTCCGCATCCAGTCGGGTGCGCGCCTGGTGGTGGGGTCCTCTTCCCATGTCATTGAGGCCTACTCCCTCACGCCGGACGCTTTCCGCAACGCCGGCACCCTGCACGTTCCCGAGGGCGTCCACGCCCAGATCACGGGCAACTACACGCAGTCCGGGGCCTTGCGCCTGGGGGCCAGCAGCTCCTCCAGCTTCGGACGCCTGACGGTGTCCGGCGACGTGGATCTGCAGCCGAGCGCCACGTTTGTGGTGGACGTCAACGGCACGAACACCCTCGCTGCGGGCGATACGCTGGCGGGTGTGCTGACCGCCGGGGGCGCCCTCACCAATGCCGCGCCGGCCACGAATGTGTCCGACAACAGCGCCTTGTTCAACTTCCAGTCGCAGACCAATGGCAGCCAGGTGGACCTGCTGGTCGAGGCTGCGGGCACAGACCCGGAGCCGCCCCCCGCGCCTCCCCCGGCTCCAGCCCCCACGCCTTCTCCGGGTGGCGGCGGCCGGGGCGGTGGTGCCGCACCCCAGCCTGCGCCCGCGCCCCCCCCTGGGCAAGGCATCGTGCCGGCGACCATCCGGGCGGGTCTGATCAACGGTGTACCGACCGCCCAGGTGCTGGATGGCTACATCCGCGGCGGGCGCACAGGCACGGACTGGGATGTCGTGGTGACGGCCCTGGGGCGTCTGCCCGACGACGCGTCGGTGGCGCGGGCCGTCGGGCAGGCCATGCCCTCGATGCATGGCAACGCGGCCCAGGCCCTGCTGGCACATGTCTCGAGCACCGGTTCGGCCGTGGTCGGGCAGCAGGCCGTGGGTGGTCCGGACGGCGCCGACGCGAAGCCCGGCACGGGACTCTGGGTCCAGCCGCTGAACCACCGGGTGGATCAGGACCGCTACCGCCAAGCCAGCGGTTACCGGGTGCGCACACAAGGTCTGGCGGGTGGTTACCAGGCGTCCATGGTGTCCGGCAGCACCCTGGGCTTCGGACTGGCTTACCTGGATGGCCGTGTGGACGGTCGTGACTTCGCGCTGGGGCACCGCAGCGATCTGGAAAGTGTCCAGGTGCTGGGCTACGGTTCCTACGATCTCTCGGCATGGCGCCTGCAATGGCAGGCCGACGCCACGCGCAGCTCGGTCAAGTCCGAGCGCAGCCTGGGTTTCATCGGACGCTTGGCAAAGGCCAGCTACCGCGGTCACGCCTCGCATCTGGGGCTGAGCATGGGGCGCCCCATGACCCTGGCCACCACCTCGGTCACGCCCTCGGTGGGTCTCGACTGGCGCCGTGCGCGCAACAACGCGTACACCGAAACAGGTGCCGGGGCGCTGGATCTGCGGGTCGCCGCCCAGAAGGCCGAGGAACTGGTCGCCAAGCTGGGCGTGGAGGCACGCCATCCGCTGGGCGGGCAGAGCCATCTGCTGGCGCAGGCCGCCGTCGGGTACGACCTGTCCGGCGGTCGCGACAGCACCTCGGCCCAGTTCGTCGGGGGTGGTCCGGTGTTTTCAACCCCCGGATCGGAGCAGCGGCGCACCCTGGCCGAGCTGGGGCTGGGTGTGGCCCACAAGGTCGGCGATGCCCTGGAAATGCGCGTGCACTACGACTTGAGCCTGCGCGGGAAAATGACCGATCAGAGCGTCAGCCTGCGTCTGGACTGGCGCTTTTGAAGCGCTGCGCGCGGTTCTTCGCGCCGTCTTTGCTGATGGCGGTGCTGGCGGGCTGTGCCACGCCGCTCGCCGGCCCGGTTCCAGCCGGGGCCGCCACAGACCCGCTGCCGGCGGTCGCGCCGGTGGTGCCCCACGGCGCCGCCATTCCCCCGACCCGCAACGGCGACACCCTGTCAGATCCCGCCGGGTCCGCAGCCACCGAACAGTCCGTTGACGGGGCGCGCAGCCCGGACGAGTCCCGCGACTCCGCAGGCGTTCTCGACAAGGGGCTGGCGTCCTGGTATGGCAGCAAGTTCCACGGCCGCCGCACCGCCAGCGGCGAACGCTACGACCGCCACGCCTTCACCGCCGCACACAGGACGCTGCCCTTCGGCACCCGCGTGCGCGTGCGCAGCGTGGTCACGGGCAAGGAGGTGGTGGTCCGCATCAACGACCGCGGCCCCTTCAAGCGCTCGCGCGTCATCGACCTGAGCCAGGCCGCGTTCAACGCGCTGGGGCTGCAGGGCCGAGGCGTGACCCAGGTCGAGTTGCTGCCAGAATGACCGGTTGTTCATCCAGCGCCCCAAGGAGACCCGCATGAAAATCGAAACCATCGCCGTGCACGGCGGCTACACGCCCGATCCCACCACCAAGGCCGTCGCCGTGCCGATCTACCAGACCGTCGCGTACGCCTTCGACAACACCCAGCACGGTGCCGACCTGTTCGACCTCAAGGTCGCGGGCAACATCTACAGCCGCATCATGAATCCCACCAACGGGGTGCTGGAGGCACGCCTCGCGGCGCTGGAAGGCGGCATCGGTGCGCTGGCCGTGGCCTCGGGCATGGCGGCCATCACCTACGCCATCCAGACCATCGCCGAAGCGGGCGACAACATCGTCTCGGCCTCGACGCTCTACGGCGGCACCTACAACCTGTTCGCGCACACCTTCCCGCAGCAGGGCATCACGGTGCGTTTCGCCGACCCGCGTGATCCGGCCGCGTTCGCCGCGCTGATCGACGAGCGCACCAAGGCCATCTACTGCGAATCGGTGGGCAACCCGCTGGGCAACGTGACCGACATTGGCGCGCTTGCGAAGGTGGCGCACGCGGCCGGCGTGCCGCTGATCGTGGACAACACCGTGACCAGCCCCTACCTGTGCCGTCCGTTCGAGCACGGCGCCGACATCGTGGTGCACTCGCTGACCAAGTACCTGGGCGGCCACGGCACCAGCATCGGTGGTGCGATCGTCGACAGCGGCAAGTTCCCCTGGGCCGAGCACAAGGCGCGCTTCAAGCGACTGAACGAACCCGACGTGAGCTACCACGGCGTGGTCTACACCGAGGCCCTGGGCCCGGCCGCCTACATCGCCCGCGCCCGCGTGGTGCCACTGCGCAACATGGGCGCGGCGCTCTCGCCGATGAACGCGTTCCAGATCCTGCAGGGCATCGAGACCCTGGCGCTGCGCATGGACCGCATCTGCGACAACGCCGTCAGGATCGCCAACCACCTGCAGGACCACCCCAAGGTGGCCTGGGTCAACTACGCCGGCCTGCCCGGCCACAAAGACCACGCGCTGGTGCAGCAGTACATGGGCGGCCGAGCCTCCGGCATCATCAGCTTCGGCCTGAAATCTGATGACGCCATCGCTGCCGGCACGCGTTTCCAGGACGCGCTGCAACTCTTCACTCGTCTGGTCAACATCGGCGACGCCAAGTCGCTGGCCTGCCACCCGGCCTCGACCACGCACCGCCAGCTCAACCCGGACGAAATGAAGAAGGCCGGCGTGAGCGCAGACATGGTTCGCCTGTCCATCGGCATCGAGCACATCGACGACCTGATGGCCGATCTGGAGCAGGCGCTGGCGAAGGTGTGAGCCACCGCCCGCGTGCCCGTGAAACCCGCTTCGGCGGGTTTTTTTCTGTCTCCGGGCTGCACCGGCCTTGATCTCGCGCGGCCGCCAGCGGCGTGCGCGTGGCATATTGGCCCTTGCTGGTCGCGGTGGCGCGGCGGCTTGTCGCAAGAACGAGGTGGACACATGGACAGACCCTGGCTCAGTCAATACCCGGCCGGGGTACCGGCAGAGATCGACGTTCACCGGTTTGCGTCGCTCAAGGACATGCTGGCATCGAGTTGCGAGCGCTTTGCCGACCGGCCGGCTTACCGCTCAATGGGCGCGACGATCAGTTTTCGCCAGCTCGACGACGCCAGCCGCGCGTTCGCGGCCTGGCTGCAGAAGGTGGCGGGTCTGCAGCGTGGCGACCGCGTCGCCCTCATGATGCCCAACCTGCTGCAGTACCCGGTGGTGCTGTTCGGTGTGTTGCGCGCGGGCATGGTGGTGGTGAACGTCAACCCGCTCTACACGCCGCGCGAGCTGGAACACCAGTTGAAAGACGCAGATGTCCGGGCCATCGTGGTGCTGGAGAACTTTGCGCACACGCTGGAACAGGTGATCGCATCGACCCCTGTGCGCACGGTGGTGACGACGCAGGTGGGGGACTTGCTGCCTGTGGTGAAGCGGCTGCTGACGAACGCCGTGGTCAAGCATGTGAAGAAGCTGGTGCCGCCCTGGCGGCTGAAGGGTGCGGTGGACTTTCGACGGGCACTGGCCGCCGGTCGTGCACAGACGCTGGACGATGTGCCGCTCCAGCACGGTGATCTCGCCTTCCTGCAGTACACCGGTGGCACCACCGGCGTGGCCAAAGGGGCCATGCTCAGCCACGGCAACATGGTGGCCAACGTGCTCCAGGTGGGTGCCTGGATGTCGCCCAACCTGAACGATGGCGAGGAGACGCTGATCCTGCCGCTGCCGCTGTACCACGTGTTCGCGCTGACCGGTGCGCTGTCCTTTTTCAGCAAGGGTGCGCAGGCGGTGCTGATTCCCAATCCGCGCGATCTGCCGGCCTTTCTGCAGGTGCTGCGGGAGACCCGCTTCACCGCGATCATCGGTGTCAACACCCTCTTTCGTGCCCTGCTCGATGCACCCGGTTTTGCCCGGGTGGACCTGCGCCCGCTGAAGCTGGCGGTGGCTGGCGGCATGGCGGTGCAGCAGGTGGTGGCCCATCGCTGGAAAGCGCGGGCCGGCGTGCCGCTGGTGGAAGGCTACGGCCTCACCGAAAGCGCGCCGGTGGCGATCGCCAACCCGGTCACCATCCCGGAGTGGAGCGGGCAGATCGGCGTCCCACTGCCGAGCACGGAGGCGGCCATCCTCGACGACGATGGCGCGCATCTGGGCATGGGCGAGGTCGGTGAAATCTGCCTGCGCGGCCCGCAGGTGATGCAGGGCTACTGGAACCACCCCGAAGAGACGGCCAAGGCGTTCATCGCCGATGGCTGGCTGCGCACCGGCGACATGGGGGTGATGGACGAGCGCGGCAGCATCCGCATCACCGACCGCAAGAAAGACATGATCGTGGTCTCGGGGTTCAAGGTGTTCCCCAACGAGATCGAGGACGTGCTGACCCTGCACCCCGGTGTGCAGGAGGCCGCGGCGGTCGGCGTGCGCGACGAGCGTTCGGGCGAAGCGGTCAAGGTGGTGGTCGTGCGCAGCGACCCGGACCTGACCGAAGCCGATGTGCTCGCGCACTGCAAGCAGCACCTGACCGGCTACAAGATGCCGCGCGTGGTGGCGTTTCGAAGCGAGCCGCTGCCCAAGACCAACATCGGCAAGATCCTGCGCCGCGAACTGCGCGACGTCGGGGCTGCAACGGTCCCGTCGGAACCGCCCGCAAACGCTTGACACCCGCTGGCGTCGGGTGGCCGGGCCTTGCGCCAGGCGCCGCGCTCAGCGCTCGTCGTAGCTCACCACCAACGTGTCGGTGGTCGGCCGGGCCTGGCAGCTGAGCACGAAGCCTTTTTCCGTCTCCCAGGGTTCGAGCGTGAAGTTTTTGTCCATGGTCACCGCCCCCTCCATCACCTTGGCGCGGCATGTGCAGCACACACCGCCCCGGCACGACCAGGGCAGGTCCAGCCCGGCGTTCAGCGCCACGTCCAACACGTGCTCGTCCTTGCCCATGCGCAGTTGGTGCGGCTTGCCGTCGAGCACCACGGTCAGCGCCACCTCGCCGTCGGTGCGCACGGCCGGATGACCGAGCACGGCGGCCTGGCGTTGCGCAGCCGGGAGCGCCTCCAGCGTCGGTGACGTGAAGCGTTCGGTGTGTATGCGGTCGGGTCGCACGCCAGCGTCCAGCAGCGCTTTCTCGGTGGCTTCGATCATGGCCTCGGGGCCACACACAAACACCTCGTCCATGCTGCCGACCGGCAGCAGTGCGCCGATGATCTCGCGCACCTTGTCACCGTCGATGCGGCCTTCGAGCAGGGGCACTTCCTGCGCCTGGCGCGAGAGCACGTGGATCAGAGTCAGGCGGTCAGGGTGGCGGTCCTTGAGGTCCTGCAGCGCCTCGTTGAACATCACGCTGGCCATGCGGCGGTTGCCGTAGACCAGGGTGAACTTGGCGTCGGGCGACTCCTCCAGCGTGCTGGCCATGATAGACAGGATGGGCGTGATGCCCGAGCCCGCCGCAAAGCCCACGCGGTGGATCGCGCGCGGCTTGTGGATGGTGAAGCGGCCGTCGGGGGGCATCACGCGCAGCGTATCCCCTGACCGCAGCTGTGTGGCCGCCCAGTTGGAGAACACGCCGCCTTCCACCGGCCGGATGCCCAGCGTCACTTCGCCGTGTGTCGCCAGCCGGCTGCGCGGGCTGCTGATCGAGTAGCTGCGCCGCACGTCCTGGCCTCCGATGTTTGCGCGCAGGGTGAGGAACTGGCCGGGCTCGAAGGCAAAGGTGTCGCGCAAGGCTTCGGGGATGGCCAGCGAGACGGCGACGGCGCCGGCGGCCTCGGGGTCGATGCGCGAGACGGTGAGGTCGTGGAAGCGGGCGGCGGCGGTGCTCATGGTTCAGTACGGCTTGAAGTAGTCGAAGGGTTCCCGGCAGTCCAGGCAGCGGTACAGCGCCTTGCAGGCCGTGGAGCCAAAGGGGGCGGTCTGCGTCGTGTTGTGCGATCCGCATTGAGGGCAGGGCACGTCCACGGGTCGCGCTGCATGGCGGCTGAACTGGAGCACGCCCGATGGCGCTGCTCGGCTGCTGCCGCATTGCGGCGGCGTGATGCCGTAGGCACGCAGCTTCTCTTTGGCGGCATCGCTCATCCAGTCGGTGGTCCAAGCCGGCGAGAGCTGGGTCACCACGCGGCCGGGCAAGCCGGCCTCGCGCAGCACGGTGACGATATCGTCCTCGATCTGGCCCATGGCCGGGCAGCCGCTGTAGGTGGGGGTGATGACCACCTCAGGCACACCGTCGCTGCCCTCGCGCACCTCACGCAGGATGCCCAGCTCGCTCAGGCTGACCACCGGGATCTCGGGGTCGGCCAGGTGCGCCAGCGCCCGCTCGAGGGCCTGCAGCGACGACTCGGTGGTTGCGCCCATGGTGTTCACCAGACCGCGGTCGGGTGGGCGCGGGCCAGGCTTTGCATCTCGGCCAGGAGAAAGCCCAGGTGCTCCGAATGCACACCCACGTGGCCCTGCGCCACATAGCCTTGGTGGGGCTGGTCGTGGCGGGTCAGCGTGGCCTCGCTCAGCGTCTCGTTGACCAGCAGATTCCAGGGCTCGCGCAGGGTGTTGATGTCCACACCCGTGCCGTCCTGCGCCGCTGCCTGCTCGGTCGGGCCGGGTTGCCAGAAGGCTTCGCAGAAAGGCAGCAGGTGGTCGATGGCGTCCTGCGCGCGGCGGTGCGATTCGTCGGTGCCGTCGCCGAAGCGCACCAGCCAGTCGCTGGCGTGCTGCAGGTGGTAGCGCACCTCCTTGAGCGACTTGGCGGCAATGCCGGCCAGTTGCGCATCCTTCGACGACTGCAAGCGGTCCCACACCAGCACCATCAGCGCGCTGACCAGGAAGTTGCGCGCGATGGTGGTCGCGTAGTCGCGCTCAGCCACGGCGTAGCCGACCAGCGGGCCGTGGTGCGGCAGTTCCATGATCGTGTGGTTGCGGAACTCGGCGGTGTCGCGGAAGTAGGCCAGGGTGTCCTCGGTCACACGGCCGTCCTGCCGCGCGCCCTGCAGGTGGGCGAATCGCTGCGCCAGTGCGCCGTCGCCGTTGATCAGGTCGGCCGCGTGCTGGTAAAGCAGTCGCGCCTGCCCGATCAGGTCCAGGCTGTTGTTGGCCAGGGCCAGGTCCTCTTCGAGGATGGGGCCGTGACCGCACCACTCGGCGTTGCGCTGGCCCAGCACCAGGGCGCTGTCGGCCAGATGGAGGATGTAGTCGACCGGCGCCTTCATCACATGTGCCCCACTTGGTCCGGGATCTCGTAGAAGGTCGGGTGGCGGTAGACCTTGTCGGCCGCCGGGTCGAAGAAGCTGTCCTTGCTGTCAGGCTCGCTGGCCGTGATGGCGGTGGACGGCACGACCCAGATGCTCACGCCTTCCTGGCGGCGGGTGTAGACGTCGCGCGCCATCTGCAGCGCGTGGCGCGCATCGCTGGCGTGCAGGCTGCCGCAGTGCTTGTGTTCCAGGCCCTGCTTGCTGCGGACGAAGACCTCCCAGAGGGGCCATTCCTTCAATGCCGGTGTTGCGTTGTTCATGCGGCCTCCTTCTGCTGACGTTGCTGCTGCTTGCGGGCATGGGCCAGCGCGGCCTCGCGCACCCAGGCGCCTTGCTCGTGCGCCTTCACGCGGGTGGCCAGGCGCTCCTTGTTCATTGGGCCGTGGCCATTGACGGTGGCCCAGAACTCGTCCCAGTCGATCTGGCCGTAGTCCCAGTGGCCGCGCGCCTCGTTCCATTTCAGGTCGGGGTCGGGCAGGGTCACGCCCAGCACCTCGGCCTGCGGCACGGTGGCGTCCACGAACTTCTGGCGCAGGTCGTCGTTGCTGATGCGCTTGATGCCCCAGCGCATGCCTTGCACGCTGTTGGGGCTGTTGTCGTCCGGCGGGCCAAACATGGCCAGGCACTTCCACCAGTAGCGGTTGACAGCGTCCTGCACCATGGCCTTCTGCTCGGCCGTGCCCTGCATCATCACCAGCAGGGCCTCGTAGCCCTGGCGCTGGTGGAAGCTCTCTTCCTTGCAGACGCGGATCATGGCGCGGGCATAAGGGCCGTAGCTGCAGCGGCACAGCGGAATCTGGTTCATGATCGCCGCGCCGTCCACCAGCCAGCCGATCACACCCACATCCGCCCAGTTGAGCGTCGGGTAGTTGAAGATGGAGCTGTACTTGGCTTTGCCACTGTGCAGCGCGTCCAGCATCTGGTCGCGGCTGGTGCCCAGGGTCTCTGCCGCCGAATACAGATAGAGACCGTGGCCGCCTTCGTCCTGCACCTTGGCGATCAGGATGGCCTTGCGCTTGAGGCTGGGCGCGCGGCTGATCCAGTTGCCTTCGGGCAGCATGCCGACGATCTCGCTGTGCGCGTGCTGGCTGATCTGGCGCACCAGGGTCTTGCGATAGGCCTCGGGCATCCAGTCGCGCGGCTCGATCTTGCCGTCGGCGTCGATCACGGTGTCGAAATGCGCCTGCAGCGCGGCGTCCTCGGCGCGGATGGGCGTCGCGCCGGCCTTGGGCGCGCCCTTGGCTTCGCCATCAGCGACGGAAAATGATTGGGTGTACATGCGCGTCTCCTGCACCCGCCAAGCGGGGTGGATGCGCAGTATAGGGAATTAGCCGACCGATCGGTTGGTTAATTCGCAGGGCGCGGATCGGGAATTACCCGTGGCCCGTTTCCCGGCTTCAGGCGCCGCCCGCTTCCACGGACTGCGCCTGGCCGCGGCCACGTCCCAGCAGCGTCACCAGCAGCGGCAGCGTGGCCTGCAGTTCGGCCTTCAGTGTGTGCGGCGGGTTGATCACGAACATGCCGCTGGCGGTCAGTCCCGGCCGCTCGCCGAGGGCCAGCGGGCCGTGGCTGATGTTCAGCGTGGCATGTAACCAGGGGCGTTTGGCGTGGTTGCACAGGGTCTTGAGCTTGCGCGGCAGGTCGTGCGCCTCGGCCCGGGGAATGATCGGGTACCACACCAGGTAGGTGCCGGTTGGAAAGCGCTTGAGGCATTCCTGTATGCAGGCACTCACTTTGGCGTAGTCGCTCTTGATCTCGTAGCTCGGATCGATCAGCACCAGCGCGCGTTTGGAGCCCGACACCGATGGCGGCGGGGGCAGCAGGGGTTTGAGGCCCTCGAATCCGTCTTGCATCGCGACCGCGATCTGGCGCCCGGCTTCGAGCTGGGCGATGTTGGCGTTCAGCGTGCGGCTGTCGGTCGGGTGCAGTTCGAACAGCTTGAGGCGGTCGCGTGCCTCGGTGCGCATCAGAGCCTGCATCACGAATGGCGAGCCCGGGTAGACGCGCAACTGGCCGTCCGGGTTGAAGCCTGCGATCAGGTCGAGGTAGTCATCAAGCGCCGCGGTGGACGCGGGCGGCGTGCCGGTGGCTGGCCGCATCGCCGCCATCAGCTTCACGATACCGTCTGCGGCTTCCCCGCCTTTTTCGGCGTAGTCGCCGTCCAGCCGGTACAAGCCGGCGCCGGCGTGGGTGTCGACCAGGGTGATGCCCGCCTCCTTCTTCATCAGATGGCGCAGGGTGGCCATCAGGGTGATGTGTTTGAGCACGTCGGCATGGTTGCCGGCGTGGAAGGCGTGGCGGTAACTGAACATCGGGCGATGGTAGCGCCGGCCGGCCTGTTACGGGCCCTATTTGCCAGCCGGTGGTGAAAAATCGTACAATGCTCGGCTTCGCAGCGATTTCGTGGCCCCGCGACGAAGCCACCAACACCACCTAAGAGCGTTCCGTCAGAGAACGACCGACCGTGGAAAAGGGTCCGCCAAACCAACTCGCAAGAGAAAACTCATGACCAAAACGTTCAGCGCCAAGCCCGCTGACGTGAAGCACGAGTGGTTTGTGATTGACGCAACCGACAAGGTTCTCGGACGGGTCGCCAGTGAAGTGGCCCTCCGTCTGCGCGGCAAGCACAAGGCCATCTACACGCCTCACGTCGACACCGGTGACTTCATCGTCATCATCAACGCAGCCAAGCTGCGTGTGACCGGTACCAAGAACACCGACAAGATGTACTACCGTCACTCGGGCTTCCCGGGCGGTATCTACGCCACCAGCTTCCGCGACATGCAGGCCAAGCACCCCGGCCGCGCGCTCGAGAAGGCCGTCAAGGGCATGCTGCCCAAGGGTCCTCTGGGCTACGCCATGATCAAGAAGCTCAAGGTGTACGGCGGCGCCGAGCACCCGCACACCGCCCAACAGCCGCAAGTGCTGGACATCTGAGGAGCCGACGATGATTGGTGAATGGAACAATGGCACCGGCCGTCGCAAATCCAGCGTCGCCCGTGTGTTTCTGAAAAAAGGCACCGGCAAGATCACGGTCAACGGCAAGGACATCGAACAGTACTTCGGCCGCCAGACCTCGATCATGATTGCCAAGCAGCCTCTGCTGCTGACAAACAACGCCGAGACGTTCGACATCCAGGTGAACGTGCACGGTGGTGGCGAATCCGGCCAGGCCGGCGCGGTCCGCCATGGCATCACCCGCGCCCTGATCGACTACGACACCGCACTGAAGTCCGAGCTGTCCAACGCCGGCTTCGTGACCCGCGATGCCCGTGAGGTCGAGCGCAAGAAGGTCGGTCTGCGTTCTGCACGCCGCGCCAAGCAGTTCAGCAAGCGTTAACACGCCGCTCACTGCCGCAACAACCGCCTTCAAGCTCGTCTTGGGGCGGTTTTTGTTTTTTGTGACCATCCGTTTCCTGAAAGGACCTGTCCGATGAGGTTGCGCCTTCTGCGCAGACGGTTGACGGTCAGTGCACCGCGCATGGCCATCCGCAGCACCATGCCCTGGCCGCTGCGTTGGTTGCTGGCCGCGGTCGTGCTGGGGTTCTCCGGGGCGCTGGCGCTCTGGGCTTTCGAGTTCGGCAAGGAAATTGCGGGGCTGGACCGCAACGCCAAACAGGAGCTGGAGCAGTTGCGCACGGAAGTGAGCCAACTGCGGGAGGCGCTGGGCAAGGCGCAATCGGTGGCCAACACCTCTGAGAGCTTGCTGACCACCGAGAAGACTGCGCAAGAGCAACTGCTGCTGCAGATCCGGCAGTTGCAGGCCGACAACCTGGCGTTGCGCAGCGATCTGGGCTTTTTCGAGCGCCTGATCCCAGGCACCGGGTCGGGTGCGCCGAGCATCCGGGGCCTCCAGATCGAACGGGTCGCAGAAACCCAGCTCAAGTGGCAGGTCCTGATGATCCAGGCCGAAAAGAATGCCCCTGACTTCAAAGGGCAGATGGAGATCAGTTTCGCTGGCACGCTGGATGGCAACCCGTGGTCGGCGCAGCATGCAGCGACGCCGCAGGCGGTCCTGATCAAGGGCTATCTGCGGCAGGAAGGGCTCGTGGACGTTCCTTCGCGGGCCGTGGTAAAAACCGTGACCGCCAGAATCCTCCAGGGTGGAGCCGTCAAGGCCCTTCACACCATCAAACTCTGATTCCGCCACACCGGAGCACGACATGTTCAACAAGAAGAAACAGCCTCCCATCAAAAGCCTGATCGCGCAGGGCACCCGGATCGAGGGCAACGTGCTGTTTCACGATGGCCTTCGCGTGGATGGTGATGTCGTGGGCGACATCCGTGCCAGCGACGAGCAGCCCAGCATCCTGGTGATCAGCGAGTTGGCCAGCGTGACGGGCCAGATCCACGCCGATCACGTGATCATCAACGGCACGGTCAAAGGACCGGTGTTCGCACTGGAACTGCTGGAGCTGCAACCCAAGGCCCGCATCGAGGGCGATGTGTCCTACAAGTCGCTGGAGATGCACCAGGGCGCCACCATTGCGGGCCAGCTCAAGCCCATGACCGGCGACCTCGAGGACAAACCCACACTGAAACTGGCGGCAAACAACGCCTGAGCACAATTCCGAGTGATTTGCCCTACCATTCGAGCTTGAACGTGTGAGCCCGGCTTGCACGCCATCGCCCCACCGTACCGAGGAACACCATGAGCGCCGTCGCCGAAACCACCCAGACCGAAATGCCCGCCCCGCTGATCTTCACCGACAGTGCCGCCGCCAAAGTGGCCGATCTGGTGGCTGAAGAGGGCAATCCGGACCTCAAGCTGCGCGTGTTCGTGCAGGGCGGTGGCTGCTCAGGCTTCCAGTACGGGTTCACCTTCGACGAAGTGGTCAACGAAGATGACACGCAGATGACCAAGAACGGCGTGTCCCTGCTGATCGACGCGATGAGCTATCAATACCTGGTGGGTGCCGAGATCGACTACAAGGAAGATCTCGAAGGCGCCCAGTTCGTGATCCGCAACCCGAATGCCACCACCACCTGCGGCTGCGGGTCCAGTTTCAGCGCCTGATACCTGCTGTCAGGATCGGCACAACAAAAAAGGGAGCCAATGGCTCCCTTTTTTGTTGGTTGGCGGACGCGACACTTACTCGGCGCTGGCCTGTTGAACGGTGGCCGCGGCATCAAGCTGCATGCGCATCGACTGGGCCACGGCGTCGAAACGGGCGCGGGCCGCCGGACTCACGGGGATGTTCTCGCTACGGCGGGCGATGGCCAGCGGATCTTGGTGAACGCCGTTGTCACGGAACTCGAAATGCAGGTGCGGGCCCGTGGAAAGCCCGGTGGAGCCGACGGCACCGATGAACTCGCCCTGCGCGACTTTCTGGCCCGCCCGGACGTCGATGCGGCTGAGGTGGCCAAACAGTGTGGTCTGGTTGTCGCGGTGCCGCACCTCGATGGTGTTGCCATACCCACGCTGCCAGCCGGCAAAGGTCACCACGCCGTCGGCGATGGTGCGGACAGGCGTGCCCGTGGGCGCCGCATAGTCCACGCCGAGGTGGGCCTTCTGCTTGCCGGAGATCGGGTGGAAGCGCATGCCGTAGCCGCTGCTCACGCGGGAGAACTCCAGCGGCGAGGCCAGGTAGGACTTGCGCGAGCTTTGCCCGTCAAAGCCGTAATAGGCGCCCTGGAGTCCGGGTTCTTCAAACCAGACGGCCTCGTGTTCGCGGCCGTTGTTGATGAACTCGGCGCTCAGCACGCGGCCGGCCCGAAGCGCTTCACCGTCGGCTTCCAGGCTCTCGTACACCACGGAGAAGCGGTCTCCCTCGCGCAGGTCGCGGCGGAAGTCGATGTCGCCGGAGAACATTTCCGCCAGTTGCACCGCCACGCTGTCCGGCAGACCGGCCTCGTCGGTGGCTGCAAAGAGAGAGCTGCGGATCACGCCGCTGGCCAGCCGCGACTGGACGTTCAGCTCACCACTCTCAACGCGGGAGCTGAAGCTGCCGCCCTGGCGTTCGATTACCAGGCGCTGGAAAACGCGACCGTCGTCCGGCAGCCAGCGCGCGGTCAGACGGATCAGTTCCTGCCGGCTGTTGGCTTCCACCGTGACCAGTTTGCCTGCCCGGCCAGCGAACAGTTGGTGCGCGTTGCTGTCGCTGCGCAACATGGCGGCCGCCGCAGCATCGCTCACGCCGAGGCGTTGCAGCAGGCTCTGAGGGGTGTCGTCGCGCCGAAGGGTGTCGCTGCGAAAGAGCGACCAAGCATCAAGCGAGGCGCCTTCGAGGGGGGCGAACGGTTGGGACTGGATTTCTTCGACCACCTGCTGCACGGGCAGAAGGGACGCGTCCGGAGCCAGCGGGGCAATGCCGAACGCCGTGACGCCGGTGCCCAGCAGCAGCACACCGATGCCCGCCATCACGCGGCGGGGATGACTTGTAAGGCTGGACAGCAAGGAATTGCTGGTGGATCGCGCCAGGGTGGGCAGTCTGTTGTTGTGGTGCGTGAGCTTCAAAATCGGTGTCCGGCAAAAAGCGGCGAACGAAGCCGCCTGGCGTCAGAAGAACCTGCCCTTGTTCGGTTGCCATGGAGCAGACCCAGGGCGCGGGCCCACTAAAATCCGGGCTCGCCAAACCTACAATTGTAGCCCCGAGAGGGGTGTCTGCATCTGAAAAAACCCTTATGAATCACAGCGATACCGATGTTTCAGGCGTGTCTTTGCCGGTCGGCGGAGGCCTCCAGCCGACGGACGGTGTCCGCGAGGCGCTGGCGGTGACGTTGAGGGGATGCGACGAACTGATTCCCCAGGACGACTGGGTGAAAAAGCTGGCGAAGTCGGAGCAGACCGGCGTGCCGCTGCGCATCAAGCTGGGACTGGACCCGACGGCACCGGACATCCACATCGGTCACACGGTGGTGCTCAACAAGATGCGCCAGCTGCAGGACCTGGGTCACCAGGTCATCTTCCTGATTGGCGACTTCACCAGCCTGATCGGCGACCCTTCCGGCCGCAACAGCACCCGCCCGCCGCTCACGCCCGAGCAGATCAAGGCCAACGCCGAAACCTATTACAAGCAGGCCAGCCTGGTACTGGACCCCGCAAAAACCGAGATCCGTTACAACAGTGAGTGGTCGCTACCGTTGGGTTCGATGGGCATGATCCAGCTGGCCGCCAAGTACACGGTGGCGCGCATGATGGAGCGCAACGACTTCCACCAGCGCTTCACCGCCGGCACGCCGATCAGCGTGCACGAGTTCCTGTACCCGCTGATGCAGGGCTATGACTCGGTGGCGCTCAAGGCCGACTTGGAGCTGGGCGGCACGGACCAGAAGTTCAACCTGCTGATGGGCCGCCACCTGCAGCAGGAGTACGGCCAGGAGCCGCAGTGCATCCTGACGATGCCGCTGCTCGAAGGCCTGGACGGCGTCGAGAAGATGTCCAAGTCCAAGAACAACTACATCGGCATCACCGAAGAGCCCAACACCATGTTCGCCAAGGTGCTGTCGATTTCGGACACGCTGATGTGGCGCTGGTACACGCTGCTGTCGTTCAAGTCGATGGCCGAAATCGAGGCGCTGAAGAAGGAAGTCGAGGGCGGCCGCAACCCCAAGGACGCGAAGGTGATGCTGGCCAAGGAGATCACGGCGCGATTCCACAGCGCGGCGGCGGCCGAGGCGGCCGAGCAGGATTTCATCAATCGCAGCAAGGGCGGGGTGCCGGATCAGATTCCTGAAGTGACTTTGTCGGGCGCGCCGATGGGCGTGGCGGCGTTGCTGAATGCCGCTGGTCTGGTGGCGTCGAATGGCGAAGGCAACCGGTTGATAGACGGCGGCGGTGTGCGCATCGACTCGTCGGTGGTCAGCGACAAGGGGCTGAAGCTGGGCGCAGGTGTGTACGTGGTGCAGGTGGGCAAGCGGAAGTTCGCTCGCGTCACGCTGACGTAAACCAGTACCTCGCGGGATCGGGGCGCCAGCGCGCTCTATTCCGTTCGTGTCCCCCGGACCGGCTGCGCCGGTCCTCCTCCTTTACCTCACTGCACAGAACGCACTGTCGCCCCGATCCGAGGTGATGTGGGTGTGCAGCCGTGGGTACGCCCGCGCGTTTGCGGAACGAGTGACAGCGGTGACCGGCGCAGCGAAGTAAAGGAGGAGGCTTGGGCGCAGCCCAAGCCGGGGGACATGAGCGGAGCCGGCCACCGCTGGCGCTCGTCCCATGAAGCGATACGGGAGAGCCAGGGGCTCAACGCGCCCCAGCCTTCTCGAGCATAGAAACCATGGTTGAGTACCCACGGGCCTTCGCCAGCACCAGTGGCGTCTGACCACTGCGGTCCGCCAGTTGCAGGTTGGCCCCCGCGTCGATCAGCGCCTTCAGCGTCGCCTGGTGCCGCGCCCCGCCGTCGCCCAGCACGATGGACTCGATCACCGCCGTCCAGTGCAGGTTGTTCACATGGTCCAGCGGTGCGCCGGCCGCGATCAGCTGCCGCACCACACCGTCGTGCCCCAGGTGCGCCGCAGCGATCAGCGCCGTGCCGTCGTAGCGGCTGGTCACATGCTTCGCGCTCGCGCCCAGCTCCAGCAGCACCTTCAGCGTCGCCTCGTCGTCCGCCACCGAGGCGATGGTGACGGCGTCGTAGCGATCGTTTTCCAGCTTGTTGAGGTCGGCGCCGGCCTTGGCCAGCGCGCGGATCACCTCCCGCTGCCGGGCGAACGCGGCCACGTGCAGCGGTGAGCGACCGTAGGCATCCGTCGCGTTCAGCGCCGCGCCCGAGGCGACCAGGCGCTGGACCTTGGCCACGTCGCCCTTGTGCGCCGCCGCGTGCAGACCCGTGTAGGCGGCGGCCTCGGCCACGCTGGGCGCGACCTGGGCCATCGCGCCGACGCAGCCGAAGGCCAGCGACAGGCTCAGCGACAAGACCCGCAGCGTCTTCATTTCAGCAACTCGGCCACTTTGGCGATGCCGGCGTTCGCGCACTGTTCGTCGAGATGGCCACCAGGCGCACCGCCCACGCCCACCGCGCCGATCACCTCGTTGCCGACCTTGACCGGCACGCCGCCGCCGAGCACCAGGAAACCGGGGATGTCCACCAACGTCTGCGCGCCCGGGTTCTTCTGCACGTTCTCCAGCATCGCGGCCGTGGTGTTGCGGGCGGAAGCCGAGGTGTAGGCCTTGCCCTGCGCGGCACCCACCGTGTGCGGGCCGGCGTTGTCGGCGCGCTGCAGCGCGCGCAGCACGCCGGCGCGGTCGACCACGGCGGCGGTGACGTTGTAGTTGTTCGCCGCACACGCGGCCACGGTGGCGGCGGCGATCTGGTTGGCGAGTTCGAGCGACATGTTCTTCTCGGTGCGCACGGCCTGGGCGCTGGCGGCGGAAGCGATCAGGGACAGGGCGAAGGCAGAGGCAGAAACGATGGCTTTCATGGGGTTCTCCTGGGGGGTGAATGCGGTTCGATCAACCGTGGAAGAACTGTAGAAATCCGCGCCCGTTCGCAACATTCGGACGGCTACGCGCCGGGCTCCGTAGAACTACGGAGCGGCGCCCACGGCCGGGTCGTCAGCCGGCAGACGCCTCGTCCACCAGCGCTGCGTAGTGCCGGATCAGCTGCGCCAGCGACTCGGCCTGCAGCTTGGCGAACAGGTTGGCACGGTGCGTCTCGACGGTGCGCGGCGACAGGTCGAGCGCACGGCCGATTTCTTTGTTGGTCAGGCCGGCGACGATCAGGCCCAGCACCTCGCGCTCCCGCTCGGACAGCTGCGCGTAGCGCTCGCGCGCCGCACGGTCGGCCTGGTGGCGTTCGCGGGTGCGCACGTGCTGGCGCACGGCGGCCTGCAGCGCCTCGATCAGCAGCTCGTCGTTGACCGGCTTCTCCAGGAACTCGGCTGCGCCGGCCTTGAACGCGCGGCGGCACATCTCCACCGTGCCGTGGCCGGTGAGCATGATCACCGGTTGGTCCACGCCCTGCGCGACCAGGGTGTCGAGCACGGTCAGGCCGCTGATACCGGGCATGCGCACGTCCAGCACGATGGCGCCGATCGCCTCGCGGTCGAAACCGTCCAGGAAGGCCTGCGGGTCGGCCCAGGTCGTCACGCGCAGGCCCACGGTGCCGATCAGCAGCGCCAGGCTTTCGCGCACCGCGGCGTCGTCGTCGATCAGGTGGATGGTGGGCGAGAGGCTGGTCATGCGATGCCCCTGGACAGCGGCAGGCGCAGCGTGAACACCGCGCCGCCGCCGGGCTGATTGGCGGCGGCCAGCGAGCCGCCCATGCCCTGGGCCAGCGTCTCGCACAGCGACAGGCCGAGACCCAGACCACCGTCGCGGGTGGAGAAAAACGGCTCGAACAGGTGCGGCAAGGCCTCGGGGGCGATGCCCGGGCCGCGGTCGGCCACGGCGAGCTCGCCCGCGTCCCCGTCGCGGCGCAAGGTCAGCTGCAGCGCGCGCTGCGCCACGGGCACGGCGTCCATCGCCTGCAGGGCGTTCATCAGCAGGTTGTGCATGATCTGGTCGACCGCCACCGGGTCTGCGTCGACCATCACCGCGGCGTCGGCCTGCACCTGCGGCGCGACGCTGCGCCGCAGGCACTCGGGTTCGAGCAGGTGCACCGCCCGCCGCGCCGCCTCGGCCAGATCCAGCGACAGCACGGCGGCGGTCGTCGCACCGTCTGGCGTGCCGGGCCGTTCCACCGTGCGCCGCAGGCGGCCCACCACCTCGGCCGCGCGACGCGACTGGTCCACCGCCTGCGCCATGGCCTGGCGCGCGGTGTCCAGCTCGGGCGGGTCCTCGGCCAGCAGGCGCTGCGCGGCCTGGGTGTTGGCCAGCACCGCGGTCAGCGGCTGGTTGAGCTCGTGCGCCATGCCGGCCGCCAGTTCGCCCAGGGTGTTCAGGCGTGCCACCTGGCCCAGGCGCAGCAGTTCCTCGGCGCGCCGGCGCGCGGTGCGCTGGCGCTGCCACTGCGCGCCCAGCGTCAGCGCCGTCGCGACGAGGGTGGTCCACGCCAGCATCAGGCCCCAGGGCAGTTGTGACCAGCCCAGCCGCTGTTCGGCCACCACGCCGAAGGGCTGGCTGACAGCGGCCAGGTGCTTGTGGAATTCGAAGCGCCAGCCGCCCGAGCGGGCCAGAGCCGCCGCATCGCCGGACTGCAGTTCCACGCGCTGGCCTTCGTGCTCCAGCACCACGCGCACCGGGCTGGCTTCGGGCTTCATCGGCCATTCGGACCAGGGCACCATGCCGCGCAGGTCGATGGTCAGCGCGTAGGCGGTGGGCAGGGCGGCGAGCACCAGGCGGTAGCGGCCCGAGGCCAGGTCCGGGCGGACGAGGGCCGGCCGGCGGTCCTGCGCCGAGCGCTGCTCCGCCGAGGCCAGATCGGGGTCGGCCCAGGCCGCGCCGTGCTCGCGCCGCTGCACCGACAGGATGTGGGGATAGAGGGACGGCAGCCGCTGTTCGGGCGCGGCGCTGACGGGCGCGCCGGGCGCGGGTTGCAGCAGGGCCAGGGTGTCGAGAATGGCATCGTGCTGCACCACCTGCTGGCTCAGCAGGCGGTGCACGATGCGGGCGTCGGTCTCGAACAGCGCGCGCTGTTCGTCGATGGACTGGCGGGCGATCATGACCGAGCCTGCAGCGGAAAGCACCGCGCCGCCGAGCCACCACCACCGCAACGATCCGCCGCTGTTCCGCATGCGGCGGATTCTGTCATGCGGGCTGCGCCCGCGTCACTGGAAGAGGGGCTTGACCTTCCAGATGTCGTCGGCGTACTCGCGGATCGTGCGGTCGGACGAGAACATGCCCATGCCGGCGACGTTGAGGATCGCCTGCCGCGCCCATTCGTTCGGGCGGCGGTAGAGCTCGTCGACCTTCTGCTGGGTCGCGATGTAGTCGGCGTAGTCGGCCAGCAGCAGGTAGTAGTCCGACTCCAGCAGGGTGCGCGTGATGTCGTGGAAGCGGTTGGGCTCTTCCGGGCTGAAGGCGCCTTCGGCGATGCGGTCGATGGTGGTCTTGAGGTCGTAGTTGTGGTCGTAGTAGCGGCGCGGGTTGTAGCCGCTGGCGCGCAGGGCCGCGACCTGCTCGGTGCGGTGGCCGAAGATGAAGATGTTCTCCAGCCCCACGTTCTCGGCGATCTCGATGTTGGCACCGTCCCAGGTGCCGATGGTCAGTGCGCCGTTGAGCGCGAACTTCATGTTGCCGGTGCCCGAGGCCTCGGTGCCGGCGGTGGAGATCTGCTCCGACAGGTCGGCGGCGGGGATGATCACCTCGGCCAGCGAGACGCGGTAGTTCGGCATGAACACCACCTTGAGCTTGTCGCCCACGCGCTTGTCGTGGTTGACCACGCGCGCCACGTCGTTGATCAGCTTGATCACCAGCTTGGCCATGTAGTAGGCCGAGGCCGCCTTGCCACCGAAGATCACCGTGCGCGGCACCCAGTTGTGGTTGGGGTGGGCCAGGATCTGCTGGTAGCGCGTGACCACGTGCAGCAGGTTGAGCAGCTGGCGCTTGTACTCGTGCATGCGCTTGATCTGCACGTCGAACAGGCTGTCGGTGCTGACGACGATGCCAGTCTCCTGCGCGATGCGCTCGGCCAGCCGCTTCTTGTTCTGGGTCTTGGCCAGGCGGAAGGCGCTCTGGAACTCCACATCGTCGGCCAGCGGCCGCAGCTGCTTCAGCTCGTCGAGGTTGCGGCGCCAGGTGGTGCCGATGCGAGCGTCGATCAGCGCCGACAGCGGGCGGTTGGCCTGCGAGAGCCAGCGCCGCGGTGTGATGCCGTTGGTCTTGTTGTTGAAACGATCGGGCCACAGGCGCGCGAAGTCGGCGAAGATGGTCTTGACCATCAGGTCGCTGTGCAGGGCCGAGACGCCGTTGATCTTGTGGCTGGCCAGCACCGAGAGGTAGGCCATGCGCACGCGGCGCTGGCCGTGTTCGTCGATCAGGGAGACGCGGCGCAGCAGGTCGTTCTCGTTGGGAAAGCGGTCATGCACCTCGGCCAGGAAGCGGGCGTTGAGGTCGTAGATGATGCGCAGGTGGCGCGGCAGCAGCCGGCCCATCAGGTCCACCGGCCAGGTCTCCAGCGCCTCGCTCATCAGCGTGTGGTTGGTGTAGCTGAAGATGCGCTGGCACAGGGCCCAGGCGGCGTCCCATTCCACCTGGTACTCGTCCACCAGCAGGCGCATCAGCTCGGGCACGGCCAGCGCGGGGTGGGTGTCGTTCAGGTGGATCGCGACCTTGTCGGCCAGTTGCTCGAAGCTGCCGTGGCTCTTGAGGTAGCGGCGCAGGATGTCCTGCAGCGAGGCGCTGACGAAGAAATACTCCTGGCGCAGGCGCAGTTCCTTGCCGTGCTCGGTGGAGTCGTCGGGGTAGAGCACGCGCGAGACGTTCTCCGACTGGTTCTTGGCCTCCACCGCGCGCATGTAGTCGCCCTTGTTGAAGGCGTCGAGGTTGATGCCGCTGGTGGCGCGCGCGGTCCACAGGCGCAGCGTGGACACGCTGGTGAGTTCGTGGCCGGGCACGCCGGTGTCGTAGGCGGTGGCGATCACGTCGTCGGTGTCGACCCAGCGCACGTGGTCGCCCTCCTGCACCAGCCGGCCGCCGAACTGCACCTCGTAGCTGAACTCGGGGCGCATGAATTCCCAGGGGTTGCCGTTGACCATCCAGTAGTCCGGCTCCTCGACCTGGCGGCCGTCGACGATCTTCTGCGCGAACATGCCGAAGTCGTAGCGGATGCCGTAGCCCATGCCGGGCAGTCCGACCGTGGCCATGGAGTCGAGGAAACAGGCGGCCAGACGACCCAGGCCGCCGTTGCCCAGGCCAGCATCGGTCTCCAGGTCGATCAGGGCGTCGAAGTCGGCGCCCAGCTGGGTGCAGGCTTCCCTGGCGTCGTCGTAAATGCCGACCGAGAGCAGGGCGTTGGTGAGCGCGCGGCCGGTCAGGAACTCCATCGACAGGTAATAGACGCGTTTGGCGTCGCTGTCCTGCGAGACCGCCAGCGTCTCGCGCCACTTGTGCATCATGCGGTCGCGCACCGCATGGAACAGGGCGAACAGCCAGTCGCGGCGGGTGGCCGATCGCAGGTCCTTGCCGACGGCATAGACCAGCCGGTTGGCGATGGACACGCGCAATGCCGCGACGCTGTTCTCCAGCTGTTCGTACTCGAACGGGGCGGTGGCGGTGCCGGTGGCGGTCGTCGGGAGGGTGTTGGGCATGTCGGTGCAGTCCAAAGGCAGAGGGTGGTCGGATCAAGCAGATGCCGTGCCAGTGGCGTCGGCACGGGCCAGTGCGTAGACCTTGAGGGTGTCGGTGGCGGCGCGCGCCCAGTCGAAGCGCAGCGACATGGCGTGGCGCTGGACCGCGCGCCAGTCGGCCTCGCGGCGCCGCAGGGCGAAGGCGCGGCGCAGTGCCGCGAGCAGGTCGTCTTCAGTCAACTCGTGGAACACGAAGCCGCTGGCGCGGCCGTCATCGATGTTTTCCAGGCTGCTGTCGGTGACGGTGTCGACCAGGCCGCCGACGGCGCGCACCAGGGGCAGCGTGCCGTAGCGCAGGCCGTAGAGCTGGGTCAGGCCGCAGGGTTCGAAGCGCGAGGGCACGAGGATCACGTCGCTGCCGGCGATGACGGTGTGGGCGAGCGCTTCGTCGTAGCCGATGTGCAGACCCACCGCACCCGGGTGGCGCTGCGCCGCATGCTGCAGCGCCTGCTCGATCAGCGGGTCGCCTGCTCCGAGCACGGCCAGCTGGCCGCCGCGGCGCACCAGCTCGTCGACCACGCCGGGCAGCAGGTGCAGGCCCTTCTGCTCGGTTAGGCGGCTGACGACGCAGAACAGCAGCGCGTCGGGCAGGACCTGCAGGCCAAGGCGCTGCTGCAGCCGCGCCTTGGCGGCCGCCTTGCCACGCAGGTCGTCGGCGCTGAAGCCGGGTTGCACGAGGGCGTCGTTGGCCGGGTCCCAGACCGCATCGTCGACGCCGTTGAGGATGCCGTGCAGGCGGTCGCGCCGCTCGCGCAGCACGCCGTCCAGGCCACAGCCCTGTTCGGCGCCGGTGATCTCGCGCGCGTAGGTCGGGCTGACGGTGGTGATGGCGTCGGCGAACTGCAGGCCGGCTTTCATGAACGAGACCTGGCCGTGGAATTCCAGGCCGTGCAGGTGGAACAGCTCGTCGGGCAGGCCGAGGCGCTCGCGCACCTGCGGGCCGAACACGCCCTGGTAGGCCAGGTTGTGCACGGTGAACACGCCGGCCGGGCGGCGGTGGCCAGCCGCCACCAGCCGGTGGAGGTAGGCGAAGGCCAGGCCGGTGTGCCAGTCGTGGCCGTGCACCACGTCGGGCACCCAGCCGCTGTCCAGACCGGTGCCCAGCAGAGCGGCGGCCCAGCCCAGCCAGGCGAACTGTTCGGCCGCGTCGGGCCAGGGCTTGCCACTGGCGTCCTGGTAGGGGTTGCCGGGCCGGTCGTACAGGCCGGGCGCGTGCAGCAGCCACACCGGCAGGCCCGACGCCTCGATGTGCCCGCGCCGCAGCCAGGGCGTGGGGCCGTTCACGGTGCCGGGCCGCGGGCCGAGGCCATGCGGCAGACCCACGGTGTCGCCGCCAGGCACCAGCAGGCTCGGCCCCTCGGGCACGACACCCGCCACGATGGACGGAAAGGCCGGCAGCAGCAGGCGCACGTCGGCGCCCTGCGCTGCCAGGGCTGGCGGCAGGCCCGCGCTCACGTCGGCCAGACCGCCGGTCTTGAGCAGCGGAAAGACCTCGGAGCAGGCGTAGAGGACGCGCAGGCTCACTTCAGGGCCTCAAGCATCGCGCGCGTCACCAGCACCACGCCGCCTTCCGAGCGGTAGAAGCGTTTCGCGTCCTCGGCGGCGTCGTAGCCGATCTGCATACCCGGCGGGATCACGCAGCCGTTGTCGATCACCACCTTGCGCAGCTTGCAGCCGCGGCCGACGTCGACCTCGGGCAGCAGCACCGCCTCGTCGACCTCGGCGTAGGAGTGGATGTGGACCTTGGAGAACAGCACCGAGCGGTTCACCGAGCCGCCCGAGATGATGCAACCCCCCGAGACCAGCGAGTCCACCGCCATGCCGCGGCGGCCGTCGTCGTTGAACACGAACTTGGCCGGCGGCAGCTGCTCCTGGTAGGTCCAGATCGGCCAGTCGCGGTCGTACATGTCCAGCTCGGGAATGGTGTTGGTCAGGTCCAGGTTGGCGGCCCAGTAGGCCTCCACGGTTCCGACGTCGCGCCAGTAGGCGGGCGCCTCGGGCGAGCTCTTGACGCAAGACATGCCGAAGGGGTGCGCCACGGCCTGGCCCTCGGCCACCATGGCCGGGATCACGTCCTTGCCGAAGTCGCGGCTGGAGCCGGGGGTGGCCGCGTCCTGCTCCAGCGCGGCGAACAGCGCCGGGGCGTCGAACACGTAGATGCCCATGCTGGCCAGCGACACCTCCGGCTTGCCGGGCATGGCGGGCGGGTTCGCCGGCTTCTCGACGAACTCGACGATGCGGCGCTGGTCGTCGATGGCCATCACGCCGAAGGCGCTGGCCTCGGCGATCGGCACCTCGATGCAGGCCACGGTGCACTTCTTCCCCTGCGCCACGTGGTCGGCGATCAGCTCGGCGTAGTCCATCTTGTAGATGTGGTCGCCGGCCAGGATCAGGATGTACTCGGGGTTGTGGGCACGCAGGATGTCCAGGTTCTGGTAGACCGCGTCGGCCGTGCCCAGGTACCAGCTGTCCTCGTCGATGCGCTGCTGGGCGGGCAGCAGGTCGATGAACTCGTTGAACTCGTTGCGCAGGAAGCTCCAGCCGCGCTGCAGGTGGCGCAGCAGCGAGTGCGACTTGTACTGGGTGAGCACGCCGATGCGGCGCACGCCGGAGTTCAGGCAGTTGGACAGCGCGAAATCGATGATGCGGAACTTGCCACCGAAGTACACCGCCGGCTTGGTGCGCCGGTCGGTGAGCGCCTTCAGCCGCGAACCGCGGCCTCCGGCAAGCACCAGGCCGATGGTGCGCCGGGCCAGTTGCTGAGGAGAGGTTTTGTCCATGGGTTGTCTCCGGTGGTTGTTGTGGTGAAGGGGGTGTTCAGGGTGCTTGCCATCGCCCATGGGCACGGGTCATCGCGGCCAGGCGTTCGGCCGGCTCGTGGTTGACCTGATTCCATTCGAAGCGCCACTCCCAGCAGCCGGTGGCCATGCCGGGGGTGTTCATGCGGTGGCGGGTGTCCAGGCCGAGCACGTCCTGGAACGGCACCACCACGGTGTTGACCACCGACTGCGAGGCCGCGCGCACCAGGGTCCAGTGCGGCTCGGTGGCGATGCAGGGGCCCAGGTAGTCCAGCGCCGCGTGGCGCTCACCCGCGGGTGCACTGTTCCACCAGCCCACCGTGGTCTCGTTGTCGTGGGTGCCGGTGTAGGCCACGGCGTGGCGTTCCAGGTTGTGCGGCAGGTAGGGGTTCTTCGGCCCGCTGCCGAAGGCGAACTGCAGGATGCGCATGCCCGGGAAGCCGCAGGCCTCGCGCAGCGCAGTGACCTCGGGGGTGATCAGGCCCAGGTCCTCCGCGATGATGGGCAGCGGACCGAGCTCGTCGGTGATGGCGTCGAAGAAGCGCAGGCCCGGCCCCGGCTGCCACTGGCCGGCCACCGCGGTCGGTTCGCTGGCGGGAATTTCCCAGTGCGACTCGAAGCCGCGGAAATGGTCCAGCCGCACGATGTCGACCTGCCGGAACTGGTGCGCCAGCCGGTCCTTCCACCACCGGTAGCCGTGGTGCGCCATGGTGTCCCAGTTGTAGAGCGGGTTGCCCCAGCGCTGGCCGGTGGGGCTGAAGTAGTCGGGCGGCACGCCGGCCACCACGTGCGGCTCCAGCCGCTCGTCCAGCAGGAACTGCTCGGCGTGGCCCCAGACGTCGGCGCTGTGGTGGGCGACGAAGATCGGGGCGTCGCCGACCATGTGCACACCTTGCGAGCGCGCATAGTCGCGCAGGCCCTGCCACTGGACCCAGAAGCGCCACTGCACGAAGCGCCAGAAGCCCAGGGCGTGGGCCGATTGCGCGCGCACCTCGTCCAGCGCGGCGGCCTCACGCCGGGCCAGCGGCGCGGGCCAGCGCGACCAGGGGCCGCCGTAGCGCTCGTCCAGCACCATGAACAGTGCGTAGTCGTCCAGCCAGTGCGCGTGTTCGGCGCAGAAGTCGGCCAGGGCGGCGCGGCACTCGTCGCTGGCGCGCTCGGAAAAACCGTTCCAGGCCTTGCGCAGGCAGGCCATGCGCCAGGGGGCGACGCGTTCGAAGTCGCAGCGGTGGTGGTCGAAGCCCTGGCGCGGTGTCCAGGGCAGCCAGCCCTGGCGCACCAGGTCGTCGAGGTCGACCATCAGCGGGTTGCCGGCGAAGGCCGAGACGCTCTGGTAGGGCGAGTTGCCCGGACCGGCGGGGGAAAGCGGCAGCACCTGCCAGAGCGACTGGCCGGCCGCGGACAGCCAGTCGACGAAGTGTCGCGCAGCGGGGCCGAGGTCGCCGCAGCCGTGGGGGCCGGGCAGGCTGGTGATGTGCAGCAGCACACCGCTGGAGCGGCGCGCGAGCAGGGGGTGGACGCTGGTGTTCATGAGTCGGGGGCGGAAGGGACAGGCGGGCCATGCAAGGCCCGGACCAGCACGCACACCGTCGGCTCGCTCAGCAGCAGCCGGCCTTCGACACTGGGGCCATCTGGGGCGTCGGGACCCGCGACCACCAGCGCCCGGGCGCTGTCCAGCCGCAGCGCCCAGAGCCCTGGTGGCAACTGCAACTCGGCGGCTTCGCCCGCGTGCCAGACCACCAGCAGGGATTCCTGCGCGGGTTGGCCGCCCTCGCCGACCGTGATGATGGCGGCCAGCGTGCGGTGCTCCTGGCTGCGCCAGGCGGCGGCGCTCAGCGGCGCGCCGTCGGTGTCGAACCAGGCGATGTCGGGCGCGGCACCATCCCCGGGCGGCCGGCCGTCGAACCAGCGCGCCTGCCGCAGGCCGGGGTGGGCGCGGCGCAGGGCGGTGAGGCCGGCCACGAAGCCCGCGAGCGCCGGGTCGGCGTGCGGCCAGTCCAGCCAGGTCAGGGCGTTGTCCTGGCAGTAGGCGTTGTTGTTGCCGCGCTGGCTGTGGCCGATCTCGTCGCCGGCCAGCAGCTGCGGCGTGCCCTGGGCGCAGAACAGCGTGGCCAGCAGCGCGCGGCGCCAGCGACCGCGCCGCCGCAGCACGGCCGGCTGGTCGGTGGGGCCTTCGGTGCCGCCGTTGGCCGAGAGGTTGTGGCCATGGCCGTCGCGGTTGTCTTCGCCGTTGGCCCGGTTGTGCTTGCGCGCATAGGCGGTGAGGTCGGCCAGGTTGAAACCGTCGTGGGCGGTCAGCAGGTTCACGCTGGCCAGCAGTGTGCGGGCGCTGTGGCGGAACTTGTCGCTGCTGCCGCAGACGCGGGTGGCGAGCTCGCCGCGCGAGGCCGGGTGGCCGAGCCAGAAGGCGCGCACGCCGTCGCGGAAGGCGTCGTTCCATTCCAGCCAGCCGGGCGCGAAACCGCCGGTGTGGTGGCCGTCGGGGCCGATGTCCCAGGGTTCGGCGATCAGGCGCACGCCGCGCAGCAGCGGGTCCTGCCGCATGGCGGCCAGCAGCGCGTGGTGGCGCTGGAAGCGGTGGCCCTGCGAGGCGTCGCGGCCGAGCGAGACCGCGAGGTCGAAGCGGAAGCCGTCGACGCCGTAGGCCGCGACCCACCAGCGCAGGCTGTCCATCACCCACTGCAGCACGCGCGGCTCGCTCACGTTCAGGCTGTTGCCGGTGCCGCTGAAGTTGTGCGGCACACCGAGCGGGCCCATGGCGTACCAGTGGTTCTGGCCCAGGCCGCGCCACGAGAGCGTGGGGCCGTCGAGATCGCTTTCGGCCGTGTGGTTGAACACCACGTCCAGCACCACCTCGATGCCGGCGCGGTGCAGCGCATCCACCATGGCGCGGAACTCGTCGCGCACCGCCTGCGCCTCGTCGGCGTCCACGGGGTCGCGCCCGGCGGTGCAGGCGGCGTAGCCGGCGTGCGGCGCGAAGGCGTTGAGTGTGTTGTAGCCCCAGTGGTTGGTGAGGCCGCGCGCCAGCAGGTGGCGCTCGCTGATGAAGGCGTGCACCGGCAGCAGGCAGACCGTGGTCACACCCAGGCGGCGCAGGTGGTCCCGCATCGCCGGGTGGGCGAGACCGGCGTAGGTGCCGCGCTGCGCGGGCGGAACCTCCGGGTGCAAGCGTGTCAGGGCTTTGACGTGAGCTTCGTAGAGCACGACGCGGTCGGGCGCGGTGCCAGGGCCGGGGGCGATCGCGGCGCCCGCCGCCAGCTCGGCCGTGGTGTCGACCACCAGGCAGCGGGGCATGGACGAAGCGTTGTCCGCGGGTTCGGGCCGGTGCTGCGCCCAGGACTCCACCGGCTGCAGCGGGTTGGCCACCGCGTGGCCGGTCTGCAGCGCCAGCCGGGCGGTGTCGCCCACGAAGCCGGACGCCCAGGGGTCCATCAGCAGTCGGGCCGGGTTGAAGCGCTGCCCGGCCTCGGGGTTCCAGGGGCCGTGGGCGCGCAGGCCGTAGGCCTGGCCGGCGCCGAGGCCGGGCACGAAGCGCGACCAGAGGCCATCGCCCACCGCGTCCAGCGGCAGCACGCCGGTGGGCGTGCGGTCCGGTCCGAACAGCTGCACCTCCACCGCCGTGGCCTCGGGCGCCCAGACGTCAAAACGCACACCGTCCTGGCCGTGTTCGCAGACCAGGTGTGCGCCGAGCGCCGGTGCGGCCGTGTGTGTCATGTCTTCTCGGGTTGCAGCCAGAGGACGCCCAGCGGCGGCAGGGTCAGCGGCGCCGACCAGCCCTGGCCGTGCAGCGGCTGGTGCTGCGCCTGCACGCGCCCGTGGTTGCCCACGTTGCTGCCACCGTAGTGGCTCGAATCGGTGTTCAGGCGCTCGGTCCAGGCGCCGTCGTGCGGCAGGCCGACGCGGTAGTCGTGGCGCACCACGGGTGTGAAGTTGGCCACCGCGACCAGGGTGTCCTCCAGCGCGCGCCCGAAGCGCACGAAGGCCAGCACCGACTGGTCGGCGTCGTCCACCACCAGCCAGCGGAAGCTGTCGGGGTCGGTGTCGCGCGCGTGCAGCGCCGGCTGCTGGCGGTAGAGCATGTTGAGGTCGTGCACCAGGTTCTGCACGCCGGCGTGGGCCGGCTGCTCCAGCAGGTGCCAGGGCAGCTCGGCGTCGTGGTTCCACTCGGTGGGCTGGGCCAGCTCGGCGCCCATGAACAGCAGCTTCTTGCCCGGGTGCGCGTACATCCAGGCGTAGAGCGCGCGCAGGTTGGCCAGCTTCTGCCAGGGGTCGCCGCTCATCTTGCCCAGCAGCGAGCCTTTGCCATGCACCACCTCGTCGTGCGAGAGCGGCAGCACGTAGTCTTCGCTGTAGGCGTACATCATCGCGAAGCTCATCTTGTGGTGGTGCCAGCGCCGGTGCACCGGGTCCTGCGACATGTAGGCCAGGGTGTCGTGCATCCAGCCCATGTTCCACTTGTGGTCGAAGCCCAGGCCGCCTTGCTGCACCGCGCCGGTGACCTGCGGGAACGCGGTCGACTCCTCGGCGACGGTCATGGCCTGCGGCGCCTCGCGCTGCAGCACCTCGTGCACCTCGCGCAGGAAGGCGATGGCCTCGTAGTTCTCGCGCCCGCCGTCCTTGTTGGGTACCCACTCGCCCGCAGGACGGCTGTAGTCGCGGTAGAGCATGGAGGCGACCGCGTCCACGCGCAGCCCGTCGATGCCGTACTGCTCGATCCAGTACAGCGCATTGCCGACCAGGAAGTTCTTCACCTCGTGGCGGCCGAAGTTGTAGATCAGGGTGTTCCAGTCGCGGTGGAAGCCCTCGCGCGGGTCGGCGTGTTCGTAGAGTGCCGTGCCGTCGAAGCGGGCCAGCGCGTGTTCGTCGGCCGGGAAGTGCGCCGGCACCCAGTCCAGGATGATCTTCAGGCCGGCGGCGTGGGCCGCGTCGACGAAGCGCCGGAAGCCGTCGGGCCGGCCATAGCGCGCGGTGGGTGCGTACAGGCCGGTGGGCTGGTAGCCCCAGGAGGCGTAGAAGGGGTGTTCGCTGACCGGCAGCAGCTCCAGGTGGGTGAAGCCCAGGCTGGTGGCGTAGGGCACGAGGTGCTGCGCCAGGTCGTCCCAGGTGGGCATCACGTCCCGGCCGCCGGGGCGCTTCCAGGAGCCGGCGTGCACCTCGTAGATCGCCATCGGCACGGGCGGCCTCTGGTGCGGGCCGGACGGGGCGGGGGCGCTGCGCAGCGGCTCGCAGACCCGGGCCGCGTTGCCGGGCGGCAGCTCGGTCTCGCGCGCGTAGGGGTCGGTCTTCATCACGGTGCGGCCGTCGGCCCCCTCGACCTGGAACTTGTACCAGGCCCCCACGCCCGCGCCGGGCACGAACAGCTCCCACACACCGCACTCGGGCCGGTGGCGCATGCCTTGCGGCTGCCAGCCGTTGAAGTCGCCGCTGAGCCCGACCCAGCGCGCGGCCGGTGCCCACACCGCGAAAGCCACACCGCTCTGGCCCCCCAGTGTGGTGGGGTGGGCGCCCAGCTTCTGCCAGGGCCGCAGGTGCCTGCCCTCGGCCAGCAGCCAGGCGTCGGTGGGACCGATCCAGAACGTGTCGTCAGCGGGGGTGGGGTGGTTCATGCTTGTCTCGCTCCCGGGTCATTCTGGCACCGAATGGATACCGGGTGGTTACAAAATTACACGCTTCAGGCGCCAAAGTTTCACCAGATCGCCGGGCGACAATCGGACCATGAGTCCTTCTGTTTCATCCTGGCTCACACCCCGCCGCCTGCTCATGGCGTCGGTGGTGGTGGCCGTCATCACCATCACCCTCAAAACCCTGGCCTGGTGGGTCACCGACTCGGTCGGCCTGCTGTCGGACGCCATGGAGTCGCTGGTGAACCTGGCCAGCGCGGTGTTCGGCCTGGTCATGGTCACCATCGCCGCGCGTCCGGCCGACGACGACCACCCGTACGGCCACCACAAGGCCGAGTACTTCTCCTCGGGCTTCGAGGGCATCCTGATCATCGTCGCGGCGCTGGGCATTGTCTGGACCGCCGGTCAGCGCCTGCTCGACCCGCAGCCGCTGGAGCAGGTGGGCTGGGGGCTGGCGCTGTCGGTGGCCAGTTCGGCGCTCAACGGCCTGCTGGCCTGGGTGATGTTCCGCGCGGCGAAGGAGCACCGCTCGATTGCGCTGGAGGCCGACGGCAAACACCTGGTGACCGACGTCTGGACCTCGGCCGGCGTGGTGGCGGGCATCGCGCTGGTGCAGCTCACGGGCTGGATGTGGCTGGACCCGGTGGTGGCCATCGGCGTGGCGCTGAACATCCTCAAGGAGGGCTTCCACCTGATCTGGCGCTCGACCCAGGGCCTGATGGACGAGGCGGTCGAGCCCGAGGTGCTGGCCACCATCGAACAGACCCTGGCCGGCTTTGCCCACACGCGCGGCGACACGCAGATCATCCGCTTCGACCACGTCAGCACCCGCAAGGCGGGCCAGCGGCGCTTCGTGGACCTGCACATGCACATGCCCGCGGCCTGGACCCTGGGCCGTGCGGCTGCGGTGCGCACCAGCGTGGAACAGGCGCTGATGAGCGCGGTGCCGGGGCTGCGCGCCAGCATCCAGCTGCTGCCCTCGGACGTGGAGGCGCATTTCTACGATGAGGCGGACCTGAAATGATCGCGCTGCTGCAACGGGTGAGCCAGGCCCGCGTCGACATCGCTGGCGAGACGGTCGGGCAGATCGGCGCCGGCCTGCTGGTGCTGGTCTGTGCCGAACCCGACGACACCGAGGCCGTGGCGCAGAAACTGCTGGCCAAGATCCTGAAGCTGCGCATCTTTGCCGACGAGGCCGGCAAGATGAACCGCAGCGTGCAGGACGAGGGCGGCGGCCTGCTGATCGTCAGCCAGTTCACCCTGGCGGCCGACACCAGCGGCGGCAACCGGCCGGGCTTCACCGGCGCAGCGCCACCGGCCCTGGGCGAGGCGCTGTACGACCGTTTCGTCGGGCTGGCGCGGGCGCAGCACCCGCTGGTCGCCACCGGGCGCTTCGGCGCCGACATGCAGGTGCACCTGGTCAACGACGGCCCGGTCACCATCCCGATGCGCATGCACTGAGCGCGTTCTTCCTGTTTCTTTCGCTGTTGACCGCATGAGCCTGTCGCTCCTGAGCCTCCGTTCCTTTTCTTCGTTGCCGACCGGGCAGGTGCTGGGTGGCTTTCACGTCGGCGCCGCGTCGCCGCCCGCGGTGGCCTGGCCGCTGCAGCACCTGCCGACCCTGGTGCTGGACGGTGGCGAGGCGCTGCGGGAGTGCTGGCTGCTGCCGGACGGTGCGCCGGTGTTGACCGGCGGGCATGAGGGGGTGGCGTGGCGCCGCGGCGGCGACCTGCTGTTCGGGGTGATTGATGTGCAGGAGGCTGGCGTGGTCCCCGAGGCCGGCCGCAGCGCCCTGCAGCAGGCGGCCTTCGACATCTACGCACGCATCTTCCAGCTGCTCGATGCCCAGGGCCTGCCCCACCTGTGGCGGCTGTGGAACTACATGGCCGACATCAACGGCGAAGCCGACGGGCTGGAGCGCTACCGCCAGTTCAACATCGGCCGCGGCGATGCCTTCGAAGCCGGGGCGCGCAGCGTGGTGGGGCGGGTGCCGGCGGCCTGCGCGCTGGGCGTGGCGTCCGGTCCGCTGACGGTGGCCTTCCTGGCCGGGCCGACGCCCATCGTGCCGGTCGAAAACCCGCGCCAGGTCAGCGCCTTCCTCTATCCGGACCGCTACGGTCCGCGCAGCCCGACCTTCTCGCGCGCCGCGCTGGTGCACCCGCCGGGGCAGGAAATCCTGTTCGTCTCGGGCACCGCCAGCATCGTCGGGCACGAGACCGTGCACCGGGGCGACGTGCGGGCGCAGACGGCCGAGAGCCTGGACAACATCGCGGCGGTGCTGGCCGAGGCGTCATTGAAGTCCCGCAGCGGCGCGTTCGCGCTGGGCGACCTGGGCTACCGGGCCTATGTGCGCCACCCGGCCGACCTGGCCACCGTGCGCGAGGTGGTCGCGCAGCGCCTGGGCGCCGCGCCGGTGACCTATGTGCTGGCCGATGTGTGCCGCGCCGATCTGCTGGTGGAGATCGAGGGGCAGTGTGTCCGCTGATCAGTACGGGTTCTTGATGCCCAGCCCGGCGAGGATCTGAATCTCGCGCGCTTCCATCGCCTCGGCGTCTTCCTCGCCGGTCTCGTGGTCCCAGCCCTGCGCGTGCAGGGTGCCGTGCACCAGCAGGTGCGCGTAGTGCGCGGCCAGGGTCTTCTTCTGTTCCTTCGCCTCGCGCGCCACCACCGGCGCGCACAGCACCAGGTCGGCCATCACCACCGGCTCGGTGGCGTAGTCGAAGGTCAGCACGTTGGTGGCGTAGTCCTTGCCGCGGTATTCGCGGTTGAGCGCCTGGCCCTCGTCGGCGTCGACGATGCGCACGGTGATCTCGGCGTCGACCTCCAGCGCGTGGCGGATGCAGCGGATCACGGTGTGGCGCGGCAGCGCGGCGCGGTGGCGGGCGGCGTCTTTCAGGTCACCGAACTGCAGGGAAAGCGAAAGCGAAGGCAGGGCCATGGTCGGGGCGTCGGGCGGGTGGGTCAGGCGGATTTGCGGCGGCCGCCGCGCGGGGCCTCGGCCACGCCGGGGCTGCGCGCCTCGTAGGCGTCGACGATGCGGGCGACCAGCGGGTGGCGCACCACGTCGGCGCTGGTCAGGCGGTTGAAGGCGATGCCGGTCACGCGCTTGAGCACGCGCTCGGCGTCGATCAGGCCCGAGAGCTGGGTCACCGGCAGGTCGATCTGGCTCACGTCGCCGGTGACCACGGCCTTGCTGCCGAAGCCGATGCGGGTGAGGAACATCTTCATCTGTTCCACGGTCGTGTTCTGCGCTTCGTCAAGGATCACGAACGCGTGGTTGAGCGTGCGCCCGCGCATGAAGGCCAGCGGCGCGATCTCGATCTGCTGGCGCTCGAAGGCCTTCTGCACCTTGTCGAAGCCCATCAGGTCGTACAGCGCGTCGTACAGCGGGCGCAGGTAGGGGTCGACCTTCTGGCCCAGGTCGCCGGGCAGGAAGCCCAGCTTCTCGCCGGCCTCGACGGCCGGGCGCGTCAGCACGATCTTCTGCACCGCGCTGCGCTCCAGCGCGTCCACCGCGCAGGCCACCGCCAGGTAGGTCTTGCCGGTGCCGGCCGGGCCGATGCCGAAGGTGATGTCGTGCGTGGCCATGTTGTCCAGGTAGCGCGCCTGGTTGGGCGTGCGCCCGCGCACCTCGCCGCGGCGCGTCTGCATTGCGGTGGCCTCGTCGCCGCCGGGCGGCAGCGCGGTGTCGCCGGCCAGCATGAGTTGCACCTTCTCTTCGGGGATGGGCTTTTTCGCCATCTCGTACAGCGCCTGCAGCACCTCCAGCGCCTGGTTGGCCTTGGCCTTGGGGCCTTCGATCCGGAACTGTTCGAAGCGGTGCGCGACCTTGACCTGCAGCGCCGCCTCGATGCTGCGGATGTGGCTGTCCATCGGGCCGCACAGGTGGGCCATGCGGGTGTTGTCGGGCGGCGAGAAGGTGTGGCGGAGGATCAAAACAGATAATCCCGGGCTGATTGGTGAAAGGCCCTCAATGATAGGCAAGCTGACCGGCACGTTGCTGGAAAAGAATCCGCCCCAGATCCTGATCGACTGCCACGGGGTCGGTTACGAGGTCGACGTGCCCATGAGCACCTTCTACAACCTGCCGGCGGCGGGCGAGAAGGTGTCGCTGCTGACGCACTTCGTGGTGCGCGAGGACGCGCAGATCCTCTACGGCTTCGGCAGCGCGGCCGAGCGCGAGGCCTTCCGCCAGCTCATCAAGATCAGCGGCATCGGTCCGCGCACCGCACTCTCGGTGCTCTCGGGCCTGTCCGTCGCCGAGCTGGCACAGGCGGTGACGGCGCAGGAGGCAGGTCGCATCGTCAAGGTGCCGGGCATCGGCAAGAAGACCGCTGAGCGCCTGCTGCTCGAACTCAAGGGCAAGCTGGGCGCCGACCTGCCGCTGCCGGGCGCAGCCGCCGCCGTGGGCGACGCGGCCAGCGACATCCAGCAGGCGCTGATGGCCCTGGGCTACAACGAGAAGGACGCCGCAGCGGCGCTCAAGGCGCTGCCGGCCGGCGTAGGCGTGAGCGAGGGCATCAAGCTGGCGCTGAAGTCGCTGGCGAAGTGATCACTGCGCCTCGCGCACGATCCGCCCGTTGAGCGCCTGTACCGGGCGGGCGTTGTTCGGGAAAATCTGTGAAAACAGCTTGAGCTGTTCCCGGCTCACGGTCACCGGGGTCTTGAGCACATTCCACAGCACGCCCTCGGTGCAGGGCGGCGTGGTGAGCGAGCCCATGAACTGGTAGTAGCGCTGGTCGGCGGGCAGCAGTTCGCGCAGGTCGATCAGCCCGGCGGGCAGG
The DNA here is from genome assembly GCF_001592285.1 of Hydrogenophaga pseudoflava NBRC 102511. GTDB lineage: Bacteria > Pseudomonadota > Gammaproteobacteria > Burkholderiales > Burkholderiaceae_C > Hydrogenophaga > Hydrogenophaga pseudoflava. The sequence goes on along the minus strand of NZ_BCWQ01000007.1, from coordinate 126,921 downwards.
CGCACCCGGTCGCCGCTGTCCAGCGGCATGTGGGTCCACACCTTGTTGATCAGCCCGTTGGCCGCGCCCGGGTCGATCAGCACCGCCACCACCGCCAGCTGGCCTTCGTGGTTCTTGTGCACCAGGTGCGCGACCATGGCGAAGCTGCGGTGGTTGACCCGCTCTTCCGACGGGTGGTGGAAGTGGAACTGCAGCAGCTCGTAGGTGGCGCCGCGCACGCTCAGGGTGTTGCCCGGCTCCAGGTCGACCTGGATGGTGTGGCCGTTGTTCACCACGCTGCCGCCAGTGGGTCGGTAGTCGAACTGCAGCGGCTCGGCCGGGCCCTGCAGCGTCGTGGTCTCCTGGATATGCACGGGCGACTGTCGCTTGCCGATGGCGCAGACGTTGAACTCGGGTTTCACGCGGGCCCAGTGCTCGGGGCCGTAGGCGCCCTCGTAGGACCAGTGCGGGTCGTGCCCCTTGGACGCGGGGCTGCCGTGGGCCTCGGGCGCGGCGTGGCCGTTGCGGATGGCCTTGGCCACCCGGTCGGCGGTCTGGTGGTTGGCGGGCGGTGCGACCTCGGTGCCGCGGTGCTTGTCCAGCACCGCCTTGATCTTGGCGGCGACCGCCTGCGGGTCGGAGCGGGACTCGGCGGCCGTTGCGCCGGCCGGGGTCGCCGCGGCGTTCCGGGGCTGGGCGCCGGGTTTGGCCGTGCCCACCGGCATCGCGATGGGAGCCGGCGGCGGCGCGGAGTGGCTGGGAGCATCGGAGGCCCGGGCCGTGCCCGGTGCCGTCAGGCACCAGGCCGCTGCCATGACCAGTGCCGAAGCGAGGGCGGTCCGGATCAGCGTCGGGGTCGCTGGGCGGTGGGCGGCGGTGCGGTTCATGGTCGGGTGGCGGCGAAAAACGGGGGTCTTTCGGGTATCGGCAGGCGGCGCTCCCGACTTGAGCAACGCCCCGGAAACGGGCCTGTATAGTCGGCTCCGTGAGCATCCAGACCGACGATTTCGCCCCCGCACCGCGGGTCGTTTCCGCCACCACTTTTTCGCCCAAGGAAGAAGCGATCGAGCGCGCCCTGCGCCCCAAGCTGCTGGACGAATACGTGGGCCAGCAGAAGGTGCGCGAGCAGCTGGAGATCTTCATCGGCGCGGCCAAGAAGCGCGCCGAGGCGCTGGACCACGTGCTGCTGTTCGGCCCGCCGGGGCTGGGCAAGACCACGCTGAGCCACATCATTGCGCAGGAGCTCGGGGTGAACCTGCGCCAGACCAGCGGACCGGTGCTGGAAAAGCCCAAGGACCTGGCGGCGCTGCTGACCAACCTCGAACCGAACGACGTGCTGTTCATCGACGAGATCCACCGGCTCTCGCCCGTCGTCGAGGAAATCCTCTACCCGGCGCTGGAGGACTACCAGATCGACATCATGATCGGCGAGGGGCCGGCGGCGCGCAGCATCAAGCTGGACCTGCAGCCCTTCACCCTGGTCGGCGCCACCACCCGCGCCGGCATGCTGACCAACCCGCTGCGCGACCGCTTCGGCATCGTGGCGCGGCTGGAGTTCTACACCGCCGAGGAGCTCTCGCGCATCGTCACGCGCAGCGCCGGCCTGCTGAACGCGCCCATCGACGCCGCCGGCTCGTTCGAGATCGCGCGCCGTTCGCGCGGCACGCCCCGCATCGCCAACCGCCTGCTGCGCCGCGTGCGCGACTTCGCGGACGTCAAGGGCGACGGCCGCATCACGGCCGACATCGCCGGACGCGCGCTGACCATGCTGGATGTCGACCCGCAGGGCTTCGACCTGATGGACCGCAAGCTGCTCGAAGCCGTGATCCACCGCTTCGACGGAGGCCCGGTCGGGCTGGACAACATCGCGGCGTCCATCGGCGAGGAGCGCGACACCATCGAGGACGTGATCGAGCCTTACCTGATCCAGCAGGGCTATCTGCAGCGCACGCCGCGCGGGCGCACCGCCACGCTGGCGGCCTACCGCCACCTGGGCGTGGCGCCGCCGCAGTCGGGCGATCAGCTGTTCCAGGACGCCGGCTGACGTGGACACGGCGCAGGACGACCCGACCGGGCTGCCCGCCAGCGCGGCGACGCTGTACCGCGCGGCGCTGGGTCCGGCCGGCGCCAGCGCCTATCTCCCGGTCATCGCGCGCTTCGAGGAGCGTGGGCGCTCGGCCATGGTGTGGAACACGCGCGCGGCGCTGGGCCAGCTGGCCTGGCTGGTGTACTGGCGGCTGTGGGGCGCCGCGCTCGCGCAGGCCGGGCTGGCGCTCGCCGCCGCCGCGGCCCTGGGCTGGCTGTGGATGCGTGCCGAGGGCGTGCCCACGGGCATCCGGATCGGGCTGACGGCGTCGGCCCTGGTGTTGTGGTGCGCGCTGCCCGGGCTCTGGGGCATGGCCTGGCTGCACCGGGGCCTGCGCGAGCGCGTGGCCGCCGCTGTCGAGCAGGCCGACAGTTTCCAGGAGGCGGTGGAGCGGCTGGAGCGTTCCGAGTACGGCTGGCGCGTGGCGGGTCTGGTGGCCGCGGCTGCGGTCCTGGTGGTGGTGGCCTTGCTGGCCGGGGTGGTCGGGCAGCAGTGGCGCCCGGCGGCTGTGGGTGCGGCGCAGGTTCAGTCGCCCGCACCGCCGCAGCGAGCGCCACGGCTCCTGCCGTCGCCCCCCGTGGCATCGCCCACCGAGGCACCGCCGGCAACGCCCGCCGTGCTGCCGGTTCAAGCCCCTGTCGAACCCGTGGCGGCTGCACCCACCCCGGCGGCGCCCGAGCCGGTGCTTCGGCCCCGGCCGCGCGGTTTCGGCGTCAACGTGGGGATGTTCGCCAGAGAGGCCAACGCCGAGCGCGCCAAGGCGCGGCTGGTCGAAGCCGGCCTGCCGGTGCTGGACGACCCGATCGAGTCGGCGCGGGGGCCGCTCACCCGCGTGCGGGTGGGGCCCTTCGAGCGGCGCGAAGAGGCCGAGCAGGCCGCGGCGAAGGTGCGGGCCCTGGGGCTCGAAGCCCGGGTCTACGCGCCCTGACGCGGCGCCGCTGGCAGCAGGCCGGCCACCATCAGGCCCTGCGCCGCGTAGTAGGTCGAGAGCACCAGCAGGTCGCGCGCCGGCAGCGGCACAAGGAAGCGGTCGGTCGCCAGCAGGGTGTCGCTGAGCATGAAGCACAGGGCGCCCGCGGCCACGCGCCAGGCCGCCGGATCGGCGTGCACGCGGGCCCGCCCCAGCGCCTGCGACACCATCAGTGCGATGACCAGCACATAGGCCGCCACTGGCGCCCGCAGGCCCGGCGGCAGACCGCCGCTCCACGGCCCTCCGCTCCAGAGCAGCGCGTACATCACCAGACCCACAGCGCCCACCGCTCCCAGCGCCCGCCGGTCAGCGAACCAGGGCGCGTCGGACCGCAGGCGGGCGATGTAGGCCAGGTGCGCGAGCAGGAACGACGCCAGGCCGGCGATGAAGAAGCCCTCGAACATCAGGAAGGCGTCGCCGGCCAGCGAGCCTGCGAGCGCGGCCAGCAGCCAGCCCTTGTGGCGGACGTCCGCGCGCAGCACCAGACCGATGACGACCAGCATGGTCAGCGGCTTGAACACCCGGTGCAGTTCGGTCCAGCCTTCCGCGGCGGCGAGTGTGGCCAACGCGGCGCTGAGCACCATCAGCACCATTCCCGGGCCTATGCGGCCCTGCAGCAGCGCGCCCTGCGCCCAGAGCCCGGCCAGCAGGGCGGCGGTCCAGGCCAGGTTGCCCGGCAGGGCGCGCGCGTCGGCGGTCCAGAGGAAGAAGGCGACGCCGCCGAGCAGCAGCACGAACACCAGTGCCGCCAGCGCCTGCGCGCCGCGCGAGGCGGGCGGGTCGAAGCGCTGCACGGCGCCGAGGTCGAAGGCCGGGGTCGGCCAGCGCGCCGCCACATCGGGCGCGCGCCAGCCGGGGGGCTTGATCCAGGTGCGCAGCCGGTCGCCCCAGCGGCCGGTGCGCGCGCTGTCGCGGGCCAGCCCCGCGTAGACCTCGGCGTTGGCCCAGACCGGGTCCCAGCTCTGCAGCGGCTTGCGCGTGCCGTAGACGCAGGGTTCTTCCGGGTCCTCGGGTTCGAAGCTGCCGAACAGGTGGTCCCACAGCATCAGGATGCCGCCGTAGTTCTTGTCCAGGTAGCGGTCGTTCACGGCGTGGTGCACGCGGTGGTTCGAGGGCGAGGCGAACCAGCGGTCGAAGCGGCCGAGCGAGCCGACCTGCTCGGTGTGGATCCAGAACTGGTAGAGCAGGTCCACCAGACCGACCACCGCGAACACCAGCGGCGGCACGCCGGCCAGCGCCATCGGCAGGTAGAACACCCAGCCCAGCAGCGCGTAGCTGGCGGGCTGGCGCAGCGCGGTGGAGAGGTTGTAGTGCTGGCTCTGGTGGTGCACCACGTGCGCGGCCCAGAGCAGGCCCACCTCGTGGCCCAGGCGGTGGTTCCAGTAGTAGAGGAAGTCGTAGAACACCAGTGCCAGCAGCCAGCCGGCGGACGAGGTCCAGAAACCGTCGTTGCGCCACAGGGCCGCGTGGTCCTGCACCCAGACGTAGATGCCCAGGCGCAGCGCGAACGTGAACACGTCGGCGATGCGGCTGAGCATGCCCAGGCCGATGCTGCTGAATGTGTCGGCCAGCGCGTAGGTGTTGCGCCTGCGCCGTCGCCCGACCCAGAACTCGATGGCGATGAGCAGCAGGAACACCGGCGTGGCGAGTACGATGACTTGGTTCGGTGTCATGGCAGGCGTCGGTGGCTCAGGCGGTGCTCTCGTCCAGCGCCCCGTCGTCCTGCAGGTGTCCGGTGTCGGCCCAGCCCACCAGGCCCAGGCCCTCGGGTGTCCAGAGCAGGCGGTTGACCGCGGTGTTGCTCAGGTCCCAGCTGCGCGGCGCCTGCAGCTCCAGCCGTGTGGCCGCACGGTAGAGGATGTCCAGCACGCCGCCGTGGGCCACCAGCATCAGTTGTTCGCCGGGGTGGCGCGCGGCGATCTCGTCGACGGCGGCGACCACGCGTTCGCGCAGCTGCAGCAGCGACTCGCCGCCCGGTGGCGCGAAGTCGGGCACGCGCTTGCGCCAGGCCAGTGCGTCCTCCGGGTGGTGGGCCTCGATCTCGGCCCAGGTCAGGCCCTCGAATCGGCCGAAGGCGCGCTCGCGCAGGCCCTTGTGGGTCTGCACCGGTTTGCCGTGGGCACGGGCCGTGGTGCTGGCGGTGTCGAAGGCGCGCGAGAGGTCGCTGGCGTAGAACGCGGCGATGGGTTCGTCGCGCAGGGCCAGGGCGAGGCGCTCGGCCTGCCAGCGGCCCTTGTCGGACAGGGCGATGTCGGTGTGGCCCTGGATGCGGGTGTCGCGGTTCCAGGCGGTTTCGCCGTGGCGCACGGCGATGATGCGGGTGACGTGCAAGAAGAAGCCCCGGGGTGAGAAAACGGTCACTGTAGCGCCGGACGGACGGTCTGACCACCGGATGGTCGATGGGCCGGTCCGGAGGACGACGCGACACAATACGGCGATGCCCGAACACCACGACGCCCGCGTGGCGGACTTCTCGTCGCTGTTCCAGTTCCTGCCGATCGGTGCCTACCGGAGTTCCAGGGACGGTGTGATGCTGCGCGCCAACCCGGCGCTGGTGCAGCTCAACGGCTACAGCGACGAGCAGGCCATGCTGGACGACGTGAACCGGGCCAGCAGCGACTGGTATGTGCAGCCCGGCCGCCGGGCCGAGTTCCAGGCGCAGCTGGTGCGCGACGGCTTCGTGCGCGGCTTCGTCTCCGAGGTGGTGCGCCACCGCGACCGGCAACGCCGCTGGGTGAACGAGAACGCCCACGGGGTGTACGACCCGCAGGGGCGGCTGCTCTACTACGAAGGCACGGTCGAGGACATCAGCGAGCGCATGCAGGTCGAGCTGGCGCTGCGTGACAGTGAGGCGCTCTGGAAGCTGGCGCTGGACAGCGCCGGGGACGGCGTGTGGGACTGGAACCTCGTGACCGGCGACGAATACGTGTCGCCGCGCATCAAGGCCATGTACGGCTACACCGACGAGGAACTGATGCCGCGCGCGCAGGAGCTGGACGGGCGGACCCACCCGGACGATGTGGACCAGATGCAGGCCGACCGCCAGGCGCACTTCGACGGCCGCACCGCCCTCTACCGCAACGAACACCGCATCCGCTGCAAGGACGGGTCGTGGAAGTGGGTGCTGTCGCGCGGCATGGTGATCGCACGCGACGCCGACGGCCAGCCGCTGCGCATGGTGGGCACGCACACGGACATCACCGAACTCAAGCAGGCCGAGGCGCAGCAGCGGGCGCTGGAGACGCAGCTGCGCGAGTCGCAAAAGATGGAGGCCATCGGCACCCTGGCCGGCGGCGTGGCGCACGACTTCAACAACCTGCTGGCCGCCATCCTGGGCAACCTGGCCCTGGCGCGCGAAGACGTGGGGCCGGACCACGCCGCCCAGGAGAGCCTGGCCGAGATCCACCGCGCGGCGATCCGCGCGCGCCAGCTGGTGCAGCAGATCCTGGCCTTCAGCCGGCGCCAGACGCAGGAGCTGCAGCGCCAGCCACTGAAGCCGCTGGTGGACGAGGCGCTGCGGCTGATGCGCTCGCTGCTGCCCGCGGGCGTGCGGCTGAGCACCCGCCTGGCCTCGTCGCCGCTGCCGGTGCTGGCCGACGCGACGCAGGTGCAGCAGGTGCTGATGAACCTGTGCACCAACGCCTGGCAGGCGCTGGATCAGCGATCTGGCGACATCACCGTGAGTCTGGACGAGGTGGAACTGGACGCGGCGCAGGCCCTGCGGCTGGGCCATCTGCCGCCCGGCGCCTATGCCTTGCTGAGCGTGGCCGACAACGGCCCGGGCATGGACGAGGCGACGCAGCAGCGCGTGTTCGAGCCTTTCTTCACCACCAAGGCGCCGGGCAGTGGCACCGGTCTGGGGCTGTCAGTGGTGCACGGCATCGTCAAGGCGCACCAGGGGGCGATCACGCTGCACAGCACGCCGGGCGAAGGCACCCGGTTCGATGTCTACCTGCCGCTGGCCTCGGGTGCCGCGGACGCCGAGGCACCTGCACCCGCCGCACCGCCACCGGCCGTTCCCGCGCCGCCGGGGCGGCACATCGTCTACGTGGACGATTACGAAGCGCTGGTGTTCCTGGCCGGCCGGCTGCTGCGCAAGCAGGGGTACCGGGTCAGCACCTTCCTGTCGGGCGAGGAGGCCCTGGCCTGGTTCCGCGTCAGCCGGGAACCGGTGGACCTGTGCGTGACCGACCACAACATGCCGGGCATGAGCGGTGTGGAACTGGCGCAGGCGGTGCATGCGCTGCGGCCCGGGTTGCGCATCGCCATCGTCTCGGGGCATGTGAACGAGGCGCTGCTAGATGCCGCGGCCGCGGCCGGGGTGTCCGATGTGCTGGGCAAGCAGGACAGCATGGATGCGCTGGCCGACGCGGTGCGCGCGTTGATGGAGGCGCCGCGGCGCTGACGGCGCCGGCCGGGGCTCAGCGCGGCAGGTCGATGTCGACCTGCCGGGGGCCGGACGGTGGCACCGGAAAACCGTTCAGCGCCGCCTGCAGCATGGCCTGCCACAGCGCCGGGGTGCTGTTCCAGCGGCCGTCGTGACCGGCCTGGGTTTCGTAGACCACGCGGCCAGACGCCGCGTCGCGGATCACCACGGCCACCTTGCGTTCGTACCAGGGCATGTCCATCGGCATCACGAACATCGGCGACCAGTAGAAATAGCCATTGCCGGCCACGACCTGCCCCCGGAAGCGCCAGCTGGGCCATGGGTCGTCCCAGGGGCTGCGGGCGTTGCGCACGGTGGTGGCCGTGACCTGCACCCGCCACGGGGCGTTGGCCGGCGCCTCGGCGACGGTCCAGCCGTGCGTTTCCAGCACGGTCCGGGTCCAGGCTTCCAGCCGGTTCTGGTCTTCGGCGGATCCTCCCTCCCGCTGCGAGGGCAGGCGCTCGAAGCGGTAGGTCTGCGGCGCCTGGGGCACGGCGGCCGGGGCCTGGGCGCCGGTGGGGATGTCGGCCGACCAGTGCGCGTAGCTCTGCACCGCGTTGTCCACACGGTAGGTGCCGGCGCAGCCGGCCAGGGCGAGGGTGGTCAGCAGGGCGAGGGCAAGGCGGGTCATGGTTCCTCCGGCGGGTTGGACGCCTGGCTCAGCACCCATATCAGGTGGTGGCGGCAATCGGTATGACCGTCGCACGGGGCCGGACGTTCACTTCCACAGCGTCCGCGTCGGCGGCGGGCGCGGGTGCCACCAGCGGCTCCTCGTCGAAGGCCAGGTCGCCGTCCTCCACCGGCGCACCGGTGGTCTGCAGGGTCTGGAAGGGGTAGAGCGAGCGGTCCATCAGGTGGCTGGGCACCACGTTCTGCAGCGCGTGCAGCATGTTCTCCAGCCGGCCGGGGAACTGCTTGTCCCAGTCGCGCAGCAGGTTGCCCACCTGCTTGCGCTGCAGGTTCTCCTGGCTGCCGCAGAGGGTGCAGGGGATGATGGGGAACTGCCGGTGTTCGGCCCAGCGGATCAGGTCCTTCTCGGGCACGTAGGCCAACGGGCGGATCACCATGAACTCGCCGTTGTCGCTGACCAGCTTGGCCGGCATGCCCTTGAGCTTGCCGCCGAAGAACATGTTCAGGAACAGGGTCTGCAGCATGTCGTCGCGGTGGTGGCCCAGCGCGATCTTGGTCGCGCCCAGCTCGCGCGCCACGCGGTAGAGGATGCCGCGGCGCAGCCGGCTGCACAGGCTGCACATGGTTTTGCCCGGCTCGATCTTTTCCTTGACGATGGAGTAGGTGTCCTGGGTTTCGATGTGGTACTGGATGCCCAGCTTGGACAGGTACTCGGGCAGGATGTGGTCGGGGAAACCGGGCTGCTTCTGGTCGAGGTTGACCGCGATCAGCTCGAAGTTCACCGGCGCGCGCTTCTGCAGCTTCATCAGGATGTCGAGCAGGCCGTAGCTGTCCTTGCCGCCGGAAAGGCAGACCATCACGCGGTCGCCTTCCTCGATCATGTTGTAGTCCACGATGGCGCGGCCGACCTCGCGGCACAAGCGTTTTTCGAGTTTCTTGTTTTCGAAGGCGAGTTTTTCTGGGGTCATCGGTCGGGCCTCGGGCCGGGGCGGTGTGCGTCAAACGCAACAGGTTCGCATTGCGGTATGCTGCAATGCACAAGTCGGTGGTCAAAACCCGCAAGATTGCGGCTTGTTACAGGCGGATTTAGGTCGAAAGCTACACTTTCTCCCCGTGTGAGCGGCCTTGTTGCGCCGCGCCATCCTGTTGTGTCCCTGCTGCGGCACAACCTGGGAAAAACATCAATTTTATTTGGAGTCCTTTATGTCCTTTGCTATTCATCGGGTCGCCCTGGCGTCCATGCTGGTTTCCATCGCCTCCGTCGCCATGGCCCAGACCGCCGGCATGACCACCGACCGCGACGGCAACACCGGCTACGCCACGCCCGAGGCCTGCGACGCCGCCATCCAGGGCGGCACGGCCAAGTTCTACAAGCCCCAGACCAAGCAGAAGCCCAAGCTGCGCGCCGGTGAGGCCTCGGTGTCGCCGATGCTGCTCAAGGACCTGAGCCCCACATACGCCAAAGGCGCCTGCGACAAGGGTGTGGCCACGGCCCGCGGCCGCGGCGGCGTGAGCAAGGCGCTGCAGGGCAAGTGGATCCCGTTCAGCCCGACCATGGAAGTCAACGCGTACAAGGACGCCAGCGGCAAGATCGTGCGCGTGACCATGCGCCAGTGCGACAACCACTTCTCCGACCTGCTGCCGCGCCCGACCCCGGTGGCCGCTCCGGCCCCGGCTCCCGCCGTGGTCCCCGCGCCCGCCCCGGTGGCGGCCGCGCCTGCGCCCGCTCCGGTGCCCGCACCTGCACCGGTGGTGCCCAAGGCCGCTGAAGTCGTGGCCTTCCCGTACGTCTTCGGCACCCTGGGCGCCCAGCGCGACCTGATCGGCAACGGCCCGATCGACGGCATCGCCCAGCACAACGACCACGACACCAAGCCCGCCCTGCAACTGGGCGCCGGCTACCAGTTCAACAAGCTCTGGGGTGCGGAAGCCTTTGCACAGTTCGGCAGCAGCCACAACTTCGAGAACGGCCTGGAGTCCAAGGTCAACGCCCTGGGCCTGCGCGGCACCGTCGGCACCGACCTGGGTGAAGCCACCCGCCTGTTCGGCAAGGCCGGCGTGGCCCGTGTGAAGCACACCGACGCCGTCGAAGGCACGCAGACCCGCCCGACCCTGGGCCTGGGCCTGACCCACGCCTTCACCAAGAACCTGTCCCTGCGCAGCGACTTCGATGTGTTCCTGAAGAAGAGCTCGGACGAAGCGCGTTCGTGGAAAGAGCTGATGTACCTGGGCGTCGGCGTCCAGTACAACTTCAAGTGATGCCGTCGCTGGTGGCCTGAAGCACCAGCCTGTACATCAAAAGGGCCCCGCGAGGGGCCCTTTCTTTTTTCAGAACCGGGACGGCGTGCGCCTCACCACTGCCCGCTTTCCATGCGGATCGCGACCTCGCAGTCGTCGAAGATCTCCAGCTTGGCGATCTTGACCCGCACGCCGATCACGCCAGGCAGCTGCATCAGGCGCCGCGTGAGCTTGCCGATCAGGCTCTCCAGCAGGTTCACGTGTTCGGCGGTGCACTCGTCGATGATGATCTGGCGCACCTTGCGGTAGTCCAGCACGTGGCTGATGTCGTCGTCGTGCGGCAGCAGAGGCTGGGTGCCCTGGTTGAGCTCGGCATCGACCTGGATCGGCTGCGGGCTGGTCTTCTCGTGCTCCAGGATGCCCAGGTTGGCGTCGAAGCGCAGCCCGGTGAGGGTGAGGATCTGGGTGCCGGCGTGGTTCGTGGAGTTCATGGGCATCCGCCTCACATCATCGAAAAGTCGCGCTCGAAGCGCATCAGGTGCTGGCCGCCGTCGACCAGCAGCGTGGTGCCGGTGACCGAGCGGTTGCCCAGCGCAAAGGCCACGGTGGCGGCCACGTCCTCCGGGGTGGACGAGCGGCCCAGCGGCGACTGGCGGTGCAGGGTCTGGAATTTCTCATCGCTCAGCAGGTGGCTGGTGAGCGTCAGGCCCGGCGCCACGCCCACCACGCGCACGCGCGGCGCCAGCGCCAGCGCCAGCATGCCGGTGGCCGCTTCGAGCGCCGCCTTGGAGAGGGTGTAGCTCAGGAAGTCGGGGTTGAGGTTCCAGAGCTTCTGGTCCAGCAGGTTGACCACCGCGCCCTCCGCATCGCGCGTGGCCAGGTGCGCGTGCAGCGCCTGGGCCAGCAGGATGGGCGCGCCGGTGTTGCTGCGCAGGTGGGTTTCCATGGTGGCAAAACCGAAGCTGGTCGCGTCGTCGTGTTCGAACAGCGAGGCGCTGTTGACGACCGCGTCGACCGCGCCGAAGTGCGCCACCACGGCCGGCAGCAGGGCGCGCACCGCGGCCTCGTCGGCGAGGTCGGCGCCGAAGGTGGCGGCGCTGCCCGGGCGTCCGGTCAGCGCGTCGCAGTCGCGCGCGGTCTGCCCGGCTTCGGCGGCCGACTGCCGGAAGTGCACCGCGACGTTCCAGCCGGCGCGGGCCAGCGTGAGCGCGATCTCTCGGCCCAGGCGCTTGCCGGCACCGGTGACCAGCGCGGTGCGCGACGGCCTGTTGTCAGAGGAGGTGTGGGCGGTCATGTCGGGTGTGCAGGGGCAGGCTGGCAGTGTAGCGAGCAGCACAGGGTGTGCCGTGCCGTGACGATAATCGTCCATTGCCCCGACACAGGGGAGGGAGGCTCATCGCATGGAACTGCTGACGCTGGAACACTTTTCGGGCTGTGTGAACCAGTCCTTCACCACCCGGCTGGACGACGTGAACCTGGAGTTCGTGCTGGTCGAGGCGCGGCCCATCGGCGCGGCGGCGCCCCATCCGATGCGCAAGCCGTTTTCCCTGCTGTTCCGCAACACCGCGGCCGTGGTGTTCCCGCAAAAAACCTACCCGATGCACCACCCGCAGGTGGGCGAGGTCGGGATTTTCCTGGTGCCCATCGCCTACGAGAAAGCCGGCTTCCTGTACCAGGCGGTGTTCAACTGACCGGGCCTGTGTCCGGCCGGGGTGTCCAGCGCATGGACAGGTGGGCCCCCTCGTCACCGCCGGCCACAAACCCCAGTCGTTCATAGAGCCTGCGTGCGCCGGTGTTGGACTGCAACACGTGGAGGCGCACGCCGCAACCTTGGGCCATCGCCTGGGCCTGGCACTGCCGGATCAGCGCCGAGCCCAGCCCACCGTTGCGTGCGCGTGGGAACAGGCTGATGTGGACGATCAGGTGCTCGGGCGGCGTGCGCAGCAGATAGCAGTTGCCCGACACACCGTGGTGCCGATGCTCGATGGCCCAGAAGTCGGCCTCGGGGTAGTGGGTCACATAGTGCCGGTGCTGCAGCGCAAACTGTTGCTCCATGAACTGGCGTTTGACCAGCTCCGGCCACGGCACGAGCGCCATCTCTTCGGCACGCGTGCTGGCATAGAGGTCGCACAGCCAGGGCAGATCGGCATCGCGCAGCGGGCGCAGGAAAAACCCGCACTCCGTGAAAAGTGCGGGTCGGGGAGGATGCTCTGCGCGGCCGGGCGGAAATGGCACCAGGCCTGGCAGGAGAGGTGATGCCACGTCAGGGGAAAGCGGGGAAGACTCCCTGCAGCGCAATGCAGAAGTTCACGCCGAGATACGGCTGCTGGTTCTGGTGGGGGAGTCCGCCACCCTGGCTGGGCTGGACCATGTTCGGAGCCAGGCTGGTGTTGAGGGGCGCGGCGACGAAGTTCTTCGATGCCGTGGACGTGGCCAGGAATGAAAGCCCGCCGTTGCTGACCGGTGAATTCGAGCCACTGCCTGAAGCAGTCTGCGAGAACGCGTTGACACCATGGTTGTGCGCCGGGATCTGGTTGCTGGTCAGCGCGACGGAGTCGGTGCCGAAGGTCTCACCCAGCGAGCGCGGCGTGAGGCCCGGTCCCTGGCCCTGTTCACAGCCGGCACGACCGGCGAAGTTGGGCAGCTGGAATGTGGTCTTGCCATCGCCACCGTAGGTGGTGCCCAGCAGGGCGAACAGCGCCGTGTTCTGCTGGATCGGCAGTGTGGCGCCGTTGCAGAACGCCCAGCCGCGTGGATTGAAGTTGAAGCCGAACATCTGGATTTCGCCGACATAGGGTTCGCTCATGATCTGGTTCCTTTGTGGGGTTGTTCTGCGTTCAGGCCGGTTGCGGGAAGATGCCTTCGGTGGCAATGCAGTACTGCACGGTCAGTGTCGGCATGCAGTTCTCATGCGGCTGCGAACCGCCGCTCACCGTCAGCATCTGGTTCGACATCGCCGCTGCGTTGTTGCCGTTGATGGTGTTCACGTAGAACGTGTCGCTGCTGACGGTGCCCGGCAACAACGTCGGGCCGGGCGTGATGGCGGTGGATGCGCCCGTGGTGGCCACCATGACGTGCGAGTGCGCCGGCATCTGGGTCGGAAGCACGGTCACGCTTTCGGTGCCGGCACGCTGACCAATGACGTAGTTGCTCAGCCCCTGGCCCTGGCCCTGATGGATGGGGAGCCGGCCCTGCAGGTCGGGGACGGCGAACGTGTTCTGTCCGTCGCCGCCGTAGGTGGTGCCGATGAGCGCGAACAGCGCATCGTATTGGGAGATGGGCAGCAGGCTGCCGTCGCAGGCCTGCCAGCCGATGGGGGTGCGGCCGAAGCCGAACATGCGAATTTCGCCGATATAGGGTGTGGACATGAGACGGTGCTCCGAATGGTCAGTCGGGGGGCCTGGGTACGGGCCGTTAGTCGCGTGAAGGGAAGATGCCGCTGAGCGCGATGCAGAAGTTGATCGCGGTGTAGGGCTGGAGGTTGGGGTGCGGCTGGTTGCCGCCAGCGGGGGCGACTGTCTGCTGATTCAGAGGGACCAGCGGGCCGCTGGACGCGGCATAGAGCGACTGGTCTGCCGTGGTGTTGGTCGCGTACACCCTGTCGCGGGGTATGCGGTTGTCTCCCGCTGTGGTTGATGCGTTCACGCTGTGCACGTGCGCTGGCAGGTTGGTCGACAGCAGGGTCACGTTCTCGGCGCCGTCCGACTGGCCCATCTGCACCGGCGGGGGCTGCCAGCTGGGGTCCGCTGAGGTGGCATACCCGAGGGGTGTTCGTCCGCGCAGGTCGGGCAGTGCGAAGTTGGTGGTGCCGTTGCCCCCGAACTGTGTTCCCAGCAAGGCGAACAGCGCCTGGTTCTGGTTGATCGGCAGCAGCTGGCCGTTGCATTGCGCCCAGAACTTCGGCGCGAAGTTGAAGCCGGTCATCATGACCTGGCCAATGAAGAAGTCGCTCACGTGGGCTCCCTTTGGGTTAGTGGTGGGCGGTGGCTCAGCGCCGCCGCGCCGCATTCTTTGCAGCTTGGGCGGTCCGGGTCGAGCGTTCCCCTGTCAGCACTAGCAGGGAACATCGCCACTGTCCGACGGGTCTGGGGCGACAGTCGTCCCCCGGGTGATCTGGTGCCCGCGACCAGTGCCGTGAAAGAGAGGGCGATGTCGCTGTCGCTTGGCGGCAACGCCATTTGTTGCGAGATGTATCTATACTGCCCGACCGAAATGGTTTGCCTCCAGCGAACCGTTCATTCAAGCGACGCAAGCCGAAACGGCCGTGAGGGAGGGCGACATGCCTGCAGGATTTTTGAGTGGGGGTGCGGCTGCGTGCGCGCGCCGCGTGAGCGCGTGGCTGTTGCGTCTGGTGCTGCTGTTCGGCGCTGTTCTCCTGTGGCCCTCGCTGGCCTCGGCGCAGACGTCCTCCTTCTGTCCGTCACCGTTGACTGCGACGGTGAGCTGGGGTGGCTCCGTGGTCGTCGATGTCACTGCCTGCCAAAGTGGTTTCGGCGGCGTGAGCGGGCCCTTCGCCCCGTTCGCACAGCATGGCACGGTCACACTGGGTCCGGGCACCGGCGGGCCGCAGTCGCTCACCTACGCACACAACGGCAGCACGCCCGCGGGCGGGGGCAGCGACACGATCTGGCTGGAGGACGACTTCGGCGACACCGTGCGGGTGAACATCACCATCTCGGCGCCGGTCTCCGCGATCACCGTGTCGCCCTCCGCGTTGCCGACCATGACCGCCGGCACGCCGTTTTCGCAGACCCTCACCTCGTCTGGCGGCGTGGGCCCCTACACCTACACCTTGCAGACCGGCGCCCTGCCGGTCGGTCTCAGCCTGACCAGCGGAGGCGTGATCAGCGGCACGCCGACCCAGCGCGGTGCCTACAGCTTCAGCGTGCGTTCGACCGACAGCACCGCCGACTTCGTGGACCGGGGCTACACCGGCACGGTGCAGAACCCCTCGCTGTCCATCTCGCCGACCTCGGCCACCGCCATCCAGGGCGTGGCGTTTTCCCAGACGCTGACCGCCAGCGGGGGCGTCGCGCCGCACACCTACCAGCTTGAAACCGGCAGCTTCCCGGCCGGCATCACCATCTCCAGCGCTGGCGTGATCAGCGGCACCACCGCTGCCGCCACCGGCAGCTACCCGGTCACGCTGCGCGTCACCGACGCCAGCACGCCCAGTGGCGCGCCCTATTTCGAACTCGAGACCTTCACCCTCACCGTCAGCCCGCCGCCCAGCGTCACCATGACGGTGTCGCCAGCCAGCGTGAGCGAGGACGGGGCGACCAACCTGACCTACACCGTCACGCGCAGCCTGAACCTGTCCTCGCCGACCGTGGTGAACATCACCACCAGCGGCACTGCGACCTCGGGCGTCGATTACACCGGTGGTGTGGCCACGGTGACGATCCCGAGCGGGGCGACCACCGCGACGATCACCATCAACCCCGCGGTGGACGGCACCGTCGAACCGGATGAGACGGTCACGCTGACAGTGGCAGCGGGTTCCGGCTACACGGTCGGCGCACCGGCCAGCGCCACCGGCACCATCCTCAACGACGATATGCCGTCCGCCACCATCTCGGTGTCGCCGGCCAGCGTGGCCGAAGATGGCGCACCCAACCTGGTCTACACCGTCACCCTGAACCAGGCAGCGTTCTCCCCGATCAGCGTCGACTACACGATCGGCGGCACCGCTGCCAACGGCACCGACTACGCGACCATCGCATCGCCATTGGTCATTCCCGCTGGCAACACCACGGGCACGATCACGGTCAACCCGACCGCCGACGCCACCATCGAGGCCGACGAGACTGTCACCCTGACCCTCGCGGCCGGCTCCGGCTACACGGTGGGCGTGCCGACCAGCGCCACCGGCACGGTCCTCAACGACGACCTGCCGACGCTGACCATCAACGACGTCACCGTCAATGAAGGCAATGCAGGCACCACCAGCTTCACCTTCACGGTCAGCCTGGGCGCGCCGGCGGGCCCGGGCGGCGTCACCTTCGACATCGCCACCGCCAACGGCACCGCCACAGCCGGTGTCGACTACGTCGCCAACAGCCTGACCGGCCAGACCATCCCGGCTGGCAGCAGCAGCTACACCTTCACCGTACTGGTCAACGGGGATGCCCTGAACGAAGCGAGCGAGACCTTCTTCGTCAACGTCACCAACGTGGTCAATGCGGTCGTCGTGGACGGGCAGGGTGTGGGCACCGTGGTCAACGACGACCCGCTGCCGAGTCTGTCGATCGACGACGTGACGGTGGTAGAAGGCAACAGCGGCACGACCAATGCGGTGTTCACGGTGACCCTCAGCGCCGCCAGCGGCCAGACCGTGAGCGTGAACTACACCACCGCCGACGGAACCGCCACCCAGCCCGCCGACTACACCAGCACCAGCGGCACGCTGACCTTCACGCCGGGCCAGACCACGCGGACCATCACGGTGCCGGTGGTGGGCGAGACCGTGCCCGAGGCCAACGAAACCTTCTTCGTCAACCTCAGCGGCGCGTCCAACGCCACCATCGCCGACAACCAGGGCGTCGGCACCATCACCAACGACGATGTGCCCGTGACGGTGAGCCCGGGCACGCTGCCCGGTGGCGCCGTCACTGCGGCCTACAGCCAGACCCTCAGCGCCAGCGGGGGTGTCGCGCCCTATAGCTTTGCAGTGACGGCCGGCGCTTTGCCCGCGGGCCTGAGCCTGTCCGCGGGCGGTGTGCTCAGCGGCACGCCGACGGCGGGTGGCAGCTTCAACTTCACCGCCACCGCCACCGACAGCAGCCCATTCCCGGGCCCGTTCGCCGGCAGCCAGGCCTACACGCTCACCGTGACAGCGCCCACCATCGTCCTGCCGGCGGCCAGCCTGGCCGGTGGCACGGTGGGCACGGCCTACGCCGACAGCATCACGGCGGCCTCGGGCGGCACGGCGCCCTACAGCTACGCGGTCACCGCCGGTGCACTGCCGGGCGGCCTGACCCTCAACGCCGCGAGCGGCGCCATCACCGGCACCCCCAGTGCGCCGGGCACGTTCAACTTCAGCATCACCGCGACCGACAGCAGCACGGGCACTGGCCCGTACACCGCGACCCGGGCGTATGCGATCACCGTGATCGACATCCCGCCGGTGGCCAACGCGGTGTCGCTCACCGTGGCGTACAACGCGGCGGCCACGCCGGTCACGCTGAACATCACTGGTGGTGCGGCGACTTCGGTGGCTGTCGCCAGCGCGCCAAGCCACGGCACGGCCATCGCCAGCGGCACCAGCATCACCTACCAGCCGACCACCGGCTACGGCGGGCCGGACAGCTTCACCTACACCGCGACCAACAGCGGCGGCACCTCGGCGCCGGCCACGGTCACCGTCACGGTGAATGACCCGGTCATCACCTCCACCGCCAGCGGCAGCTTCGCGGCCACCGTCGGCCTGCCGTATTCCCAGACCATCACCTTGTTCGGGGGCGCGCAGCCCTGGGGCGCTTACCAGGTCACCAACCTGCCGGCCGGGTTGTCGATCACCGGGACCACGGCCAACAGCGTGACCGTGTCCGGCACACCGACCCAGGCCGGCAGCTTCTCGCTCACCGGCTCTGCCACCGACAGCAGCACCGGCAACGGACCGTACACGGTGAGCGAGGTGTATGTGCTGACCGTGGCGGCGCCCGGTCTGGCGCTGGCCCCGGCCGCCGCCACCTTCAACACCCCCTATGCCGCGGCCTACAGCCAGAGCTTCACGGCCAGTGGCGGCACCGGTCCCTACAGCTACGCGCTGACGGGCTCCCTGCCGACGGGTGTGACGTTCTCGGGCAACACGGTCTCGGGCACGCCCACGGTGCCGGGCAGCACCAGCTTCACCATCACCGCCACCGACACCGGCTCCACCGGCACCGGCGCGCCGTTCTCGATCGCGCAGAACTACACGCTGACCGTCGCCGCAGCGGCCATCGTGGTGAGCCCGGTGACCCTGCCCGGTGCCACCGCCGGCACCGCCTACAGCCAGACCCTCACCGCCAGCGGCGGCGTGGCCGCCTACAGCTTTGCCCTGAGCGCCGGCAGTCTGCCCGCCGGGCTGACCCTGAGCACGGGGGGCGCGCTGAGCGGCACGCCGACCGAGGCTGGCAGCTTCCCGATCACCGTGACCGCGACGGACGCCAACGGCCAGACCGGCAGCCGCGCCTACACCCTGGTGGTGGGCGCGCCCACGCTGACCATGACGCCGGCCCCGGGCACGCTCAGTGCGCCCTACGGCGTGCCCTTCAGCCAGACCTTCGCTGTCAGCGGCAGCCCGGGCCCGTACAACCGGGTGATGATCGGCTCCTTGCCGACCGGCCTGACGATCAGCGGTTACACGATATCGGGCACCCCGACGCAACTGGGCAGTTTCAACATCAGCATCATGATGGTGGATTCCGGCCTGACCGGGACCGGCGCGCCGTTCTCGATCACGCAGAACTACACCATCGAGGTGGCCGCGCCGACGGTCGTGGTCAGTCCGGCCACCCTGCCGAACCCCGCCATCGGTGTGGCCTACAGCCAGACGCTCACGGCCAGCGGGGGCATCGCGCCTTACAGCTTCGCCCTGACCGCTGGCAGCCTCCCGACCGGCCTTACCCTGGGCAGCGGCGGCGCGCTCACCGGCACGCCGACCGAGGTGGGCAGCTTCAACTTCACGGTCGCCACGACCGACAACTTCAGCCAGGTCGGCAGCCGGGCCTACACCATGGTCATCGGCGCGCCGACGCTGTTGATGACACCGGCCGCCGGCACGCTGACAGCGCCGTACGGCAGCGCCTACACACAGACCTTCAGCACCAGCGGCAGCCCAGGTCCGCACACCTATGCGCTGACCGGCGCACTGCCGGCGGGTCTGAGCTTTGCCGGCGGCACGCTGTCCGGCACGCCGACCGCGCCTGGCAACTATCCCGTCACCATCACGGCGACCGACAGCGTGCTGACCGGAGCCGGCGCGCCGTTCTCGGTGGCCCAGAACTACAGCATCGAGGTGGCCACGCCCACCATCGTGATGGCGCCTGCCACCCTGCCCGAACCGGTCGCCGGTGAGGCCTACAGCCAGGCCATCACCGCCTCGGGTGGTGTGGCGCCTTACAGCTTCGCGGTTACCAGCGGGGCGCTGCCCTCGGGCCTGACCCTGAGCACCACCGGCCTGCTGTCGGGCACGACCACGCAGGTGGGGGCCTTCAGCTTCACAATCACCGCCACCGACGCCAACGGACAGATCTCGACCCGCAGCTTCGCGATGGCCGTGACCTCGACACCGCGCCAGACCCTGGACAAGCAGGTGCTGAGCAACGCCGACGAAGACGGCAACGGCCAAGTCTCGCTCAACGACACCCTGACCTACCGCGTCACGGTGACCAACTCCGGCTTCGTGCCGCTCACCGACGTGGTGATCAGCGATGCCCAGATCAACCCCGGCAATGCCGTCTGTGCCAGCGTGCTGCCGGGCCAGACCTGCGTGCTGCAGGGCACCTACCGGGTCACAGCGGCCGATGCCCGTGCCCGACGGGTGGTGAACGTGGCCACCGCCACCAGCAATGTGTGCGCCGCGGGCAGCCAGGACGCGCAGTGCCGCGTGACGTTGACGACGCAGGTGGTGAACGCCGTGATCCGGGCGAAGGACGATGAGTTCGGCGAAGTCATGTGCCCCAAATCGGACGTGGTGGTGGGCAACGCCTATAAGAACGACACCCTGGACGGCCGGCCCGTCCGTGCGGCCGACATCCTGGGCACCGTGACCTCCCCGGCCAAACCCGCCAAGCCAGGCAAACCCGTGCCCGAGCTCAACACGGCCACGGGCGAAGTGAAGGTGCCGGCCGGCACGCCGGGCGGCACCTACGTCATCGGCTACCGGATCTGCCAGCGCAGCGTGTCGAACAACTGCGACAGCGCGCGGATCGTGGTGAAGGTCAAGCAGTGCCAGGTGCTGGTGCGGGTCATCAAGACCGCACAGACCCGGCAGGCCCGCGTGGGCGACTTTGTGTCCTACACCCTGCAGATTGACAACCTCACCGAAAACGACGGTGAGGTCGACGGCCTGCAGATCGTGGACACGCCGCCGCCGGGCTTCAGCCTGGTGCCGGGCAGCGTGCGCTTCCAGGACGTGGACGCGCGCGGCACGGCCAGCGGGACCGGCCCGATCACCCTGGGCCAGATCGACCTGGCGGGCAACGGCCGGGCGCACATCAGCTACGTGGTGCGCGTGGGTGCCAACGCGCGCCGGGGCGAGGCCACCAACACCGCCGAACCCTTCCACGAAGGTGCCAAGGTCGGCAGCACGGCCAAGGCCGTGGTGGTGGTGAGCGCCGACCCGGACACCGACGAAACCTCCATCATCGGCAAGGTGTTCATCGACCAGGACGGTGACGGCTGGCAGGACAGTGCCGACGCGCAGGGCGTGCGCATCCAGGGCGGCATCGACCCCGCCGTCTATGTGGCCGGCTCCACCACGGTGGACCGCGGGCAGGGCGCCCAGCCCGAGCCCGACGCCAGCGCTCCGCTGCTGCACGGCATCCGCCTCGGCACGCTGCGGGGGCGCGAAAGTGGCGACGCCGCGGTGCCATCACACAGCGTGGTGATCAGCCAGTGGGTGACAGCACCTGTGTTCACCAGCGACACCGTGGTGACCAGTGAGGACGGGGCGCGGCTGGTCGTGGCGCCCGGCGGCGATGTCCGCTACGAGCACGCAGGCGACGTCGCCGCGGGTCTGAACAACCAGGACCTGCGCGTGCAGCGCACGGTGACGCCGCAGGAGGGTCGCTACCGGGTGGACTACATCGTCACCAACCACGGCGTCTCGGAAGTGGGCATTCCGGGCGTGCGCCTGGCCAGCCCCGAAGGACTGGTCGTGCAGACCGACAGCTACGGGCGCTTCCATCTGGTCGGCATCGATGCAGCGGCACGCGCCCATGGACGCAACTTCGTGCTCAAGGTGGACCCGGTCAGCTTGCCGCAGGGCGCGCGGGTGACCTCGGCCAACCCCCTGGTGCGTCGCCTGACGGGCGGGCTGGCGGTGCGCTTCGACTTTGGCGTGGGCTTCGGCGCTCCGGCACCGGCCACGGCCCCTGCAACCCGGTGATGGCGCAGATGCCCGAAGACACCCTACGGATGACCGCATGATGAACACCCCCACCCATCGCATCGAACGCCTGCTCTGCGCCCTGTTCGTACTGACGCCGCTGGCCGCAGTGGCCCAGATGGCGGCCCCTGCGCCCGTGGCCCAGGAGGCTGCCGGCACCGCAGCGACCCCGACGGCGGCCCGGTCCGCTGTCGGAACCGGGCATGTGCTGTCCCTGCCCGGCGGAGGCCGGGTCTGGGCCACCGAAGACCCGGCCAACCTCAGCCCGCAGATGAATGTTTCGGCCTCGGGCATTGCAGGCCTGCGCGACGATCAGGTGGTCGAGGGGCTGAGCTTCAACGTCAGCAACAACTACGCGCACTTCATCGAGCGCATGGAGCTGCTCATCTACGCCGGGCGCGACACCGATATGGTCAGGCCGCTGGTGCGGCTGCCGGTGCCGGTGAGCGGAGAAGGCGTGGTGCAGTGGGACGGCCGCTTGCCCGCGGGTCACCGGCTGCGGCCGGGCGACACCCTGGTCTACCTGGTGCGCGCCTATGGCAGGGGCGGGCAGGCCGACGAGACCCAGGCGCGCACGGTGCGCCTGTACACCGAAGAGGAATGGCGCATCGCCCGCGAGCAGCTGATCAGCCAGAGCAACGAACTGGCCGATGGCTTCACGCTGGACCAGCGGCTGGCGCGCGAGGCGCAGCTGGTCAACGGGCTGGTCCGGCAGAACATCCCGGTGTCGGGCTCCATCGTGCGCATCTTCGGCCAGGACATCCCCGACCAGGCCAGCATCAAGATCAACGACAAGAGCGCGTCCATCGACGTCAACCAGCGCTTCGTCTCCGAGGTGCTGCTGCCCGTCGGTTCGCACGCGCTCACCATCGAGGTCAACGGCCTGCCCGGCCAGCCGGTGTTCACGCGCCAGCTCGACGTGAACATCAGCGGCGAGTACTTTTTCATGGTCGGCATGGCCGACTTTTACCTCTCCAAGTCACAGGTCACGGGCAACATCGAGCCTGCGGCGGCGGCCGACGGCTTCGAGCAGGAACTGCTCAAGGAGGGGCGCCTGGCCTTCTACCTCAAGGGCAAGGTCAAAGGCAAATACCTGTTCACCGCGCAGGCCGACACCGAGGACCAGGAACTCAACAACCTGTTCCACCACTTCTTCAAGGCCACGCCGCAGGACGTGTTCCGTCGCCTCGACCCGGACCAGTACTACGCGGTGTACGGCGACGATTCCACCAGCTACCGCGACGCCGACACCGCCGGCAAGCTCTACCTGCGCCTGGACTGGGACAAGAACCAGGCGGTGTGGGGCAGCTTCAACACCGGCATCAGCGGCGGCGAGTTCAACCAGTACAACCGCACCCTCTATGGCGGCGCGTTCCGCTGGCGCAGCAGCGAAACCACGCCCTACGACGATCCCCGGTCGCAGGTGAGCGTGTTCGCCTCCGAGGCGCAGTCCGCCAAGGGCTACAGCGACTTGCTGGGAACCGGCGGGAGCCTGTACTACCTCAAGCACACCGACCTCCTGCGCGGAACGGAACAGCTGAGCATCGAGGTGCGCGACCGGGTCACCGGTCAGGTCGTGCAGCGTGGGCGCCTGGCCTACGGCACCGACTACGAAATCGACTACATCCAGGGCCGCATCATCCTCAGCCGCCCGCTGGGCCGCAGCGAGCTGGACAGCGGCTTTGGCATCGTGCGCCTGAGCGCCGACGGCGACTACGAAAACCACCTGCTGGTGGACTACGAGTACGTGCCCCAGGGCATCGAGAACCTGGTGGCCGGCGGGCGCGGGCAGGTCTGGGCCAATGACCATGTGGCGGTGGGCGGCACCTACGTGACCGAGGAGCGCGCCGGAGACGACTACCAGCTGCGCGGCCTGGACCTCACCCTGCGCGCCGGGCGCGGCACTTACCTCAAGGCCGAGGTGGCGCAGAGCGAATCGACCCAGGCCAGCGTGAACTACTCCGACAACGGCGGGCTGACCTACACCGACCGCACCGCCGGCGTGGAAGCTGGTCCCCGCTCCGGCGAGGCCCTGGGGGTCGAGGCCCGCGTCAACCTCAACGAGCTGGGGTGGACCGAGCAGAACGTGAGCGCAGGCGCCTGGTACAAGGACCGCGAGGCCGGCTACTCCACCGCGCGCGCCGAAACCGGCGGGCTGCGCAGCCGCGAGTCCGGCGTCGAGGCGCTGACCGAGGTGGGCACCGGGCTGGACGTGGGGGCGCGCCTGAGCCGACGCGAAGTGGAAGGGCAGAACCGCATCGACCAGGCACAGCTGGTGAGCAACTGGCACCTCGACGACCAGCAGAGCGTGGGGCTGGAGTTGCGCCGGGTGCGCAGTTCCGAACCCGACGACGGGTTCGCCGACCCCGAGGCGGTGGCCGGCGGGGCCGATGCGGGCACCGCGACCTATGCGGGTCTGCGCTACAAGCGCCGGCTCAGCGGCCGCACCGAGGCCTATGGCTTCGTGCAGAGCACGCTGCAGAGCGACGAGGGCCTGAAGAACGACCGCTACGGCCTGGGGGCCACGCGGCGCTTTGGCGAGCGTTCGTCCGTCACCGGCGAGGTCTCTACCGGCACGCTGGGTGTGGCCGGCAAGCTCGAAGGCAACCACTACCTCACGCCCGACTACAACCTCTACTCGCGCTACACCTACGCCCACCAGCCGGGCGACCTCTTCGGCAGCGAGTTTCTCGAAGACGGGGCGGGCCGCACGTTCTCGGTGGGCCAGCGCTGGAACGCCGGTGGCGGCCTGAGCCTGTTCCAGGAGGCGCAGCTGAGCCGCCGGCCCGACGAGGACGGGCAAGGCCAGAACCTGGGGCTGGACTACAACATCGCCCGCCACTGGCAACTGGGCTTCCGGCATGCGCTCAGCCGCATCGACCACGCCG
The DNA here is from genome assembly GCF_001592285.1 of Hydrogenophaga pseudoflava NBRC 102511. GTDB lineage: Bacteria > Pseudomonadota > Gammaproteobacteria > Burkholderiales > Burkholderiaceae_C > Hydrogenophaga > Hydrogenophaga pseudoflava. Next base: position 102,609 of record NZ_BCWQ01000007.1, on the reverse strand, counting down.
AAGGCGGCAGCACCACGCGCCGCTCCAGCACCGTGCTGGCCAGCTACAACGACCACCGCACCAGCTTCACGCCGCGCCTGGAGCTCCGCCGCGACCGGGGCGCGCAGTCGCGCGACCAGACCCTGCTCAGCGTCGGTCTGCGGCACAAGTTCAGCGAAGACTGGCGCGCCGCCGCCCGGCTCAGAACCGCCGTGACCGAAGACCGGCTGTCCAGCGAGGACGAGGCCCGCTTCACCGAGGCCAACCTGGGCCTGTCCTACCGCCCCGCAGGCCATGGCCGTTGGGCCTGGCTGGGCAAGTACACCTACCTGTACGACCTGAGGGCGCTGACCCAGGTCTCGCCTACCTCGGGCGTGGCCAGCAACGAGGTCGACCAGCGCGCGCACATCCTCGCCAGCGAGCTGCTGTACCGCATCAACCCGCTGTGGGAAGTGGGCGGCAAATACGCCTACCGCAGCGGCGAGCTGCGTGAAGGCCGCAACACCGGTGCCTGGTACAAGAACACCCGGCACTTCGTGGCCGCCCAGGTCCGCCTGCACATGGCGCAGGACTGGGAGGCGCTGGTCGAACACCGTTGGCTGCAGACGGTGCAGGACAAGAACAAGCAGGCCGGCTGGCTGGTGGGGCTGGACAAGCAGATCACGCCATATTTCCGTCTTGGGGTGGGCTACAACTTCACCCGCTTCAGCGACGACCTGCGCCACTCCGATTACCGCTTCAAGGGCTGGTACCTCAACGCCGTGGGCGTCTACTGAGGGCAGGCCGTCCCGGATAATGGGCGGGTGATCACCCCGTCCGTTCCTTCGCCATCCGGTGCCCGCAACGAGCTGAACGCCACCGTGGCCGAGGCCATCCGCGAGGCCGGTGGCTGGCTGCCCTTCGACCGCTTCATGGCCATCGCCCTGTACGAGCCGGGGCTGGGCTACTACGCCAACGCCACGCCGAAGTTCGGCCAGATGCCCGAGGGCGTGGCCGGCCAGGGCAGCGACTTCGTGACCGCGCCCGAGCTCTCGCCGCTGTTCGGCCACACCCTGGCGCGCCAGGTGGCGCAGGCGCTCGCCGCCACGCACACCGACGAAGTCTGGGAGTTCGGCGCCGGCACCGGCGCGCTCGCGCTGCAGGTGCTGGACGCGCTCACGGCGCTGGGCCAGGCGCCGCGGCGCTACACCATCGTCGACCTCTCGGGCAGCCTGCGCGAGCGCCAGCAGGCCACGCTGGCGCGGCATGCGGACCGCGTGGTCTGGGCCGACCGCCTGCCCGAGGTGTTCGACGGCGTGGTGATCGGCAACGAGGTGCTGGACGCGATGCCGGTGCAGCTGCTGCGCCGCGTGGGCGGGCAGGATGAGGGCACCTGGCACGAGCGCGGTGTGGCGCTGGCCCATGATGGCCGCCTGGCCTGGGCCGACCGGCCGACGGCGCTGCGGCCGCCGCTGGACATCGAAGGCCCGCACGACTACCTGACCGAGATCCACCCGCAGGGCGAGGCCTTCGTCCGCACGCTGGCCGAGCGCCTGGTGCGCGGCGCGGCCTTCTTCATTGACTACGGCTTCCCCGAGGCCGAGTACTACCACCCGCAGCGCCACATGGGCACGCTGATCTGCCACCGCGCCCACCGCAGCGACGACGACCCGCTGACCGACCTCGGCCTCAAGGACATCACCGCGCACGTGAACTTCACCGGCATCGCGCTGGCCGCGCAGGACGCCGGCATGGCGGTGCTGGGCTACACCTCGCAGGGGCGCTTCCTGATCAACTGCGGCCTGCTGGAAGTGGCGAAGGACGCCGGCTCGCGCGAGAACGCCATGCTCTCCAAGCTGGTCAACGAGCACGAGATGGGTGAGCTGTTCAAGGTGATCGGTCTGGCGCCGTTGCCCAGCGCGGAAGGCTGGGACCCGATGGGCTTTGCCACCGGCGACCGCACCCACCGTCTGTAGGAGCCGCCGTGATCCGCTGGATGATCGTGATCTTCCTGGCCCTGCTGCTGATCAGCTGGTTCACGCCGCTGCTGCACAAGCTGGGCTTCGGCAAGCTGCCGGGCGACCTGCGCTTCAAGGCCTTCGGCCGCGAGTGGTTCATCCCGCTGACCACCACCATCCTGCTGAGCTTCGTCGCCAGCCTGATCGGCCAGCTGATCTGAGCGCCCGTTGCATACCCGGTGGGGTGTCTCTTGAAGTGGTGCCGGCGGTCCCCATCTGCCCCGAAACCCTTGGAGCCCGCCCATGACCGTTGCCACCGAATCCCTGCACGTCGTCTGCCCGCACTGCCACACCACCAACCGCGTGGCGCCGGCCGATCTGTCGGCCACGCCCGATTGCGGCAAGTGCCACCGCCCACTGTTCGATGGTCACCCGGTCGCGCTGGACGAGGCGGCGTTCGAGAAGCACATCGCGCGCTCGCAACTGCCGGTGCTGGTGGATTTCTGGGCGCCCTGGTGCGGCCCCTGCCGCATGATGGCGCCGCAGTTCGAGGCCGCGGCGAAGCAGCTGGAGCCCCATGTGCGCCTGGCCAAGGTCAACACCGAAGAGGCGCAGGCGCTGGGCGCGCGGCTCAACATCCGCAGCATTCCGACGCTGGCGCTGTACGTGAACGGCCGCGAGGTGGCGCGCCAGCCGGGCGCCATGGGCGCCGCCGACATCGTGCGCTGGACCCGCTCGCACCTGGGCTGAAGCCCCCGCAGGGGGCAGGGCGGCTGTAATTTGGTTACAGCTCCGGCATAATTCCGGGACCTTTTCCGGAACCGACGCCATGCCCCAAACCCCATCCGACACCGCCCGGCTGCTGGCCGACATCGGCGGCACCAACGCCCGTTTCGCCTGGCAGGCCGCGCCCGGCGCGCCCGTCACCGACGTGCAGGTGTTGCCCGGCGCGCAATACCCCACGCTGCAGGCCGCCATGCACGCCTACCTCGACGGGCTGGGCCGCGGCGCACCCGCGGCGGTGGCCATCGCGATCGCCAACCCGATCACCGGCGACATGGTCCGCATGACCAACCACGACTGGGCTTTCTCCCAGTCCGCCGTCAAGGCCGAGTTCGGCCTGCGCACGCTGCGCATGCTCAACGACTTCACCGCCCTGGCCCTGGCCCTGCCGGACCTGCCGGCGGCCGAGCTGCGCCAGGTCGGTGGCGGCGAAGCGGTGCCCGGCGTGGCCATGGGCCTGGTCGGCGCCGGCACCGGGCTGGGCGTCTCCGGCCTGCTGCCCGACGGCCACGGCGGCTGGGTGCCCCTCGAAGGCGAGGGCGGCCACGTCACGCTGCCGGCGACCACCGCGCGCGAGCGCACCGCCATGGACGGCCTGATCCGCCGCTACGGCCACGCCTCGGCCGAGCGCGTGTGCTGCGGCCAGGGGCTGGTCGACACCTGCGCCATCCTCTGCGAGGCCGACGGCGTGACGGTGCAGGGGCTCGATTCCGCCAGCGCGGTCAGCGAGGCCGCGCTCAAGGCCGGCCACCCGCAGGCGCTGGAGACTCTGAACATCTTCTGCGCCATGCTCGGCTCGGTGGCCGGCAACCTGGCGCTGACGCTGGGCGCGCGCGGCGGCGTGTACGTGGGCGGCGGCATCGTGCCTCGCCTGGGCGCCTGGTTCGATACATCGCCGTTCCGCGAGCGCTTCGACAACAAGGGCCGCTTCACCCGCCTGCTGCAAGGCATGCCGGTCTGGGTCATCACCTCGGCCCAGTCGCCCGCGCTGCTGGGTGCCGCCCGCGCGCTGGACCGCCACCGCTGAAACTTAGTCACCAGCGCAAGGGAGGGCAGGGACTTCGGGTTTCTGCGGATGTAATAATTCTTTAATTAAAGATAAATTACAGACATCCGGCGGCATGGTGCCGCTCTGGATGGTTCCGCGCCGTGCACGCCCTCGAGTGCGGCGTCCCTTCTTTACTGGAGACATGATGATGAAACTGTCGAAACTCGCCGCCGCCGCCTTCGTGATGGCCGGCTCCGCCGCCATTGCCGGCGAGGTGGAAGTCCTGCACTGGTGGACCTCGGGCGGCGAGGCCAAGTCGGTCGGCGAACTCAAGAAGATCATGCAGGGCAAGGGCCACACCTGGAAGGACTTCGCCGTGGCCGGCGGCGGTGGCGATGCCGCCATGACCGTCCTGAAGAGCCGCGTCGTGGCCGGCAACCCGCCCGCCGCCGCCCAGATCAAGGGCCCGGGCATCCAGGAATGGGCGAACGAAGGCGTGCTGGCCAACCTGGACGCAGTCGCCAAGGCCGAGAAGTGGGACAGCCTGCTGCCCGGCGTGGTCGCCGACGTCATGAAGTACAAGGGCAACTACGTTGCCGCGCCGGTGAACGTGCACCGCGTCAACTGGATGTGGGCCAACGCCAATGTGCTGAAGAAGGCCGGTGTGGCCAGCGCGCCCAAGACCTGGGACGAGTTCTTTGCCGCTGCCGACAAGGTCAAGAAGGCCGGTCTGATCGCCGTGGCCCACGGTGGCCAGAACTGGCAGGACTTCACCACCTTCGAATCGGTGGTGCTGGGCGTCGGTGGCGCCAAGTTCTACCAGGACGCCCTGGTCAAGCTGGACCAGAAGGCCCTGACCAGCCCGACCATGACCAAGTCGCTGGAAACCTTCCGCAAGATCAAGTCCTACACCGACCCCGCCGCCCCGGGCCGCGACTGGAACCTGGCCACCGCCATGGTGATCCAGGAGAAGGCCGCCTTCCAGTTCATGGGTGACTGGGCCAAGGGCGAGTTCACCGCCGCCGGCAAGGTGCCGGGCAAGGACTACATCTGCGCCGCCGCCCCGGGCACGGGCAACGCCTACACCTTCAACGTGGACTCGTTCGCGATGTTCAAGCTCAAGGACGCCGCGGCCCAGAAGGCCCAGGGCGACCTGGCCGCTGCCATCATGGGCCCCGAGTTCCAGGAAGTCTTCAACCTGAACAAGGGCTCCATCCCGGTCCGCCTGGGCATGAAGATGGACAAGTTCGACGACTGCGCCAAGCTCTCCAGCAAGGACTTCGTCGACACCGCCAAGAGCGGTGGCCTGGTGCCCTCGATCGCCCACGGCATGGCGGTCAGCCCGGCTGCCGAAGGCGCCATCAAGGACGCCGTCAGCCAGTTCTGGAACGACGACAAGATCTCGGTCGCCGACGGTGTGAAGAACATCGCCAAGGCCGCGACCACCAAGTAAGCCCCGTCCGGAGCCACGCCCGGCCTTCACCCGCCCCGCCATCGGGGTGGGTGGGACGGGTGCTGCCCGCCGGGCGCCCGCCACCCCTTTTTCAGCTTCACCATGCGTCACTACACAGGCTTTCGTCGCGCGTGTGCATCGCTGCTGGCATCGCTGCTGCTGGCCGCCGGCGCCGGTGTCCGGGCGGGTGAGGTCGAGGTGCTGCACTACTGGACCTCGGGTGGCGAGGCCAAATCGCTCGCCGAGCTCAAGGGCCTGATGGCCCAGCGCGGCCACAGCTGGAAAGACTTCGCGGTGGTGGGCGGCGGCGGGCAGAACGCGATGGACGTGCTCAAGGCGCGTGTGCTGGCGGGCAACCCGCCGGCCGCGGCCAACATCAAGGGGCCGGCGATCCAGGAATGGGCGGCGCTGGGCGCGCTGACCAACCTCGACGCCATGGCCTCCTTCGACCGCTGGGACGAGGCGCTGCCGAAGGTGGTGGCCGACCAGATGAAGCACAAGGGCCGCTACGTGGCCGTGCCGGTCAATGTGCACCGGGTGAACTGGCTCTGGGCCAACGCCGAGGTGCTGCGCCAGGCGGGCGTGAACGAGGCGCCGCGCAATTTCGACGAATTCTTCAAGGCCGCCGACAAGGTGCGCGCGGCCGGCCTGATCGCCCTGGCCCACGGTGGCCAGGACTGGCAGGACTTCACCACCTTCGAGTCGGTGGTGCTGGGCGTGGGCGGTGCGAAGTTCTACGACGCGGCCCTGGTGAAGCTGGATGCGCAAGCCCTGGGCAGCGACACCCTGCGCCGCTCGCTGGAGACCTTCCGGCGCCTGCGCGGCTATGTCGATGCCGCCTCGCCAGGGCGCGACTGGAACGCCACCACCGACCTGGTCATCAAGGGCAGGGCCGGCTTCCAGTTCATGGGCGACTGGGCCAAGGGCGAGTTCCTCGCCGCAGGCCAGCAGCCGGGCAAGGACTTCCGCTGCTTCCCCGCGCCGGGCACGGCCGAGGCCTTCACCTACAACGTCGATTCCTTCGCCATGTTCCAGCTCAAGGCCTGGGAGGCGCAGAAGGCGCAGGGTTACCTGGCCTATCTGCTGATGGGCAAGGACTTCCAGGAACGCTTCAACCTGCGCAAGGGCTCGATCCCGGTGCGGCAGAACGTGGCCATGGACAAATTCGACGAATGCGCCAAAGTCTCTGCCCAGGACTTTGGCAAGACCGCCAAGGCCGGCACCCTGGTGCCCTCTGTGGCCCACGGCATGGCACTCGCCCCGGGACAACAGGCGCTGATGCGCAAGCTGGTCTCGGATTTCTGGAACAACCCGCAGATGTCGGTGAATGACGCACAGAAACAACTGCTGGCCCTGGCGGCCGGCCCTCAGAAGCCCCTCCCATGAAATCATTTGAAAACCTGCTGCCCAAGCTGGTGATCGCACCGGGCTTCGTGCTCGGCTTTGCCTTCATCTACGGGCTGATGATCTGGAACGGCGTGCTGTCCATGACCGGCTCGCGCATGCTGCCCAACTACGAGAACTTCGTGGGCCTGGAGCAGTACGCGCAGCTGTGGACCATGGACCGCTGGTACGTCGCGCTCAAGAACCTGGGCATCTTCAGCGTGCTATACGTCGGCGGCTCGATGCTGGTCGGCATGATCCTGGCGATCTTCCTGGACCAGAAGATCCGCGCCGAAGGCTGGCTGCGCACCATCTACCTCTACCCCATGGCGCTGTCGTTCATCGTGACTGGCACGGCCTGGAAGTGGATCCTCAACCCCAGCGATGGCCTGCAGAAACTCATGCACGACCTGGGCTGGACCTCGTTCAACTTCGACTGGCTGGTGCAGTCCGACTACGCCATCTACTGCGTGGTGATCGCGGGCATCTGGCAGTCGGCCGGCTTTGCCATGGCGCTGTTCCTGGCGGGCCTGCGCGGCATTGACGACAGCATCATCAAGGCCGCGCAGATCGACGGCGCCTCGCTGCCGCTGATCTACTGGCGCATCATCCTGCCCATCCTGCGCCCGGTGGTGTTCTCCACCATCCTGGTGCTCTCGCACCTGTCGATCAAGAGCTTCGACCTGGTGATGGCCCTGACGGCCGGCGGCCCCGGTTACGCGACCGACGTGCCCGCCACCTTCATGTACACCATGAGCTTCACGCGCGGCCAGATCGGCCTGGGCGCGGCCAGCGCCACCATGATGCTGGCCACTGTGGCGGCCATCGTGGTGCCCTACCTCTACAGCGAACTGCGGAGCAAGCCCCATGACCGCTAAATCCCTGACCTTCGGCCGGGTGTTCACCTACGGCCTGCTGCTGGTGGCGGCGCTGTTCTTCCTGGCGCCGCTGTACGTGATGATCGTCACCTCGTTCAAGGACGCCGACCAGCTGCGCGCCGGCAACCTGCTGAGCCTGCCGACCTCGCTCAACCTGGACGCCTGGCACCTGGCCTGGAACACCGCCTGCACGGGTGTCGACTGCCGTGGTCTCAAGCCCTATTTCATGAACTCGGTGTTCATGGCGGTGCCCGCGGTGCTGATCTCCACCGCCTGGGGCGCACTCAACGGCTACGTGCTCTCCATGTGGAAGTTCCGCGGCTCGGAAGTGCTGTTCGGCTTCCTGCTGTTCGGCGTGTTCATGCCCTTCCAGGTGGTGCTGCTGCCCATGAGCCAGGTGCTGGGCTGGCTGGGCCTGTCCAGCTCGATCGGCGGGCTGGTGCTGGTGCACTGCCTGGCCGGCATGGCCGGCACCACGCTGTTCTTCCGCAACTACTACACGGCGGTGCCGCGCGAACTGGTGAACGCCGCGCGCATCGACGGCGCGGGCTTCTGGCGCATCTTCTGGCGCATCGTGCTGCCGATGTCCACGCCCATCATGATGGTGACGCTGATCTGGCAGTTCACCAACATCTGGAACGACTTCCTGTTCGGCGTGGCCTTCAGCGGCGCCGACAGCAAGCCGGTGACCGTGGGCCTGAACAACATGGCCAACACCACCAGCAGCGTCAAGAACTACAACGTGGACATGGCCGCGGCGATCATCGCCGGCCTGCCCACCATGCTGGTCTACGTCCTCGCGGGCCAGTACTTCGTAAAGGGTCTGACGGCCGGCGCCGTCAAAGGTTGAAACACATGGCTTCTCCACTCCACATCAAGGGCATCCGCAAGGCTTTCGGCAAGGGCGACAAGGCGGTCGAGGTGCTCAAGCGCATCGACATCGACGTCGCACCGGGCGAGTTCCTCATCCTGGTCGGCCCCTCGGGCTGCGGCAAGTCCACGCTGCTCAACATCATTGCCGGCCTCGAAGAGCCCACCGAAGGCGAGCTGCACATCGGCGGCAAGAACGTGATCGGCATGCCGCCGGCGCAGCGCGACATCGCCATGGTGTTCCAGAGCTATGCGCTCTACCCGACCATGAGCGTGGCCGACAACATCGGCTTCGCGCTGGAAATGCGCAAGGTGCCCAAGGCCGAGCGCGAGAAGCGCATCCAGGAAGTGGCGGCCATCCTGCAGATCCAGCACCTGCTGGACCGCCGGCCGGCCCAGCTCTCGGGTGGCCAGCGCCAGCGCGTGGCCATGGGCCGCGCCCTGGCGCGCGACCCGCAGCTGTTCCTGTTCGACGAGCCGCTGTCCAACCTGGACGCCAAGCTGCGCGTGGAAATGCGCGCCGAGATCAAGCGCCTGCACCAGCACAGCGGCATCACCACGGTCTACGTGACGCACGACCAGATCGAGGCCATGACCCTGGGCAGCCGCATCGCGGTGATGAAGGACGGCATCCTGCAGCAGATCGGCACGCCCGACGAGATCTACCGCCGCCCGGCCAACACCTATGTGGGCGGCTTCATCGGCTCGCCGACCATGAACTTCATCAACGGCCGCGTCGAACGCGCCGGTGAGGGCGGTCGCTTCGTGTTCGAAGGCGGCGCGCTGGATCTTCCCTGCCCGGACGGCCCGGAGGCGACGCTGGGCCAGCGGCCCGAGCACATCCACCTGAATGCCGACGCCGGCTGGCGCGGCGAGGTGGTGCTGGTGGAGCCGACCGGTGCCGACACCTACATCGTGGTGAAGACGGCCGTGGGGCTGATCACCGTGCGCGAGGCGGCCAACACCAAGGTGGCGGTGGGCGACAACGTGGGCATGACGGTGAGCGGGCGCCACAACAACTGGTTCGACAAGGCCAGCGGCGCGCGCATCACGGCGATGGACTCGACCTCGCTGTTCGTCGGCTGACGGATCAGGTCAGTCGCAGAACCACCCGCAGCCCATGGGGCTGCATGTTTTCAGCCGTCGCCTCGCCGCCGTGGCGGCGGGCGATCTCCTGCACGATGGCCAGGCCCAGGCCGCAGCCGCCCGGCAGCTCGCTGGCGCGCCAGAAGCGCTGGAACACATGGGCCATGTCGGCCTCGGACAGGCCGGGGCCGTTGTCCTCCACCAGCAGCCGCGTGCGCTCGCCGTCGGCCTCGACCTTGAGCGTCACCGCGCTGCCGCGCGGCGTGTAACGCAGGGCGTTGTCGATCAGGTTGGCCATGGCCTCGCGCAGTTGCAGCGCGTCGCCCTGCACCATGCGGTGCTCCTCGCCTTCGAAGCCCAGGTCGACGCCGGCGGCCACCGCGCGCGGCGTCCATTCGCGCGCCACGTCGCGCGCCAGGGCCGCCAGGTCCAGCGGCTCGCGCCGCGCGGTGGTCTCGGTGCGCGCCAGGGTCAGCAGCTGGTGCACCAGGTGGGCACTGCGCTCGGCGCCGGTGCGCACCTTGGTCAGGCGCGCGCCCAGCACCGGGTCGCTGTTCTCGCGCTGCGCCAGCTCAACCTGGCTGATCAGCCCGGCCAGCGGTGTGCGCAGCTGGTGCGCGGCGTCGTTGATGAAGCGCTTCTCCTGGTTCACGTTGCGCGCCACCTCGTCCAGCAGGCCGTTGATGGCTTGCACCAGCGCATGCACCTCGTTGGGCGCCTGCGTCATGCCGATGGGCGAGAGCGCGTTGACCGAGCGGTTCTCCAGCTGGGCCGTCAGCCGCGTCAGCGGCGCCAGGCCGCGCTGGATGCCGCCGTACACCGCCAGGCTCAGCAGCACGCCAGCCGCCAGCAGGGGCGCCAGCATGTCGGCGATCAGCTCGCGCGCGATGCGCTGCTGCACCGCCAGGCTTTTGCCCACCTGCACGCGCAGGGTCTGCGGCGCATTGACCTCGCCGTAGTTCACGTCCAGCGCCACGATGCGCAGCGGCTTGCCGTCGATTTCGGCGGCGTAGAGCAGGGGACCTTCGGTGCCCACCATGCCCTCTTCCGGCTGCGGCAGGGTCTGGTTGCCCAGCAGGAACTGGCCCGGTGGCGAGGACACCATGTAGCTGATGCGGTCCTTGGGGTCCTGTTCCAGCACGTCCTGCGCCGCGCGCGGAAAGTCGATCAGCAGGCCCGAGCCGATGGGCTTGACCTGGCGCGCCAGTGCCCGCACCGACTGGGTCAGCGACTGGTCGATGGCCTTTTCGGCGTAGGACAGTGCGATGCGGTAGGCCAGCAGACCACCGCCGGCCCAGAGCACCAGCTGCGGCAACAGCAGCCACAGCAGCAGCTGGCGCCGCAGCGAGAGCCGGGTGGTGGTCGCGCCCGTCATGGCGCGCCGGTGTTTTCCAGCAGGTACCCGAGGCCGCGGATGTTGCGGATGTTCAGCGTCGAGCCGGCGAGCTTGCGGCGCAGGCGGTGCACGTAGACCTCCAGCGCGTTGGAGGCGACGCCGCCTTCGCCCGGGTCGGACTGCCAGGCGGCCAGCACGTCCTCGCGGCTCACCACCTGGCCACTGTGGCGCACCAGCAGGTCCAGCAGCGACCACTCGCGCTGGGTCAGGTCGATCACCTCGTTGCCCAGCCAGGCGCGCGGCAGCACGGGGTCCAGCCGCAGTGTGCCCGGCGCGGGCGGCGGGGCCGGCACCTGCGGGCTGGGGCCGAAGGCCGGCAGGCTGGCGCGGCGCAGCATGGACTGCAGGCGCGCCAGCAGCTCGTCGCGGTTGAAGGGCTTGGTGAGGTAGTCGTCGGCGCCGGCGTTCAGGCCCTCGACCCGGTCCTCGATGCCGTCGCGCGCCGTCAGGATCAGCACCGGCAGCGCGGGCAGGCGCTGGCGCAGGCGGCGCAGCACGGTCAGGCCGTCGACCCTGGGCAGGCCCAGGTCGAGCACCACGCCTTCGTAGGCCTCGGTGTCCAGGCGGCTGAGCGCCTGCTCGCCATCGACCGCGGTGTCGATGCGGTGGCCGGCCTGCATGAGCTGGGCGCTCAGGCCGTCGCGCAGCAGTTCGTCGTCTTCAACAATCAGCAAATGGGCCATGCATCCGATTATCCGGCGAGCGGCTCAGCCGTCCTGCATGTCCCAGCGGAAGCCGCAGCGTTTGCAGCACACCGGCACCAGCCGCCGCGCATCGTTGCGGGCGTCGTCGGGCACCAGCAGCAGGCCGTAGGCCTTGCACTGACCGCAGTTGGCCTGGTTGGCCATTTCTTCGGCGTGCATCAGCAGGTAGAGGTAGCGGCGCAGCGCCCACAGCGCGATCACCGCACAGGCCAGCACGAAGCCCGTGTTGAGCAGCTTCTCGTTCCAGCTGCCGCCCTGGAAGGCCTCGAAACTGGCGATCAGGGCCACCGAGGCCAGCAGCGCCAGCGCCATGTGGGCGTGGCTGGAGAGCAGCTCCCGTTCATACCACTTGCGGAACCCGTGGCGGCGGATGCCGTCGGCCAGGGTGGGGTTGAACGGGTTGTGCTGGGCCATGGCCGTCTCCTAGGTCGGGCTCTCCGCTTTCAGCGTCAGGGCCACGGCGGCCGCGCGGGCGGCATGCAGGGCCTGGGCGATGCGCGGGCCGGCATCGGCCGCGGGCGGTTCGGAGGCATTCTCGCGCGATCGCCCGAGCTGCTGCATCACCTGGCGCGCAATGACCCCGCTGTCGACTGTCTGCGCCGCGCGCAGCGCGCCGAGCAGCCGTTCGCGCTGGGGATAGGCCTGTTCCCCGAAGCCCAGGCGCCCCCGGGCGTCGCACTCGCAGGCCAGCAGCACCTCGTCGAAGCGCTCCGGGCGGCGGATCGCGTCGCAGCGCTCCAGCAGCCGCAGCAGCGCCGCCGCGCCCAGGCCCTCGCTGCGGTGGATGTTGCCGTGCTCCCGGGCCACCACGTCGGCCAGCTCGCGGCATTCGCGCGGTACGCGCCAGCGCTCGCACACCCCCTTGAGCAGGCGTGCGCTGCGCTCTTCATGGCCGATGTGCCGCGGCAGCACATCGGCCGGCGTGGTGCCCTTGCCCAGGTCGTGGCACAGGCAGGCGAAGCGCACCGGCAGGCTGGCGCCCAGGCGCGCGCTCATGTCCAGCACCATCATCAGGTGCACACCCGTGTCCACCTCGGGGTGGTATTCCGCGCGCTGCGGCACGCCCCAGAGCCGGTCCACCTCGGGCAGCAGCCGGGCCAGCGCACCGCAGCTGCGCAGCACCTCGAACATGCGGCTGGGCCGCTGCTCCATCAGGCCGCGCGAGAGCTCCTGCCAGACGCGCTCGGGCACCAGGTGGTCGACCTCGCCGTGCCCGACCATGTGCGCCATCAGCGCCTGGGTGTCGGGCGCGACAGTGAAGTCGGGGAAGCGGGCGGCGAAACGCGCCAGCCGCAGGATGCGCACCGGGTCTTCGGCGAAGGCGCCGGTGACATGCCTCAGCACCCGGTTCTCCAGGTCGCTCCGGCCGCCGTAGGGGTCGATCAGCGCGGCGCGGGCCGGGTCGTCGGCCTCGGCCTGGGCCACCGCCATGGCGTTGATCGTCAGGTCGCGCCGCGCCAGGTCCTCTTCCAGCGTCACGCCGGGGTCGGTGTGGAAGGCGAAGCCGTGGTAGCCCGGCGCAGTCTTGCGCTCGGTGCGGGCCAGCGCGTACTCCTCGCGCGTCTGCGGGTGCAGGAAGACCGGGAAGTCCTTGCCCACCGGCAGGAAGCCGCTGTCGGCCATGGCCTCGGGTGTGGCCCCGACGACCACCCAGTCGCGGTCCACGTGGGCGGCGGCGGTGGTGTCACGGGCGAGCAGGGCGTCGCGCACCGCGCCGCCCACCAGGTAGATGTCCATCCGGCGAGTGTAGGCCGGGGCCTGCACCCTGCCACGTGTGCGGTCAGGCCTCCAGCACCATCGACCGGCTGATGTGGCCGGTGCCACCGGCCATCAGGCGGGTGATGCGCCCGTCTTCCAGTTCCAGGACCACCCGGATCAGGCTTGGCGACGGGGCCTGCATCAGCCAGCCCTGCTCAATGAGCAGCTCCCGGTCCTGCACGCCCAGCACGTCGTGCAGCAGGCAGGCCAGCGGACCCGCCGCCATGCCCGTGCCCGACTCCTCGGGAATGCCGAACCGGGGCGCAAACATGCGGGCGCCGGCATGGCGGCCGGGGCGCTGCGTCTTCGTGGTGAACGCGTAGACCCCGATCACGTCCAGCTCCTCGCTGATCGCGTGCACCAGGTCCTGTCGGGGGCGGAGCTCGGCCAGGGCCTGCGCGTCCGGCAGGGCGATCAGCAGAAAGGCGTTGCCTGTGCTGACCACATGCGGGTCCACCTCGGCTGCCAGACGTCCTGGCGGAAGGCCAATGGACGACGCAATCCGGGCGCCCAGGTCCGACGCGGGGTCGATGCGTCTGTAGGCTGGTGCGGTCTGCTCCATGAAGGCCATGTCGCCGTCCAGCAGGATGTCGCGGGGGCCGTCCACCGTCTCCTTCGAGAAGCGGCCGTTCCCGAGCACACCCTGTTGCCTCAGGAGGGAGAAGGTGGCGATGGTCGCGTGCCCGCAGTGGGCGATCTGGCGCGCCGGCGTGAAGAACTCCAGCCGGAGGGTGGCCTTCTGCGACGCCGAGACGAACGCGGTCTCGGACAGGCCCACCTGCCGGGCAATCGACAGCTTCTGGGCCGGGGTCAGCGCGTCGGCATCCAGCACCACGCCGGCGGGGTTGCCGCCGCCGGGGGCGTCGGGGAAGGCGTTGACGATGTGAACGGCGACCTGCATGGGGTCCGTCCTGTGGTCGCGGCGGCCGGCATCAGGGCCGGCTGCGGTAGGGCTCGTCGAAGTCGATGAAGTCGTGTTCGGCCAGGGCCTGCTGGACCCAGGCCTGCACCGCCGACAGCTGGTGCACGCGGTCCACATACGCCGCCACCGTCGGGCTGACGGGCAGGGCGTAGGTGCGAATGCGCGAGCACACCGGGGCGAAGTAGGCGTCGGCGATGCCGAAGTCGCCGAACAGCATGGGCCCGCCGTGTTCGGCCAGCAGGCCGGTCCACATGGCTTCGAGCCGCGCCATGTCGGCGCGCACGCCGGCCTGGTCGCGCCAGAGGATGCGCCCCACCTCGGGCAGCGAGGCCTCGATGTTCATCGAGCAGTGGCTGCGCAGGGCGGTGAAGCCGCTGTGCATCTCGGCGCAGACGCTGCGGGCCCGGGCGCGCGCCCTGGCGTCGGCTGGCCAGAGCTGCTTGTCGGGGAAACGCTCGGCCAGGTACTCGGCGATGGCCAGCGTGTCCCAGACCGCGAAGCCATCGTCCACCAGCACCGGCACCTTGCCCACCGGGTTGATGGCCGCGACCACCGACTTGAACGCCGATTGCGCATCGAACGAGTCGAAGCGCACCATCTTTTCCTCAAAGGGAATGCCGGCTCCGGTCAGCAGCACCCAGGGGCGCATGGACCAGGACGAGTAGTTCTTGTTGCCGATGTAGAGCTGCAATGCCATGGGTTCCTCCGGTTGAGAGCCCGCATGGTAGGGCTCTGGCCGCGGGCCATTGATGACAAAGAGGCGGCCGATTGATTCGCCGCCTGCCGGTGTGCGGTTCAGGCGTATTTTTCGAGGATGCGGGTTGAGCGCTCGACCTCGCGGATCGTCTGCTCTTCCGAGTCCGACACCGCGACGGCCTCCATCACCGAGCAGGCCATCATGCGGTAGAAGGCCTTGTCCATGGCCTTGCGTGCGGCCGACATCTGCTGGGCCACGTCTTCGCAGGAGCGGCCGCTTTCGACCATGTCGATCAGCCCGCGCACCTGGCCTTCAATGCGCTTGAGACGGTTGACCACGTCGCGCTGGTGTTCCGAACGGAAGGCGGCGGCTGCGGCGTCGGTGGAAGGCATCGGCTTGGTTTTGACGGGGGTGCTGGCCATGGTGTGTCTCTGTTGGATGGGACCGGGGGAGTGTGCCAAAAAACCCCGGGCACGGGTGCTGACCGGCGCGATGCCATGAGGAGGGCGTCATGATTACCCTACCCCCTAGGGTAATCGCCGATGGCGATATTCGAATGCACGGATACGGTGTGGTTCGTCGGTGGCTTTGACAAATGTCAGGTCGGCGCCCCGTCCACACCTCTCATCCATTCGCCCTTCGAGGACATTTCCATGCGCATCTGGACACGAATCTCTGTTGCATCGGCCTTGCTGGCCACCGCGCTTCTGACCACCGGCTGCGGCACGGTCTCGACCATCGGCAAGCTCGAGGACGGCGCCGGTGGCGAGGCCTCCCGCATGTGGGACCGCTGGGTCGAGGGCAACGGGGACATCGCCGTCGCCACCACCTGGGAGCGCAAGGTCAAACCGGGGGTGACGGCCAAGGACGTCGAAGAAATCCTCAAGCTGGTGGCGGTGGAGCGCAACATGCGCGACGTCGGCGTGCTGCCGCTGTCCAAGGAACTCGAAGCCCGCTCGGGCAAGAAAGAGAAGCTGCTGACCGTGTACTCCTACTGCAGCCCGGCCACCGCCCGCAAGATGGTGGACTTCAGCCCGCACATGGCGGCCTACCTGCCCTGCCGCATCAGCGTGGTGGAGCACGACGACGGCAGCCTGTGGCTGTACACGCTCAACATGGACATGATGGTCAAGATGGGCCGCAAGCTGCCCTCGCCGCTCAAGGAAGAAGCCTGGGCGGTGCGCGAGACCATCTGGCAGATGATGGAACGCGCCTCCAAGGGCGAGTTCTGAGCGCCTGCCCCGCCGCGTTCCCATCCCCCCACGACCACAACGGAGACAACCCATGAACGTTCGCATGCACGTCTTGCGAGGCGCCACCCTGCTCGCGCTGGGCACCGCCCTGCCACCCGCCCAGGCCACCAACGGCTACTTCCCCCATGGTTTCGGCCTCAAGGCCAAGGGCATGGGCGGCACCGCCGTGGCCCAGTCGCACGACGCCTTCGGCGGCGTGAACAACCCGGCCTCGGTGTCCTATGCGGGCAACCGCTGGGACCTCGGGGCCGAGGTGTTCATGCCCAGGCGCAGCGCCACCGTGAGCACCCCGATGGGGGCGATGGAGGTCAAGAGTGGCAAGGACAGCTTCCTGATCCCGGAACTGGGGTTCACCACCCGGCTCTCGGGCAAGTTGTCGGCGGGTCTGACGGTCTATGGCAACGGCGGCATGAACACCGAATACCCGGCGGTGTTCCCGGGCAACAGCAACTTCATGTGCAGCAGCCCGACCAGCTGCGGCACCGGCAAGCTGGGCGTGGACCTGATGCAGCTGATCGTGGCGCCCACGGTGTCGTACGAAGTGGCCCCCGGTCACGCACTGGGTGTGTCGCCGCTGCTGGTGTACCAGCGCTTCAAGGCCCAGGGCCTGCAGGCCTTCGGCATCAACAACCCCGGCACCGACGACAGCACCGGCGTCGGCCTGCGCCTGGGCTACATGGGCAAACTCGGCGACGCGGTCACCATCGGCGCGTCCTACTCACCCAAGATCGCCATGGGCCGGTTCAAGAAGTACGAGCGCCTGTTCGCCGAGCGCGGCGACTTCGACATTCCCGAGAACTACGCGCTGGGTGTGGCGTTCCAGGTCAGTCCCGCGGTGCAGGTGGCGCTGGACTACTCGCGCATCAACTACAGCGGCGTGAAGGCCATCGGCAACGCCAGTCTGGCGAACTTCGGCAACGGCTTCGGCGCCAGCAATGGCCCGGGCTTCGGCTGGAGGGATGTGGAGGTGGTGAAGCTGGGTGTGCAGTGGCAGCTGAACCCGCAGTGGACGCTGCGCGCCGGCTACAACCAGGGCACCAACCCCGTGACTTCGCCCGATGTGTTCCTCAACACGCTGGCGCCGGGCGTCATCAAGTCGCACATCACTCTGGGGGCGACCTACAGCCTGTCGGACAAGGACGAGCTGACCTTCGCCGCCTGGCACGGCCGCAAGAACACCGTGAGCGGTTCAGCGCCGGCCCCGACCTCCATCGGCATGAGCCAGAACGGCTTCGGCCTGCAGTACAGCCGACGGTACTGAGGCGCCGCGACGGCTACCGGGGCTTCCGGTAGCTGGTCAGGTGGCCGCGACCAGCCTGCGGGCCGAGGTACAGCGGCGCCACCGTGTGCACCGACTGCGGCACGATGCCCAGCGAGGACAGGCCGGGCCACTGGCTGGTGGCGACGTTGTCGACCGCCATCGCATCAAGGTTGTCGCGGCTCATCAGCGGCTCGCCCGGCAGACACTCCATCGCCAGGGCCTGCAGGCGCCCGATGGCGGTGGGCAGCGGCAGCACCGGGCGCTCGCGGCTGCCCAGCCGTCCCGCCAGCCGGACCAGTTCGCCGAGCGTGAGCACCTCGGGTCCGGCGCATTCGAAGGTCTGGCCTATGCTGCTGCGGGGCAGGCCGGTGTCGCGCAGGCAGGCGAGCACCGCGTCGGCCACGTCCTCCACCCAGACCGGCTGGAAGCGCGTGCCGGCGCCGGCCAGCGGCATCACCGGGAACACCGACTGCAGCCGCGCGAACAGGTTCAGAAAACGGTCGCCATCACCAAAGATCACGCTGGGCCGCAGGATGCTCAGCGCCAGTCCGGCGGACCGCAGCAACTCTTCGCCGCGGGCCTTGCTGCGCTGGTACATCGAGGGCCCGTCCAGCTGGGCTCCCAGCGCGCTCACATGCACCAGCCGGCGCACACCGCTGGCCTCGCAGGCGCGGGCCAGGGTGGCGGGCAGCTGCACATGTGCCCGCTCGAAGGCGGCCTCGTTGCCGTGCAGGATGGCCACGAGGTTGACCACCGCATCGTGGCCCGCCAGCAGCCGGGTCAGCGTGGCCTCGTCGTGCACCGACGCCTCGACCACCGTCAGCCGCGGCAGGTGCTGCACGGCCGATGCGTTGGCCGCGCGGCGGGTCGGCACGGTGGTCTGCCAGCCCGCGCGCTGCAGCTTCTCGCACAGGTGGCGCCCGACGAACCCGGTGCCGCCCAGAACCAGCACCCGCTTCATGGCAGCTCCCGGTTGTAGCCGTCCGGGCGGGCGGGGGGGCCGACGACCCCGAGCCGGGCGCGCAGCGACTGCGGCTGCCCGGTGATCAGGCTCGCGTAGTGCGTGGTGTTGGCCAGCACCTTCTTCACGTAGTCGCGGGTTTCTTCAAACGGGATGTTCTCGGCCCAGACCTCTCCGGCCAGCACCGGACCCTGGCGCCAGGCGCGGGCGCGGGCCGGCCCTGCGTTGTAGGCGGCTGCGGCCAGCGGCATCGAGCCGTCCAGGTCGTCCAGCGCCAGCTTGAGGTAGGCGGTGCCGATCAGGATGTTGGTGTCGCGGTCGGTGATCTGGTGCGACTGGAAGTCGGTCAGGCCGATCTTGCGGGCGGTCCAGCGGGCCGTGGCCGGCATCACCTGCATCAGGCCCGAGGCGCCCACGCCCGAGCGTGCGTCCGTGACGAAGCGGCTCTCCTGGCGGATCAGGCCGTAGACATAGGCCGGGTCCAGCCCGATCTCGGCCGTGCGCCGCAGCACCTGCGTGCGGAACGGCATCGGGAAGCGCTGGGCCTGGTCCTGCAGGCTGCGGGTGCGCTCGCTGGTGTTGATGCAGCGGTCCCAGAGCTCGTGCTGGCAGGCCAGTGCGGCGGCGGCCAGCAGCTCGCGGTCGCCCATGCCGCCGCGCGTGTGCAGGTTGGTGGTGTAGTTCCACTCGCGCACGCCTTCGCTGCGCAGGCCCAGCCGGATGGCGGCCAGCGCACGCTGCAGCCCCGGGTGGGTCTGGATGGACGCCATCTCCTGCGGGGTGGGCGGTGCAGGCGGTGGCGGCGTGGTCACGCTGAGGCCCAGTTCTTCCAGTGCGAGCAGCTCGTAGAAGCCCTGGTGCGAGGCGATCGAGCGGTAGAGGCCGCTGGCGACGATCTGGGCCGTCAGCGCATCGGGCTCGCGCAGGGCCTGCATCGCGCGGGCGCGCCAGTAGACCCAGACCGGCTCCTGGCGCTGCGCCTCGTCCATGGCGGCGATGGCGTCCCGCACATGGCCCCAGGTGCCCGCGCGCAGCCCGGCGCGGGCTTTCCAGGCCAGGTGGTCGGGCGCCATATGGCGGTCGTTCCCGTTGGCAAACGCCGCCAGCGCATCGCCCTGCAGCGACTGGGCCATGCGCTTGCCGATCACGCCCCAGACCCAGCTGCGCTCCTCGGTGGTGAGCTGCGCCTTCCAGCGGGTGAGGTCCATCTCGCGCGCGGCGGCAGCCACGTCCTGGCTGGCCAGCCGGATGAGGGCCAGCGTCACCAGTTCCTTGGTGCGCGGCCGGATGGCGGTGAACTTTTCGTCGAGGTAACGCGCGGGGTCGTTGGCGATGGCATGCACCATCGGCACCCAGTCGGGGTTGAGCAGGTTCACCGCCTGCACCGCGGCCGCCGTGCGGCCGGCTTCCATGGCCAGGCGTGCCCGCTGCCAGGCGGCCTCGGGCCGCAGGTGGCCGCTGTCCAGGAAGGCCTTGGCCGCGGTGGCGCAGGCGTCGTCGGCCTCGCGCTGCGCATGCCAGAGGCGGGCCACCTCCTGCGCGGCCTCTTCCGACGGCTTGCGGCGGGCCGCGGCGTCCAGCATCAGCGCGTAGCACTGCACCTGGCGGTCGTCGTTCATGCGGTAACGCGGCAGCTCGGCCTCGAAGGTGGCCCAGTCGCGCTGCTTGCCCAGCTGCAGCAGCCAGTCGTTGCGCAGCCGGTCTTCCCAGTAGCTGCCGGCCATGCGGTCCATGGCGGCGCGGATCTCCGCGGCCGGTGCCGATTCCAGGCGGGCCCTGGCCTCCCAATACACCGCCACCGGTTCGAGCACGTGGCCTTGCACCCGCCACAGCAGGGCGGTCAGGGTGGGGGTGGCATTGCGCCGGAAGGCGTCGCGCATCTCCAGCAGGGCAGCGTCCGCGCTGGTCTGGGCCAGGACCGGTCCCTGCATCAGCAGCGCGGCCATAATGGGCAACAGCCCCTGTTTCACGCGCATCAATCTCATGCGTCGATTATGGACAACAAGCCCTCCAGCTCCGCGAAAGACCCGGCCTCGCAAGGCCCCAAAACCGCCTGGCGCAAGCAGCTGATCGACAAGCGGCAGAATCTCGCGGATCGCGCCTGGCGCAACGATCTGCTGCAGCGCGTGATGCGGGTCTGGCTGATCCACCGCCCCGACACCGTGATCGGCGCCTACTGGCCGATCAAGGGTGAGTTCGACCCGCTGCCGGCGCTGTTCCGCTGGCAGGAGGCCGGCCTGGAGGAAGACGCGCAGAGCGCGGCGCGGCACCGCCGCATCGGACTGCCGGTGGTCAACAAGGTCGACAAGACGCTCACCTTCTACAGCTGGTACCCCGGCTGCCCGATGGAGGAAGACGCCTTCGGCATTCCCAAGCCCAAGGACACCGAGATCATCGAACCGACGCTGATTTTCGTGCCCTGCGTGGGGTTCGGGCCGGGCGGCTACCGGCTGGGCTACGGCGGCGGTTTCTACGACCGCACCCTGGCCTCGCTGCGGCCCAAGCCCTTCACCGTCGGCCTGGGCTACGACTTCGCCTACCTGCCGGACCTGGAGCCCGAGACCCACGACGTGCCGCTGGACGCGATCCTGGCGGACACTGGCGTGATGTGGCCGCTCAAGGGCTGACGGCCGTGAGCGGCCTGCAGCACCAGTGGGTGCACATCGCCTACCGCGAAACCAGCGCCTTCACCGAAACCTACGGCTTTTCGGGCAGCCAGGGGGCGGTCAACCTTGAAGGGCTGCTGATCAGCGCGCCTGGCGCTTCGCGCGAGGTGGTGTTCCTGATGATGCACCCCAGCTCGACGCTGCAGCTGCTGCCGCTGCCGCCCGCGCTGGCCGCGGCCGGCCACCCGGTGCTGTGCATGGGCAGCCGCTACGCGAAGAACGACACCGCGCTGATCATGGAGAAGGTGCTGCTGGACATGGGCGCCTGCGTGCGCCATGCGAAAGAGGTGCTGGGCTTCCGTCGCGTGGTGCTGATGGGCTGGTCGGGCGGCGGCTCTCTGGCGCTGTTCTACCAGTCGCAGGCCGAGCAGCCGACGATCACGCACACGCCCGCGGGCGACCCGGTCGACCTGGTGGGCGCCGGGCTGATCCCGGCCGACGCGGTGGTGCTGGAGGCGGCTCACCGCTCGCGCGCCCAGTGCCTGCGCGACTGGATCGACCCGTCCGTGTTGGATGAGGCCGACCCGGACCGGCGCGATCCGGCGCTGGACCTCTATTCGCCCGACCTGCCGGTGAAGCCGCCGTACCCGGCCGACTGGCTGGCGGCGTACCGCGCGGCGCAGCTGGCGCGCATGAGGCGCATCACCCAGCGCGTGAAAGAGACGCTGGCGGAATTGAAGCGCCGCGGCGGCGCCGAACTGGAGCGTGGCTTCGTCACCCACCGCACGCTGGCCGATCCGCGCTTTCTTGACGGGGCCATCGACCCCAACGGGCGCCCGGTGGGGCGTTGTTACCTCGGGGTGCCCGAGACGGTGAACACCGGGCCGGTGGGCATGGCGCGTTTCTCGACGCTGCGCGCCTGGCTGTCGCAGTGGTCCATCGACGACTCGCGCGCCGATGGCGAGGCCTGTGCGCGGCGGGTCACGGTGCCCTTGCTGGCCATCGAACACGGCGCCGACGACGCCGTGCCGCAGCCCGACATCGGGATCATGTTCGCGGCCGCCGGCAGCGCCGACAAGCAGATGCGGGTGATCGCAGGCGCCAACCACTACTTCCAGGGCCAGCCGGAGCAGCTGCAGCAGGGCGTGGCGCTGGTCAGCGGCTGGACCCGCGAACGTTTCGGCTGAGGCCCCGCGCCAGGCTCCCGGCTCAGGGGTGTTCTGCGTTGGCGTGCACCTCGCTGATGCGCTTCTCGCGCCGCACGAGGTAGAGCCCGCTGCCGATGATGATGGCGGCGCCGAACCAGGTGTGGGCCTCGGGCAGGGTCTGCCAGATCAGCCAGTCCAGCGCCACGCCCCAGGCCAGGGCGGTGTATTCGAACGGCGCCACGGCGCTGGCCTGCCCGCTGCGGAAGGCCTCGTTGATGGTGAGCTGGCCCAGAAAGCCAGTGACCGCCAGCGCCAGCAGCAGCGCGGCGTGGTCCATCTGCACCGGCTTCCACTGGGACCAGGCCAGCAGGCCGCCGCCGACGCTCATGAAGATCATCATGGTCAGGATCAGCGACTCGGTGCTGTCGGTGCGGCTGAGCAGACGACCCGCGACAGCGGCCACGGCGTAGCACAGGGCCGCCGTCATCACGGCCAGACCGCCGGGCGTGGCAAAGCCGGCCTGCAGGTCGCCGCCGCTGGGCCGGATCGCCAGCAGCACGCCGATGAAGCCGACGCCGATGGCCCACCAGTGCGCTTTGGGCACACGCTCCTTGAGCACCGGCACCGACAGCGCGGTGATCAGCAGCGGCGCGATGAAGAAGATGGTGTAGGTGGCCGACAGCGGCAGTTCGCTCACGCCGCGCGTGAACAGCGCGAGCATGGTGATGCCCAGGCAGCCGCGCAGGATGTGCAGCGACCAGCGCAGCTTGCGCAGCCGGCCCCAGCCGCGGCGCCACTGGATCCATGCCAGCACCAGCGGCAGCGCGGTCAGCCCGCGCAGACAGGCCATCTGCAGCGGCGGGTAGTGCGCCGAGAGGGTCTTGAGCACCGCGTCCATGAGCGAGAAGAACATCACCGCCAGCATCATGTTGACGATGCTGCGGAGATTGCCTTGGGCGTGCTGGGCGGCGGAGGTCATGGGCGAAGAGGCAAAGCGGCGCAGTGTGCACCAGCCGCGGGCTGCGGCGGGCGCCACTGGGGGTCAGTCGATATGGTCCACCGTGTCGGGGTCGGGCAGGTCGCCAATCGCCTGGCGCGTTCGCTCGGCCTCGCGCAGCAGCCAGTCGCAGAAGGCCTTGACCTCGGGGCGCGTCTTGCTGCGCGGCGCCAGCACCAGCCAATACACCAGGGGCGAGTCCAGCCGCATGCTGGGCAGCGGCTCGACCAGGTCGCCGCTGGCCAGGCTCTCGGCCACCAGGGGCATGCGCGCCAGGGCCACGCCCTGGCCGGTGAGGGCGGCCTGCACGATCTGGCTGGCGTAGTTGAAGTACAGCCAGCGCTGTGGGCTCAGGCGCGCCTTGCTGCGCGCCCGCGCGTTGCCGGTGGGCGTCGGCGCGTAGTGGTCCAGCCAGCGCTGCCAGGTCAGGTATTCGAGGTGGCGCGTGCGGTGCGCGTCGCCGGCCTCGATCAGCGTGACCTTGGCCAGGTCGTCCAGCGTGGCGATGCGGTGCTCGCGCAGCAGCCAGGGGCTGGCGACGGGCGTGAGCTGTTCGCCGAACAGCCGGATCGCGCCAGCAGGGATGGTTTCGGGCACGGCGTAGCGCAGCGCCATGTCGACGTCGGCGGTGGCCAGGTCGACCGCGGCGTCGGTGGCGTCGATGCGGATGTCGATGTCCGGGTGCTCGCGCTGGAAGGCCTCCAGGCGCGGAATCAGCCACATCGAGGCGAACGAGGCCCAGGTGGTGATGGCCACGCTGCGGCGCCCGGCGCTCTGCCGGATCTGCCTCACCGCCGCATCAATCCGCTCCAGCGCCGAACCCGCCGCGCGCAGCAGGATGGTGCCGGCGCCGGTGAGTTCGACCGAGCGTGTGTGGCGCAGGAACAGGGCCGAGCCGACCTCGTCCTCCAGCGACTGGATCTGCCGGCTGACCGCGCTCTGCGTGAGGGAAAGCTCCTCGGCCGCGGCGCGGAAGTTGAGGTGGCGGGCCACCGCCTCAAAGGCGCGCAGGTGGCCGGCCGAGATCGGCCGGGTGCGCGGATGGCTGGGTGTGAGGGCCTGAGACATGGGCGGACAGGGTGGACTGGATTGATGCGATGAGGGAATCAATAGCTTAGCCCCATTTCATTGGACGTGCGGCGCTGCAGCACAGAAGATGACGCCCATGCTGTCGTCACTGGAGTCCGTCATGTCCTCATCTGCTGCTTCCACTGTGTCCTCGTTCCGTCCGGCCGGCGGCTGGCGCCTGCACCCCGGCCACGCCATGAGCCTGCGCCCGCAGGAAACCTCGGTGCTGCGCATCCACCGCGGCCCGGTGTGGGTGACCCTGGGCGAGCCGGGCGCCCCGTCGCCGCAGGACTCGGGCGACCGCTTCCTGATGGCCGGCGAGTCGATGGTGGTGCCCGCCGGCGCCCGGCTGGTGATGGAGCCGCTGTCGCGGCGCGAGTCGGACGGGCCGGTCTGCTTCGACTGGTCGGGCGCCGCGCAGGCGCAGGACAGCCGCTTCGGCCGCGAGGTTCGGGCGCCGCTGCACGAGGCGGCCACGGCCTTCGGCCAGGCGGCCTGGGCCCTCGTCCGGGTGGTGCGCGGCCTGCTGGGCTACAGCGAGTTCCTGGTGGCCGGCCGCGGTCGCGTGCTGTCGCCGCTGGAGTGCATGCGCTGACAGACCCCGTTCGGGAAGCGCTCAGGAGCGCTTCGCCCGGCGGGGCGCTGGCTGGCGCGCCGCCACCGCCGCCTGCAGCGCCAGCCGCGCCCAGGGCGCCATCAGCGCCGGCGATTCGAGGGCTTCCTCGGGCGGCGTGTGGTAGTGCAGGCTCATGGTCTTGCCCCGGGCCTCGTACTCGAATGCCCGGGCGCCCTCGGCCAGGAAACGCGGCGCGGTCTCGGCGTTGGTCTTGAGGAACAGCGTGTCCCAGGCAATGATCGCCACGTTCATGCCGTCCACCGCCAGGCCGTAGCCCCCGAACATGCGCGTCGCCTGGACCGGGCCCAGGCACGACAGCATCTCGCAGGCGTGGAGGACAAACGGGTCGGTGATGGGTTTCGTCGCCATGGGCGCATCGTAGACAAGCCCGCGGGGGTGGACAATCTCCATATGGCCCGCCCCAAGTCCGCTACCCACGATCTCAAACGCGAGGAAATCCTCGATGTCGCCGCCCAGTGTTTCGCGCGCCAGAGCTTCCCGGCCGCGAGCATGAACGACATCGCCACCGCCTGCGGCACCAGCAAGGCGCGGCTCTACCACTACTACGAGAGCAAGGAAGCGATCCTGTTCGACCTGCTGGACCGCTACACCCAGCGCCTGCTGGCGCTGATCGGCGAGGCCGAGGCCCATGCCCAGCGCCAGAACCTCAGCGAGCGCGAGGCCCTGCACGCGCTGGTGCGGTCCTTCCTGGCGGAATACGAAAGCTCGGCCACGCGCCATGTGGCCCTGGTGTCCGACACCAAGTTCCTGGGCGACACCCAGCGCGAGCTGATCCTCAACCGCCAGCGCGACGTGGTGGCGGCCTTCACCCGCTTCATCAAGCGCGCCTACCCCGGTCGTGTGACGCCGGCCAACCAGACCGCGCTGACCATGATGCTGTTCGGCATGATCAACTGGACCTTCACCTGGCTGCGTCCCGGCGGGCCCATGAGCTACGCCGCCTTTGCCGACGAGGTGGTGGCGGTGCTGGAGCAGGGCCTGGGTGGCTGACCCTGTGGATGCATGGGGTTAGTGATTTACCCATCCGTAATTAATTTCGATTAGGTAAAATTCTTCGGTTCGCGCTCCGGCGCCCGATGTCGACCATTCCCACAGGAGACCTCCCCATGAGCAAAGCCTTCGCCTCCCAGGCCGATCTGCAGGACAAGAAGACCACGTTCGAACAGCTGAGCCCGCACTGCTGGGCCTACACCGCCGAGGGCGATCCGAACTCGGGCGTCATCATTGGCGACGAATTCATCATGGTCAGCGACGCCACCGCCACCCCGGCCATGGCCAAGGACCTGATCCGGCAGATCCGCACCGTCTCCGACAAGCCGATCAAGTACGTGCTGCTGACCCACTACCACGCGGTGCGCGTGCTGGGTGCCAGCGCCTACTTCGCCGAAGGTGCGACCGAGATCATCGCCAGTCAGGGCACGCTGGAGCTGATCCAGGAGCGTGGCGAACAGGACATGAAGAGCGAGATGGAGCGCTTCCCGCGCCTGTTCCGCGGTGCCGACTCGGTGCCGGGCCTGACCTGGCCGACCATGGTGATCGGCGGCGGCGACCCGACCCAGGGCGAAAAGCCTGGCAAGCTGTCGATCAACCTGGGTGGCGTGGTGGTGCAGATCTGGAGTCCGGGCCACGGCCACACGCGCGGCGACACCATCGCCTGGGTGGAAGACGAGAAGGTGCTGTTCAGCGGCGACCTGGTCGAGTACGAAGCCGGCGTCTACACCGGCGACGCCCAGCTGGAAGAGTGGCCTGCCACGCTCGAAGCGCTGCGCGCGTTGAACGCCGAGTTCATCGTGCCCGGCCGCGGCGAGGCCATGAAGGGCAACGCCAACGTGAACAAGGCGCTGGACTACACCAAGCGCTGGGTCACGACCCTATTCCAGGCCGGCAAGGAAGCCGTGGCCGCCAGGATGGACCTCAAGGCCGCCATGGCCCACACCCGCCAGAGCATGGACCCGGTGTTCGGCCACGTGTTCATCTACGAGCACTGCCTGCCGTTCGACGTCAGCCGCGCCTACGACGAGGCCAGCGGCATCAAGAACCCGCGCATCTGGACGGCCGAGCGCGACATGGAGATGTGGAAGTCGCTGCAGGCCTGAGGTCGCACCGACGAAAAAAAAGCCGCTGTGAACACAGCGGCTTTTTTGTTGCGTGTGAGAGGGCTACTGCGTCGTCGTGGTCGTGGTGGAGGTGGAGGTGGTGTCCTCGGTGTCGCTGGTCGTGTCCACGATCACCAGCGCCTCCTTTACCTCCAGCTGGTCCTCGACGGAGGCCTCGCGGCCCGCGCTGTCGGTCACGGTGAGCTTGATGGTGTAGATGCCGGCCTTGTCGTAGGTGTGGGTCACGGTTTCGCCCTTGGCGGTGCTGCCGTCGCCAAAGCTCCACGACCAGCCCACGGCCACATTGCCCTCGGGCATGTTGGACACCACCGATCCGGACGCGTCGAAGGTCAGCTCGGTACCGGCCCGCGCGGTGCTGGGGGTGACGTCGTAAATCGGCACCGGCAGACAGCCGGTGAGCGCCAGCGCCGTGAAGCTCGCCAGCAGGAATTTCGAGAAGGTCAGGTTTCTGAACGTTGTCATGTGTGGCTCCCGGATCGGTGGCCAACGATGGTAATCCCATTCGGGGTCCGGGAGCTACCGCACAAGGGCCGACAATCGTGTATCGATCTGTAGCCTCCTCATGTCGCCTGCGCTGTCTTCCTTTGTCTCGTCGCCCTCGGAATGGGGGGTGGTTCTGGTCTTCGCCACCGTCTATCTGGGCATGTTTCTCGGCGGTCTGCCGCGCCTGAAACTGGACCGGTCCGGCGTGGCGCTGCTGGGCGCCATCGCCGTGATCGCGATTTCCGGCATGGCGGTGGAGGACGCGGCCCGGTCGGTGGACCTGCCGACCATCGTGCTGCTGTTCGCCTTCATGGTGGTGTCGGCCCAGATGCGGCTGGGCGGCTTCTACACCGAGGTCACGCGTCGGGTGGGGGCGCTGCCGCTGTCGCGGGCCGGCCTGCTGGCCGCGCTGATCGTGGTCGCTGGCGGGCTGTCGGCGGTGTTTTCCAACGACATCGTCTGCCTGGCCATGACGCCGGTGGTCGCGCGCCTGTGCCTGCAGCGCGGCCTCAACCCGCTGCCGTTCCTGATCGGCCTGGCCTGCGCCGCCAACATCGGGTCGGCCGCCACGCTGATCGGCAACCCGCAGAACATGCTGATCGGTTCCGTGCTGCGCCTGCCGTTCGACGGCTACATGCGGCAGGCCCTGCTGCCCGTGGGCATCAGCCTGGCGCTGCTCTGGCTCTGGCTGGCCTACGGTCCCGGGGCGCGTGTGGGGGCTGCTGCGGCGGTTCGGCCGGCCAGCGGCACGGGGCGGGCCGAAGACGAACCGCCGTTCGACCGCTGGCAGACGGCCAAGGGGCTGACCGTGGCGCTGGTGCTGATGGTGGTGTTCCTGGCCACCGGCTGGCACCGCGACGTGGCCGCGCTGGTGGGGGCGGCCGTGCTGCTGCTCAGCCGCCGTTTCCATTCCGCGGATGTGATGGGCTCGGTCGACTGGCAGCTGCTGCTGCTCTTCATCGGACTGTTCATCGTCAACCACGCGTTCGAGCAGACCGGACTGGCGGCCGAGGCGGTCGCCTGGCTGGCCACCCAGGGTGTGCACCTGACCGACCCGGGCACCCTGCTGGTGCTGGGCACGGTGCTGTCCAACCTGGTGTCCAACGTGCCGGCGGTGATGCTGCTGCTGCCGCACCTGGGGGCCGACCCTCAGCAGGCCGGCGCCCAGCTGGCGCTGGTGAGCACCTTTGCGGGCAACCTGCTGCTGGTGGGTTCGATCGCCAATCTGATCGTGGCCGACCTTGCGGCCCGGGAGGGCATCGTGCTGGACTGGAAGCGGCACGTGGTCACCGGCCTGCCCGTGACCCTGATGTCGCTGGCGGTGGTCTGGCTGCTGGCCTGAGTTTCAGTGCTGCGCGGTGAGCGAACGCAGGTCGAGCTCGTAGTCCTTGAGCACGCGCACGGCGTGCTGCCGCTGTTCCGCCGTGGTGGTGTTGTGCAGGGCGGCGAACTGCTCGCAGGCATTGCGCACCAGGCTGTCGCTGTAGGCGGCGAAGCCGGGCAGGGGCGACTGCATCACGCGGTCGTGCCAGCGGCGCAGCGCGGTGGTGGCGGTGGCCACGGTGGCGCCGCGCTCGGTCTGCAGTTCGCGCAGGGTGCGGATCAGATCGGTCTGGCGGCGCAGGCGCTCGGTGTTCACCCGCTGGGCGTCGAACGGCGAACTGCGGATGCGCTCGCGCAGCAGGGCCAGCTGGGCATTGCTCAGGTCGCCGTACAGGGGTTCGTAGCGGTCCAGGGCGCGGTCCATCAGGTTGTCGATCCGCTCCTCGCTGCTGACGCGGATGTACTTTTCCTCGAACTCCCGGTTGTTCTTGTCGTATTTCTTCTGCAGATGCTGCAGTTGGGCCGGTGTCAGGGTCAGGGCCAGCCGCGCCATCGGCTCCAGGCTGCGGTCGACCATGCGCAGGTAGGCGCCGCGCAGGGCATCGAACTGGGTGCAGGCGAGGTCGGCGCTGCTGTCGGTCTGGGCCATCTGCTGCCACTGTTGCAGGCGCTGGATGTAGCCGGGCAGTTCCGCTGTGCGGTGCCAGGCGAAGAAGGCATCGATGTCGCGCCGCAGCTGGCCTGTCTGCGCCTCGTTCAGGTCGGCATAGCCGTCGATCCACCAGTAGCCCAGGCTGGGCGCCTGGTTGTAGGCCAGGCGCAGCGCGCTGCAGCCCACGAGCACGAGCGAGAGCAGGCCCAGTACCAGGGCGCGCGCGATAATCCGCGCCATCGAAGAGGTGCCCTTGTCGGCCTCAGGAAAGGTGTTCATGTCGTTCCCTGTGGATGTGGTGGTGATGGCGGCCGGCAAAGGCACGCGCATGAAGAGCAGCAGGCCCAAAGTGTTGCATCGTCTGGGCGGTCGTGCACTGGCCCAGCATGTGATCGACACGGCCGCCCGGGTATCGGCGCGTTCGGTGGTGGTGATCACCGGTCACGGCGCCGCACAGGTGGAAGTCGGCCTGGTCGCTCCGGCATTGGAGTCGGGTGAAGCGCTGAAGTTGCAGTTTGTGCGGCAGGAGCCGCAGCTGGGCACCGGTCATGCGGTGCAGCAGGCGGTGCCGGTGCTGCCCGACGACGGTGTGACCCTGGTGCTCTCGGGCGACGTGCCGCTGACCCGGCCCGAAACCCTGCAGGCGCTGCTGAACCTCAGCGGCGGGCAGCGGCTGGCGCTGCTGACGCTCGACATGCCCGACCCCACGGGTTACGGACGCATCGTGCGCGCAGCCGACGGTTCGGTGACCGCGATCGTCGAGCACAAGGACGCCAGCGAGGCGCAGCGCGCGATCACCGAGATCTACAGCGGCATCATGGCCGTGCCCACGCAGCTGCTGCGCGGCTGGCTGGCGCGCCTGGACAACCGGAACGCCCAGGGCGAGTACTACCTGACCGACGTGGTGAAGTTCGCGGTGGCCGACGGTGTGGCCGTGCAGGCGCACCGCATCTCGGATGCGCTGCAGGTGGCGGGCGTCAACAGCCCGGCGCAACTGGCCGAGCTGGAGCGCGCGCACCAGCGGCGCGTGGCCGAGGCGCTGATGGAGCAGGGCGTGCGACTGGCCGATCCGGCGCGGCTGGACGTGCGCGGCGCACTGCTCTGCGGACAGGACGTGGAAATCGACGTCAACTGCGTGTTTGAAGGCCGCGTGGAACTGGGCGCCGGGGTGCGCATCGGTGCGAATTGCGTGATCGCCAACGCGGTGATCGGTGCCGGTGCGGTGATCCACCCGTTCACCCACATTGAAGGCGAGAAAGCCGGCGTGTCGGTCGGCGAAGGCGCACTGATCGGCCCGTTTGCCCGCCTGCGGCCGGGCGCCCGGCTGGGGCGCGAGGTGCACATCGGCAACTTTGTCGAGGTCAAGAACTCCACGCTGGCCGACGGCGCCAAGGCCAACCACCTGGCCTACCTGGGCGATGCGAGCGTGGGCGAACGGGTGAACTACGGCGCCGGCAGCATCACTGCCAACTACGACGGCGCCAACAAGCACCGCACGGTGATCGAAGCCGACGTGCATGTGGGCAGCAACTGCGTGCTGGTGGCACCGGTCACGATCGGCGCTGGAGGGACGGTGGGGGGCGGCTCGACCATCACCCGCGACACGCCGCCGGGCGCGCTGAGCGTGGCGCGCGGGCGCCAGGCGGTGATTCCGAACTGGCAGCGGCCCGCGAAGAAAAAGGGTTGATCGGGTCGGGCGGCCCGGATCAGGCGCGGCGGCGCACCGCTTCGATCTGCCGCTCGTGCTGAGACTTGCGGTCTGTCCGGGCCTCCCCGAGCTCCATCAGGCCGCTCAGGCCCATCACCTCGGACTCCTTGAAGCCGGTGCTGGGATAGACCAGGGTGTCGAACTCCGAGAATTTCGACTCCAATTGCTGGCGGACGCTTTCGCCGTTGTTGCTTTCGCCGTCCTGGGCCTTGGGCCGGGGCAGGGCGGCCAGATCGAGCTGGCGGCGGAAGTCGTTGGGCGTGGGCATGCGGTGGATGCTGTTCTTGAGGAACAGGAAGCGCACGCCGGCGGTCTTGAGGATGCGGTTCTTGATCTTGACCTGGTGGGCCTTGGCCTTGGCGTCGCTGAGGTGGTATTGCTCGACATCGAACGCGAACACCGCGCGCCCGTCGGCGTCGCAGACCACAAAGTCGACCTTCTGGGTCTTCAGCCGTTCCTTGGCGCGCTGAATGTCGGCCGAGCGCCGCACCGACAGCATGTTCTGGAGCGGGACATTGGGCAGCACCACCTGGTCGGGGAAGGTGTCGCGCAGGTAGTCCAGCATGGCCACCTGTTCGGGCGTCAGGATGCGCTCGGGGGTGTAGCGGTCCTCGCGCCCGGAGACCTTGCGGAAGTAGCGGCGATAGACCCAGACACCCCCCGCCACCAGGGCGATGGCGACCAAGAACGCGGTCCACAACGGAAACATGCAACCTCCTGACTGTTGGCAAATGGCAACTTTTTGGTGCAGGGATTCTAGGTGGGGTGTTACGTGGTCTGGGCGCAAATAACCCCTTGTTACTAATCGGCCGGACTGGGCTGGAGGCCGCCGGACAGCGGGATCCTGGGATCGAACTTGGCGCGCTTCACACTGAAAAAGGCCTTGACGTTGCGCACGTTGGCGCTGGAGGTGAACAGCCGCTGTGCCAGCGCGAGGTAGGCGGGCATGTCACGGGTGTGCACCACCAGCATGAAATCGGGGCCCGGGCTGACCCGGTAGCACTGTTGCACGGCGGGGTCGGGCAGCACATGGGCCTCGAAGGCGTCCAGGTGTTCGGCGCCCTGGCGTTCCAGTGTCACCTCCACCAGCGTGGTCAGTCCATGGCCGATCAGCGGGGCCAGGCGGTCGGGGTGCAGCAGCGCCACCTCGCGTTCGATCACGCCGGTTTCCCGCAGGCGCTTGATGCGCCGCAGGCTGGTGGGCGGAGACACGTGGGCCAGGGCGGCCAGGGCCTGGTTGTGTCGGCTGGCGTCGGTCTGCAGCAGCTCCAGCAGCCTCAGATCGGTGGCATCAAGGAATTCAGATTCCATAAATGTGTAGTATGTGAAATAAAAACAAAAGCACAGCAAATAAAGAAATTATCAAACGCTGGATGGCATATATGTGAATGCCTATTTCTTTTTGCCGTGCCTACCATGCCCCCATACCAACCAATGGAGTGAACCAATATGTGCGGCATCGTGGCAGGGGTTTCGGGGCGTGATGTGGTGCCCGTTCTGGTCCAGGGCTTGCAGCGGCTGGAGTACCGCGGCTACGACTCCTGTGGCGTGGCGGTGCACAGCGAGGGGCTGCGCCGGGCGCGCAGCACGGCCCGGGTGGCCGAACTGGTCGAGCAGGTGAAGGCCGAGCACATCGCCAGCGGCACCGGCATTGCGCACACGCGCTGGGCCACGCACGGCGCGCCGGCGGTGCACAACGCCCACCCCCATTTCAGTCACGGCCCGGCGCACACCAGTGCCAGCGGTGCGGCCGGCCGCGTCGCCCTGGTGCACAACGGCATCATCGAAAACCACGACGAGTTGCGTGCCGCCCTGCAGGCCAAGGGCTATGTGTTCGAGAGCCAGACCGACACCGAGGTCATCGCGCACCTGATCGATTCGCTCTACGAAGGCGACGTGTTCGCGGCGCTGCAGGCGGCGGTGGCGCAACTGCACGGCGCCTACGCGCTGGCGGTGTTCCACAAGGACGAGCCGCACCGCGTGGTGGGCGCGCGCGCCGGCTCCCCCCTGATCCTGGGTGTGGGCGAGGGCGGCAGGGAGCATTTCCTGGCCAGCGACGCCATGGCCCTGGCCGGCGTGACCGACCAGATCGTCTACCTGGAAGAGGGCGACCTGGTGGACCTGCAGCTGGGCCGCTACTGGGTGACCGACGGCCAGGGGCGCAGCTTCGACGCCGCGCAGCGCCCGGTGAAGACGGTGCAGGCACACAGCGGAGCCGCCGAGCTCGGCCCCTATCGGCACTACATGCAGAAGGAGATCTTCGAGCAGCCGCGTGCGATTGGCGACACGCTCGAAGGCGTGAACGGTGTCACCCCCGAGCTGTTCGGCGACGGCGCCTACAGCATCTTCAAGCAGATCGACCGCGTGCTGATCCTGGCCTGCGGCACCAGCTACTACAGCGGCTGCGCGGCCAAGTACTGGCTGGAGGAGATCGCGCAGATCCCCACCCAGGTGGAGGTGGCCAGCGAGTACCGCTACCGCACCAGCGTGCCCGACCCGAAGACGCTGGTGGTCACCATCAGCCAGAGCGGCGAGACCGCCGACACCCTGGCCGCGCTGCGCCATGCGCAGGGCCTGGGCATGGCGCACACGCTGACCATCTGCAACGTCGCCACCAGCGCCATGGTGCGCGAGTGCCGCCTGGCCTACATCACCCGCGCCGGGGTGGAGATCGGCGTGGCCTCGACCAAAGCCTTCACCACCCAGCTGGCCGGCCTGTTCCTGCTGACGCTGGCGCTGGCCCAGGTGCGCGGGCGCCTGTCGGACGAGCAGGAGGCGGCGCACCTCAAGGCCATGCGCCACCTGCCGGTGGCCCTGCAGGCGGTGCTGGCGCTCGAGCCCCAGGTCATCAGCTGGGCCGAGGACTTCGCGCGCATGGACAACGCGCTGTTCCTGGGCCGGGGCCTGCACTACCCGATCGCGCTCGAAGGCGCGCTCAAGCTCAAGGAAATCAGCTACATCCACGCCGAGGCCTACCCGGCCGGCGAGCTCAAGCACGGCCCGCTGGCCCTGGTGACCAGCGCCATGCCGGTGGTCACCGTGGCGCCGAACGACGCGCTGCTGGAGAAACTCAAGAGCAACATGCAGGAGGTGCGGGCCCGCGGCGGCGTGCTCTACGTGCTGGCCGATGCCGACACCCGCATCGGCAGCGGGGAAGGCATCCACGTCATCCGCATGCCCGAACACTACGGCGCGCTCTCACCCATCCTGCATGTGGTGCCGCTGCAACTGCTGGCCTACCACACGGCGCTGGCCCGGGGCACCGACGTCGACAAGCCACGCAACCTCGCCAAGAGCGTGACGGTGGAGTGAGGCTTTCTTGGGGAACCGGCGGGTTTCGTTGACCACGCTTGGTTCCGGCCTGTCAGCTTCGGTGACAGAATGTTCCACACCAGAAGCCAGCGGCCCATTGCATGCCACAGGAACCACAGACAGGCGCAGACAGCGAAACCGGGAGGACCCTGAGCCGCAGGGCCCTGCTGACCTGTCTGGCTTTGGGTGCGGCGGCGCTGACCGCCTGCCAGCCGCCGCCCCAGGCGCCACTGAAACTGGGCTTGAACCCCTGGGTCGGCTACGACCCGATGGTGCTGGCGCGCGACAGGGGCCTGATGGACGCGACGCAGGTCAAGGTGGTGGAACTGGCCTCCAGCTCGGAGACCCAGCGCCATCTGCGCAACGGCTTGCTCGACGGCGCCGCACTGACCCTGGACGAGACCCTGCGTCTGGCCGACGAGGGCGTCGACCTGCGCATCGTGCTCCTGCTGTCGACCTCGGCCGGTGCCGATGTGGTGATGGCGCGTCCGGACATCCGCAGCCCGGCCGGGCTGCGTGGCCGCTCGATTGCCGTCGAGCGGACCACGGTGGGCGCCCTGATGCTGCAGCGCCTGCTGCAGGTCGGTGGCCTGCAGCCGCACGAGGTGCAGGTTCGCAACCTGGAGGCCTCGCAGCACCTGGCCGCGCTGCGCAACGGGCTGGTCGATGCGGCGGTGACGTACGAGCCCCTGGCCGGGACCTTGCAGGCCGAAGGACTGCGGCCGGTGTTCGACAGCCGCCAGATGCCGGGCGACATCGTGGACGTGCTGGTGGTCCGGGCAGAGACGCTGTCGCGGCGCCAGCCGCAGGTCGAGGCGGCCGTGCTCGGCTGGCGCCGCGGGCTCAGTGCCCTGGAGAGCGATCCGCAGGCGAGTGCCGAGCTGCTGGCGGTGGGTGTCGACCTCACGCCCGCCGACTACCTCACCACGCTGAAGGGGCTGAAGTTCTATACCGATCAGGAGGGCCAGGCGCTCATGTCGGGCCGGCCGCGCGCACTGGGGCGGCAGTCGGAAAGTCTGGCCATCACCCTGGGCCTGATGGGCCTGATCAGGACACCGCCAGACTGGGCGCGGCTGCTGGACGAGGGCTGGGCCGACCGCCTGCAGGCCCTGGAAAGTGCACAGCCGTGATGCCGGCGCTGCGCCATGGTCTGCTGGGCATGTCCGGCCGCCGGCTGGTGCCCCTGCTGATCTTTCTGGTGGCCCTGCTGGCGATCGGCATCCGGTACCAGCACCAGATGGGGCGCATGACGGCCGAAGTGGAAGCGATCGAAGCCCAGCGGCTGCGGGACCGCCTGGGCATTGACCAGAACCGTCTCGACGTGCGCATGGGCATGTCCGACCCGCTGATGCTGCGCCGGATCGTGGGCGCACTGGGCCTGCACGATGGCATGGACCACGCCTATCTCGTCAGTCCCCAGAACGTGGTGCTGGCCTCGCTGTCGCGGGCCGACATCGGGCGGACGCTGGACGAGGCGCTCGCGCAGGTCGACGAGCGCGAGCGCCTGCGGGCGCTTTTCAACGGGCCGGTGCGCACCGGGATCGACATCTCGGTGGTTCGGGAGGCCTCGTTGCTGACCGGCTGGGTGACTTTGCTGGACGGACACCGTCTGGGAGTGCTCGTGGACATCTCCGTCCCTCTGGCGCAGCGCCGGCAGCAGGCGCAGCGGGAACTGGCCGTCGAGGCGTTGGCCGCGCTGGGTGTGGCGACCCTGCTGGCGCTGCTGCTGCACCTGATCTGGTTCCGGCGGGCCCAGAAGCTGGTCACGGCCCTGGAACACATGGGCGCAGGCGACCTCTCGGCGCGCGCGGGGCTGACCGGGGAGGATGAACTTGCGCTGATCGGACGCGCCACCGACCACATGGCCGGCCAGCTGGAGACCGACCGGGCCGTGGCCTTGCACCTGAGCGAGCTGGTCAACCGTTCGCCGCTGGTGGTGATCGAGTGGCGTCTGGCGCCTGGCTGGCCCGTGCACTATGTCAACGACAACATCCGCCAGTGGGGCTACGACCCGCACGCGCTGGTGGCGGGGGGCGTGCCGTTTGTCTCGCTGCTGCACCCGGACGACGCCGGGTGGGTCGGGGCCGAGGTGGACCGCTTCCTGGAGCACGGGCCGGACGAGTACCACCAGGAATACCGGATCCTCCGGGCCGACGGTGCCACCGCCTGGGTGCACGACCACACCCGCCACGAGCGCAACGAACTCGGCCAGGTGGTGCGGATCAGCGGCATCCTGCTGGACATCAGCGCACAGAAGGAGGCCCAGCAGGCCCAGCGGGAGCAGGCCGAGTTGCTGCGCATGTTCTACGAGCTGCCTTTCCTGGGCATGGCGATCTCGTCGCCGACCGACAAGCGCTGGCTGCAGGTCAACGACCAGCTGTGCGAGATCCTCGGCTACCCGCGCGAGGAGCTCCTGCGCAAGAACTGGGCCGAGATGACGCCGCCGGGCGACCTGGAGCGCAACGTGGCGCTGTTCGACGAGCTGATCGCCGGGCAGCGCAGCGGCTACCGCATGTCCAAGCGCTTCGTGCGCAAGGACGGGCGCATGGTGCACGCCGAAATTGACGTGCGCGCGGTCCGTGACGAGCGCGGACAGGTCCGGCAGCTGTTCGCCACCATCCAGGACGTCACCGAACGCCATCGGTACGAGCAGACGCTGCAGCAGATGCAGGACCAGATGCTCAAGGCACAGCGCATCGGCAACATGGGAAGCTGGACCATGGACCTGCGCAGGCGCACCTTCGTGGCGTCGCCGCAGGCGCTGGTGATCTATGGCACCGATCCGGCACATCCGGAAATGACGCTGGAGGAAGCCGATGCCCTGGTGGTGCCGGAAGACCGGGCGCTGGTGCGGGAGGCCGTCCGGCGCGGTGCCAGCACCGGTGAGCCCAGCGACCTGCGCTGCCGCGTCCTGAACCCGGTGCGCGGTGTGCGCCACCTGCATGTGCGGGCCGAGTTCGAACCCGAGGACGGGCAGTTCGTGCGCTGCGTCGGCATGGTGGTCGACGAGACCGACCTGGTCGAGGCGCAGCGTGACCGGGACCGCCTGGTCTCGGTGCTGGAGGCGACCCCGGACATCGTGAGCATGGCCAATCCTCGGGGGGAGGTGTTCTATTACAACCGCGCCGGTTACGAGGTGCTCGGGTTGCCTGAGGACGCACCGCTGGCAGACGCGATCGGTCGCGTGCACCCCGAATGGGCGGTGCGGATCGTGAAGGAGCAGGGCATACCGGTGGCGATCGCACAGGGCCGCTGGCTGGGAGAGACGGCGGTGTACGGCGCGGATGGCCGCGAGATCCCGATGTCGCAGATGATTCTCTCGCACCACGGAGCCGACGGGCAGCTGATGTACCTGTCGACCATCCTGCGCGACATCTCCGAGCGCAAGGTGGCCGAGGCCGCGCTGCGCGAGCAGGGCCGGGTGCTGGCCGAGGCGCAGGAACTCTCGCGCATGGGCAACTGGCGCATCGACCTGCCGTCGCGTCAGGTGTCCTGGTCGAGAGGCCTGTTTCCGCTGCTGGGCTTTGACCCGGACGCCGACCAGGCCTCGATGGAGAACTTCATGGCCAGCATGCACCCGGACGACCGTCCGCGAATGCAGCAGACCATGCGGGAGCACCTCGCTGGCAAGGACGGCGACACCCGTGTGGTCGACCACCGCGTGGTGACGCCGGCAGGGGTCCGGTACCTGGAGACACGGGCGCGCCTGTCCTGCGACGGTCAGGGGAAGCCGATGCGCCTGTTCGGCACCACGATGGACGTCACCGAGCGGGTGCTGGCTTCGCAAGTGGTGACCGACCTCAAGGACATGCTGGAGCAGGCCGAAACGGTGTCGCTGCTGGGCAGCTGGGCCGGCGATGCGGAAACGCAGCGGCTCAATGTCTCGGCCCAGCTGTTCCGCAACCTGGGGCTGGAGCCGGCGGCCCGGCCGCCGACGGATGCGCAGTACCTGGACCGCATCCACCCCGACGACCGTCCCATGGTGATGGACGACATGCGGACCATCCGCGCCGGTGGCCCGCCCAAGGACTTTGTGTTCCGCACCAACCCCGCCCACGGCCCTGTGCGCTGGATGCGCCGGACCGCGCGCCGCATCGACCGGAGCGCCGAGAAGCTGCAGCCGCGGTACATCGGCACCTTGCTGGACATCACCGAGTCGGTGCATGCCGAGGAGCAGCTGCGGCACATCAACCAGGCGCTGGAGCAGCGGGTGGCCGAACGCACCGCGCAGCTGAGCCAGGCGAACCAGGAGCTGGAGGCGTTTTCCTACACCGTGTCGCACGACCTCAAGGCGCCGCTGCGCGGCATCGACGGCTACAGCCAGCTGCTGGTGGAAGAGTACGGGGACAAGCTCGACGAAGAGGGCCGGCACTTCGTGCGCCGCATCCGCCACGGGGTGCAGCAGATGGGCGCATTGATTTCTGACCTGCTGGAGTACTCGCGCATGGAACGGCGCGACATGGCCGCCGGGCCGGTGGCGATCCGGCCGCTGGTCGAATCGATCCTGGAGAGTTTCCACGCCGACATCGAGCGCCAGGGCGCACAGGTGTGGACCGGGCTGGAGGACTTCACGCTGGCACTGGACCGCGAGGGCATTTCGGTGGTGCTGCGCAACCTGATCGGCAACGCGCTGAAGTTCAGCCGGGACAGCAGCCCGCCCGTGGTCGAGATCGGCAGCTGCCTGAAAAACGGGTGCCGTGTCCTCTGGGTGCGTGACAACGGGGTGGGTTTTGACATGAAATACCACGATCGCATGTTCGGCATCTTCCAGCGCCTGCACCGGGCGGAAGAGTTTCCGGGCACCGGCGTCGGTCTGGCGCTGGTGGCCAAGGCTGTGCAGCGCATGGGCGGACGTGTGTGGGCCGAGAGTGCCCCGGGCGCCGGCGCCACCTTCTATCTGGAGTTCCCGCTATGAACACTGCCCTGCAGCCGCCCCCGATCCTGCTGGTCGAGGACAACCCGATGGACCTGGACCTGACGCTCCGGGCATTCACGAAGAAGCGGCTCACCAACCATGTGCAGGTGGCGCGCGACGGCGAGGAGGCGCTGGCTTTCATGGCGCGCTGGGACGCGGGAGAACAGCTGCCGGCGGTGATCCTGCTGGACATCAACCTGCCCAAGATCAACGGGCTGGAGGTGCTGCGCCAGCTCAAGGCGCACGAGCGCTTCCGACGCATCCCGGTGGTGATCCTCACCTCCTCGCGCGAAGACCGCGACCTCACCGCCGCCTACGACCTGGGCGTGAACTCCTACATCGAGAAGCCGGTGAGCTTCAGCAAGTTCATGGAAGTGGCCGAGCAGATCGAACTCTACTGGTGCGTGCTCAACGAGCGGCCCGGCCGGGCCTGATCAGAGGTCCAGCACCAGACGCGCGCTGCTGGCGCGCGAGCAGCACGGCAGGAACTGGTTGTTCGCCGCGCGCTCCTCGGGCGTGAGGTACTGGTCGCGGTGGTCCGGCACGCCGCTTTTCACCCCCGTCAGGCAGGTGCCGCAGACGCCCTGCTCGCAGGACATCGGAATGTCCAGACCGGCCGCCAGCAGCGCGGCCAGCGCGGTCTGGTCGGCCGCCACCGGGATCACGCGGCCGCTGCTCGCCAGCTCCAGCTCGAAGCCGCCGTCGCCCGCCGTGCCGGTGGGCGCGGCCGCGAAGTACTCGCGGTGCAGGCGGGCCTCGTCCCAGCCCTGGGCGCGGCCTTCGGCCAGCACCGCCTCCATGAAGCCGGTGGGGCCGCAGACGTAGAGATGGCTGCCGGCCGGCGCGCTGCGCAGCGTGGCGGCGAGGTCCAGCTTCTGCATCGCCGGACCGTCGTCGAAGTGGTGGTGCACTCGGTCCGCGTAGGGGGCGCTCGCCAGCTGCGCCACGAAGGGTGTGCGCTCGCGCGAGCGCGTGGCGTGGTGCAGCGTGAAGCCGCCGCCTTGTGCTGCCAGCTGCTCGGCCATGGCCAGCAGCGGCGTGATGCCGATGCCGCCGGCCAGCAGCAGGTGGTGCGGCGCCGAAGGGGCAAGTTCGAACAGGTTGCGCGGCGTGCCGATGTCCAGCACCGTGCCCACCTGCAGCTGGTCGTGCACCGTGGCCGAGCCGCCGCGCGAGCCGGCGTCGCGCAGCACGGCGATGCGGTAGCGGTGGGTTTCGCCGGGCGTGTTGCACAGCGAGTACTGGCGCACCAGGCCGCCGGGCAGGTGCACATCGATGTGGGCCCCGGCGCTGAAGGCGGGCAGGGCGCTGCCGTCCACCGGCACCAGGTCGAGGCTGCAGATGTCCAGCGCCTCGTCCTGGCGGGCCGCCACGCGCACACGGATCAGGGCGGCGGTCATGAAGCACCCCGTTCTGCGGCGATCACGCGCTCGATCACCTTGCGCGACTGCACGCCGCCGGTGTCGATGTTGAGCTTGAGCAGGGCGCGGTCCGGGAAGGCGCTGAGGTTCTTCTGCTGGCGCTCCAGCATCTCCAGGTCCTCCGAGAAGATCTTGCCCTGGCCCTCGCGGATCTGCGCGGTCAGCGCCTTGTCGCCCGGGTTGAACTTGCGCG
Source organism: Hydrogenophaga pseudoflava NBRC 102511 (assembly GCF_001592285.1). Classification (GTDB taxonomy): domain Bacteria; phylum Pseudomonadota; class Gammaproteobacteria; order Burkholderiales; family Burkholderiaceae_C; genus Hydrogenophaga; species Hydrogenophaga pseudoflava. Next base: position 61,720 of record NZ_BCWQ01000007.1, on the reverse strand, counting down.
CCATGCCCCAGAAGTAGTGCATCGAGGTGTTGGTCTCGGGCGTGATGAAGTCGATCACCTGGCTGTAGACCTTGTGTTCGGCCGGCGCGTCGTAGCCGCCGTGGCCGGCGTGGGCCACACCCACCTCGATGATCACGTGGCTGGGCGGCGTGAAGCGGCAGATCTGCCAGCGGTCCACCGGCACGTCGTCGGCCAGGCCCTTGGCGCGCAGTGCGGCCTTCCAGAACGGCGGCGCAGGGATGTCGCTCATGAAGCGGCTGGTCACCACCTCGTCGCCATTGACCGTGGTCTTGCAGGGCGTCTCGTCGATCTCCGGCTGGCCGATGCTGGTGGCGTGCACGTAGGTCTCGTGCGTCAGGTCCATCAGGTTGTCGATCATCAGCCGGTAGTCGGCCTTGACGTGGTAGAGCCCGCCGCCGTAGGCCCACTCGGGGTTGTCGTGCCATTCCATGTGCGGGATCAGCGCCGGGTCGGCCTTGTCCTTCTCGCCCGGCCAGACCCAGACGAAGCCGTAGCGCTCTTCCACCGGGAAGCTGCGGATGGCCGGAAAGCCGCCCACGCGCTGGCCCGGCATGGCGATGGTCTTGCCGTCGCAGCCCATCTCCAGCCCGTGGTAGCCGCAGACCAGTTTTCCTTCGCACACGTAACCCAGCGACAGCGGTGCGCCGCGGTGCGGGCAGAAGTCCTCCACCGCCGCCACCTTGCCCTCGTGGGCCCGGTAGAACACGATGGCCTGGTTGCAGATGGTGCGGCCCAGGGGCTTTTCGTCGATCTCGTCGGCCGAGCAGGCCACGTACCAGGTGTTGACGGGGAACATGCAGGTCTCCTTCGTGGGTGGTTTCTTCATTCAGTATGCTGAATGAAGTGCATTGTACGAACAGGGCGCGAGGAAAAAAAGACCCCGCAAGTCCGGGTTAACCCTGATCGGAAGGGGCGGCAGACTGTTCGTTGAGGTGCACGAACTTGCGCAGCAGGCGCAGGAACTCGTCCCGTTCGTGGGGCTCCAGCGGCTCCAGCAGGCGCGAGTACATCGGGTGCACGCGCGGCAGCATGTCGGCCAGCACCGACTCGCCGTCGGCGGTCAGGCGCAGGGCGCGCTGGCGCCTTGGCAGCAGTTCGCGCACGATCCAGCCCTTGGCATCGAGCCGGGTGGCGATGTCGGCGGTGGTCGAGGTGTCCAGTGCCACCCGGTCGGCCAGCGTCACCTGGTCGATGCCGGGCTCGGCCTTGAGCGCGCGCAGCACGGCGTACTGCACCGGCGTGACCTGCCGGCCGTGGGTTTCGTGAAAGGTCGACACCGCGAGCTGGTGCGCGCGGCGGATCAGGTGGCCGGGTTCGGCCTGCAGCGTCAGGTTGGTCGGCGGGTCCGTGTTCACGTGAGGCTCGGCGGCTGTTGGATGCCGGGATCTTAAGCCGCACCTGCGGCAAGGTGCAGAAACTCAGCACGCGCGCAGGCGCGCCAGGATCGACTCGAAGTCGGGAGATTCGACAATGGACAGGATGGCGAGCGCGTAGGAGGCCGCGGCGGCCTCCTGGCTGAACAGGCGGCTGAGGGTGCCGGGCGCCAGCAGGCGGTTGACGCGGGTGCCGGGGGCGGTGGCGCGGATGTCTTCGAGCACCAGGGCCAGGGGCAGCGCTGGCGTGCCCTTGGGAAAGCCCAGGGTTTCGACGAAGGTCGGCGGTTCGACGGTGGGCTGGGCGGCCTGTGCGGCGGCCAGCCTCGGGTCCGGCTGGGGCAGGGCGCCGTAGGCGGACTCGGTGAACAGCTCTCGGGTCTGGGGGCGCATGGCGTGGTGGACGGTGGTCTGACGGTTCGGGAGCGGTTGCTGTCGCCATCTTGCCCGGTGTGCCAGCATGAATCACTGTCAGCACTGACAGGTTGTTGCGGATGCCGGCGGAAGCGCGAGACTTTCCGCACACGGTGCAACCCTGTGGCTGCCACGGGACTCGGCATGGTCATCGCGTCACGCGCGTGGCATCATGGTCCGGAGGTCCTGCAAGGGGCGGGGCCATTCGCTGGAGGCGAGCGCCATGCTGAACATCCTGATCCCGGTCGACGGTTCCTCCCACGCGCTGCTGGCGGTGCACCACGCGGTGCGGCTGGTGCATTCGGGGCTGCGGGCGCGCTTCGTGGTGGCGAACGTGCAGGAGAGCGCGACGCTGTACGAGATGGTGGTGGCGCACGATCCCGAGGTGCTGGAAAAGGTGAGCGAGGGCGCGGGGCTGGACCTGATGCGGCCGGCGGTGGCGCTGCTGGAGGCGGCGGGGCAGAAGGTCGAGAAGGAAGTGGCCACGGGCGATCCGGCGAACACCTTGATCGACATCATCGAGCGGTATGGCTGTCAGGCGGTGATCATGACCGCTGGCACCGGCGGGGGCTTGCGGGCAGCCCTGCTGGGTTCGGTGACGCAGCACCTGGTGGACCACTCGCCGGTGCCGGTGACGGTGGTGCGGGAGCCGGTCGCGCCTTCCGAAGAAGACGAGTGAGCTGTTGTTCTCCGGCGGCCTGCCTTCGTACGTTGCGTTGTTGAGGACTCCCCCTCTTTGCGCCAACGGCGCCGGGTGACCACTCCGCTCATGTCCCCCGGACCGGCTGCGCCGGTCCTCCTCCTTTACTTCGCTGCGTGATCACCCGGCGCCGTTGGCGCCCGCACGACTGTGGACGAACCACCGTTGGCGAGCCTGCACGTGTATGCATGGCGGTGCATGGCGTTCTGCAGAGCGAAGTAAAGGAGGAGAGGGCCGCAGGCCGTCGGGGGACATGAGCGGCGCAGTGCGCCATGTGCCGCCGTGCCTGCGAGGTAGGTCCGAGAACCTCTTGGGAGGTTTTGCGAATTACGTTTAGAGAAACGTATTTACCAATACGAAATTCTGAGCTACAGTACGCCCCGGACCAAATCCCGGCCGGCCGACCCTGAAGCCGGTGCACCCCCAGCAGGAGACCGACCTCGATGGGCACCTACACCTACCCCACCTTTCCGTACCGCGCCCCCGCCGACCTCATGGCCGGCGCGCCGCAGCGCAAACCCCTGATCGTCATCGGCGCCGGCCCGGTCGGCCTCGCCGCCGCCATCGACGCCCGGCTGCACGGCCTGGACGTGCTGCTGTTCGACGAAGAAGACAGCGTCTCCTTCGGCTCGCGCGCCGTCTGCTACGCCAAGCGCGCGCTCGAAATCCTCGACCGCCTGGGCGTGGGTGACGCCATCGTCGACAAGGGCGTGAGCTGGAACGTCGGTCGCACCTTCCTGCGCGAGGAAGAGGTCTACCGCTTCAACCTCGTGCCCGACGCCGGCCACAAGCGCCCCGGCATGATCAACCTGCAGCAGTACCACCTCGAAGAAGCGCTGGTGCACCGCGCCACCGAACTGGGCGCCGACCTGCGCTGGAAATACAAGGTGGTGGGCGTGCAGCCGCTGGGTGACAACGGAAGCGAGGGCGCCCGCGTCAGCGTCGAGACGCCCGACGGCGCCTTCGAGATCGACACCGACTGGCTGATCGTGGCCGACGGCGCGCGCTCCAACGTGCGGCGCCAGCTGGGCCTGGACATCGAGGGCCATGTCTTCAAGGACCGCTTCCTGATCGCCGACGTGGTGATGAAGGCCGACTTCCCGGCCGAGCGCTGGTTCTGGTTCGACCCGCCCTTCCATCCCAACCAGAGCGTGCTGCTGCACAAGCAGAGCGACAACGTCTGGCGCATCGACTTCCAGCTCGGCTGGGACGCCGACCCCGAGGAAGAGAAGAAGCCCGAGAAGATCATCCCGCGCGTCAAGGCCATGCTGGGCGACGACCGCGAGTTCGAACTGGAGTGGGCCAGCATCTACACCTTCCAGTGCCGGCGCATGAAGAACTTCCGCCACGGCCGCCTGCTGTTTGTGGGCGACGCGGCGCACCAGGTCTCGCCCTTCGGGGCGCGCGGCGCCAACTCCGGTTTCCAGGACACCGACGACCTGTTGTGGAAGCTGGCGCTGGTGATGAAGGGGCAGGCGCCCGAGGCACTGCTGGACAGCTACGACGCCGACCGCACCTACGCGGCCGACGAGAACATCCGCAACTCCACCCGCTCCACCGACTTCATCACGCCCAAGAGCGCGGTCAGCAAGCTGTTCCGCAACGCCGCACTGGAACTGGCGCGCACGCAGCCCTTCGCCCGCAAGCTGGTCAATTCGGGCCGCCTGTCGGTGCCTGCCTTCCTGGTGCAGTCGGCGCTGAACACGCCCGACGCCGACACCTTCGAGGGCAACATGGTCCCTGGCGCGCCGATGGACGACGCGCCGGTGCGCGTGGCCGGCTACGACGCCTGGCTGCTCGACCAGCTGGGCAACCGCTTCGTGCTGCTGGCCTTCGTGGACGACCCGGGCCAGCTGGAGCCGTCGCTGCGCGCCCAGGCCACGGCGCTGGCCGCCGGCCCGGTGCCGGTGGAGACGGTGCTGGTGACGCCGCATGGCGGTAACGCCGTCGGTTTCACCGTGCTGCAGGACCGCGACGGCCTGTTCGCCCAGCGCTACGACGCCCGCCCGGGCACGACCTACCTGGTCCGCCCCGACCAGCACGTGACCGCCCGCTGGCGCCGCTCCGACCTGGCCGCCGTGCGCGCCGCCCTGGCCCGCGCCACCGGACAGGGCCTGACCGCCGCGGCCGCCCAGCCCGAAGCCGTCGCCGCCTGAACCCGAGGAGACATTCATGAGCCTGCAACTGCAACCCAACCTCGCCGAACCCGGCCAGCGCTACTTCCGCGACTTCACGCCCGGCGACGATTTCTACGAAGCCCTGATCGAGACCCACCGAGACCTCAGCGACGAACAGAGCCAGATGTTGAATGCCAAGCTGATCCTGTTGCTGGCGAACCAGGTCGGCGACATCTCGGCCCTGAAACAAGCCCTGGCCATCGCCCGTGAAGGCGTCTGAACCCGCACCCGACAACGGAACACCCACAGGAGAACCCCATGAACATCCGCAAGATCCACCACGTCGCCTACCGCTGCAAGGACGCCAAGGAAACCGTCGAGTGGTACCAGAAGCACCTGGGCATGAACTTCGTGCTGGCCATCGCCGAGGACCAGGTGCCTTCCACCCACGCGCCCGATCCCTACATGCACCTGTTCATGGACGCGGGTGGCGGCAACATCCTGGCCTTCTTCGAGCTTCCCAACTCGCCCGAGATGGGCAAGGACCCCAACACCCCCGACTGGGTGCAGCACATCGCGCTGGAGGTCGACACCGTCGCCGAGCTGGAAGCCACCAAGGCGCGCCTGGAGGCGGCCGGCATCCCGGTGGTGGGTCTGACCGACCACACCATCTTCAAGTCGATCTACTTCTTCGACCCCAACGGTCACCGCCTGGAACTGGCGGCCAACACCGCCACGCCCGAGATGATGAAGAAGCTCGACGACGTGAAGTGGGACATGCTCAATGAATGGTCCCAGACCAAGCGCGCGCCCAAGCACGCCGCCTGGATGCACGAAAAAGAACTGGCCGCCAGCTGAAATTGGGGGGTGAAAACCCCTCAAGTTCCGGTTTAGGTGGTCGAAAACCCGGAAGACCAGCGGAATTGTCATGGCCGCTGACCCGTTGAAAAGGGGGTTTTCCATGTTGAACATCAGTACCAGCCAGCCCGTGAGCTGGCCGACCGCGGCGCCCGTGACCGTGGCGCCGGTGCCTGCCGTGGCCTCGGTCGGGGCTGCGCAGCCGTCCGCCCGCGATCCGCAGGCCGATTCGGGCCGCGGTGGCCAGGGTGCGCGCAGCGGTGTTCCGTCACCGGTCCGCGGCGACCAGGAGCCGGGTGCTGGTGTGTCCACGGCCCAGCCGGCGCCCATCCTGCCCAACGGTCCCAAGGGCAGCGAACGAACCTCGCCCGCCGACAACCTGGCCGATGCCAGGCTGCGTGCCGAGCAGCGCCAGGAAGAAGAACAAAAGGCCCGTGAGCAGGCGGAGCAGAAGCCCCAGTTGCAAGAGGTGCTGGCCTCCGTGTGGAAGGCCAGCGCCGCCGTGGTCGAGGTGGTGCTGGGCCGAGAGCAGGCGGCGGACGCGGTCGATGCCGCCGCAGCCAGCGGGGCGCGGGACAGCGGGGCCGCGAACCAGCGACCCGTCGCCAACGATGCCCAGGTGGATCTGCCGGGCAGCGATGCCGTTCCTGCCGCGCTGCGCCGGGAACAGGCGCCGGTGGCCTACACCGAGCAGGGTGCCAGCACCTGGCAGTCCCTGGAAACCGGCAGCCTGCTCAGCCGCCGGGTCTGAGCCCGGCAACAGGGCTCAGGCCGCCTGCACCGGCTCGAAGTCGCGCAGGGCCTGACGGGTGAGGTTGGCTTCGCGCAACAGCTGCCGACCCAGTTCGGCCGGTACCGGGTCGTCGGTCTGGGTGGTGATGTGCTCGATCTGGGCCGATGTCCTCACCAGGGCGCGGAAGCCCATCAGCATGGCCGAGCCTTTGAGCTTGTGGGCGTTGTAGCCGATGGCCTGGCGGTCGCCGGCGCGCAGGGCCTGCCCCAGCACATGCACCGTGCCCTCGGGTGATTCGAACAGGGTCTTGAGCAGTTCCTCCAGCGACTCCTGCGGCATCATGTCCTGGATCTCCCGGTAGGAGTCGGTGTCGACCAGACGCACCGCTGCGTGGCTCCGGTCGGGCAGGCGCACAGGCATTTCGTAGGACGACAGCGGGAAGGGGCTGGAGGCTCGCAGCTCGGTCGGGCCCAGTTCTTCCACCGTCATGCCGGGGTCGTCCAGCAGGCCGCAGCGGCGCAGCGCCCGCTTGAGGTCTTCGGCCTGCAGCGGCTTGCTGGTGAATTCGTTCACGCCGACTTCCAGCGCCCGTTTGCGCGTGTCGTTGACGACATCGGCGGTCACCAGGATCACCTTGATCTCCGACACCGGGCCGTCGAGCCGGCGGATCGCCTCGGTGGTGGCCAGGCCGTCCAGCACCGGCATGTGGTAGTCCAGCAGCACCACGTCGAAGAGGTCGTGCGCCAGCAGCTGCAGCGCCTCCTGCCCGTTCTCGCAGAAGGTGGCCTCGTGGCCCATCTTCTCCAGCAGGATGCTCATGTACTTGAGGTTGATCGGGTGGTCCTCGGCCACCAGCACCCTGAGCTTGCGCTGGATGCTACCGATCACCGAGATCGGCTCTTCCTCGACCGGGGCCTTGGTCTCGGGCAGGTCCAGGTGGACGGTGAACACCGAGCCCACACCCAGCTGGCTGCTGACCTCGATGTCACCGCCCATCATGCGGGCCAGGTTGCGCGAGATCTCCAGTCCCAGCCCGGTGCCGCCGATGCGGCGGCGCAGCGAGTTGTCGGCCTGGTAGAACCGGGTGAACAGCCGGGAGACCGTTTCCTCGTCCATGCCCATGCCAGTGTCGCGCACGGTGAACACCACACCGGTCTTGCCCGCGGGCGCACGGGTCAGCTCGGCGATCACGCTGCCTTCGCTGGTGAACTTGATGGCGTTGTTGATCAGGTTGAACATGATCTGGCGCAGGCGCGTGGCGTCGGCCTCCACCCAGCCGGGCAGGTCGGCCGCAGCGTAGATGTTCAGCTCCAGCCCCTTGTCGCGGGCGGCCACCTGCATCAGGCCGTCGACCTCGTGCACCACGCTGGGCAGGTGGATCGGCACCACCGAGAGCTTGAGCGTGCCCGACTCCATGGTCGAGACGTCCAGGATGTCGTTGAGCACGCCCAGCAGGTGCATCGCGGAATCGCGCGCGGTGCCCAGGTAGTCGCGCTGCTGGTTGGTCAGCGAGGCGTCGTCCAGCAGGTTGAGCATGCCCAGCAGGCCCTGGAACGGGGTGCGGATCTCGTGGCTCATGTTGGCCAGGAAGATGCTCTTGCCGTGGTTGGCGGCCTCGGCCTGGTCGCGGGCCTCGGCCAGTTCGTCACTGAGCTTCTGCAGCCTGGCGTACTGGCGCTGTTGCTTGCGGATGTGCTGCACCAGCAGGCCGACGAAGATCAGCATCACCGCGATCTGCGCCGCCGCCAGGCCGATCACCAGCAGGCCCTGGTGGCGCAGCTGGGCGTTGCGTTCGTCGACGAAACGGGCCACGGCGCGGTTGGCCTCGCGCGTGAGTTCGCCCATCAGCGGCTTGAGGTCCTCGATGGCGCGGTCCAGCAGGGCCAGCTTCCTGGGGCTGGCCGCCAGCGCCTGCGGATCGGCGAACAGCGGGTCGGCGATCTTGTTGAAGTCCTTGACCCTGGCCATGGTTGCGGTGTATTCGAAGGAGGCTTCGAGCAGGTCGCGGCGCGGTATCCTGGTCAGCAGGTCGATGCGGCTGAGGTAGACCTCGTAGCGCTCAAGGAGCTGGTTGCCGTCGATCGTGCCGGGCGCCTGGAGGGCGTCCATGATCGAGTGTTCGAGCCGGCCCAGCTCGCGTTCGAGCTGGTAGGCCTGCCACATGATCGAGTCGACCTGGTTGGTCGACACATCGTCGAGCATGCGGTACTGGCGCCACTGGATCCAGCCCAGTGGCGTCAGGGTGATGGCCAGCAGCAGCGAGATGGCCAGGACCCACTGCCGACGTTGCCAGCGGGCCAGATTTGGCAGCGCGAGTGTCATTGGATGTCCAGGGCCTTGAGTTGCCAGATGGACCGTTCGTAGTACGTCGAGGTGCGCAGCTCGGCGCTGCTGTCGAACGGGTACACCACAAACAGCGGGCCCTTCTCGCGCACCGGGATCGGCTTGTCGTCGATCAGGCGGGCGACGATCACCTGGAACTTCGCGGCGTCGGCCGCGGGAATGGTGATCCTGTAGTCGTTGATGGCCACCGCGCTCACGTTGCTGCCGCTGGCCTTGACGGCGGCCAGCACGTCGGCCAGCAGCGGGCCGGTGAACTTCACCGGCCTGTCGAACCAGGGGGTGCTGGTGGTGAAGCTGTGCTGGGGCAGGGCCTCGATCATCTTCATGTCGAAGCGCGCCACCTCGCCGGCGTTCTTCGTGGTGATCTTGCCGCTGATGACGAGGATGGGGCGTTCCTTGGGGGCGTCCAGTGCCAGGGCGGCGCTGGAGAGGGTCAGCGCGCAGAGCAGGGCGCTGACCGTGAAGAGGCGGCGGTTTTTCATGGAAGGACTCCGCGGATCGGCGCGGGTGTGTGGGTAGGGGCTCAGATGCGGTGCCGCACCAGGGCGGGGTTGCTGGCCAGGCGGTTGAGCAGGGCCGGGGCGATCTGCTTGAGGGGCAGGACCTCGTGGGCGGCGCCGGCCTGGATGGCCATGCGGGGCATGCCGAAGACCACGCAGCTGGCTTCGTCCTGCACGTAGTTGTAGCTGCCGGCGTCCTTCATCTCGCGCATGGCCAGGGCGCCGTCGGCCCCCATGCCGGTGAGCATGATGCCCAGCGCGTTGGGGCCGAGCACGCGCGCGGCCGACTTGAACAGCACCTCTACCGAGGGGCGGTGGCGGTTGACCGGTTCGGTGTCCTCGACCACGGCCACGTAGTTCGAGCCGCTGCGGTCGATGCGCAGGTGACGCCCGCCGGGTGCGATGTAGGCGTGGCCGGGCAGGATGCGCTGGCCGTCGCGGGCTTCGGCGACACGGATCTTGCACAGCGAGTCCAGCCGGGCAGCGAAGCTGGTGGTGAAGCCAGGGGGCATGTGCTGGGTGATCACGATCGCGGGCGAGTCGGCCGGCAGTGGCGTCAGCACCTCGCGGATGGCTTCGGTGCCGCCGGTGGAGGCGCCGATGCAGATGATCTTTTCGGTGGTCGACAGGCGCGGCAGCGGCGCCCGCGGCGCCTCGGCCGTGGCAGGGGTGGCCTGGGTGATGGTGCCGGTCGCGGAAGGCGCCGGGGCCAGGCGCCGGACATGCGCGGCCGCGGCGATGCGAATCTTGTCGACGATGTCACCGGCCAGCTCGTTGAGTCCGCTGGTGATGCCGATGCGGGGCTTGGCCACATAGTCGACCGCGCCCATCTCCAGCGCACGCAGCGTGATGTCGGCACCCTGTTCGGTCAGCGTGGACACCATCACCACCGGCATCGGACGCAGCCGCATCAGGCGCGAGAGGAATTCCAAACCGTCCATGCGCGGCATCTCGACGTCCAGCGTGATGACGTCCGGGTTGAGCTCGCGGATCATCTCGCGCGCCACCAGCGGGTCGCTCGCGGCACCCACGCACTGCATGTCGGGCTGCCGGTTGATGATTTCGGTGAGCAGGCTGCGCACCAGCGCCGAGTCGTCGACCACCACCACTCTGATCTTGGCCATGGCTGTTCTTTCTGCGGTTCAGAACAGGTCCACCGAGCCGCCGGCGTTGGTCTTGGCGACCACCGCAGCATTGCCCTTGCGTTCCTGCGTTTCCAGCGTCTCCGGATGCGAGTGGGCCAGGCGCTTGACCATGGCCTTGCCCGTCGCCGGGAAGTAGCAGACCTTGCGCGGATGGATGTCCAGCACGTCCTTGGAGATCACGGCGATGCGTTCGGTCTGCAGGTAATCGAGCACGAAGGCGGTGTTGCGCTCGCCCACGTTCATGGTGGTGAAGCTGTGCATCACCTGGCCGCCGCCGAACACCTTGGCCTGCATGCTCTCGCGCCGGGCGCCGAGCTTGATCATCTCGTTGATCAGCAGTTCCATCGCAAACGAGCCGTAGCGGCCCGAGGTGTCGCCCGCGCCTTCGGGCAGCATGAAGTGGTTCATGCCCCCCACGCGGACCTTGGGGTCCCAGATGCAGGCGGCGATGCACGAGCCCAGAACCGTCATGACCATCATGTCGTCGGTGGTCACGTAGTACTCACCCGGCAGCACCTTGACGGTGTCGATGTTGAAGTGGTGGTCGCGGTAGAAGAAGGAGGCCTCGCCCGGCCTGGGCGCCCGGGTCTTCAGCGCATCCAGTGTGGACCTGGGCGGTGTGGCGGCTGGCGGAAGGCCTGGCCGCTGGCCCGAGCTGCCTGCGGCCTGAAATCCCCCTAGGGGGAAGGCGCGAAGCGCCGCAGTGGGGCTTTCAAAGCCTTTCATAGACGGTCTTTCCCCGCAGCGTGAAGAGGCTGCGCGCGTCGCTGAAGTTTTCGGCGTGACCGACGAACAGCATGCCGCCGGGCTTCATCACCCGGTGGATGCGTTCGAGCACCTGGCGCTGGGTGGCCGCATCGAAATAGATCATCACGTTGCGGCAGAACACGATGTCGAAGGGCTCGCGGAACGGCAGATCGTGGATCAGGTTGACGGTCATGAACTCCATGTGTTTCTGGAGTTCGGGCTTGACGCGCATCAGACCGGCGTTCGCACCCTTGCCGCGCATGAAGTGGCGCTGCAGGCGCTCGGGGCTCAGACCCTTGACGCCATCGGCCTTGTAGACGCCGCGCGCCGCGGTGGCCAGCACCTTGGTGTCGATGTCGCTGTTGACGATGTGGAAGCTGCCCGAGGCGCCCAGCGTATCCGCCGCGGTCATTGCGATCGAATAGGGCTCCTCGCCGGTCGACGCGGCCGAGCACCAGATCTTCCAGTTGTGCGAGCGATTGGCCGCCAGCAATTCCTGCAGCACGCCGAAGTGGTGCTGCTCGCGGAAAAAGGCGGTCAGGTTGGTGGTCAGGGCGTTGATGAACTCCTGCCACTCCGGCCCGTCGTGCTGTTCCAGCGCGTCCAGGTAGGTCTTGAAGCTGGTGTGGCCGGTCTCGCGCAGGCGGCGCGAGACGCGGCTGTACACCATCGCGTGCTTGCCGTCGTGCAGGCTGATGCCGGCCTTCTTGTAGATCAGCGCCTTGATGCGCGAGAAGTCGGCGTCGGACCAGACGAACTCGCGCCCCTGGGCCAGCGGACCGTCCTCGTCCAGTGCAAAGGGTGGGGCCGTGACGGGAAGCACCGCAGAACCGGCTCTGCCGGGCTGCAGGTGCTGCCCCCTGGAGGGGGGCGTGCGGAGCGCGGCGGGGGTGCTCATCAGTGCCTCGAGCGGCGCACCAGGCCCGAGGTGTCCAGGATCAGGGCGACCTTGCCGTCGCCCAGGATGGTGGCGCCCGAGACGTTGGGAACCTTGCGGTAGTTCGACTCCAGGTTCTTGATCACCACCTGCTGCTGCCCCAGCAGCTCGTCCACCATCAGGGCCACGCGCGATCCCTCGGCCTCCACCACCACCATGATCGGGCTGCCGCCGTGGAACTCGAAGCGCGGCACGCTGAAGATCTTCTCCAGCTCGATCACCGGCATGTACTCCTCGCGCACCTTCACCAGCTGCGCACCCTGCGCCACGGTGTTGATGTCGCCGGGGTTGATCTGGAAGGACTCGATCACCGAGGACAGCGGCAGGATGTAGACCTCGTCGCTGACACGCACGCTCATGCCGTCCATGATGGCCAGCGTCAGCGGCAGGCGCACCTTGACGCTCATGCCGTAGCCCTCGGCGGAGTCGATCTCCACCGTGCCACCCAGCGAGAGGATGTTCTTCTTGACCACGTCCATGCCGACCCCGCGGCCGGACACGTCGGTCACCACCTCGGCGGTGGAGAAGCCCGGCGCCATGATCAGGTTCCACACCTCGGTGTCGGTCATCGTATCGGGCGCATCCATGCCCTTTTCGCGGGCCTTCCTGAGCAGCTTCTCGCGCGAGAGGCCCTTGCCGTCGTCGCGCACCTCGATCAGGATGCTGCCGCCCTGGTGCGAGGCCGAGAGCGTGATGGTGCCGTGATCGGGCTTGCCCCGGGCCAGGCGCTCCTCCGGCATCTCGATGCCGTGGTCGCAGCTGTTGCGGATCAGGTGGGTCAGCGGGTCGGTGATCTTCTCGATCAGGCCCTTGTCCAGCTCGGTGGCTTCACCGTGGGTGATCAGCTCGACCTTCTTGCCCAGCTTGCTGGCCAGGTCGCGCAGCATGCGCGGGAAGCGGTTGAACACCACCGACATCGGGATCATGCGGATCGACATCACCGCTTCCTGCAGGTCGCGGGTGTTGCGGTCCAGGTCGACCAGGCCGGCCAGCAACTGCTGGTTGGCGGTGCTGTCGAGCTCGCGGCTCTTCTGCGCCAGCATGGCCTGGGTGATGACGAGCTCGCCCACCAGATTGATCAGCTGGTCGACCTTGCTCACGGACACGCGCAGCGTGCTCGACTCCAGACCACCGGCGGCGGCCGGACGGGCCTCGGCGCGCGGCGCAGGCTTGGCCGCCGGAGCGGCTTGTGCCACCGGCACGGCCGGCGCGACCGCTGCGGGGGCCGCAGGCGTGCCCGGCGCGTCGTCGAAAAAGCCGAAGTCCCTGCCTTCACCGGTCGTTGGCGCGCCGGCTTCGGAAATCTGGATCTGCTCCTTGCTCACGTGGAAGGTGAACAGGTCCAGCAGGTCGCTGTCGCTGGAGCGGGTGAACACCTCGAGCGAACGGAACTGGCCGTCGTCGCGCGTCGATTCGATGCGTCCCAGACCGGCGATGTCGCGGAACAGCTCACCGATGCCGTCGGCCTGGGCCAGCTGGTCCAGCGGGCCGATGCGGATGGTCAGCTTGCGCTCGCCTTCGGCCAGTGCCGCGGCGGGCGCAGGGGTCGGTGCCTGCACCGGGGCTGCAGCGGCGGCGACCGGCGCCGGCGCCGGGGCGGCCACCGCGGTGCCATGGGCCAGCGCACTGATGCGCGCCACCAGCTCGCCCGTGGGCGGCGGCTCCACGCCCTGGCCCTGGTGGCGGGCCAGCAGCAGCTTGAGCGCGTCGGACGATTCCAGCAGCACGTCCACCATGGGCGGCGTGGGCTGCAGCTCGTGGCGGCGCAGCTTGTCCAGCAGCGACTCCATCTGGTGGGTCAGCTCGGCCACGTCGGCAAAACCGAAGGTGGCGGCGCCGCCCTTGATCGAGTGCGCGCAGCGGAAGATGGCGTTGAGCTCCTCGTCGTCGGCGTGTTCCAGGTCCAGCGCGAGCAGCATCTGCTCCATCTGGTCCAGGTTTTCGCCGGCTTCCTCGAAGAAGATCTGATAGAACTGGCTCAGGTCGATGTTGCCACCGGCGGAGGAGTTTTCGTGGGTTGCTTCTGCCATGGGGCGCTCCTCAGCGGATCACTTTCTGGATGACCTCGATCAGGCGGCCCGGATCGAAGGGTTTGACCAGCCAGCCCGTCGCGCCCGCGGCGCGGCCGGCCTGCTTCATCTGGTCGCTGGACTCGGTGGTCAGGATCAGGATCGGTGTGGCCTTGAACTTGGCGCTCTCGCGCAGCTTCTTGGTCAGGCCCAGACCGTCCAGACGGGGCATGTTCTGGTCGGTCAGCACCAGATCGATGTGGTGGGACTGCGCCTTTTCAAGCGCATCCTGTCCATCGACTGCCTCCACGACATGAAAGCCTGCGCCAGTGAGGGTGAAAGACACCATCTTTCGCATGGAGGCCGAGTCGTCGACGGCAAGAATGGATTGCATGGGGGTTCTCCGTGGTTCGTTCGGATATCGGCAAACAGGTGCGTGTCTTTAGAACAGGTCGATGGAACCGGCGTCCATCTCGTTCTGGGTGACCGGACTGGGGCGATCGGGGGTCGGGTCCACGCAGATCGGCAGTTCGTCCTCTTCCGGCTCCATGGCCTCCTCGGCCAGCTTCCAGGCGCAGCCCTGCAGCACCTTGCCGGTGTGCACGATCAGCTGCGTGGCCATGTCGTGGAACTGGAGTTCGGTCACGGCCTGGTGCAGGCTGCGGCGGATGCTCAGCAGGTCGTCGTTCTCGTTGCCGTCCAGGTGGGCCAGGGCGTGGTTGGCGGTGGAAAACCGCTCCATCAGGTTGTCGGTGGCGTGGTCCAGCAGACCCTCCAGACGCTTGAGGTCGGTCATCGCCATGAGCAGGGAGTCCTGGAGATCGGCGACCAGGTTCACTGGCAGATTGACGGATGGCAAGGTCTGGGGCGTCATCGGCGGGTCCTTGTGGTCGGGCTTGAGGGTTGTTCTCGAGGCCGCTCCAGGGAGTTGGGGCAGTACAATTTTCGGGAACTGTGACAGGCTGTATCGGCAGAAAACGGCCCGAATTCAGCGCCATTTCGACCACTGCGAGCCGCATGCCCGATACCACCGCATCCCGTCCGGTCCGCATCCTCCACCTGGAGGATTCCCGCGTCGACCACGCCTTGGTCAAGTTCGCGCTGCAGAAAAGCGGGCTGAACCACGACATCCTGCTGGTCGACACCCTCGACGACTTCGAGCGCGAGCTGCGCGAGAACCGCTACGACATCGTGCTGGCCGACTACCACCTGCCCGGGTTCTCCGGGCTGGACGCGTGGGACCGGCTGCGGGAGATCGGACTGGACCTGCCGTTCGTCATCCTCTCGGGCGCCATCGGCGAAGCCGCGGCGGTCGAGGCCATGCACCGCGGTGTGAGCGACTACCTGCTCAAGGACAGCATGAACCGGGTGGCCCACGTCATCCAGCGCGCCATCGAGGTGTCCGAAACCCGCCGTGCCAAGGCACGGGCCGACGCCGAACTGGCCGACTCCCAGCGCCGCCTGGCCGAACTGGCCGAGCACCTGCAGACCAGCATCGAGCAGGAGCGCGCCGACATCGCGCGCGAAATCCACGACGACATCGGCGGTTCGCTGGCCGCCGTCAAGCTCGACCTGGCCTGGATCGCCCGCCGCCCGGCGCTCGACCCCGAGGTGCGCCAGCACATGGACACCGCGCTGGAGATGCTGCAGCACGCCCTGGGCGCCAGCCAGCGCATCATGATGAACCTGCGCCCGCCCATCCTCGACCAGGGGCTGGTGGCCGCGGTGCAGTGGATGGCCACCGGCTTCGAGAAACGCAACGGCACCCGTGTCACCGTGCGCCGTTCGTCCGATCACATCGATGTGCCGCACGCGGTGCAGCTCGTGGCCTACCGCACCGCGCAGGAGGCGCTGACCAACGTGGCCAAACACGCCCGGGCCAGCGCGGTGGACATCGACCTGAGCGACCGCGAGGGCGTGCTCACCCTCGAAGTCAGCGACAACGGGCAGGGCCTGAGCGCCGAGGCGCTGCGCAAGGCCAAGTCCTTCGGCCTGCTCGGGCTCAAGGAACGCGCCGCCAAGGTCGGCGGCTGGCTGGACATCAGCAGCTCATCGCGGGGCACCTCCGTGATCCTCTCGGTGCCGCTCGATGACGATGACGGGAACCACCACCACAGGGACGAAGAACAATGATCAAGGTCATCTTGTGCGACGACCATGCGGTCGTCCGGCGCGGCATCCGCGACACCATCTCGGAAGCGGTCGACATCCAGGTCGTCGGCGAAGCCGGCAGCTACCCCGAGCTGCGCGAGCAGATGCGCAAGACCGAGTGCGACGTGCTGGTGCTGGACCTCAACATGCCCGGCCGCGGCGGGCTGGAGGTGCTGGCTGCGCTGCGCGAGGAAGGTTCACCCGTCAAGACCCTGGTGGTCTCGATGTACCCGGAAGACCAGTACGCCATCCGCTGCCTGCGGGCCGGCGCGCGCGGCTACCTCAACAAGGCGGGCGAACCGGCCGAGATGATCGCCGCCATCCGCACGGTGAACCAGGGCCGCAAGTACGTCACGCCCGAGGTGGCGCAGATGCTGGTGGACAACCTGAACGCCCCCGAGACCGAAGAGCTGCACGCCAGCCTGTCCGAGCGCGAGCTGCAGACCCTGCAGAAGATCGCCTCGGGCAAGAAGCTCTCGGAGATCGCCGAAGAGCTGATGCTCAGCCCCAAGACCGTGAGCGTCTACCGCGCGCGGGTGCTGGAAAAGCTGCACCTGTCGAACAACGCGGAGCTGACGGTGTATGCGATTCGGAACAGTCTGGTGTGACGGGGGCTGGTGATGTCGTCTAGCTGATTGGGCTGAACCAAGTGGGGGAGCTGATGCGCTATCAAAAAGAGATATTTGTCGAGCAGTACCCGCTGGTGGGCAGTTTCACGAAGCACCTTGTCTGCCACCGAGTGATTCGATCGAATTTGGTGAATCTACGCCAAGGCACTTCATTCTGGAACGACACGTCCACGGCACATCTGCTTCAGGCAAGTATTTCTTGGTGCATGCTTTTTGGATCCGACGGTCAGAACGAAACACACTGGAAAAAGCTCGACTTGGGGGATGGCAATGTCGAAGCGCACTTTCGGCAACGCCTACTCGAGGCTCTCTCCCTCTCTCAGGAGCAGTGGAAGTCCTATTGGGAAGAGATGGTGGATTTTCGAAACAACTACAGCGCCCACAGGGCGTTGCGTTTCGAACGCCCTGTGCCAGTGTTTGACCTTGCTTTGGAGATCGCTTTTTTTTTACGACAGTTGGGTTCGTGATGTCATCCAACCAGATGTGTTGGATGAGCCGCCCTTGAAGCAACTGGTTGATGATTTCCAGAAGAAAGTAGAGGAAGAAGTGAGATGTGCGATGACCGCAACATCTGCCTTGCTCCCGCGGCACGTGGACCCAGCATTCAGCGGAAGATAGTGATGCGCCGCCGCACCGCCACCCTCACCCTGCTCGCCACCGCCGCCGGCTTGCTCACCGCCTGCAGCAAACCCGACCCCCAGACCGCGCTGGAAGCCGCGGTGCAGCAGCTGCAGGACCACCTCGAAGCCAAGGACAGCAAGGCCGTGCTGGCGATGCTGGACACGCGCTTTCGCGCGCAGGACGAGTACGACGCCGAGTGGGCGCGCAAGACCATGGCGCTGATGTTCCTGCGCTATGCCAATGTGAAGGTGATCGCGGTCACGCGCAGCAGCCGCATCGACCCGCCGGGTTCGAGCATCGGGATCACCGAGGCGCAGGTGCTGTTCACCGGTGCGCAGGGCCTGATTCCCGAGCGCGCCTCGCCCTATTCGGTGCAGTTGCGGTGGGCGCTGGACGGGTCGGACTGGAAGCTGCGCGACCTGCGCTGGGAGTGAGCCGCGGGCTCAGCCGCCGGTGAACATGCCGGTGGCGAGTTTCATCAGCGCCACCACCGGGCCTTCCAGCATGGGCAGGGTGACGGCGATGCCCAGCAGGCCGGTGGTGAGGGTGAGCGGGAAGCCGATGGCGAAAGCGTTCATCTGCGGCGCCACGCGCGAGATGAAGCCCAGCACGATGTTGACGAACAGCAGCATGCCGATCATGGGCAGCGCGATCCACAGGCCGTAGCGGAACACGACGGAGCCGAGTTCGTGCAGGCGCATGCGCTCGATGGCCTCGAACGCGCCGGTGCCGATCGGAAAGGTCTCGAAGCTGGCCACCACGGCCTGCAGCACCATGAGGTGGCCGTTGAGCACCACGAACAGCAGCATGGTGCTGTTGCCGTAGAAGCGGCCGACGGCGCTGGTCTGCTGGTTGGTGGTGGGGTCGAAGAAGCCGGCGAAGTTCAGGCCCATCTGCAGGCCGATGATTTCGCCCGCCAGCTCCACCGCGGCGAACACGATGCGCACCGCCAGGCCGATCGCCAGGCCGATCACCACCTGCTGCAGCACCACGCCCATGGCCTGCGGGTCGGTCAGGCCGACCACGGGCTGGTCGGCCAGCGCGGCCTGGGCGCAGATGGCCACCAGCATGGCCAGCGCGACGCGGGCGCGCATGGGCACCGAGCGCGCCGAGAAGATGGGCGCGCTGGAGAACACCGCGAGGATGCGCAGGAAGGGCCAGAACACCGGCGCCACCAGCGACATGATGTCGGCTTCAGTGAACGAGAACATGGCGCCGGCCGCGCGAGCGTTCAGATCGCGTGGTTGGGAATCGCGAGGATGGTGTTGCGGATGAACTCGACCAGGGTGGTCATCATCCACGGCCCGGCGATCGCGAACACGGCGATGGCGGCGATCAGCTTGGGCACGAAGGAGAGGGTGGCTTCGTGGATCTGCGTGATGGCCTGGAACAGGCTGACCAGCAGGCCCACGCCCAGCACCACGGCCAGCACGGGCGCGGCCACCATGAGCACCATGAAGAGGGCGTTCTGGCCCATCGTGAGGGCGGCTTGGGGGTCCATGGGGTTTCCTTGACTACGTGGCGAACGAGGCGGCGAGCGAGCCGAGCAGCAGGTTCCAGCCGTCGGCCAGCACGAACAGCATCAACTTGAAGGGCAGGGCGACCAGCACCGGCGAGAGCATCATCATTCCCAGCGACATCAGCACGCTGGCGACCACCATGTCGATCACCAGGAAGGGGATGAAGATCATGAAGCCGATCTGGAACGCGGTCTTGAGTTCGCTGGTGACGAAGGCCGGCACGATGACGCGGAAGGGCGCGGTTTCGGCCTTCACGTCTTCGGGCAGCTTGGCCAGGCGGGCGAACAGTTCGAAGTCGCTCTGGCGGGTCTGCTTGAGCATGAACTCGCGCATCGGGCCCTGCGCGCGGTCCAGCGCCTGGTCGAACGGGATCTGGTTGCTGGTGTAGGGCTGATAGGCCTCGTTGTAGACCTTGTCCAGCGTCGGGCCCATGACGAACAGGGTGAGGAACAGCGAGAGGCCGATGATCACCTGGTTGGGTGGCGCGGACTGCGTGCCCAGGGCCTGGCGCAGCAGCGAGAGCACGATGACGATGCGGGTGAAGCCCGTCATCAGCAGCAGCACCGCGGGCAGGAAGCTCAGCGCGGTGAAGAACAGCAGGGTCTGGATCGGCACCGAGTAGCTGGTGCCGCCCGCGCCCTGGCCCACCACGATGGGCAGGGATGCGTTGCCGGTCTGCTGCGCCCAGGCGGGCGCGGCGGCCAGCAGCAGGAGCGCCAGGCCGAGCAGGCGGGCGCGGCGCGGGTGTTCAGCGGTTCGCATCACCGTCCTTGCGGAACAGGGCCAGCCGCGCGGCGAAGCCGGCGGGGGCGGGGGTGTGGCCCGGGGCAGCGGGCGCCTCGGTGGCCTCGGGCGGCAGCGGCATCTGGTGCAGCGCGGTGACGTTGCCCGGCGAGACGCCGAGCACCAGGCAGACCGCCTGTTCGCCCTGGCCGACCTGCAGCGTGACCACGCGCTGCTGCGGGCCGAGCGCGACGCCGCCGAGCACCTGCAGGTGCGGGCCGGCGCGGTGCGCCGCGCCCGGCAGGTGGCGGCGGTAGCGTTGCAGCAGCCAGGCGATGCCCACCATGACGATGAGCAGCACGATGGCCGGGGCGGCGTTCTGGAGCATGGGAACCCTTCAGCCTTTGGAGAGGCGGCGCATGCGCTCGGACGGCGTGACGATGTCGGTCAGGCGGATGCCGAACTTGTCGTTCACCACCACCACCTCGCCCTGGGCGATGAGGTAGCCGTTGACCAGCACGTCCATGGGCTCGCCGGCCAGCGCGTCGAGCTCGACGATGGAGCCCTGGGCCAGCTGCAGGATGTACTTGATCGGCACCTTCACCCGGCCCAGCTCCACCGTCAGCTGCACCGGGATGTCCAGCACCATCTGGATGTCCTGCATGACGTTGCCCGCGTTGGTGGCAGGCGTCGAGGGGTGGTCGTCGAAGGCGGGTGCGCCGTCGTGGGCGCCGCCGCCGGCGCTGGCCACGGCCTGTTCTTCGAGGGCCTGGGCCCAGTCGTCGGCGACGGAATCGTTCATGGTGTCGGGGCTCTCAGTGGACATAGGGATCTCCTTGCCAGGTCTTGTCGGTGCTGCTGCTCAGCTTGCGGTCGATGCGCAGCGCGTACTTGCCTTTGTGCGTGCCGTACTGGCACTCGAACAGCGGCACACCGTCGACGTGGGCCTTGATGGCCGGGTTGCGGTCCAGCTCGATGAAGTCACCGACCTGCATCGCCAGCAGCTGCTCGACGGTGGCGTCGGTCTGGGCCAGCTCGGCCACCATCGTGACCTCGGCGGCCTGGATCTCCTGGCCCAGCAGCTTGACCCAGCGGCGGTCGACCTCGATGGCGTCGCCCTGCACGCTGGAATACAGCACGTCGCGGATGGGTTCGAGCGTGGCGTAGGGAATGCAGATGTGCAGCGAGCCGGTGATGTCGCCGATCTCCAGCGTGAAGCTGGTGGAC
The DNA here is from genome assembly GCF_001592285.1 of Hydrogenophaga pseudoflava NBRC 102511. GTDB lineage: Bacteria > Pseudomonadota > Gammaproteobacteria > Burkholderiales > Burkholderiaceae_C > Hydrogenophaga > Hydrogenophaga pseudoflava. Next base: position 40,952 of record NZ_BCWQ01000007.1, on the reverse strand, counting down.
ACCACGATCTCGCTGGGGGTGGCGATGGTGGCGAACTGGGGCTGCATCTCCGAGCGCTGGTAGGCCAGCTCGATCGGGTACACACCGCGCCAGGCCTTCTTGTATTCCTCGGCCACCACCTCGACCAGGCGGTCGATGACGCGCTGCTCGGTGGGCGAGAAGTCGCGCCCCTCGATGCGGGTGTGGAACTTGCCATTGCCGCCGTAGAGGCTGTCGATCACGCCGAACAGCAGGTTGGGTTCGCACACCACCAGGCCGTTGCCGCGCAGCGGACGCACGGCCATGATGTTGAAGTTGGTGGGCACCGCCAGCTCGCGCAGGAAGGCGCTGTACTTCTGCACCTGCACACCGCCGACCGAGATCTCCGGGCTGCGCCGGATGAAGTTGAACAGCCCCAGGCGCAGGTTGCGCGAGAAGCGTTCGTTGACGATCTCCATCGTGGGCATGCGCCCACGGACGATGCGCTCCTGGCTGGAGAGGTTGTAGGTGCGGACACCATCGGTGGGCGTGTCCTCTTTCTCGAGCTTCTGGCTCTCGCCGGTGACCCCTTCCAGAAGGGCATCGACTTCTTCCTGGGAAAGAAACGAATCGGCCATGGCGTCAGGTCCCCCGGGTCACTGCACGATGAAACTGGAGAAAAGCACGCCCTCAAGCGGGCTGGGAGCGGCCTTTTTCTTCTTCTTGCCCTGGGCGGCGGGTTCGGCGCCCGGGCGCTCGTAGTCGTAGCCCATGACGTTGGAGATCTCGGCCATGATGTCCTGGATCAGGGCCTGCTTGCCGTCGGTCCGCAGCATCTGTTCGGCGGTGCGCTGCGAGACCAGGATCAGGATGCCGTTGCGGATGCTGGGCATGTAGGTCTTCATCTCCTCGCCGGTCTTGGCGTCGGCCAGCTGCAGCGTGATGCCCAGCTGGGCGAAGCGGTTGCCGCCCGGGTCGGCCAGGTTGACCACCATGCTGTCCAGCGGCAGGAAGGTCGGCGGGGTCTTGGGGTCGCGCAGCGGTGCGGCGTGCTCTTCCTCGGCCGTGAGTTCGGTGCCGTCTTCCTCGTCTTCGCTCTGCGCCTTCTTCAGCAGGAAGAGCGCCGTGCCCGCGCCGATCAGCGCCAGCACCACCACGCCGATGATGATGAACAGCAGCTTCCTGCTCTTGGGTTTGGCTGGGGCCTCGCCATTGGCGGGGGCGGCGGCAGCGACAGCAGACATGGACATCCTCCGGAAGAGCGCCCCGTGGGGGGCGGTGCCCGCCGAAAAGACCGGCGGGCTGTGGAGGAATTATTGGAGCCACCCCCCCCGGGCGTAGCCCTGAATAGCGCCGGAAAACCCCGCTATTCGCCGGCTCCGCGCGGTCCGGTTGGCGTTCTCAGACGAACAGGTCGAGCGGGCGGCTGCCGTCGCTGCGGGGCCGTGGCGTGGCCGGCACGGCGCTGCCGGCCGGTGCCGCCGCGGTGTCGGCACGGGCCGAAGGCGCGCCTGGGCGGGCGGGCGGCGTGGCCGGGCCGTCCTGCCCCTGCTGGCCGCGCTGGTCGCTGACGCTCACGTCGCCCAGCTGGATGCCACCGCGCTGCAGCAGGTCGGCCAGCGTGCCCTCGGCGCTCTGGCGCAGCTCGGCGCGCGCCTCGGCGCTGTCGGTGCGGAAGCTCAGATCCAGTTCCTGGCCGGTGAGCGAGAGCCGCACGTCGATGGCGTTCTCGCCGTCCTCGCCGATGCGCAGGCTGGCCTGGCGCAGGTGCGGCGAGGCGAAGCTGTCGAGCCGCTCTTCGGCCTCGGCATCGGCCTGCGCCAGCGCCTCGTCGTAGGTCTCGTCGCGTGCGTCGCTGCGCAGCTCGTCGCGGGTGTCGGAGCGGTCGCCGCCCTCGGTGCCCGCCTCGCCGCCGGTGCCGGGCTGGCCGGTGTGGTCGGCGCCGCCGGCCATGGGCACCGCGCCCTGCAGGCTTGCGGCCGCCAGCGGGGTGTCGAGCGAGGCGTCATCGCTGACGGCCTGCGCAAAGCGCTGGTCGAGCGCGACCGTGCTGTGCAGCGGCAGCGCCGGCCCGACATCGATCCGCACCGCGGCGCGCTCGGCGGCGGGGGCCGCCTGGGCCTGGGTGTGGTGCCACTGCTGGAGCGCGCTGGTGCCCGCCATCTGGGCGGTGCTGCGCCAGGCGCCGGGCCGGGCGTTCGACGCCGGGGCGCTGTTGCCCGCGGCCGGTGGGCCGGCGTTGGCCGCCGAGAGCTGGGCCTGGGTCTGTTCGTCCAGCGCCTCGGGCTGGTCCAGCACCTGCATGCCCTGCAGCGTGTCTGCGGGCGCGCCGTCGGCTGTCGCTGCCTGCGCGGGGGCTCCGGCGTCCGGGGTGGTGCCTGCCAGACCGCGGGCGCCGGGGGCGGCGGGTGCGCCAGCGGAGGGCAGGGTGGCCCAGGCCATCATGGCTTCCAGCTGGGCTTCGCCGGACTCCTCCGCAGGGGTCTCGGCCGTGTCCTGCACCAGCTCGCCGGCCACGCCTCCGTCTGCGGGCAGCGGGTCGCTGGCGCTCAGCAGCAACAGCAGGTTGGCGAACGGGTCGGCGCCGGTTTCCTGGCCGCCGGGTTTGCGGGTGCCCTGGGCGCCGTGGCGACCGGCGGCCTGTGCCGCCTGGGTCGGGCTGTTGGACGAGTGGTGCGAGGCAGAGGGGGCGGTGCTGCTCATGAACGGGCTCCGTGGGCGGCCGACAGGGCCTGGCGCAGGTGGATGGTCAGCGCCATCTCGTCGGTGGCTTTCTGTTCCTGGCGCATGGCGCGGTGTTCGATCGCCTGCTGCTTGCGCTCGGCGTACTTGCGCAGGCCGGCGACGTCGCGCTCGGCGGCGTAGACCTGGGCCTGGGCGCGTTCGACCACCTCTTCTCGGCCGCGCTGCACCGCCTGCTGGAATTCGATGGCGTGGGTGATCTTCTCCATGAACAGGCGGTGGTGGTGCAGCAGGTTGGCGTCCACGCCGCCCGTGGTGCTGCGCTGCGCCCAGCGCTGCAGCGCCTCGTCGGCGTAGTTGCGCAGCTGGTTCATCTGGGCCTGCGCCGCCTGCAGTTCACGCTGGGCCTGGCCGAGCGCGGTGAGCGCGTCGTCGCGGCGCCGGGTGGCCAGGTCCACCACCTTGTGCAGGGTCTGCAGGTTGCTCATGCGTGGGTTCCTTCATACAGGTTGTGGTTGGCGTGCCCGCGCGCACCGCGGCCGTCGCGTGCGGGCTTGTCTTCCTGCAGCGCCACGGCCAGCTGCTGCAGGCTGTGTTCCATGGTCGCGGCCTCGCGCATGTCCTGCATCAGGAAACGCTGCAGGCCGGGGTAGAGCACGATCGCGCGGTCGGTCTCCGGGTCGCTGCCGGCGGCGTAGGCGCCCAGCTGGATCAGGTCGCGGCTCTTCATGTAGCGCGAGTAGTAGTTGCGGAACTTGCGCGCCAGCTCCAGGTGCTGCGGCGTGGCCACGTTGTGCATCACGCGCGAGGCCGAGGCCTCGACGTCGATGGCGGGGTAGTGGCCCGATTCGGCCAGCGCGCGCGAGAGCACGATGTGACCGTCCAGGATGGCACGCGCCGCGTCGGCGATCGGGTCCTGCTGGTCGTCGCCTTCGGAGAGCACGGTGTAGAAGGCGGTGATCGAGCCGCGGCCGTTGAGGCCGTTGCCGCTGCGCTCCACCAGCTGCGGCAGCTTGGCAAAACACGACGGCGGGTAGCCCTTGGTGGCCGGCGGCTCGCCGATGGCCAGGGCGATCTCGCGCTGCGCCATGGCGTAGCGCGTGAGCGAGTCCATCAGCAGCAGCACGTGCAGGCCATCGTCGCGGAAGCGTTCGGCAATGGCGGTGGCGTAGGCGGCTCCCTGCATGCGCACCAGCGGCGGCGCGTCGGCCGGCGCGGCCACCACGACGGAGCGCTTGCGGCCGTCCTCGCCCAGGATGTCCTCGATGAACTCCTTGACTTCGCGGCCGCGTTCGCCGATCAGGCCGACCACGATCACGTCGGCCTTGGTGTAGCGGGCCATCATGCCCAGCAGCACCGACTTGCCGACGCCGGAGCCGGCGAACAGGCCCAGGCGCTGGCCGCGGCCGACCGTGAGCAGGGCGTTGATGGCGCGCACGCCGGTGTCCAGCGGTTCGCGCACCGGGTCGCGGTCCATCGCGTTCAGCGGCGCCTGGTTCATGGGCTCGATGTCGACTTCGGTGATCGGCCCCATGTGGTCCATGGGGTGGCCGTGCGAGTCGACCACGCGGCCCAGCAGACCCCGGCCCAGCGGCAGGCGCAGCAGACCGCGGTCGCCGGCCGATGGCGGCTTGTTGACCTGGCCCATGCGCGGCACCGGGCGGTAGGGCGCCAGCGGCGTCACGCTGGCGCCGCTGGCCAGGCCGCGGGTGTCGCCCGCGGGCATCAGGAAGGCGCGGTTGCCGGCAAAGCCCACCACCTCGGCCAGCACCGGCTCGCGCTTGCCGTTGGCGATCAGGCACTGCGAACCGACCGGCACGCGCAGGCCCACGGCTTCGAGCACCAGGCCGGCCAGGCGGGTGAGCGTGCCGCGCGTCTCCAGCGGCGTGTGCACGTTGGCGCCGGTGCGCAGGTCGTCCATGTACTGGGCCCAGCGGCCGTCGGGTTCAGACATCGCCCGCCTCCGGGTTCCAGGGTGCGTCCATGCCCAGGTTGCCCAGGGCCCGTGTCCAGCGCTTTTCGATGGTGGCGTCGACTGTGGCGCCCGGGGTCTGCAGCAGGCAGCCGCCCGGGGTGATGGTGACGTCCGCCACGAAGTCGGGGGCGTTCTCGCCCAGGGTCTCCATCAGCGCACCGCGCATCAGTGCGAGGTCGTCGGGGTGCATGCGCACGGTGGCGGGCAGGCCGTCCTCGACGATCTGCTCCAGCGCCTCGCCGATCACGGCGCGCAGGTGGACGGTGTTGCTCTGCAGCTCCTGCCGCACCACCTGGCGCGCGATGTCGCAGGCCAGGTCCAGGATCTGGCGGCCGATCTTCTGCTCGGCCGCGATCAGCTGTTCGGCCATGCCGTGCAGCATCTGGCCCATGCGCACCCCGGTTTCCTCGATGGTGCGGCGCATGGCGGCTTCGAGCGCGTCGCGAACCTCCTTGCTGCCGGTGTCGTGCCCGTGGGCGAAGCCGTCGGCGTAGGCCTGCTGGCGGGCCTCTTGCAGCGCTTCCTCCAGGGCCTTGTCGGGTTCGGGCTCGGCCTCCACCGCCGCCGCGACCGGGAGCGTGTCGCTGCCGTCCATCGACGAGAAGTGCCAGGCCGACACGCCGTCGATTTCTTCCCGCGGGATGAAGCGGGTGTGCGTGCTGGGCTTAGACGAAGCCTTCATCGTCGCCTCCTCCGATCGCGATCTGGCCCTCTTCGGACAGGCGCCGGACTATCTTCAGGATGTCTTTCTGCTGGTTCTCCACCTCGGACAGCCGGACCGGTCCGCGCGATTCGAGGTCGTCTCGCAGGCCCTCGGCGGCGCGCGAGGACATGTTGGCGAAGACCAGTTCGCGCAGTTCCGAGGACGCGCCCTTGAGCGCGATCACCAGCGACTCCGAGGCCACCTCCTTGAGCACCAGCTGGATCGACTTGCCGTCGAGCCTGATCAGGTCCTCGAAGGTGAACATCTTGTCCATGATCTTCTGCGCCAGGTCGGCGTCGAAGTTGCGGATCGCCTCGATGACCGAGGTCTCGATCTGGTTGCCCATCATGTTGATGATCTCGGCCGCGGTCTTGATGCCGCCCATCGAGGTCTTGCGGATCTTGTCGCCGCCGGCCAGCACCTTGTAGAGCACCTCGTTGAGGTCCTTGAGCGCGGTGGGCTGGATGCCTTCGAGCGTGGCGATGCGCAGCATCACCTCGTTGCGGGTGCGCTCGGTGAAGTTCTTCAGCACGTCGGCGGTCTGGTCCGCTTCGAGGTGCACCAGGATGGCCGCGACGATCTGCGGGTGCTCGTTGCGCAGCAGCTCGGCGATGGACAGCGGGTCCATCCACTTCAGGCTCTCGATGCCGGAGACATCGCCGCCCTGCAGGATGCGGTCGATCAGCAGCGAGGCCTTGTCATCGCCCAGGGCACGCCGCAGCACCGCGCGCACGTAGTTGTCGGTGTCGGACACCAGCAGGCTCTGCGAGGAGGCCACGGAGGTGAACTTCTGCATCACCTGGTCGACCCGCTCGTGGGACACGGCGCGGGTCTTGGCGATGGCCTCGCCCAGCTTCTGCACTTCCTTGGGGCTCAGGTGCTTGAACACCTCCGCGGCTTCTTCCTCGCCCAGTGTCATGAGGAAGATCGCGGCGTCCTGGATTCCCTGTTCTTCCATGTTCGTCTTTCCTTGCCGTGCTTACGCCGGCGCTTCGCCGTTGACCCAGCTCTTGACGATGTTCGCCACCGCCATCGGGTTCTCCAGCGCCAGCCGCTTCGCGTCGACCAGGCGCTGGTTCTCGACCGGCATGGGCAGGCCCGGGCGCTCGGGTGTCTCGTCGAGCACCGCGTCGAGCTGGGGCGCCTTGGCCTTGGCCTTGTCCTCGATGCGTGGTGCCGCCGGGGCGCGCATCATCTTCATGCCCGGGCGCACCATGCCCATGAGGATCAGCAGCGCCACGCCCAGGGCGCCAACGGGCCAGGCCAGGCTGCGGGCCAGTTCCATGTTCTCGGGCTGCTTCCACCAGGCCACCGCCACGTCCTCGACCGGCTGGGGAACGTTGAACACGGCGTTGACCACGTTGACCGAGTCGCCCCGTTCCTGCTTGAAGCCGATGGTCTCGCGCACCAGGGCGGTCATCTGCTCCAGCTGCTCGGGCGGGATGGCGGTGGTGATGAGCTTGCCCGTCTTGTCGGTGACGCTGCGGTGGTTCACCACCACGGCGGCGGTCAGGCGCTTGACGGTGCCGCTGGCCTCGCGCACGGTGCGCACGGTCTTGTCGATCTCGTAGTTGATGACCGATTCGCGGCGCTGTGTGCCGGCCTTGTCGGCGTTGCTGGCCACACCCAGCGGCGCGGCGGCGCCGTTGATGGGGGCGGTGCCGGTGGCCGGCGGCTGGTTGGTGGTGGCGCCGGGCACGCCCGCGGGCTGGGCCTGGGCGGGGGTGCCGTCCTCGACGATCTGCTGGCTGCGCACCGCGCCGGGCTCGCCGCCCTGGTTGGGCCGGTGCTGCTCGGAGGTGGACTCGGCCAGCGAGAAGTCGATGTCGGCGCTGACCTGGGCCCTGACGTTGCCGGCGCCCACCAGGGGCTCGATCATGTCCAGGATGCGGCGGGTGTAGAGCTGTTCAACCTGCTGGGTGTACTGCAGCTTCTGGGTGTCGGCGCCCTGGGCCATGCCGTCGGGCGTGGCCGAGAGCAGGGTCCCGGCGTCGTCCACGACGCTGACGGCCTTGGGGTTCATCTCGGGCACGCTGGAGGCGACCAGGTGCACGATGCCGGCGATCTGCGCCTTGTCCAGGGTGCGGCCGGGGTGCAGGGTCAGCAGCACCGAGGCGCTGGGCTTCTGCTGCTCGCGGAAAAAGCCGTTCTGGTTCGGCAGGGCCAGGTGCACGCGCGCGGCCTGCACCGAGGAAAGCGACTGGATCGAGCGGGTGAGTTCACCTTCCAGACCGCGCTGGAAGGTCAGGCGCTCCTGGAACTGCGTCATGCCGAAGCGGTTGGCCTCCATCAGCTCGAAACCGCTGACCGTGCCCTTGGGCAGGCCCTGCGAGGCCAGGCGCAGGCGGGTGTCGTGCACCTTGTCGGCCGGCACCATGATGGCGCCGCCACCCTCGGTGTACTTGTAGGGCACGTTCATCGTCGTCAGCTGCGCGATGATGGCTCCGCCGTCCTTGTCGCCCAGGTTGTTGTAGAGCACCTTCCAGTCGGGCTGGCGGCCCATGAAGAACAGGGCGAGGGCGATCGCCAGCAGGCCGAAGGCGCCCAGGCCCATCTTGATCTTCTGCGCGCGGTCCAGACGTGAGAGTCCGGCGCTCAGCGCGTTGCGGTTCTCTGGCGCAAGGTCCATTTCGGCGACGGCAGTGCTCATGGCGGGGGCTTCGAAGTGGGTCGGCAAATGGGGGAATCTCCCCTGTTGCGACCGAGTATCCGGTCCCGCTCACCCCGGCATAGCCATGAAAAAGGCCGCCTTTGACCCCCTATTCCCGGCGCGCGGAAGGGGCCCGCTCACTAGCATCCAGTCCTGCACCCGTCAGAGTGAAAGGACACCGCCATGGACCTGCGAATCAATGCCCTGAACAGCCAGGCCGTCAACGGCATCGGCCGCCCTGCGGCTGCGCGCGGCGGCGCGCCGGCCGGCGTGGGCGGTGTCGGCAGCGGCTTTGCCGACAACTTCAAGACCGCCCTTCAATCGGTGAGCAAGGCCCAGAACGAGGCCTCCCAGCTGCAGAACGAAGTGCAGAAGGGCAACCCCAACGTGAGCCTGGAAGAGACCATGCTCGCGATGCAGAAGGCCCAGATCGGCTTTCAGGCCACCATGCACGTCAGAAACCGCATGGTCCAGGCCTACACCGACATCATGAATATGTCGGTTTGAACAAAGCCCGCGTGGCGGGCTTTGTTCAGTGCACCTGTTTTGCATCCATCAGCTGTTCGAGGTCGCCCAGCCAGGGTTCGGCCAGGCAGCGGATCTCGGCGTCGGCGCGCAGGATGCGCTGCATGATCCGGGCCTTTTCCTTGCGCTCGTCCGGTGCCAGCCGCAGGTTGCGCGACTTGTGGCGCAGCTGGGCGATCAGCACCGCGCAGGTGCCCTCCAGATGCACGATCTGGTCCCAGTCTTCCACCCGGGCGGCCTCCAGCATGCGCTGGCTGGCGGATTCGATGGCTTTGTAGTAGTCCAGCAAGCTGTGCTCCATGATCAGGCTCCACGGCCCGCAACGGGCTGCAGGTAGGCGGGGCCGGGGCCCCCGATGAGTTTCCACGACTGCGCCACGGGCTCGATGAGCTTGCTCACTTCTTCCAGCGCCGCGGGGTCGTTGCGCAGGTTGGCCTGGGTCAGCCGCAGCGTGCTGTAGCCGTAGAGATCGCGCAGGTTGGCGGCGATCTCGCCCCCTTCGCGCAGGTTCAGGCCCGCCTTGAGGCCCTCTTCCAGAATGCGCACCGCCTTGCCGAGCGCGGCCCCCTTGACGGCGGCGTCGCCGCGCACCATGGCGCCGCGGGCTTCGGCGATCGACTGCAGCAGCGCGTCGAACAGCAGACCCACCAGGGTGTGGGGGTCGGCGCCCTGTACGCTGGTTTCGACGGCAACGCGTTTGTAGGCAGAGGCGGCGCGGTGGGTGGCAGAAGTGAACATGGTGTCGGTTCCTTGTTGCTGATGCCTTTTTTTATCGGCATCGGCAACCGGGACTGTAGTCACGGAAGTGTTCATTTGCGTCAGCTCTTGTTCCACAAAATGATCTGCTGGCTGACGAAGGCGCTCAGGCCGTTGAGCGAGCCCACGGCGGCGTCCATGGCGTTGTACTGGGCCAGCAGGCGCTTCTCGGTGCGCGCAGCCTTGTCGTTGACGCGGTCCTGGTCCAGCGAGTTGCGCTTGATCGAGGCCTTCAGGGCATCGGTCTTGTTGGAGACCGTGCCGTCGGCGTCGATCAGGCCCTCTGCGAAGTTCTTGATCTTCCAGCCGAAGCCGGTCGCCGTGGGGTCGCTGCTGGTGGACGTGAACAGGGCCTTGAGGTCGTCCAGGTTGTCCAGCGCGGCGTCCATCTTGGTCGCGTTGATCTCCAGCTTGCCGCCGGATTTGAGCTCGATGCCGACGTCCGAGAGTCGGCTGTAGGGCGTGCTCGCAGACACCGATCGCATCATGCCGCGCAGGGCGTTCTGCAGCCCCACCGTGGTGGCGTCGCCCTGCAGCGGGCCGGCGGTCTTGGTGGCCTCGTCGTAGCGCAGGGCGCTGGTCAGCGTGGAGTTGAGCGTGTTGTACGCATCGACGAAGGCCTTGACGTTGCTGCGGATGGCCTCGGTGTCGTTGGTGACATCGATGGTCACCGGCGCGGTGGTCTCCTGGCTGAGCTGGATCGTCATCCCGGTGAGGGTGCCGCTGAGCGTGTTGCTGGCCGAGGTGACGGGCACGCCGTTGATCGTGGCCTGCGCGTTCTCGGCGTTCTGCGAGCGCGACATGCCGTTGGCATTGCCGACGCTGAAGGCCAGGCGCGAGAGGCCGGCGGCGTCCGTGTCGTCGCCGTCGTCGTCGGCGACCGTGATGCGGAAGGCGTTCTCCTCACCGGTGGCCTTGGAGCGCACCAGCAGGCGTTCGCCCGAGGCATCGCGCAGCACGGTGGCGCTCACGCCGGCGTTGGAGTCGTTGATCTTGGACGCGATGCTGGACAGCGAGTCCTGGCCGGCGTCGATGTCGATGGTGACCGGTGTGCCGCTGCCGGCGGTGAAGCTGCTGCCGCTCCACTGGCCGAGTTCGATGGTCATGCTGCCGGTGCCCATGGCGGTGCCCGCGGTCACGGCGGCCGAAGCGGTGGACTGGGCCTTGGCCAGGTTCTGCACCTCCATGGTGATCGAGGTGGCGGGCGCGCCGGCCTTGACCGTCACGCCGATGGCCGACGGGTTGGACGAGGTGGCCTTGACCGGGTCCCAGCCCGAGGCCTTGGACAGCTTGGCCGCGGCATCGCCCAGCGCCGACACCTGGGACTTGATGGTGCCCATGGTCGAGAGCTTGGTCTGCAGGGACGTGGCCTGCGTCTTGAGCTGGGTCAGGGGCGCCTTCTCCAGGGCGACGAGTTGCGAGACGATGCTCTGGATGTCCAGGCCGCTGCCGATGCCTGGTGACGAGATGGTGGCCATGGACGCTCCTTGTCATCCCCGACGGGATGTACCCATCGCACGCGGTCTGCATGCGATCGGTGCATGCCCCGAAAGACGACGCGACGGGGGCACCGGGGTGCCGCCGTCGCCGGTCGCCACACCCGCAGGTGTGGCGAAACGGTGTCGTGAATCAGCGCAGCAGGGACAGCACGCCCTGGGGCAGCTGGTTGGCCTGGGCGACCATGGCGGTGCCGGCCTGTTGCAGGATCTGGCCACGCGAGAGGTTCGAGGTTTCCACCGCGAAGTTCGCGTCCATGATGCGGCCGCGGGAGGCCGCGAGGTTCTCGGACGAGATCTGCAGGCTGGCGATCACCGAGTCGAAGCGGTTCTGCTTGGCACCGAAGGTGGCGCGGGCGGTCGTGATTTCGTCGATGGCGTTGTCCAGGTCGTCCATGGCGGCCAGCGCGCCGGAGCTGGTGGCGATGGCGCCGCCCACGACGGCCGTCACGCCCGAACCGGCGGTCAGGTCGGTCGTGTCGATGTCGATCTGGTCGGTGGTCACGTTGTCGGCGCCGACCTGGAAGGTCAGGGAGGCCGAGGTGTTCAGCAGGTTGGTGCCGTTGAACTTGGTGCCTGTGAGCACTCGGGTCACTTCCGCGGCCAGTTCCTGGTATTCCTCGTCGAGGTTGGCGCGGTCGTCGTCGGAGTTCGAACCGTTGGCCGACTGCACGGCCAGTTCGCGCATGCGCTGCAGCGCGTCGCCGATCTTGCCCAGCGCGCCTTCAGCGGTCTGCGCCAGGGAGATGCCGTCGTTGGCGTTGCGGATCGCCACGTTCATGCCCTTGACCTGCGCGTTCATGCGCTCGGCAATGGCCAGACCAGCGGCATCGTCCTTGGCGGTGTTCACACGCAGGCCGGAAGACAGGCGCTGCATCGAGGTGGACAGCGAACCGGTGGACTGGGCCAGGTTGCGTTGTGCGTTCAGGGACTGCACGTTGGTGTTGATGGTGCTCATCGTTAACTCCTAAAGTTGGACTAAGGTAATCCGGCATCGCTGCCAATCTCAACGCCCGCCTTTCGACGGGCCGCCATGACCGGTGCTCGTCGCTGCCAGCCGGTTGGCCCTCGGGCCGCTGACCGTCTCGCCGCGTTGCTTGCCGGACGACGAACCTTTTAGAAGTTCGTTGAGATGCTTTTCGGTGGCCCTGACATATTCTTTAGCCCTGCCCTATACCGGATCGGTGAAATAAGCAAGGGATGCACGTCCCTGTTCCGGCCTTAGTGCCGCTGCCCCGGCCGCAGGGGTGTGCGCAGGCGGGTGCTCGCCCGACACCAAAATGAGTACTTGGGTTGTAGGAAAAAATCCGACACGGTGTCGGGTGTGCGCCGACAGTGCGAACAGCCGTTTCCTGATTCAAGTTTTTTTACCGGCAGACACAATTACTCACATCAAGTCAGCAGATGTAGCAGCCCGCCAGCACCGCCGACCGATCTCTAGGAGAAACACATGGACAGCGAACAACTCTTGGCCGAAATCCGCGAAGCCAATCTGACCTACCTGATGCTGGCCCAGAACCTGATCCGCAAGGACCGCGCCGAAGCGCTGTTCCGCCTGGGTCTGACCGAAGAGGCCGCCGACCTGCTGGGCATGCTCTCGACCGCCCAGCTGCTCAAGATCGCCTCCACCAACATGCTGCTGTGCCGCTTCCGCGTGGACGACGACCTGGTGTGGAACCTGCTGACCAGCCACAACGTGAAGAAGGTCGACAACGCCACCACGACCCAGCTGCACGCCTCGATCCTGATGGCCGGCAAGTTCGCCGAGTCGATGGCCACGTCGGCCCACTGATCCCACCGGACGGAGCACGCACCATGGCCACCGCAAAAAGCATCCTCAACGAGTCGCGCGACATCGCCCGTGCCGTGGCCCTGATCCAGCTCGGTGCCCGCCTGCAGGTGCTGGAGTACGAAACCAGCCTGTCGTACGAGCGCCTGCTGCGCCTGTACAAGGAAGTGGCCGGCAAGAGCCCGTCCAAGGGCCAGCTGCCCTTCTCGACCGACTGGTTCCTGACCTGGCAGCCCAACATCCACGCTTCGCTGTTCCTGAACATCCACGAGTACCTCTCCAAGACCAGCGAGCTGGAAGAGATCGACACCGTGATCAAGGCCTTCCGCCTCTACAGCGAGCAGATGCAGGCCAGCGCCATCGAGCCCCTGCTGTCCGTCACCCGCGCCTGGCGTCTGGTGAAGTTCGTCGACAGCGGCATGCTGACCCTGACCAAGTGCTCCTGCTGCGGCGGCCACTTCGTGACCGAGCCCTACGAGAACGCCAAGAGCTTTGTCTGCGGGCTGTGCGAGCCGCCGGCCCGCGCCGGCAAGGGCAGCGCCTCGGGCGGCTTGCGCCTGCACTGAACGGGCTCTCCGTTCAAACCCTGAAAAGGACCCGTCTGCGGGTCCTTTTTGCGTTTCTGGCGGACCTCAATCGCCCCTAGAGTTGGACCGATAGGAAAGACAGTCGTTGGGGCCGTCTGCTCCAGGTTCCGCTTCAACTCAGGGTTCGGTCCATGTTCGTCATCATCGGCTTCGTGATCTCGATGGTCTGCATCTTCGGCGTGTTCATCATGCACGGGGGCAACATCGGCGTCGTGCTCACGGCGCTGCCGTTCGAGCTGATCACCATCTTCGGCGCCGCCACCGGCGCCTTCCTCATCAACAACCAGATGAAGGTGGTCAAGGCCACGTTCAAGGGCTTCGGCCAGTGCTTCAAGGGCAGCCGTTTCACCAAGGCGCGCTACATGGAGCTGCTGGCGCTGCAGTTCGACATCCTGCAGAAGGCGCGCAAGGAAGGCCTGATGGCCATCGAGCAGGACGTGGACAACCCCGAGCAGTCGCCGCTGTTCAAGAAGTACCCGGTGATCTCGGCCGACCACCACCTGGTCGAGTTCATCACCGACTACCTGCGCATGATGGTCTCGGGCAACCTCAATGCCCACGAGATCGAGTCGCTGATGGACGCCGAGATCGAGACCCACCACCAGGAGGCGCACGCCCCGGTGGCGGCCATCGCCCGCCTGGCCGGTGCGCTGCCGGCCTTCGGCATCGTGGCCGCGGTGCTGGGTGTGGTGAACACCATGGGTTCGGTGGGCCAGCCGCCGGCGGTGCTGGGCGGCATGATCGGCTCGGCCCTGGTCGGCACCTTCCTGGGCATCCTGCTGGCCTACGGTGTGTTCGAACCGCTGGGCGGCCTGCTGGAGCAGAAGACCGAAGAGGCCTCCAAGGAATTCGCCTGCGTCAAGACCACGCTGCTGGCCTCGATGCAGGGCTATGCGCCCTCGACGGCGATCGAGTTCGGCCGCAAGGTGCTGTTCTCCGATGTGCGCCCTTCGTTCTCTGAGCTCGAGAACCACGTCAAAGGGAAGAAGTGATGGCCGACGGCAAGAAGCTTCAGCCCATCATCGTCAAGCGCGTCAAGAAAGGCGCGCACGCTGCGCACGGCGGTGCGTGGAAGATCGCCTACGCCGACTTCGTGACAGCCATGATGGCCTTCTTCCTGCTGATGTGGCTGCTGGGGTCCACCTCCTCCGGCGACCTCAAGGGCATCGCCGACTATTTCTCCAACCCGGTCAAGGTCACGCTGCTGGGCGGCAGCGGCACCGGCAACAGCGACTCCGTGCTGCCCGGCGGTGGCCAGGACCTCTCGCGCCGGCAAGGCCAGGTCGACACCGGCGACGCCGAACGCGCGGCCAAGCTCATGGGCGCGCAGATGGCGCGGGCCGAGCTCGCCCGCCGGGACGCCCTGCGCCTTGACGCCCTGCAGACCAAGCTCAACGAGCTGGTCGAGAACAACCCGGCGCTGTCCGAGTTCAAGTCGCAGATCCGCATGGAGAAGACCGCCGACGGGCTGCAGATCCAGATCGTCGACGACCAGAACCGCCCCATGTTCGACGTCGGCAGTGCCATGGTCAAACCCTATATGCGCCAGATCCTGCGCGAGATCGGCGGGGCCATCGGCGACATCGACAACCGGCTCGCCCTCTCGGGCCACACCGACGCCACGCCCTACGGCAGCGGCGACCGCGGCTACAGCAACTGGGAGCTGTCGGCCGACCGCGCCAACGCCTCGCGCCGCGAGCTGGTGGCCGGCGGCCTGCCCGACAACAAGCTCGCCCGTGTCGAGGGCCTGGCCTCCAGCCGGCTGCTGGACGTCAACCAGCCCGACGCACCGATGAACCGGCGCATCAGCATCCTGGTCATGACCCGCGAGGCCGAGGAGCGCATGGCGCCCATCGGCGACGGCACCGCGCTGCGCCCGCCCGCCACCGAGGCGCCCGCCGGGCCTGCCGCAGGGGCCGTGCCGGCGCCACCGGCCGGTGCAGAAACGGCCGTTCCCCAGGCCGAACCGCTCGTCGCGCCGGTGCGCCAACTGCCGCTGGGGCTGCCCGATCTTCAGAAACTGGCAGAAGTGCCGAAACCCCGGGAAGAGGCTGGGCCAGTCAAGCCCCGCTAACCGCCACTGTTTCCTGACAGGAGACCCCACCATGTCCACCCCGATGAAATTCCTGATCGTTGACGACTTCTCCACCATGCGCCGCATCGTGCGCAACCTGCTCAAGGAGATCGGTCACGCCGACGCCGACGAGGCGGAAGACGGGGTGATCGCGCTCAACAAGCTGAGGAACGGGTCCTTCAACTTTGTCGTCAGCGACATCAACATGCCCAACATGAACGGCTTCCAGCTGCTGGCCGAGATCAAGAAGGACGAGGCGCTCAAGCACCTGCCGGTCCTGATGGTGACGGCCGAGGCGCGCAAGGAAGACATCGTGATGGCCGCACAGGGCGGCGCGGCGGGCTACATCGTCAAGCCGTTCACCAAGGCCACGCTGGAAGACAAGCTCGCCAACATCTTCAAGAAACTCGGCCTCTGAGCCCAGCGGGAGTTCCCATGTCCACCAGCAACAGCCCGGGCAATCCGGAAATGTTCCAGCAACTGGGCTCCATCACGCGCCAGCTGCACGACGCCCTGAAGGAACTGGGGTACGCCGACAAGCTCAAGGGCACGGTCGACCAGCTGCCCGACGCCCAGAGCCGGCTCTCCTACATCGCCCGCCTCACCGGCGAGGCGGCCGAGAAGGTGCTCAACCACGTGGACGGCGCCAAGTCCGAGCAGGAGGCCATTGCCGAACGCGGGCGCCAGCTGACCTCCACCATTGCCGGGGTGCCGGGTCTGGCCAGGGCCATGCCCGAGCTGCTGAGCTGGTCCAGGGACGTGGTCGAGCTGAGCGAGAAGAGCGACGCGCGCCTGACCGAGATCATGATGGCGCAGGACTTCCACGACCTCACCGGTCAGGTGATCAACCGGGTGGTGCAGCTGGCCGCCACCATCGAGGAACAGCTGCTGGCCCTGCTGCTGCAGTCGGCGCCCGCCGGCGCCCCGGGCCAGGACAAGGCCTACGACATGAACGCCCTGGAAGGGCCGGTGGTCGACGCCGAAGGCCGCACCGACGTGGTGGCCGACCAGAAGGACGTCGACGATCTTCTCGCTTCCCTCGGATTCTGAGTTTTCAGTTTTCGCGCTGGGGGAATAGGGCGGTGCTTCACCGCCTTTTCACGCATTCATTTCGGGGGCCGACTTCCACAATCTGACTCAAGTTTTCCTGAGTCAGACCGATGTCCTCCTCCCAAGACAAGAACCTGCCGGCCACCGCGCACCGCCTGAAGAAGGCGCGCGAGGAGGGCCAGCTGCCGCGTTCGAAGGAGCTGTCCAACCTCGCGGTGCTGGGCGGGGGCGCGGTGCTGCTGATGCTGCTGCTGCCGATGGGCTTTTCCCGTCTGCAGGTGGCACTGGCCTCGCAGCTGCGCTTTGACCACGGTGCCCTGCTGCAGCCCCAGCTGCTGATCGAGCGCCTGCACGACAGCCTGGGCCTGGGCCTGGTGGTGTTCCTGCCGCTGGGCGTGGCCACCCTGGCGCTGGCCGTGTTCGCCGCCTTCGCCTCGGGCAGCTGGACGCTGACCACCCACACCATGGCCCCGGACCTGACCCGGCTCAGCCCCCTCGCCGGGCTGGGGCGCCTGTTCTCCAAGCAGCAGCTGTTCGAGACCGTCAAGCTGGCGGTGATGACCGTCATCGTCGGCTTTGTGGGCTGGAAGTTCCTCTCTTCGCACATCGCCGGCTTCGCCAGCCTGCTGCTGCAGCCGCTGGAGGGCGGCCTGGGCCAGCTGGCGCAGTGGATGCGCACCGGCGTGGGCATCCTGCTGGGGGTGGTGACGCTGTTCGCGCTCATCGACTTCCCGATGCAGAAGTTCCTGCACGCCCAGCGGCTGCGCATGTCGCGCGAAGAGGTCAAGCAGGAACACAAGCAGAACGAAGGCGACCCGCACGTCAAGGGCCAGCGCCGCCGCCGCCAGCGCGAGCTGGCGCACCGCATGAGCATCGGCGCCGTGCCCAAGGCCGACCTGGTGGTGATGAATCCGACCCACTACGCGGTGGCGATCCAGTACGACGACGCCACCATGAGCGCGCCGCGCGTGATCGCCAAGGGCGCCGACCTGCTGGCCCTGCGCATCCGCGATGTGGCCAAGGACCACAAGGTGCCGGTGCTGCAGTCGCCCATGCTGGCGCGCGCGCTCTACGCCCACGCCGAACTCGACCAGGAAATCCCTTCCGCCCTCTACACCGCGGTGGCCCAGGTGCTGGCCTACGTCTACCAGCTAAAGGCCGCGCTCGCCGGCCGTGGCGCCATGCCCGGCGCCGCGCCCGATCCGCAGGTGCCGCCCGAACTCGATCCGCACTGGAAGCAACCGCCGACCCGGGGAGCCGCTGAATGAACGCCCAAATGAAATTCCTGCAACAGTGGTTCGGCCGCCACGCCGCGCTGGCCCAGGGCCTGGCCGCCCCGATGCTGGTGGTGCTGGTGCTGGCCATGATGGTGCTGCCCCTGGCCCCCTGGGTGCTGGACACCTTCTTCACGCTGAACATCGCGATCGCGCTGGTGGTGATGATGGTGGCGGCCTACATGCGGGCGCCGCTGGACTTCTCGGTCTTCCCCACCGTGCTGCTGCTGACCACGCTGCTGCGCCTGTCGCTGAACGTCGCCTCCACCCGCGTGGTGCTGATGGAGGGCCACACCGGCCCCGGCGCCGCCGGCGCGGTGATCGAGGCCTTCGGCCACTTCCTGATCGGCGGCAACTTCGCGGTCGGTTTCATCGTGTTCGCCATCCTGGTGGTGATCAACTTCGTGGTGATCACCAAGGGCTCGGAGCGCATTGCCGAAGTCTCGGCCCGCTTCACCCTGGACGCCATGCCCGGCAAGCAGATGGCCATCGACGCCGACCTGGGCGCGGGCCTGATCAACGAGCAGGAGGCCAAGCGCCGCCGCGCCGAGGTGGGCGAGGAGGCCGAGTTCTTCGGTTCCATGGACGGTGCCTCCAAGTTCGTGCGCGGCGACGCCATCGCCGGCATCCTGATCCTGTTCATCAACATCATCGGCGGCCTGATCATTGGCATGGTCCAGCACGGCCTGTCGGCCGGCGAGGCGGCCGACAGCTACATCCTGCTGGCCGTCGGCGATGCGCTGGTCGCCCAGATCCCCGGCCTGCTGATCTCGGTGGCCGCCGCCATGGTGGTCTCGCGCGTGGGCAAGGAACAGGACCTGGGCGTGCAGATGGTCGAGCAGATGTTCATGTCCTCGCGCGTGCTGGGCATCACCGCGGGCGTGCTGTTCCTGCTGGGCGTCGTTCCCGGCATGCCGCACCTCGTGTTCCTGGCCTTTGCCGCGGCCATCGGCGGCCTGGCCTGGTGGCGGCTGCAGGAAGAGCGCCGGCCCAAGCCCACCGAGCAGCCGGCCGCCCCGCCGAGCGACGGCGAAGCCACCTGGGACGACCTGCAGCCGGTCGACCTGCTGGGCCTGGAGCTGGGCTACCGCCTGATCGCCATGGTCGACAAGAACCGCCAGGGCGACCTGCTCACCCGCATCAAGGGCGTGCGCAAGAAGTTCGCGCAGGAGGTGGGCTTCCTGCCGCCGGCCGTGCACGTGCGCGACAACCTCGAACTGCGGCCCAGCGGCTACCGCATCACCCTGCGCGGCGTGGTGGTGGGCGAGGGCGAGGTCTTCCCCGGCATGTTCCTGGCCATCGACCCGGGCGGCGTGGGCACGCCGCTGATCGGCACCCCCACCAAGGACCCCGCATTTGGCCTGCCCGCGCACTGGATCGACGAGAAGCAGAAAGAGAACGCGCAAATGGCCGGTTTTACGGTGGTTGATTCCGAGACCGTGCTGGCGACCCATCTTTCACACTTGATGCAAGTCCAGGCCGCCAAGTTGCTGAGCCGGACGGAGACCCAGGACCTGGTCGAACACGTGACCCGCCTGGCCCCGAAACTGATCGAAGAGGTCGTGCCAAAAATGGTCCCCGTCGCCACCTTCCAGAAAGTGCTGCAGCTGCTGCTGGAAGAGTCGGTGCACGTGCGCGACATCCGCACCATCATCGAATCCCTGGCCGAACACGCCGGCAGCACCTCCGACCCCGTCGAGCTGGCCCGCCGTGTGCGCACCGCGCTGTCGCCGGCCATCGTCCAGCAGATTTACGGCGGTTCGGTCAAGGAACTTGAGGTCATCGCGATCGAACCCGGCCTGGAGCGCCTGCTGATGCAGGCGCTGACCGGCAACGGCGCCGGCGCGCTGGACCCCGGTGTGGCCGAGACGCTGAGCAAGTCGGCCGCCGAAATCGCCAACCGGCAGGAAGAGCGGGGCGTGCCCGCCTGCCTGCTGGTGCCCGACGCCATCCGCACCGCGATGGCCCGCCTGCTGCGCCGCGCCGCGCCGCGCCTGCAGGTGCTCGCCCACAGCGAGATTCCTGAAACCCACCTTATCCGTATCGGCCCGATTCTTGGGGAGCTTGCAGCATGAACATCCAGCGATTCACCGCCCCGACCTCGCGCGAAGCCATGGCCAAGGCCCGCCAGGCCTTTGGCGACAGCGCCGTCATCCTCTCCAGCCGCGCCACCGACGGGGGGTTTGAAGTGATGGCCGCCGCCGAAGAAAGCCTGGCGCCCGTGGCCCAGCCCGGGTCGCTGGCCAGCCGCGCCGAGGAGCGCATGCCGGCCATCCGCACCCGCCGCGCCGATCCGCCCGCCTTCCGCGACTCGGTGCAGGAAGACACCGAGCAGATGGCCATGAGCACGCTCTCGTTCCAGGAGTACGTGCGCGAGCGCATGCTGCGCAAGCGCCGCGCCGCCATGGACGGCGAGGGTGCCGGGGACAGCGCACCGGCCGCCCGCGAGAGCGCCGCGCCCCGCGCCCCCGCCGCCCGTGTGCAGGCCCCGGCCGAGCGCCCCGCGCCGGTCCGCCTGGCCATGCCGCAGGCCCCGATGGCCACGCCCGAGCCGGCCCCGATCCGCACCCGTCCCGCCGCACCGGCCCCGGCCTGGTCCGACAGCGAGGACCTGCAGCAGCGCGCCGCGTCGGCCAGCGAAGGCCGCATGGCGGTGGAGCTGTCGGCGCTCAAGGACATGATCGAGGAGCGCTTCAACACCCTGGCCTGGCTCGGTTCGTCCAAGCAGAACCCGATCCAGTCCACGATGATGCTCAAGCTCATCCGCGCCGGCTACTCGCCCGCGATCGCCCGCGCCGTGCTCGAACGCATGCCGGCCGACACCGGTGCCAGCCAGGCCGTGCGCTGGGTGATGGACACGCTCACGCGCAACCTGCGCACCGCCACACCGGGCAGCGGCCTGTGCGACGAGGGCGGCGTGGTCGCCCTGATCGGCGCCACCGGCGTCGGCAAGACCACCACCGCCGCCAAGCTCGCCGCCCAGTGCGTGCGCCAGCACGGCGCCGCCAGCGTCGGCCTGATCACCCTGGACACCTACCGCGTCTCGGGCTACGAGCAACTGCGCGCCTACGGCCGCATGCTCGGCGTCGTCGCCCACCTGGCGCACGACCGCGCCGCGCTCAAGGACCTGCTGGACCTGCTGTCGAACAAGCGCATGGTCATCATCGACACCGCCGGCCTGGGCCAGCGCGACCAGCGCATCCAGGAAATGCTGGACGTGCTGGACATGCCCTCGGTCAAGAAGGTGCTGGTGCTCAACGCCGGCTCCCACGGTGACACGCTGGACGATGTGCTGACCTCGTTCAAGTCCAGCGGTCTGCACGGCGTGGTGCTCTCCAAGGTCGACGAGGCCGTCAAGCTCGGCCCGGCCATCGACGCCCTGGTCCGCCACCAGGTGGTGCTGCGCGGCGTGGCCAACGGCCAGCGCGTGCCCGAGGACTGGCAGAACCCCGACGCCGCCACCCTGGTGCGGGTGGCCATGGGCACCGAGGGCAAATCGGCCTACGACCCGGTCGCCACCGACATGGGCTTCTACTTCTCTCAGGCCTCCTCGCGCGGCATCCAGCTGGGGGCTGGCCATGTTTGAAGCCGGCCTCGACCAGGCGGCCGGCCTGCGCGCCCACACGCTGCGCCAGGGCCCGGCCCTGCTGGCGGTGGCCAGCCCGGCCCAGCCCGCCCTCGCCTACGAACTGCTGTGCCACCTGTCGGCGCAGCTCAGGGCACAGGGCCGCCTGCCGGTGATCCTGGATGGCACCGCCACCGAAACCGCCGAACGCCGCAGCGGCGACGGCAGCCACCCGGGCCTGCTGCACGCGCTGAACGACCCCGCGATCTCCGGGCTGGGCCATCCGGCCGACGGCCACGAGTGGCTGGTGATGCCCGCCGCCCAGGGCCTGCGGGCGCTGCAGCGCACCGCGCTGACCGCTGGCGGCACCGTGGCGCTCTCGCGCCTGCTGGCCCCCTTCACCAGCGGCACCCTGCTGCTGTTCTTCGCCCCCGCCCACGAGCTCTCGCCGCTGTGCAGCGACCTGCAGGCGCGTGTGGTGGTGCCGGTGCTGCCCCACCCCCAGGCGGCCATCGACGCCTACGGCGCGGTCAAGCTGCTGCACATGGCCGGTGCCCGCCCGGTGCTCGCGCCCATGGCCAGCGCCGACCCCGGTCAGGCGCCGGACACCGTGCTGGCCACGGTCTGCGACTGCGCGGACCGGCACCTCGGCCTGGACCTGGAGCGCTGGAGCGAGCCCGTGTGGGCCGCCTGCGCGCAGGAACACGCCCTGACCCGGCCCCAGCGGCTGGACACCTTCCACGGTCTGCGCGACAACCGGTTTGCCGCCACCGGGCCGTCCCCTGTGGGCGCGATGCCCTCACTCTGGAGTTGAACGACATGTACACCGCCAAAGGCACCCTCAACCGGGACGACCAGTTGCGCAAGTACAGCCCGCTGGTGCGCCGCCTGGCCCATCACATGATCGCCAAGCTGCCGCCGAGCGTGGAGGTCGACGACCTGATCCAGGTCGGCATGATCGGTCTGACCGAAGCCATCGCGCGCTTCGAGCCCTCGCAGGGCGTGCAGTTCGAGACCTTTGCCAGCCAGCGCATCCGCGGCGCCATGCTCGACGAGCTGCGCGAGGGCGACTGGATGAGCCGCGGCTCGCGCAAGAGCCAGAAGGACATCGAGCAGGCCGTGCACCGCCTGCAGCAGAAGCTGCACCGCGCGCCGATGGAGAGCGAGATCGCCGCGGAGCTGGGCATGAGCCTGGCCGACTACCAGCACATGCTGGCCAAGGTGCGCGGCACCCAGCTGGTCTACCTGGAAGACATCAGCGGCCGCGACGACGACGACGAAGGCTTCCTGGACCGCCACATGGGCGACGATGAGGCCGACCCGTCGAGCCTGCTGCAGGACCAGCGCATGCGCATGGCCCTGGTGGAGGCGATCAAGAACCTGCCCGAGCGCGAGCAGCACATCATGTCCATGTACTACGAGCACGACATGAACCTCAAGGAGATCGCGGCCGTGCTGGGGGTCACCGAGTCGCGCATCTGCCAGCTGCACAGCCAGTCCATCGCCCGCCTGCGCACCAAGCTGCGGGAGCACTGAGCCGACCGCTCGCCACCGCCAAGGACCCCCATGTTCGAAGCCGAATTCCCCCGCCTGAACCGCATCGAGCAGCTGCTCCAGAGCGGCGACCACGCCACCCTGGAGACCCTGGTCATCGAAGAGATGCCCAAGGGCCTGCTGAGCGAGCCGACGCTGGACGCCGCCCGCGTGCTGCGCCGGAACGCCACCGTCGTCTTCCTGGCCTCGCTGGCGGTCGAGAACCTGCCCAAACCCTTCCGCTTCCAGGCCTGGCTGGCGGTGTACCAGTCCATCGTGCGGGGTGAGCCCACCGCCGAACTCGGCACGCTGCCCGGTCGCCATCCGCTGCGCCTGATCACCGAGGTGGTGGTCCGGAAGACCGCGATCGATGCCGCCGCGCTGAAAAAAGGCCACGGGCCCCTGGACGACTGGTGCCACGCCGCCGAACTGGCCATCGACCAGCTGCGCCTGGACCTGGTGGAGCAGATCGTGCGCGAACTGGTGCGCCGCAAGCCCGGCGTGCAGGACTGGCTGCGCTTCACCCAGGTGCTCATCTCACGGCACAACCACATTCCCCAGACCGCCGACACCGGCGCCCTGGCCCGCGCCTACAGCTGCATCCGCGACCACCTGATCGCTCGCCAGCCCGCGGTCGACAAGGTGCGCAGCCGTCTGGCGCTGTACGTCAGCCAGTGCCACTTCAAGGCGGGCAACTACTCCGCTGCCATCGAGGCGGCCCAACTCGTGACGGCGGAGAAACAGCGCATCCACGCCGCCTTCGACATCTCGCGCTCGCACTGCTTCCTGGGTGACCTGGACCAGGCACTGGTCTGGCTGGACCGGGTGGTTGAGCTGATCTGTGCACCGCAGGGTCCGGCCCAGACCGCCCAGCCGGAACATCCGATCCGCACCGGCAAAGCATCCCCATCGGCCAAAAGGTCGCGAACCTTCGATCCGCAGCAGGCCTCCAGGGCACTGGTGGCCTTGCAGAATGCGCTGGAACCCGTCGGCAAGAAGGCCTTTCTGGTGTCGGGCACGCTGTTGGGGTTTCACCGCGAAGGCGGTCTGCTGGCGCACGACAAGGACATCGACGTCGGCATCATCGGCTGGGAAGACCAGTACGAGGTGGTCAACGCGCTGCTGCAGAGCGGCCAGTTCGGCATGGACCTGAGGCGCCTGCACGGCCGCAAGACCTACCACATTCCGGTGCGCCACATCGGGACCGGGGTGTGCATCGACATCTTCGTCTACCACGAGGAGGGCGGGAAGCTGGTGACGGGTGTCCAGTCCGACTTCGGCTACCTGCAGAAATTCGCCTTCACGCCCTTCGGTCTGCACAAGACCGGCTTCCTGGGCATCGAGTTCTACGTGCCCGACGACATCGAGCGCAACCTGGCCGAGAACTTCGGCAACTGGCGCCAGTCGGACCCCGACTACATCTCGCACCTGCAGTCGCCCTCGACCGTCGATGTCGGTGGCAAGGTGTTCCAGATCGTCGGCCGCATCCGCGCGCTGGAGGCGATCAACGAGGGCAAGCTCGAGAAGCTCTCGCGCGTGATCCAGATCATGACCGAGCACCAGGACCGCCCCGGCGGCATGTCGGCGCACACCCTGGAACTGCTCCAGACGGCCTACGACCAACGAACCGTTGCAGAGGTGGCGTGATGAACGATTTCGCTTTTGTCCTGCTCGCCGGTGGCAGCGGCACCCGGCTCGATTCCCCGATTCCCAAGCAGTTCATCCGCGTGGCCGGCAAGACCATCGTGGAGCACAGCTTCGAGGCCCTGCACAGCTACGCGCCCGAGGCGCGCATCGTGATCACAGTGCCGGCCGACGCGCTGGAGATGGCGCGCAAGCTGTTCAGCGGCACCAGGGCCGAGGTCATCGTCGGTGGTTCATCGCGCCAGGCCTCGGCCTGGGCGGCGCTGAAGTACCTGCGCGCCGATCCGCCGAAGAACGTCATCCTGCACGACTCGGCGCGGCCCTTCCTGAGCCACCAGATCATCCACGACGTGGTCGACGCGCTCGAATCGCACGAGGCGGTGGATGTGGCCATCAAGACCAGCGACACCATCATTGTCGAGCGCGACGGCTTCATCCAGAACATCCCCAGGCGCGACCACATCTACCGCGGCCAGACGCCGCAGGGCTTCCGCTACGGCGCCCTGGTCAAGAGCTACGAAGAGATCGGCCCCGAGAAGATGGGTGAGTTCACCGACGACTGCGGCATCTACATGGCCTGCCACCCGATGGGCCAGGTGCGCATCGTCAAGGGCAGCTCCGAGAACATCAAGATCACCGACTCGGTGGACTTGGTGCTGGCCGACGAGCTGTTCCGCATCCGCCAGCAGCAGCTCGCGCCCAACCTCAACGGCCTGGACCTCAAGGGCAAGCACTCGGTGGTGTTCGGCGGCAGCGCCGGCATCGGCAAGGCCATCGTGCAGATCCTCGAAGAAGCCGGCAGCACGGTGCACA
This sequence comes from Hydrogenophaga pseudoflava NBRC 102511, assembly GCF_001592285.1. Lineage (GTDB taxonomy): Bacteria > Pseudomonadota > Gammaproteobacteria > Burkholderiales > Burkholderiaceae_C > Hydrogenophaga > Hydrogenophaga pseudoflava. Next base: position 15,878 of record NZ_BCWQ01000007.1, on the reverse strand, counting down.
GCGTCTCGCGCCGCACCGGCTGCGACATCGCCGACCACGACCAGGTCGAGGACACCTTCGAACGCCTGATGAACGAGTGGGGCCGCATCGACCACGTGGTCAACGCCGCGGGCCTGCTGATCAAGAGCCCGCTGGAGCAGCAGTCGCCCGCCGACGTGGCCCAGCAGGTGTCGGTGAACCTGCTCGGCTCGCTCAACGTCGCGCAGTGCGCGCACGCGCCGCTCAAGGAGTCGCAGGGCATGCTGCTGCAGTTCTCCTCGTCCTCGTTCACCCGCGGCCGCGCCGACTACTCGGCCTACTCGGCCTGCAAGGCGGCCATCGTCAACCTGACGCAGGCGCTGTCGGACGAATGGAAGGACGACGGCATCCGCGTCAACTGCATCGTGCCCGGCCGCACCGACACCGGCATGCGCCGCAGCAACTTCGCCGGCGAGGACCAGCGCACCCTGCTCAGCCCCTACGAAGTGGCGCTGGCCTCGGCCAAGCTGCTCAGTTCCAGCGACACGGGCGTGATCGCCCGCGTCTGACACCGCAACCATTCATTCCGTACCGTGGAGAACCCCATGAGCCAATGCCCCGTCTGTGGCGGTGAAGAAGACATCGTCGCCCACACCTGCCGCGTCAAGCCGTACCAGGGCAAGACCATGCGCGGCCACCAGTGCCGCTCCTGCGGCCTGATCCGCTACCCCGAGAACCTGGGCAACTACGCCAAGATCATTGCCCGTCAGTCGTCCGAGGCCGCGCTGCGCGAACTGCGCAACGCCAACGACGAGCGCCCGGGCCGCGAGTTCTACATGGCCGAGATGGGCATGGAGATCGTGAGCAAGCACAACGCCAGCGTCAGCTTCTTTGGCTCGGGCCTGAACACCGACCACCTCTGGCTCAAGCGCGCCTACCCCGAGGTGCAGACCAAGCTGGTCGACCTGGAGAACATGCAGGAGGCCGAGAACTTCGAGACCATCGCCGAGGCCACGCCGTCGGACGTGGTCATCGCCTCCGAGGTGATCGAGCACTTCACCGAGCCGGTGGCGCACTTCGAGTCGTTGCTGCGCCTGCTCAAGGACGACGGCGTCCTGATCTGCAGCTCCAACATCTACGACGGCAGCAACATCGCCCTGCACCAGTACCCCTTCGTGCCGGGGCACGTGGCCTACTGGACGCCGCTGTCGCTGATCAAGGTGGCGGCCGACCACGGCTGTTTCGTCGATTTCCGCACCCCCGAAATCGGCCTCACGCGCGGCGGCCCGCGCAAGAAGTACATCATCTTCTACAAGCGCACCGAGACCCTGTTCCGCATGAGCAACTACTTCGGCACCCACATGCACGCGCCGTCCGAGAAGGCGTGAGCCGCGCCGCCCAACGGCGCGGGGCGCGCAACAAAAAACCGGCCTCGGCCGGTTTTTTGTTGGGGAGCGTGAAAGGAAACGGGGTCTGCGCTCAGGCCGACAGGTAGCCGTGGCCTGCGCCACCGGTGGACGGGTTCTGGCCGGCGAGGCGGCCGTAGGTGCCGGTGGCCTGCTGGGGCAGCAGGCTCTGCACCGCGCGCTGGCTCTGGGCCTGGGCGCGCAGCACGGCCTGGCGCAGCAGACCGAAGCGGTGGGCGGCCTGCTGCATGTCGTCGCGCAGGCGGCTGCCGGGCACGCCGAAATCGGCGGTGCGCGGGGCCTTTTTCAGCACATCCTGCACGTGCTGGCTGGCACGTTCGACGGCCGGGGCATCGCCTTGCAGCAGCGCCTTTTCCAGCCCGTCCAGGCCGACCTGCAGGGCGGCAATCCAGGGGTGGGGCGAGGTGCGCTGGGTCATGGCTTGCTCCTGGGGGAGAAAGATCAGCCGCGCTGTGCGCCGGTGTTGGCGCTGAGCATTTCGGCGGCGTTGGACAACATCTTGTCGGCGATGGCCTCGGCGTTGACTTTGAAGCTGCCGTCGGCGATGGCCTGTTTCATGGCCTCCACCTTCTCGGCGTTGAACACATCGCTGCCACCGCCGCTGGACAGGGCCTGCGAGGCGGACGACGACAGGGTCACGGTCACGCCGGCCTGGGGCTGGGCCGTCGCGGCTGCCAGGCCGCCGGCCGCAGCGGCTTCGGCGCCTGCGTTCGGCTTCTCGGCGGCCTTCTGGGGGCCGCCTGCCACGGAGCCGATGTAGGAGTCCGGTGCAGAAGATTCGACTTTCATTTCACTCTCCAGGCCCCGCATTTGGGGCGTTGTGGAATGACTATCGGCTCAAAAGCGGGGGGACTTGAGCCCTTTTTTGTGGAATGCATCACAAAAGTCCCGCCGAATCTGGATAAAAAAGGTTTCACAAACGCACGTCGACCGTCTGGCCGTCGCGCACGGTACCCGTCACGATGCGGCCACCGTTCAGCCGCACCCGCACGCTCTGACCCGGAATGCCTGCGGTCAGGGCCTCGCCACTGACGACGACCTGGAAGCCGGGGCCGACGCTGCTGACCCGCACCTGGGCGCCCGGCCCGAAGGCGGGCACCGGCCGCACCATATTCTGGCGGATGGCCTGGCCAGGCTGCAACGCGTAGGCCGCCTGCTGGCCGACCCAGCGCTCCGGGTTGGCCAGCACCGCGTAGGGCTGCTCCGCCCAGTCCATATCGGCCATCTCCGCGTCGTCCTGAACCAGCACCGTGCCGGCCGGCACCGGGCGCTTGAGCACCCAGCCCGGGCCCCAGGCCTTGACGGTGACCGGCAAGAAGACGTTCCAGCGCACCGGGCCGTCCAGGCAGCGCAGGCCGATCCGGCTGCGGCCCCACAGGCGGGTGCCGGGCGGCAGGTAGGGCTCGATGTGGGTGCAGGGCGTGAGCTTCAGGCGCGAGTCCAGCGAGCCGAACAGGATCTCGGGGCGCAGCGCGCCGCCGCCGTCCGGCCCGGTGACCGAGGCCAGCGCGGGCTGCACCCAGTCGCGTGCCATCTGTTCGAACTGCGCAAATTCGCTCTGCGAGGCCACCACCTGCGCGCGCGCCAGGCCGGTGACCATCAGACCGGCCAGCAGCCAGCCCAGGGCGCGTGAAAGGGAGTGAAGGCAATTTCGCATAGGGCCACTGTAGGTCGGGGGCAGGGCTCGCAAAGGATCGAAATGCGGGTCAAACCTGCGCTTTCTTTCGGCGCTGCCGCCCCTCAAGTTTTCGCACACTTGTCCGCAACCCGGTGCCTTTTCCCGTGGCGCCGCCTTCCGTCCACCCTGCAGGAGAACGACATGCTCGAACAGATGACCGCCCGGCTCGACGCCTATGGCCAGTCGCTGATGCTGCGTTCGCACCGCCAGCAGGTGATCGCCAGCAACATCGCCAACGCCGACACCCCGGGCTACGTCGCGCGCGACTTCGATTTCGCCGCCGCGCTCAAGGACGCCAGCGGGGGCACGAACCGCCAGGGCCTGGCCCAGACCGCGGCCGGCCACATGCGCCTGTCGGGTCCGCAGCCGGGCGACCCCAAGATGGGCTACGCCGTGCAGACCCAGCCCAGCCAGGACGGCAACTCGGTCGACCTCGACCGCGAGCGCGCCAACTTCGTCGACAACACCATCCGCTACGAGTCGACGCTGCGCTTCATCAACTCCAACGTGAAGACCATGCTGTCCGCCATCACCGGCCAGTAAGGAGAGCCTCATGTCCATGTTCTCGATCTTCGGCGTCTCCGGCAGTGCGATCAGCTCGCAGGCCCAGCGCCTCAACGTGGTGGCCAGCAACCTGGCCAACGCCGACGCCGTGGCCGGCCCCGACGGCCAGAGCTACAAGGCGCGCCAGGTGGTGTTCCAGACCGTGCCCATGGGCGACCAGGCCACCGCCGGCGTCAAGGTGCAGAACATCACCGAGAGCGAGGCCCCGGGCCGCCGCGTGCACAACCCGCACCACCCCAGCGCCGACGCCGAGGGCTACGTCACCCACTCCAACGTCAACCCGGTGGAGGAGATGGTCAACATGATTTCGGCCTCGCGCGCCTACCAGAACAACGTCGAGGTCATGAACACGGCCAAGTCGCTGCTGCTCAAGACGCTGCAGATGGGCCAGTGAAAAAGGGAACCCCACCATGAGCCTCATGAGCCCCCTGGACCTCTCCAACCTCGGCACCACCGTGGGCAGCAGCACCGGCGCCGGTGGCAACACCACCAACGATCCGCAGGCCATGCAGGACCGTTTCCTCAAGTTGCTGGTCGCGCAGATCAACAACCAGGACCCGCTGAACCCGATGGACAACGCCCAGATGACCACGCAGATGGCGCAGATCAACACGGTCAGCGGCATCCAGCAGCTCAACCAGACGCTCAAGGGCATGGCCGACCAGATGGCCTCGTCGCAGGCGATGCAGGGCACCACGCTGATCGGCAAGGACGCGCTGGTCGAGGGCGACGCCCTGGCCTTCGACGGCAGCACCGGCAAGGGTGCCTTCACGCTCGACGGCGCCGCCACCAGCGTCAAGGTCGACATCATCGGCAAGAACGGCGAGACCCTGCAGACCCTCGACCTGGGCGCGCGCGAAGCCGGCCAGCACGGCTTCGAGTGGCCCGCCGGCGCGATCGACCCGAACCAGGTGGCCAAGTTCACCGTGCGCGCCAGCAACGGCGGCACCCCCGTCACCGACACCGAACTGCAGCGCGTGCGCATCGCCTCCGTGGGCCTGTCCAACGGCGCCATGAGCATCCAGCTGAGCAACGGCCGCACCCTGGCGTACGACCAGGTGCGCGGCTTCATGTAAGCCACACCCGCATCCGATTCCCACCCCCCGAAGGACACCACCATGGCATTCCAGCAAGGACTCTCCGGCCTGAATTCCGCCAGCCGCAACCTGGACGTGATCGGCCACAACATCGCCAACGCCAACACCGTCGGCATGAAGGCCTCCCGCGCCGAATTCGGCGAGATCTATGCCAGCTCCATCAACGCCGCCGGCAGCACCAACGCCGGCATCGGCGTGCAGGTGTCCGCCGTGGCGCAGCAGTTCACGCAGGGCAACATCTCCGTCACCGGCAACTCCCTGGACGTGGCCATCAACGGCAACGGCTTCTTCGAGCTCACCATGCCCGACGGCTCGCTGGCCTACTCGCGCGCCGGCATGTTCAAGCTCAACCGCGACGGCGAGATCGTGAACAACCTCGGTGGCCAGCTCATGGGTTATCCCACCGATGCCGCCGGCGTGCGCCAGGGTTTCGAGTCGGTGCCGCTGACGCTGCCCACGGGTGGCCCGATCCCGGCGAGAGCGACCACGGCGATGGGGGCCGAGGTGAACCTGGATGCGCGCGCGCCCATCGCCGCGGCCGCCGTGCCCCCCACGCCGTTCGGCACCTATGGCACCTCCATCATTGCCTACGACCAGCAGGGCCTGGAGATTCCGGTCAGCCTGGTGTTTGAAAAGACGGCCAACAACCAGTGGAACGTCTACACCGGCGTCAACGGCGCCGACCCGGCGGCCTCGGTGCCGTTTGCGCTGAACTTCCTGCCCGACGGCAGCCTGGACCCGGCCACGGTGATTCCCCAGCTGCAGCTGGCTTCGCCCAACGACCCGGCGCAGACCTTCATGGTCGACCTCGACTTCGGCGACACCACCCAGTTCGGTGTCGACTTCGCGGTCAACAACCTCACACAGGACGGCTACCGCCCCGGTGAACTCACCAGCCTGAACATCAGCGACGACGGCGTGATCATGGCCAAGTACTCCAACGGCCAGTCGCAGGCGGCCGGCCAGATTGCGCTGGTCAACTTCCGCAATGTGCAGGGCCTGCAGCCCAACGGCGGCGGCAACTGGACGCAGACCTTCGCCTCGGGCGAGCCGGTGCGCGGCGCACCGGGCGAAGGCAACATGGGTCTGCTGCGCTCGGGCGCGGTGGAAGACTCCAACGTCGACCTCACGGCCGAGCTGGTGAACATGATGACCGCGCAGCGCGCCTATCAGGCCAATGCGCAGACCATCAAGACGCAGGACCAGGTCCTGAGCACGCTTCTCAACATGCGTTGATTGACATCACCGGAGAAGGAGGCTCGCCATGGACCGCATGATCTACACCGCCATGACCGGCGCCAACGCCGCCGCCCACCGGCAGCAGCTGCTGGCGAACAACCTGGCCAATGCGTCCACGCCGGGCTTCCGCGCAGAGCTGGCCACCTTTCGCGCGGTGCCGGTGCGCGGCGACGGCACCAGCTCGCGGGTGTTCGCACTCGAAGCCAGCGCCGGCCACTCCGAGGTGTCCGGCCCGATCAACCCGACCGGCCGCAGCCTGGACGTGGCCGCGCGCGGCAACGCCTGGTTCACGGTGCAGGGCCTGGACGGCACCGAGGCCTACACCCGCGGTGGTGCGTTTGAAGTCAGTGCCGACGGCGCCCTGGTCAATGCCCACGGCCTGCCCGTGCTCGACGATGGCGGCTCGCCCATCAGCGTGCCCGCCAACGCCCAGCTCACCTTCGGTGCCGACGGCACGCTGACCGCACGCGTCGGCGACCAGGCGCCGCAGCGCGTGGCCAAGCTCAAGCTGGTCACGCCGAACGACGACAACCGCCTGCGCCGCAGCGAGGACGGCCTGTTCCGCCCCGCGGTGGGCGAGGCGCTGGACGCCGACGCCAACGCCCGCGTGCAGGGTGGGGCGCTGGAAGGCAGCAACGTCAACCCCATCGAGGCCATGGTCGGAATGATCGCGGTCTCGCGCCAGTTCGAGACGCAGATGCGCATGCTGCAGAACGGTGAAAAGAACGACCAGACCGCGTCGCGGCTGCTCAACATGAACGGCTGATAGGAGCACACCATGATCAATTCCCTCTGGATTTCCAAGACCGGCATGCAGGCCCAGCAGACGCAGCTGGACGTGATCTCGAACAACATGGCCAACGTGTCCACGAACGGCTTCAAGCGCGCCAGCGCCGTGTTCGAGGACCTGATGTACCAGAACCTGCGCCAGGTCGGCGCGGCCGACACCGAGCAGAACAACCTGCCCACCGGCCTGCAGGTCGGCCTGGGCGTGCGCACCGTGGCCACCTCGCGCCAGTTCAGCCAGGGCAGCCTGCAGCAGTCGGGCAACCAGCTGGACGTCGCCGTCAACGGCCAGGGCTTCCTGCAGGTGGCGCTGCCCGACGGCACCACCGGCTACACCCGCGACGGCAGCCTGCAGGTCGATTCGCAGGGCCGGCTGGTGACCTCCAGCGGCCTGGCGATCGCGGGCGACATCACGGTGCCGGCCGAAGCGCAGAGCGTGACCATCGGCAGCGACGGCGTGGTCACCGCCAAGGTGCCGGGCAACGCCCAGCCCCAGCAGCTGGGCAACATCGAGCTGGCCACCTTCATCAACCCGGCCGGCCTGGAGCCCCGGGGCCAGAACCTCTACACCGAGACCGTGGCCTCGGGCAACCCGGTGACCGGCGCGCCCGGCACCGCCGGCATGGGCACGCTGATGCAGGGCTATGTCGAGACTTCCAACGTCAACGTGGTGCAGGAGCTGGTGACCATGATCCAGACCCAGCGCGCCTACGAGATGAATTCCAAGGCGATCCAGACATCGGACCAGATGCTGCAGCGCCTGGGCCAGCTGTGAGCAAGATCATGAAAACCCCCCTGCGCCGCTTCGCGTCTTCCCCCTCCAGGGGGACCCCACCAGTGGCCCGGCAAAGCCGGTTCCACGGTGTGTGCTGGATGGCACTCCTGTTGTCCTCTGTCTTGTCTGGCTGCATGACCAAGCCGGTCGACGTGGTGCCGGTGCGGCCCATCAACTATGTGCAGACCACTGCGCCGGCTCAGACCGGCGGCAGCCTGTTCTCGGCGGCGCGCTACCGGCCCGCGTTCGAGGACCCGCGCGCGCGGATGCCCGGCGACACGCTGACCATCCAGATCACCGAAAAGGTCAACGCCAGCCAGTCGTCCTCGGCCAACATCAACCGCACCGGCAGCGCCTCGGGCTCGATCTCCGCCATCCCCGGCATCGTCGCCAAGGAACTCACGCGCGACCGCAACTTCAACCTCGGCGGCGAGTCGGGCAACGAGTTCGCCGGCCAGGGCGACAACGCCAACAAGAACGACTTCTCGGGCGTCATCACCGTCACCGTGCAGGAGGTGCTGCCCAACGGCCACCTGCTGGTGGCCGGCGAGAAGCAGATCGGCATCAACAGCAACGTCGACGTGCTCAAGTTCTCCGGCACCATCGATCCGCGCCACATCCGCCCGGGCAACACCATCGCCTCGACCCAGGTCGCCAACGCGCGCATCGAGTCGCGAGGACGAGGCGCCGTGGACGAAGCGCTCTCAATAGGCTGGTTGGGACGGTTCTTTTTGAATGTTTTCCCGTTCTGAGCCTGCCTAGCATTGCCCTCATGAACCCGCAGCACCGCACCCTTTCCCTCGACGCCGGCCTGCGCCGCCTGCTGGCCTGGTCCGCGCTGGCCATCGGCCTGCTGGTCGGCACGGGCTGGTCGCTGCCGGCCAACGCCATGCGCATCAAGGAGATCGCGGCGGTGCAGGGCGTGCGCACCAACCAGCTCACCGGCTTCGGTCTGGTGGTGGGCCTGGACGGCACGGGCGACCAGACCACCCAGATGCCCTACACCTCGCAGGGCATGAACAACTACCTGCAGCAGCTGGGCCTGACCCTGCCGGCCGACGCCAAGGTGCAGATGAAGAACGTGGCGGCGGTGATGGTGACCGCGCAGCTGCCGCCGTTTGCCCAGCCGGGGCAGATGATCGACGTGACCGTCTCGTCCATGGGCAACGCCAAGTCGCTGCGCGGCGGCACCCTCATCACCACGCCGCTCAAGGGCGCGGACGGCGAGATCTATGCGCTGGCCCAGGGCAACCTGCTGGTGGGCGGCGCCGGCGCCTCGGGCGGCGGCAGCAAGGTGCAGATCAACCACCTGAGCGCCGGTCGCATTCCCTCGGGCGCGCAGGTCGAACGCGCCGTGCCCACGGCGTTTGCCTTCGGCGACACCATCGACCTGGGCCTGAACTCGGCCGACTTCCAGACCGCGCGCCGCGTGGCGCAGGCGATCAACGAGCGCATGGGCGCCGGCGTGGCCAGCGCGCTGGACGGCCGCCTGGTGCGCCTGCGCGCGCCGGCCAACCCCGACGCGCGCGTGAGCTTCATGGCCGAGATCGAGGAGATCCCGCTGGAGGCCACGGTGCCGGTGGCCAAGGTGATCATCAACACCCGCACCGGCTCCATCGTCATGAACCAGGCCGTCACGCTCGGCCCCGTTGCGGTGGCGCACGGCAACCTCTCGGTCAGCATCAGCGCGACGCCGGTGGTGAGCCAGCCCAACCCGCTGTCGCCGGGACAGACCGTGGTGGCCGAGAAGACCGACATCCGCATTACCCAAGACAGCGGCGCACTCATCAAGATGGACGCCGCGCCGCAGCTGGCCGACCTGGTGCGCATGCTCAACGGCCTGGGCGCCACGCCGCAGGACCTGCTCGCGATCCTGCAGGCGATCAAGGCCGCCGGCGCCATGAACGCCGAACTCGAAGTGATCTGACGCCATGGCCTCGCTGCAGCCCACCACCCAAGGCCTGGCCGCCGACCCGGGCGCGCTCAACGCACTGAAATATGGTGCGGCGCGCGAGGGCGACGGTGGCAAGGGCGCGCTCAAGGAAGCGGCGAAACAGTTCGAGTCCCTGTTCATGCGCGAGCTCATCAAGAGCATGCGCGACGCGACCCAGAAGTCCGGCCTGCTCGAAGGCGAGGGCAGCGACCTGGGCACCGACCTGCTCGACCAGCAACTGGCGGTGCAGCTCTCGGGCCTGCCCGGGGGCCTGAGCGAATCCATCGAGCGCCAGCTCAGCCGCCAGATGAACGCGGCGCAGGCCAAGGCCGGCGCCACCACCGGCGCGTCGGGCGAGGCCCCGGCCGGCGCGCCGTCGGCCAGCACGACCGGTGCCGGCAGCGCGCCGGAGTTCAAGCCACTCAATCGCTCGGACCTGCGCAACCTGCTCAAGTACGCACCGGCCGCCCCCGCGACCGGCGCCCAGGCCGCCGCCGCCACCGACCAGACCTCGGCCGCCGCACGGCGCGCCCTCTCGCCCAGCCAGCGCCACGCCGCCTTCGTGCAGCAGCACCACCAGGCCGCCGCCACCGTGGCGCGCGAATCGGGCATTCCGGCCGGCTACATGATCGGCCAGGCCGGCCACGAGACCGGCTGGGGCAAGAGCGAGATCCGCATGCGCGACGGCACACCTTCCCACAACCTGTTCGGCATCAAGGCCACGTCCTCGTGGAAGGGCAAGGTGGCCGAGGTGACGACCACCGAATACGTCGACGGCGTGCCGCGCAAGACCACCGCGCGCTTCCGCGCCTACGACTCCTACGCCGACTCCTTCCGCGACTACGCACGCCTGATCACGCGCAGCCCGCGCTACGACAAGGCCATGGACCAGATCGGTTCGGTGCACGGCTTCGCCAGCAGCCTGCAGCGCGCCGGCTACGCCACCGATCCGCAATACGCGGCCAAGCTCAGCCGGGCGATCAACATGACGCTCAGCCTGCAACGCGCGCAGGTCTCGGCCCTGAACTGAGCGCAGGAACACCACCATGTCATCCGCACTCAACATCGGCAGCCTGGCCCTCAATGCCAACCTGTCGGCCCTGCAGGTCATCGGGCACAACATCGCCAACGTCAACACCGCCGGCTATTCGCGCCAGACGGTGGAGATGCGCAGCGCAGGCTACCAGTCGATGGGCGGCTTCTACCTCGGCCGAGGGGTCGAGCTGGGGACCGTGGCCCGCATGCACGACGCCTACCTCACGCGCGAGGCCCAGCTCTCCAGCTCGGTGGCCTCTGCCGACAGCGAACGCATGGCGCGGCTGTCGCAGCTGGAAAACATCTTCCCGACCGGTGAGAGCGGCCTGGGCGCGGCGATGAACGACCTGCTCAACGCCTGGTCCGACGTGGCCTCGGCGCCCACCAACATGGCCGCGCGCTCGGTGGTGATCGGGCGTGGCGAGGAGATCGCTTCGCGCCTGCGCGACACCGCCGGCCAGCTGGACATCCTCACCACCAGCGCACGCCAGCAGGTGGGCGACACGGTGAACAACATCAACCGGCTGGCCGAGGACATCGCCAAGATCAACCAGAAGATCCTGGAGAACCAGGGCAACGCCGGCGAACCCAACGACCTGCTGGACCAGCGCGACCAGCTCATCGGCGAGCTCAGCAAGCTGGTGCAGGTGAGCACGGTGAACGCCGACGACGGCCGGGTCCACGTGTTCGTCGCCGGCAGCCAGCCGCTGGTGCTGGGCAGCGGCGCCGCCCGCCTGGCCGTGGTGCCCGACAGCACCGACGGCTCGCAGCAGCGCATCCAGTTCCAGCAGGGCAGCTCCACGATGGAGCTCGACGGCAGCGCCCTGGGCGGCAAGCTGGGCGGCGTCGTGCAGTTCATCGACGAAGACCTGAAGGACGTCACCAACCAGATCGGGCGCATGGCGCTGGCGCTGGCCACGACGGTGAACACCCAGCACGCGCTCGGCGTGAACCTGCAAGGCGGCACCGGTGAGCCCTTCTTCGTGCCCCCGGCCGATGTGGCCGGCCTGCCCGTGCCCACCAACACGGGCAATGCGGTGATGCACGCCGAGGTCAGCGACCCCACGGCCCTCAAGCCCTCGGACTACCAGGTCAACTTCACGGCCACCGGCGTCGACATCGTGCGTCTCTCCGACGGCCAGATCAGTTCCTTCGCCGGCCTGCCCGCCGAGCTCGACGGCCTGAGCTTCCAGATCGACAGCGGCGCCGCCGCCACGGACGATGGCTTCCTCGTGCGGCCGTTTGCGGCGGTCGCCCGCAACATGCAGATGGCCGTCAGCGCGGCCGACCGCCTGGCCGCGGCCAGCCCGGTGATGGTCACGCCCGGCAGCGGCAACACCAGCGGCATGGGCATCGTCAGCCTGTATCCCGTGGAGCCCTCGGCCAACCTCACCGACCCGGTGACCCTGACCTTCCTGGCCGACGGCAGCTTCACCGCCACCGGCCTGGGCCCGGGCAACCCGCCGCCGGACAACGCGGGCCCGCCGCCGAGCTACAACTACACGCCCGGGCAGCCGCTGCAGTTCAACGGCTGGAGCCTCACGCTGCGCGGCAACCCGTCCGCCGGCGACAGCTTCGCCATCACCGCCGCGCCCACCACCAACTACGGGCAGAACGGCGGCAACGCCGGCGGCATGCTCGCGCTGCGCGACCTCGCCACCTTCGACGGCGTCTCGCTCTCCAACGGCTACAGCGCGGTGCTCTCCGACATCGGCACGCGGGTGCAGGGTGCGCAGTTCGCCGCCAGCTACTCCGGCCAGGTGGCCGCCAGCAACGAAGCCGCGCGCGCCGCGATCTCGGGCGTCAACCTGGACGAGGAGGCCGCGCGCCTGCTGCAGTACCAGCAGGCCTACCAGGCCGCCGCCAAGTTCATGCAGATTGCCCAGGGCACGTTCGACACGCTGCTGCAGACCATGCGCTGATCCACCGGAGCCCCGACATGAGAGTCGCCACCGCCCACACCTACGACACCACCATCGCCCAGCTCACCAAGCGCCAGGCGGAGATGGCCGCACAGCAGGAGCGCATCGCCAGCGGCAAGCAGGTCCTGCGCGCCAGCGACGACCCGGTGGCCGCCGCCCTGTCCGAAGCGGTGCAGACCCGGCTCTCGCGCGTGCAGACCGACCAGCGTGCGCTGGAGTCCTCGCGCACCAGCATCCAGCAGGCCGAGAGCGCGCTGGGCGAAGCGGGCGACCTGGTTCAGCGCGTGCGCGAGCTGGTCATTGCCGGCGGCAACGCCGGCTACGGCCCCACCGAACGCCAGGCGCTGGCCAAGGAAATCGAGGGACTGCGCGATCAGCTGTTCGCGGTGGTGAACCGCCAGAACAGCAGCGGGCAGAGCCTTTTCGGCGGGCTGGGTGGCTCGCCCACGCCCTTCGTGCAGGAGTTCGGCAGCGGCAGCAACGAGGTGCGCTTCGACGGCCAGCGCGGCCAGAAGGCCGCCGGCGACAACCAGTTGCCCAACGCCATGGACGGCGAGGCCATCTGGATGCGCATTCCGGCCGGCAACGGCACCTTTTCCATCGACCTGGCCGCCGGCAACACCGGCAGCCTGCGCGCCGACACCGGCCAGGTGAGCGATCCCTCGGCGCTCACCGGCCACGACTACCGCATCGATTTCAGCGGCACCGCCGGCGCCATGCAGTACAGCGTGGTCGACGTGACCACCGGCACGCCCGTGCCCGGCCAGACCGGTCTGCCCTACAGCAGCGGATCGCAGATCGAATTCGACGGCATGTCCTTCCGGCTCAACGGCGAGCCGCGGGCCGGCGACCAGCTGGACATCACACCGTCCAACGCGCCGACCGACATGTTCCGCGTGATGCAGGACGCCATCGACACCCTGCGCCTGGACAGCGGCAGCAGCGGCGACGCCGCCCAACGCACCCACAACCTTGGCCGCGCCCTGGGCGAACTCGACGCCGGACACGAGCGCATGCTGATGGCCCGCGCGCAGGCCGGCGAGTGGCTCAACCGCGCCGAATCGATGGACAACCTGCTGGGTGACCGGGAGGCCGACCACACCATCGAGAACTCCCGGCTGGTCGACATCGACCTGGTCAAGGCCTATTCGGAGTTCAAGACCATGGAAGTGGGCGCCCAGGCGGCGCTCCAGTCCTACGCCTCGATCCAGAAGCTCTCGCTGTTCCAGTACCTGTAGCCGACACCGGACCCGCCGCATGAGCCACACCGTCCTTGACAGCGTCGCGATGGCCTACCAGCCGGTCTGGAACCGGCACCGGCTGCTTGCGGCGGTGCGCCTGACGGTGCTGCCGACCGACCCGGCCTCGGTCGACGCCGCCCATCTGATGCAGGTGCTGGGCGACGACTGGCCGGTGGCAGCGCCCATGCTCATCCTAGCGCTGGAATCGCCCTCGCTGATGCACCAGGCCCTGCGCTGCGCGCCGGTGCCCAACACCTGCCTCGAAGTGCCGGCGGCGCTGTTCGGCCGTCCGGAAAGCCTGGCCCTGCTGTCGCAGGCCGTGCACCATGGCCACCAGCTCATCCGGCGCGCGGACTTCGCCGAGGTGCGCCACGAATACGGTGTGCCGCTGGACGTGCGCAGCCTGCTGCACCTGGACGCGACCGACGCCCTGGAGGCCCTGCAGAGCCGGCCCACCGAGGCCGTGCCCGTGCCCCCCCGGCCCAGCCCGATCCGGCCAGGACAGATCTACCGCAACGTCTGCAACCGCGCGCTGGCGGAACACTGCCTCGACGAGGCGGGCGCCTGGGGCGTGCTGGGCTGGCCCGACGACGACGTGCTGCACACCACCCGCCACCGCGCCCCCGGCTGCGACCCGGTGGCCATCGCCCTGATCCGCCAGGCGCTCGAAAAGGACGCCTCCATCGAACGGGTGGAGCGCTACATCCGCCAGGACCCGGTGCTGGCCTACCGCCTGCTGCTGCGCGTCAACTCGGCGCTGTACGGTGGCCGGCACGAGATCGGCGCGCTGCGCCACGCCATCATGATGCTGGGCTTCTCGGCGCTGGACCGCTGGCTGATCGAGCAGCAGGCCGGTGCCGACGAAGACATGGCCCTGCACCCGGTGCGCTACGGCCACGTGATGCAGGCGCGGCTGGCCCAGCACCTGCTCGACCCCGGGTCCGACGAGGCGCTGCGCGCCGAGGTCTACACCACCGCCATCTTCGGCCAGCTCGACCGGCTGCTGCGCGAGCCGCTGGCCCAGCTGATCGGGCATCTGCCGCTGTCGCCGCGCGTGTCCGACGCCCTGCTCAGCCGCACCGGGCCGTACTACCCGCTGCTGGACATCGCGCGTGCGCAGGGCGACGCCGACCGCATCGACCGGCTGCCGGGCATCTGCGAGCACCACGAGGTCTCGCTCGAACACGCCAACCGCGGGCTGCTGCGCATGCTGGCCACCAGCCGGGACCACGGGCTGGCGCCCGAACCCATGGCACCCCTGAGGGGCGTCTGAACCCGTGACCGCTACCATGCGCGGATGAACGCGCAGACCCGCACCGCCCACCACACCAGCGCCCTCGTCCTGTTCTCCGGCGGACAGGACTCCACCACCTGCCTGGCCCATGCGCTCGCGCGCTACCCGCGCGTCGAAACGCTGGGCTTTGACTACGGTCAGCGCCACAGTGTCGAGCTGCAGGCGCGCACCGTGGTGCTGCAGAAAATCCGTGAACAGTTCCCGGCCTGGGCCGGGCGCCTGGGCGAAGACCACCTGCTGGACCTGGCCGTGCTGGGCAAGGTCAGCGAGACCTCGCTCACCCGCGACATGGCCTTCAAGATGGGGGCCAGCGGCCTGCCCAACACCTTCGTGCCCGGCCGCAACCTGCTCTTCCTCACCCTGGCCGCGGCGCTGGCTTACCGGCGCGACATCCAGGTCATCGTGACCGGCGTGTGCGAGACCGACTACAGCGGCTACCCCGACTGCCGCGACGACACCATGAAGGCGCTGCAGGTGGCGCTGTCCCTGGGCATGGACCACCGCTTCCTGATCGACACGCCGCTGATGTGGATCGACAAGGCCCAGACCTGGCAGCTCGCGCACGATCTTGGCGAAGATTCGGGCGTGGCCGACGGCGGCAACGCGCTGGTCGACCTGATCGTCGAGCACACCCACACCTGCTACCTCGGCGACCGCGAACACCGGCACGACTGGGGCTACGGCTGCGGCCAATGCCCGGCCTGCGAGCTGCGGGCGCGGGGATGGGCGGGGTACCGCGCGGTGTGATGGCCATGGCCGGCGCCGCAGCCCCGCGAGCCGGCTTTTTTGTGTGTGTTTGTATCGGCACCCAAACGGTGCTGACCGCCGATGCGCGGGCGTCGCGGCACAAGGCCATGTCACGCTGTTACGCGCCTGAAACAACCCGTTCCCGGTGATCCCTCGGGTGGTGGATTCGTCCGCGGGGGGGG
>NZ_BCWQ01000006.1 GCF_001592285.1 Hydrogenophaga pseudoflava NBRC 102511 | reverse complement strand
CCGTGGCCTTGGCGCCACCGTTGGCTAAACCCGGTCCCGGCCATGAACAACCCCTGGGTCCATCAACTTGTGCGGCAGGTCAAGGCTGTTTGCGGACGTTCACCAGCGTCTGCTCTGTCGAAGCGCTGTCTCGACAAGAGATTCAATCGGAACCCGTACGCCAACACCAACAAGCACCGACCGTGTGTGCCTCTGAGCCGTCCGTCTGGTAATCTATTTTTCACTAATAGTCGGGCAATTTCGTGCCCAAGTCGGACCGCGGAAGCGCCACGATACGAAACAATGTAGCCGTAAGTGGAGGCGCTATGGACCCCCTATCCAAGGCAGCAATTGAGGAGCGGCTTGCACTGCTGGTGTCTGGTCGATTTGTCGAGCTTAGAGCTCTGACGCTGCTTCAGGACGAGCAGCAAGATCGAAAGTTGCATGAGCGGCTGGCTGAAGCGGACCTCCGGGAGGTTGACCTCCTCGATTCCTTCGAGCGATGGGTTCCGGTCAACCTGTACGCCGCATGCCACACGGTGTTGCCGGCGCTTGGCCTCTCCAGCCGGGCCGATGTTCCGCGTTTAATGCGCCTTCTGCGCATGGTTTCTGTCGGCACCGACCCGCGAGCTCACTACATCTCCGAAGCGCTCCAGGTTCGATTTGCAAGCCAGCCCACCCTCCCGCAAGAGCTCGCGGCGTGTTTCGACGGCGACGGTCCCATCACTGACATGGCCTGCCGGGTCTGGGCGTCAAGCTTTGCTGCGGCTCACCCCGTCGCCGCCGCCCAGTTCGTCGTTGACCGGCTGGAGCCATCGGCCGGCGACCAAAGAGCTGTCCGTGCACTGGCTGCAACCATTCCTTGGTGGGCAGCCGAGGTCAGAACCCTGCTGACGTCACATCGTCAGGCCATGCTGACTTGGCTGAAATTCTTGCTAGAAACTAACGCAGACGACGCTTGGTACTGCCTTGTCGAGTTTGGGCAGTTTGATGCCGATGCCTACGCGCTGGTGGCCGACGGTCTCGAGCGCGGCGTCTCGTCAGCCGCCCAGCACGTTGCTCGCACCCTTTTCAGGATGGATGGCACAGCCTATGCAGTCAACGAAGTTCCCTTGGCGGACGTGCTTCAGCGTCTCGTGACGCTAGCCTGCGCCGACGCCACTGTGGGCGACAACGTGGACCTTGCCCTGAGCTCCTGCCTGAAGAGGCAGAGCCAACGGCCAATTGCGATTGATTGCGTACGCACGCTGGGGGCCGGGCCGGACGACGTGCTCAAACGCTTCGATTCGACCTTTTACGCGCTCAGTGAAGATGCGGCGTTGTTCAAGGAAGTCCTGACCGGCTGGCTGCTCAGTCCGACTGCGTCCTTCAACGTCATAAGCGCCGCACTCAACCTCGTGGAGTCAAACCGTGCCCCTGCGGGATTGGATGAAGCGCTCTTCGCAGGAGCTACCCCGCTGGCCAGGACCAAGGCCGTTCGCCGCCTTCTCGGCCTGCTGGGCGACGGCGTGGCGTTGTGCCAATTCGCGGCCGACATTGCCAGGATGGTGAGCTTGGGCGACGCCGGCATCGAACTCGCGAGTCAGATGTTCAACCTGCTCAAGGACGAGTATCCCCGCGCGACCGAGGACTTTCTGAAGCCCCTCGCCGCGTCGGCACTCAGGCGAGAACGGGGCGCCCAAGTCTTCCGCGGGGTCTACGCCATCGTCATGACCTGGAAGCGGCACCTAGAGCGACTACCTAAGCGGCCAGAGCTTCATATTGGTGACGCCGATGCCATGGCGTTCAAAACCGCGCGCATGAAGCAGCAGCGAGAAATACACCGCGGAGCAGAGGCAATGTCTGTTTTCGCCTCCGTGATGACGAAGGTTCACATCGCTCAGGGCCATCGCTTCACAAGCCACATGCAGGATGGGCCGTCCCCCATCAGCGATATGGGGCACTTCAGCCATGCGGTCGAGCTGCCTTCCTCAGAGCTGTCTGACCCCATGCGTGGCCTTCTACACAGGATGCAGATGCGGGGGACGTCGAGATGAAAGACGCGCTGCAGTTATTGGTCGCCGACTACCTCAGCTTGATGAAGGAGTCGGGTGAGCTCGATGCCTTCATGCCCCTCCTCATCTCCGGTATGGGACATCAGGTCTTGCACACCGCCCAACGGGGTGTGCGTGAGCAAGGCGTTGACATGGCGTCAGTCGGGAAGGCCGACGACGGACGCAAGACGCTCTTCATGTGGGTCCTCAAGTGCGGAAATGTCGGCCGCAACGAGTGGAACGTCGGACCTCAGTCGGTTCGCCACTCGCTGGAGGACCTGGTTGACGTGTACATGCGCGGCAACATCCCTCCGGAGCACAAGAAGCTGCCGAGGAAGGCGATTGTCGTCACGAACGGCGAGTTCTCGTCGAACGTGCTGCCGAACATGACCGGCTACTTTGAATCCCTGAAGGAAAGGCACGGCATAGAGGTCGTCGCCGTCAACGGCTCACTGCTGGCCGCCTGGACGGTAGATCACCTCTTCGATGAGCACATCCTTCCTGCCGAACGCCGAATGCTCTTCCGAAGGGTGCTGGCGAACGTGAGCCAACCTGACCTCTGCATCAGCATTGGCAGGCAGCTCATCGACGCATTGGTGGCAGACCTACCCGTCACCGAGGGTTCAAAGGCCTCCCGAAAGAAGCGCACGCTGCTGGCATTGAGGGGTGTTCGTGCGGTGCTGTCGGCGTTGACGCTTCGAGGCGCCGCTGAAGAGAACGTGTTGGCGCCCTACAGGCTGGCTGAGTACGCCGTCTTGGCTGTGTGGTCCAAGCTCCATGGGGAGCTCGCAGGCGCTACCGCTTCTGACAGCGCCAAGGAGTTCGGAATGCTCTTGGGCGAGACCATGACCGTCGCCATGCGGTATCACGAGCGGCTGGACGACTTCTACAGGACGCAGGACGCCTTTGCCTACGTGCTTCCTGACCACTTGTTCGTCTCCAAGCGCATCTTCGAAGAAGCGGGGCGGCTTGGGCTTCAGGGCTGTTTTTGGGCTTGGCACAGCAAATCTGGCCATGAGGACGTCGGTATGCACTGGGCGTACGCGCGTCGCCTGGTGTGGCTGCTGGAGACCCATTCAGGCCTGCAGCTCCCTGCGTTCGACCATCAGGCGACGGACATTCACCATGCCTTGTTGTTGCTGGCTATCACGGGTCACTTCGAGAAGGCCAAGGGCTGGGTGAGTGCGCTCTGCCAACGACTTGGCGTCGCGCGGTCGAAGAGGGAGCTTTGGCCGACTGTGCAAACCTTAGAGCAGCAACTGCAGGTTCGCTTCGACTTTGAAGAGCCGACCGATGACGGGATGTCGTGTTCGACCCTCATACCTATCCTGCTTCTCTGGACGGCGTTGCTGGGCATTGATGAGGGCTACAAGTTTCTCCGCGAGAAGCTGATTCCCGAGACCCGCTGGAGCACCCCGAATCTCTGGAGCCCTGATGTTGGGTACGACGCTTTGCTTGCCAGCCCGCGAGGCTTAGCCAGCCACGGTGTCGGCGAGACCCTGGCTTACGTTCCTGAGGAGCCGTCTGAGTACCTCTCCAGAATGGCTAAATCCTTGCCTGGCGTCGAGCCCATCGCCAGCGCTGATTGGTACAAGGCCAATTTCCCGTTCATACCGATGCTGGCGGCCTTGCACTGGGAGCTGCAGCTGCCCCGGGAGATGCTTGTCCAGCAGGCGATCGCGTTTTGTGAAGGCGGGACAGCGCTTGCGCGTGAACTGCAAGCAGCCGGACAAGCGCCGGCGGATGGAAGGGCGTAGGGCTGACCTGCCTGCGAGGCTCGCGCGGCAGCGCCCTGGCCGTTGCTACTGGAAACCCAGCGCCGCTTGGGCTTCCTTGCCCTTGAACTCCTGAACAGGCCAGCCCTTCACGTTCCGCGCGTTGAACCTGCCGTCATAGCCGATGTGCACGAACACCAGCCGGTAGACCAGGGTCACCAGCTTGTAGAGGTCATCGAAGTGAACCTGCATGGTTTCGTCCTTGGGCACCCAACTGCCGTGCGCCGTTGGGTGCCTCAACTTATCCCAGGCCCTGATTTCCTCGCCGGTAACTGCGCCAACGTCCTTGAGTAGTCTCAGCGAGTCGATGGTCCGACCTCCGGCTCCCAGCAAGCTAAGTAGAGCATCTAGCCGCTCTGACAGCGACCGTTTGTCGGGTAGCGAATTGGCCTCGCCGAACTGCTTAGCTAGGTCATCCAGCTCGGGCATCTTCATAACCGCTGTCTTGATGGCCTCCACAACTGCCAAGTGTGCCGGAGTAGCCTTGGATCGACCAGCAAGTTCTCCCACCTGCGCCAACGACTCCACCGCGACCGCAAGGCCCAGAGCTACAGCCGCCATAGAGGCACCACTCAGGTCGAACAAGCTTGCAATCTTCCGGGTGAGCAGCGACATCCGTTCAACGTCCCCGTCCTTGCAAGCGTGTTCGTAGTACGCCGTGGCCAGGCTGTAGAAGTCCCGGTCGGCGAAGCGATCCTCTATCGGTGGTTTAACCAGACTACCTCGGGCCGGCCGATGCTTGAAGAACGCAATAGACCGTAGCGTCCCGTGAGCCACCTCCGTGCAAACCGGCTGGGCCAACAGCGCTGAGCAGAACATCATCGTCTCCTCAATCCGCGTGTCGAAGTTCCGCGGTGGTACGGCTCCATCCACCGCTTGCACGCTCAGCTCGCTGCGCTCTACCGTGTCGTCTCGAAACCGGCGGACGTATGTGAGGTCGAAGTTCGCAAGTCGACCCGTGGACCTGTCCCGGCCCACGAAGCGACTACCGTCCCTGCCCGCCTCGTCGACGCGGTGGTTCTCGGGCATTCGCAGTCTCTCGATGTACGTCAGCCTCGCGGCGTAGGCAGACTCCTCGGCCTGAGAGATGTTCTCTACGTAGCTCGCGTCAAAGCGAACCTCGCATTCGTCCTGACCAGGTCGCTCTCGCACGAAGACCCGGGGGCAAATCCAGTGGACTCCCTTGTTCGTTACCGCCTCAAGCTGGAAATACTGGTCTTCCCGGACCAGCTGCCCCAGCTCGTAGTCCTCCACCATCGACAGCTCCGCAAAGACATCCTCGATGGAGCTTCCCGGTTTTGGCGCGCGAAACGCGCCCTTCACCCCGAAAGACTTCCCGAGTTCCAGGGTCCCAGGTGCCTCGTAGACCGTCGGGTCCTGTGCCGCCAACCGGGTGAGCCGGATTCGTACGCACGGAATCCGAAGTTTGTCTTCAAGGTACTGGTGAATGTAGTCGTCTCTTGAGGTAGGTACGGCGTCGGTCATGTGCTGGCAGTTGGGCTGAAATCCAGTTGTTGGAGACGATCCGCGCGAGAACCACCCTGATCGCGAATTCCCTCAGGTCCCGGGCGCTTTCGAGCACCTGGCCCTCCCGCAAGGTTCTCCAAAGAATGCACAGCAGTATCCCGCCAGACGCATCTTCTGCCGCGAGAACATAACGGCGCCGTTTCTGCGTCAACTTGCGCTGGCGAGCCTAGCCCGCGTGGTGGAGCGAATTTGTCGAGTGGTACCAATTACAAGCATATTGCTGTTCAACCCTTCGCTCCAGCGGACGGCTTCGCCGCCCGTATACCATTGACGTTGAAAGGCAACTCCCGGGCGTTGAATCCGGCCAGCCGAAGTACCGCAACCGCTGCGGAGCGGTCGATGTCCTGGATATGCCGGCTTGAGGCTGGGATCTGAGACCTGTTCACACGAATGATAGGAAGTGTTGCCATCGACCAGGGCCATACCTAGGGCGTGTTAACACTAATGGCAATGACGGCGATGGCGATGGACACTCTCGGGTATGGAAATCACGCCCGAACAGTTCGCCACCATTGAACACTGTCTGCCCAAGCAGCGTGGCAATGTCAGCCTGAGCAACCTGCAAGTGGTCAACGCGATCCTCTATGTGGCCGAGCACGGCTGCAAATGGCGTGGACTGCCCAAGCGGTTTGGCAACTGGCACACCATCTACACGCGCATGAACCGCTGGACCAAGGCGGGAGTCCTGGACCGCATGTTCGAGGAGTTGCAGCGAGCCCAGGTCGTGCGCATCAAAATCGAGGCAGTCTCGCTGGACTCCACCAGTATCAAGGTCCATCCCGACGGAACGGGGGCGTTAAAAAAAACGGCCCACAAGCCATCGGCAAGTCCAGAGGCGGATGGAACACCAAGATTCATCTGGTTGCCGCGGATGCTCGAACGGCCGTGACGTTCTGCCTCTCGCCAGGACAAGCGCACGACGCCCCCGAGGGGCGACGCCTCTTACAAAGCCTGGGGCCAACAAGCTGGCCCGTTCATTTGCTCATGGATCGGGCATACGAGGGCAACGAAACTCGCCAGCTTGCCCTGGATCTGGGATTCATTCCGGTTGTGCCCCCGACCAGCAAACGCCTTGATCCTTGGCAATACGACCGGGCCATGTACAAGCGCCGCAACGAGGTCGAGCGCCTGTTCCGCCGACTCAAGGGCTATCGACGCATCTTCTCGCGGTTCGAGAAACTCGATCTCATGTTCCTCGGCTTCATCAGCTTCGTCCTTGTTGCTGATGGACTGAGGATGTGTTAACACGCCCTAGTCCACCTTTACACAAGGTGGCCATCACGTGGTGAAACGCTTGACGCAGGTGGAAACCCTCCTGCCTGCCCCGAATCGCCTCTCCATCCCTGAGGACGGTGTCCGGAAAGGTTCGGATTCGTACACGGCCTCCCTCGGGCGTACGAAACTGGGCTTGATCATATTTGGTACACTTCCTAACATTCGGACATAATTAACGTACATACAGATCGACCATGAGCCGGGTTTTTGCCTACTGCCGCGTTAGCACGACGGAACAAAGCACAGACAGCCAGCGCCACGAGATAGAGGCTGTCGGCTTCGTTGTTGACAAGCGGCGCCTCATAGAGGAGAGCATCAGTGGCTCCGTGGCTGCGTCCGAGCGCCCGGGCTTTCAGAAGTTGCTGGACAGAGTGGAGGAAGGCGACGTGTTGGTCGTAACCAAGTTGGACCGGCTGGGCCGCAACGCTATGGATGTGCGCGCCACTGTGGAGAAGCTGGACGCTATGGGTGTCCGTGTGCACTGCCTCGCATTGGGCGGTGTTGACCTGACCAGCCCAGCTGGCAAGATGACTATGGGCGTGATCGCCGCAGTGGCCGAGTTCGAGCGTGATTTGATGCTGGAGCGCACTCAGGCTGGGATTGGTCGGGCAAAGGCCGCTGGAAAGAGATTTGGGCGGCCTTCAGCGTTGACGCCGGTACAGCAACGGGATGTGGTCCTGCGCATCATGGTAGGGGATGCCATCGCCGCGATTGCGCGAGATTTCGGTACGACGCGTCAGACAGTCATGCGGCTGCGCGCCAAGCACGAGAGCCAGGTGTTGCTTGCCTGAACGGACTGTAGAAAGAGAGATCGAAATGAAACCCGACCCAAATCTCGGGGAATGTGCGATCCCGGGAATCCCGGATCGACTATTCGATGGATACGACTGCGACGGACCACAACCGTCCGATGAAAAGGTCCAGCAGTTGTTGGCCGCGGCCCCACCAGAAGTACGAGCCCGCGCCGCCGAATTTGCCCGGCAACTGGAGGCCGCCAGCCTTTCCTCTGGCAGTTATTGTCGGAAGCCGGGTGCCGACGACGAGTAGATTGATCGGGCGGATACTCGTGTAGGAAATCGAATCATTCAGAACCCACGCGCTGCCGCCTCGCCCTGTACTCGCTGCAACCGCTCCATGATGCGGCGCTGACACTCGGGTGACTCCTC
Organism: Hydrogenophaga pseudoflava NBRC 102511; assembly: GCF_001592285.1. Lineage (GTDB taxonomy): Bacteria > Pseudomonadota > Gammaproteobacteria > Burkholderiales > Burkholderiaceae_C > Hydrogenophaga > Hydrogenophaga pseudoflava. The sequence continues at coordinate 237,107 of NZ_BCWQ01000006.1, read as the reverse complement.
CCCGACAGCGTCGACGATGGTTTGATAGAACGTCGCTGCGCGCTCGGTGCTCCATGCCACCTCGGCTTGCTGCAGAGCCAACCGGATCAGGTCGCAGCGCATCCGGTGAGCGTCGCGTAGTGCTGGCGGCACGCGTAACTTGACAGTCCCGTCAGCTCCCTTTGTCAACGCAAAGTCGCGCATCAGCTGCGCGTCCTGTTCCAGCTCATCCAGCATTCGCCAGAAATTGAGCGCCTTGTGCGTGGCCGGTACTGGGTCTTCGACTGAAGACAGTTCTTGCAGCGACGGGATCTGCGCGCGAACTTCCGGCGCCAATCCCACTACAGCATCAGCATCGGCCTCGTCGCTGAAGTCGCCGACGGTGGCCCGACGCCACCGCGCCCAGGTTGCGTTCGGAACATCAGGAAACTGCTTGCGCGCAAGTTGCAGACCGTCTCTTACGCCATGCTTGCCGACCAGTCGCCTGATCGAGGAAATCGCATCGTTACGCTGAGGGTGTGCGGGCCGGGCCATCATGTGCTCCATCTCAAAACTACTCCCTGACATTCTCTAATCACGACCAAAATTCCCCAAAGGCGGCTTGTGATTAGCACCTGCGACCAGCAGTCGAAGTCAAGAGCCAGATCAAGCCGAAAACTATCCGACCAAGGGGGGGCGTGACTCATGGTTCACAAGATGGTTCACATCACGAATTCAAGTCCAACAAGGGTTTCCGCTCTTCTGTGAACCTTGTGAGCCATGTGAACCAAGAAAGAAAAAAAAAGGGGATAGCTTTTTCCCTGCATAGGCATATGGGTGTGTTTGTATGTGTCTTGCCACTGGAAAACAGTTCACAAGTTCACAAGCCCTGTAAGCCATTGAATTTATTGAACTTGTTGTGTAGCCAGTCGGGTCACAAAACCACTAAAAGTGAACCACTTTCGTTCACTACTACGCCTTTGCACTGTCATCCTGCCTAGCCAAGACGGTTGAACACTCCGCCCTTTACTCCATAGCCATAGGGTGTGGTGATTTGGCTTGTGCAGAAGCGGCCACGGACCGCGGTTTCACCAACACAAAAAGCTCGGAAATAGGGCGGACGCCAACCGGCGACGGTTGGAGCAGGATTAGAACGCTTCCTCACAATCATCTTGGCCGAACACCGAGTCGATCGGCACCACGAAGTACCCCTGTGCATTGGCCGATTGCCCGGGAAACCTTGTGGTCTTTTTACTGCGGCCCAGCGCCTTTTCGCCGGTCATGGCGCCAGGCAAGCGCATCAGCAGCCCCTTCATTCCCACCTTGAAGGGCGTCTCACGCATCAGCCTTTCGCGCTCGGTGTTCTCATTGCTAATGAACAGATGCTTCTTCCCGCCAACGTGATCGATCTTCATGCCGAACTGGCCCAACTTCTTGCGCGCTTCCATAGGCTTGATCGAGTCCTCGCCGCTGTAGCAACCGGTCTCTATCGCGATCAGGTCGGACAACGTGAAGGTAGAGCCAGAGTCCATCCTGACGATTGCACCCAGCAATATGTTCAGTGCGCGCTGGGAGTCGTCTTCCTCGCCACCATCGCGATGCTCAGACCAATCGTAGCGGTCGATCAGCTCTAGGGCTACACCCGGTGTTGCCAGATCGTCCGAGACGAGCGACCACGCGCCCGCGATGAGGGTCCCGTACTGATCGCCTGCGCGCTGCGTACCAAAACGCTGCGCAGCCACGTCAGTGAACACCTCGATGTTTTTGAGTGTGATGGGGAGGAGGTCAATCGAGCGCCGAAGCAGGCGCTTCGAGATAGTCTTGTCGCGAATGACGCAGCTGTAAATCCTCTCTCGAAGCTGGCTCCATGTCGCGTCGCCATCTTTCTTGTTCTTCACTTCCCCGCGCAAGGTCAGCACCGTCAAGCGGTCGATATCGGCCTTATTCTTGGTCGCGACCTGAATCGACGCCAAGCAGAACATACTGCGGATGTTGAAGCGCATCCCCTTGCCATCGGAGGTGCCCAGAAATGTGATCGCTCCCGACTCCGAAGACGCCTGACGGATCAGCGACAGAAGCTTCTGTATGCGCTGAACGTCGTATTCCTCCTTGGATTCCGACTCATCCATCAACACGGGCCTGGCGTCGCCCCCTAGCGCTTGGCGGATGCCCGGCTCAGAGGAGTTCCCTTGGGCATACACAGCTGTCTCGAAAATCAGCCGGTTGGCGATGTTCGCCAGCGTAGTCTTGCCGGACCCCGCGGAGCCGGTGATCCAGATGTGCGGCCGCCACGGCAATGCACCGCACACCGTCGCCAGGGCAAGCCAGCCACTGAATAGCAGTGCCGATCCCGGCATGCCCCATCGGAACTGCTGCAGTAGCTCAAGTAACTCGGCGCCTTCGGCAGCAGTCAACCCGGTCTCATGCGGCTCCGGCAGCGAATGCGCCCGTTCGTAAACGTAGCGAGACGAAATTTGGGTGACGTCGAGTCGGGAGCTGTCAACGGTCAGGTAGGCGCCGTGATGGAAGACGACGCGGCCATCGTCGACCCAGGCACCGCGGCCGCGCACCTTACTGGGGTCATAGATGCCGCGCTTTTCGGCCGTGCGAATGAGGAACTCAGCGGCTGCTTGCTTGTCGATACCAGGATTCTTTCCGCGGGAAAAGTTCGTTTCCCACCAGTTCAGCGGCGCAAGCTCGATCAAGCCAGCATCCGACATGTCGGACTTGGTGATGTCCGAGACCTGTCCGGTGTTGTGTAGGAAGAGGTAGTACGTGCCGCGGTTGTGGCCCAAGATCGTGAAGTAGTTATTTCGTGCGAGTCCGGCTTCGCCATGGTCACCGGTACGCACACTTACCGTGCTGTCGCATTCGACCGCGCCCGCCAGCTGGCCGTTTTTCGCCCGAGGCATCGATTTATCGACGAGTTCGCGTGTGGTTGGATCTTCGCCCGCAACAGCGTCGATGCCGTCGAACATCATGTCAAGAAAATGCTCGCCCCAGCCGCGCCAATCATCAGCACTTGGCGGCATCTCAGCACTGGCGCCGAACATAGCAGCCACGCGCTGCACCTCAGCATCTTGGCTTGATGCGGCCATGATGTTGATCACCGCCTCCGGATAGGCACGGCGCGCCATCGCTGCGACGTGTTCCAAGCGGTCATCTGCTGCCAAAACAATCGTGTCGTTCTCAATGAGTGGAGCGCCACTTAGGCCAGCGACTGTATTTGACAGCCGCACTAGACACTCATGTGCATACGCTACGCCCTCTGCTTCGAGCTCGGTCGGCACCAACACGACGCGTGTTGGGCGAGCGCGATCTTCAAGCGCAGCCTCAATGAGATCGCGCACGAAGTTGAGACCGAATAGCTGATGAAGGTCATTGAAGTCTGTTGGACCGCTCAGCATTCCGGTGCTGCCTGGCTTACCTTCGGTGCGCGCAAACGGCGGAGTCACGACCAGGCCGCCAACGGCCTCGGCCGCTTTGTTCGCCTTGGTCAGACCTGGATTCTTGGGCACGTGCGGGTTCTCGTGCGTCGGCCCTGTCCATTGGTCGTTGTCGGCCAGCAGCACGAACAGGGCGTCGGGGAACTTCTTGTGCAGGGCCTTGGCCACCGGCACCAGGTTCCCGGCGTCGAACGCCACGATGCCGGCGTGGCCCGTCGCCTCGTGCGCGCTCGCCACGGTGGCGTAGCCCTCGCCGATCATGATCACCATGCGCTGCCGGCCGACATGCTCGACGGTCACAGGCTTGCCCATGGCGAAGAAGCAGCCCTCTTTGACGCCGTCCTTGAGGTAGTCCTTGTCGCGGTCGCCCCAGATCTTGGCCGGGAAGATGGCCTGCATGCTGCGCAGCGCCTTACCGGTGTCTCGAATCGGGATCAGCAGCGCGCGCTCGGCGACCACGTCGACGCTGCCGGTGTCGTGGTCGATTTTCTCCCACGGGCCGACGCGCAGACCATGAGAGAGCACGCCCTTGCGCTTGAGGTACGGATGGTCGTCGCCATCCAGCGGCTGCGCCTGATCCCACATGAACTGAGCGTGCTGGGCCGCGGCTTCCTGCAGACGAAGTTTCTCGGCATCGCGCGCCGCGCGCTGGGCTTCCATTCGCCGGCAGAACGCCAGCCGCTCCTCGGTCGTCAGTGGCTTGATGCCCTTACCGGACCATGTGAACTTTGCCTCGTTGCCGTACCTCTTGTTGCAGCCGAACGCGCCGGACGGCAGACCGTCAAGGTGCAACACGTACCAGCCGTTGCGCGACAGCTTGCGGTCGCCCACCACGTGCATGCGGTGGAACTTGCCGTCAGCGATTAGGGCGTCATCGGTCCTGATGTCGTGTTCCGCCATTGCGCGACGGAATTGATCGATGATTTCTGCCTCGGTCATCGCGGCGTACATGCTTCAACTCCGAGGGCGGCTCGAATGCCAGCCACCGGCCAGCCTAGGCGGCCATTGATCCGAACCGGACGTAGGCCTTCGGGAAAGGTCTCAGCGCAAGCCCAACCGCGTAATGTTTGTGGGCGGCGCATAAGATAGTGCGCAGCCTGTTCAGTCGGTATGGTGGGGCGGGTTACTTTCTCCAGCGGAGGAAACTGCCTTGGATCAGAAACAGCACTCTGGGCTGCGGCGCCTTGGTGTTTTTCATCGCGAACGACTGGCATATCGATTGTTCCCAAGCCTTGCGGCCTCGTTGATATGCATCGATCATCGTGTCACGACCAACCCTCGTGTAAACCATCCCTCGTCCCTCAGCATGAGGGAGGGGTCATTCCTCTTCGTGGACGTACTTGATTTCTCTTCCCTTTCTAAGCCGTTCCCAAGCAAGTTCAAATACTTTCTCGCTTTGGAAAAGATCGTGTCGCTCACCAAGAAGTGCCTTGCGCAAGTCAGCCTTGACTCCTGCATGACCTTTCGGACTTTTCGGCAGGCGAGTTGGGTCTAGTTCACGGGCACTGAGCGCGGCACGAATGGCCGACTCTTGAGCCCTTTGACGGGGCATTGCGACAGGTGCAACGTTAGAGGCCTGATTGTCTATTTCCTGCTGTGCTGAGGTGACTTGAACGTTATACCCAAGCTCTGCCGCAAATGACCGCAAGTCGCTCAGTGAGACCACGGCCGAGAGTACTTTGACGCTTGACGCGTCTGGTCTTATCGGTGTTCGGGTTTGGGGATCACGCACACAAAGCCGACCTTGTCGTACCGCTTCCAAGAGTCCGGTTCCAAGTGCGCAATCATGCTGCATGCGCTCGGTCAGACTGTTTTCATCAGGGAACTCAGCAACCGCCAGCAAGAAACCAACCCCTCCATAACCGTCAAACGGCACGAACTCGCAACCGGCTGGCAATCGGATTGATTTCACAGATCCTCCAGAAATCTCTCCCGTGCATCGAGCCCTGGCATGCCAGTGGGAGGCCTGGCTTTTAGCAGGATTTTGGTCCTGTGTATCTGGACAAAAAATTTTCAAGCGTGCCCCGAGCACACCAATGCAAGGAAGGCGGTAGTCTAAAAAAAGGTCTAGCGGGGTGGGGCGTGAATCTTCTTCACGAACGCCTGCATGGCCAACCTTCTATTGCGATATTCATGCTGCCACAACTTGAAGCTTTTCCGGCTGGGCTCTGGGGTCGAACTTGATGCCTGCCTGCTCCAGAGTCCACGCCTCCAGTCGCTCATGGTGAACGCGAAGCAGGTCCAACGGGCGCACGCGATAGTGTTTCTCGGCGGTCGCGCTGGGTTTGTGGCCCTGAATCTGCGCCACTACGCCCGCTGGCAGTTCCAGCCATTCCGACAGAGTACCGAAGCTGCGACGCAAGCCGTGCAGGGTCAACTCCGCGATGCCAGCTACTGCGCAGGCATCAGCCAATCTACGATGTGGGCGGCTGATAGGCTGGGACTTAGTGTCGCTGGAAAATACCCACTCATTGCGCCGTGGCAGGCTGGCCAGTAGGTACCACACGTAGGGTGTCATGGGAATTCGCCGGGTGCCATCTTGTCCGCCCTTGCTGGCGTCCTTGTCGCGAATGGTGAGTCCCCGCCATTGGGTGTTGACGTCATCCCAGCGCAGCGCCAGTAGTTCGCCTGGGCGTGCGCCCGTCAGTAGCAGCGTTTGCAGGTAGGCAGATACAGCTGGGCTTCGCAGTCCCTGTACGGCGGCAAACCAGGCAGGTAGCTGTTCTTTCAGTAGGGCATCCCGCTTTGCCTTGGGTTTGCCAAGTGCCTCACGGGCTCGACGATTGCGGGCGGGGTTCTTCTCGGGTATCAGGGCGGCATATTCTGGGTGCTCTGTGCACCAACAAAGAAACGCATGAAACAGGTGCAGCCCAAGCCGTGCACGTGTCGGGCGGGAGTGGGCTTCGCGAGCGGCCCATGCCTGCACAGTGTCAGCAGTCAGGTCTACCAAGCGCAGAGAAGCAAAGTGGTGCAGCGGCCCGGGCTCGGTGGTGCCCTTTCCGCGCTTTTTAGGCTCGCCACCAGGAGCCATCATGCTCACGTTATCGCGCAAGTGCAGATCGCCCCAGTGTGAGCGGCGAGCGTCCAGATACACGGCCCATGCCTCGCCCACGGTCGCGGCCTGCGCGATGGTGGCAGCCTTCTCCGCGGCCACTGCGGCCTGCTTTTGGCGCTCGATCTCTCGGGGGTCTTGCCCAGCATCTAGCACCACGGCAAGTCGGCGAGCTTCTGCACGGGCCTGCTCGATTGACCAGGTGCGCACGTCGCCAATGGTGAGCCTGATGGTTCTACTAGCTAACTTACGCTCAAAAACGAAAGACTTGCTCCCAGTGTTGGTCACTCGCACACGCAACCCTGGGGCCTTGGTGTCTCTAAGGAATGCCTGAGCCTTTGTGTCGGAGCGACAGCTTAGTCGCGCTATGGCGCCAGCGGTCAGTTCGATGGCCTGGGCAGTGTCCGGTAAGTCAGTTTTCTTCGGTCTAGCCATGTGTCGGTGCTCCGGTCAGGTGGCTACACGTTTGATCTGTGTAGCCACTGTGTAGCCAAAAAACCCAAATATTGGGAAATTTTGATCAACACAAGGCTCAAGTGATTTACTCAAAAATGAGCATAAGCTGTTGATTTTTATAAATTGTATCTACAGTGATCAACAAGGGCAAATCATTGATATTAAGGATTGTGATTCCTGTTGTCGTGGGTTCGAGTCCCATCAGCCACCCCAAAAATATATGAACAAAGCCCGGTGTTTGCCGGGCTTTGTCGTTTCAGGCTCCTGGTGGACCCGCTGGGTCAGTTCACCAGCACCAGCTTTCCTTTGACCGAACGCGAACCCATGATGGCGTAGGCCTTGGGCAGGTCCTTCATCGGCAGCGTCTGGTCGATCACCGGCTTGATCTGGCCCTTCATGTACATCGTGGCCAGCGTCTGCATCATCTGGGCGTTGGCCTTGGGTTCGCGCTTGGCAAAGTCGCCCCAGAACACGCCCACAATGCTCGCGCCCTTGAGCAGCGACAGGTTCAGCGGCAGGCTCGGGATCGGGCCGCTGGCAAAGCCCACCACCAGATAGCGGCCGCGCCAAGCGATGGAGCGGAAGGCCGGCTCGGCGAAGTCGCCGCCGACGGGGTCGTAGATCACGTCGGGCCCTTTGCCTCCGGTCAGCCGCTTGATTTCGTCGCGCAGCGTGGTCTGCGGTGTGTGCACGCTGTAGTTGATGGTTTCGTCGGCCCCCAGCTGCCTGCACAGGGCGCACTTGTCGTCGCTCGACGCGGCGGCGATTACCCGTGCCCCGGCGGCTTTGGCGAGCTGGATTGCGGCCGTGCCGACGCCTCCGGCGGCACCCAGCACCAGCACCGTTTCTCCGGCCTTGAGCTGGGCGCGGTCCACCAGCGCGTGCTGCGAGGTGGCGTAGATCATGATGAAGGCGGCGGCATCCACCGGCGGGAAGCCCGGTGGCAGCGGCATGCACAGCGCCGCGGGCGCGAGCGTGTGGGTGCCGAAACCGCCGGTGCCGCTCAGGCAGGCAACGCTCTGGCCCACCTGCAGATGCGTCACGCCTTCACCCACCGCGCGAACCACTCCGGCGTACTCCGAGCCAGGCACGAAGGGCAGCGGTGGCTTCATCTGGTACTTGTTCTGGACGATCAGCAGATCGGGAAAGTTCAGGCTCGCTGCCTGGATCTCGATCAGCACCTCGCCCGCTCCGGGTTCGGGGGTGGGCAGTTCTTTCCAGCTCAGGGCGTCCACGCCCACGGGGTTTTCGCAAAGCCAGGCTTGCATCGGTCGTCTCCGGAGTTGTCAGGGTCGATGCATGATAGGCAGGGCCACGCACGATGGGCGTCACCTGTGCGGCCCCATGTCCCGGGCGTGACCCGGGGCGGGCCGCCTAAAATCCTGCCAATGAAAATTCTCATCTCCAACGACGATGGTTACCAGGCGCCCGGCATCGTGGCCCTGTACGAGGCGCTCAAGGGCCTGGCCGACGTGGAGGTGGTGGCGCCGGAGCACAACAACAGTGCCAAGTCCAACGCGCTGACCCTGCACTCGCCGCTGTACGTGCACCGCGCGTCCAACGGTTTCCGCTATGTGAACGGCACCCCTGCCGACTGTGTGCACATCGCGCTGACCGGGCTGCTGGGCTACCGGCCCGATCTGGTGGTGTCCGGCATCAACAACGGCGCCAACATGGGGGACGACACCATTTACTCTGGCACCGTCGGAGCGGCCATGGAGGGCTACCTGTTCGGCATCCCTGCCATCGCGTTCTCCCAGACGGAGCGCGGCTGGGCACATCTGGACGTGGCTGGACAGAAGGCCGCCGAGCTGGTCAGACACCTGCTGCCGACGCTGCCGTCCGGTGGCGACGCGGGTCGGCGACAGGCTCCGTGGCTGCTGAATGTCAACATTCCTTGCCGCCCGGCCGAGCAGATCCGGGGCTTCAAGGTCGCCCGCCTCGGGCGCCGCCACGCGGCCGAGCAGGTGATCACGCAGACCAACCCCCGCGGTGAAACCATGTATTGGATCGGCAGCGCCGGTCCGGCCAAGGACGATGCCGAAGGCACCGACTTTCACGCCACGGCGCAGGGCTTCGCCAGCATCACGCCGCTGCAGGTGGACCTGACCGACCACGAGCGCCTCTCTTATTGGGTTCCGACGGCGGCCGCCTTGGGCGCTGGGACGCCATGAAACGGACAGTTCCAACTTCGCCGGCCACGAGCGCTTCCACTGTCCCCGCCTCCGGAAGGCCCCGGCCGGCATTTCCCGCTCGCCTGGACACAGGGCCGGTGGTATCGGTCAACAGGCCGGGCGTCCCGTCGGCGGTGCAGGGCCGCAGCCCGGCGCCCATGGCGGCGACCACGGCCCCCCGCGGTGTCGGCATGGATTCGTTGGCAGTTCGTCAGGCCATGGTGCGCAAGCTGCAGGCCCAGGGCATTTCCCACCCAGGCGTGCTGGGGGCCATGCAGGTCGTGGAGCGGCACCGCTTCGTGGACACCGCGCTGGCCAACCAGGCATATGAAGACACCAGCCTGCCGATCGGCCTGGGGCAGACCATCTCCAAGCCCAGTGTGGTGGCGCGCATGCTGGAGTTGCTGTGCCAGGGCAGGGAGGGCCGCATTGGCCGGGTGCTGGACATCGGAACCGGGTGTGGCTACCAGGCTGCGGTGCTGAGCCATCTGGTGCAGGAGGTCTACAGCATCGAGCGGCTGCGGGCGCTGCACGAGAAGGCGCGCGACAACCTGCGGGCCTTCCGGCTGGCCAATGTCCACCTCCTGTTTGGCGATGGCATGGCGGGCTATGCGCAAGGCGCGCCATACGCCGGTATCGTGGCCGCCGCAGGTGGGAACGATGTGCCGCAGGCCTGGATCGAACAGCTCGCGGTGGGGGGGCGCCTGGTGGCACCGGCGGTGACCGACTCGGGCCAGCAGCACCTGATCGTCATTGAGCGCCATGCTCACGGATTCACACGTTCTGTATTGGAACCGGTGCTCTTCGTGCCCCTAAAATCAGGCGTTTCGTGAAACCTTTCGGCCGACACGTGGCTGGCGAGTGTTTCGTAGAGGCAGTGCCCGGGTGGAAACGGGCCTGACATCAGGCAGGAAACAGGAATGAACAAGCGGGATTTCGATAGACAGCCAGTGCGCACGCAGCGCATCTCGTGGCGCGGTGTGGCCCTGTGGACCCTGATGGGGGGACTGGTGCTGACGGCCGGATGCTCCACGCGGCGACTGAGCCAGCCCGCACCGGTCGAGGACCGTTCCGGCGCGGCGCGGCCGTCCGAAGGCAAGCCCTTGCCCGGTGCGGAGAACGCGGGCAAACCGGGTTATTACACCGTGCGCCCCGGCGACACCCTGTACCGGATTGCACTGGAGGCCGGCCAGGCACCGCGCGACGTGCAGGCATGGAACAACCTGACCAACCCCAACCTGATCGAAGTCGGTCAGGTGCTGCGGGTGGCCCCGCCCGTATCGGGCACCGCCCCCACAGCGACGGGTGTGACCGCTGCGCCGGTGGCCACGCCGGGCGTGGTGGCACGGCCCCTGAACACGCCCCCTGCATCGGGCACGCCGGGTGCAACACCCACGGCGCCGACTGCTGCCACACCCGCGCCGGCCACCGAGCCCGTTTCTGCCGGTGCCGACGACGTTGCATTTGTGTGGCCTGCCCAGGGCGCAGTGGTCGCTTCTTTCGATGAGGGCAAGAACAAGGGCGTGTCCATCAGCGGTCGTCTGGGCGATCCGGTGCTCGCCGCCGCCGACGGGCGCGTGGTGTATGCCGGCGCCGGTTTGCGCGGCTATGGCAACCTGATCATCCTCAAGCACAACAACACCTTTCTCACGGCCTACGCCCACAACCAGGCCCTGCTGGTGCGCGAGGACCAGACCGTGAAGCAGGGACAGCGCATCGCCGAGATGGGCAGCAGCGACGCCGACCGCGTCAAGCTGCACTTCGAGGTGCGCCGCAACGGCAAGCCTGTCGATCCGGTGGCCTACCTGCCCAAGCGCTGAGCTGGCCGGTGCATGGCCTGGCCGGTTCTCGTTTTTGACATCGAGTCGATTCCGGATGTCGACGGGTTGCGCGCGTTGCGGGGTGCGCCCGCCGATGCCACCGATGCCCAAGTCTACGAGGCCTGGCTGAACGAGCGCAAGGACAAGGGCCAGAGCGATTTCGCACCGCTGCACCTGCAGCGCGTGCTGGTCATCAGCGTGGTGTTCCGCAACGCCGAAGGCCTGCGCGTGCACTCCTTCGTCGACCGCGACGGCCAGGGTGAAGGCCGGGTCATCCAGACCTTCTTCAACAGTATCGAAAAGCACCAGCCGCAGCTGGTGAGCTGGAACGGCGGCGGCTTCGACCTGCCCGTGCTGCACTACCGCGGACTGCGCCACGGCGTCGAGGCCAGCAAGTACTGGGATATGGGCGAGGACGACCGCGAGTACAAGTGGAACAACTACATCAGCCGATACCACATGCGCCATCTGGACCTGATGGACCTGCTGGCGATGTACAGCCCCAAGAACAACGCGCCTCTGGACGCGCTGGCCAAGCTGTGCGGCTTTCCCGGCAAGCTGGGCATGGACGGCTCGCAGGTCTATCCGCAGTACCTGGAAGGCCGGCTGGAGGACATCCGCCGCTACTGCGAAACGGACGTAATGAACACCTATCTGGTGTACTGCCGTTTCCAGAAGATGCGTGGCGGCCTCACGGAGGCCGAGTACGAGCAGGAAATCGCGTTCGTGAAAGAGACGCTGGGGCGGATGGCGCCCGCTGAGAGCCACTGGCAGGAATACCTCGCCGCCTGGGCCTGAGACAATCGGGGCATGAGCCAAGACAGCCCCACACAACAAGATCCCCACACCCCCATGTCGCCCTCCGCCGGTCTGTCCGAAGGCCAGCTGTTTGTCGAGTCGCTCGACATCGAGGCGCAGGGCATCGCCCACCGGCCCGACGGCAAGGTCGTGTTCATCGACGGCGCGTTGCCGTTCGAGATCGTCAGCGCCAAGGTCCATCGCAAGAAGAACAACTGGGAAGCGGCGACGCTGACCGAGATCCACCGCGAGTCGCCCCAGCGCGTCACGCCCGGCTGTCCGCATTTCGGTCTGCACGAAGGTGCGTGCGGTGGCTGCAAGATGCAGCACCTGCATGCCAGCTCGCAGGTGGCCATCAAGCAGCGCGTGCTGGAGGACAACCTCTGGCATCTGGCCAAGGTCAAGGCCGAGACGTTGCTGCGCCCGATCGAAGGGCCGGCCTGGGGCTACCGCTACCGCGCGCGCCTGTCGGTGCGCTTCGTGCACAAGAAGGGGGTGGTGCTGATCGGTTTCCACGAGCGCAAGAGCCGCTACGTGGCCGACATGCAGGTCTGCCGTGTGCTGCCTCCCCACGTGAGCAACCTGCTCATGCCCTTGCGCGAGCTGATCTACGGCATGGACGCGCGCGAGACCTGCCCGCAGATCGAGCTGGCCTGCGGCGATGACGTGACCGCCCTGGTGCTCCGGCATCTGGAGCCCCTGAGCGACGACGATCTGGCCCGGCTGCGCGCCTTTGGTCAGCAGAACGGCGTGCAATGGTGGTCGCAGCCCAAGGGCCCCGACACGGTCCGGCTGCTGGACGAGGGCGGACCGCAGCTGAGCTACCGCCTGCCCGAGTTCGGCATCACCATGCCGTTCAAACCGACCGACTTCACGCAGGTCAATCCGCACATCAACCGTGTGCTGGTGGCGCGTGCGCTGCGCCTGCTGGATGCGCAGAACAGCGAACGCGTGATCGACTGGTTCTGCGGTCTGGGCAACTTCACCCTGCCGATTGCCACGGGCGCCGGCGAGGTGCTGGGCATCGAGGGCAGCGAGGCACTGGTGGCGCGCTCGCGCGAGAACCTCGCGTTCAACCAGCAGGGGCGTCCGTCACCGCTGGCGCCCACGACCTTCGTGGCGCGCAACCTGTTCGAGATGACGCCCGAGATGCTGGTGGCCGATGGGGTGGCGGACAAGTGGCTGGTCGACCCGCCGCGGGAGGGCGCGTTTGCGCTGACCAAGGCGCTGGCCGACCTGCACCAGCAGCCGGAGCTGCGCGCTGGCTGGACACCGCCCCGGCGCATCGTCTACGTGAGCTGCAACCCGGCCACGCTGGCGCGCGACGCCGGCCTGCTGGTGCACCAGGCGGGCTACCGCTGCACGGCGGCGGGGGTGGTCAACATGTTCCCGCACACAGCACACGTCGAAAGCATGGCGGTGTTCGAGCTGCCCTGAGGCTCAGCCGGTCTCGGTGTGGGCCCAGGGCGTCAGGATCTTTGGGTTTTGGCGTCGCCGGACGACCTGGTGGCCGGGGTCTTGTCGGCCGCCTTCTTCCCGGCGGATGGCTTCGCATCACCCGAAGCGTGTTCGTCCGGGGCCGCGGTGTCTTCGTGTTCGACGACCTCTTCGCCAGTGGGCGACTCGATGGCAGACGGCATGCCGACGATCTGGTTGTCGCGCATGTACTGGTCCATTTCCTTCCAGCCCGCAAACACGGCGGCCTTGCCGGCCTTGGGGTTGGTCTTGAAGCAGTCCTCGATGCTGCGGATCGCGTGTCGGCAGGCGCTGCCGATGGCGTGGGCCTCGGCCTGCTTGCGCTCGGCCACCTGGGTGGCGCTTTCGATGCCCAGTGCGTCGCAGCCGGCCAGCAGGGCGGTGCAGAGGCAGAGGGGCAGGGCAAGGTGTCGCATGGTGCTTGAACGGGGTTTGTCTTCGTTTTCGGCCGGGCGGACGGGAACTTGAGCGCGCGCAGGCATGAAAAAAGGGGACCCGGAGGTCCCCTTGAGTCGAATGTGCAGTCCGACGGATCAGTCGTCGCCACCCATGATGCCGAACAGCGCCAGCAGGTTCTGGAACACCGCGAAGATGTCGATAAACAGCTGGGTGGCGGCCACGATGTAGTTGGTCTCGCCGCCGTCGACGATGTTCTTCACGTCGTAGAGCATGTACAGGCTGAAGACCAGCGTGCTCAGGGCGGTCAGGGCCAGCATCATGGCCGAGCTGCCGATGAAGATGTTGACCACGGCCGCGATCAGGATGGCGATCATGCCGGCGAACAGCCAGCGGCCCATGCCGCTGAGGTCGCGCTTGATCACGGTGGCCAGCGTGGCCATGGTGAAGAAGACGCCGGCCGTGCTGGCAAAGGCGGCCATCACCAGCGTGGTGCCGTTGCCCATGCCCAGCACCACGCCCAGCAGGCGCGAGAGCATCAGGCCCATGAAGAAGGTGAAAGCCATCAGGATGGCCACGCCCGCGCCGGAGTTGCGGAAACGGTAGATCGCGAACTGGAAGGCCATCATGCCGCCGATGAACAGCACCATGCCGACGATGCCGCCGAGGTTGCGGGTGATGCCGGTGCTCACGCCGATCCAGGCGCCCAGCACGGTCGGAAGCAGGCACAGGGCCAGCAGCCAGTAGGTGTTGCGCAGCACCTTGTTGCGTTCGGCGCTGAGGGCGCCGGCAGTGCCTTGGTATTGGGTGAAGTCGGTCATGGTCTCTCCTGGTGGTTGGCGGAACGCCGCTTGCGGCGAATTGTAGGGCGGTGGTCGGCGGCGTGTGGAATGTGCTGCCAGGCCACCGCGCGGTGAGAACAGTTTTGATCGCCAGTTCTGCAATGAACGCGTTATCGTTCGCCTTTCATTCCATTTTCTGCAGGATTGCTTCCATGAAAACCAAAGCCGTGCTCGAACTCGCCGATGTCAAGGCCATTGCCGCTGCCGCCGAAGCCGAAGCCATGAAAAACCAGTGGGCCGTCACCATCGCCATCGTCGACGACGGCGGTCATCTGCTCTGGCTGCAGCGCCTGGACGGCGCGCCGGCGATGTCCTCGCACATCGCGCCGGCCAAGGCCCACACGGCAGCGCTCAGCCGCAAGGAGAGCAAGGTCTATGAGGACGTCATCAACCAGGGCCGCACCTCGTTCCTGAGCGCGCCGACGATTCAGGGCTTGCTCGAAGGTGGGGTGCCGGTGATCAAGGATGGCCAGTGCATCGGCGCGGTGGGCGTCAGCGGTGTGAAGTCCAGCGAGGACGCGCAGATCGCCAAGGCAGGCATCGCTGCAATCGGCCTGTGATCTGAAAAAACGCCTGGCTAACGGGGCCTTCGGCCCCCTGGCTGGCGAAAAACGACGCTCGGGGAATTGCTCATACCCCGGGTCGCCCCACGATTGAAGAATGCGGTCTGGTCGGGTCGCTCACTTGGTGAGGATGAGCTTGCCCTGCCGGGTGGTCTGCAGGCGGTAGACCGCGCCGTTGTGTTCGATGGCCACCTGCGACCGGCCCTGCAGCACCGACTGGCTGCTGAGCACGGGCGCAGCGGTCGAGGCGGACGCCGGTGCGGGGGCCGTGACCGGGCTGGTCGCCACGGGAGTGGAGGCGGTCGGACGGTTCATGGCTGTGCGGGCTCCGTGATGAAACCGATCTTGCGCACGCCCGCGCGCTGGGCGCTGGCCATGGCCAGTGCCACGCGCTCGTAGCGCACGTCCTTGTCGCCGCGCATGTGCAGCTCGGGCTGCGGCTCCATGGCCGCGATCTGCGACAGGCGGGTGTTCAGCTCTGCGTCGGCGATGGGCGTTTCGTTCCAGTAGTAGGCGCCCGAGGCGTCGACGGACAGGCGCACGTTCTCCGGCTTGTCGACCAGCTTTTCATTGCTGGCGCGGGGCAGGTCGACCTTGACCGCGTGCTTGATGACCGGCACGGTGATGATGAAGATGATGAGCAGCACCAGCATGACGTCGATGAACGGGATCATGTTGATCTCCGCCATCATTTCGTCGCTGTCGTCCTGGGTTCCGATGGCCATGGGGACTCCTTGATCAGGCCTTCTTCATCGGCAGCACCTTGGCGTCTGCGCCGGAGCTGACGCGGGCGCCGGTGACGAAATAGGCGTGCAGGTCGTGGGCGAAGCGGTTGAGCTTGTGCAGGATGGCCTTGTTGCCGCGCACCAGGGCGTTGTAGCCCAGCACCGCGGGAATCGCCACCAGCAGACCCAGCGCGGTCATGATCAGCGCCTCGCCGATCGGACCGGCCACCTGGTCGATGCTGACCTGGCCCGCGGCGCCGATGCCCAGCAGGGCGTGGTAGATGCCCCAGACGGTGCCGAACAGGCCCACGAAGGGTGCGGTGGAGGCGATGGAGGCCAGCACCGTCAGGCCACTCTGTGCCTTGGCGACGTGGTCGTCCAGCGTGCGGCGCAGGCAGCGCTCGATCCAGTCGCTCACGTCCAGGCTGTCGTGCAGCTGCGGGACCTGGCGGCCGTCCTTGTGCAGGATGTGGCGCTGTGCCTCACGGCCTTCGACCGCCAGGGCGCGGAAGGGGTTGTTGTCGGCGGCACCGAGCTTGTCCAGCCCCTCGGCGAAATCGGCGCTGTGCCAGAAGCCTTCGCTGGCCTTGGCCTGCTGGCGCTGGGCGCGCTGGTCCAGCACCTTCCAGAGAATGATGATCCATGTGGCCAGCGACATGACCAGCAGCACCAGGGCGACGGTGCGGGTGACGGCGTCGCCTTGCGACCAGACGTGGGCCAGGCCCGAGCTTGCGAGAGGAGTGTCCATGAAAGATTCTGAGAATGCGGAGGGTTGGCGACGGTCAGTCTTCGAGACGGAAATCGATGGGAATCAGGTACGACATGGCTTCGGGAACGCCGGCCCGTTTGCCTGGTACATAGCGCCAACGCAGCACGGTCTGGACGGCGGTTTCGTCCAGGCGCGGAAAGCCGCTGGATTTCTGGACTTCGGCGCGGGTGGCGATGCCGTCGGTGCTGATGTGGACACGGACCACGACACGGCCCTGCTCCCGCAGCCGCTTGGACATCTGCGGGTAGGGCGGTGGCGGGTTGTTCAGGTAACTGGCGTCGCTGGAGGGCAGTTCCACCTTGGGAGGGGCTGGTGGCGCGACGGGAGCGGCCGCCACCGGTTCGGTGACCGCCGGCTGGGGTTCGGGTGGTGCGCTGACCACGCCCGTGGGCGCTTCGGGCACTGGAGCCGGGTCGGGAACGGCCAGCGGCATCGGGGCCTGTTTCACCGTGCGCTGCACCGGCGCCACCGGCTTCGGGGCCGGCTGTGGCTTGGGCGGGGTGGGCTCCGGCGCGACCAGGGGCTGGGGCGGCTCGATCAGCTCGGCCATCACCGCCACGGGCACCACCAGTTCCACGGCGCGGCGCAGCAGACCGGCCTGCAGGGCCCACAGGCCCAGCACGTGAAAGCCGATGACGGCGGCCACGATGAACAGACGACGGTCCATGGGAGCTGGGTTGGAACGTGCCTCGCGTGCGTCGCCGGCAGACGGTGCCGGAGGGACGGGAAGGCCAAGAGCGGCGGAACTCATAGTGTAGGTGTCGTCGGAACGGAGCCGGTCCCTGTCAGGCGCGGAACACCCACCACAGGGCGCCCAGCAGCAGGGCAAGGCTGACGAAGAGGGTGGTCAGGGTTCCGGTCATGGTGAGCTCTCTGGTGAAGGCGTTGGGCCGAAAAACGATGTCGTGATTATAAATGAGAATGGTTCGTATTCTTTAAATGGGCAAAATTTTTCTGCTCACGAGCGCGGCTGCAGATGCGCGGGTCCCAGTTCATCGAGCGTGCGGCAGCCGCACAGCGCCATGGCGATCTCCAACTCGTCGCAGATCAGGCGCAGCACCTGGGCGACACCCGTCGCACCGGCGTTCGCCAGCCCGTGCAGCACCGGTCGCCCGACCAGCACGGCGCTGGCACCCAGCGCCAGCGCCTTGAGCACGTCGGTGCCGCGGCGCACGCCGCCATCGACCAGCACGGGCACGTGACCCTCCACCGCGGCCACGACCTCGGGCAGCAGGGCGGCGGTGGCGGGCAGGGTGTCCAGGGTGCGCCCCCCATGGTTGGAGACGATCACGCCGCTCGCGCCGTGTTCGACCGCCAGATGGGCGTCGTCCGGGTGGGTGATGCCTTTGAGCAGGATGGGCAGCCGTGTGACCGAGCGCAGCCAAGCCAGGTCCTCCCAGCTCGGGGCGTGTTCCGCCAGGCCACCACAGAGGCCAGGGCCACCAGTCGCCATGGCAACGCCCTCAGGCAGGTTGACCGCCGCCACCCCAGGGGGCAGCTGGAAACCGGTGCGGCGTTCCTGGTCGCGGCTGCCCTGCACGGGGGCGTCCACCGTGAGCACGAGGGCCTCGTAGCCGGCGGCCTCGGCGCGCGCCACCAGCGACTGCGTCAGACCGCGGTCGGGCTGCAGGTAGAGCTGGAACCACAGCGGTCCGCGGGCGGCCTCGCCGTGGGCGAGGCGGGCGACTTCTTCCATGGGCACCGAGGCCTGCGTGCTCAGCACATAGCCCAGCCCCATCACCGCCGCCGCCAGTGTGCTGGCCCGTTCACCCTGTGGGTGTGCCAGTCGCTGGTAGGCCATGGGGGCCACCAGCAGCGGGTGGGCCAGTTCCCGACCGAGCAGCGTGCGGCGCGTGTGGCCGCCGGCGAGCGGGCGCAGCACCCGGGGGCGCAACTGCAGGCGCTGCCAGGCGGCGCGGTTGTCCTGCAGTGTGATTTCGTCGGCGGCGCCTCCAAACAGGTAGGCCCATGCGCCGGCGTCCATGCGCTCTTTCGCAAGACGTTCGTGGTCTACCAGCGTGACGGGCGCTCTCATGTTTCGGCCCACATGCGCAGCAGGTTGTGGTACGTCCCGGTCAGGCCTGTGGTTTCGGTGGTCTCGCCGTGGCGCTGGCGCAGTGCGAGCAGGTTCATGTCGAGTTCGTACAGCAGGCGGCGCTGCTCGTCGCTGCGCACCATGCTCTGCACCCAGAGAAAGCAGGCCAGGCGCTCGCCCCGCGTGACGGGCGTCACCTGGTGCAGGCTGGTGCCGGGGTAGAGCACGGCGTGGCCGGCGGGCAGCTTGACGCCGCGCGTGCCGTAGGTGTCGCTGACGGTGAGTTCGCCGCCGTCGTACTCGCCGGGGTCGTTCAGGAACACGGTGCAGGAGACATCGGTGCGCACGCACTCGGTGCCGGTGGCCGTGGCCTTGAGGCGCACCGCGTTGTCGATGTGGTTGCCGTAGGTGTTGTGCTCGCCGCCGTAGCGGTTGATGCGTGGGGTGAAGATGCGCAGCGGCAGCGCGGCACTGAAGAACAGGGCGGAGCGGTTCAGGCCGTCCAGCACCATCTGCCGGATGCGGGTCGCGGCCTCGCAGTCGTGCGGCAACTGCTGGTTGTTCTTGACGGTGAGCGCCTGCGGACCGGCGCTGTCGCGGCCATCGGCCCACGGGGCGCTGCGCAACAGGGCGCGCGCGGTGCGGATGTCGTCGGGCGACAGGATGTCGGGCAGGGTCAGCAGCATCGTGGGAGCGGGCCGGTCTTTGTCCGGGCCTTTCAGTGAGGGCTTTCAGTGGAAAAGCCGCCCGGCTTGCGCGGGGCGGTGGTGGGTTCGGCGCGGTGTGGGCGTCAGAACTTCAGGCTGGCGGTCACCTGCAGCGTGCGACCGGCACCCGGGATGTAGTGCGCCGGGTAGAGCTGGTCCGCGTAGAGCTTGTCGGTGGCGTTGGCCAAGTAGGCCTTGATCGACAGGCGCTCGAAGTCGAACGTGTACTCGGCCATCAGGTCGACGGTGGTGTAGGACGGCACCTTGAAGGCCACGCGGGTCGGGCTCTGGGCGCTGCGGAAGTTCAGGCCGGCGCCCATGCGCAGGCGGGGCGTGACCTGGTAGGTGCTCCACACGGTGCCGCTGTGCTCGGGCGTGAGGGCCGGGCGGTCGCCCGGGCGCTCGCCGATGGCCGACTGCGCGCAGGCGCCGGTGGCCGGGCAGGGCGCGGCCTTGTCGACGCGCGCCACCGGCAGCCACATGTAGGAACCGTAGACCTCCCACTGGGGGGTCAGGCGGCCGGTGATGTCGGCCTCAAAACCAGCCACGTGTCGCTTGCCGCTGAGCACCGTGACCGGCAGGTCCGGGTCGGTGTTGCGCTCGTTGGTCTTGGTCGAACGGAAGACGGCCAGACGGGTGGAGAAACGCTTGTCCGCCGAGTCGAGCTTGGCGCCGAGTTCGAGGTTGACGCTCTTTTCCGGATCGGTGTCAGCGTTGGAGGCGCTCAGCGAGTAGGCGTCGCCCGAGGTGTTGAACGAGGAGCCGGCGGACACGTGGAAGGAGTGCAACGGGGTCGGCTGGAACAGCGCGCCGATGCGCGGGCTGAACTCGGAGACGTGCATGCGGTACTTGGTGGCCGTGACCGGGCCGGGGGCGGCGTCCGGGATGGCGTTGATGTCGTAGTCGCCATTGAGGTTGTCGTAGCGCACGCCGCCGACGACCTTCCAGGCCGGGGCGACCTGGATCACGTCCTGCACGTAGGCGCCGACGCCGGTCGCGACGTAGGCGTTGTTCACGCGCAGCACGCGGCTGGCTTCGTTCACCGAGGCGCCGTCTTCCGGTGTGCCGACGGTGGTGGTGGGCTTGGTGATGGTGACGCCACCCTGCGCGGCCGAGCGCGCGGCGTAGACCGTGCGCTCCTCGCGGGAAACGTCGACGCCGGCGATCAGCTCGTGCTTGACGCCCAGCGCGTCGAACTTGGTGCTGAAGTCCGATTGCGCCTGCACCGAGTCGAGCTTCTGGATCTTCAGGTGGGTGCCGCGGGTGAGCACGGTGCCGGGGCCGAAGCTGTCCAGGCTGACCGAGGTCGGGCAGTTCGGGTTGGTGATGGCGCCGGTCTGCTGGTTCACGCCCTGCGTGCAGAAGCGGATCGCACCCGAGCGCAGATCGCGGTCGAACTTGCCCACGCGCACCTGGGTCTTGAGTTCGCTGTCGCGGCTGAAGCGGTGGGTGTGGGCCAGGCCGGCGATGGTGGCGCTGGAGTCGTTGTAGTCGCTGGCCAGGCCGTAGTTGGTGTCGGGGTCGACCGGCAGCAGCGTGCGGTCGCTGGAACCGCGGGCCGGGGCAATGAACGGCATGCCGTAGTTGACACCGTTGTTGTTGTCCAGGTGGTAGAGGCTGGCGAGGAACTCGTCGCGCTCGCCGATGCCGGTGCGGTAGGCCACCGCCATGCCGCGCTTGTCCAGGCTGGCGCCGCTGCCGTTGTTGTCGGCCTTGGTGGCCATGGCGTTCAGGCGCAGCGCGGAGCTTTCGCCGGTCATGATGTTGAAGTCGCCCGTGGCGCGCACGTACTTGTGGTTGCCCAGGGTGAGGTCGACCTGGTGCTCGTCGATCCGCCGGGGCACCTTGGACACCTGGTTGACGGCGCCGCCGGTGGAGCCACGGCCGAACAGCATCGAGGCCGAGCCGCGCAGCACTTCCATGCGGTCCATGGCGAAGGTGTCGCGGTCGTAGATCGCGGGGTCGCGCATGCCGTCGATGAACAGGTCGCCGGTGGCCTGCAGGGCGAAGCCGCGCAGGCGGATGTCTTCCTCGCCACCCTCGGCGGCCAGGAAGGTGATGCCGGCGGTGTTCTTGAGCGCTTCCTTGACGGTGTCGAGGTTGCGGTCGTCGATCAGGCGTTCGGTCACGACCGTGACCGATTGAGGGATGTCGCGCAGCTGCTGCTTGCCCTTGCCGATGGTGGTCTCGGTGGCCTGCAGCGCGTCCTTGCCTTCAGGGGCCAGGGCCTTTTCGCGCACGACCACGGTGGGCAGCTGTTTGTCTTCGCTGGCGGGAGCGGTCTGGGCCAGGGCGCCAAAGGAGCTGGCCAGCAGCATGGCGCCCAGGGGCAGCATCACGCCGGAGGCGGCGGGCAGGTTGGCGGATGGGGCGGGGAGGGGGCGGCCGGCACGGGCGCTCAGGTTCTTGCGACGTTGGGACATGGAAGCTCGGGTCGAACAGGTTGTCGGCTGGCTTCAACGCAAGGCGCTGTGGCTGGCTGGATTGCCGATGATATTGCAAACAAAAACGATTCTCAATAAAGTCTTTGCCCGGCAGACATTTTTTGCGCTATTTGTAGCAAGCAGTCCACAGCATCCGAGCCTGTCGACGGGATGGGTGATTGCTGCACAGCAGCAGAAACTATCGGCCTCATGTAAACTATCAATGCGGAAAATTGATAGATGTCGACTATGATTCACTCCGTCGCGATATCCATCGCTTCCCGTTTCCGATTCCCTTCAACCTCTTCACAGGAAAAACCATGTCCATGATCAACGCGCTGTCCATCATCAACACGCAAGTGCAGCCCTTCAAGACCACCGCCTTCGTCAACCGCACGGGCAAGGGCGAGTTCATCGAAGTGACCGAGAAGAGCCTGCAGGGCAAGTGGTCCGTGCTGATCTTCATGCCGGCCGCCTTCACCTTCAACTGCCCGACCGAGATCGAAGACGCCGCCGACAACTACGCCGAGTTCCAGAAAGCCGGCGCCGAGGTCTACATCGTCACCACCGACACCCACTTCTCGCACAAGGTGTGGCACGAGACCAGCCCCGCCGTGGGCAAGGCCAAGTTCCCCCTGGTCGGCGACCCGACGCACCAGCTGACCCGTGCCTTCGGCGTGCACATCGAAGAAGAAGGCCTGGCCCTGCGCGGCACCTTCGTGATCAGCCCCGAAGGCGTGATCAAGACGATGGAAGTGCACTCCAACGAAATCGCCCGCGACGTCAAGGAAACCGTGCGCAAGCTCAAGGCCGCCCAGTACACCGCCGCCAACCCCGGCCAGGTGTGCCCCGCCAAGTGGAACGAAGGCGCCAAGACCCTGGCTCCTTCGCTGGACCTGGTCGGCAAGATCTGATCCCCGCTGAGTGTTGAGCGTCGGGCGTTCGGCGGCCATTCGCCGAGCGCCCTTCACCCAACGCTTCGCGCACAACGCACCACATTCAAGGAGTCCACCATGCTCGACGACACCCTCAAAGCCCAGTTGCAGCAGTACCTCGGCATGCTGCGCCAGCCCATCACGCTGATCGCGTCGCTGGACGAGAGCGACACCGGCGCCGAGATGCGCGAGCTGTTGCAGACCATTGCCAGCCTGTCGGACAAGGTCACGCTGGACACCTCGGGCAACGACGCCCGCAAGCCGTCCTTCGTGATCGCCCGCGCCGGCGAAACCACAGGCGTGCGCTTCGCCGGCCTGCCGCTGGGCCACGAGTTCACCTCGCTGGTGCTGGCGCTGCTGTGGACCGGTGGCCACCCGCCCAAGGTCGAGCAGGCGGTGATCGACTCGATCAAGTCGCTCGACGGTGAGTACAGCTTCGAGGTCTACATGTCCCTGACCTGCCACAACTGCCCGGACGTGGTGCAGGCGCTGTCGCTCATGGCCATCGTCAACCCGAAGATCAAGACCGTGGTGATCGAGGGCGGCGCCTTCCAGCAGGAAGTGACCGAGCGCGAGATCATGGCGGTGCCCATGGTGTTCATGAACGGCCAGGTGTTCGCCTCCGGCCGCATGAGCGTGGAAGAGATCGTGGCCAAGCTCGACACGAAGTCGGGTGAGCGCGAAGCCGCCAAGCTCAACGCCAAGGACGCCTACGACGTGCTGATCGTCGGCGGTGGCCCGGCTGGTGCGGCCGCCGCCGTGTACGCCGCCCGCAAGGGCATCCGCGTGGGCATCGCGGCCGAGCGCATGGGTGGTCAGGTGAACGACACCATGGCCATCGAGAACTACATCTCGGTGCTGGAAACCGACGGCCCGAAGTTTGCCGCTGCGCTGGAAGCGCAGGTGCGCCACTACGAGGTGGACGTGATGAATCTGCAGCGCGCCGACAAGCTGATCCCTGCGAGCGAGCCGGGTGGTCTGGTGCAGGTGCAGATGGAAAACGGCGGCGTGCTCAAGGCGCGCAGCCTGATCCTGTCCACCGGCGCGCGCTGGCGCAATGTCAACGTGCCGGGCGAGCAGGAATACAAGAACAAGGGCGTGGCCTACTGCCCGCACTGCGACGGCCCGCTGTTCAAGGGCAAGCGCACGGCGGTGATCGGTGGCGGCAACTCGGGCGTGGAAGCGGCCATCGACCTGGCCGGCATCGTCCAGCACGTCACGCTGATCGAGTTTGCCGACCAGCTCAAGGCCGACGCGGTGCTGGTGAGCAAGCTCAAGAGCCTGCCCAACGTCACCATCCATGTGAACGCGCAGACCACCGAGATCACCGGCGACGGCAGCAAGGTCAACGGTCTGAAGTACAAGGACCGCGTGAGCGGTGAGGAACACCTCGTCGCGCTGGAAGGCGTGTTCGTGCAGATCGGCCTGGTGCCCAACACCGAGTTCCTCAAGGGCACGGTCGAACTCAGCCGCTTCGGCGAGATCGTGGTCGATGCGAAGGGCCACACCAATGTGGAAGGCGTGTTCGCCGCGGGCGACTGCACCACGGTGCCCTACAAGCAGATCGTGATCGCCGCGGGCGAGGGCGCCAAGGCCGCGCTCAGCGCGTTCGACCACCTGATCCGCACCCCCGTGCCGGCCGAGATGGCGCCGGCCTGAACCTCACAACCAGGGCGTCGTTGGGGGAAAAGAAAAAAGGGCCACCGCATGAGCGGTGGCCCTTTTCCATGACAAGGTCAGAAACTCAGTGACCCGATGCGCCCGATGCACCGATGCCGGTCTCGGAGCGAACCTGCTGGGCCACGAAGCCCGCGCGGTCCTTCTTGGCACGCGCGCTGTTGTCCAGGATGGAGAACAGCCAGATGCCGACGAAGCCGATGGTCATGGAGAACAGCGCGGGCGAGGTGTAGGGGAACAGCGCCGAGCCCTTGGGGTTGCCCAGCGTGGCTTCCCACACCGAGGGCGACACGACGGTCAGCGCGACCGACGAGATCAGGCCCAGGAAGCCGCCGATCACCGCGCCCTTGGTGGTGCAGTCCTTCCACAGCACGCTCATGAAGAGCACCGGGAAGTTGGCCGAGGCGGCAATCGCGAAGGCCAGCGACACCATGAAGGCGATGTTCTGCTTCTCGAAGGCAATGCCCAGCACCACGGCGATGATGCCCAGTGCAATGGTGGTCATCCGGGACACGCGCAGCTCGTCGGCACTGTTGGCCTTGCCCTTCTTGATCACGGTGCCGTAGATGTCGTGCGACACGGCCGAGGCGCCCGAGAGCGTCAGGCCGGCCACCACGGCCAGGATGGTCGCGAAGGCCACGGCCGAGATGAAGCCCAGGAACACGTTGCCACCCACGGCGTTGGCCAGGTGCACCGCCGCCATGTTGTTGCCACCCAGCAGGCCGCCCTTGGCGTCGAGGAAGTCGGGGTTGGTCAGCACGAAGGTGATGGCGCCGAAGCCGATGATGAAGGTCAGCAGGTAGAAGTAGCCGATCCAGCCAGTGGCCCACATCACGCTCTTGCGCGCTTCCTTGGCCGAGGGCACGGTGAAGAAGCGCATCAGGATGTGGGGCAGGCCGGCAGTGCCGAACATCAGCGCCATGCCGAAGCTGATGGCAGAGATCGGGTCCTTCACGAAGTTGCCGGGGCCCATGATGGACTGGCCGGCCGCAGCGGCTTCTTCGGACGTCTTGCCCGCCGCGCTGGCCAGGCCCGCCTTGATCTCGACCGACTTGGCGAACATCGCCTCGGGGCTGAAGCCGAAGTGCCACAGCACCATGAAGGCCATGAACGAGGCGCCGCCCAGCAGCAGGCAGGCCTTGATGATCTGCACCCAGGTGGTGGCTGTCATGCCGCCGAACAACACGTAGACCATCATCAGCGCGCCGACGATGATCACCGCGATGTAGTACTCCAGGCCGAACAGCAGCTTGATCAGCTGGCCCGCGCCCACCATCTGGGCGATGAGGTAGAAAGCCACCACGACCAGCGTGCCCGAGGCCGCGAAGATGCGGATGGGCTTCTGCTCGAAGCGGAAGGCGGCCACGTCGGCGAAAGTGAACTTGCCCAGGTTGCGCAGGCGCTCGGCCATCAGGAAGGTGATGACCGGCCAGCCGACCAGGAAGCCGATGGAGTAGATCAGGCCGTCAAAACCCGAGGCCATCACGGCCGCCGAGATACCCAGGAAGGACGCGGCCGACATGTAGTCCCCTGCGATCGCCAGACCGTTCTGGAAACCGGTGATGCCGCCTCCGGCGGTGTAGAAATCGGCGGCGCTCTTGGTCTTGGCGGCGGCCCACTTGGTGATGAACAGCGTGGCCACCACGAACAGCGCGAACATGGTGATCGCGGTCCAGTTGGTGGCCTGTTTTTCGGCCTGGCCGAGATCGGCCCCCGCAGCCAGAGCGGCGGCAGAAACGGCGAACAGCGAGGCGAGGGTCAGGGCGGGGCGCAGCAAGGTGCGGGTGTTCATTTGTGCACCTCGGTGATGATGGCGTGGGAGAGGTCGTCGAACTCGCTGTTGGCGCGGCGGACGTAGATCGCGGTGATCACGATGGTGAACAGGATCACTCCGAAACCGACGGGGATGCCCACCGTCATGACGCCTTCACCCAGGCGCTGCGACAGCCACTCCTTGTTGAAGGCCACCAGCAGGATGAAGCCGTAGTAGACGATCATCATTGCGGCGGTCAGCCACCAGCCGAAGCTGGAACGCTTGCGCCTGAGTTGCTGGTATTTGGGGTTGTCCAGGATGCGCTGGACCATCTTGTCTTCCATGGAGTCCTCCTTTGGATGGAAACGCTCCGCAGGCTAAGTGGACCCTCTTACCTAGGACTTACCCTTGGATTACAGCAGCTGACGGGCCGCAGCAATTTAGCTGTAAGGAATCGCAACCAAAGTCCGCCGCGTAGTACTTGGGAAAGCCCTTTTTCGGGTACACACAGCGTGGCGGCGTCAGCCGTCGAAACTGCAAACGCATCACTTAGAGGAGACAACTTTCATGAGTAGTGAAAGCAACGCGAAGGCCTATTGGTCTGCAACGCTGGGACTGCTGACCAAGGTGCTGGTCATCTGGTTCGTCGTGTCCTACCTGGCCGGCATCATTTTTGCCAGCGCGCTCAACAGCATCAAGCTGGGCGGCTACCCCCTGGGCTTCTGGTTCGCCCACCAGGGATCCATCTACATCTTCATCGCGCTGATCTTCTGGTACGCGAAGAAGATTGGTGACATCGATCGCAAGTTCGGCATGCAAGAAGACTGATCAAGAGGACATCACACCATGGATCTTCAAACCCTGACCTATGTGGTTGTGGGCGCAACCTTTGCGCTCTACCTCGGCATTGCCTTCTGGGCACGTGCCGGCAGCACCTCCGAGTTCTACGTGGCCGGTGGCGGCGTGCACCCCATCACCAACGGCATGGCCACGGCGGCCGACTGGATGTCGGCCGCTTCGTTCATCTCGATGGCCGGCCTGATCTCCAACATGGGCTACGGCGGCGCCGTGTTCCTGATGGGCTGGACCGGTGGCTACGTGTTGCTGGCCTGCCTGCTGGCTCCGTACCTGCGCAAGTTCGGCAAGTTCACCGTGCCCCAGTTCATCGGTGACCGCTACTACTCGCAGACGGCACGCACCGTGGCCGTGGTCTGCCTGCTGGTGGCCTCCACCACCTACATCATCGGTCAGATGACCGGTGTGGGCGTGACCTTCTCGCGCTTCCTGGGCGTGTCCAGCGAAACCGGTATCTACATCGGTCAGGCCATCGTGTTCTTCTACGCGGTGTTCGGCGGCATGAAGGGCATCACCTACACCCAGGTGGCCCAGTACATCGTGCTGATCTTGGCCTACGTCATCCCGGCGATCTTCATCTCCCTGAACCTGACCGGCAACTTCCTGCCGCAGCTGGGTCTGGGCTCTGATCTGGCCGGTACCGACGTGTCCCTGCTGGCCAAGCTGGACCAGGTGGTGACCGATCTGGGTTTCAGCCAGTACACGACCGCTTCTGCCGGTTCCATGCTGAACATGTTCTGCTTCACGCTGTCGCTGATGATCGGTACCGCCGGTCTGCCGCACGTGATCGTCCGCTTCTTCACCGTGCCCAAGGTCTCTGACGCCCGCATGTCGGCCGGCTGGGCCCTGGTGTTCATCGCCCTGCTGTACACCACGGCCCCCGCCGTCGGTGCCATGGCCCGCCTGAACCTGATCGGCACCGCCAACACCGCCGTCGGTATCGGCGCTGGCCCGGATGGCCAGATGGTCGTGAAGGCTGATGTGGTCAAGGCCAACGCCGACCTGTTCGCCGCCGAAGCCAGCCTGAAGTACGAAGACCGCCCGGAGTGGATGAAGCGCTGGGAAAAGACCGGCCTGCTGAAGTTCGAAGACAAGAACGGTGACGGCCGCATCCAGTACTACAACGACGCCACCAAGAACGAAGCCGTCAAGGGCAAGGCCGAAGCCGCCGGCTGGAAGGGCAACGAGCTGACCGTGAACGCCGACATCATCGTGCTGGCCAACCCGGAAATCGCTCAGCTGCCCAACTGGGTGATCGCCCTGGTCGCCGCCGGTGGTCTGGCCGCCGCGCTGTCCACCGCCGCCGGTCTGCTGATGGCCATCTCCTCTGCCGTGTCGCACGACCTGATCAAGGGTTCCATCAACCCGAACATCAGCGAGAAGAACGAACTGCTGGCAGGCAAGATCTCCATGGCCGTGGCCATCGTGATCTCGGGCTGGCTGGGTCTGAACCCGCCGAGCTTTGCGGCCGGTACCGTGGCCCTGGCCTTCGGTATCGCTGCCTCGTCGATCTTCCCGGCCATCATGATGGGTATCTTCAGCAAGTCCATCAACGACAAGGGCGCCAGTGCCGGCATGCTGGCAGGTCTGTTCGTGACCCTGTTCTATGTGTTCGCACACAAGGGCCTGTTCTTCATCAAGGGCACCGAGTTCCTGAACCTGGTTGGCGGCAACAACGGCTTCTTCGGCATCTCGCCGGAAGGCATTGGCACTGTGGGCGCCCTGGTGAACTTCATCGTGGCTTACCTGGTGAGCAAGGCCACCAAGCCGGTGCCGGCCCACATCGCCGAGCTGGTCGAATCCGTTCGCGTGCCCAAGGGCGCCGGCGGTGCTGTGGCCCACTGATGGTGTGAGCGACACCTGCAGGGGATGAGCATCCCCTGACCGGAAGCCCCGTTGGGTGACCAACGGGGTTTTTTTATTGAGAGAATCCCAACAAGGGGTGCAGTCCGCACCCGGCCTATCGACTGGATGGCATGAGCATCTTCATCTTCAACTGGATCTTCCTGCTGGCCTTGTTTCCGGTGGCCTTCTTCTGGCTGCGCAGGGCCTGGCGCATTCTGGTCAAACGCGACTTTTCCGAGGTGGCCCTGAAAAAAGGCCTGCCACCGCCCAACCCCGAGAAATTCGCTCCCTACGAAATGGTCATCAAC
Organism: Hydrogenophaga pseudoflava NBRC 102511; assembly: GCF_001592285.1. Taxonomy (GTDB): domain Bacteria; phylum Pseudomonadota; class Gammaproteobacteria; order Burkholderiales; family Burkholderiaceae_C; genus Hydrogenophaga; species Hydrogenophaga pseudoflava. Next base: position 208,094 of record NZ_BCWQ01000006.1, on the reverse strand, counting down.
CTGGTCGGTGGCGTGGTGATGGTGGTGGTGCTGGTGGCGGTGCTGGGCTTTCAGGCGCTGGCCAGCGAGGACTGGGTGGCCATTGCCGGCTCCACCCTGTGGACGAAGCTATTCCTGTCGTTCGCGCTGGGCCGCCACGCACACGGTGGCATGACGGAGCTGGCCAAAAAATCGGCCGAGGCGCGGGAGAAGAAGGCCAAGGGTTGAGCGGTGGCCGGCGGCGCAGGCTGCGCGATCCGGTCCGCCGCTCTCAGTACGCCAGCCGTTCCGGACGGATTTCCTGCAGGATCGTGGTGGCGATTTCTTCGATCGACTTGGTCGTGGTCGAAAGCCAGCGGATGCCCTCGCGCCGCATCATGGCCTCGGCCTCGCTCACCTCGGCCCGGCAGTTTTCCAGGCTGGCGTAGCGCGAATTCGGGCGGCGCTCGTTGCGGATCTCCGAGAGCCGCTCGGGGGCGATGGTCAGGCCGAAGATCTTCTTGCGATGGGGCATCAGCGCCGGCGGCAGCTTGCGGCGTTCGAAGTCTTCCGGAATCAGCGGGTAGTTGGACGCCTTCAGGCCGTGCTGCATGGCCAGGTAGAGCGAGGTCGGCGTCTTGCCGCTGCGGCTGACACCCACCAGGATCACGTCCGAGCCCTCCAGGTCCCTGTGGCTCTGGCCGTCGTCGTGCATGAGCGCGAAGTTGATGGCCTCGATGCGGTCGTTGTACTCCTTGCTCTTGGAGGCGTCCGAGAAACGGCCGACCCGGTGGTTGGACTTGATGCCCAGCTCTTCCTCCAGCGGCTCGACGAAGGTGCCGAACATGTCCAGCATCATGCCGTGGCAGTGCTCCTTGACCACTGCCAGCACCTCCATGTTGACCACGGTGGCGAACACCAGGGGGCGGCGGCCTTCGACCTCGGCGGTGTGGTTGATCTGGCGCACGGCCTGGTGGGCCTTGTCCACACTGTCCAGGAACGGCAGCCGCACCCGGCGGACCGTGGCTTCGAACTGGGCCAGGATGGCGTTGCCGAAGGTCTCGGCGGTGATGCCGGTGCCATCGGAGATGAAAAAGACGGTGCGGTTGGGCATGGCAAGGCTCGCTCGGGTTCAAGAAATTTCAGGACCACCCCACGCTGATTTCACAGGGGTGGCCAGCCCGGGGTGATCCCGGGCTGGCGGCACCATCCTACAATCATGGACGCCCAGAATGCTTGCCCCCTGCCCGGTGCACGACCCATAACAGAACCACAGGTCACCCGCTGGCGCATGGAGCCCCCGGTTTTTCAACCTTAGGAGTCTTCCATGTCCAACCTGTTCGAGCCGACCGCCCTGGTCGTGCCCTTCGAAAAACTGCGAATGAGCGATGTCGAGATCGTCGGCGGCAAAAACGCCAGCCTCGGCGAGATGATTTCGCAACTGCCCCAGGGGGTGAAGGTGCCCACGGGCTTCGCCACCACGGCCCACGCCTTCCGCGAGTTCCTCAAGGCCGACGGCCTGACCGACCGGATCAACGCGCGCCTGGACGCGCTCGACACCGAGGACGTGCGCGCGCTGGCCGAAGCCGGTGCCGAGATCCGCGCCATGGTCGAGAACCAGCCGTTCCCGGCCGATCTGGAAAAGGCCATCCGCGAGGAGTTCGCCCGCCTGAGCGAAGGCAACCCCGACGCCTCGTTCGCCGTGCGATCCTCCGCCACGGCCGAAGACCTGCCCGACGCCTCGTTCGCCGGCCAGCAGGAAACCTTCCTGAACGTGCACGGCATCGAGGATGTGCTGCACAAGATGAAGGAGGTGTTCGCCTCCCTCTACAACGACCGCGCCATCAGCTACCGCGTGCACAAGGGCTTTGCCCACGCCGAGGTGGCCCTGTCGGCCGGCGTGCAGCGCATGGTGCGTTCCGACCTCGGCGCCGCCGGCGTGATGTTCACCATCGACACCGAGTCGGGCTTTGAAGACGTGGTCTTCATCACCTCCAGCTACGGCCTGGGCGAAACGGTGGTGCAGGGCGCCGTGAACCCCGACGAGTTCTACGTGCACAAGCCCATGCTCAAGGCGGGCAAGCAGGCGGTGATCCGCCGCAACCTGGGCAGCAAGCTGATCGAGATGGTGTTCTCCACACCCGAGGAGAAGGCTGCGACGAAGAAGCTGGTGAAGACCGTGGACGTGCCGGTCGAGCTGCGCAACCGCTACAGCCTGACCAACGCCGAGGTCGAGCAGCTGGCGCACTACGCGCTGGTGATCGAGCAGCACTACGGCCGTCCGATGGACATCGAGTGGGGCAAGGACGGCACCGACGGCCAGCTCTACATCCTGCAGGCCCGCCCCGAGACGGTGAAGAGCCAGTCGGCCGGCAAGACCGAGGTGCGCTACAAGCTCAAGGGCAAGGGTGCCGTGCTGGCCAGTGGCCGCGCCATCGGCCAGAAGGTCGGCACCGGCCCGGTGCGCCTGGTGCACAACATCAGCGAGATGGACAAGGTGCAGCCCGGCGACGTGCTGGTGACGGACATGACCGACCCGAACTGGGAGCCGGTGATGAAGCGCGCCAGCGCCATCGTGACCAACCGCGGCGGCCGCACCTGCCACGCTGCCATCATCGCGCGCGAGCTGGGCATCCCGGCCGTGGTGGGCTGCGGCAACGCCACCGACCACCTGAAGGACGGCACGCTGGTGACGGTCAGCTGCGCCGAGGGCGACACCGGTCACATCTACGACGGGTTGCTGGAGACCGAGGTGACCGAGGTGCAGCGCGGCACCATGCCCGAAGTCGACGTCAAGATCATGATGAACGTCGGCAACCCGCAGCTGGCCTTCGACTTCGCCCAGGTGCCCAATGGTGGCGTTGGCCTGGCGCGGCTGGAGTTCATCATCAACAACAACATCGGCGTGCACCCCAAGGCCATCCTGGACTACCCGGCCGTCGACGCCGACCTGAAGAAGGCGGTGGAGTCGGTGGCCCGCGGCCACGCTTCGCCGCGCGCCTTCTACGTCGACAAGGTGGCCGAAGGTGTGGCGACGATTGCTGCCGCGTTCTGGCCCAAGCCGGTCATCGTGCGTCTGTCGGACTTCAAGTCCAACGAGTACCGCAAGCTGGTGGGCGGCAGCCGCTACGAGCCCGACGAAGAGAACCCGATGCTGGGTTTCCGCGGCGCCGCACGCTACATCAGCGAGGACTTCGCCGAAGCCTTTGCCATGGAATGCGAAGCCCTCAAGCGCGTGCGCGAGGACATGGGCCTGACCAACGTGCAGGTGATGGTGCCTTTCGTGCGCACGCTGGAGCAGGCGCGCAAGGTCACCGAGCTGCTGGCGGCCAAGGGTCTCAAGCGCGGCGAGCACGAGCTCAAGCTGATCATGATGTGCGAGATCCCGAGCAACGCGGTACTGGCCAAGGACTTCCTGCAGTACTTCGACGGCTTCTCGATCGGCTCCAACGACCTGACCCAGCTCACCCTGGGCCTGGACCGCGACTCCGGTCTGGAATTGCTGGCACACGACTTCGACGAGCGCGATCCGGCCGTCAAGGCGCTGCTCAGGCTGGCCATCGGCGCCTGCAGGGCCGAGGGCAAGTACGTGGGCATCTGCGGCCAGGGCCCCAGCGACCACCCGGACTTCGCCCAGTGGCTGCGCGACGAGGGCATCAGCTCGATCTCCCTGAACCCGGACTCGGTGGTCGACACCTGGCAGTTGCTGGCATCTTCCGCCAAGTGACCGCCGGTCTTTGAGCGCCGAAACGGCCGGGCTCTGCCCGGCCGTTTTTCTTTGTGCTCCAGCGTAAGGCCGGGGTCAGTGCCTGGCGCACAATCAGGCACAAAGGCGACCCCACGAGGTCGCCGCCGACAGAGGAGACGCGCATGTTTCGAGGACTGGACGCCCAACGCCTGGTGGCCCTGTTCGTGGCCGGTCTGTTGCTGTTCAACTTTCCGCTGCTCGCGCTCTGGGACCATGACATCCGCGTGCTGGGGCTGCCCCTGTTCCCGGCGGCGCTGTTCCTGATCTGGGCACTGCTCATCTGCGCGCTGGCCTGGATCGTCGAGCGTTCGCCGGACACGTCGCCCGGCGGCGATCGCCACTGAACCATGCTGTCCGCCCCGCTGGTCATCGGCGTCTCCTTTGCCTACCTGCTGCTGCTGTTCGCGGTGGCCTATTGGGGCGACCGCCGCGCGCAGGCGGGGCGCTCGGTCATCGGCAACGCCTGGGTCTATGCGCTGTCGATGGCGGTCTATTGCACGGCCTGGACCTACTTTGGCAGCGTCGGCCGCGCCGCCAGTTCGGGCGTGTGGTTCCTGCCGATCTACCTGGGGCCCATGCTGGCCATGGTGCTGGCCTGGATGGTGGTGCGCAAGATGATCCGCATCGCGCGCACCTACCGCATCACCTCCATCGCCGATTTCATCGCCAGCCGCTACGGCAAGAGCCCGCTGCTGGCCGGGCTGGTGACGCTGATCACGTTGGTGGGCATCGTTCCCTACATCGCGCTGCAGCTCAAGGCGATTGCCAGCGGTTATGCGGTGCTGACCTCCCCGCTGGGCGAGGCGGCGCCTCCGCCACAACAGTGGTGGCGCGACAGCACGCTTTACGTGGCGCTGGCGCTGGCCGGCTTCACCATGGTGTTCGGCGCCCGGCACCTGGACAGCACGGAACGCCACGAAGGCATGGTGGCGGCGATCGCCTTCGAGTCGGTGGTCAAGCTGGTGGCGTTTCTCGCGGTGGGCCTGTTCGTCGCCTACGGCCTGTACGACGGGCTGGGGAACTTGTTCGCGCAGGCGGCGGCGCAGGGGGCCATCCACCGTCTGCTGCAGTTCGACCAGGGCCAGCCCTTCGCCTACGCCCAGTGGACCGGACAGACCCTGCTGGCCATGCTGTCGGTGCTGTTCCTGCCGCGCCAGTTCCAGGTCATGGTGGTGGAAAACGTTCGCGAGCAGCACCTGCGCCGCGCGGTCTGGGTGTTTCCGCTGTACCTGTTGCTGATCAACCTGTTCGTGCTGCCGATCGCCATCGGCGGTCTGATGCATTTCGGCCCCGGTCGTATGGACCCGGAAACCTTCGTGCTGTCGCTGCCGCTGTCCGAGGGCCAGAGCGGTCTGGCGCTGCTGGCCTTCGTGGGCGGTCTGTCGGCCGCCACGGGCATGGTGATCGTCGAGGCCATCGCGGTATCCACCATGCTGTGCAACGACCTGGTGATGCCGATGCTGCTGCGCAGCCGCCGGGTCGGCATGCGCTCGGCCAGCGATCTGACCGGGCTGCTGCTGCAGATCCGGCGGCTGGCGATCCTTCTGATCCTGCTGCTGGGCTACCTGTATTTCCACCTGGCGGGCGAGGCTTACGCGCTGGTGAGCATCGGCCTCATCAGCTTTGCCGCAGTTGCACAGTTCGCCCCCGCGATGCTGGGCGGCATGTACTGGAAGGGCGGGACGCAGCGAGGCGCGCTCGCGGGGCTGGTGCTGGGCTTTGGCTTCTGGGCCTACACGCTGATGCTGCCTTCGCTGGCGAAGTCGGGCTGGCTGTCCGACGGATTCCTGGACCACGGCCTGTTCGGATGGACATGGCTCAGACCCGAGGCCTTTCTGGGCTTGAGCGGGCTCGACAACCTGACCCATTCGCTGTTCTGGAGCCTGCTGGCCAATGTGGGGGCCTATGTGGCGGTGTCGCTCTGGCGAGCCCCGTCGGCGGCGGAGACCAGCCAGGCCCTGTTGTTCGTCGACGTGTTCCACCGCACCGAGGGTGCCCGTCCGGTGTTCTGGCAGGGCAGGGCGCAGGTGCCCGACCTGCAGGCTCTGATGGTCCGGTTCCTGGGGCCCACCCGGGCAGGGCAGTTGCTGCAGGCCCATGCGCGCGACCGCGGGGTGGCACAGGTGGCCGACATCCCGGCCGACGCGCGGCTGGTGCAGTTTGTGGAAACCCAGCTGGCGGGTGCCATCGGCAGCGCCTCGGCCCGGGTGATGGTGGCCTCGGTGGCCGAGGAAGAACAGCTCGACCTCGACGACGTCATGCGCATCTTGGACGAGGCCTCGCAGCTGCGGGCCTACTCGATGGCGCTGGAGGAGAAATCGCAGTCCCTGGAGCGCGCCACCACCGAACTGCGGGAGGCGAACGAGAAGCTGAAAAGTCTGGACCGGCTCAAGGACGACTTCATGTCATCGGTGACGCACGAGCTGCGCACGCCCTTGACATCGATCAGGGCGCTGTCGGAACTCATGCGGGACGATGACGCCATGGAGTTGGCGCAGCGGCAGCAGTTCCTGGGCATCATCGTGACCGAAGCCGAGCGCCTGAGCCGCCTGGTCAACCAGGTGCTGGACATGGCCAAGATCGAGGCAGGGCATGCGGAGTGGACCGTGGCCGAGGTGGATCTGCGCGAGGTGGCCGAGCAGGCGGCCGACAGCATGGCCGAGATGTACCGGGAGCGTGGCGTGCTGCTGCAGCGGGTGCTGGCCGAGCATGTGCCCCTGGTGGAGGCCGATGCCGACCGCCTGACCCAGGTGGTGCTGAACCTTCTGTCGAATGCGCTGAAGTACGCGCCGCGCGAGAACGGACAGGTGGTGTTGCGCCTGGACTGCGATGGCGGCCGCGTGCGCATCGAGGTGCAGGACAACGGCCCCGGTATTCCGCCGGATCAGCAGGCCATGGTGTTCGAGAAGTTCCGGCAGGTGGCCGGCGACGCACACTACCGGCCTGGCGGCACCGGGCTGGGGCTGCCGATCAGCCGCCAGATCGTCGAGCATTTCGGCGGGTGCATGTGGCTGCGGTCAGAGGCGGGGCAGGGCGCCTGCTTCGGGTTCTCGCTGCCGGTGGTGGCCGGAGGTGAACAGACAGGCCCACAGAGGAGACAAGACACATGAGCACGAAGATCCTGATTGCCGACGATGAACCGAACATCCTGATTTCGCTGGAGTTCCTGATGAAGCGCGAGGGCTACGAGGTGGTGCTGGCGCGCGACGGCCAGGAAGCGATGGACGCCATCGTCCGTGAACGTCCCGCACTGGTGCTGCTGGACGTGATGATGCCGATCAAGACCGGTTTCGACGTCTGTTGCGAGGTGCGCGCCCACGAAGCCGTGCGAGACACGCTGATCGTCATGCTCACGGCCAAGGGCCGCGACACCGACGTGGCCAAGGGCCTCGCGCTGGGCGCCAATGCCTACATGACCAAGCCGTTCTCGACCAAGGAGCTGGTGCAGAAGGTGCGGGAGCTGCTGGGAGGCGGTGCATGAGTCTTCAGAAGAAGACCGACCCGCGCCTGTGGTGGTTGCTGGGCGCGGCCGCGGTGGCCTCTTTGCTGTGGCTGGGGGCGACCTTCGGCCTCATCGGCTCTGCCATGGAGGCGCAGGAGCGCCAGGCGGTGCTGCAGACCGTGGGCGACCGGCTGGTGCTGATCGTGCTGACCTGGGCGGCGGGCATGGGGGTGATCGGCTGGGGCCTCAAGCGCTGGTTCGACCTGTGGGTGACGCCCTCGGTGCAGCTGGCCGAGGAGGCCCAGGTGCTGCTCAAGACCGACGTGGTGCGCGCACTCACGCCCAAGGGCAATGCCGAAACCAAGGTGCTGGTGGGCCTGTTCAACCAGTTGGTGGCGCAGCGGGAAGACCTGCGCCGCGAGATGGACCACAAGGTGCACGAGGCGGCGCGCGGCATCGAGCAGGAAAAGAGCCGGCTGGCCGCGCTGATGTCCGAACTTACCCAGAGCGTGGTGGTGTGCAACCTGGACGGGCGCATCCTGCTCTACAACAACCGGGCGCGCATGCAGTTCCGCGCGCTGTCGCAGGCGCCGGGCGTGGCCGGGGGCGCCGAGCTGATCGGGCTGGGGCGTTCGGTCTACAGCGTGTTCGACCGCAAGCTGGTGGCGCACGCGCTGGAGAACATCCAGCAGCGCATGGCGCGCGGCGCCGCGCAACCCTCGGCCCAGTTCGTCACCACCACGCCTGCCGGGCAGCTGCTGCGGGTGCAGATGGCGCCGGTGCGTGCGCCGTCTGGCGGTGGCGCCGAGGACTCGAGCCCGGCATTGACAGGTTTCGTGCTCATGCTGGACAACATCACGCGCGAGTTCGAGGTCGAGGCGGCCAAGGACCAGGTGCTGCACACGCTGACCGAGCGCAGTCGGGCGGCGCTGGCCAACATGCAGGCGGCGCTGGACATGCTGGACTACCCCGACCTGGATGCGGCCATGCGCGAGCGTTTCCTGGGTGTGATCCGGGACGAGACGACGGCCCTCAGCCGGCGCATTGGCGATCTGGAGGCCGGTTCGGCCGACAGCCTCAAGACCCGCTGGCCGCTGGAGGACATGCTGGGCGTCGACTTCGTGACGGCGGCTCTGAGGCGCATCGAGGTGGCAACCTCTGTGCCGGTGTCGGCCGCCGAGGTGGATGGCGGGTTGTGGTTGCGGATCGAGAGCTTCTCGCTGATCCAGGCTCTGGCGTACCTGGCGGGGCGCCTGTCCGACGAGTTCGACGTGCGCTTCGTGCAGCTGCGCCTTCAGCCGGCCGCTGGCTCGGCGGGCAAGGCCTGGCTGGACCTGATCTGGAGCGGCCAGGCCATGAGCACCGAAACCGTGATGAGCTGGGAGATGGATCCGATGAAGGTGGGGGACGAGACCCTGCGGCTGACGGTGCGCGACGTGGTCGAGCGGCACAACGGCGCCTTCTGGTTCGAGCGCGAGCGCATCCGCCACCAGGCCTTCTTCCGCTTCCTGCTGCCGCTGGCCAGCCCGCAGGAACAGGTGGACGCCGCCACCTTCGTACGCAGCGACAGCCGACCCGAGTACTACGACTTCGACCTGTTCAAGACTACCGAGCAGACGCGCTCAATGGACGACCGCCTGCTGACCGAGCTGACCTACACCGTGTTTGACACCGAGACCACGGGCCTGAACCCGTCGCAGGGTGACGAGATCATCCAGATCGGTGCCGCGCGCCTGGTGAACAACAAGCTGCTGCGGCAGGAGTGCTTCGAACAGCTGGTGGACCCGAAGCGGCCCATCCCGCCGGCCACCATTCCGATCCACGGCATCCAGCCCGAAATGGTGATCGGCCAGCCGACCATCGACCAGGTGCTGCCGGCCTTCCACGCCTTCGCGCAGGACACGGTGCTGGTGGCGCACAACGCAGCGTTCGACATGCGCTTCCTGCAGCTCAAGGAAGGACAGACCGGCGTGGTGTTCGACCAGCCGGTGCTGGACACGCTGCTGCTGTCGGCGGTCATCCACCCGAACCAGGACTCGCACCGCCTGGAAGCGATCGCGGAGCGTTTCAACGTCACCGTCATCGGCCGCCACACCGCGATGGGCGACGCCATGGTGACGGCCGAGGTGTTCCTCAAGCTGATTCCGCTGCTGGCCGAAAAGGGCATCCATACCCTGGGCCAGGCGCGCGAAGCCGCGCAGAAGACCTACTACGCCCGGATCAGGTACTGATGCCGGCGCGGTGCAGGGGCTTCACATCCTGTACCGCTGGGCCAGCACGCCCTGCAGCGAGGCCACCACGGCGAACGCATCCTTGAGCTGGGCGCGCTCGAAATTGGAGATCTCGTCGGGGTTGAGGAAGTTGTCGGGGTTCTGGCCCGCGGTAATCTGGCGCGACTGGTGCTGGATGCGCAGAAAGGCCAGGAACTCCAGAGCGTCGCGCAGGTCGCGGGCGCTCTGCTCGCTGATGGCGCCACCCGCTGCCGCGCCGAGCAGGCGGTCGTGCGTGTTGACGGCGCTGTCGCCACCCGCGAGCGCATAGACGCGGGCCAGATCGACGATGGGAACGATGCCGCTGTGTTTGAGGTCTATGGTTCCCTTGTGTTCACCACTGCGGATGGTGGTGAGGCCCTTGAACATGCCCAGCGGCGGCTGGTGCTGGAGCGCGTTGCCGACCATGTAGGCCAGAAAGATGCTGTTGCCCTGGGTGCGCTGCAGAACGTCCTGCCGCAGCTTGTCGAGCATCTCCATGTTGCCGTGGATGGCGCGCAGGTCGAAGAACACACAGGTCAGCATCAGCGACTTTGGATCGGGCTGGCCGGTCCAGCGCGCGAAGTACTCCATCCACTTGCGCCGAGGCTGCCGCCACTCGTCCGTCATTGCCATCATCTCGCCCGGACAGTGGACGTAGCCGCAGGCGTCAAGCCCGTCGCAGACGAAGGTCGACAGGGCCTTGAAATAGACCCCGTGCCGCACCTCGTCGTAGGCATCGTCGAGCACCATGCAGTTGTCCTGGTCGGACTTGGCGGTCTGCTCGCTGCGGGCCTGCGAACCCGCCGCCACCCACACATAGTCGACCGGGGCCGGTCCGAGCTGCGCCTCGCCCAGCTGCAGCAGCCGGCAGGTGATCGCGTCGGTGATGGCGGTGACGATGTGGCCGGTGCTGTGGGCCGAGGCCTCGGCCGCGGCCAGGTTCTGCTGCAGGCGCCGGACCTTGCTGGCCACGGCCTGCAGGCCATCGAGCGTGGTCTGCTTGTAGATGTCGCCCGCCAGGTAGACCGCCGAGGTGCTGTGCTGCTCGGTCAGGTCGGTGGCGGTGATCATGCCCACGATGCGCTGGCCGTCGAGCACCGGCACGTGGTGGATGTTGTGGCGCGCCATCAGCAGCAGGGCGTCAAACGCCGGGCTGTGCACATCGATGCTCATGGGCGCGAGAGTGGCGATGTCGGCGATGGGGCGCGCGGTGTCGAGCCCGGCCGCGATCACGCGGTTGCGCAGGTCGCGGTCGGTGATGAGGCCGAACAGCAGGCCCTGCTCAGTGATCAGCACCGAGGACACGCGCTGGTCGCTCATCGCCTGGGCCGCTTCGCGGATGCTGGTCTGCGGTGACAGCGCGACCGGCTCGCGCTTGATCAGGGCTCGGACCGGCGTGGTCATGAGGTTGAGTGCGGGGTCGCTCGGCCCGCCACCACCAGCCCGGCCGCCGGGTACTGGCCTGGAGGCGCCGGGGAGGCTGCCAAGGAAATAGGTCAGACCAGGTGTTTCTCGGCACAGGGTCTGCACCGTGAGTGCGTCCAGCCGGGCGCAGGTGACGGCTGTTGTGGCCCTGGCACCGCAGATGCCCAGCGCATCGCCGAGGCCAAGGCCGAACAGGTCCCCAGCCTGCAGATCCAGCACCCCGTCGCCATCCGCATCGAGCAGTTGCGCCTGGCCTTCGATCAGCCAGTAGAGGTGCTCCCCGAACCGCTCGCCTCCGGTCAGCCGCTCGCCGGCCGACGCCTGAACCGGGATCAGGGCTTTTGAGAGGGAAGACCGCGTCGGTGGCGCCAGCATGCCCAAAACCCGGTGGTTCTCCAGCGCGCGGGCCAGCAAGCAGGAAGAGGAAGATGCGTGGTCCATGGCGCAACGATTGTGTGACGAGATGAATCGATCCTACATCCGGGCCGGGGTGGATCAGGGAAAACCCTCTCCGTGTTTGACCGGGGGGTGCTCTTGCAGGGCAGGTTTGTAAGGAGTTGGTAAGTTGCCAAATCAGAATGGGCTCACCGTTACACGATCCTTACATGTTGACGCTCATTCTCGCGATCAAACTGATTGCCGAAATTGCCCTCATGGCGTTGTTCGGGCAATGGGTGCTTGGGCTGCTTGCGGGGGAGCGCAAATCGACCAACCTGTTCTACCAGGTGCTCGAACAGATCGGGCGGCCCTTTGTGCTGCTAGCTCGCTTCATCACGCCACGTTTCGTGCTTGAACGCCACCACCCTCTGGTGGCGTTTCTGTTGTTGGGGCTGGTATGGGCGGGAGCGACCGTGGCCAAGATCTCCCATTGCGTGAAGATCGGGGTGCAATTGTGCTGATGAAGGGATCCTTCGAAGACGGGTATGTGCGATGGCAGGTCCGTCTGCTGTTGCTGGCTGGACAGAAAACGCAGGCCCTGACCCGCATCGAGCGCCATCTGGCTTCGCGTCCGGACAACGCCTATGCCCTGGCGACCCGAGCCCATCTGCAGGCCGAACTGGGGGACAAGTCCGGCGCCATTGACTCGATCGAACGGCTGGTCAGCGTGCAGCCGCGTCAGGCTTCGGCCTGGTTCAACCTGGGATTTCTGCGGGAAGAGGTGGGACGGCTGGAGCAGGCCGAAGAGGCCTTTCGTCGGGCCACCGACATCGACCCCCAACTGGATCGCGCCTGGTACGGCCTGGCGCTGTGCCTGATCCGCCTGCGCCGTTTCGACGACGCCGTGGTGGCTCTGCGCAAGAACACCGAATTGCAACCCATGAGTCCCTACGGCTGGTACCAACTGGCCAGGGTTCATGTTGACCGGCAAGAGCCCGAAGAGGCGGCGAAGATCATTCGCCATCTCAAAAAGTTCGAGCCGAAAGTGGCGGCACAGCTCGAACGCGAGACGGGTCTGGGTGTTGCCCCGACCTGAGTGCCTGCCGGCGACATGCCGGCAGTCATTTTCCTGGCGCAGGTGCAGTGACGCGAGTTTGCTCACGCACGGGTCGGTTGCAGGCCACCGGAAGGAGACGGGTGGCGCCCGTGATCTGCCCGAAAGGGTGTTCTTGAAAAGAGGTCGATGCCATGGAATTGACTGAGAACCACCGCCGATACTGGCGGAAAAACCTGAACATCACCGCCATATTGCTAGCAATCTGGTTCGTGGTGACCTTCGTTGTGAGCTACTTCGCCCGTGACCTGAACTTCAACTTCTTCGGTTGGCCGTTCAGCTTCTGGATGGGCGCGCAGGGTGCGCTGGTGGTGTACTGCCTGATCATCGGGTACTACGCTTGGTACATGAACCGCCTTGACATCGAGCACGGTGTCGAAGAATCCGAGGAGTGAACCATGGCAGGCATGTTTGAAACTGCAGGCGCTGCCGGAGGCTCCAACAAGGCCTTCAAGCAGCAGCTCAACAAGGTTTACAAGTGGTACACGGGGGGCTTTTTTGTCTTTGTGATCACGTTGGCCATCCTTGAGCAGATGGGACTGTCCCGCGAATGGATCGGCTTCATCTTCCTTCTCGCGACCATCGGTCTGTACGCCGGCATCGGCATCATGAGCCGCACGACGGACGCTGCCGAGTACTACGTGGCGGGGCGCCGGGTGCCCGCGGTCTACAACGGCATGGCGACCGGCGCCGACTGGATGTCGGCGGCGTCGTTCATCGGCATGGCCGGCACGCTGTACCTCACGGGCTACAGCGGATTGGCGTTCATCATGGGCTGGACGGGCGGCTACTGCCTGGTGGCGCTGTTTCTGGCGCCGTATCTGCGCAAGTTCGGGCAGTTCACCATTCCAGACTTCCTGGGTGAACGCTACGGCGGCAACCTGCCGCGTTTCCTGGGCATCTTCGCCGCCATCCTCTGCTCCTTCACCTACGTGGTGGCACAGATCTACGGCGTGGGCATCATCACCTCGCGCCTCACGGGTGTGGCCTTCGAACTCGGGGTCTTCCTGGGTCTCGGCGGCATTCTGGTGTGCTCGTTCCTGGGTGGCATGCGTGCGGTGACCTGGACCCAGGTGGCCCAGTACATCATCCTGATCATTGCGTACATGATCCCTGTCGTCTGGCTGTCGGTGAAACAGACCAGCGTGCCCGTGCCGCAGGCGATCTATGGCTTCCAGCTGGAGAAGGTCACGGCCAAGGAAAAGCTGCTGATCAACGACGCCAAGGAACTCGAGGTGCGCGAGATCTACAAGAAGCGCGCCGCCGATCTGGATGCCAAGCTCAAGGATCCCGCCAACGCGCTGGCCGCGGACAAGGCCGCTGCCGAGGCCAAGCTGGCCGAGCTGCGTGCTGCCAATGCCCCCGCCGCCGACATTGGTGCGGCCGAGAAGGCCCTGGCTGGGGTGCCCAAGGACGAAGCGGCTGCCAAGAAGGCCTGGACCGCCGCGAAGACGGCCGCTGAAAACAAGGCCAAACCGCTCAACGGTATGCCTGCCCACGCAGCACAGTTCTCGGGCGATCCGAACGGCGACGAGAAAGCCCAGAAGGCGTACGACGAGTCCCGACGCAACTTCCTGGCTCTGATCTTCTGCCTGATGATCGGTACGGCCGCCTTGCCCCACATCCTCATGCGGTACTACACGGTCCCCAGCGTGAAGGAGGCCCGCCAGTCGGTGACCTGGTCGCTGTTCTTCATCTTCCTGCTGTACTTCACGGCGCCGGCGCTCGCGGTGCTGGTCAAATACGAGGTGTTCCATGTGTTGGTGGGAACGCCATTCGACCAGTTGCCGCAGTGGGTGGCCGCGTGGAACAAGGTGGATCCATCCTTGTTGTCTGTTGCTGACGTCAATAAGGACAACATCCTGCAGCTCAACGAGATGAACATCGGCGGCGACATCGTGGTGCTGGCAACCCCCGAAATCGGTGGCCTGCCATACGTGATCTCGGGCCTGGTGGCGGCGGGTGGTCTGGCCGCTGCGCTGTCGACGGCTGATGGCCTGCTGCTGACGATCGCCAACGCGCTGTCGCACGACCTGTACTACAAGATGATCGACCCGAACGCTTCGACGGCCCGTCGGGTGACCATCTCGAAGATGCTGCTGCTGATCGTCGCGCTGGCGGCAGCCTACGTCGCGGCGCAGAAACCGGCGGACATCCTGTTCCTGGTGTCTGCGGCCTTTTCGTTCGCTGCCGCGGCGTTCTTCCCGGCCCTGGTCCTCGGCATCTTCTGGAAGCGCGCCACGGGCATTGCGGCCTCGCTGGGTATGGTGGCGGGTCTCGGTATCACTTTCTACTACATGATGACCACCCAGCCTTGGCTTCGCGGGATCTTCGGTGTGACCTCGCCGGTTGAACTCTGGTATGGCATCCAGCCGATCTCGGCTGGCGTCTTCGGGGTACCGGTAGGTTTCCTGGTGATCATTGTGGTCAGCCTGATCACGCCGGCGCCGAGTCGAAAGATTCAGGAGCTGGTGGAGCACGTTCGCTATCCGAATCTGAAGCTCGGCTGATCGTTCTCACCCTCCCGCCGGCATGCCCGGCGCGAGGGGGCCAGGGCGGGTCGCACTTGCGGCCCGCTTTTTTGTTAGAATCATGGGCTTCGCCTTGCCGCACCCCGTGTTGACGCCGGGGGCGGCTGTTTTTCATCCACAAGGAGAGTCCATGCGTCATTACGAAATCGTTTTGCTGATCCACCCGGATCAAAGCGAACAAGTTCCGGCCATGCTGGAGCGCTACAAGGGCATGATCACCACCGGTGGTGGCAAGATCCATCGCGTTGAAGACTGGGGTCGCCGCCAACTGGCCTACCAGATCAACAAGCTGTCCAAGGCACACTACCTGTGCGTCAACATCGAGGCTGACCAGGCCGTGATGAGCGAGCTGGAACACGCGTTCAAGTTCAACGACGCCGTGCTGCGCCACCTGACCGTGCAGAAGAAGAAGGCCGAAACTGGTCCTTCCAGCATGATGAAGGCGGTCGAGCGCGAGGAAGCCCGCAAGCTGGCCGCGCCCGAGCAGCGCGAAGGCCGCGAACAGCGCGCCGAGGCCTGATTCCGGAGCGTGACGTCGCCAACGGACATCAACCGGTTTGAACTGTCGGCCACCGTGGTGCAGGTCCAGAGCCTGCGCTACACACCAGCTGGCATACCCGCCGTCAATCTCGTGCTGGAGCATGAGTCCACGGTCACCGAATTGGATGTCCCGCGAAGCGTGAAGCTGCAACTCAAGGCTGTCGCATTCGGTGCGTTGGCCGAGACGCTCTCAAGGCAAAGCCTTGAGATGGTAGGCAGGTTTCAGGGCTTCATGGCCAACTCGCGCAACGGCAAAGGCGTTGTGTTCCATATCCAAGATTTCAGCAAGACATAGGAAAGGCCCATCATGGCTGCACCGAAACGTTTCAACAAAGACAAGCGCCCCAAGCGCAACACCCAATCGCTGCTGTTCAAGCGCAAGCGCTTCTGCCGCTTCACCGTCGCCGGTGTGGAAGAAGTCGACTACAAGGACGTGGACGTCCTGCGCGACTTCATCTCTGAAAACGGCAAGATCATTCCCGCCCGCCTGACCGGCACCCGCGCGATCTACCAGCGCCAGGTGACCACCGCCATCAAGCGCGCCCGCTTCCTGGCCATGCTGCCGTACAGCGACCAGCATCGCGTCTGATAGGGAGATTCACATGCAAATCATTCTGCTCGACAAAGTTGTCAACCTCGGCGCCCTGGGCGATGTGGTCAAGGTCAAGGACGGCTATGCCCGCAACTTCCTGATCCCCGCCGGTCGTGCACGCCGCGCCACGCAAGCCGCCGTGGCCGAGTTCGAGGCCCGCCGCGCCGATCTGGAGAAGGCCGCCGCCGCCAAGCTCGCCGAAGCCCAGGCCCTGGGTGAGAAGATCGCCGGCGTGAACCTGAAGCTGAGCCAGAAGGCCGGCGTGGACGGCCGCCTGTTCGGTTCCGTCACCAACCACGACGTGTCCGAAGAACTGAACAAGCAGGGCTTTGCCGTGGCGAAGTCCCAGGTGCGCATGCCCAATGGTCCGCTCAAGACCGTGGGCGAGTACACCGTCAGCGTGAACCTCCACACCGACGTCACGGTCGACGTGGCCGTCACGGTGCTGGGCGAAACCGCCTGATCTTCCGGACGGCCGCCGCCGTCCCGCAAAGGCCGCTGCCTTCGGGTCAGCGGCCTTTTTTTCTTGCGCGGGGTTTTCCTTCGCCATCCCCAGACTTTGCACGCTTTGTCCACAGACTTGTCCCATGACAGCGTGGTGGGTCGGGCGTACCATTTCAAGATTCACAGGATCGCCATGGCAGACGTCTTTTCCACTCCGTTTTCTTCTTTTGACGCTGGACTGGACGAAGTGAGTTTCGCCCCAGACCAGCAACTGGCCCAGCTGCGGGTGCCCCCGCACTCCATCGAGGCGGAGTCCAGTGTTCTGGGTGGGCTTCTGCTGGACAACGGCGCCTGGGACCGCGTGGCCGACCTGATCAACGACTCGGACTTCTACCGCTACGAGCATCGCCTGACGTTTTCGGCCATTGCGGCACTGGTCAACGCCAGCAAGCCCGCCGACGTGGTGACGGTGTACGAGCACCTGCAGAACCTGGGTAAGGCCGACGAGGCGGGTGGTCTGGCTTACCTCAATTCGCTCGCGCAGTACGTGCCCAGCGCGGCCAACATCCGGCGCTACGCCGAGATCGTTCGCGAGCGCGCCATCCTGCGCAAACTGGTTGCAGCCAGCGACGAGATTGCCACCAACGCGTTCAACCCGCAGGGACGGCCGGTCGCCAAGATCCTGGACGAGGCGGAGCAGAAGATCTTCAAGATCGGCGAGGAAGGCTCGCGGATGAAGGAGGGCTTCCAGGGCATGGACACCCTGGTGGTGGACCTGCTGGACCGTGTGCAGGAGATGGCTGACAACCCCAACGACATCACAGGCGTACCCACCGGCTTCATCGACCTAGACCGCATGACCTCGGGTTTGCAGGCCGGCGATCTGGTGGTGCTGGCGGCACGGCCATCCATGGGCAAGACCGCATTCGCCATCAATATCGCCGAGCACGTGGCGCTCAATGAAGGACTGCCGGTGGCGGTGTTCTCCATGGAAATGGGCGCATCCCAGCTGGCGGTTCGTATCGTTGGTTCCATAGGCCGCATCAACCAGGGGCATCTGCGCACAGGCAAGCTGACCGACGACGAGTGGCCGCGTCTGACCGAGGCGATCGAGAAGCTGCGCAATGTGTCGCTGCACATCGACGAAACCCCGGGCCTCACGCCCAGCGAGTTGCGCGCCAACGCAAGACGTCTGGCACGCCAATGCGGCAAGCTCGGGTTGATCGTGGTCGACTACCTTCAGCTGATGAGCGGCTCCAGTACCTCGGGCGGTGACAACCGGGCAACCGAACTCGGTGAAATCTCGCGGGGCCTGAAGATGCTGGCCAAGGAGCTGCAGTGTCCGGTGATTGCGTTGTCCCAGCTCAACCGCTCGGTGGAGCAGCGAACCGACAAACGTCCCATGATGTCCGACCTGCGCGAATCCGGGGCCATCGAACAGGATGCGGACATCATCATGTTCATCTACCGTGATGAGTACTACAACCGCGAAACCTGCAAGGAGCCGGGCGTGGCCGAGATCATCATTGGCAAGCAGCGCAATGGCCCGACGGGGACAGTGAAGCTCGCCTTCCTGAACATGCTCACCCGCTTCGAGACGCTGGCGGGAAGTGGCATGGGAGGGGACGACTACTGATAGCGAATGCCCACGCATTCATGAAAAAAGCCCGACAGAGTCGGGCTTTTTTCATGTGTGTGCCGGCCTCCTTACAAGACCTCGGAGGCGAAGTCGGCCAGTCGCGAGCGCTCGCCGCGCGCCAGGGTGATGTGCCCCCCGTGCGGCCAACCCTTGAAGCGGTCCACCGCGTAGGTCAGGCCCGACGAACCTTCGGTCAGGTAGGGCGTGTCGATCTGGGCCAGATTGCCCATGCAGATGATTTTGGTGCCCGGGCCGGCGCGGGTGATCAGGGTCTTCATCTGCTTGGGCGTCAGGTTCTGCGCCTCGTCGATGATGACGTACTTGTTCATGAAGGTGCGGCCGCGCATGAAGTTCATGCTCTTGACCTTGATGCGGCTGCGGATCAGTTCGTTGGTGGCGGCTCGTCCCCATTCGCCAGCGCCACCGGCATCGCCCTTGGCCAGAAATTCGAGGTTGTCGTCCAGTGCCCCCATCCAGGGGCCCATCTTCTCTTCCTCGGTCCCAGGCAGAAAACCGATGTCCTCACCCACGCTGACGGTGGCACGGGTCATGATGATCTCAGTGTAGCGGCGATCGTCCAGTACCTGGGTGAGGCCGCTGGCTAGGGCCATCAGCGTTTTGCCGGTCCCGGCGGTGCCGGCCAGGGTGACGAAGTCGATCTCCGGGTCCATCAGCAGGTTGAGTGCGAAGTTCTGCTCGCGGTTTCGGCTGGTGACGCCCCAGACCGCATTCTTGAGGTGCGTGTAGTCCTTGAGGGTCTTGAGAACGGCTGTCTTGTCGCGGATCTCGGTCACTCGCGCGTAGAGGGAGGGCTCGCCCGGCGCTTCAAAATAGACAAACTGGTTGATGTGGAACTGTGTGACCGCCGGCCCGCTCACGCGGTAGAAGGTATGGCTACCACTCTGCCAGCTTTCGATGGTCTTGCTCTGGCGGGTCCAAAAGTCCTGCGGCAGCGCCAGAGCGCCCGAGTACAGCAGCTCGCCATCGTCCAGCGTCTTGTCGTTCTGGTAGTCGTCCGCGGCGAGACCGAGGGCGCGGGCCTTGACCCGCATGTTGATGTCTTTGGACACCAGAATGACTTCGCGCTGCGGGTGCTTGTCGCGCAGCGCCTGCACCACACCCAGAATCTGGTTGTCTGCCTTGCCCTGAGGCAGGCTGGTCGGCAGTTGTGTGTCCAGAGGTTCCGTCTGGAAGAAGAGCAGGCCACGAGCGGAGGCATTGCCGGTGGCCGAGAGCTTCAGGCCTTTGGTCATGTCGCCGCCGGTCTGGGCTGCGAGTGCGTCGAGCGTGCGGCTGGTCTGGCGGCCATTGCGCGCGACTTCGGTCATGCCTTTCTTGTGACCATCGAGCTCTTCGAGCACGATCATCGGCAGGAAGATGTCGTGTTCCTCAAACCGGAACAGGCTCATCGGGTCATGCAACAGAACGTTGGTGTCCAGCACAAACAGCCGGGCCGGGCCGCTGGACGCCGTTGTTTTGGCCGCACGGCGGCGCACCGGTTCGGCCGAGACTTCTGCCGCCGTCGGCTGTCTGTCTGTACTCGGTGTCGACGGTGTAGCTGCGACCACCTTCTCAACAATGGATGGCACAGATGCTGTGCGAGTGCTGGGCGCCGCGGCTTTCGGCTTCTTTTTTGCGTCTGCTGGGGCAGAGGGGGGCGAAGCCTTGGCCTGGCGGGACTCCTGATGTGGAGGCACGGCAGGCGCAGAGGCTGGGAATTCGTCGAAGCTGTCCTCGCCGGCTTTCAGGTTGTAGGCCTCAGGAGCAAGCAGGGCGGCACGTTTGGATGGAGCAGGGGGCAGTGGCATGTGGGCGAAGGTTCAGCGCGGACCGGAAAACGAAAAAGCCGCCAGGAAAACCGGGCGGCTTTGCGTGACGCAAGGCAATCGAAGAGGCGTATGTTCAATCAGTCTGACCTGGGTCATGAACCCATTATGCACGACTGAAATGACGCTCCCGAATCGCGTTCAGGCGGCCTTCTTGAGGGTCTTGACAGCCTTCAGCACTTCTTCCACATGGCCCGGAACCTTCAGGCCACGCCATTCCTGCTTGAGTACGCCATCGGCGCCGATCAGGAAGGTGCTGCGCTCAATGCCCTTGACCTTCTTGCCGTACATGATCTTGTTCTTGACCACGCCGAACATGTGGCACATCTTTTCTTCCGTGTCGGCAATCAGCTCGAACGGAAGCTCCAGTTTGGCCTTGAAGTCGTCGTGCGACTTCATGTTGTCTCGGGAAACGCCAAACACCTGCGCACCCGCCTTGACGAAATCCTTGTACTTGTCGCGGAACTGCATGGCCTCGGTGGTACAACCAGGCGTGTTGTCCTTGGGGTAAAAATACAGAACCACCGTCTGGCCCACATGCGACTGGTTGCTGACCTTGATGCCGCCGGTGGCCATGGCTTCAAATTCGGGAATGGGTTTGTTGACAACGACTGCCATGCTGCGTGGACCCCTGACGTAGGTTGGTGGAGATGCGTTGGTCTTCCCGTCGCCCTCCCTGGGCGACAGCCGCTCTCTGGCAGCGGTGGGAAAACAATCGGCTATTTTACCCCGAACGCGGGTTCGGGCGTCAGGCTTCGATCAG
The DNA here is from genome assembly GCF_001592285.1 of Hydrogenophaga pseudoflava NBRC 102511. Taxonomy (GTDB): domain Bacteria; phylum Pseudomonadota; class Gammaproteobacteria; order Burkholderiales; family Burkholderiaceae_C; genus Hydrogenophaga; species Hydrogenophaga pseudoflava. The sequence continues at coordinate 187,442 of NZ_BCWQ01000006.1, read as the reverse complement.
CAGGGCCGCCACCACGCGCCGGCCTTCGCCTGCGAGGATGTTGAAGGTTCGGCAGGCGGCCGGGGTGTCCATGGTTTCCACGCCAATGCGTTGTTCAATGAGCGGCCGCAGCAGGGCGGGAGCCACAAAACGAAGTCTGGTGCCGGACCCGAGCAGCACCAATTCAGGAGGAGGGCCATCGCCCCCTATGAGTTCCGAAAAATGCTCGGCAGTGAGTTCATCAAGGCGTGCCACGCCCCAGGGGCGAACGGTTCCCGAAGCCAGCAGCACCACGCTGGAGCTGTACCGCTCGCCATTGACTGCGATCCATCCGTCGCCATGGGCGGTGACTGACAACTGGTCAGGCTTGTCTGCATGAAGTTTCATCGGGTCGGTGGCGTCTGTCGGGGACGAGGTGCGCAGGAGAACTGTGGTCAAATTATGGGTTTTCCCCGAAGAGGTCGCGATCTTAGCGTGCGCCTGCCCGTAACCGTCCACACCTTGCCTCATCTGTCCGGAGGGACTTTGAAACCGATCCAGAAATCCGCCAAGCTGGCCAATGTGCTCTACGACGTTCGGGGCCCGATCGTCGACGCGGCCAAGCAGATGGAGGACGAGGGCCAGAAAATCATCAAGCTGAACATCGGCAACCTGGCGCCGTTCGGTTTTGACGCCCCCGAGGAAATCCAGCAGGATATGATCCGAAATCTGCCGAACTCGGCGGGTTACTCGGACAGCAAGGGTATCTTCGCCGCGCGCAAGGCGGTGATGCACTACACCCAGCAGCAGGGTGTGCAGGGCGTGACGCTGGACGACATCTACCTTGGGAATGGTGCCAGCGAACTGATTGTGATGGCGGCCAATGCGCTGCTGGACAACGGCGATGAACTGCTGGTGCCGTCGCCCGACTACCCCCTGTGGACGGCAGCGACCAGCCTCTCCGGAGGCACACCGGTGCACTACCGCTGCGACGAAAGCAACGGCTGGCAGCCGGACCTGGCGGACATGCGTGCCAAGATCACGCCGCGCACGAAGGGAATCGTGGTCATCAACCCGAACAACCCCACCGGTGTGCTCTACAGCGACGAGCTGCTCAAGGGCATCGTGGCGCTGGCCCGTGAGTTCGGTCTGGTGCTGCTGGCCGACGAGGTGTACGACAAGGTGCTGTACGAAGGTGTGAAGCACACCGCGATGGCGAGTCTGTCCACTGATGTGCTGACCCTGACGTTCAATTCGCTGTCCAAGGCCTACAGGTCCTGCGGATATCGCGCCGGCTGGATGGTGTTGTCGGGTCCGAAGGAGATCGCCAAGGACTTCATCGAAGGCCTGAACATGCTGGCCAACCTCAAGCTCGGCTCCAACGTGCCGGGGCAGTGGGCGATCCAGACGGCTCTCGGTGGATATCAGAGCATCAACGACCTGGTCAAGGAAGGCGGGCGCCTGCGTCGCCAGCGCGATCTGGCCTACGAACTGATCACCGCGATCCCGGGCGTGACATGCGTCAAGCCGCAGGCGGCGCTGTACATGTTTCCCCGGCTCGATCCCAAGGTCTATCCGATCGAGGACGACCGGCAGTTTTTCATGGAAGTGCTGCGGGCGACCCGCGTGATGCTGGTGCAGGGGTCGGGCTTCAACTACCCGGACAACCAGCATTTCCGCATCGTGTTCCTGCCGCACGAAGACGATTTGCGCGAGGCCATCGACCGCCTGGCCAAGTTCCTGGAACAGTGGCGCCATCGCCACGGCACAGACGACTGATCATCAATGGTGCCGGGCAATGTCATCAATGCCCGAGCGACCGGCTGTCACTATCGGACAGGGCGGACAGCGCCCGAGTTTTTGTTGGAAATGAGTCAAGCATGAAACCCATCCAAGTAGGCCTGCTGGGCATCGGCACCGTGGGCAGCGGCACGTTCAATGTGCTTCAGCGCAACCAGGAAGAGATTCAGCGCCGTGCCGGTCGCGGCATTGAGATCACCATGGTGGCGGACCTGGACGTGGCGCGTGCACAGTCCATCGTGGGTCCGGACGTCAAGGTGGTGAACGACGCCCGCGCCGTGATCGCCAACCCCGACATCGACATCGTGATCGAGCTGATTGGCGGCTACGGCATTGCCCGCGCGCTGGTGCTCGAAGCGATTGCCGCTGGCAAGCACGTGGTCACCGCCAACAAGGCGCTGCTGGCCGTGCATGGCACCGAGATCTTTGCGGCTGCGTCGGCCAAGGGCGTGATGGTGGCCTTCGAGGCGGCCGTGGCAGGTGGCATCCCCATCATCAAGGCGCTGCGCGAAGGCCTGACAGCCAACCGCATCCAGTGGATCGCTGGCATCATCAACGGCACGACGAACTTCATCCTGTCCGAGATGCGTGACAAGGGCCTGGACTTCGACGTGGTGCTGAAAGAAGCCCAGCGCCTGGGCTATGCCGAAGCCGACCCGACCTTCGACATCGAAGGGGTCGACGCCGCCCACAAGGCGACGCTGATGAGCGCCATCGCCTTCGGTATTCCGGTCCAGTTCGACAAGGCCTACGTGGAAGGCATCACCAAGCTGGGTGCGGCCGACATCCGTTATGCCGAGCAGCTGGGCTACCGCATCAAGCTGCTGGGCATCACCAAGCGCACCGACAAGGGCGTGGAACTGCGCGTGCACCCCAGTCTGGTGCCGGCGAAACGGCTGATTGCCAACGTGGAGGGTGCGATGAACGCGGTGGTGGTGAACGGCGATGCCGTGGGTACCACTCTGTACTACGGCAAGGGTGCCGGCAGCGAACCGACCGCCTCGGCCGTGATCGCCGACCTGGTGGACATCACCCGCCTGCACACCGCCGATCCGCTCAATCGCGTGCCGCACCTGGCCTTCCAGCCCGATGCCATGAGTGATGCCGTCGTGCTGCCCATGAGCGAGGTCGTGACCAGTTACTACCTGCGTCTGCGCGTGGCCGATCAGGCCGGCGTGCTGGCTCAGGTGACCGGCTTGCTGGCCGGCGCCGGTGTGAGCATCGACGCGGTGCTGCAGCGCGAGGCCGACGAAGTGGGTGGAGAGGGGGCGACCTCGACCGACCTGATCATCCTGACGCACGACACGCGCGAAGGCACCATGAACGATGTGATCGCGCAAATGCAGGGCCTGCCCAGCGTGCTGGCGCCCATCACCCGCATCCGCAAGGAAGAGCTGAACTGAGATGCTGTACCTGTCGACCCGCGGCCACCCGGACCGCAAGCGCTTCTGCGAAATCCTGCTCGAAGGTCTGGCGCCCGACGGTGGTCTCTACCTGCCCGAGGCCTATCCGCAGGTCGACGCAGCCACACTGACCCGCTGGCGCGCCGTGCTGGCCGAGCAAGGCTATGCTGCGCTTGCCTTCGAGGTGCTGTCGCTCTACATCGACGACATTCCGGCCGACGACCTGAAAGCGCTTTGCGCCAAGACCTACACGGCCGACGTTTTTGGCACGAAAGAGATCGTGCCGCTGACGAAGCTGGAAGACGGTCTGCAGCTTGAGGCGCTGTCCAATGGCCCGACCCTGGCCTTCAAGGACATGGCCATGCAACTGCTGGGCCACCTGTTCGAGTACGAACTGGCGCGCCGTGGCGAGCAGCTCAACATCTTGGGCGCGACCTCGGGCGACACTGGCAGCGCTGCCGAGTACGCGATGCGCGGCAAACAGGGCGTGCGCGTGTTCATGCTCAGCCCGCACGGCCGCATGAGCGCTTTTCAGCAGGCGCAGATGTTCAGCCTGATGGACCCGAACATCCACAACATCGCGGTGGAAGGCGTGTTCGACGACTGCCAGGACATCGTCAAAGCCGTGTCCAACGACCTGGACTTCAAGCGCAAGTACAAGATCGGCACGGTCAACTCGATCAACTGGGCGCGGTTGCTGGCCCAGGTGGTCTACTACTTTGCCGGCTACTTCTACGCGACGAGGTCCAACGAACAAAAGGTGAGCTTTGCCGTGCCCTCTGGCAACTTCGGCAACGTCTGCGCCGGCCATGTCGCGCGCCAGATGGGCCTGCCGATCGGTCGCCTGATCGTCGCGACCAATGAGAACGACGTGCTTGACGAGTTCTTCCGCACCGGCACCTACCGCGTGCGCGGCAGCGCCGACACCTACGAGACCTCCAGCCCGTCGATGGACATTTCGAAGGCCAGCAACTTCGAGCGATTCGTGTTCGACCTGCTGGGTCGCGACGCTGCGCGCACGAAGAACCTGTTCGACGACGAGCTGCGCCTGCATGGCCGCTTCGACCTGGGCAGCGACCCGCTGTTCGCTCAGGCGGCCAGCCGCTACGGCTTTGCCAGCGGCAAGAGCACGCACGCCAACCGCCTGGCCACCATCAAGGCCACCTTCGAGCAACACGGTGTGATGATCGACACCCACACCGCCGACGGCGTGAAGGTGGCGCGCGAATTGCGCCAGGCGGGCGAGAACGTGGTGGTGCTGGAGACGGCGCTGCCGATCAAGTTCGCCGAGACCATCCGTGAAGCCTTGGGCCGCGATCCCGAGCGGCCGGCCAAGTTCGACGGCATCGAAGCCTTGCCCAAGCGTGTGCAGGTGATGGGCGCGGACGCGGTCGCGGTCAAGCGCTACATCACCGACCACTGCCCGGTCTGACGGGCCGCCCGGAAGACCCCATGAAGGTCGTCGGTTTCGCTGGATCGTCGGGTGCAGGCAAGACCACGCTGATCGAACGCCTGATCCCGGCCCTCAAGGCGCGGGGTCTGCGCGTGTCGGTCATGAAGCACGCGCACTGCGGGCTGGAAACCGACCAGCCCGGCAAGGACACCTGGCGCCACCGGGAGGCCGGCGCCTACGAGGTGCTGGCTGCATCGCCCGAGCGGCTGGTGCTGCAGCGCAGCTTCGAACGGCCCCAGGAGCGCTCGGTGCACGACCTGATCCCGGCGCTGCACCCCGGGGTGGACTGGGTGCTGGTCGAGGGCTGGCGCGACAGCAACCTGCTCAAGATCGAGGTCTGGCGCGCAGCCACCGCCCAACCGGTCCGGTACCCGGACGACCCCTTCGTGGCGGCCATCGCCCTGCCATTGGCCGATGCTTTGCCCGAGGACACCCTGCGTCCGCGGCTGGATCTGGACGACCCCGATGCGGTGGCGGCCTGGCTGGTCGACAATGGGGACCGTTTCGACTACGACCCCGAAGCCTACGTTTGATCGCCACTGCGTTGGCCCTATCGGCCGGGGCGGTGCCTCCAAGACCATGAACGCTCCCCAACCTGCCCGCAAACCCCTGATGGCGCTGGACGCCGCGCTGGCCGACCTGCTTTCGCGCGCGGCACCGCTCGCGGCCACCGAAACCCTGGCCACTGTGCTGGCCGACCGGCGTGTGCTGGCGGATGACCTGGTGTCGGCGCTGCACGTGCCGCCGCAGGACAACTCGTCCATGGACGGCTACGCCGTGCGCGTGGCCGACATCACCGAAAAAGGTGTTGTGCTGCCGGTCAGCCAGCGCATCCCCGCCGGCCACGCGGCGCAGCTGCTGGAACCCGGCACCTGCGCCCGCATCTTCACGGGTGCGCCGGTGCCCCCTGGCGCGGACGCCATCGTGATGCAGGAAGACACGCGCGAGGTCGGTGGCGATTTCCGCGCTGTGCACATCGACGCCGTGCCCGGGCCTGGCCAATGGATCCGCTGTGCGGGCGAAGACGTGACCCGTGGCGCCGTCGTGCTGTCGCGCGGCACGCGCCTGTCGGCCGCGAGCCTGGGCCTGGCCGCGGGCATTGGCGCGGCACAGCTGCGGGTGAGGGCCAAGCCGCGGGTGGCGCTGTTCTCCACCGGCGACGAGCTGGTCATGCCCGGCGAGGTGCCGCCGGAACAGATGAAACCGGGCGCCATCTACAACAGCAACCGCTTTTTCCTGCGCGTGCTGCTGGAGCGCCTGGGGTGCGAGGTCAGCGACCTGGGCATCGTGCCCGACAGGCGCGAGGCCACGCTGGCCGCCCTCAAGACCGCTGCCGATCACCACGACCTCATCCTCACCAGCGGCGGGGTGTCGGTGGGCGAAGAAGACCACATCAAGCCCGCCGTGCAACAACTGGGCAGCCTGGACCTGTGGCAGATCGCCATGAAGCCGGGCAAACCCTTTGCCTATGGCACGGTGCGGCGCGATGCGGGGGCCGGTGCAGACGCTCAAGGGCACTGCCACTTCATCGGCCTGCCCGGCAACCCGGTGTCGAGTTACGTCACCTTCCTGCTGCTGGTGCGGCCCTTCCTGCTCAAGTTGCAGGGGGCCGCAGAATCCGAATACCAGCCTCCCTTCAAGACCATGCAGCTGCGCGCCGATTTCGACCTGCCGCGCGCCGACAAGCGCCGCGAGTTCCTGCGCGTGCGCCGCAATGCCCACGGCGGCCTGGACCTGTTCCCCAACCAGAGCTCGGGCGTGCTGACCTCCACAGTGTGGGGCGACGGCCTGGTGGACAACCCGGCCGGCAGCACCATCGCGCGCGGCGACCTCGTGAACTACATCTCTCTTTCGGACCTGCTCGCATGAAGATCCAGCTGCGTTATTTCGCCTCCATCCGCGAGGCCATTGGCTCCGGCAGCGAATCTGTCGAGACCGCAGCGACCACGCTGTCCGCGCTGCGCGACGAACTGATCGCACGTGGTGGCGCCCACGCCGAGGCGCTGGCGCGCGGCCGCGCGGTGCGCGTGTCGGTCAACCAGACCATGGCCGACGAGTCGATCGCCTTGACCGACGGATCCGAGGTGGCCTTCTTCCCACCCGTCACCGGAGGGTGAGCATGAACACCCGCGTCAGCATCCAGACCGAAGACTTCGACCTGTCCGCCGAGGTCGCCCGGCTTCGGGCCGACCAGAAGGGCGTCGGTGCGGTCTGCACGTTTGTGGGCACCGTCAGGGACCGCAACGACGGCCAGAGCGTCAGCACCCTGGAGCTGGAGCATTACCCGGGCATGACGGAGAAGTCCATCGAGCAGATGATCGACGAGGCCTTCAAGCGCTTCGACATCCTGGGCGCCCGGGTCATCCACCGCGTCGGCCTGCTGCAGCCGCTGGACCAGATCGTGCTGGTGGCCGTGACATCGGCCCACCGTGGCGAGAGCTTCCAGGCCTGTGAGTTCCTGATGGACTACCTCAAGACCCAGGCGCCGTTCTGGAAGAAGGAACAGACGCCCGAGGGCGCGCGCTGGGTCGATGCGCGGGTCAGCGACGACGCGGCTTTGGCCAAGTGGGGCATCGCCTCGAACAACGCCTGAGGGGCGGTCAGGGTGTCGATGTCGCTGACCGCCGCCGACATCGAGGCCATCGAACGCGCCACGCTCACCGCGGTGGCACCCGAGCGGGTGGAGGCCCTCGACGGCTGGCTGCTGCCCATGGACCGCGGCACGGTTGGCCGCGCCCACAGTGCGGTGCCACTGCACCATGGCGCCCACCCCCCGGCGCTGATCGGCACCATCGCGCAGCGTTACCGGGATGCCGGCTTGCGGCCGGTGTTGCGCCTGCCCGAGGTGCCAGCGTTCGAGCCCTGGTGGCCCGAGCTCAGGGCCCAGGGCTTCCGGCGCGAACAACCCACCCTGACCCAGACCGGTGTGCTGGATGGCCTGCTGGCGCTGGCGCCGCACGCCGACGGGGTGTCGCTGGAACTGCGGCCTGATGCGGCCTGGATGGCCATGTTTCTGGGCGAGGGCATGGACCCGGTGGACGGCGCGAGCCGCTCGAAGGCGCTGTCCCGCGCCGAGGGCACGCTGTTCGCCAGCCTGCGACAGGGCGGCGAAACCCTGGCCTGCGGCGCCGCCTGTTATGCCCAGGGCTGGCTGAGCATGCACGGCCTGCGCACGGCCGCCCGCCAGAGGGGCCGGGGGCTGGCGGGGCGGATGATCCACGCGATGGCGCTGGAGGCACAGCGGCGGGGCATCACCCGGGCCTTTCTGCAGGTGGACGCTTCCAACGAGCCCGCCTTGGCGCTCTACCGCCGCGCCGGCATGGCCACCGCCTGGTCTTACGCCTACTGGAGAGCAGGGTAAGCCCCCCTCGCGCCCCCGCTGCACGGGGCGCAGCGGCTTTGATGCGGGTCAAGGCCGCTTGACCCCGACCGGCGCAAGGTCTTGAAATGAGGGCGGTCAGCGCCACATGCCCGTCAGTTCAAGCATTTCGGAGCATCACAACATGCGTCTCGACAAACTCACCACCAAGTTCCAGGAAGCCCTGGGCGAAGCCCAGAGCCTGGCCCTGGGCAAGGACCACGCCTATATCGAACCGGCCCACCTGCTGATGGCCATGCTGCGCCAGGCCGATGGCCCGAAGTCGCTGCTGCAGCGCGCGGGCGTCAATGTGCCGGGTCTGACCAAGGCCACCGAGGAGGCGGTCAACCGCCTGCCCGAGGTGCAGGGCCAGGAACAGGTGCAACCCGGACCGGACCTGATCAAGTTGCTCCAGGCGACCGAAAAGGAAGCCATCAAGCGTGGTGACGCCTTCATCGCCAGCGAGCTGTTCCTGCTCGCCGTGGCCGACCAGAAGGGTGAGATCGGCCGCATCGCCAACGAGAACGGCCTCTCGCGCAAGAGCTTGGAAGCGGCCATCGAAGCCGTGCGTGGCGGCCAGAAGATGGATTCGCCCGAAGGCGAGAGCCAGCGCGAGGCGCTCAAGAAGTACACCCTGGACCTGACCGAGCGCGCCCGCGCTGGCAAGCTGGACCCGGTGATCGGCCGTGACGACGAAATCCGCCGCGCCATTCAGGTGCTGCAGCGCCGCAGCAAGAACAACCCTGTGCTGATTGGCGAGCCCGGCGTGGGCAAGACGGCCATCGTCGAAGGCCTGGCGCAGCGCATCGTCAACGGCGAGGTGCCCGAAACCCTGCGCGAGAAGCGCGTGCTGGTGCTGGACATGGCGGGCCTGTTGGCCGGCGCCAAGTACCGCGGCGAGTTCGAGGAGCGCCTGAAGTCCGTGCTCAAGGAAGTGGCGCAGGACGAGGGCCGCATCATTCTGTTCATCGACGAAATCCACACCATGGTGGGGGCCGGCAAGGCCGAAGGCGCCATCGACGCGGGCAACATGCTCAAGCCGGCGCTGGCGCGCGGCGAACTGCACTGCATCGGCGCGACCACACTGGACGAGTACCGCAAGTACATTGAGAAGGACGCCGCGCTGGAGCGCCGCTTCCAGAAGGTGCTGGTCGATGAGCCGACTGTCGAGCAGACCATCGCCATCCTGCGCGGCCTGCAGGAAAAGTACGAGGTGCACCATGGCGTGGACATCACCGACCCGGCCATCGTGGCCGCGGCCGAGCTGAGCCACCGCTACATCACCGACCGCTTCCTGCCGGACAAGGCCATCGACCTGATCGACGAGGCGGCGGCCAAGATCAAGATCGAGATCGACTCCAAGCCCGAGGTGATGGACAAGCTGGACCGCCGGCTGATCCAGCTCAAGATCGAGCGCGAGGCGATGAAGAAAGAGACCGACGAGGCTTCGCAGAAGCGCCTGGCGCTGATCGACGAAGAAATCGTCGAACTGCAGAAGGAAGCGGCCGATCTGGAAGAGGTATGGAAGGCCGAAAAGGCGCAGGCGCAGGGCAGCGCACACGTGCGCGAGGAAATCGAGCGCGTCAAGCTGCAGATCGAGGAACTCAAGCGCAAGGGCGACTTCAACAAGGTCGCCGAGCTGCAGTACGGCAAGCTGCCGGAGCTGGAGAAGCAGCTCAAGGAAGCCCAGGCCCAGGAGGCCGGCAAAGGCGAAAACCAGGTGCGCCAGCTGCTGCGCACCCAGGTGGGGGCCGAGGAGATCGCCGAGGTGGTCAGCCGCGCGACCGGCATTCCGGTGTCCAAGATGATGCAGGGCGAGCGCGACAAGCTGCTGCAGATGGAGACCAAGCTGCACGAGCGCGTGGTGGGCCAGGACGAAGCGATCAGCGCGGTGGCCAATGCCATCCGCCGCTCGCGCTCGGGCCTGTCCGACCCGAACCGCCCGACCGGTTCCTTCCTGTTCCTGGGCCCCACCGGCGTGGGCAAGACCGAGCTGTGCAAGGCGCTGGCGGGCTTCCTGTTCGATAGCGAGGAGCATCTGGTGCGCATCGACATGAGCGAGTTCATGGAGAAGCACTCGGTGGCCCGCCTGATCGGCGCGCCACCCGGCTACGTGGGCTACGAGGAGGGCGGCTACCTGACCGAAGCCGTGCGCCGCAAACCGTACAGCGTGCTGCTGCTCGACGAGGTGGAAAAGGCCCACCCGGACGTGTTCAACGTGCTGCTGCAGGTGCTGGACGACGGTCGCCTGACCGACGGCCAGGGCCGCACCGTGGACTTCAAGAACACGGTCATCGTGATGACCAGCAACATCGGCTCGCACCTCATCCAGGCCATGGTGGGCGACAGCTACGAGGACGTGAAGGACGCGGTCTGGGGCGAGCTCAAGAACCACTTCCGGCCCGAGTTCCTCAACCGCATCGACGAGACGGTGGTGTTCCACGGTCTGGACGCCAAGCACATCGAGGCCATCGCGGGCATCCAGCTCAAGGCACTGCAGGCACGCCTGCAGAAGATGGACCTGCGGCTGGATGTGTCGCCCGCTGCGCTGGGCGAGCTGGCCAAGGTCGGTTTCGATCCGGTGTTCGGTGCACGGCCGCTCAAGCGCGCGATCCAGCAGCGCATTGAGAACCCGCTCTCGAAGCTGTTGCTGGAAGGCAGGTACCCGCCGAAATCGGTGATCCCGGTGGGTGTGGACCCGGTGCGCAACCCCGGGGTGTTCGAGTTCTCGGACGCAATCGCCTACGACTGAGCCCCAGGCGACAGGCGGTGCCCCGGCATGGGGCGCCGCCTCTACCGCCGCTCGGGGCGCGCTCCTATGATGACCCGATGACCCTGACGCCCCCCGACCTTCCGTTGCGTGCGCTGTTCGACGCGCAGTTCCAGGCCAGCCGCGCGCAGATCGACGTGCCGCTGGCGCTTCGCCTGGACCGCCTGCGCCGCATGCGGGCCCTGATCGACACGTACGGCGCGGCGCTGGCCGAGGCGGTGCAGGCCGATTTCGGCGTGCGCTCGATCCGGCTCACCGAAGTCGCGGACTTCTTCGTGCTGCGCTCGCTGCTGGGCGATCTGGATCGCCACACCGGCGCCTGGATGAAAACGCGCCGCGTGCGCACACCGATCTACCTGCAACCCGCCAGCGGCCAGATTCAGCGCCAGCCGCTGGGTGTGGTCGGTGTCATCGGTCCCTGGAACTACCCGCTACAGCTGACGCTCGGGCCGACCGCCACTGCGCTGGCCGCGGGCAACCGCGTGATGCTCAAGCCCAGCGAGCTCACACCGCACACCTCGGCGCTGCTCGCGACCCTGCTGCACCAGGCGTTTTCCGCCGACGAGGTGTGTGTGGCGCTGGGCGGGCCGGACGTGGCGCACGAGTTCGCCAGCCTGCCGTTCGACCACCTGTTCTTCACCGGCTCCACCGCCGTGGGGCGCAAGGTGGCCGCCGCCGCCGCGGCCAACCTGACGCCGACCACGCTGGAGCTGGGCGGCAAGTCGCCCTGCATCGTGGACGCCTCGGCCGATCTGGACGCGGTGGCCATCAAGATCGCGCACGGCAAGCTGCTCAACGGCGGCCAGACCTGCATCGCGCCCGACTACGTGCTGCTGCCCCAGGGGCGCGAGGCCGAGTTCGAGCGGGCCTTCGTCGCCGCGGTGGCGCGGCTGTTTCCTTGCGGGGCCGCGCACCCGGACTACGCCAGCATCATCAGCGAGCGGCACCACGCGCGGCTGCTGGCGATGGTCAAGGAGGCGCAGTCCCAGGGCGCCCGTGTGGTCGAGGTGGCCCAGCGCAGCGGTTCGGGCCATGAGCGCCAGATGGCACCGGTGCTGGTGTTTCAGCCACCCGCCGAGGCCCGCCTGATGCGCGAGGAAATCTTCGGCCCGGTGCTGCCGGTGCTCAGCTATACGGATCTGGGCCAGGCGATCGCCACGGTCAACGCCGGTCCCAGGCCTCTGGCGCTGTACTGGTTCGGCCAGGACGGTGCCGCGCGCGACCGGGTGCTGCGCGGCACGGTCAGCGGCGGCGTCACGGTGAACGACACGCTGCTGCACATTGCCCACGAAAACCTGCCGTTTGGCGGGGTGGGGGAGAGCGGCTGGGGCGCCTACCACGGCGAGACGGGCTTCCTGCGGTTCACGCAGCAGAAGCCGGTGCTGGTGCAGTCGCGCTGGGCGGCGGCCAGCCTGTTCTACCCACCCTACGGCGCCACGTTCGATCGCGTGATGGGGCTGCTCAAACGCTGGCTTTGAGTGGCGCCGCTCAGGCGCTGTCGTTGTCTCCGTAGAGCATCAGCGGCACTGGCTGCAGGTAGCCCTGCTGCAGCAGACCCGCGGCCAGATCGCTGACATCGCCACCCAGCAGTGCCGACAGCTCGCGTTCGCTGCGGCGGCCGTTGGCCATGAGCAGCAGGCTGTGGGCGCGGCGGCCGACCAGGTCGGGGCGTGACAGCGCCTCCCAGGCCTTCGGTGTCTTGGCAATGCGTTGTGGTGCGTTCATCGTCTTCCCCTGCTGGCGCGTTTTGTGTGTGCGTCGAGCAAGATACGGGCCCGAGATGACAGGGGTGTGACGCCCGCCGCTGCACCGCCACCGGGCGTTATGCTCGGCCGCGAAACGCACGGAGCACCGCGATGAAGCCTTCTTCCATCACCATCTTCCACAACCCCCAGTGCAGCACCTCGCGCAACGTGCTGGCCGCGATCCGCGAGACCGGGGTCGAGCCAGAGGTGATTGACTACCTCAAGCAGCCCTACACCCGGGAGCAGCTGACCGCGCTGCTCAAGGCCATGGGCATGAGCGCTGGCGAACTGCTGCGCCGCAAGGGCGACCTCTATGCCGGGCTGGCCGAAGCCAACCCCGAACGCAGCGACGCCGAATGGCTGGACCTGATGGTGCAGCACCCCGTGCTGGTCGAGCGGCCCATCGTCGTGACGCCGCGCGGCACCGTGCTCTGCCGCCCGAAGGAACGGCTGCAAGAGGTGCTCTGATCAGGCGGGTCCCGCCGTCATCGGGCCAAAGCGCGACGGCGGCTGGCCCAGTGCGGCGCGGAACATGGCGCTGAAGGCGCTGTCGCTGGCGTAGCCAGCGGCGGCGGCCACCTGGCTCACCGGCGTGCCCCTGGCCAGCATCGGCAGCGCGTGCGCCAGCAGCACCTGCTGCCGCCAGCGCTGAAAGCCCATGCCCAGCTCGTCCCGGAACAGGCGCGCCAGAGTGCGCTCGCTGGCGCCGCTGTGGGCGGCCCAGCCGGCCAGCGTCGCGTGTTGCGCCGGCGCGTTGAGCACCGCCTCGCACACGGCGCGCAGGCGCCGGTCACCGCGCTGCGGGTCGGGCATCGGAACGCCCAGCGGCTGGGTCGGCGCGTGCGCCAGTTCGGCCAGCACCAGGGTGGACAACGCGCGCTGCCGCAGCTCGTCTCCGGCGTGGTGCGGCAGCTCCATGCCCAGCACCAGTTCGCGCAGCAGGGCTGAAACCACCAGCACCCGGGAGCGGCGCCACTCGGCGGTCACCACCGACGGATCGATGTAGAGCGTGTAGAGCTGCGACGACTCCAGCATGCTGACCGCGTGGCGGGCGCCCGGCGGAATCCAGACAGCGCGCGACGGCGGGACGATGGTGGTGGTCTCCAGCCCGCTGGTCTGGTTCGGCGCGGCGTCGGCCACCGTGACCTGCAACAGGCCGCTTGCGCAATACGCCAGCTGACCCCAGGGGTGGTGGTGCGGTTCGAACTGGGTGTCGTGGCCCATGGCCCGAGCCCGGCAGCGCACCGGCCGCTCCGGCGAGGGACGGAACGGATCGGTGTCGCCGACGGGCACGGCGCGGCGCTCGCGTCTGTTCATGGGGGCTCCCGGATTTGGCTGAAATTCGACGATAGTTGTCTTTCTATCGCATATCGGCCGCTGCGTCAGCCCGTACCATGCCCCGCATGAACACCGCCACTCTCGACGCCGTGCCCCCGCCGGCCAACCCCGTTCCCTTGAAGCAGGACGCCGCCGTCATCGGCCTGGTCGGTCTGGCGCACGGCACCTCCCACTTCTCGCACCTGCTGCTGGCGCCGTTGTTCCCGATCTTCATGCGCGACTTCGGCCTGAGCTACTCCGACGTCGGCTTGCTGATGAGCATCTTCTTCGTGATCTCGGGTTCCGGCCAGGCGATGTCCGGGTTCGTGGTCGACCGCATCGGCGCGCGCCCAGTGCTGTTTGCCGCCATCGGCTGCTTCCTGCTGGCCTCGCTGGCAGCGTCCATGGCCACCGGCTACGCCGGTCTGGTGATGGTGGCGGTGCTGGCGGGCCTGGGCAACGCGCCATTCCACCCGGCCGACTTCACCATCCTGAACCAGCGCGTCTCGGCGCCGCGGCTGGGCTACGCCTTCAGCGCCCATGGCCTGACCGGCAACCTGGGCTGGGCGCTCGCCCCCGCTTTTCTGGTCGGCATCACGGCGCTGGCCGACTGGCGCACCGCCTACCACGCCGCCGCGCTGCTGTATGTGGCGGTGCTGTCGCTGCTGTTCTGGCAGCGCGAGAAGCTGCGCACCGAGGTGCATGTGCGCCACGCCGATGCACCCAAGGGCTCCGACCTTGCGTTCATGAAGCTGCCCGTGGTCTGGTGGTGCTTCGCCTTCTTCCTGCTGTCCACCATGACGCTGGCGGTGGTGCAGAGCTATGCGCCATCCATCCTCAAGCAGTTGCACGGGGTCAGCGTCGAGGCGGCCACGCTCACTGTCAGCGCCTACATGCTGTGCGGCGCGGTGGGCATGTTCGTCGGCGGCTTTGTGGCCGCCACCTCGAGACACAGCGATCGCGTCGTGGCCTGGGCGATGACCGCCGGCGCCTTGCTGCTGCTGGTCTGTGCCACCGGCTGGCTCAATGGCACCGGCACCATGGTGGTCCTGGCGGCCACCGGTTTTGCAATCGGCGTGGGCGGCCCCAGCCGGGACATGATGATCAAGAAGGCGACGCCCAAGGGCGCGACCGGGCGCGTCTATGGCACGGTGTACTCGGGGCTGGACGTCGGTTTCGCGGTCTCTCCGATGATCTTTGGCGTGTTCATGGACCGGGGCTGGTACGCGCTGACGCTGGCGGGCGCGGCGCTGGTGCTGCTGGTGTCCGTCTATGCCGCCATCGGCGTGGGCCGCCGGACAGGCCGCTGAGTCTGTGCACAATTCCGGCATGACCACACCAAAACTTGCCGGACACCTGCTCGTCGACTGCCTCATCGCCCAGGGCGTGACCCACGCGTTCGGCGTGCCGGGCGAAAGCTATCTCGCCGTGCTCGACGGCTTTCACGACCGCGCCGACCGCATCCGCTTCGTGATCAACCGCCAGGAGGGTGGGGCGGCCTTCATGGCCGAGGCCCAGGGCAAGCTGACCGGCCGGCCGGGCGTGTGTTTCGTGACACGAGGGCCGGGCGCGACCAACGCCTCCATCGGCCTGCACACCGCGTTCCAGGACTCGACGCCGATGGTGCTGTTCGTGGGCGACGTGGCCAGCGACGCGCGCGACCGCGAGGCCTTCCAGGAGGTGGACTACAACGCCTTCTTCGGCCCGAGCACGAAAGGCATGGCCAAGCGCGTCGAGCGCATCGACGATCCGCGACGCATCCCCGAATACGTGGCGCGCGCCTTCGCCACCGCCATGAACGGCCGGCCCGGCCCGGTGGTGCTGGTGCTGCCCGAGGACATGCTGACGCAGACGGTGGACGCTAACCCGCTGCCGCGCGTGGAGCCGGTGCAGGCCTGGGCCGACCCGGGCGCACTGCGCGAGCTGCGCACACTGCTGCTGGCGGCACAGCGGCCGCTGGTGATCGCCGGCGGCGGAGGCTGGACGCCGCAGTCCGCCGCCGCGCTGCAGCGCTTCGCCGAGAACTGGCAGCTGCCGGTGGCCAACGCCTTCCGCTTCCAGGACTGCTTCGACAACCACCACCCGCTGTACGCGGGCGATGTCGGCCTGGGCATCAACCCGGCACTGGCCCGGCGCATCCGTGAGAGCGACCTGGTCCTGGCCATCGGTCCGCGACTGGGCGAGGCGACCACCGGCGGCTACACGCTGCTGGAAGCGCCGGTGCCGACGCAGAAGCTGGTGCACATCCACGCCAGCGGCGAGGAGCTGGGCCGGGTTTACCAGCCCACGCTCGCGATCCAGGCCACGATGAACGCGGCGGCGCGTTCGCTGGAGGTGCTGACCGCACCGCCCAGCCTGCCATGGTCGACGTGGACGGCCGCCTGCCACGCCGACTACGAGGCCAACGTGGAGGTGACCAATGGCGGCATCGTGCTGCCCGGCAACATCGACATGCCCGCCCTCATCCATACGCTGCAAAAGCACCTGCCAGCCGACGCGGTGCTGACCAACGGCGCAGGCAATTTCGCCAGCTGGCTGCACCGCTTCTACCGCTACCACGGCTTGGCCAAGGGGCACAAGACGCAACTGGCCCCGACCAACGGCGCCATGGGCTACGGCGTGCCCGCGGGCATCGGGGCCGCCATCCTCTCCGGCCGCACCGCCTTCACCATTGCGGGGGACGGCGACTTCCTCATGAACGGGCAGGAACTGGCCACGGCGGTGCAGCACGGCGCGAAGTCGGTCGTACTGCTGCTCAACAACGGCACCTACGGCACCATCCGCATGCACCAGGAGCGCGAATACCCGGCGCGCGTGAGTGGCTCGGACCTGCGGAACCCCGACTTCTGCGCGCTCGCGCGGGCCTATGGCTACGCGGCCGAACGCATCACCCACACCCTGGAGTTCGAGCCGGCCTTGCAGCGGGCGCTGGCCGCCGACAGCGGTTCGCTGATCGAGGTCATGCTCGATCCGGAGGTCATCACCACCCGCGGAACCCTCTCGGCGATCCGGAACAAATCCCGCTGAGCGGGGTGAGTTTGTTGCTTTCTGACAACAGACTTTGTGAATAGGTCACAGGCCGGTGGGCAATGGCACACGCCTCAAGATCCTGCCCGGTTTCTAAGCTTTCCCCATCCGCAACACACGAGGAAAGCGCCATGGAAACCACCGCCCAACGCCACCTGATGGACCGCACCACCAGCGACCTGTACTTCCACGCCGAGCGCACGCAGCCGGTGCCGGACAGCCTGGGACAGGACCTGCTGTTGCGGGTGCTGGACGAAGTCGACTACGGCCTGCTGGTGATCGACGCCCAGGGCCACATCCGCCACGCCAACCACCTGGCGCGGCACGAAATGTCGACCGGTCGGGTGATCATCACCCACGCCCGCTCTCTGCTGGGGCGCAACACCGAGCTCACCACCCAGATCCAGAGCGCCCTGGAACACGCGCTGCGCGGCCAGCGCCGCCTGCTGCAGCTCAAGCAGGGCGAACACGAACTGTCGCTGGCCTTCGTGCCGCTGAGCCACCCGCTGGAGTTCGACGCGCCCACCGTGCTGGTGCTGCTCTCTCGCAAGAATGCCTGCGACAACCTGGCGCTGCGCATGTTCGCCCGCTCGCAGAACCTGAGCCCCAGCGAAGAGGCGGTGCTGCTGGCCCTGTGCCGCGGTGCCTCGATTCCCGAGATCGCTTCCGACCACAAGGTGGCCGAATCCACCGTGCGCAGCCAGATCAAGGCGCTGCGCGAAAAAACCGGCTGTGGCAGCATCCGGGCCCTGATGCAGAAGGTGCACAGCCTGCCGCCCATGGTCCCCGCCTTGCGGGTGATCTCCGCGATGCCGCACAATGCCATGGAGTTTGCCCAACCATGAGCCCGGATGTCCGCCTTCCTTCCCGCCAGCACAGAGCCTTCCTCCCACATCCAGGCACTGGCGGCATTGGGCGTGCAGCGGCGCTACCGCAACGGCGCGCTGCTGATCCAGGAAGGTGAGTCCGGGGACACGATCTACATCGTCCTGCAGGGGCGTCTGCGGGCCTTCCTCGGTGATGGCAACGGCAAGGAACTGACCCTGGGCTTCTACGGCCCTCTGGAATATGTGGGCGAAATGTCGCTCGACGGTGGCCCGCGCTCGGCCAACGTGGAGGCGGTCGATGCAACCACCTGTTCCGTGATCTCCCGCGCCGTGTTGCTGAACTACATTGCCCAGCACCCCGAGTTCGCACTGGAACTCATGGCCCGGCTGATCCGCCGCGCTCGGCTGGCCACCGAGAGCGCCGGCAATGTGGCCCTCATCGACGTGTACGGGCGCTTGGTGCGACTGCTCAACCAGCTGGCGCAGGAGCCCGAAGCCTCTGGCGAGCGCCGGCTTTCAGAGCGCCTCACCCACCAGGAGCTGGCCCAACACCTCGCGTGTTCGCGCGAAATGGTGTCCCGCCTGCTCAAGGACCTGGAAACTGGCGGCTACATCGCCGTGCGCGAGCGCTGGATCTGGCTGCTCAAAGCCTTGCCGGCGCGCTGGTGAGCGATTGCGCTTAGTCGCGCTTGCTTTCTTTTCTCACGATTGCCGCGTACTCACCCACGCGTCTGGGCTGGGTCGCGTCTGCGTCACGTACCGTCCCTGAAAAGCCCTTCCACATGTCCTCGGTGAATCTGTTTCCCAACATGTTTGGATCGGACATCAGATCGTGGCAAATCGTCTCCGTATCTTTCAAGCATTCATTCTGAACTTTCTGAAGTTGAAAGAGTGGGACGTGTTTGTCTAGTTTGATGATGTGGTCTGTGGCTGTGAGGCGAATATTTCCGAACAATGGCCAAGGCTTGTGAGTGTCGGTTCTGACGATACCCTCATAGGTGACGTATGAGCTGCTTCGGAAGTAGTTTGCAATGGGCCGGACATGCGACGAATACCCACTCTCGGTTTCTACCAGCAGTCCAGACCAAATCTGAATCAGGCCGGGGTAGAAGGTTGTTGAGAGATAAGGGACCCGGATTCCGCGAATCGACTCGGGGACCATGTCATCCCATTGTTGCCAGAAATCATCGTCGAAATACAAGTGACTCAGGGCTTCCCACTCCCCATTCACATGAGTAAAAACCTCCTTGCCGTCAAATTTCAGAACAATGTCTTTCGGTGGAAATACAAGCCATCCATGGGAAGATGCGGTTCTGACCGGTTCGCAATACTGAAATCCCGCTGTAGGCAAACTACCCAGTGCAGACTTTTCTGCCTTCATGGGGGTGATGGCTTCAGGAAATATCTTGTAGAACTGCATGTTTCTGGTTCGGGTTGATTTTGTTTTGGGCGGGTGAAGAGTTCTTGACTCCGATCACAATTCCAATTGCGATAATGATGATAGCCGCAATGTCCAGAGAGTTGAAAGGATCTCCTGTAATGTACTTCCCGGCAAACATGGAAATGACAGGGATGATCGATCCGATGATTGTGAACTGTTGCGCCCCTACGCGACTGATCGCATAGCCGATCAGTACATATATGAAGGCACCAGCAATCACTCCCTGCACCATCACTTGAAAGATCAGGTCTCTGATGGGAAGGAGAGGCAGCCGGGATTCGTGCGGACTTGCCAGAAATACCAGCGAAGCGACAATGGCAGAGAAGAATGCAATAACAGCAGCCCCGTCAAGTGTTTTTAGATTTTTGTTCTTGAGGTAGACCAGATAGATGGCCGAGACGCAGGATGATCCTAAGTAGAACAAGTCACCCGTGAGCATCTTGGGATCATTCAATATGAAGCCCGCGTTGACCATGATGATGGCAGCTCCCGCGAGTAGAAATGGGAAGCTATAGATTTCTTGTTGTTTAGGTTTGTTTCTGAAAATGAGAAAGCCCCACATCGCAACCCATATTGATATGACGCCCGGACCAAGTGCGGATGTGTGGCTCGCTGGAGCGAATTGCATGCCAGCAATTGAAAAGAGATGTGCTCCCCAGCCTTGGCAAAAAGCAAGCACGGCGCCAATCAGTAGAAATCGTGCTGGCAATTGTCTTGAGTACAAGCGGTACCCAAGGTAGGGCAACAAGAGGAGGCCGCCAACCAAGCACCGAAGCAACCAGAGGTCAAGCAAATGTGCATTGGTGGTAACCGCAAGCCGGGTGATGGCGGGAATGGTTCCAAGGATCAGCGCAAACAGCAGCGTGGCTGCCAACCCTTTGTGGTGTGAGGTCATGAAAAAGAGGGATATGTTTTCACATATCCCTCCTGTTGGAACAGTATTCGGGCCGAGGTTACTTCGTCAGGTGCTTGGCAACGGTGGGGCTGATGTAGCCACCGGAGCCGAAGGTGACGGGGCGAGCGGGTTGCTGCAGGTGCTTGGCAACGGTGGGGCTGATGGCGCCGCCAGAGCCGAAGGTGACAGGGCGAGCGGGTTGCTGCAGGTGCTTGGCAACGGTGGGGCTGATGACGCCGGCGGAACCGAAGGTGACAGGGCGAGCCTGGTTGAACTGCATAGTTGTCTACTCCTGAGAAGTTGGTTGATATCTGACGCCTGCGCAGTATGAAACTGGCAGGCAGGCCATGCTATGAGAATCGAAGCGTGCAACAAGCCTGGGAAGCCACCTATTGCTCGGTTTGGGAATTTGTGTTGGTTCCAACGAGTGGCCGAGCGACTTGTGGTGCCGCCATGCTGGTTCCCACCAACCGGACGCAACTGGCGCTGCGTGTCCCTGCGCCGCGCACTCCCCACAGGGTTGCGTGTTCATCGCTCACCGCAAACCGGTCTGGCACCTTTTTCACATTGAGACGTTCAGGCCGCAGCGCATCAGGGTCGGGCGAACGGGGGCTGTAGAGCGCTGACTTGTTGTCGTACCCGTGAGCGGCTTGGTTGTGAAAGTAGCGGATGCCCCCCACTGAGACCGTGGGCGGGCTCGTTGCGATGTCGTTGAACGTGCCACTGCGGCGCACGGGTGTCGGGTTGTCTGAATGATCGACCCAACCGCCGAGCCCGCCGCTGGTGTCGTAGCGCGCGTCTTCAAGATAGGACTGTCTTGCGCCCGTGGGCGCAGAGCCCAATGCCACGTCATCGCGTTCGATGTAGGCGTCCATCGTCACCGAGCGGCGACCGCCGTTGAAGATATCTAGCTTCCACACGCCGGGGCGTGTGAGAACGGTGTTGGAAAACCAGGTAGCGGTCGGTGCAAGCGCGATCAAAGCGCAAACCCCCGGGTGACCCAGCGCACATATGGGCGGGAACAGGACGGCGCATTGCGGTGCTGTCGAAGAGGGCCATGCGCGGCTATCACCCAGCACGATGGGCTCCAAGGGCTTGTTTGACCCTGGGGGAGTGAGCTCAATCGAGACATCGTTCAGGGCCAAGGCGGCCTTTTGACTGTCTTCAAACCACAACTCCAGAAAGCTCTGGCTGTGGTCGTCTGGCTGGATTCTCCAGTGCAGCGACACACTTTTGCCCGGATCGAGCTTGGAATTGGCGTGGGTGCGTGCTTGGTAGGCGTTGCCCGCCGGGATCACGAGATTTACCTTCCTGCCACTGGCCGAGATCAGTTGCGTCAAAGCGGTTTCGAGCAGTGCAGACCCGTTGTGCGGTCCTGCCAATGCGCCCCAGCTTAGGTTGACGGTCACGGATGCCGTTTTTGCACACCTCGCAAGTGCCCAGGCCATAGCGTCGAGCACGCTCACGTTCAGGGCTCCACCGGAGCTGTCTGCCACGCTGGCCCAGTCGAGCTGTACGACCAACAGAGGTGCGCGGCTCGCCGGGTCGTCGACCGGGTCCCAGTCGGGGGGGCTGTCTTCGGTGCCGATGGTCTGGACGTAAGGGACGGGTCCGGCGAGCAGGCTGGTGACGTGGGTTCCGTGGTGAGCTTGGTGGTTGAGTTCCCACATCTGCCAATACTGGTATAGCGCGTCTTCGTCCACGCGACCCGCGTTGGTGTGCTTGGCGATGTCCGCTTCGATCTTTGACTCGGTCAGCTGATGACCGTAGCCAATATCGGAGGGGGGATGTCCTGCACGAGCGTTGTCCAGCGGAATGGGTTTCAGCGAGGCGGCCGCTCGGCCGTGGGGTCCGACGAATTCGTCCTGGCGCCAGAACGCGGCGACCCTGGTCTTCTTCTTCGTCCGCCCGGTCAGAAAATCGGCATGTGCCAAGGCCAGCCCGTTGTCGATGACCACGGTGACATCGCCGTGGAGCTGGGTTTCCGGAGGCGACGACGTGTTGTCCGAGGGCGAGGCGGCCGAAGCCAGTGCCTTCGCATGGTGGCCAACAGGTAGCCCCAGTTCATAGCGTTTGATCAAGCCATGCAGAGCACCGTCGGCGCCCAGCGCATCAAAAAAACCACGTTTGGCACGCGCGGTGCATACCCGCAGCGCCGGCCCCAAGGTCTGGTACACCTTTGGAATCAGGAGCCATTTGGGATCAGCGCGATGAATCAGTTCTTTGACGCCAAAGGGTTCTTGCAGCTCGATCAACAAGGGTAGCCACTCAGGATTTGCAGACTGTCCCTGTGGTGAACGGAAGCCGGCAAACCCACTGGTTTCGGCCCAGGCAAGGTACGGATCGCTTTGCCTGAAAGAGTCCGGATCGGACCATTCAATGCCTGTGAAGCGACCACGAGGAAGCTTCTGCCATTGGCCTTTCTTGCCGATAGCTCGCGGGCTCATTGCCACTCCTTGACGGCTTCTCCCCAGAGCCATGCCATCAATGGCCCTTGGGGCAGCGCGAAGGGCGCGCCCTCCTGACCACCTGCTTTGCCCCCGTCGTTGATTGAGTCCTGCAAATCAAAGTCGAGCACAGAGCCGCCTGTTCCGGTGTATCGGTCGCCCCAGAACTCCCGGGTCTTGAGTTTGCTCTGGTCACAGCGACTCACCAAATACTCACCCAACAACGTCCCCAATACGCGACCACAAGCCGAGTCCACAGGGTAGTGCACGCCAGCGACCGTGCGGTTCACTGCGATGCGGTAAGCCAAACGCTGCAGTTGCACCCGCGTGGCGTCGTTTCCGGGCCGGTGGGTCGGGCCAGGGCGCGCGGCGCACAACAGTTTGTCAAGCAGGGTGGCGGCAATGAAGGCTTCTGTCGCATGACCACTCGGATAGGCCGCGTGGCCGGGCGTGGCGATCATGGGCTGGATCTGGGGAGACAACTCGGCCGGGCGAACGATGGTAAAGATCTGCTTGAAGCGCATTTCGACGTGGTTCGCCAGCGAAAAGGCCAAGGCCAGGAGTTGAAGGGTCTTCTTCTGGCGATGATCCTGAATGCCGGTGATGGCTGCCCAGAAAGGAACAGGCAGACCGATCTGGGAAAGAATCTCTGTGCCTCGGTCGCCGCGCAGGTCGGCGTAGGCTGCCACCAGTTCCGACTGACCCTTGAGCAACTCCAGGTCCGGCGCTGTCAGGTTCAGAAGGTGGCGATGCTTGCACCCCTTTTTGCCAACTTCCACATGGTGGAGGCTGGCCTTGCCCCGATGGGCGCTGTATTGAAGACCCTCGACCAACTCCGAAAAGCAGGCGGTCAAGCGTGGACCGTCTGCCCAGAGTCTGAGATTGCTTGGATCGTTAAATACCGGGATGGACGGGTCAACCGTTGCACCTTCAAATGGTCCTGCAATCGCGTTCCGGTTGAGGATGATGGACGCAGCTGTGACTTCCCCCATGCCGCCCATACCGCCCATACCGCCCATACCGCCCATACCGCCCATACCGCCCATACCGCCATACATGCTCATTGCGTGCTCCTCAAACGGGTTGTTAACGTTTCATTCGGGTAGTCCCAAATCCCTCATGGCTCGCGCCGCACGGATCCTTAGCGGGCTGCTGCTCCCGTAAGAAAGGAACTTAGAAATAGAGAGATCGGGCTGTATTGCAAGCAACTGGTCCAAGGTCGCGCGGGCGTCCTGATGACGGCCGATCTCATATTGCGCTGTCATCAAAACCCGCAAGGTCGCCAAGTAGTAGCGGTTGCGGCGCAGGGACTGGTGACTGATGTCGATAGCCTTTTGCAACTCGTTCGCCATCAGATAGCTGTGCGCAACCAACATTTCGATGAAGAAGCGTTGTGGGTCTAGGGGAGACAACTCCAACGCCTTTTCGGACTCTCTGACAGCATCGGTGGGGTCGCCCCACATCGTGGACCAAAAGCCGGCATACAGCCAGGCAGTGTGGTCGTTTGGATTGATGTCTGTGGCTTGCAAGAGCAACTGCCTGGACTGATCCAGATCGGTGCCCAAGTGGCATTGCACATGACCCTTGATCGCCAGCGCGAGCGAACTATGTGGTTCCAGATCCAAGGCCCGATCAGCAATATCGATTGCCTGTCTGAACTCTGCCGGTGCGTCGCTGCTTCTGCCTTGAACGATGTTGAGAATGTGCCATTTGGCAGACCACGCCCATGGTGTGGCCACACGTTGGTGGCGCTCAGTGACCGCTTCCAGCAGTTCACGACTGCGTTCCAGATCCCGAGCGGTGGATCGATGCATGAGTGCGATTCCACCCAGCAGCAGTGCATTGCTATCGAGTTGGGGGCAGGGCAGGATGGTGGCGCGAAGTACGGTGTTTTCTATGAGTGCCTGGCTGGCGTTGTCAGTGAGTTCGCGAATGAGCTGACTGTCGACCTGAAGCAGATCGGTAACGGTCCCAGTTAAACGATCAGCCCAGACCACATCGCCTCGTCTTGCATCGCTGAGCTCGGCCATGACCACCACGCGATCTCCAAGCATGCTGTAACTGCCGCTTAGCACGTAGCCAGCTGCCAGGTGCTGCTGGATATCTCCTAGCTGCGCACCTCGTCCTCTGAATCCGGTGGTCGACAGTCGGGAAATCACGCGCATTTGTCGGCTGCGTGAGAGTTGGGCGATCACTCCATCTGCGATCAGTTCACCAATGATCAGGTGCTCTTGCTGACCAGCTCGGCAATCCAGCGGGATGACCGCGATGGTAGGCCGGAGATCTTCTTGAGCGGGAGGCAGGGATGGCTTTGGGGATGCAACGCCAGTGCTCTCGATGGGTTTCACACGCCACGTCCGCACAGGTTCGGGCCAATGTTTGAGGTAGCTCTCACCCATGTCTTCCAATTCGCCGTCGACGCTATCCACGATCCGGTCGCGAACTCCAGCGGTGATGACGGTTTCTCCTGGGCGGGCCAGCGATGCAACCCGGGCAGCGAGGTTGACACCTTGGCCATACACGTCGTTGGAGTCAACATAGAAGTGCGCGGCATTCAATCCACCCCGAAGCCAAAGTTTGTTGTCCTCGTCGCGTCTGCGATTCAGCATTCCGAAGTATTCGTGAAAGCTGAAGGCTGCTCTGATGGCGGGAGCGGCGTCCTCAAACTCGACCAGGATGCCGTCCCCGAGGCTCTTGACCAGACGACCGCCGTGTCGGGGCAGCACCTCATCGCGGGCGTGTTGGAGAAAGCTGTGCCAGTGGAACACCACGGACGCTTCGTTCGATGCCATCAGCCTCACGGATTCCACCAGATCCATCACCAGCACCACCTTGTTCTGCATGAGCGGCAGAGGCGGAACTTCAGGGGATGGAGCCGATTCGCCGTGAGAGCCCATGGTGCTGGGGTGCGGCTGGCTTGTCATACCTCGAAAAGGGGAAGTGCTGTTTCAGTTTCTCACATCTGAAAGGGCCGGGTACGGACCGGCCAGGGTCAAAAAAAAGAGCCGGCAGCGCCGGCTCTCCGTGCAAGGAGCACCTGGGCCCCTTTGCGTCCTGATCACTTCAGGTGTTCGTTGATCATCTTGGTCATTTCGAACATCGAGGCCTGGGCCTTCTTGAAGATCTCCTTCAGCTTGGCGTCAGCGTTGATCATGCGCTTGTTGACAGCGTCCTGCAGCTTGTTCTTTTTGATGTATTCCCAGACCTTCTTGGTCACTTCCGTGCGGGGCAGCGGGCTGTTGCCAACGATGGCGGCCAGTGCGGCGCTGGGGGTCATGGCCTTCATGAAGGCTGCGTTGGGGGTGCGCTTCTTGGCTGGTGCGGCCTTCTTTGCAGGAGCGGCGGCCTTCTTCGCGGGTGCAGCCTTCTTTGCAGGAGCGGCGGCCTTCTTCGCAGGAGCGGCGGCCTTCTTCGCGGGTGCAGCCTTCTTTGCAGGAGCGGCGGCCTTCTTGGCCGGAGCGGCCTTCTTCGCAGGAGCTTTCTTTGCAGTTGCCATGTTGAGGATTCCTTCTAGAAGTGGTTTGACGCCAGAGGAGAACGCGCTCTCTCACTGGTGACTCGCATGCTAATGGAGATGCATGGTCCTTCCAAGGTGGAGGTGCGGTATTTTTGTGCTGCGCAAGAGGGAAAATGGGGTTTTTTGGCCCCGAAAACAACACTGCGCCCGGTATTGCATGCCGCACCCCAACCAGCGACAAAGAGCGTGCTCCAATTTCGGCTCCGAAAAACCTGTTTTCGAGAGTGGCTCACCATGACTTCTTCCATCGATTTTTCGACCTGCGATCTGTGCGACGAACACAAGGGCGACGTCAGCGGCGCCTTCCGTGTGCTGCCGCCGGTGTTCCGTGACTTTGGTGCCCATCGCCGCTTCGCCGGACCGGTCGTGACCGTGCAGTGCCTGGATGACAACAGCCAGGTGAAGGCCCTCGTCGAAGGACCGGGAGATGGGCGTGTGCTGGTGGTCGACGGCGGGGCTTCGCTGCGGCGCGCCTTGCTGGGCGGCAACCTGGGTGCCGCCGCCGCGCGCAACGGGTGGACCGGCGTGGTGGTGGACGGGTGCGTCCGCGACGTGGCCGAACTGGCGGTGTGCGAGACCGGCATTCGCGCGCTGGCCTCGATGCCGCTGCCGACCGAGCGGCGCAACCAGGGGCTGCGCGACGTGGCGGTGAAGATTCAGGGCGTCACCGTGCGTCCGGGTGAATGGCTGTACGCCGACGAGGATGGCACCGTGATTGCCGACCGGCCATTGCACCGTGGCGTCTGACGGGCTTCAGGCCGTCAGACCCTTGTAGAGCATGTACGCCGAGAGCACGTAGAGAATCAGCGCGAAGGCCCGCTTGAGCGACTTCACCGGCAGCGCGTGTGCGGCCTTCACACCGAGCGGCGCCATCAGCACGCTGGTCATGGCGATCACCGTTAGTGCCGGCAGGTACACGTAGCCCAGCGAACCCGCCGGAAGGTCGGCCACACCCTGGCCCGAGATGACGTACCCGGCGGCGTTCGCCAGTGCGATGGGAAAACCGAGCGCTGCGCTGGTGGCAACGGCATTGTGGATGGCAACGTTGCACCAGGTCATGAACGGGACGCTGACGAAGCCGCCCCCGGCACCCACCAGTCCCGACAGAAAACCGATCACCCCCCCGGCACCCAGCTGGCCGGCCGTTCCCGGCAAGGTGCGCGAGGCCTGCGGCTTCTTATCCAGCAGCATCTGGGTGGCGGAGAAGCCCACAAACAGCGCGAACAGCAAGGCCAGAGCCCCGCCCTTGAGGACTGCGAAGACACCCAGGCTTGCCACCGCGGCACCGATAACGATGCCGGGCGCAAGGCGCCGCACGATGTCCCACCGCACGGCGCCGCGCTTGTGGTGCGCGCGAACGCTGGAGATCGAGGTGAAGATGATGGTGGCCATGGAGGTGGCGATGGCCATCTTCACTGCCAAGCCTGGCGCGACGCCACGGTGGGCGAGGATGGCGCTGATGAATGGCACCATGATCATCCCGCCGCCGATTCCCAGCAGGCCGGCCAGAAACCCGGTGAACACCCCCAGAAGGGCCAGTTCGATGATCAGCAGGGGTTCAAGGCTCATGGGAAATCCGGAGGGCGGAAAAGAGTGCGGCCCCAGGAAACATCCGTGGGGCCGCAGCGAAGGGTATTAGGTGTCTGCAAGTGCCACCGGACCGTCATCCTGAACCGGGGGTTCAGGTGGGCGAGGGCAACGGGGCTTCGGGTTCATCTGACGCGAGACGCTCACACCAGCCACGTTATGTACCAAGCCCGGGCTCATGGAGCATTGGTTCAAGGAAATATAAAGCCCGGCACGCACTGCAGACAGGACAAATTGTAGAGGCTGGAGACCCGATGGATGGGCTCGCCCGTCGGAAAAGTTGAGGGCCGGTTCCTGATTCAGATCAACTGGCCGTCACTGCCCAGCGCCTGGTCGAGGCGCCGCACCAGTTCCTCCGCGCGCGCCAGCGCAGCAGCGTCGGGCAACTCGCCCTGGGGAGTGGAGCCCGGCAAGGGTGTCGGCTCTGGAGGGAGAAAGGACGAGGAAGAAAACCCCTCGGCTTCCTTCTGGGACAGTTCGAACGCCAGGTTGAGGGATGCGAGCACGGCGATGCGGTCGCGGGCCTTGACCTTGCCGGCGTCCCGGATGCGGCACATGGCGGTGTCCACACGCTCCACGGCGTCCAGCAGAGATTGCTCGCCCCCCGCCGGACAGGCCAGCAGATAGCTCTGGCCCATGATCTGAACCTCGATCTGCTTGGAGGCCGGCTTGTTCATTCGGAGTCCTTGTGGGAGGGGGGCTCGATTCCAACCGGCAACCGGTCCAGCAGCGCGTCGATGCGGGAACGCGCAGCGTTCAGACGCGACTTGATGGAGTCACGTTCTGCCTTGAGCGAGGCCACCTGCTCCATCAGCAGGGCGTTGGTGCGCTGCAGTTCTTCATGGCGAAGGAGCAGGCGTTCCACGCGCTCGGCGATCAGGTCAATTTGCTTGGGATCGGCCATGGTGACAACTGGTAAGACACTCATTGTAGGGTTGCCGCAAGGAGCACGGGCTTACAATGGATTCCGTTGGTGCTCGCGGTGTGGTTCACATGCCGCAGTTCAACGGGAAGCAGGAGGGGAAGTCCACGCCGACCGACCTAACCTGCGCTGCCCCCGCAACGGTAAGCAGACGGGATCCGGGCTTTCGCCCGGTCCCTGCCTTCACCCCACAGCCACTGGACAACCGGTTTCGACCGGCGCTCCGGGAAGGCGGTGGAGGTCGTTCTGCCAGCCCGGATACCGGCCAACACGGTGGTGACGTGTCCTGAACCAGGACCGTTGCCGTGACGCCCATGCGCTGTCGGGGAAGACGGCGAGGGCAACCATCGTTTGTTTTCATTCATGTCTTTCCGTTCTGCTCCGGTGCGCCTGGCCGCGCTGCCCATGGCATGCGCCATCGCTTTTCCTGTTCTCGCACAGTCCTCCCTGCCTACCGTCGTGGTGTCTGCGACCCGGTCCGAGCTGCCCATCACAGATGTGGTGGCGGACGTGACCCTGGTCGACCGCGGCGCCATTGACCGCCTGGGTGCCGCGTCGGTCTCCGACGTGCTGGAGCGTCTGCCGGGCATGACCGTCAACCGCAACGGCGGTCCCGCGTCCACCACGGGTGTGTATGTGCGAGGCGCCGAGGGCCGCTTCACGGCGGTGTTCGTCGACGGCGTGCGCATCGACTCCCAATCCACGGGCGGGGCCACCTGGAATGCGATCCCGTTGTCCCAGGTAGACCGCATCGAGGTGCTGCGCGGTCCGGCGGCTGCGGTGTATGGCTCGGACGCGATGGCCGGTGTCGTGCAGATCTTCACGCGGCACGGGGAGAAGGGTTTCTTCCCTTCGCTGCGCATCGGCGTGGGGTCGAACAGCACCTACGAACTGAACGCTGCGCTGCGCGGTGGTGATGGTGTGGTCGACTACGCCTTCGGTCTGGGCACCGAACGCAGCGATGGCTTCAACGCCAAGCCCTCCGGCAACCCCGACCGCGACGGGTATCGCAACGAGTCGTTCTCAGGTCGCCTGGGATGGAAGCTCTCCGACGGACAGAAGCTGGAAGCCACGCTGCTGGACAGCCGCCAGAAGGCCGGCTACGACGGTTACATGCCGGGGCAGGACGACCAGGCTAGGCAGCGCCTGCAGACCGTGGGGCTGAACTGGAACAGCCGCTGGAGCGAGGCGTGGAGCACCCGTGTGGGGCTCAGCCGCGGAACCGACCGCTACGAGACTGCCCCCTCGACCTACCTGACGGACACCACGGTGGACAGCTGGCTGCTGCGCAACGAGATGCGCGTGGGGCCGGGCCAGCTCACGGTGGACCTGGAGCGGCGGGAGGACCAGCTGGAGAACGTCAGCACCACGCCGGTCGACACCCAGCGGCATCAGAACGCCCTTGCGCTGGGTTACGGCCTGCGTGCCGGTGAACACACGCTGCAGCTCAACGCCCGCCGCGACGACGACAGCGAATTCGGTGCCCACACCACCGGCTCGCTGGCCTATGGCTACGCGTTGTCCAGAACCTTGCAGCTCACCGGCTCGGTGGGCACGGCCTTCCGCGCCCCCACGCTGTTCCAGCGCTTCAGCATCTACGGCACGCCCGACCTCAAGGCCGAAACCGCGCGCAACATGGAAGCGGGGCTGCGCTGGCAGGAGGCTGCGAGCCGCGCCTCCGTGGTGGTCTACCGCAATCGCGTCAAAGACCTGATCGACTACCTGGCCGGTCCGGGCAGTTGTGTCAACGGCGTGGGCGATTTCGCCGGCTGCTACGGCAACACCGGCCGCGCCACCTACACCGGCGTGACGCTGGCCGGCGGCACGACGCTCGGCGAAGTGGCCCTGGGCGCTTCGCTGGACCTGATGCGTCCGAAGAACGCCGAAACAGGCAAGCTGCTGGCGCGCCGTGCCGAAACGCAGGCCACGCTGACCGCAGACACGCCCGTGGGCAGCTGGCGCCTGGGCGCAGAGGTGCAGCACCTGGGCAAGCGCTACGACGACGAAGCCAACACCAAGCCCTTGGCGGCCCACACGTTGCTGAACCTCACGGCCAGCACCGACATCGCCCGCGACTGGCGGCTGCTGGCGCGTGTGGACAACGCCACCGACAAGGACTACGAGTCGGTGCTGGGCTATGCCACGGCGGGCCGCAGCTTCTACCTGGGCCTGAGCTGGTCGCCCCGTTGAGTGCTGGTGCGATGACGACCGCCCGCTGTCCCGCCCTGCTGATAGCCGCGCCGGCCTCCGGTCAGGGCAAGACCACGGTCACGGCCGCGCTGGCGCGGTTGCACGCGCGGGCCGGGCGGCGGGTGCGGGTGTTCAAGTGTGGTCCTGATTTCCTGGACCCGCACTGGCACCAGCTGGCCAGCGGCCACCCGGTGCACAACCTGGACCTCTGGCTCAACGGCGAGGCCGACCTGCGTGCCCGGCTGCACGAGGCCGCGGCGAACAGCGACCTGATCCTGATCGAAGGGGTGATGGGGCTGTTCGATGGCGATCCGAGTGCGGCCGATCTGGCGGTGAAGCTGGGCATTCCGGTGCTGGCGGTGATCGACGCCGGCTCCATGGCCGGCACCTTCGGGGCACTGGTGCACGGCCTGCGGCACTACCGCCCGGGCCTGCCCTGGGCCGGGGTGCTGGCCAACCGCATGGCCAGTGAGGGCCACGAGAAGATGCTGCAGGCCTCGGTGCGCGGCGATGACCTGGGCGCGGCGCCGGGCGGCATCGACGCCGGCTGGCTGGGTGGGTTGCGGCGCGACGCGGGCTTTTCGCTGCCCGAGCGTCATCTCGGTTTGACCGTGGCGTCCGAACTGCCCGACGCGATGGCGCGGCTGGACGCGCTGGCCGACGCCATGGCAGCCACCCCGCTGGGCCAGCTCGATGTGGCCGGCTGGCAGCGCTGGGCCGTGCCCTTTGACGCGCAAGCCGAGTGTCCGGTGGCGCCGCTGCTGCGCGGGCGCACCGTGGCCGTGGCGCGCGACGCGGCCTTCTGTTTCACCTACCCGGCCAACCTCGACACGCTGCGCGCGCTGGGGGCCAACGTGGTGTTCTTCTCGCCGGTGGCCGACGAGGCGGTGCCCGACTGCGACGCGGTCTGGCTGCCCGGCGGCTACCCCGAACTGCACGCCGACGCGCTGGGGAAGGGCACGCGTTGCCGCACCGCGCTGGCCGCGCATGTCGCCGCCGGCAAGCCGGTCTGGGCCGAGTGCGGCGGCATGATGCCGCTGTTCGAGGGGCTGACGCTGGCCGATGGCTCGCGGGTGCCGATGTGGGGCCTGCTGCCGGGCGAGGTGGCGATGCAGCCGCGCCTGGCCGCCCTCGGCCCGCAGCGCTGGGACACGGCGCAGGGCGAGCTGCGAGGTCACACATTCCACTATTCGCTGACCACATCGCCGCTGGCGCCCGTGGCCCATACCGTGCCGGGCAGCAAGTTCGGTCGACCCGAGGCCGTGTACGGCCAGGGCCCGGTGCGTGCGAGCTACTTCCACGCGTGGTTCGCCTCCAACCCAGAGGCCACTGCGCAACTCTTTCTGGCGGAGACCGCATGAAGACCGTGCTGCCCGGACCGCAACGCATCGTCTGCCTGACCGAAGAGACGACCGAGTGGCTGTACCTGCTGGGGCAGGAGGCGCGCGTCGTCGGCATCAGCGGCTACACCGTGCGGCCGCGCCGGGCGCGCGACGAGAAGCCCAAGGTCAGTGCCTTCCTCAACGCCAAGATCGACAAGATCCTCGAACTGCGGCCCGACTGCGTGTTCGGTTTCTCCGACCTGCAGGCCGACATCGCCGCTGCGCTGATCCGCGCTGGCGTGCAGGTGACGGTGTTCAACCAGCGCAGCGTGGACGAAATTTTTTCGATGCTGTTCCAGGTCGCCGCCATGGTGGGCTGCGCCGACGAAGGTCTGGCGCGGATAGCGGCCATGCGTCAGCGGCTGGACATGATCCTTGCCGAAGTCGCTGCGTTGGTCGCCTCTGGCAAGCGCCGGCCACGCGTGTTCTTCGAAGAGTGGGACGAGCCGCACATCAGCGGCATCCGCTGGGTGTCGGAGCTGCTGGGCATTGCTGGTGGCGACGACGTGTTTCCCGAACTGGCGGTGCAGTCGCTGGGCAAGCACCGCATCATCGCGGACGGCATGGAGATCGTGGCGCGCGCGCCGGACATCGTGATCGGCTCCTGGTGCGGCAAGAAGTTCCGCGCCGAGAAGGTGGCCGCACGCCCCGGCTGGCAGAACGTGCCCGCGGTGAAGAACGGCCAGCTGTTCGAGATCAAGTCGGCCGACATCCTGCAGCCCGGCCCGGCGGCGCTGACCGACGGGGTGGAGCAGATGCACCGCATCGTCAAGGCCTGGATGGTGGCCCATGGTTGACGTGGCGCGCAGCACGTTCATCCTCGGTGGCCAGCGCAGCGGCAAGTCGCGCCGCGCCGAGACGCTCGCGCGGCAGTGGCTGGACGTGTCGCCCGCGCACCGCGCGGTGATGATCGCCACCGGCCAGGCTTGGGACGATGAGATGCGCGAGCGCATCGAACGCCACAAGGCCGACCGAGCGCTGCGCGTGCCGGGCATGGCGACGGTGGAGGAGCCGCTGGCGCTGGCCGAGGCGTTGACGCGGCACAGCGACGCGAACACGCTCATTGTGGTCGACTGCCTGACGCTGTGGCTGACGAACCTGACGATGCCGGCCGACCCGGCGCAGGCGCTCCCCGAAGCGGCCGTGATCGCGGCGGGCGAAGACCTGTGTGCGGCCATTGCCGCGGCGCCCGGGCCGCTGGTGCTGGTGGGCAACGAGATCGGGCTGGGAGTCATTCCGATGGGGCGCGAGGTGCGCGCATTTGTGGACGCGCTGGGCCGGCTGAACCAGCAGGTGGCCGCGGCCTGCGAGCGCGTGACGCTCATGGCGGCAGGGCTGCCGCTGACTTTGAAGGACAGGACATGAACCGGATGCGCAACGCATGGCTCGCGCTGCTGGGGGCCTTGATGGTCTTGATCAGCGGCACCGCACAGGCGGCCCTGCAGATCACCGACGACAACGGCGTGGTGGTGACTTTCGAGCGCTCGCCGCAGCGCATCGTGAGCCTGCTGCCCTCGCTGGCCGAGACCGTGTGCGAGCTGGGCCAGTGCCAGCGCCTGGTGGGCGTGGACCGCTATTCCACCTACCCGGCCAGCCTGACGAAGCTGCCCCAGGTGGGCGGCGGGCTGGACCCGAACATCGAGATGATCGTGGCGCTGCGGCCCGACGCGGTGCTGATGGCCACCTCGTCCCGCGCCGGGGATCGCCTGCGCGCGCTGGGCATCAAGGTGGTGGCCCTGGAGCCCAAGACCCACGCCGACGTACAGCGGGTGATGCTCAAGATCGGTCAGCTGCTGGAGGTGCCCGACGCGCAGCGCATCTGGCGCGCCATCGATGCCGCGGTGATGGCGGCGGCCCAGTCGCTGCCGGCCGGTGCGCGCGGCATGCGGGTGTATTTCGAGGTCAACCCCGGGCCGTACGCGGCGGGCGAGGGCTCGTTCATCGGCGAGACACTCACCCGTTTGGGCGCCAGGAACATCGTGCCGGCCTCGCTGGGGCCGTTTCCCAAACTCAACCCCGAATACATCGTGCGCGCCGACCCGGACCTGATCATGATCGGCCAGCGCAGCGTGGACGGCATGGCCCAGCGCCCGGGCTGGATGACCATGCGCGCGATGCGCGAGCAGCGCCTGTGCGTGTTCACCACCGACGAGTCCGACACCCTGGTGCGCCCCGGGCCACGCATGGCCGAAGGCGCCCGCCTGATGGCGCGTTGTCTGAGCGAGAAGATCGCCACGAAGAAAGGGGGCGCGCGTCCATGAACGCACGCCGCGCCTCCTGGCTCGTCGTTGCCTTGCTGGCGGCGGCCATCGGTTTGGCCGTGCTGGGCGTGTGCGTCGGCAGTGCCGGTTTCGAGAACCTGGTCGGCCCGCTGCTGGACCCGCAGGCCGACCCGGCCGCCACCGCCATGGCGCAGCAGATCGTGTGGGAGATCCGCCTGCCGCGCACCCTGGGGGCCTGGGCCGCAGGCGCATTGCTGGGCCTTGCCGGTGCGGTGGCGCAGGGCCTGTTCCGCAACCCGCTGGCCGACCCTTTCCTGCTCGGCAGCGCCTCGGGCGCGTCCCTCGGTGTGGCGCTGGCACTCGCGGCCATGGGCGGCGGCGCCGGCATGCTGGGCGGCAGCATGATGAACGGCGGCGTCGCGGTCAGCGTGTTCTCCAGCAGCGCGCTGGTGCGCCTGGGCCTGACCGGCGCGGCCTTCTGTGGCGCGGTGCTGGCGGTGCTGATCACCCTGGTGCTCTCGCGCGGCGTGCAACACACGCTGCGCCTGCTGCTGGCCGGCGTAGTGGTGGGCGTGGTGCTGGGCGCCATGACGCACCTGGTGCTGCTGTTTTCGCCCGAATCGCTGCAGGCCATGCAGGCCTTCATGCTCGGCTCGACCAGCTTCGTGGGCTGGACCGCCTGCGTGCTGATGGCTGGTGTATGGGTGCTGTGCACGCTGTCGGCCTGGCTGCTGGCGCGCGTGCTCGATGGCCTGAGCCTGGGCGACGCCACCGCGCGCAGCCTGGGCCTGCCGCTGGGACCCATGCGCGCCGCGCTGGTGGCCGTGCTGGCGCTGGCCACCGGCACCGCGGTGGCGCAGACCGGGCTGATTGCGTTTGTGGGCCTGGCCGCGCCGCACCTGGTGCGCTCGCTGGTCAAGACCACCAGTGCCCACCTGATGCTGCTGGCCAGCTGCATGGGCGGCGCGCTGCTGATGGCGGCCGACACGCTGGCGCGCTGGCTGATCGCGCCGCAGGAACTGCCGGTGGGCGTGCTCACCGCGGTGCTGGGTGGTGGTTACCTGCTGTGGCTGATGCAGCGCAACACGCGCATCTCGCGCGGAGGTGGGCTGTGAGCCTCGCCATCCAGACCTGCGACCTGAGCGCCCGCCTGGGCGACGAGCCGATCCTGCACCGCATCTCGCTGAACCTGCCCCATGGGCGCTGGACCAGCATCGTCGGCCCCAACGGCGCGGGCAAATCCACGCTGCTGCGGTGTCTGGCAGGCCTGCTGCCGCACAGCGGTGCGGTGGCCCTGCTGGGCAGGCCGCTGGCCGACTGGCCGCACCGCCAGCGCGCCCGCCAGCTGTCGTGGCTGGGGCAGAACGAGGCCAGTGCCGACGACCTGACGGTGTGGGACGTGGCCATGCTCGGCCGCCTGCCGCACCAGGCCTGGCTCAGCCCGCCCAGCGCACAAGACCGCGCCGCGGTGGAGCGCGCGCTGCGCGCCACCCAGGCCTGGGACTGGCGCGCCCGAGCGCTGGGCCAGCTCTCGGGCGGCGAGCGCCAGCGCGTGCTGCTGGCCCGCGCACTGGCCGTAGAGGCCCAGGTGCTGCTGATGGATGAACCCCTGGCCAACCTGGACCCGCCGCACCAGGCCGACTGGCTGGAACTGGTGCAGGCGCTGGTGCAGGGTGGCAAGACAGTGGTCAGCGTGCTGCACGAGGTGGGCATGGCCCTGCACGCCGACGAACTGGTGGTGATGGCGCAAGGCCGCGTCACGCACCAGGGACCGTGTGCCGACGCCGCCACGCACCGCGCGCTGGAGGCCGTTTTTGACCACCGCATCGAGGTGCACGCGCTGCAAGGGCAGTGGGTGGCGCTGCCGCGGATCAACCCCTTGAAGACTTCACACCATGCAGATTGAAACCCCGCCGAGCGAAAAGCCCTACGAAAAAGCCGAAGGCGAGCGCCGCGGCATCGTGATCGTCAACACCGGCGACGGCAAGGGCAAGAGCACGGCCGCCTTCGGCTTGGCGCTGCGCGCCCATGGCCGCGGCAAGGCCGTCAAGATCTACCAGTTCATGAAGGTGCCGAGCGCGCGCTTCGGCGAGCACCGCATGTTCGAACAGATTGGCATCCCGATCGAAGGGCTGGGGGATGGCTTCAGCTGGAAGAGCCAGGACCTGGAGCACTCGGCCCAGCTGGCGCGCGACGGCTGGGAGAAGGCGCGCGCCACGATCATGGGCGGCGAGCACTTCCTCGTCGTGCTGGACGAGATCACCTACCCGCTGATCTACGGCTGGCTGCCGCTGGACGGCGTGCTGCAAACCCTGCGTGAGCGACCGAGCCATGTGCACGTCTGCCTGACCGGCCGCCGCTGCCCGCCCGAGATCATCGAGCTGGCGGACACCGTGACCGAAATGACCAAAATCAAGCACGCGTTCAACGCCGGCATCCCGGCGCAGCGCGGCATAGAGGATTGACCCCTGGAGACCCCCATGAATCACATCGCTGA
Organism: Hydrogenophaga pseudoflava NBRC 102511; assembly: GCF_001592285.1. Lineage (GTDB taxonomy): Bacteria > Pseudomonadota > Gammaproteobacteria > Burkholderiales > Burkholderiaceae_C > Hydrogenophaga > Hydrogenophaga pseudoflava. Next base: position 150,684 of record NZ_BCWQ01000006.1, on the reverse strand, counting down.
AGCCCCCGTGACCCTGCACCGCCCCGCCAAGCCGGCCTCCGCGACCGCGGAGCGCTGGTCCGTCGCCGACGTGCAGGCCCTGCTGGACCTGCCGCTGCCCGAACTGATGCACCGCGCGCAGACCGTGCACCGCGAGCACCACGACCCGACCCACATGGAGCTGGCGACGCTGCTGTCGATCAAGACCGGTGGCTGCCCTGAGGACTGCGGCTACTGCCCGCAGTCGGTGCACTACGAAACCGGTGTGGCGGCCAGCAAGATGATGACCGCCGAGGACGTGCGCGAAGCCGTGTTGGGCGCCAAGGCGGCCGGTGCGTCGCGCTTCTGCATGGGCGCGGCCTGGCGCGCGCCGAATGACCGCGACCTGGAGAAGGTCGAGGAGCTGGTGCGCGTGGTCAAGGACGAAGGCCTGGAGGCCTGCTGCACCCTCGGCATGTTGACCGGCGACCAGGCACAGCGCCTGAAGGACGCGGGCCTGGACTACTACAACCACAACCTGGACACCGCGCCCGAGCTGTACGGCGACGTCATCAGCACGCGCGACTACCAGGACCGCCTGGACACCCTGGGCCATGTGCGCGAGGCCGGCATCCATGTCTGCAGCGGCGGCATCGTGGGCATGGGCGAATCGCGCGCCGGCCGCGCGGGCCTGATCGCGCAGCTGGCCAACCTGGCGCCGTACCCCGAGTCGGTGCCGATCAACCACCTGGTCAAGGTGCCGGGCACGCCGCTGGCGGACGAGCCCGATCTGGACCCGCTCGAATTCGTGCGCACTGTCGCCGTGGCCCGCATCACCATGCCCAAGGCCAAGGTGCGCCTGTCGGCCGGGCGCCGGCAGATGGCCGAATCGACCCAGGCGCTGTGCTTCCTGGCCGGTGCCAATTCCATCTTCTACGGCGACAAGCTGCTGGTGACCGGCAACGCCGATGTGGAGGCGGACCAGGATCTGCTCAAGCGCATGGGCATGCACACCACCCGCGCCCACGCCTGATCTTCTGATGGACTTCGCCGGCCTGCCCACCCCCGATGCCGCCGTGCTGGCTGGCGCGGTGCTGGTCGCGCTGGCGCTGGACCGGTTGTTCGGCGAACCGCCGGTGCGGCTGCACCCGGTGGTGGCCATGGGGCACTTCCTGGGTGCGGTCGGGCGGTGGGTGTCGCGGGCGGCCGGTGCCCCTGCGCGGCCGATGGTGGAGTTCTGGGGCGGTGCGCTGGGCTGGTGTGCCGGTGCGGTGCTGGTGGTGGCGCTGGCGTTCGCCGCCGGGTGGGCGATGCAGGATCTGCAACCCTTGTGGCAAGCCTTGCTGCTGGGCGCGCTGCTCAAGCCCATGCTGTCCTGGCGCATGCTGCGCGACGAGGTGCGGGCGGTGGAAGCCGCGCTGGCCGAATCGCTCGCGGCCGGGCGCCAGCGCGTGGGCTGGCTGGTCAGCCGCGACGTGACATCGCTCAGCGAAACCCAGGTGCGTGAGGCCGCGGTGTCCACGCTGGCCGAGAACCTCAACGACTCGGTGGTGGCGCCGCTGTTCTGGTTCGCTGTCGCCGGCCTGCCGGGCGCAGCGCTCTACCGCTTCGCCAACACGGCCGACGCCATGTGGGGCTACCGGGGCGAGCGCGGTGGCCGCGACTGGACCTGGGCCGGCAAGTGGGCCGCCCGGGTGGACGACGCACTGTCCTGGCTGCCGGCGCGCCTCACCGCGCTGCTGATCGCGCTCCCAGCCATGGGCCGCGGATGGTCGGCCGTGGCCGCCAACGCCGGCCTCACGCCGTCGCCCAACGGCGGCTGGCCCATGGGCGCGCTGGCCGTGGGCCTGGGCATCCGGCTGGCCAAACCCGACGTGTACGAACTCAACGGCCAGGGCAGGGCGCCGCTGGCCACCGACACGGCGCGCGCGCTGCGACGCTGTGGACAGGTGGTGGCGGTGCTGGCGCTGCTGGCGGGCGGTGTGTTGGCTTTGTCGCTGGGGGGCCAGCCATGACGGCGCGCTTCCACGGTGGGCCGGACGCCCAGGGCGTCGCGCGCTGGGACTTTTCCAGCAACGCCAACGCCTGCGGGCCGTGCCCGATGGCGCTGCAGGCGGTGCAACGCGCGGATGCCGTGCACTACCCCGACCCGGCCTACACCCGGCTGCGCGCCGCGCTGGCAGACCTGCACGGCGTGGCGCCCTGGCGCGTGCTGCTGGCCGCCAGCGCCAGCGAATGCGTTCAGCGCCTGACAGCCTGGCGCTGGCGCCTGGGCGACCGCCGTTTCTGGACGCCGCCGCATGCCTACGGCGACTACGCCCATGCGGCGTCGGCCTGGGGGCTGGAACGGGTGAACGATCCCGGGCAGGCACCGCTGGCCTGGCTCTGCGACCCCGGCAGCCCGCTGGGGCAGGGCGAATCGGCCGAGGTGGTGCGGGCCCTGTTGAACCACACGCCGCGCACGGTGGTGCTGGACCGTGCCTACGCACCGCTGCGGCTGCGGGGGCACAGTGCGCTGGATGCTGCGCAACTCGACCGCGTGTGGCAGCTCTGGTCGCCCAACAAGGCCCTGGGCATGACGGGTGTGCGCGCGGCCTACGCCATTGCGCCGCTGGGTGCGCACGCCGACGTCGCCGAACTGGACGCGCTCGCTGCGTCCTGGCCCATCGGTGCGCACGGTGAGGCCATGCTGCTGGCCTGGACCACGTCCGGGGTGCAAGACTGGGTGGCCGCGAGCCGCCACACGCTGGCCGACTGGGCAGGTGCCCTGCGCGCCACGCTGGCAGCACACGGTTGGACCTGCGCGCCCAGCGACACCGCCTACGGCTGTGCCCGGCCGCCGCAACCCATCGAGGCCGCCGCTTTGCGTGAGCGGTGCATCAAGCTGCGCGATGCCACCTCGTTCGGCCTGCCGGGCTGGTGGCGCCTGAGCGCGCAGCGCCCTGAGACGTTGGCCGCTTTGGACGCCGCCTTGTGTGCGCTCGAAACGAACGTGGAGACATCGGAATGACTGCGGTGTGTGTGATGGTGCTGGGCACGACCAGCGGCGCCGGCAAGAGCTGGCTGACGACGGCGCTGTGCCGCCACTACGCCCGCCAAGGCCTCAAGGTGGCGCCCTTCAAGGCGCAGAACATGAGCAACAACGCGCGGGTGGTGGCCGGGGTGGCGGGTGCACAAGGCGAGATAGGAAGCGCCCAGTACTTCCAGTCGCTCGCCGCGAAAGCCGACCCAGACGTCCGCATGAACCCGCTGCTGCTCAAGCCAGAGGCCGACACGCGCAGCCAGGTGGTGCTGATGGGCGAGGTGCACCGCGCACTCAGCGACATGCCCTGGCGCGGCCGCAGCGAGACCGTCTGGCCGCACATCGCGGCGGCGCTGGACGCGCTGCGCGAAGAAAACGACGTGGTAGTGATCGAAGGCGCGGGATCGCCGGCCGAGATCAACCTGCACGCCAGCGACATCGTGAACATGCGCGTCGCGCGCCACGCCGACGCGCGCTGCCTGCTGGTGACCGACATCGACCGCGGCGGCGCCTTCGCCCACCTCTACGGCACCTGGGCCCTGCTGCCCGAGGACGAGCGTGCACTCATCAAAGGCTTCGTGCTCAACAAGTTCCGGGGCGACGCCAGCCTGCTGGCGCCCGCGCCGCAGATGCTGCAAGACCTGACCGGCGTGCCGGTGGTGGCAACGCTGCCCATGTGGTGGCAGCACGGCCTGCCCGAGGAAGATGGCGTCTTCGATGACAAGACACGCGTGGCGGGTGCGGTGCAGACCACCATCGCTGTGATTGCCTGGCCGCGCATCAGCAACCTCGACGAGTTCCAGCCGCTCAAGAACGTGCCGGGCGTGCGCCTGGTCTGGGCGCGCACGCCGGCCGACTGCGCGGGCGCGGACTGGATCGTACTGCCCGGTTCCAAATCGACCGCGGCCGACCTGGCCTGGCTGCGCGCGCAGGGGCTGGACCAGGCCGTGGCCCATCACGCGGCACAGGGCCGGGCGGTGCTGGGCATCTGCGGCGGGCTGCAGGTGCTGGGCGAGGCGCTGATCGACACCCATGGCATCGACGGCAACGCACCCGGCCTGGGCCTGCTGCCGCTGGTGACGGCCTTCGACGCCGAGAAAACCGTGCGCCGGACGACGGCGGCGTTCGGTGAACTTGGTGGCGCGTGGCAGGCGCTCTCGGGTGTCACCGCCGCCGGCTACGAAATCCACCACGGGCAGACCGCGCAGCACCCGGCCATGGCCGCCAAGGGCGACATCGCCCGCGAAGTGATGCCCGGCCTGGCCTGGCAGAACGCGGCGGGCAACGTGCTGGGCTGCTACCTGCACGGCCTGTTCGAAGACCCGGCGGTGCTGCGCGCGCTGTTCGGCGCCCGTGTGCCCACGCTGGACACCGTGTTCGACGGGCTGGCTGATTTTCTTGAACAACATGTCGAGCCCGGTGTGCTCGATGCCCTCATTCACAAGGACTGAACCATGCATTTCCCAATCCCCGTCCTCGACGACGTCACCCAGACCGAGCTGGCCGCGCGCCTGCAGCACCTGCTGGACAACAAGACCAAGCCGGTCGGCTCCCTGGGCCAGATCGAGCGCCTGGCGCAGCGCATCGGCCTCATCCTGGGCAGCGAGGCGCCCGAGCTGCGGGACCCGCAGCTGGTGGTGTTCGCGGGTGACCACGGCCTGGCCGCACGCGGCGTCTCGGCCTACCCGAGCGACGTGACCTGGCAGATGGTCGAGAACTTCCTGGCCGGCGGCGCGGCGGTGAGCGTGCTGGCCCGCCAGAACGGCATCGGCCTCACGGTGGTCGACTGCGGTGTGCGGCACGACTTTGCGCCGCGACCCGGCCTGGTCATCAACAAGGTGGCGCCCGGCACCGCCGACGCGCTGGAGGGCCCGGCGATGAGCGCCGCCCAGTGCAATGTCGCGATCGCCAGCGGCGCCGCGCTGGTGAAGGACCTGCCGGGCAACGCGCTGCTGCTGGGCGAGATGGGCATCGGCAACACCTCGGCGGCCTCACTGCTGATGAGCCGCCTGGCCGGGCTCGACATCGTGGACTGCACGGGCGCGGGCACCGGGCTGGACGCTCCCGCGGTGCAGCGCAAGATCGGCATCCTGCGCCAGGTGCTGGCGCGCCACCCGGATGCGAAAGCCCCGCTGGACGCACTGACCGCTTTCGGTGGTTTCGAGATCGCCACCATGGTCGGCTCGGTGCTGCAGGCCGCGGCCGAGCGGCGCGTGATCGTGGTCGACGGCTTCATCGCCAGTTCGGCCGTGCTGGTGGCCAGCGCACTGCAACCCGCCGTGTTGCAGCGCTGCGTGTTCGCCCACCAGTCGGGCGAGCGTGGTCACGCGCTGATGCTGGCGCACCTCAAGGCCGAGCCGCTGCTGGACCTGGGCCTGCGCCTGGGCGAAGGTTCCGGCGCCGCGCTGGCCTGGCCGCTGCTGATGAGCGCCTGCGCCATCCTGCGCGAGATGGCCAGCTTCGATTCGGCCGGCGTGTCGCGGCAGGACAGCGCCGAAACGGCGGTACGCTGAGGGCATGGCCTTCATCCGTCACTTTCTGATCGCTGTCCAGTTTTTCACCCGCATCCCCGTCACGGGACGGCTGGCGGACTGGGTGGGTTTTTCGCCGGCCATGCTGCGCGCCAGCGCGGCGCATTTCCCCGGCGTGGGCTGGGTGGTGGGGCTGCCCACCGCGGCGTTGTTTGCCGCGATCTGGTGGTGGCTGCCGGCGCAGCCCGCTGCGCCCTGGGTGGCGGCGCTGCTGAGCACCGTGTTCAGCGTGCTGCTGACCGGCGCGTTCCACGAGGATGGGCTGGCCGACCTGGCCGATGGCCTGGGTGGCTCGTCGAACCGCGAGCGCGCGCTGGAGATCATGAAAGACTCGCGCATCGGCAGCTTCGGGGCGATTGCGCTGGTGCTGGCGCTGTTCTCGAAGGTGGCGGTGCTGGCCCTGATCGCGCAGTCGGGCGGGGCGCTGCTGGCCGCGGTGGCGCTGTTCGCCGGCCACGTCACCTCGCGCCTGATGCCGCTGTTCGTCATCCACACGATGCAGCACGTGGGCGACACGCCGAGTTCCAAATCCAAGCCGCTGGCCGAGAGCATCGGGCGCGGCGCGCTGGTTGTGGGTGTGCTATGGTGGGCGCTGGCCATGGGCCTGGTGGTGGCGCTGCTGCCGTCGGTGCGCTGGGCGCAGGCGGTGCTGGGCGCGCTGCTGGGGCTGCTGTGGATGGGCCGGCTGCTGCGCCGGCGGCTGCAGGGTTTCACGGGTGACGGGCTGGGCGCCACGCAGCAGGTGAGCGAGGTCGCGTTCCTGTTCGCGCTGTCGCTGTCCCTCCCCGCCGCGGCGCCATGAAGCTCTGGCTGCTGCGCCATGCACGGGTGGTGCTGCCGCCGGGCCTGTGCTACGGCGCCAGCGACGTGCCGGCCGACCAGGCCCTGACCGCCGAGGCGGCGCAGGCCATCGCACCGCTGCTGCCGATCGGCCTGCCGGTGCGGGTGTCGGACCTGGGGCGGGCGCAGCAGCTGCACCAGGCCTTGCGGGCGCACCGCCCCGACCTGGGCGTGGCACAGACCGACCCTCGCATCCGCGAGATGGACTTCGGCACCTGGGAGCAGATCGCCTGGGACGCCGTGCCCCGCACCGCGTTCGACACCTGGATGGCCGACTTCGCCCTGCACCGCTTCGGCGGCGCCGAGAGCGTGCACGAGCTGATGGACCGGGTGGCCGACGCGCTGGACGACACCCGCGGGGCCGTGGGCGAGGGCGGCGAGGCGCTGTGGATCACCCACGCGGGCGTGATCCGGTCGGTGATCTGTGTGGCGCAGTACGGGCGCCGACCCGTCGTATCGGCCGCTCAATGGCCGCGTGAAGCACCACAGCCGGGCGAATGGATGGTGCTCGAGGTCTGAGGCGCAGGTCCGCCGGGAGAGGGCACACTCGGGCCTATGGATGGTTCCCGTTTCGCGTCGTTCAGCCCGGTCGACCGCATGAAGGCACTGGCGCTGGGTTTGCTGCTGCTGGCGGCCGGGGTGTACGTGGGCGCCACGCTGATGGAGCCGCGCCACGTCGCATGGGGCTATGTCGCGGCAGCGGCCGAGGCCGCGATGGTGGGGGCGCTGGCCGACTGGTTTGCGGTCGTCGCCCTGTTCCGCCATCCGCTGGGACTGCCCATACCGCACACGGCGATCATCGTGTCCAACAAGGACCGTCTGGGCGCGCAGCTGGCGCGGTTTCTCGGCACGCACTTCCTCACCGCCGAGCATGTGCAGCCCATGCTGGCGCGCTGGGACCTGGCGCGAGAGCTGGGACAGTGGCTGGAACAGGCCGAATCGGCCCAGCGGGTGGGGCGCTGGGTGCAGCAGGCCACCCCCGCCGTGCTCGGCGCCCTGGACCAGAGCGATGTCCGGCAATGGATCGCCGGCCTGGCGCAGCGTCTGTTGCGGCAGGTGGATGTGGCCACACTGGGCGGTCAGGCGCTGGCCGCGCTCACCCGCGACGGGCATCACCAGCAGTGGTTGGACGGTCTGCTGCAGCAGATGGCGCGATGGGCGGAGCAGGCGTCGGTGCAGGAGCAGCTCACCGATCGCATCGCGCGGGAACTCAAGGAGCTCAAGTACGTCGGACTCGACCAGATGGCTGCCCGCCTGGCCACGCGCAAGCTGGTGGCCGCGCTCACGCACACGCTCTCCGACGTGGCGGCCGACCCGGCGCACGAGTTGCGCCGCCGTTTCGACGACTGGATGGCCGACGCCATCGAGCGCCTGCAGACCGATGCCGACTGGCAACAGCGGGTGGCGGTCTGGCGCGATGCCTGGCTGGACCAGCCGCAGTGGAGTCAGCCGATCGAGGCCTGGTGGCACGAGGTGTTGAAGCGCCTGCGCGAGGAAGCGGCCCGGCCCGAGTCCGACCTGGGAGCCCGCTGCGCGCAGGTGGCGCAGGCGGCGGGCCGGCAACTGCTGGCCGATGATTCCTTGCGCGACTGGCTCAACACGCAGGCGCACCAGGTGCTGCTGCGCGTGCTGGAGGCCAGCCGCGAAGCCATCGTCGGCTTCGTGGCGCAGCGCGTGCAGGTCTGGGATGCGCAGGACATGAGCCGCGTGCTGGAAGAGCACATCGGGCGCGACCTGCAGTTCATCCGCATCAACGGCACCCTGGTGGGCGCGCTGGTGGGGCTGCTGCTGCACGCGCTCACGCAGGCACTGCTGTGAGCGCCGGTACCTGGGCAGGCGGGCCTCAGCCCGTCGTCTTGGGTCTGAAGTCGCAGCAGGCCGACACGGCGCACTGGTGGCACAGCGGCTTGCGCGCCTGGCAGACATAGCGCCCGTGCAGGATCAGCCAGTGGTGGGCGTCCACCAGGTACCTGGCCGGGATGCGTCTGAGCAGCTGCTGCTCCACCGCCAGCGGCGTCTTGCCCGGCGCCAGGCCGGTGCGGTTGCCGACGCGGAAGATGTGTGTGTCCACCGCCATGGTCGGTTCGCCGAAGGCCACGTTGAGCACCACGTTCGCCGTCTTGCGGCCCACGCCGGGCAGGGCTTCGAGTGCCTCGCGCGTGCGCGGCACCTGGCCGCCGTGGCGCTCCACCAGGATGCGGCAGGTCTCCATCAGGTGTTTCGCTTTGCTGCGGTACAGGCCAATGGTCTTGATGTAGGACTCCAGGCCTTCGAGGCCCAAGTCCAGGATCTGCTGCGGCGTATGGGCGACCGGGAACAGCTTGCGCGTGGCCTTGTTGACCCCCACGTCGGTGGCCTGGGCCGAGAGCAACACGGCGGCCAGCAGCTCGAACACGCTGGTGTATTCGAGTTCGGTGACGGGTTGCGGGTTGGCGGCCTGGAGGGTGGCGAAGAATGTCTCGATCTGCGCGGGTGTCATGTTGCGCAGTGTAGTTCCGGGCAGGGCGCTACCATTTCGCCACCTTTCCATTCCTCTTCAGAGACATTCGCATGAGCTTTGCCATTCCGTTTGCCGACCGCCTGAACAACGTCGAAACCTCCGCCATCCGCGAACTCTTCAAGCTGCTGGGCAGGCCCGGCATCATCAGCTTTGCCGGGGGCTTTCCCGACAGCGCGATGTTCGATGTGGACGGCATCCGCGAAGCCGTCAATGCTGCGCTGACCGAAGAAGCCGGGGGCGCCCTGCAGTACGGCGCGACCGAGGGCTACAACCCGCTGCGCGAACAGCTCGCCGCTTTCATGACCAGCAAGGGCAACCAGGGCGTGGCGCCCGAGAACCTGATCGTCACCACCGGCAGCCAGCAGGCGCTGGATCTGCTGGGCAAGACCCTCATTTCCCCCGGCGACAAGGTGATCGTCGAAGGCCCGACCTTCCTGGCCACCATCCAGTGCTTCCGCCTGTACGGCGCCCAACTCGTGACGGCACCGGTGGACGGGCAGGGCGTGGACACCGACCGACTCGAACAGCTCATCGTGGAGCACAAGCCCAAATTCATCTACCTGATTCCCACCTTCGGCAACCCCAGCGGCGCCATGCTGAGCCTGGAGCGCCGCAAGCGCGTGCTGGAACTGGCGGTGCAGCACAACGTGCTGGTGGTGGAAGACGACCCCTACGGCGACCTGTACTTCGGCGACGCGCCACCGCCCAGCCTGCTGGCCCTGAGCGCCAGCGTGCCCGGCAGCCGCGAGCGCCTGGTGCACTGCGGCTCGCTGTCCAAGGTGCTGAGCCCCGGCCTGCGCGTGGGCTGGATGGTCGGCCCGGCCGAACTGCTGGCCAAGGCCACCATGTGCAAGCAGTTCAGCGACGCCCACACCAGCACCTTCGCCCAGGCCACCGCCGCACAGTACCTCAAGGCCGGCCGCATGCCCGCCACCCTGGCCAAGGTGCGCGCGGTCTACGCCGAACGCGCCGCCACCATGGGCAACGCCCTGCGCCGCGAACTGGGCGACGCGATTGAGTTCGTGCAGCCCCAGGGTGGTCTGTTTGTCTGGGCCCGCCTCACGGGCGCGGGCGGCAAGGTGGCCGATGGCGGTGAGCTGGCCAAACGAGCCATCGAAAAGGGCGTGGCCTTTGTGCCGGGTGCGCCGTTCTACGCGAACAACCCCGACCACGCGACCCTGCGCCTGTCGTTTGCGACGGTGGGGCTGGACAAGATCGAAGAAGGCGTGGGCCGGCTGGGTTCTGCCGTCTGAGCCTGATTGCCGGCGGATAGGCCGCGGGGTCTGCCGCCGGCGGGCTCAGGCCCCGGGCATCCGGGACCGGAGCAGGCTGTCGGGCAGGGTGCCCCGGAACATGGGGCGCAGCGATTCCAGCGCGCGGATCGCGTGCGGTTCGTTGTGGCGCTGGCAGAGATCGGCGTACAGCTCGGCCCGTGCATACCAAAGGCCTTCCGCATCGCGGGTGTGTTGCAGCCGCTGGTGCAGCCGGGGGTTGTTCAGGCGCCCGTCCTCACCATGCAGGCGCAGCATGGCAAGGCGGATGCGCGCCACGTCGGCGTCGTTGTGGCGGACCTTCTCGACGCCCAGCAGCGACCCCAGGCCTTCACGCAAGGTGCTGGACAGAGTCGAGAGGGTGGACAGAGGCCCTTGGAAGACGGAATGCTGGCGGCTCACCCGGCCAGATTACCCAATTTGCGGGAAGGTTTCGCCTATTCTCATGAAACCTTTTGTAGTCGTGTTACAGGTCGTGCGGCTCATTCGCCGGTGAACTGGGTGGCGTTCTTGCCCTGGAACGGCTGGTAGAACGCCTTGATGCGCACCATGTCGGCGTCGATGTCGCCTGTCGGCTCGAACACCGGACCCAGGCCACTGCGTTTGGTCGCGTAGTCCATGTAGGCCAGGATGATCGGCACCTGCGCAGTGGTGGCGATGTAGTAGAAGCCGGTCTTCCAGTAACGCGTCTTGCTGCGGGTGCCCTCGGGCGGCACGATCAGCTGCAGCGGGCCGTCGGCATCCTGGATCGCCTGGGCCGAGGCAGCGACCAGGTTGTTGGACTTCGAGCGGTCGACCGCGATGCCGCCGAGCCAGCGCATCAGGCCACCAAAAGGGAAGCGGAAGATGCTGGCCTTGCCCATCCAGTAGGGGTTCAGGCGCAGCGCGAATGCGACCATCAGGGTGTAGGGCAGATCCCAGTTGCTGGTGTGCGGGGCGGCGATGAAGACGCTCTTGGCGGCACTGGGCGGCAGGTGGCCTTCGACGGTCCAGCCGGTGAGCCGCAGGAAGCCGCTCGACAGGGCTCGCAGCAGGGGAGCGATCACCGGGGTGGTGAAGATGGTGCGGTGCATGGCGGGCGCTATTGTCGGTGACGCGGGCGCGACCGCCCTTGATCTGCGCCAAGCTACCATCGCCCGCTCGAATCACCCGAGGAGACCGCGACATGACGCAGACGCTGACCGTGCAGGACATCAAGGTCCTGATCGACGGCGAAGGACCGACCGTGGTCATGCTGCACGGCTGGCCCGATTCGCCCGCGCTGTGGGACGAGTCGGTGGCAGCGCTCCGGGACGGCTACCGCTGCGTGCGCTTCGCGCTGCCGGGCTACGACCTGGGCCGGCCGCCGCGCCCGGTGTCGGTGGATCAGATGTGCCAACTGGTGGCGGCCATCGTCGATGAGGTCAGCCCCTATCAGAAGGTGACCCTGATGCTGCACGACTGGGGCTGCTTCTTTGGCTATGAATATGCCGCGCGGCACACGGACCGGGTGTCCCGGGTGGTGGCCGCCGACATCGGCGACACCAACACCGGCGCTTACCTGAAGTCGTTGACCGCCAAAGAAAAGGCCATGATCGCGGGCTACCAGCTCTGGCTGGCCGTCGCCTGGAAGCTAGGGCCACTGCTGCCTGGTCTGGCCAACCGCATGACGCGCTGGATGGCTCGCACCATCGGCTGTCGCACCCCTGCGGCCGAAATCGCCTGGCAGATGAACTACCCCTACGCGATGCAGTGGTTTGGCACGCTGGGTGGCCTGCGCGGCGTGGCGCGGGTCGACAAGGTGTTCGGCCCGACGCTGCCCACGCTGTTCTTCTTCGGCAAGCGCAAGCCGTTCATGTTCCATTCCGCGCGCTGGCTGGCGCAACTCGCCACCACGCCGGGCAGCGCGGCCCATGGCCTGGACGCCGGGCACTGGCTCATGAAGCAGAAGCCCGAACAGTTCAACCGCACGGTGCGCGACTGGCTGGACCGTGCGCACGCCGCGACATGAACCCGACCGAGCTGGAGCGCTTGCTGACCGTAGAGATGCCCTATGGCAAGTACAAGGGCCGGGCGATTGCCGACCTGCCGGGGCACTACCTCAACTGGTTCGCGCGCGAGGGTTTCCCGAAGGGCGAGCTGGGGCGCTTGATCGCCCTGATGCACGAAATCGACCACAACGGCCTGGATGAGCTGCTCACGCCGCTGCGCCACAGCCGGCCGCCTAAGGCGCGCGGGTCCTGAGCGCCTCGTGCACCACGGCCGCGGCCCAGGCGTCGTTGGCCGCGTAGATGAGCTGGCCCTCGGTCAGGCGCGGGTTGGCCCAGTTGGAGGTGGCGGCTTTCTTTGACTTGATGAAGCGCTGCCCGAACAGCACCGCCACCGCGCCCTTGACGCCCATGTCCTTGCGGTAGCCGCTCGCGCGGAACAGGTGGTTGAGCTCGATCACCCCGACCGGCTCGACGCCCAGCTTGGCGCGGATGCGCTTGGTGTCGTCGCCCAGACCGAAGCCGGCCTTGCTGTGTCCGGCCTCGGCCATCACCTGCGCGGCCAGGTCGCGGCTGGCGGGGTCGTGCAGCTGGAACACCCAGGCCCGCTCCGTCGTGGCCAGCTGCAGGATGTGCGGCCCGTCAGACACCTCGCCCTGCACGAAGGTGGGCTTGCTCTCGGTGTCGAAGCCCCAGTGGGCGTGGTCGCGCAGCGCCGCCACCGCCTCGCGCGCGGCCACCGCGGAGTTCACCAGCGCGATGCGGTCCAGGCCCAGGCGGGGGAATTCGGGCAGGAGGGCGATGTCGTCCTTGCTCGGTGTGGTGCGGGTGGTGTTCATGGGCAGGAGGTCGGGACGGCGCGGGATAATCGGGCATTGTGCCTGCCGCCCCGCCATGACCTACACCCTCAAGCTCTACGTGCCCGACGACACGCCGCCGGGCCAGCGCCAGGCCGCTGAACGCCTGTTCCGCGATGCGCTGGAGGATGCGCTGGGCGATGCGGCGCTGGTGGCGCCGGTCTACCGCGCCTATCTGGGCATCGTGGCGCAGCACGGCGAGACGCCCGACCCCGAGGCGCTGACGGTCGAAGAGCGCACGGTGCTGGAGCACTGGCAGATGGCCGAAGCCGCGGCTCTGGAGGCTGTGTTCGGCCCGCACCGCCACCTGGACGAAGGCGGCTACGACATCGTGCTGCCCGCATAATCCGGGTCCGTTTCACGTCCTGCCGGGGCGAACGCACCCAACCCAAGGACATCCATGAGAAAAACCTACCCGCTGCGCCCCGAGGGCAAGCACCCCGACCGCGTGCTCGACGCCGTCAAGCACGACATCCGCAAATACCAGAAGCGCGAACGCCGCCGCGATCTGCCCGAGGGTGCGGACTTCTGGGACTTCGACTGCCGCTTCGGCGCCGACAAGGACAGCGCGCAGGTGGTGCATCCGGGCGAGCTGATGAACCTGCTGGACGCGCTGGCCAAGGACGGCGCCACGCAGTGTTATGTGGAGCTGCTGGCCAAGCCCGGCGTGCGCAAGCCGCGCCCGGCGGGTACGGCGCCCGAAGCTGCCGGTGAACAGACCAGCGACGAAGAGTAAGCGGTTTCGCCGCCGGGCCGCCCCAAGGCGAAACGCACCCCCTCAAGGGGTAGCGACCCGCGCAGCGGCGGAGCGTGGGGGCTACGGTTTCGCTGCCTGTGCGCGCAGCTTGTCTTTTTTGCTCGGCCGCTTGCCCTTGACTCCGCCGTTGCCTGGCGCGGGCGGTGGCGGCGTTTCGGTCGGCTCGAAGCCTTCCACCGTTTCCAGCGGCAGGCTCAGGCCCTGGCGCTTCTCGATCAGGTGCCAGTGCGCCAGTTGCGCAGCGGTCACGAAGCTGACCGCCAGGCCGGCCTGACCCGCTCGGGCGGTGCGCCCGATGCGGTGCACATGGTCCACCGCCGAGCGCGGCAGGTCGAAGTTCACCACCACCGGCAGACCGTCGATGTGGATGCCGCGCGCGGCCAGGTCGGTCGTCACCAGCACGTCCCAGCGCCCGGCCTTGAACTCGCCCAGCGTGGTCTGGCGTGCGCCCTGGCTCAGTCCGCCGTGGAAGGCGGTGGCGTAGACCTCGCCGTGGTGCAGCTTGTTGGCCAGGCGTTCGGCCGCGTACTGCGTGGCCACAAATACCAGCACCGGCTTCCAGCCCTCGGTTTTCATCAGCTGCCGCAGCAGCTGGGTGCGCCGCTTCTCGTCGACCGCAAAGGCGCGCTGCTGCACCAGCGGCGCGGCCGCGTCGTCGTCCGGCGTCGGCACGTCCACCCGCACCGGGTCGTGCAGCAGCTGCAGCGCCATGGTTTCGACCGCCGGTGGCACGGTGGCGGAGAACAGCAGGTTCTGGCGCTGCGCCGGCAGCAGGCCCAGCACACGCGCCAGTTCTTCGGCGAAACCCAGGTCGAGCAGGCGGTCGGCTTCGTCGAGCACCAGGAGGTCTACCGCGTCCAGCCGCAGGCCGTTGTGGTCCACCAGGTCGAGCAGACGGCCAGGGGTGGCGACCACCACGTCGGCGCCACCGCGCAGCGCCATCAGCTGCGGGTTGATCGAGACGCCGCCGAAGGCGACGACCAGCTTCGGGCGCCGGGGCAGCGCCTGCGCCAGCGAGCGCAGCACCTCGCCGACCTGCGCGGCCAGCTCGCGCGTGGGCACCAGCACGAGTGCCCGCGTGCGGCGCGGCCCGGTGTCCGCCCGGTCCAGCCAGCGCTGCAGCAGGGGCAGGGCGTAGGCGGCGGTCTTGCCCGAGCCGGTGCGGGCGCTGGCCAGCAGGTCTCGGCCGGCAAGCACCGGCGGGATGGCCTCGGTCTGGATCGGGGTGGGGGCGGCAAAACCCAGGTTGGCAGCGGGCTGGGCGAGAGCGGGCTCAAGGCCCAGAGAGAAAAACGGCATGGGGCGATTGTCGGCGACGCGCTACGATCCCGGCCCATGAAATCACGAGCTTCTTCCGGTGGCCTGGTCTATTCGACCGAATCGGGCCGCATGTGCCCCGGCTGCCGCCAGCCGGTGGCGGCCTGCCGCTGCGGCGAACCCGCTGTACCCAAGGGCGATGGCGTGCTGCGCGTCTCGCGCGAGACCAAGGGCCGGGGCGGCAAGGCCGTGACCGTGGTCAAGGGGGCGCTGCTCGATGCGGCGGGTCTGGCGGCGCTCGGCAAGCAGCTGCGCACGCTCTGCGGCACCGGCGGCACGGTGAAAGATGGCGTGATCGAGGTGCAGGGTGACCACGTCGAACGCGTGATCGAGGCGCTCAAGGCCCAGGGCCACACGGTCAAGCGCGCGGGCGGCTGAGCAGTCGCTGAGCGTTCAAGGCCAGCAGGCAGCAGGAAAAAATCCGGGTCAGCGGCTGCGCGCGAGGGTGGCGCTGGGGCTTTCGCCGTAGGCCTGCTGGTAGGCGGCGGCGAAGCGGCCGGGGTGCTCAAAACCCCATCGTGCGGCGGTCTGCAGCACGCGGGTGTCCGGGCCGGGGTGCAGCAGGTCGTGGCGCACGCGTTCCAGCCGCAGCCGGCGGATGTGGGCCATGGGCGTGGTGCCGCGCTCGCGGGCGAACAGCTGCTGCACCAGGCGCACGCTGCTGTTGACCGCCCGCGCCAGGTCGGCCACGGTCAGCGGCTGGTCCAGGTGCGCTTCGATGTGGTCCTCCAGTTGCCGCAGCCGGGGCACGGTTGCGCTGGCGGGCGCCCGGCTCACCGTGGCCGGCGCCCAGGCCACCCGCAGCAGCATGGCCAGCACATGGTCTTCCAGCATGGCCGTGTGCAGGCCCGTCGACGGGTGCTCACCGCCCGGCTGCAGCAGCGCGGCAAGGTAGTGCATCAGCTGCCACCAGTGCGCGCCCGAACCCTGGCGCAGGTCCAGCCGCGGCGCCAGCCGCAAGGTGGCGGCCGGTTCGCTGCCGCTGATGGCCGCCGCCACGTGCAGCAGCCGCTGGCGGTCGATGCGCAGCATGAACTGGTCGCAATGGCACGACCACTCCATGCGCACCGCGTCCTGCGGCGAGATCACCGTCGCTTCGCCCACGGCGCTGAGGTGCCGCGCGTTCTGGTGCCACACCGCCGCCTCGCCGGCCAGCGGCATCTGCACCAGGAAGAAGTCGTCCAGCCGGTCCGGGTCGATGCGCACCGCGGCGCCGTGGGCCAGTCGGTTGAGCGACACCGAAGGGCCGAGCGCGCGGTGGTGCATGCGGGCGCGCACGCGCTGCCGAGGGCCGATCACCGCCAGATCGTGCGGCTTGAAGATGCGCGCGATCTGGTCGCGCGTTTCGTCGAGGTCGTCGGAGGCCAGTACCGACAGCGGCGCCCAGGCCGCGCCCGCGGGCGCACTGCGGTCCAGCCATGCGGGCGCGTGGGTCGGGGACGGGGCAGGGCTCGGAGACATGCGCCGCATGCTAGTGATTACCCGGGGTTTTGCACTTATCGGATACCCGCGTTCGTTTCGCGGATGGTTGTGGCGGCGGGCTGATTCCAGAATGGTCCGGTTCGCTGTCCACCCCTGTTCCACCTTTCAGGAGCCCCGCCATGAGTCTGCAAACCAAGTACCTGCTCGACGAAAGCCAGATGCCCAAGTTCTGGTACAACATTCAGGCCGATTTGCCCAAGGCCCTGCCGCCCGTGCTGCACCCGGGCACGATGCAGCCCATCGGCCCCGATGACCTGGCGCCGCTGTTCCCGATGGAACTGATCCTGCAGGAGGTCAGCACCGAACGCGAGATCGAGATTCCGGAGCCGGTTCGCGACATCTACAAACTCTGGCGCCCGGCCCCGCTGTACCGCGCCCACCGGCTGGAAAAGGTGCTCGGCACCCCGGCCAAGATCTTCTACAAGTACGAGGGCGTCAGCCCCGCCGGCAGCCACAAGCCCAACACCGCGATCCCGCAGGCCTTCTACAACAAGCAGGCCGGCGTCAAGCGCCTGACCACCGAGACCGGTGCTGGCCAGTGGGGCACCTCGCTGTCGTTCGCGGGCTCGCTGTTCGACCTGGAGGTGCTGGTGTTCCAGGTGCGCGTGTCCTACGACCAGAAGCCCTACCGCCGCGCGGTGATGGAGACCTACGGCGCGCGCTGCCTGCCGTCGCCGTCCAACCAGACCGAGTACGGCCGCAGCGTGCTGGCCCAGCGGCCCGATCACCCGGGCAGCCTGGGCATCGCGATCTCGGAAGCGGTGGAGCTGGCGGTGCAGCGCGAGGACACCAAGTACGCGCTGGGCTCGGTGCTCAACCACGTGCTGATGCACCAGACCATCATCGGCCTGGAAGCCATGGAGCAGCTGCAGATGGCCGACGCCTGGCCGGATGTGGTGGTGGGTTGCACCGGCGGCGGCTCCAACTTCGCCGGTATCGCCTTTCCCTTCATCGGCCATGCGCTGCGCGGCGGGCGCAAGTCGCGCATCGTCGCGGTCGAGCCGGCGGCCTGCCCGTCGCTCACGCGCGGCAAGTACGCCTACGACTTCGGCGACACCGGCCACATGACGCCGTTGACCAAGATGCACACCCTGGGCAGCACCTTCACGCCGCCGGGCTTCCACGCCGGCGGCCTGCGCTACCACGGCATGGCGCCGCTGGTCAGCCACTGCAAGGAACTGGGCCTGCTCGAAGCCACCGCCTACACCCAAGGCCAGTGCTTCGAGGCGGGCGTGACCTTTGCGCGTGCCGAAGGCATCGTGCCGGCGCCCGAAGCCAACCACGCCGTCAAGGGCGCCATCGAGGAGGCCCTGCGCTGCAAGCGCGAAGGCAAGAGCGAAACCATCCTGTTCAACCTCTGCGGCCACGGCCACTTCGACATGGCCGCCTACCAGAAGTACTTCGCGGGCGAACTCAAGGACGAGCAATACGACGAGAAGGAACTGGCGATGGCGCTGTCCGGCCTGCCGAGCGTGCCGGAACCGGCCTGATGAACGGCCAGGGGGGCGGGGCGCGTCAGCGCGCCAGCCAGAGGCGCACCCGCAGCCCCCAGCCGCTGGTCAGGCCCACGGTCGGCCAGCGCAGCTCGCCTGTTGGCGTGATCACGGCAAAGGCCGGCACGGCGCCGAAGCCCAGCGCGCCCGGGATGGCCGACTGCGGATCGACCACGGTGTGCCAGGCCAGGCCGCGCGAGGCCATATAGCGGGACACCTTCTCGGGCGGCCCGGACTGCATGGCGACGGTGATCACCGGGTGGTCCTGCGTCAGGCCGTTCACCGTGCCCTGGATGGTCTTGCAGATCGGGCACCAGTCGGCCCAGACGTAGAGGCCGATGTTCCGGCCGGGGTGAGCCGCTTGCAGCGCGGCGATCTCGGCGCGCAGGCTGCTGGGCCGCGCGCCGCCGCCCGCCAGCACCGCCAGCGGTGCGTCCAACGCCGCACCGGGCAGCGGGCCACCGGCCACATCGCGCGTCTGCCAGAGCTGCACCGCCAGCAGCACACCCGCGAACAGCGCGAGCGTGCCCAAGTGGCGCTTCCAGTCGCGCCGCAGGCCCGCCGCCCACGCACGTAGGCGGCTGGACAAGCTCATGCGTGGAACAGTTCGAGCAGGCGATCCAGCCCGCCCATGTCGATGGCCACCTTGGCCTGGGCGCGCACCTTGGGCTTCGCGCGGTAGGCCACCGACAGGCCTGCCACGCCCATCATCTCCAGGTCGTTGGCGCCGTCGCCCATGGCGATGGCCTGCGCCGGCGAGCAGCCGATCAGGCTGCAGGTGCGCAGCAGGGTTTCCTTCTTCATCGCGCCGTCGCAGATGTCGCCCCAGCTCTGGTCCAGCATGCGGCCGGTGAGTTGGCCGTTCACGATCTCCAACTGATTGCTGCGCGCGAAATCGAGCGCCAGGCGGTCGCGCAGGCGCTCGGCGAAGTAGGTGAAGCCGCCGCTGACCAGCAGCACCTTCAGCCCGGCGGCCTTGCAGGCCAGCACCAGCTCGGCCGCACCGGGGTTCAGGCGCAGGCGCGAGCGGTAGACGTGTGCCAGGTGTTCCTCGGTCACGCCTTTGAGCAGGGCGACGCGCTGGCGCAGGCTCTCCTTGTAGTCGGTGATCTCGCCGCGCATCGCGGCCTCGGTGATCGCCGCCACTTCGGCCTTGCGGCCCGCGGCGTCGGCGATCTCGTCCACGCATTCGATATTGATCAGCGTGGAGTCCATGTCGAACGCGATCAGTTTGAAGTCGCGCAGGTTCAGGGGCGGCTGGACGCCCTGCACGGTCAGGCCGGGGGCGAATTCGATGGAGGAAGTCATCCCGGAATTATCGCGGGAGCCGGGACGACGCCCCGATCAGGACTTGGCCGCCGGCAGCACCTTGGAGATGGTGCCGATCTGCTTGCGCAGGTCCGGCCCCACCAGATCGGCCACCGACTGCTGGTCGCTGGTGACGGTCAGGCCCTGGGCCTGCAACTTGGCCTTGAGGTCCTCGGTGCTGGTGCCGGCGACCTGGGCCAGCACGCTGATCGGGGCTTTGGCCAGTGCACGCACCGGCGGCGCGAAGCCGGGCTCGCTGCCGCTGCTGCCCCCCGCCGGAATGAAGCTCAGGGCCAGGACCAGGGCGAACGCACCGATCACCACCCGGCCGGTGGTCTGTTTCAGGTAGCGCTTGAACGCGGGCATGTTCAGCAGCACGTGCAGGCCGACCCCGATCACCATGGCCCAGCTCAGCCATTCGTGGGCGGTCTTGTTCAGGCCCGAGTCGAGGTGGAAGAACATCAGCACGCCGGTGACGGCGGACAGCAAAAAGGCGCCCATGACGACGGGCGTGATCCAGGGGCGTTGGGCGGACAGGTTCATTGTTTTCTTCCTTCAAGTTGAAAGCTCCGATGCTGGAGCCTCTGTGTTGAAGTCTGGTCGCCGCTGTGTGAACGGCTGGTGAACGTCGGCCGGTGCTGCTCCTGTTTTTGATGCAGATCAAGCCGCGCCGGCAGTGGCTTCCGTCTTCAGCGGCTGGCCCAGCGAGCGCAGCACGTCGCGCACCATCTGCACCCGGTCCTTGACCTCGGGCAGGGCGCGCTCGATGCGCAGCTTCTCGTTGCCGGCCAGCTTGATGTGCCGGTTCTTCTGGATGAGCTCGATGATGCGCATCGGCTCGATCGGCGGGTTGGGGCGGAACGTGATGTTGATGACACCCGGCGCGGCATCGACCTTGACCACGCCGTAAGGAGCTGAAAGCACGCGCAGACGGTGCACATCGATCAGGGTCTGCGTCTGCGGTGGCAGCTTGCCGAAGCGGTCCACGATTTCTTCGAGCAGGCCGTCGACCTGGTCGGCCGTCTTGGCCGTGGCGAGCTTCTTGTAGAAGGATAGGCGCAGGTGCACGTCGCCGCAGTAGTCGTTGGGCAGCAGGGCGGGGGCGTGCAGGTTGATGTCGGTGGTCACCGACAGGGGCGACAGCAGGTCCGGCTCGCGCCCTGCCTTGAGCGCCTTGACGGCCTCGCTCAGCATCTCGTTGTAGAGCTGGAAGCCGACCTCGAGCATGTTGCCGCTCTGGTTTTCGCCCAGCACCTCGCCGGCGCCGCGGATCTCCAGGTCGTGCATGGCCAGGTAGAAGCCGCTGCCGAGTTCCTCCATTTGCTGGATCGCGTCCAGCCGCTGCGCGGCCTGCTTGGTCAGGCCCTCGATGTCCGGGACCAGCAGGTAGGCGTAGGCCTGGTGGTGGCTGCGGCCGACGCGGCCGCGCAGCTGGTGCAGCTGGGCCAGGCCGAACTTGTCGGCGCGGCTCATCACGATGGTGTTGGCCGTGGGCACGTCGATGCCGGTCTCGATGATGGTCGAGCACAGCAGCAGGTTGTAGCGCTGCGCCACGAAGTCGCGCATCACGCGCTCCAGGTCGCGCTCGGGCATCTGGCCGTGCGCGATGGCGATGCGCGCTTCGGGCAGGATTTCTTCGAGCTTCTGCTTGCGGTTCTCGATCGTCTCGACCTCGTTGTGCAGGAAATAGACCTGGCCGCCGCGCTTGAGCTCGCGCAGCACGGCTTCACGAATCACGCCCGTGCCCTCGTTGCGCACAAAGGTCTTGATCGCCAGGCGGCGCTGCGGCGCGGTGGCGATCACCGACAGGTCGCGCAGGCCTTCGAGCGCCATGCCCAGCGTGCGCGGGATCGGCGTCGCCGTCAGCGTGAGCACGTCCACCTCGGCGCGCAGCTGTTTCATCGCCTCCTTGTGGCGCACGCCGAAGCGGTGTTCCTCGTCAATGATGAGCAGACCCAGGTTCTTGAACTGGGTCTTCTCCGACAGCAGCTTGTGGGTGCCGACCACGATGTCCACGCTGCCGTCGTTGATGCCCTTCATCGCAGCGGTGATTTCCTTCTGTGAGCGGAAGCGGCTCATCTCCGCCACCTTCACCGGCCACTTGGCAAAGCGGTCCACCAGAGTCTGGTAGTGCTGCTCGGCCAGCAGGGTGGTGGGCGCCAGAAACGCCACCTGCTTGCCGCCGGTGACGGCCACAAACGCAGCGCGCAAGGCGACCTCGGTCTTGCCGAAGCCCACATCGCCGCAGACCAGGCGGTCCATGGGCTGCGGGCTGATCATGTCCTGGATCACGGCGTGGATTGCGGCCTTCTGGTCGGCCGTCTCTTCGAAGCCGAAGTCGTTGGCGAAGATCTCGTAGTCTTGCGCCGAGAAGCGGAATGCATGGCCCTGGCGCGCGGCGCGGCGGGCGTAGATGTTCAGCAGCTCGGCGGCGGCGTCGCGCACCTGCTCGGCCGCTTTGCGCTTGGCCTTTTCCCACTGGCCACTGCCCAGCTTGTGCAGCGGCGCCTCGTCGGCGCTCACGCCGGTGTAGCGGCCGATCAGGCTGAGCTGGCTCACCGGCACGTACAGCACGGCCTTGTCCGCGTATTCCAGGTGCAGGAATTCCTGCAGCGCGGGCGTGCCGTCGGGGTTCTTGTCGCCCATGTCCATGTTGATGAGCCCGCGGTAGCGCCCGATGCCGTGCGCGCTGTGCACCACCGGGTCGCCCACGTTGAGCTCGCTCAGGTCCTTGATCAGCGCATCGACGTCGCTGACCTGTTCCTGCTTCTTGCGTCGGCGCGTGGTCGGGCCGGCGGCGAACAGTTCGGTCTCGGTGACGAAGTCGATGCCGGCTTCCAGCCAGGAGAAGCCCACTGTCAGGCCCGCGGTGGCGATGCCGACCTTCTCGTCGCTGGTCTGGAACTCGGCCAGCGAATCGAAGGCCGGCGGGTTCAGGCCACTGGCGCGCAGGAAATCCAGCAGGCTCTCGCGCCGTCCGTCGCTCTCGGCCAGCAGCAGCACCCGGTGGGCGGTGTTGCGGATGTGGCCGTGCAGGCGCGACAGCGGGTCTTCGGCACCACGCACCGCGGCCAGCTCGCCCAGCTTCTGCGCGAACGCGTTGTCGGCGATGTCTTCCACCGCGGGCCGGATCGCCAGTTGGGCATGCGCATTGGCCTCGCCGTAGAACTGCTCTATCGACAGGAACAGGCTCTCGGGCGGCAGGGCGGGGCGGTCGGGGTCGCCCTTGACCAGGCGGTACCGGTCCTGCGTGTCCCGCCAGAAGCGCTGGAAGGCGGGCTCCAGGTCGCCGTGCAGCACCACCGTGGCTTGCACGCCGAGGTAGTCGAAGACCGTGGCGGTCTCTTCAAAGAACAGGGGCAGGTAGTACTCGATGCCGGCGGTGGCCACGCCGTTGCCCATGTCCTTGTAGATGCGGCTCTTGGTCGGGTCGCCTTCAAGCAATTCGCGCCAGCGGCTGCGGAAGCGCGCGCGCGCCGGCTCGTCCATCGGGAATTCGCGGCCGGGCAGCAACCGCACCTCGGGCACTGGGTAGAGGCTGCGCTGGCTGTCGGGGTCGAAGGTGCGGATCGAGTCGATCTCGTCATCGAACAGGTCGACGCGGTAGGGCACCTGCGAGCCCATGGGGAAGAGGTCGATCAGGCCGCCGCGCACCGCGTATTCGCCGGGACTCACCACCTGCGTCACATGGCTGTAGCCGGCGAGCGTGAGCTGGCCCTTGAGCTTCGCTTCATCGAGCTTCTGCTTGACCTTGAACTGGAAGGTGTAGCCCGCCAGAAACGAGGGTGGCGCCAGCCGGTACAGCGCCGTGGTGGCGGGCACCAGCACCACGTCGGCACCGGTGTCCTTGTCACGCTGCTGGATGCGCCAGAGCGTGGCCAGGCGTTCGGAGATCAGGTCCTGGTGCGGCGAGAAGGCGTCGTAGGGCAGGGTCTCCCAGTCGGGGAAGAGGGCGCAGCGCAGTTCGGGCGAGAAGAACGCCATTTCGTCCATCAGGCGCTGCGCATCGGTCGCGTCGGCGGTCACGATGGCTACGGGCCTGCCAGCGGCTTTCTCGCGCGCCGCCAGTTGCGCGAGCAGCAGGGCATCGGCCGCGCCGACGGGACGGGGCAGGTGGAAACGTTGGCCGGGTTTGAGCTTGGGCAGGTCCATGGATTCAGTCGCAAATGACGAAAACCCCCCGGTCGTTGGGACAGGGGGGTGAAGTGGGGGATTCTAGAATGCCCGGACCGATCATGAGTGCTTTCCAAAACACCCCGACCTCTGTGCGCTGCCACGCGCTGCTGCCTTGTGCCGGCACCGGCTCGCGCGCGGGCACCGCTGGCCCCAAGCAGTACCAGACCGTCGCCGGCCTGCCCATGGTGCTGCACACCCTGGCAGCGTTCAGCGCGGCTCCCCGCATCGAGCAGACGGTGTTGGTGGTGGCGCCGGACGACCGCTTCCTGAGCGTCGATCAGCCCGATCTGCGGCTCGCGCGCTGTGGCGGCGCGACCCGTGCGCACAGCGTGTACAACGGACTGGATGCCTTGAGCGCCAGAGGCGCGGCCGACGACGACTGGGTGCTGGTGCACGACGCGGCGCGATGCCTGATCACACCGCAGCAGATCGAGGCGCTGATCAGCGCCTGCGAGGGCGACCCGGTGGGCGGGCTGCTCGCACTCAAGCTGCCCGACACGTTGAAGACCGAACGCGAGGGACGCGTGGCCACCACCGTGGACCGCTCGGACAAATGGCTGGCGCAGACCCCGCAGATGTTCAGGCTCGGCATGCTGCGAAGCGCGCTCGCCGCCCAGGCCGACAGTGGCTTCGCCGGTGTGACCGACGAGGCCAGCGCCATGGAGATGGCCGGACACCGGCCGCTGCTGGTGCCGGGCAGTGCGCAGAATTTCAAAGTGACCTACCCCGAAGACTTCGCCCTCGCCGAGGCCATTCTTTCAAGCCGAACATGAGCGCAGCCACCATCCCCCCGTCCATTCCATTTCGCATCGGTGAAGGCTGGGACGTGCACGCCCTGGTGCCCGGACGGCCGCTGATCATCGGCGGCGTGACCATCCCCCACACGGCCGGCCTGCTGGGCCATTCGGACGCCGACGTGCTGCTGCACGCCATCACCGACGCCCTGCTGGGCGCGGCGGCGCTGGGCGACATCGGGCGTCACTTCCCAGACACAGACCCGCGTTTCAAGGGTTCCGATTCCATCGTGCTGCTGACCGAAGTCGCTCGGCGCGTGCGCGAGGCGGGTTTCGAGATCGGCAACATCGACAGCACGGTGGTGGCCCAGGCGCCCAAACTCGGCCCGCACATTCCGGCCATGTGCGCGCGCATAGCCCAGGCGCTGGGCCTGCCCGTGGAGTCGGTCAATGTGAAGGCCAAGACCGCCGAGAAGCTGGGCCCGGTCGGGCAGGGCCTGTCGATCGAGGCCCGGGCGGTTGCCTTGCTGGTGCGCCGGCCGGGCTGATCCCGGTTTGCATCAGGCGGTTTTGCCGACCGGCAGCTTGATGTGGGCGGCCAGCCCGCCGGAGCTGCTGTTGGCCAGCGCGAAGCGACCGCCCATGCGGGCAATGGCGCGCTCGACGATGGCCAGGCCCAGGCCTGTGCCGGTGGCGGCGCTGCGCGAGGCGTCGCCACGGAAGAAAGGCTGTGTGAGCTGGCTCAGCATCTCGGGATTGACACCTGGGCCGTGGTCGCGCAGCTTGACCAGCACCCATTGGTCCTTGGTCTTGGCGCCAATGTCGATCTCGGCCACACCGGTCGTCTGGTTGCGGCCATAGCGCACGGCGTTCTGCAGAAGGTTGGAGAACACGCGGTTGAGTTCAACCGCATCGCCCATGACCCAGGTGTCGTCAGGAATGCTGGTCTTCACCGCCACGTCGGGCTGGTTGCCCAGCGCAAACACGGCGGCCTCGATGACCTCGTTGAGGCTCACGCGCTGAGGCTCCATGTGGTCCGGCCGTGCGTAGTCGAGGAACTTGTCGATGATGGCATTGACCTGTTCGATGTCGGCCGACATGTGCTCTCGCGCTTCCGCGTCGGCAACACTCATCTCTGTCTCCAGACGCAGCCGCGCCAGCGGCGTGCGCAGGTCGTGCGAGATGCCGGCCAGCATCAGGGCGCGGTCCTGTTCGATCTTGGACAGCCGCTGCGCCATCTGGTTGAACCCGATGTTCACCTGCCGGATTTCACTCGTGGCCACGGCCTCGTTGAGTCGGCTGGAGTTGAAGTCGCCGTCTCGCACACGGCTCGCGGCAAACGACAGCTTCTGCAGCGGCCGGTTGATCAGGCGTGCAATGAGCGCAGCACCCATCAGCGAAAGCACGGCGGCGGTGGCGAGCCAGATCAGCCAGGTCTTGCCGGTCACCAGTTCCACCCGAGACGGGTCGGCCTGCAGCCAGTACGGGTCACCGTCGATGGAAAAACCGATCCAGAGACCCGGCGTGCCGTTGACCTCGCGAGCGACCACGGTGTCAGGGCCCAGCCTGGCGCTGAGCTGGGCGCTGACCGTCCTGCTGAGTGAGTCCGCGTCGTAGAGCCGGAACTTGTCACCCGGCTCACGAGGGGCGATCCTCACCTTCTCCTCGTCGGCCATGGTCTTGACCAGCGACACACGGGCAATCGAGTCGGAGTGCACGAGTGCCGCACGGCTGAGGTTCACCAGGGAAGCCAGCTGTTGCGCACTTTGCAGCGTGCGCGGCTCGTATTCCAGCGCCCGGAATGTCTGGAGCCATGCCACGATGCAGCCCACCAGCAGCAGCGACAGCAAGAAAAAGGTGCGCCAGAACAGGCTCACCTCGCGCGCGGGTTTGCTCTCCAGCGGAGCGGACGCCGTCTCCAGCGCCGCCGGCTCGGTTTCGAAGGTGGGGACCCGCGATTCGTCGATCATCAGGCGTTGCCGTCCGGCACGAACACATAGCCCACGCCCCAAACCGTCTGCAGGTAGCGGGGCGACGCAGCGTCCTCTTCAATCAGCTTGCGCAGGCGGGACACCTGCACGTCCAGGCTGCGGTCAAATGGTTCGAACTCCCGGCCGCGGGCCAGTTGCGCGAGCTTCTCTCGGGACAGCGGCTGGCGCGGATGGCGCACCAGGGCCTTGAGCATGGCGAACTCGCCCGTGGTCAGTGGCAAGTCGGCGCCGTCCTTGCGCAGGGTGCGCAGGCTCAGGTCGAACTCGAACGGACCAAAATTGACCACCTCCGCATCCTGCGAGGGGGCACCCGGAACTTCGGCCGGAGGGCGGCGGCGCAGCACCGCATGGACGCGGGCAAGCAACTCGCGCGGGTTGAACGGCTTGCCCAGGTAATCGTCGGCGCCCACCTCCAGGCCGACGATGCGGTCCACGTCCTCGCTTTTGGCGGTCAGCATGATGATCGGTGTGCGGTCGCCGTTGGCGCGCAGGCGCCGGCAGATCGACAGGCCGTCCTCACCCGGCATCATCAGGTCCAGCACGATCAGGTCCACCGCCTCGCGCTGCAATACTCGGTTCAGTGCCTTGCCGTCCTCGGCCAGCATGACCTCGAAACCTTCCTGCATCAGGTAACGGCGCAGCAGGTCGCGGATGCGGACGTCGTCATCGACCACCAGGATCTTGTTCGGGCGGGTGGTGTTTTGTGGCATGGAAGCAACTCCCGGTAAATGTAACAAAGGCGATTGTGGCAGCGCCAAGTGCTTGTCAGGGCTTGTTTTTTGGTTTTTTGACAGGCTGTTACATCTGTTGCCCGACCCCCGCACACCGTTACCAGAGGCCCGCTCAGAATGCCTTCATCGTTCAGTTCAGCCAGAACCATGATCAACCATAAATACTCTGTGTCCGCGATGCTGCTGGGGGCGCCATTGCTCTCTGCCGCGTTGGAGTTGCGGGAGCAGCCTGCCCAGCCCCTGGCCTCTGAGCCTGTGGCGGTGTCGCCCGCCGAGATCCAGGAAGGACGCCCGGTGACCACACGGTTGCGCGATTCCCTGCGACAGCCGCTCAGCGATGGCTATGCCGCCAGCAAACCATTTCGGCTGTCTCCTGAAGAGCGGCAGCGCATGCGCGAACAGCTTCGCGGTCTGCCAGAGCAGTCCGCTCAATCAAAATAGCCGGCTATGAACAAATATCTGCGGGTGGCATCGTCGTGTCACCAGGCGGGCGTGCTCGCCTTGGTTTTTTCAGGGTTTCTGGGTGCTGGTGCTGCTTTTGCCCAACCTTTGCCTGCAGTCGCTCCGGTCAATGTGGTGGTGGTGTCTGCCAGCGCACAGCTTGAAGTGCCTCAGGACTGGGTCACGATGACCCTGAGCACCTCGCGCGATGGCAGTGATGCTGCTGCAGTGCAGAGCCAGTTGCGACAAGCGGTTGATGCCGCTCTGGCGGTTGCCAAGCCACAGGCCTCTGCTCAGCAACTGGAGGTGAAAACAGGATCGTTTGGTGTGTATCCGCGCCATGGCAGCAACGGACGTATCGTGGGCTGGCAGGGATCGGCGGAGCTGGTGCTGGAGGGGCGGGACTTTGTCCGCATCAGCACCACCGCGGGGAAGATCACTTCCATGGGCGTCGGCAACGTGGCCTTCTCGCTGTCCCGCGAAGCGCAACAAAAGCTCGAGTCCGAGGTTCAGGCATCGGCCATTGAGCGTTTCAAGGCCAAGGCAGTCGAGGTGGCCAAGGCCTTCGGCTTCGAGGGTTACACCCTGCGGGAGGTGTCGGTCAGCCCCGCTGACCAGGGCGAGCGACCGATGTACCGGATGCGAGCCGCGTCGGTGGCCCAGGCGCCTGCCGACGCTTCCATTCCTGTCGAGGCGGGCAAGAGCCTGGTCACGGTCTCGGTGTCGGGCTCGGTCCAGCTGCGCTGAGGTTCATTGCGCCACCCAGCCACCGTCCATGTTCCAGGCCACGCCACGCACGTTGGCGCCGGCTGGTGAGCAGAAAAACACCGCCAGTTCGCCCAACTCCTCGGGGGTGGTGAACTGCATCGATGGCTCCTTCTCGCCCAGCAACTGCTTCTTGGCGTCCTCGTTGGTAAGGCCAAGTGCCGCAGCCTTGGCATCCACCTGTTTCTGCACCAGCGGTGTCAGCACCCAGCCAGGACAGATTGCGTTGCAGGTCACGCCGGTGGTCGCGTTTTCAAGGGCGGTCACTTTGGTCAGGCCGACCACCCCATGCTTGGCCGCAACGTAGGCCGACTTCTCCGCAGACGCGACCAGACCGTGGACCGAGGCCACATTGATGATGCGTCCCCAGTTCGCTGCGCGCATGGCGGGCAGCGCCAGGCGGGTGGCGTGGAACGCACTGGAGAGATTGATGGCGATCACCGCATCCCAGCGCTCGACCGGGAAGTCCTCCACGCGCGCCACATGCTGGATGCCGGCGTTGTTCACCAGGATGTCGACCTGGCCAAAGCGGCTGGCCGCGAACTTCATCATGTCTTCAATCTCGGCCGGCTTGCTCATGTCCGCGCCGTGGTAGGCCACCTGCACACCCAGGGCTGCGATCTCTGCCTGCGGGCCTTCAGAGTCACCGAAACCATTGAGAACAATGTTCGCACCCTGTCGAGCCAGCGCCTTGGCGATGCCCAGTCCAATGCCGCTGGTCGAGCCGGTGACAAGGGCGGTTTTGTTGGCAAGCATGAGGGATCTCCAGTTCCATTACGATCGGTTGAACAACATGCAAACCATTATCACGGAGTCCGAGGAATGAGCGGTTCCAGCCAGATGCCAGAGCTGCGGTTCGTCGATGTTCCCGGGCCTGTCGCCAACAGCGGCCAGCAGCGCCGGCTGGCGTACTGGGACTGGATGCCGCAACATGGTGCCGATGCCCACCGCGTCGTGGTGTGTGTGCATGGGCTGTCCCGTCAGGGTCGTGACTTCGATGTGCTGGCGTCCGCCCTGACCGCGCAGGCGCGCGTCATCGCCGTGGACGTTGCCGGTCGCGGATTCAGCGACTGGCTTGCCGACCCGATGACCTATCAGGTGGGAACCTACGCAGCGGATGTGGGCAGCCTCATTGCCAGGCTGCGTTCCGAAAACCCCATGCTTCAGATCGACTGGATCGGCACCAGCATGGGGGGGCTGATCGGCATGGCCCTGGCGGCCCAGCCTGCCATGGGCTTCCGCAGGCTGGTGCTCAACGATGTCGGTCCGGTGCTCCAATGGGAAGCCTTGCGGCGCATCGGAACCTATCTGGGACTCAACCCCTCCTTTGCCAGCGAGCAGGAGGCTGCGGACTATCTGTGGTCGATCTCCACCGGATTTGGACCTCACTGCCAGCAGCAGTGGATGGCACTGTCCCGTCCCATGCTGCGCGAGCGGGAGGGGCGCTGGTGGCTGCACTACGACCCTGCGCTGGCCGTTCCGATCCGGGCGCTGACAGACATGGATGAATCTGTCGGTCGCCAAGTGGTGGCCGACGGGGAGGCTGCCCTGTGGGCGCTGTATGACGCCATTTCGGCCCCCACCCTGCTGCTGCGGGGCGCCGATTCCGACCTCCTGACGCGCGAGACGGCGAAGGCCATGTCTGAAAGAGGACCCCGCGCGCGTTGCGTCGAGTTTCAGGGTGTTGGACATGCGCCGACCCTGGTGGTGCCAGACCAGGTGGCGGCGGTGGTCGGCTTCCTGGAACAGGCCTGAGCGAACCTTTTCCATGCAGTATTCGACTTCTGTCCCTCCACCGCCGACGTCGGCCATCGTGGCCGCCACCTCGGACAGCTTCTTGCCACGGCAGGCCCAGGCTTTGGCACGTGCACGTGCCTTTGCAGAGCCCTTGCTGGCCAGCGAACAACTGGACACTGGCGAGAACATCCTCTCGCACGCCGACGCGGTCGCCACGGTGCTGCGCGACATCGGTGGGTCGGAGGCGATGCAGGCTGCGGCCTATCTGGTGTACGCCTGTCAGTACCTCAACAGGCCACAGGAGGTGATTGCCAAAGCGTTCGGCGAGAACTTCGCGGCACTCGCTCTTGAGACGACCAAGCTGGTGCAACTGCAGCGGCAGGCGCGCATCAAGTCGGCCGAGGTGCAGAACCGGAAGACAGGAGAGCGTCTGGCCGCGCAAGAGGCGGCCCTGCCAGTGGCGTCACCGGGCAAGGTGCCCGTGTCCGAACTGGCGGCCAGCCAGACCGAGAACGTCCGCAAGATGCTGCTGGCGTTTTCCCGTGACCTGCGGGTGGTGATGCTGCGGCTGGCATCGCGCCTGCAGACGCTGCGCTATTTCGCGGCATGCAAGGGCGACCCTGGTCTGGCCTTGGCCAGCGAGTCGCTTCATGTTTTCGCTCCACTGGCCAACCGGCTGGGCATCTGGCAGATCAAGTGGGAGATGGAAGATCTGGCCTTCCGTTTTCTTGAGCCACAGACGTACAAAGATGTCGCCCGTCTGTTGGATGAAAAGCGGGCAGAGCGCGAGGTTCACATCGAGCAGGTGCGGTTGCAGCTTGAGACGGACCTGCAAGGGCAGGGCATCCAGGCGTCGGTCCAGGGACGGCCCAAGCACATCTACAGCATCGTCAAGAAGATGCGTGGCAAGTCGCTGGACTTTGACCAGGTGTTCGACATCCGGGCGCTGCGGGTCGTGGTGCCTTCAACCGATGACTGCTACGCGGTGTTGGCGCTTGTGCACTCGCAGTTCACGCCTGTTGCGGAAGAGTTCGACGACTACATCGCCAAGCCCAAGGCCAATGGTTACCAGTCCTTGCACACGGTGGTGCGCGACGCGCAGGGCAGGGCATTCGAGATCCAGATCCGGTCCCAGGCCATGCACGACCACGCGGAACACGGGGTGGCCGCTCACTGGGCCTACAAGGAGGCGGGCACCAAAGGCTATGCGGGCGTGTCGGCCAGTTCCGAGTACGACGCCAAGATTGCGGTGCTTCGACAACTGCTGGCCTGGGAGCGTGACCTCAGCGGGGCGTCACCGGGCCTGTTCGACGACCGCATCTATGTCCTGACGCCGGATGCCGCCATCGTGGAGCTGTCGCAGGGCGCCACGCCCGTTGACTTCGCCTATTCGGTGCACACGAACCTGGGGCATCGCTGCAGAGGGGCCCGGGTGGACGGCGTCATGGTTCCGCTGAACACGGCGCTGCAGAATGGCCAGACCGTCGAGATCATCGCCGCCAAGGAAGGCGGCCCTTCGCGCGACTGGCTCAACCCTGAGCTGGGCTACCTGGTTGGCCACCGTGCCAAGAGCAAGGTCCGGGCATGGTTCAATCAACTGGCGATGGAAGAGACCGTTGCCCGGGGGCGTGAGGCGGTGGAGCGTCTCCTGCAGCGAGAGGGGCGCACGGCGCTGAGGTTCGAGGATCTGGCCAGCTCGGCGGGTCTTCCCTCGGCACAGGCGCTGTTCGAACAGGTGGGTAAGGACGAACTGTCGCTTCGCACGCTGGAAGTGCTTCTGCGGCAGGGAGATCAGCCTGTTGTTGAGGACATTCCACCGTGGTTGAAAAAGCCGCGTCCCGTGCGCTCGACCCCCAGCGGGGGCGTGCTAGTGGTCGGTGTCGACTCGCTGATGACGCAGTTGGCCAAATGCTGCAAGCCGGCGCCGCCCGACGATATCCGGGGGTTCGTGACCCGTGGCAAGGGGGTGAGCATCCATCGCAGCGATTGCAGCGACTTTGCCCATCTGCAGCGAACTAGTCCTGATCGGGTGATCGACGTGCAATGGGGTGGCGCTGTCTCTGGCGGGCGGGAAGGGGCTTCTGCGGTGTACCCGGTGGACGTTGCCGTGGAGGCGATTGACCGGCAGGGGTTGCTGAGGGACATTTCCGATGTGTTTGCACGCGAGAAGATGAACGTCATCGGGGTGCAGACGCAATCGGTCAAGGGCATTGCGTGGATGACCTTCACCATCGAGGTCACCGATGCGAGGCAGGTGTCCCGTGCGATGTCGGTGGTCGGGGACGTGGCAGGTGTGCGCATGGTCCGGCGCAAATGATTTGCGGGTTTGGACAAAACGTAGAATTCGCTGCTATACTGCGAGGCTTCGGACAGTTTGCAGGCGCGTAGCTCAGCTGGTTAGAGCACCACCTTGACATGGTGGGGGTCGTTGGTTCGAGTCCAATCGCGCCTACCAAACATCTCCGAAACGACAAGGGCCCGACATTGCGTCAGGCCCTTTTTCTTTGTGCGGCAGCCTGGCGCCATGGCATCATCTGCGATGCGCACAGGGAAAACCCATTTGGCAGCCTTGGGGAGACTTCCTAGAATCCGGCGCAACAGCAGCCTCCACAACGCGGGGGGCTCTCCGTCTTCACGTGAAGGTCCTGTAGTGCAAAAAAGCAAGGCCGATGCCCAAGGCTCCTCCCCGGATGCCGTGCGGGTCATCAAGAAATATCCCAACCGGCGCCTTTACGACACCGATACGTCGTCGTACATCACACTGGCCGAGGTCAAATCTCTTGTGATGGACAACGAGCGTTTCGTGGTGCGGGACGCCAAGACCAACGAGGACCTGACCCGCAGCATCCTGCTGCAGATCATTCTGGAAGAGGAGACGGCAGGCGTACCGATCTTCACCGAGCAGGTGCTGGCCAACATCATCCGTTTTTACGGTCACGCGATGCAGGACTTCATGGGGGCTTATCTGGAAAAGAACGTCCAGATATTCATGGATTTGCAGGCCAAGATGGCAGAACAGTCCAAGGGGCTGAATCCAGAGGTCTGGAAGCAGTTTATGAATGTCCAGTCTCCCATGATGCAGGGCATGATGGGAACGTATCTGGAGCAGTCTCGCAGCGCGTTCACGCAGATGCAGGAGCAGATGCAGAAGAACAGCGAGCAGATGCTGGCCGCTTTTGGCCTCAAGCGCTGACCCGGTCGGCCGGTCTGAGACAATCTGGGGATGAGTGAATCCCCTGTTTCCACCAGCGCCACGGCGCCCAAAGTAGGGTTTGTGAGTCTGGGTTGCCCCAAGGCCCTCACGGACTCCGAACTGATCCTCACGCAACTGAGCGCCGAGGGTTACCAGACATCCAAGACCTTTGCAGGTGCCGACATCGTCATCGTCAACACCTGTGGCTTCATTGATGACGCTGTCAAGGAGAGCCTGGACACCATCGGGGAGGCTTTGGCCGAGAACGGCAAGGTGATCGTCACCGGCTGCCTTGGCGCGCGCGAGGGCGATGGCGGTGGTAACCTGGTGCAGCAGATGCACCCGAGCGTGCTGGCGGTGACCGGCCCTCACGCCACCCATGAGGTGATGGAGGCAGTGCACAGGCACCTTCCCAAGCCGCACGATCCTTTTGTTGACTTGGTGCCACCCCAGGGCATCAAGCTCACTCCGCGCCATTACGCCTACCTGAAGATCAGCGAGGGCTGCAACCACCGCTGCACCTTCTGCATCATTCCGTCTATGCGAGGTGATCTGGTCAGTCGCCCGGTGGGTGATGTGCTGACAGAAGCGCGCAAGTTGTTTGAGGCCGGAGTCAAGGAGCTGTTGGTGGTCAGCCAGGACACATCGGCCTATGGTGTCGATGTGCAATACCGGACTGGTTTCTGGGATGGCAAGCCAGTGAAAACCAAGATGCTCGATCTGGTTCGCACGCTTGGTGAGTTGGCAAGAGGATTTGGCGCATGGGTGCGTCTGCACTACGTGTACCCATACCCCCACGTGGACGACGTGATTCCGCTGATGGCCGAGGGTCTGATCCTGCCGTATCTGGATGTGCCACTGCAGCACAGCCATCCCGATGTGCTCAAGCGGATGAAGCGCCCCGCCAGTGGGGAAAGAAATCTGGAACGCATTGCCCGCTGGCGCGAGATCTGCCCTGAGATCGTGGTGCGCAGCACCTTCATCGCAGGATTTCCCGGAGAGACGGAGGCTGAGTTTCAGCATCTGCTCGATTTCTTGGCCGAAGCGCGCATTGATCGTGCGGGTTGCTTTGCGTACTCGCCGGTGGAGGGGGCCGCAGCCAACGCACTGACTGATCCTGTCGCGGATGCGGTGCGGGAAGAGCGCCGCGCGCGCTTCATGGAGGTCGCGGAGGCGGTGTCCGCTGACAAACTGCGCTCCCGCGTGGGCTCGACCATGCAGGTGCTGGTGGATTCGGCGCCCGGCCTGGGTAAGAAGGGGGGTGTTGGCCGCAGTTACGCGGATGCGCCGGAGATCGATGGCGTGGTGCGACTGCTGCCACCAGAGAAGATCAGCAAGACGCTCAAGGTGGGGGAGTTCACTCGCGCGCGCATCGTTGCAGCGGACGGTCACGACCTCGTGGCTCAGCCGATTTGATGCAGCAAACAGAAAGGGCTTGCAAACGAATTGTTTGCAAGCCCTTGTGTTTGGTGCCCAAGAGAGGACTCGAACCTCCACGCCTCTCAGCGCTAGTACCTGAAACTAGTGCGTCTACCAATTCCGCCACCTGGGCATCTCAGGAAGCTCGCATTATAGCCTGCGGCTCAGCGCGTTTTGGCTGCGCTGTTTGCGGTCCAGATAAAAAAAGAAAAGGGCTTGCAAACTCTTCGTTTGCAAGCCCTTATGATTGGTGCCCAAGAGAGGACTCGAACCTCCACGCCTCTCGGCGCTAGTACCTGAAACTAGTGCGTCTACCAATTCCGCCACCTGGGCATCTCAGGAAGACAACTAGTATAACAGTAAAAAAACAGAACTCATAATCTTGAACGAAAAAAACAATCTTCTGGCCGAATTCGAAGGTGTCGTCTCCGGTCATCGCGACGGACACGGCTTTGTGATCCGTGATGACGGACAGCCCGACATCTATCTTCCTTCCAACGAAATGAGAGCGGTGCTGCACAAGGACCGGGTGAAGGCCCGCATCGTGCGGCTGGATCGCAAGGGCAGGCCCGAAGGGCGGGTGACCGAGATCATTGAGCGCCCTGCTGCCCCCATCATCGGTCGACTGCTGCAAGAGAGTGGCGTGTGGCTCGTCGCCCCTGAGGACAAGCGCTATGGCCAGGACGTCCTGATTCCCAAGGGGGCCACTGGATCGGCCAAGACCGGCCAGGTGGTGGTGGTCGAACTGACCGAGCCTCCAGCGCTGTATGGGCAGCCTGTCGGCCGTGTCAAGGAGGTGCTTGGCGAGATCGATGATCCCGGGATGGAGATCGAGATCGCGGTGCGCAAGTACGGTGTGCCGCACGAGTTTTCGGATTCGGCACTTGCCGAGGCCCGGGCATTGCCCGACAAAGTCCGGCCGGCCGACCTGAAGCATCGGGTCGATCTGCGCGACGTGGCCCTGGTGACCATCGACGGAGAAGATGCGCGGGACTTTGACGACGCGGTGTACTGCGAGCCAGCCAAGGTGGGGCGGGGCAAGGGTTGGCGTCTGCTGGTGGCCATTGCCGATGTGAGTCACTATGTGAAGACCGGCGCGCCGATCGACGTGGACGCGTACGACCGGGCCACTTCGGTCTATTTCCCTCGTCGCGTGATCCCGATGCTGCCAGAGAAGCTTTCCAACGGACTGTGCTCTCTGAACCCGGATGTGGATCGCCTGTGCATGGTCTGTGACATGCTGGTCAATGCCAAGGGTGAGGTGCATGCCTACCAGTTCTATCCGGCGGTGATGCACAGCCATGCGCGCTTCACCTACACCGAGGTGGCTGCGGTCCTGCAGAACACGCGGGGCCCTGAGGCTCAGAACCGCAAGGCACTGGTTCCGCACCTGCTGAATCTGCACGACGTGTACCGGGCGCTGGTCGCGGCCCGCAACAAGCGGGGGGCGGTCGACTTCGAGACGGTGGAAACGCAGATCGTGTGCGATGAATCCGGCCGCATCGAGAAGATCGTGCCGCGCACCCGCAACGACGCCCACAAGCTGATTGAAGAAGCCATGCTGGCGGCCAACGTGTGCTCTGCCGATTTCATTGGTCAGAGCAAACACGCAGGCCTGTTCCGTGTGCACGAAGGGCCGACGCCGGAGAAGCAGGAGACCTTGCGCAACTACCTCAAAGCCATGGGTGTTTCGCAGTCCATCAGCGACAACCCCCACCCGTCCGAGTTCCAGCAGATCGCCGAGGCGACCAAGGATCGGCCGGAGGCCCAGCAGATCCACAGCATGCTGCTGCGCTCCATGTCGCAGGCGATCTATACGCCGATGAATCAGGGGCATTTTGGTCTCGCGTTCGATGCCTACACCCACTTCACCAGTCCGATCCGGCGCTACCCCGATCTGCTGGTTCACAGGGTCATCAAGGCCATCCTGACCAAGCAGAAGTACCAGTTGCCCGCCTTGCCAACGCCTGGGGAAGCGCACGCCAAACTGAGCAAGCGCCTGGCCAGCCGGGCCCGCCCGCCCGTGGCTGGAGAGGCGGTGAAGAAGCCTTCGGCCGATCTGCTGGCCTGGCAGGCGGCCGGCTTGCACTGCAGCGCCAACGAGCGACGTGCCGATGAAGCCAGTCGTGATGTGGAGGCGTGGCTCAAGTGCAAGTACATGCGCGAGCACCTGGGCGAGGAGTTCGGTGGCGTCGTGACCTCAGTCACCAGCTTCGGACTGTTCGTGACGCTCGATGCGATGTATGTGGAAGGGCTGGTGCACATCACCGAACTGGGCGGAGAGTACTTCCGGTTCGACGAGGCGCGGCAGGAGCTCCGCGGGGAGCGAACAGGCATCCGGTACGCGTTGGGGTCCAGGGTGCAGGTTCAGGTGAGCCGGGTCGACTTGGACGGGCGTCGCATTGACTTCCGGCTTGTGTCGGGCAACGACGATGCCATGCTGCGGGCCATGCGCGACAAGACTGGCGGAGAGGGGGCGCCGGATCAAGGCGGGGGACGGCGTCTGCGTGAGCGTGAGGAGCGGGCGCAGGGCAAGGCAACTCCCCGGGAATCCACGGGGCCCGGCAAGGGCGCAACCGCCAAAGGAGGCGGGCGCAACAAGGAGGCCAGAGGTTCTGCGCGCGGTGGGGCGGGCAAGACGCGGAAGGGGCGTCGCTGATGGCCGCCGCGCTTTTTTTCGTTTTGGAGACGGTGTTTTTTCTGCTCATAGGAGCGGCGCTCCTGCGGGCCTGGATGAATCACCTTCGCATCAACATGTCGGCTCAGCCCGGCCGGTTCGCCATGGCGCTCACACACTGGCTGGTGGGACCAGTGCGCAAAATCCTGCCGCGCTCCATGTCCCAGAGCCCGATCGACTGGGGCAGCCTGCTGGCTGCGGTGCTGCTGGCCATTGGCTATGGCGGTTTGCGCCTGATGCTCGGTGCGGCACTGGCGCCGTCGTCCGTTGGTGTGGTCGCGCCCTTGGTGGCCATTCCGGGTTTGGCTTTTTATCTACTGATCCGGGTGTTGCTTCAGGGGCTTATCTTCCTGTTGCTGGTGTTTGCGGTGCTCTCGTGGGTGCAGCCAGGTGCACCGGTGATGGGCACGCTGGACCGGCTTTGCTCGCCCCTGCTGCGCCCCATCCGAAGGGTGGTGCCACAGATCGGCGGTATGGATTTGTCCGTGCTTGTGCTCATCGTCCTGCTGCAGATCGGGCTGATTTTGCTGGGGTGACGCGCCGGCTCAGCGCGCTCCACGAATGCACTCCACCAAGCGGTTGGCCGTGAGGGTCTGTTCATGGTGCACCACCCATTGGTCTGCCAATCTGCCATGACCTGACACGGCCTCAAGGACCGCCTCATAGGAGGGCGCTGATCGACTAGTGGAGTTCGCCAGTGAGGCTCCGATCCATCCGGCCAGGACGTCTCCTGTGCCCGCAGTGGCCAGCGCCGGATTGCCGCTGGCGTTGATCCGGGGTGTTTCGCCAGGCGCGTGAATCACCGTTCCAGATCCCTTGAGCACAGCGATCACGTTCAACTGCTCGCTGAGCAGACGCGCTGCGCCGAGGCGGTCCTTCATTACTGAAGGCGTGCTGGTCGACAGCAGGCGCGCTGCTTCAAGCGGGTGAGGGGTGACGACGGTGACCCAGTTTCGCGCGCTGCGCTCCACCACCAGGCGGCGGAGCGCGTCATCGCCAGCAACGGCGTTCAGCGCGTCTGCATCCAGGACCAGGGATGGGCAAGTCGACAGGATGCTGGGGAGATACTTGGCAATTGCCTGGCCGCCGCCGCAGCCGCACACCACAGTGGCTTGCCGTAACAAGGTCTCATCGGCGAGCAGCGTGTCTGTTTGCCTGAACATGAGCTCAGGACATTGGGGATCCCAGGAGGGCTGTTGTGCATCGGGAGAAAGAAGCCCGACATAGACCCGACCGGCGCCTGCGTGAAGTGCGGCCCGTGCGGCGAGGATGGCTGCCCCGGTCATGCCGGCACCGGAGGGCGCGAGACCCTGACCGCCGACCACGAGCACATCTCCTTGGCTTCCCTTGTGGGCCGCATGCGCCCGGCGCGTACGTGCATCGGTTGCGCCTTGAAGTATGGCGGCATATGCCGGGCAGTTGGTGGCTGTGGCTCCCAGTGTGTCCAGCCACACGGATCCCGCCTGATCTCGACCTGCGGCAGTGAACAGTCCTGGTTTGAGTGTCAGCAGAGACAGTGTGTGCCGGGGGCCGTTCGGTGTCGGTGCAGCAGGCCCCAGGTACTCTCCGGTGTCGGCCAGGAGGCCGCTGGGCACATCTACGCACAGCACTGTGGCGCTGGTTCGGTGCAGGCGGCGCAGATACTCGGCCATTTCACCAGCGGGGGGGCGAGTTGTTCCGATGCCCAGCAGGGCATCAATGGCCACGTCAAAATCATGCGGCGGCGAGGACGCTAACGTCACTCCACTTTCCAGAGCCAGGGTCAGGGCGTGCGCGGCATCTGGAGGCAACCGGCCGGGGTCACCGGTGAGCGTGGTGACGATCTCCGGCCGGCCCTGGCGGCTTTGGGCGTGCAGAGACAAGTGGCGAGCGGCCACCAGCCCATCGCCCCCGTTGTTGCCCGGACCGCAGGCGATCCAGATGCGGCGGGCGTGGGGGGCAAGGGCCATGGTCAGGTCGGCCACACTTCGTCCTGCACGGGCCATCAGCTCATGTGCCGGTAGGGATGCCGTCATGGCGCGTTCCAGCGCGCGCGTGGCTGTGCTGTCATGCAGTGGTTCGCTGCAGAGCGTCTCGATGCGCCGCATTCGAGTCATCGTTGTTTGCTGATGAGGCGGAGCGTCCGCATGGAATGCCTCCTCGTTGCGTTGAGCGTGTGCTTGACCCATGGTGGGGCGGCAAGACCAGTCCGTCAAGCGATTGCTGGCAGACTTCTTTGCGCCTGGAAGGCGGTGATGTCGACCTCGGGTGGCCGGCCAGACAACTGATTCGCTAGCACTTTGGCGCAGCCGCAGGCCAAAAGCCAGCCGTGCATGCCATGCCCCGCATTTATCCAGACGTCTGGCACGCCGGAGGGGCCAAGCAAAGGCAGTGCGTCAGGCGTTGTTGTCACTGTGCCGCTCCACTCTTGTACAGCGCCCGAGACTCCCGTCCTAAGCGCTCCCGGAAACCAGTCGCTTAGAGACTCGTACAGCGGTTTGAATGCGGCCCCGGCCCGGGGCAGTCGCGAAGCTCGGAGGGCAGGGCCGACTGCACGAACCCATTGTCCAGTGCGGGCGATCGTGATGCCCTGCTGGAGGTCGTGAATGGTCGCCGATGGCGCATCCAGGGGTTCGCGGATGAGCCCCGAGACCGCATGGGCAACCCGGGTTTCCATCGAAAGGTCCAGTCCGTATGGTTTCAAGAGCCCGCGTGTTGCTTCGCCTGCGCACAAGACGACGCCATCGAACGGTTCAATGGAGGCATCCTGCTGGGTGCTCAGCACACGGATGCCGCGCTGGCCGGGTATGTGCTGAATGCCCAGAACCTCGGTTGCGAACCGAAAGCGGCAGCCGGCGTGCTGGGCATGGGCCTTGAGTTGCAGCACGAACTGACGGCAGTTCGCAGACCACGTCTCAGGAACGACAAGCGAGCCTGCGAGCGTGATGTCGGGGTTCAGCGCCGCCTCAAGGTTTCTGGCATGTTCTGCGTCGGTCAGAAGGGACTTGCAGCCATAGTCCGCAAGGATGCTTTGCAATCGGGCTGCAACCGGGTGCACTGACGGGTCCCTCCACACGGTCATCAGGCCTTGCTGCTCACCGAAGGACGGCATCAGATGTTCGGACAGCTGTGAGAGCCGTTCGAGCGAGTGGCAGGCCATGGCCAGAAGGGCTGGTCCCGGATTGGGGTTGAAGGGTGACCGGTGGCCCAGCAGCTTCGACCACCAAGATTGTTGTCGCTCGTTCACCCGCTCCCATTCCAGGGCAGCACAAGCGGCCGTCCATTCTGGTGCGAGCAAGCCCCCAGGGGAGAAACTGGCTTCTTCTGCCGCTGTCTGGCGTCGCTCGAATACGGTGACCGAGTGCCCATCCTGGGCCAGTTCATAGGCGGTGGTGACGCCGACCACGCCTGCACCAAGCACGGCAAGCTTCAATCGCAGCTCCCGCTGATGTGGCGGGCAAAAGGAGGGCAGAAGCGATCGGCACAGTGCATGGATGGTCGGGGGGCGAGGAGTACGGTAAGGCGGTACGGCCAAGAATCGCCGTGCGCCAGGAGCGGTGCTGCTATAATTGACAGGCTTTGCTGCTGGTGGTCCATTGCTGGAGTACTGGTGTCAGGCAAATCCCAAACCAGCCTACCCAGGTGTTGCTTCGTAATGCCAAGACCCTGCAAAGGTCGGAAACGAAGCAATCGGGGCTGGATTTTAGACCCAACCTCTGGAATACATCATGTCGATCTCCATGCGCGAAATGCTGGAAGCCGGTGTCCACTTCGGACACCAAACCCGCTTCTGGAACCCCAAGATGGCCCCGTTCATTTTCGGCCATCGCAACAAGATTCACATCGTCAACCTCGAAAAGACGTTGCCGATGTTCGAGGAAGCTGCCAAGTTCGTGAAGCAGCTTTCCGCCAACCGCGGCACCATCCTCATGGTGGGCACCAAGCGCACCTCGCGTGACATCGTGGCGCAGGAGGCGCGTCGTGCTGGCGTGCCCTTTGTCGATCAGC
Organism: Hydrogenophaga pseudoflava NBRC 102511; assembly: GCF_001592285.1. GTDB lineage: Bacteria > Pseudomonadota > Gammaproteobacteria > Burkholderiales > Burkholderiaceae_C > Hydrogenophaga > Hydrogenophaga pseudoflava. Next base: position 109,530 of record NZ_BCWQ01000006.1, on the reverse strand, counting down.
GCTGGCTGGGCGGCATGCTGACCAACTTCAAGACGGTCAAGACCTCGATCAAGCGTCTGAAGGACATGCAGGCTCAAAAAGAAGCTGGCCTCGACAGCATGAGCAAGAAGGAGCAGCTCATGTTTGCTCGCGAAATGGAAAAGCTGGAAAAAGACATCGGCGGCATCCAGGACATGACCGCGCTGCCCGACGCCATCTTCATCATCGACGTGGGCTTCCACAAGATCGCCGTGTCCGAGGCTCAGAAGCTGGGCATTCCGCTGGTCGGCGTGGTGGACACCAACCACTCGCCCGTGGGTATTGACTATGTGATCCCCGGCAACGACGACTCGGCCCGTGCTGTGGCTCTGTACGCCCGTGGCATCGCTGATGCCATCCTCGAAGGTCGTGCCAACGCGGTGAACGATGTTGTCAAGGCCGTCGCTGCCGAAGGCGGCGACGAGTTCGTGGAAGTCAAGGAAGACGCGGCTGCCTGAGCCTCGCAGCCTGTGCGAAAGAGGGGCTCCAGTAGCCCCTTTTTCACAAGCAAAACCGATTAATGAACAGTGTGAGTCCGCGCTGCGGACCCGGACAACGGAGAACTGAAATGGCAATTACCGCAAGCATGGTCGCTGAACTGCGTGCCAAGACCGACGCACCCATGATGGAGTGCAAGAAGGCGCTGACTGAGGCCGATGGCGATATGGCCAAGGCTGAAGAGCTGTTGCGTGTCAAGCTGGGTACCAAGGCCGGCAAGGCCGCCAGTCGCGTGACCGCCGAAGGCGTGGTCGCTGCTGCCATCAGCGGCAATACGGGCGCCCTGATCGAAGTCAACTGTGAAACCGACTTCGTGACCAAGAACGACAGCTTCCTGGCGCTGGCCAGTGCTGCGGCCAAGCTGGTGGCCGATCACAACCCGGCTGACATCGAAGCCCTGGGTGCCTTGGCCTACGAGCAGGACGGCTTTGGCCCCACGCTGGAAGAAGTGCGCAAGGGCCTGATCGGCAAGATCGGCGAGAACATGTCTTTCCGTCGTTTCAAGCGCTGGGCCAACGGTGGTCAGCTGGCCTCCTACCTGCATGGCACCCGCATTGGCGTTGTGGTCGAGTTCGACGGTGATGCAACGGCTGCCAAGGACGTCGCCATGCATGTGGCAGCCATGAAGCCTGTGTCTTTGACTTCGGCTGATGTTCCTGCAGAACTGATCGAGCGCGAGCGTTCTGTGGCAGCGGCCAAAGCCGCCGAGTCGGGCAAGCCGGCCGACATCGCCGCCAAGATGGTGGAAGGTTCGGTTCAGAAGTACCTGAAGGAAGTTTCGCTCTTCGACCAGGTCTTCGTGAAGGCGGCCGATGGCAAGCAGACCGTTGGTGCGTACCTCAAGACTGCGAACACTGCGGTCAAGAGCTTCACCCTGTATGTGGTGGGTGAAGGCATCGAGAAGAAGGTCGACGATTTCGCCGCCGAGGTTGCAGCCCAGGTTGCAGCGGCCAAAGGTGCCTGAACCCGTCGCCGTATCTAGCTGATCATGACAACGGGCCGCAAGGCCCGTTGTCATATTCGGTCGCTGAATTTTCCGGTGTCTGGCGACGCTGGGCCTCGAATCACACGCGGCTCCTCGCTACACTTGCCGGTTGCACATACAACAAGAGTCGTCACACAGGAATTCTCATGCCGTCCTACCAGCGCATTCTTCTGAAACTCTCCGGTGAAGCCCTGATGGGCGACGATGCCTTCGGCATCAACCGCGCGACCATTGTCCGCATGGTCGAGGAGATTGCCGAAGTGACCCGTCTGGGCGTCCAGGTGGCCATTGTGATCGGGGGCGGCAACATTTTCCGCGGGGTGGCTGGTGGCTCCGTCGGCATGGATCGCGCCACGGCCGATTACATGGGCATGCTTGCCACCGTGATGAACTCGCTGGCGCTGGCCGACACCATGGACAAGGCCGGGTTGGTGGCCCGCGTGATGTCGGCGATCGCCATTGAGCAGGTGGTGGAGCCGTACGTGCGTCCCAAAGCCCTGCAGTATCTCGAAGAGGGCAAGGTGGTGGTTTTTGCCGCGGGCACAGGCAACCCGTTTTTCACAACCGACACGGCCGCCGCGCTGCGTGGCGCAGAGATCGGAGCCGAGATCGTGCTCAAGGCCACCAAGGTTGATGGTGTGTACACCGCCGACCCCAACAAGGACCCCAAGGCCACCCGCTACACAGCGTTGACGTTTGACGAGGCCATGGCCAAAAACCTTCAGGTGATGGATGCGACGGCCTTTGCCCTTTGCCGAGACCAGAAGTTGCCCGTCAAGGTGTTTTCGATTTTCAAGCCCGGGGCGCTGCGCAATGTGGTGCTGGGCGGGGACGAGGGAACACTCGTCCACGTCTGACCGACGCTTGGTACAGAGAACCTGTCTTCCATAGGAGCATTCATGAGCATCGCCGAGATCCGTCAGAACGCCGAACACAAGATGAACCAGTCGCTGGAGGCGCTGAAAACCAGCCTTTCCAAGGTGCGCACTGGCCGCCCCAACCCGCAGATCCTGGATACCGTGCATGTCGAGTACTACGGCTCCATGTTGCCGTTGTCACAGGTGGCCAACCTGTCCCTGCTGGATGCCCGAACCATCGGGGTTGCTCCCTGGGAGAAGGGCATGGGCGCCAAGATCGAGAAGGCTATCCGAGAGTCGGATCTGGGCTTGAACCCGGCCAGTCAGGGAGACCTGATCCGTGTGCCGATGCCTCCGATGACAGAAGAGCGCCGCAAGGAACTGACCAAGGTCGTCAAAGGCGAAGGCGAGGCCGCGAAAGTGGCTGTCCGAAACCTGCGTCGCGATGCCAACGAGCACGTCAAGAAATTGCTGAAGGACAAGCTGGTGTCGGAGGACGACGAGCGCCGTGCCCAAGACGACATCCAGAAGCTGACCGACCGGATGATCGGGGAGATCGACCGGATTGTCGCCTCCAAGGAACAGGACATCCTGGCGGTCTGATTCGCACCCGCCTTCGTTCCCATTCCAACACCAGGTTCGCTTGCCGATGTCTTCCAATCCCCTGACCGGCGCGCCGAATGCCGTTGGCGTGCCGCGGCATGTGGCCATCGTCATGGATGGCAACGGCCGCTGGGCAAAGAAGCGCCTATTGCCCAGGGTGGCTGGGCACAAGCAAGGTGTGGATGCGCTTCGCCGGACTGTCAGGGCTTGCCTTGAGCGCCACGTCCAAGTGCTCACGGTGTTCGCGTTCTCGTCCGAGAACTGGAACCGCCCTCCAGAAGAGGTTTCAGGGCTGATGGATCTTCTGGTGTTGGCCCTTTCACGGGAAGTGCCCAAGCTCGACAAGAGTGGAGTGAGACTGCACTTCCCAGGCGACTCCTCCGGACTGTCTCCGCGCCTGCTGCAAGGCCTTCGCAAGGCCGAGCAGACGACCGCACACAACGATCGCATGGTACTCAATGTGTGTTTCAACTATGGCGGTCGTTGGGACATCGTGAACGCCGCGAAGCAGCTGTTGGCCCAGGGCAGAGACATCACGGAAGCTGGGTTGTGTCAAACAACGGCGCTGGCCCACGTGGGCGATCCCGACCTGCTGATCCGTACGGGCGGCGAGATGCGCATCAGCAACTTTCTGCTCTGGCAGTGCGCGTATTCCGAGCTGTTTTTCACACCCTGTCTGTGGCCGGATTTCGACGCCGCCGAATTGGATCGGGCTTTCCAAGACTACGCAGGGCGCGAGCGCCGTTTCGGATTGACCTCCGAACAGGTGAGTCCGTCCAGCCCGGTGGCAGCGGCCAGCGGCTCGCATGCTTAAGCAACGCATCATCACCGCGCTGGTGCTCCTGGCTGTGGTGCTGCCAGCCATGTTTCATGCCTCTGTTGTTCCGTTTGCTGCGTTGGCGGTGCTGATGGTTTCCGCTGCTGGCTGGGAGTGGGCTCGCATGAATGGCCAGTCAGGGGGGGCGGCGTTGCTGATCGGCGCAGGGTTTGGCGGACTGCTGCTGCTCTTCTGGTTGTGGGGTGGGCTGGACCGCTCGTGGGCAGCCGTCTGGTGGGTCGCTGCTGGGGGATGGCTGTTGCTGTCGGTCTTGATGCTCAGGCGCGGAGTGGCTGGTTGGCAGCAGTGGCCGATGATTTGGCGATTGTCGGGTGGTCTATTGGTTCTCGCATGTGCCTGGCTGGCGCTCGTGCAGGCCCGGCAAACAGGCTTGGTGTTTCTGCTTTCGGTCTTGACCCTTGTGTGGGCTGCGGACATTGCCGCTTATGCCGGCGGAAGGACGTTTGGTCGCCGCAAGCTCGCGCCGACCCTGAGTCCGGGCAAGAGCTGGGAAGGGGTGTTCAGCGGGCTTCTCGGGGTGTTCCTGCTGGCGCTGTTCTGGCTGTGGTTCGATCAGCGCTATCCGTCGGATGGGCCCAGTCTTTTCAGTCGTCTGTGGCAGGCAGGGCCGGGCTGGGTGGTCCCGGCACTCCTTCTACTGACTGCTGCCAGTGTGGTGGGAGACCTTCTGGAGTCACTTGTCAAGCGCAGTGCGGGCATGAAGGATTCGAGCCAGTTGCTGCCCGGGCATGGTGGGGTGCTTGACCGGGTGGACGCCTTGTTGCCCGTGTTGCCTGTCGCCATGCTGTTTGCCCATCTGCTGGAGAGATGATCGTGCCCGTGCAGAACATCACCATCCTCGGATCGACCGGATCAATCGGTACCAACACCCTGGACGTCATCGCCCGCCACCCTGAACGGTTCCGGGTGTTTGCCCTCACGGCAGCGACCCAGGTCGGGTCCATGCTCGAGCAATGCAAGGTGCACCGTCCCGAATACGCTGTGATGGCCAGCCCGGAGCATGCCCGGCTGCTGGCGGACAGGGTGAAAGCAGAAGGTCTGAAGGTTCAGGTGTTGTCGGGCCCCCGTGCCCTCTGCGAGGTCAGTGCCGACCCGCAGGTTCACGCCGTGATGGCGGCCATCGTCGGTGCGGCCGGCCTGGAGCCAAGTGTCGCTGCGGCGCGGGCTGGCAAGAAGCTTCTGCTGGCCAACAAGGAATCGTTGGTCGTGGGCGGTGAGTGGTTCATGCAGGCCGTGGCGGAGGGGGGCGGCCGGTTGCTGCCTATCGATAGTGAGCACTCGGCGGTTTTTCAGTCCTTGCCTGAAGACCCTTCGACATGGCCCAGGCGCGTGGAGAAGATCCTGCTGACCGCATCGGGCGGCCCTTTCCGACAGCGCGATCCATCCACCATGCATTCGGTCACGCCGGAAGAAGCCTGTGCCCACCCGAACTGGGTGATGGGGCGCAAGATATCGGTGGACTCCGCGACGATGATGAACAAGGCGCTGGAGGTCATCGAGGCCAGGTACCTGTTTGGTGTAAGCCCGTCTCAGATCGAGGTGGTGATCCATCCCCAGAGCGTGGTGCACTCGATGGTCCAGTTCCATGACCGTTCGGTGGTGGCCCAACTGGGGACACCCGACATGCGGGTTCCGATTGCCTACGGCCTGTCATGGCCCGAGCGCATGGAGTCTGGTGCAAATGCGCTGGATTTTTCGGCGTTGACTGCCCTGACTTTTGAGAAGCCCGACGACCTTCGGTTTCCCGGTCTGCGCCTGGCCTGGGAGGCCCTGGACGGACCTCCTGGAACCACCGCTGTGCTCAATGCCGCGAACGAGGTGGCGGTGGCGGCCTTTCTGGATCGGCGGCTGCGCTTCGATCACATTCATATGGTCAATCGTGCAACTTTGGAGGCCTTGTCGCCCTCCAAGGCCGAGGGTCTGGAAGCGCTGCTGGCGCTGGACGAGCAAGCGCGAGCGATGGCCTCGGCTTGCGTGGATCGCTGCCGCGGTTGAGCCACGCCCTGCGTGGTCCTTCAGGCCAGGGTTGTGGTGCGCTGCCGATTTGATACTTCGAGGGACCTATGACCACATTGATTGCCTTTGTCGTGGCCCTGGGCCTGCTGATCGCCGTACATGAGTACGGCCACTACCGGGTGGCCGTGGCCTGCGGGGTCAAGGTGCTTCGTTTTGCCGTCGGATTTGGAAAGCCGCTGCTGCGTTGGCAACGGGCTGGCAGTCCGACCGAGTTTGTGTTGTGTGCCCTGCCGCTGGGCGGATATGTGCGGATGCTGGACGAGCGCGAAGCACCGGTGGATCCAGCGGAACGCCATCTGGCGTTCAACGCACAGCCGCTGCGTTCGCGGGCGGCCATCGTCGCGGCCGGGCCGGCAGCGAATCTGCTGCTCGCCGTGGTGTTGTATGCAGTGGTGAACTGGAGCGGTGTGGAGGAGCCCAAGCCGGTGCTTGCTTCACCCGTTGCAGGTTCAGTGGCGGAAAAGGCGGGACTCATCGGCGGGGAGTGGGTGCAAAGCGCCTACGTGAACGGTGACGAAGCGTCGCCCGTGAGGTCGTTCGAGGACCTCCGTTGGCGCCTGACGCAGGCGGCTTTGTCTGGTCAGGACATGCAGTTGCTGGTATCCCGTGAGGAGGGCGGCGCTGCGCGCGAGCTGACGCTGCCGCTCAGCCAGATCGACGTCAAGGAGGCCGACGCCACGCTGTTCAGGCGCATTGGTATCCTGTCCCCATGGACCGATCCGGTGATGGGGGACGTCATGCCTGGCGGTGCTGCGGAGGCCGCCGGTTTGCAGGCGGGAGACCGTGTGTTGCGCGTCGACGGCAAGGCTGTGTCCGACGGCGGTGCACTGCGACAGAGGATCCGCGATAGCGTCAATGCTGAGGGGCAGACAGTACGCCAGGTGTGGGACGTATCCCGTGACGGCAGCACGCTAAGCCTTACCGTGGAACCAAAGCCCGAGAAATCGGGTGAGGCCTGGATCGGTCGCATCGGCGCGTACGTCGGCTCTGCGCCAGCGATGACGACGGTGCGCCACGGCGTGCTGGAGGGGCTTTGGCTGGGTGTTCAGCGTACCTGGGAGGTGTCCTGGTTGACGCTGAAAATGATGGGCAAGATGCTGATCGGAGAGGCTTCCCTCAAGAACATCAGCGGTCCGCTGACCATCGCAGACTACGCAGGCAAATCGGCGAGCATGGGATTCACGTCCTACATCGTGTTTCTGGCGCTGATCAGCGTCAGCCTCGGGGTCCTGAACCTGCTGCCGTTGCCGGTCCTCGATGGGGGGCACCTGATGTATTATCTTTGGGAGGGTGTGACCGGCCGCGGGGTGTCCGACGTCTGGCTGGAACGGCTGCAGCGAGGGGGAGTGGCTGTGTTGCTGGCCCTCATGTGCGTTGCCCTCTTCAACGATATCACCCGTCTCGTGGGCTGAACGATCTCTCTCACATGAAACCATTTGCCTCCAGCCTGCGCGGGCTCAAACTGTCCGCCATTGCTACTTCCTTGTTGATGGCCTTGCCCGCCTGGGCCGTGGACCCATTCACACTCAAGGACATCCGGGTCGAGGGCCTGCAGCGCGTCGAGCCGGGCACCGTGTTTGCGTCCTTGCCTTTCCGTATTGGTGACCAGTACACCGACGACAAAGGGTCTTCCGCCATTCGGGCTCTGTTTGGTCTGGGGCTTTTTTCCGATGTGCGGCTGCAGATCAACGGGGACGTTCTCGTGGTGATCGTGGAAGAACGTCCGTCGGTGGCTGATGTGAGCTTCACTGGCATCAAGGAGTTTGATGCCGAGGTGCTCAAGAAGGCGCTTAGGGAGGTTGGGCTCGCTGAAGGCAGGCCGTTTGACAAGGCGCTGGCCGACCGCGCCGAGCAGGAGCTCAAGCGTCAGTACATCAACCGCAGCATGTACGCCGCTCAAGTGGTGACCACCGTGACCCCGGGTGAGCGCAACCGGGTCAACCTCAACTTCAATGTAGTGGAAGGTGAGGTGGCGAAGATCAAGGACATCCGCATCGTCGGCAACCAAGCGTTCTCCGAGTCGACCTTGCGCGACCTGTTCGATCTGGACACGGGTGGCTGGATGAGCTGGTACACCAAGGCTGATCGCTACTCACGGGCCAAGCTCAACGCCGATCTGGAAACCCTGCGCTCATACTATCTCGCGCGTGGATACCTTGAGTTCAAGGTCGAGTCCACCCAGGTGGCCATCTCACCTGACAAGCAGGACATGTCGGTCACCATCAACATCAGCGAAGGCAATCGCTTCGTGGTGTCTTCTGTCGCGCTTGAGGGCGAGTACCTCGGCAAAGAGCAGGAGTTCAAGTCGCTTGTGAGCATTCGCGCGGGTGAAGCCTACAACGCTGAAGATGTGGCGCGCACCGTCAAGGCATTCACGGACTACTTCGGGGCATTCGGGTACGCGTTCGCGCAAGTGGAGGCGGCCCCCCTGATTGATCGTGTCAACAACCGTGTGGCGTTCGCGCTGAGGGCCCAACCGTCGCGTCGGGTGTACGTTCGCCGGATCAATGTGGAAGGCAACAATCGGACCCGTGACGAAATCATCCGCCGCGAGTTCCGCCAATTTGAGTCGGCCTGGTATGACAGCGATCGCATCCGGCTCTCGCGCGACCGCATTGACCGGCTGGGGTTCTTCACGGAGGTCGGGATCGACACCGAGCCAGTGCCGGGCACCAATGACCAGGTGGATCTCACGGTGACGGTGGCCGAAAAGCCCACGGGCAACCTGTCGATTGGTGCTGGTTATTCGCAGGCCGACAAGCTGTCGCTGATTGCCAGCATCAAGCAGGAAAACGTCTTCGGCTCCGGCAACTATCTGGGGCTGGATCTCAACACCAGTTCCTACAACCGCCAGTTTGTCCTGAGTACCACCAACCCCTACTTTACCCAGGATGGTGTTTCCCGGACCTTTGACCTGTACTACAAAACCACCCGCCCCTATGACGCGCAGGGCGGGGACTACGAAATCGCCACGCCTGGGGTCGGTGTGCGGTTTGGCGTGCCTTTCACCGAGACCGACACCGTTTTCTTCGGGGTCGGGGCGGAGCGGGTCAAGGTGAAGGAGGGGGACCAGCTTCCCGAGGCCTATCGAGACCAGGGGGGAACCTATCTGCCTGCGACCATTGGCTGGGCGCGTGACAACAGAGACAGCGCTCTCGTCCCGACGGAGGGTCGACTGCAGCGGCTCAACTCCGAATTTGGCCTCGGGGGAGACCGGCGGTATGCCAAGCTCACCTATCAGTTCCAGCAGTATCTGCCCATCACCCGCCAATACACCTTTGCATTCAACACCGAACTCGGTGTCGGCAAGGGGCTGGGAGGCAAGACGTTCCCGGTGTTGCGCAACTTTTACGGCGGTGGCCTCGGGTCGGTTCGCGGCTTCGAGCAGGGAACCCTTGGCCCAACCTCGGCAGTCATCGGATCGACGACCGGCGAAACCGTCAACATCGGCGGGGCCCGCAATATCGTCTTCAATGCAGAGTTCATCGCACCCTTCCCGGGGGCAGGCAACGACCGCACATTGCGCTGGTTTGCGTTTGTTGACGCAGGCAACGTCTATGGTGAATCGGAAAGTGTCGACTTCAGCAAGATGCGCTCTTCGGTGGGCGTAGGCCTGAGCTGGATCTCACCGGTCGGCCCCTTGCGCTTTGCGCTCGCCAACCCGGTGCGCAAGTTCTCCGGCGATAGAATCCAGAAATTCCAGTTTCAGATCGGAACATCCTTTTGATGAAGACCTTGCAGCGTCGCTTTGCCCGTCACCTGGCCGTTTTTCTCGCAGCCACCTGCGTGACCTTGACAGCGGCAGCCCAGGACTTTCGTGTGGGTTTCGTCAACACCGAGCGCATTCTGCGTGAGGCCAACATGGCGAAGGCGTCACAGACCAAGCTGGAGCAGGAATTCTCCCGACGCGAGAAGGATCTGCAGGGGCTGGCCGCACAGCTCAAGGCTGCGTCCGAGAAGCTTGAACGCGACGCCCCCACACTGCCCGAAGCACAGCGAGTGACCCGCCAGCGGCAACTGGTGGACCAGGACCGGGACTTCCAGCGCAAGCAGCGGGAGTTTCAGGAAGACGTCACCATGCGCAAGAACGAAGAAGTTCAGCAGTTGCTTGAAAAAGCCAATCGAGTGATCAAGCAGGTGGCCGAAACTGAAAAGTACGACCTGATCCTTCAGGAGGCGGTCTATATCAACCCCAAGCACGACATCACCGACAAGGTGCTCAGTGGCTTGAACAACACCAAGTAAGGCCCGTCATGTCCCGGTCGCTCGGCGACATCGTCGGCGCCCTGGGTGGAGAGCTCGTCGGGAACGCCAGTCTGCAGATTCACCGTCTGGCGCCGCTCGCAACGGCCCGGGCGGACGAGCTTTCATTCGTTGCCCAGGCGCGCTACGCGGCCCAGATCCAGACAACAGCGGCGGGTGCTTTGATCATTCCCGCCGGCCTGAGAGATGCGGCCATGTCGCGCGGTGCCTGTATTGTCTGCGACGATCCGTATCTGTACTTTGCCCGCCTGACCCAATGGTGGAAGGCTCAGCACGAGCCTGCAGAGGCGCCTCGGGTCGACCCTTCCGCGAGCATCCACCCATCCGCAGTCATCGGAGATCGCGTGTCGATCGGTCCGTTTGCCGTCGTCGGCCCTGGGGCAAGGATTGGTGACGGGGCGCGAATCGGACCCCATTCCATCGTGGGCAGAGATGCCACGGTAGGAGATGAGACACTGCTCCACGCCAGGGTCAACATCGGCGACCGTTGTGTGGTTGGTCAACGCTGCATTCTTCATCCCGGCGTGGTCATTGGTGCCGACGGCTTCGGGTTCGCACCTCATCAGGGAGAGTGGGTCAAGATAGAGCAGTTGGGTGCCGTCCGTATCGGGAACGATGTCGAAATCGGCGCCAACACCTGCATCGACCGCGGCGCGCTGGACGACACGGTCATCGGCAATGGAGTCAAGCTCGACAACCTGATACAGATCGGTCACAACGTGAGCATCGGCGATCACACGGCGATGGCGGGTTGTGTCGGCGTGGCGGGCACGGCCACGATTGGTGCGCATTGTTCGGTCGGCGGTGGCGCCATTGTGCTGGGCCATCTGACGCTTGCAGACCGGGTGAACATTTCCGCAGCGACGGTGGTGACCCGTTCGATCCATCAGCCTGGGCTGTACACCGGCATGTTCCCCATCGACGACAATGCGGCCTGGGAAAAGAACGCCGCATCGCTCAAGCAACTGGGTCGCTTGCGCGAACGCGTGCGTGCCCTCGAACAACGAGTTGAAAACAATCTTCCGAAAAGCTGAGCATCAACACAATGGACATCCACCAGATCCGAAAACAACTGCCTCACCGTTACCCGTTCCTGCTGGTGGACCGTGTGCTGGAGATCGAAAAGGGCAAGCGCATCAAGGCGCTGAAGAATGTCACCATCAATGAGCCGTTCTTCGGTGGTCACTTTCCGAACCGTCCAGTGATGCCTGGCGTGCTCATGCTGGAGGCCATGGCCCAGGCGGCAGCGCTGCTGGCCTTCGACACCGCCGGGGTCACAATGGACGACAACACCGTCTATTACTTTGCCGGCATTGACGGCGCCCGCTTCAAGCGACCGGTTGAACCAGGGGATCAGTTGGTCATGGACATTGAGTTGGACCGTGTGCGCGCGGGTATCTACAAGTTCAAGGGCGTGACCCGGGTGGGCGACGACGTGGTCTGCGAGGCCGAGTTGATGTGCACCATGCGCACGGTGTCCTGAGTGGTGGGGGGCTGCTGACGTGACGCAGATTCATCCCACTGCGCTGGTGGACCCTTCTGCGGAGCTCGACGATTCGGTTTCGGTCGGCCCGTACACCATCGTCGGGCCCCATGTGAAGATCGGTGCAGGTACGTCGATTGGCGCGCACTGCGTGATCGAAGGTCGCACCACCATCGGTGCGCACAACCGCATCTTCCAGTTCAACTCGATTGGTGCGGTGCCGCAGGACAAGAAGTACGCGGGTGAACCCACCGAGCTGATCATCGGCAACCACAACACGATCCGCGAGTTCTGCACCTTCAACCTCGGGGTGCCAGGGGCAGGTGGCCGTACCACGGTGGGAGACCACAACTGGATCATGGCCTACACCCACATTGCGCACGACTGCCACGTGGCCAACCACACCACGCTGGCGAACAACACCACCCTGGCAGGGCACGTGTTGCTGGCCGACTGGGTGACCGTGGGCGGACTGACTGGCATTCACCAGTTTGTCTCGGTGGGCGCACACGCGATGATCGGCTTTGCCAGTGCGGTCACGCAGGATGTGCCCCCGTACATGCTGGTGGACGGCAACCCGCTGGCGGTGCGTGGGCTGAACACTGTCGGGCTCAGGCGACGCGACTTTTCCGCCGCGCGGATCGCGGCGATCAAGCAGATGCACAGACTGCTCTACCGGCAGGGCCTCACACTCGATGCTGCACGCGCCGGCATTGATGCGTTGGCAACCGAGACGCCCGAGGCGGCAGAGGACGTGGCCTTGATGAGCCGCTTCCTGTCTGCGGCAACGCGCGGCATTGCGCGCTGATTTCTCATCACCGGTCATGAATGCGTCCCGCCGTGTCGCGCTGGTCGCCGGCGAAACGTCGGGCGATCTGCTCGCAGGTCTGCTTCTGAAGGGGCTCAAGGGCCGCTGGCCCGATCTGTCGGCTGTCGGCATCGGTGGCGCGGCCATGGCAAAGCAGGGCTTCGAGGCTTGGTGGTCCAGCGACAAGCTGGCCGTGCGAGGCTATGTCGAGGTGTTGCGCCACTACCGGGAGATTGCGGGCATTCGCACACAACTCCGGGAGCGCCTGCTGCAGGAGCGGCCCGACGCCTTCATCGGCGTGGATGCGCCTGATTTCAACCTCGATCTCGAGAGCAGCCTCCGCTCGGCGGGCGTGAAGACGGTGCATTTCATCTGCCCGTCGATCTGGGCCTGGCGTCCGGAGCGGGTGGAAAAGATCCGTCGTAGTGCCGACCACGTGTTGTGCATCTTCCCGTTCGAGCCCGAACTGCTCGCTCGCCACGAAATTGCTGCCACCTATGTGGGTCACCCGATTGCCAGCGTGATTCCGCTTGTCCCGGATCGTCTGGCCGCACGACGTGCGTTGGGCATCGAAGGCGAGGGGCCGGTCGTGGCCATTCTTCCTGGCAGCCGGCGCTCGGAGGTTCAGTACCTGGCCCGCCGATTCTTCGATGCGGCGGTGCTGATGCGGTCGCGCCGTCCAGGGCTGCGCTTCGTGGTGCCTGCGGTCCCCGCATTGCGTGAAGTCATCGAGGCCCACTCCCGGGACGCAGGTCTTCAGGATGTGCTGATCGTCCAGGGGCGTTCGCACGAGGTGCTGGCTGCGTGCGACGTGACGCTGATCGCGTCGGGCACGGCCACGCTGGAGGCGGCGCTGTTCAAGCGCCCCATGGTGATCGCCTACAACATGCACTGGCTGTCCTGGATCATCATGCGTCGCAAGCAGTTGCAGCCGTGGGTCGGACTGCCCAACATCCTGAGCAGCGATTTTGTGGTCCCCGAACTGTTGCAGGACGCTGCGACGCCGGCGGCGCTGGCCGAAGCCACGCTCGCCTGGCTGGATTCTCCCCAGCGTGCGGCGGCTCTGGAGGAGCGCTTCACCCAGCTGCACCATCTGCTGCAGCGTGACACGGCACGCCTGGCCACCGATGCGATCGAAAAAGTTCTTGCGGGCTGAGCAGGTCAGCCTCGCCTGGGACGTTCCCGGGCTGGTTGCGGGTGTGGACGAGGCCGGCCGCGGGCCCCTGGCTGGGCCGGTGGTGGCGGCGGCCGTGATTCTGGATGACCACAAGCCGATCAAGGGACTGGCCGACTCCAAGAAGCTGACCGCGTTGCGCCGCGAAAAACTGTTCGACGAAATCCGGGCCAAAGCCCTGTGCTGCAGCGTGGCGCTCGCGACCGTGGAGGAGATCGACCGGCTCAACATCCTGCAGGCCACCATGCTGGCCATGCAGCGCGCGGTCAAGGGCTTGCGCCTGAAACCGGCGAAGGTGCTGGTGGATGGCAACCGCTTGCCGGTGCTGGACGTGGTGGCCGAGGCCATCGTGTCCGGTGACGCGCTGGTGCAGGCCATCTCAGCCGCCTCCATCCTGGCCAAGGTCACGCGCGACCGCATGCTCGACGAACTTCACGCGCAGCACCCGCTCTACGGCTTTGATCGCCACAAGGGCTACGGTACGGCGCAGCACCTGGCGGCGCTGCGCGAATTCGGTCCGTTGCCGGAACACCGGCGCTCGTTTGCACCAGTGGCCCAGGCGATGCAGGAGCATGGCGCATGAACGAACCCATTCTGATCACCTCGCGGGACAACCCCTTGCTCAAGCGCCTGCGCCTGCTCTCCCAGGACAGCATGGCTTATCGAAAACAGGGACAGGTCTGGCTGGAGGGCGATCACCTGTGCCGGGCCATGCTGGCCCGGGGCCAGCGTCCGACCACGGCGGTGTTCACGGAGCGCGGCTGGTCGGATGCCGCCGACGCCATGCGGGTGGCCTGTGAGCACCGGGTGTTGGTTTCTGAGTCATTGATGGCGGGCGTGAGCGGACTGGAGTCACCTGCCGGCATGGGCTTCCTCTGGGATCTACCGACCCGCCCGGCACCGGACCCGGCGGCTTCGACGGTGGTGCTGGACCGCCTGCAGGACGCCGGCAACGTCGGCTCCATCCTGCGCAGCGCCGCTGCGATGGGGTTTGGCCAGGTGCTGGCGCTCAAGGGCACCGCCGGCCTGTGGTCGCCCAAAGTGCTGCGGGCAGGCATGGGGGCGCATTTCGCGCTCCGGCTGGTCGAGGGGCTGGCACTGGATGATCTGAGGCCGCTCGCTGTGCCCATGCTGGTCACCAGTTCCCACAGAGGCGAGTTCCTGCACCGCTCCGAGCTGCCCTGGCCTTGCGCCTGGGTCATGGGGCATGAGGGGCAGGGCGTGCGTCCTGAGCTGGAGGCCATGGCCAGCCGCTCGGTCCGCATCACACAGCCCGGGGGCGAGGAGTCGCTGAACGTGGCCGCTGCAGCCGCGATCTGCCTGCACGCGAGCGCGGCGGCCAGGGCCCTGCCGCTATAATTCCGGGGTTTACCCGCAATCGACGCATCTCGCTGCGTCCGCCCCGGCTTCCTGCCCAGGTTCCCCGCCCCTAGCCTGCTGTCGCGATTCTCTGCGACGATGCGGGAGCGGGCGCGAATCTCCCCGGTTGTGCCCCATGGCGGGCGTGGGTGCGTCCGAAAAACCTCTGGAGAAAACCGTGCTTCCCGTCCATCCGAAAGCCCTTCTTGCGCTCGCCGACGGCACGGTCTTTACGGGGGTTTCCATCGGGGCCACCGGTCAGACGACCGGCGAGGTGGTGTTCAACACCTCGATCACCGGCTACCAGGAAATCCTCACCGATCCGAGCTATTGCCAGCAAATCGTCACCCTCACATACCCCCACATCGGCAACACCGGCGTGAACCGTGAGGACGTGGAAGCCGACCGCATCCACGCCGCTGGCCTGATCATCAAAGACCTGCCCCTTCTGGCGTCCAACTTCCGTTCCGAAGAGACGCTGTCCCAGTACCTGCAGCGCGAAGGCACCGTGGCCATCGCCGACCTCGACACCCGGGCGCTGACGCGTCTGCTGCGCACCAAGGGCGCGCAGAACGGCTGCATCCTGGCCCTGCCGGCCGGTGAGGTGATCACCGACGCACACCGTGCGCAGGCGGTTGCCGCGGCCCAGGCCGCGCCGAACATGGCAGGTCAGGATCTGGCCAAGGTGGTGTCCGCGACAGCGTCCTACGACTGGACCCAGTCCGAGTGGACGCTGGGCAGCGGCTACGGCGAGCAGGCGGCACCGAAGTTCCATGTGGTCGCCTACGACTTCGGCGTCAAGAAGAACATCCTGCGCATGCTGGCCGAGCGAGGCTGCAAGGTCACGGTGGTGCCGGCGCAGACGCCGGCAGCCGAGGTGCTCAAGCACCAGCCCGATGGCATCTTCCTGTCCAACGGCCCTGGCGACCCGGAGCCGTGCGACTACGCCATCGCCGCCGCCAAGGAACTGATCGAGACTGGCACGCCGACCTTCGGCATCTGCCTGGGCCACCAGATCATGGCGCTGGCGTCAGGCGCCAGGACTTTCAAGATGAAGTTCGGCCACCATGGTGCCAATCACCCGGTCAAGGACCTGGACAGCGGCCGCGTCTCCATCACCAGCCAGAACCACGGTTTTGCGGTGGATGAGAAGAGCCTGCCCGGCAATCTGCGCCCGACGCACGTGAGCCTGTTCGACGGCACGCTGCAGGGTCTGGCCCGCACCGACAAGCCGGCGTTCTGCTTCCAGGGCCACCCGGAAGCCTCGCCTGGCCCGCACGACATCGGCTACCTGTTCGACCGCTTCATCGACCTGATGCAGGCCAAGGCCTGAGCCCGCACCCAAGGAACCACCCATGAAGCTCTTCAGTTTCCCGGTTTTTGCGATCGAGAAGGCCATCGCCAAGCGCATGCTGGGTCTGGAGTCGCCCCACAAGGAGTGGTTCGGCCAGCGCTGGGCGCAGAAGCCCTACCGCAAGGCTTTCATCGAAAACAAGGCGATGCCGCTGGTCACCCTGATCGCCAAGGGCAAGACCTGGGACGACGAGACCTTCAACACCGAAATGGCTGCGTGGGATGCCTTGTTCTATCCCGCCGAGGTCGAAGTGCTGCGCCCGATCATCGAAGGCGACGGCCTGCTGCAGCTGATGCAGAAGAACGTGCCTGCCGAACGCGTGCAGGCCTTGCTGAACAAACTGGAAACCCAGCGCCAGGCCTGAGCCCGACCTGCCGCCTAGATACACAAGCGAACCCATGCCGAAAAGAACAGACATCCAGACCGTCCTCATCATCGGAGCTGGCCCGATCATCATCGGCCAGGCCTGCGAGTTCGATTACTCGGGCGTGCAGGCCTGCAAGGCCCTGCGCGAAGAGGGCTACCGGGTGGTGCTGATCAACAGCAACCCGGCCACCATCATGACCGACCCGGCCACGGCCGACGTCACCTACATCGAGCCCATCACCTGGCAGACGGTCGAGAAGATCATCGCCAAGGAACGGCCCCAGACCCCGGGCGGTTTTGCCATCCTGCCGACCATGGGCGGCCAGACCGCGCTGAACTGCGCGCTGGACCTGTGGCGCAACGGCGTGCTGGCGCGCTACGGCGTGGAACTGATCGGCGCCACACCGGAGGCCATCGACAAGGCCGAAGACCGCCTGAAGTTCAAGGACGCCATGACCAAGATCGGTCTGGGCTCCGCGCGCTCGGGCATCGCCCACAGCATGGAAGAGGCCTGGGCGGTTCAGAAGATGACCGGTTTCCCGACCGTGATCCGTCCCAGCTTCACGCTGGGTGGCACCGGCGGCGGCATCGCCTACAACCCGGAAGAGTTCGAGACCATCTGCAAGCGCGGCCTGGAAGCCTCGCCGACCAACGAGCTGCTGATCGAAGAATCGCTGCTGGGCTGGAAAGAGTACGAGATGGAAGTGGTGCGCGACAAGGCGGACAACTGCATCATCGTCTGCTCCATCGAGAACCTGGACCCGATGGGTGTGCACACTGGCGACTCCATTACCGTCGCGCCCGCCCAGACGCTGACCGACAAGGAATACCAGATCCTGCGCAACGCCTCGCTGGCGGTGCTGCGCGAAATTGGCGTCGACACCGGTGGCTCCAACGTGCAGTTCTCCATCAACCCGGCCGACGGCCGCATGGTGGTGATCGAAATGAACCCGCGCGTCTCGCGTTCGTCGGCCCTGGCCTCCAAGGCCACCGGCTTCCCGATCGCCAAAGTCGCCGCCAAACTGGCCGTGGGCTACACGCTGGACGAGTTGCGCAACGAGATCACCGGTGGCGCCACGCCCGCGTCGTTCGAGCCCTCGATCGACTACGTGGTCACCAAGATTCCTCGTTTCGCCTTCGAGAAGTTCCCGACGGCCGACAGCCGCCTGACCACGCAGATGAAGTCGGTGGGCGAGGTGATGGCCATGGGCCGCACCTTCCAGGAGTCGTTCCAGAAGGCCCTGCGCGGTCTGGAAGTCGGCGTCGACGGCATGAATGAGAAAACCCAGGACCGCGAGACGCTGGAGCGCGAGCTGGGCGAACCCGGCCCAGAGCGCATCTGGTACGTGGGCGATGCCTTCGCCGCCGGCTGGTCGCTTGACGAGGTGCACCAGTTCACCAAGATCGACAAGTGGTTCCTGATCCAGATCGAGGAAATCATCAAGCTCGAGATGGCCATGGACCAGCTGGTGGCCGAGAAAGGCGAGGGCGCGCTGACCAGCCTGGACGCCGACACGCTGCGCGGCCTGAAGAAGAAGGGCTTCTCCGACCGCCGCCTCGCCAAGCTGCTGGCCACCACCGACACCGCCGTGCGCGAACGTCGCAAGGCGCTGAACGTGCGCCCGGTCTACAAGCGGGTGGACACCTGCGCGGCCGAGTTCGCCACCGACACCGCCTACCTTTACTCCACCTACGAAGGCCATGGCGACGGCGAGTGCGAAGCCGAGCCGACCGACAAGAAGAAGATCATGGTGCTGGGTGGAGGTCCGAACCGCATTGGCCAGGGCATCGAGTTCGACTACTGCTGCGTGCACGCCGCGCTGGCCATGCGCGAAGACGGGTACGAGACCATCATGGTCAACTGCAACCCGGAAACCGTGTCCACGGACTACGACACCAGCGACCGCCTGTACTTCGAGCCGCTGACGCTGGAAGACGTGCTGGAAATCGTCGACAAGGAAAAGCCGGTCGGCGTGATCGTGCAGTACGGTGGCCAGACGCCGCTGAAGCTCGCACTCGGTCTGGAAGCCAATGGCGTGCCCATCATCGGCACCACACCCGACATGATCGATGCGGCCGAAGACCGTGAGCGCTTCCAGAAGCTGCTGCACGACCTGGGCCTGCGCCAGCCGCCCAACGCCACAGCCCGCACCGAAGCCGATGCGCTGGAGAAGGCCGCAGCCCTGGGCTACCCGCTGGTGGTGCGCCCAAGCTATGTGCTGGGCGGTCGCGCGATGGAAATCGTGCACGAGCAGCGCGACCTGGAGCGCTACATGCGCGAAGCGGTGAAGGTGAGCAACGACTCGCCGGTGTTGCTGGACCGATTCCTGAACGACGCCATCGAGTGTGACGTGGACGCCGTGCGCGACAGCGCCGGCCGCGTGTTCATCGGTGGCGTGATGGAGCACATCGAACAGGCCGGCGTGCACTCCGGTGATTCCGCCTGCTCGCTGCCGCCGTACTACCTGTCCAAGGACACGATCGACGAGCTCAAGCGTCAGACCGCCGCGATGGCCGAAGGCCTGAACGTGGTGGGGCTGATGAACGTGCAGTTCGCGATCCAGGAGAAGGAAGAGAACGGCGTCAAGACCGATGTGATCTTCGTGCTCGAAGTGAACCCGCGCGCCTCGCGCACGGTGCCCTTCGTCTCCAAGGCCACCGGCATCCAGCTGGCCAAGGTGGCGGCGCGCTGCATGGCCGGCCAGACGCTGGACCAGCAGGGCATCGGCGCCGAGGTCACGCCGCCGTACTTCAGCGTCAAGGAAGCCGTGTTCCCGTTCGTGAAGTTCCCGGGCGTGGACACCATCCTTGGCCCGGAGATGAAGTCCACCGGTGAGGTCATGGGCGTCGGCAAGACCTTCGGCGAGGCCTTCGTCAAGAGCCAGCTGGGCGCTGGCACCAAGCTGCCGCGTTCTGGCAAGGTGTTCCTGACCGTGAAGAACGGCGACAAGCCGCGCGCCGTGGAAGTAGCGCGCCAGCTGGTCGCACTCGGTTTCGAGCTGGTGGCCACGCGGGGCACGGCGGCGGCCATCGGCGCGGCCGGCATTCCGGTGCAGACGGTCAACAAGGTCACCGAAGGCCGCCCGCACATCGTGGACATGATCAAGAACGGCGAGATCGCCCTGGTGATCAACACGGTCGAGGAGCGCCGCAACGCAATCGCCGATTCGCGCGCCATCCGCACGTCGGCGCTGCTGGCCCGCGTGACCACCTTCACCACCATCTCCGGTGCGGAAGCGGCGGTGGAGGGCATGCGGCACATGGACAGCCTGGGTGTGATCTCGGTGCAGGACATGCACGCGCAGCTGACAGCCTGATTCGCGTTAGTCCCCTTGTTCCCCGCGGGCATGGTCACTAGATTGTGGCCATGCCCGCTGTGCTTTCGGCCCCCGACACCCGCCTGCGCGAATGGACCACCGCGCAGGCCCGCCCGCGCGAGCGGCTGGACTACTGGGTGGGCGCGATCTGCGAGGCCTTCCTCGAAATGGACTGCAGCTCCACCGCTGCGAGCTGCTTCGACGGACAGCTCGTGCACCTGCCGCTGCAGCGGCTGGCGGTCAACCGGGTGGGGGCGTCGACACAGGATGTGTACCGCACGCCCGCCGCCATCGCAAAAAGCAAGGACCAGCCGTTCTACCTCATCACCCAGATCGAGCAACCCTGGCTGGTGAAGCAGGGTGGGCGCGTGCTGCAGCTACGCCCTGGTGACACGGTGCTGGTGGACGCGGCACAGGCCTACGAGTTGCACTTCCCGCACTCGGTCACCTGCCTGTCGGTGCAGATGCCGCGGGCCTGGGTCGGGCAGTGGCTGCAGGCCGTGGATGTGTCCCATGCGCGGGTGGCGCACCGCGAGCAGGGCTGGGGCGCCATGCTGTCGGCGCTGAGCCTGCAACTGGGGCGCCAGCCCGAACTGGCGCTTCAGATGGCGCCCGACTGGCTGGAGGCCCAGTTCGGCGCCTTGCTTGCGGCCTCGATGGAGCCGGTGGCGCATCGCAATGCGTCCGGCTCCGGCGACCTGCGCGAGCGCGCCGTGGCCCTCATGCGGGAGCGCCGTGGAGAGCCCGGCTGGCGCGCCGACGAGCTGGCGGCGCAGCTGCAGGTGTCGGTGCGCAGCCTGCACCGCGCGTTCACGGCGGCGGGCGAGACGGTGATGGGGCGCTGGCGCGAGGAGCGCATCGCCCATGTCTGTGAACTGCTCGCGCAGCCCCGGCTCGCCGGACTGCACATGGCCGAGGTGGGGCGGCGCTGCGGTTACGCCGATGCCTCCCATTTCGGCCGCGATTTCCAGCGGGTGATGGGGGTGACGCCCCAGCGCTGGGTGCGGGATCGGCGCGGCCACTGACACCGTGGGGTTGGCGCAACCCGGCGGCCCGGCTGGCGCAACCCGGCCAGCGCGAGCCGGCATGGGTTTCTAGAGTGTCGGTGGTGTGGCCGCTGGCCACCATTCCCCGCCACCCATTCGAGGAGACCTTCATGGCCGATACCTATGTTCTTGTCCACGGCGCCTGGCACACCGGCGAGCTGATGGAGCCCGTCGCCCAGCACCTGCGCGCCAAGGGGCACACCGTGTTCTGTCCGACCCTGGCGGGCAATCGCACGGGCGACGACCGCAGCACCACCGGCCTGGCCGATGCCGCGGCGTCCCTGGTGGATTACCTGCACCAGCACGACCTGAAGGACGTGCGCCTGATGGGCCACAGCTACGGCGGCATGGTGATCAGCCATGCCGCCGACCAGGCGGCGCAGCGCATCCGCCGTCTGGTCTACTGGAACGCCTTCGTGCCGCTGGACGGCGAGAGCCTCAACGACCTGGTGCCGCCGCACTACGTGGCTCTGTTCGACGGCATCGCGGCCGCGAACAACGGTTCGGTGATGCTGCCGTACCCGATCTGGCGCGAGGCCTTCATCAACGACGCCGACGCGGCACTGGCCGAAAAGACCTACGGTCTGCTCAATCCCCACCCCTACAAGACCTTCACCGACCCGGCGAAGCTGTCGACACCGCTGGCGGCGATGACCCTGGGCAAGAGCTACATCAACTGCCAGCAGGACACGGCGCTGCCCCACAGCCTGCCCTGGCACCCCCGGCTGTCCGAACGGCTGGGCCTGTTCCGGCTGGTGGAGTGCAGCGGCAGCCACGAGCTGTGTTTCACCGATCCGAAACGGCTGGCCGACGCCATCGAGCAGGCCGGCCGCGACTGAGCGCAACCGCGGTTTCCCCGGGCATGAGGGCCCGGGTTTCGATGCATAATCCGGGCCATTGGCCGCCGACCGGAAACGATCGGCGGTTTGCTTTTTGCCGACCCCGGAGTTCGAAAAATGACCTATCCCATCACCAAGCGCGGCGCTGAAATGCTGAAGGCCGAGTTGCACAAGCTCAAGACCGTGGAACGCCCGGGCGTGATCCAGGCCATTGCCGAAGCACGCGCGCAGGGTGATCTGAGCGAGAACGCCGACTACGACGCGGCCAAGGAGCGCCAGGGTTTCATCGAAGGCCGGATCGCCGAGATCGAGGGCAAGCTCTCGGCGGCGCAGGTCATCGATCCTTCGACGCTGGACGCCGGCGGCCGCGTGGTGTTCGGCTCCACAGTCGATCTGTCGGACGAGGACAGTGGCAACGAGATGACCTACCAGATCGTCGGTGAAGACGAGGCCGATCTCAAGCAGGGTCTGGTCAACATCAGCAGTCCGATCGCGCGGGCGCTGATCGGCAAGGAAGAGGGCGACACCGCCGAAGTGCAGACCCCTGGCGGCACGCGCCGCTTCGAGATCGTGGCGGTGCGCTACGTCTGAACCGGCCGGCATGCCGCTGCAGCGCCTGTCCATCCTTCTGGCCGCCCTCTGGTGGGGTGGCATCACGGGGCTGAGCTTTGTGGCGGTGCCCACCCTGTTCGCCAAACTGGGCAGTCCAGCGGTGGCGGGGCCGGTGGCGGCGCAGCTGTTTTCTTTCCAGTGCTGGATCGGGCTCGTGCTGGGAACTGCCCTGATGTTGGTGCTGGCGCGTCAGCGCGCATGGCTCACCGCCGACACCTCACCGCAAGCGCTGCCGGATCTCAGGGCCGCGCTGATCACCATGGCCCTGGTGGCGCTGGCCGTGCTGCTGGCCATGACACAAGAATTCGGTGTGGCCCGGAAGATCGTGACCGCGCGCGCGACCGGCGGTGACCTGCGCCTGTGGCACAGCCTGGGCTCGGTGCTGGTGCTGGGCCAGTGGCTGTGCTCAGGGGCGGTGTTGTGGCGCCTGGCCGCACCCAGGCGGTCGGTGTCCCCGGCATGAGTGCCCTGCGGCGCCTAGCCCAGCGGCTGACGGCGCTGCCTTCGCCGATGGTCGCCGGGCTGCTGGCCGTGGTCGCCGCACTGCTGGCCGCGCGGTTGCTTGGGCTGACCTGGCTGCTGGCGGTCAATGTGCCCTTCTCCGACCAGTGGGCCCTGCTCACCCGGCTGTACAACGGTTTTCAGTGGAGCGACGCCGCCATCGCCTTCATCTGGCAGCACGGGCCCCACCGTCAGGGGCTGAACTTCTCCCTGGTGCTGCCGGCCTACCACTTCAGCGACTGGAACGTGCGCTGGGACAGCCTCTGGACCGCGTGTGTGCAACTGATGGCCGGCCTGCTGGCACTGCGCTTGCGCAGGCGTCTGCTGCCGGCGCCTTGGTCAGTCTGGGACGCCGTGCTGCTGCTGGCGTTCTGGGGCGTGTGCACCTTCGAGACCCTGGTCGTTGCGCCCAACGCGTCGCACAGCATCTTCCCGCTGCTGCTCCTGATGCTGCTGCTCAACGTGTGGCTGGCGGCGCCCGGCCTCCTGAACCACCTGGCGTTGATCGCACTGGTGGTGTGCCTGGGCTTCACCGGGTTTGGTCTCACGGCCTTGCCCGCGCTGATGCTGGTGGCCTTGATTGACGTCTGGCGCGGCGCCGGAGCACAGCGGCAGCGGGCGATGGTCGTGCTGGCGGCTGGGGTGCTCACGCTGCTGGCGTTTCTGCACCGGTATCAGTTCGTGGTGTCGGCCGACGGTTTTCAGGTGCTGCGGCCGGACCCGACCGACTACCTGCGCTTCATGGCGGCCATGCTGAGCCATTTCCTGCTCATGCTGCAGCGCCCCTCGCCCTGGGTCCTCTATCCCGCAGGCGCCTTGCTGCTGGCGGCCTGGGTGGTCGCGTGGCTGTGGGGCGTGCGGCATCTCAGCCGCCCAGCCGCTGAGCGGGATGGCGAGCGGACCCTGTGGCAGGTGTGCGTGGTGCTGATCGGTTGCAGCCTCGTCTTCGCCTTGCTCACCGCCTACGGGCGCGCGCAGCTGGGTGTCGGCGCCGCGATGGCGTCCCGCTACACGGCCTTGCTGCTGCCAGGACTGCTGGCGGTCTACCTGTTGCTGTTCCTGCACCGCGACCGGCTGGGGCCGCTGTTGCTGGTGCTGTTGCTATTGTTCTCCGTGCGCGTGCTGCCGGAGACGCGCGAGGCGTACCTGCTCGGCCGCTACTACGCGGGCATGAAGCTGTGCTGGCTGGAGCAGTACCGCGCTGGCGGAGGCGTTGCGGCGGCGGATGTCCGACTGCAGGCGCTGGATGCACGGGCCCAGTTCCAGCCCGGCTGGTTGGGGCGGCAGGCGCAGTGGGAGCTGATGGAGCAGCAACGGCTGGGGCCGCTGGCCCCTGGTGCGCCGTCGGAGCCGCTGCTGCGGCTCTACCCGCAGCCCTGCGAGCTGCTGCGCTGAAACCGGGGGGGGGGCGCTCAGGCGGCGCGCCGCTCCGCCGACTCCAGGGTGTTGACCATCAGCATGGTGATGGTCATGGGGCCGACGCCGCCGGGCACCGGGGTGATCCAGCCCGCCACTTCCTTCACTCCTGCAAAGTCCACGTCACCGCAGAGCTTGCCTTCGTCGTTGCGGTTCATGCCCACGTCCAGCACCACGGCACCGGGCTTGACCATGTCGGCGGTCAACACGTTGCGCTTGCCCACCGCGGCGACGATCACGTCGGCCTGCAGCGTCATGGCCTTGAGGTCCTTGGTCGCGCTGTGGCAGATGGTGACAGTGGCGTTCTGCTGCAGCAGCATCATGGCCATGGGCTTGCCCACGATGTTGCTGCGGCCGATGACGACCGCGTGCTTGCCCTTGAGCTCGTAGCCGATGCTTTCCAGCATCTTCATGCAGCCGTAGGGCGTGCAGGGCCAGAAGCCGGGCAGGCCGGTCATGAGGGCGCCGGCGCTGGCGATGTGGAAGCCGTCCACGTCCTTCTCGGGCGAGATCGCCTCAATCACTCGCTGTGCGTTCATGTGGGCCGGCAGCGGCAGCTGCACCAGGATGCCGTGGATGCTGGCGTCGTTGTTCATCGCGTCCACGCGGGCCAGCAGCTCGGTCTCGGTCATGGTGGCCGGCCAGGTCTCCAGCACCGAGTGCATGCCGGTGTCCTCGCAGGCCTTGACCTTGTTGCGCACATAGACCTGGCTGGCGGGGTTGTCGCCGACCAGGATGACGGCCAGACCAGGCGTCACCCCTTTGGCCTTGAGTGCGGTCACGCGCGCTGCCACATCGGTGCGAAGCTGTTTGGAGAGGGCATTGCCGTCGATGAGTTGGGCGGTCATGGTCGTTGGGGGAAAGAGGGGAGAAATGGAAACGCCCGCCGGGAGAGGGCGGGCGTTGACGCAGGGTGTGGAGGGTCAGACTTTGGCGGGTGTCTGGCCCAGGGCGATCTTGAGCAGATCGGCCACGGTGTTGGCACCCAGCTTTTCCATGATGTTGGCGCGATGCGCTTCCACGGTCTTGATGCTGATGCCCAGGTCGTCGGCGATCTGCTTGTTCAGGCGACCGGCGACGATGCGTTCGAGCACCTGGGCTTCGCGGCCGGTGAGCTTGGAGAGCAGGGCGTCGCGACTGGCGGCCTGCTGGTGGGTGGCAAAAGCCTCCTTCGCGGTTTCGAGCATGCGCTCGACGAGCAGCACCAGCTGGTCTTCCTTGAAGGGTTTCTGGATGAAGTCCAGCGCGCCCCGCTTCATGGATTCCACAGCCATCGGCACATCGCCATGGCCGGTGATGAAGACGATGGGCAAGGGAGACTGGCGTTCGATCAGCTTTTCCTGCAGCTCCATGCCGGTCATGCCACCCATGCGGATGTCGGCGATCAGGCAGGCGACCTCTCGCGCGTCGTAGCGGCTGAGGAAGGCTTCGGCAGATTCAAAGCAGCGAACCCGGTAGTCCTTGCCTTCGAGCAGCCATTGAAGGGAGTCACGAACAGCCTCGTCGTCATCGACGACATAGACGGTGCCTTTTTTGGGAATCAAACTCATCTCGCTCTTTCGGTGTCCGTCAACGACGTCGCGGCGGATGGCCCCGGTTCCGGTTCCTGTGTCAGCCGGGACTGAACGGGTATCCAGAAACTGAAGCAGCAACCCACCACTTCATCTCCATTGTAGATGTTCTGCACCTGCATCCTGCCGTGGTGCGACTCGACGATGCTGCGGCACAGCTTGAGGCCGATGCCCATGCCTTCGCTCTTGGTGCTGTAGAAGGCTTCGTAGATGCGCTCGATCATTTCGGCCGGTACTCCGTTGCCCGAATCGCGCACGGAGAACTCCACCACCTCCTGGTCATCGAGCCGGCGCGGACCGACACGCAGTTCGATGTAGCGCTCGCCGGGTGGTCGGCCCGCCTGCGCAATCGCCTCGCCCGCGTTCTTGAGCAGGTTGATCAGCACCTGTTCGATCAGGATCGGATCGACCATCAGGCTCGGCAAACGCGCCGCGACATAGGGCGAAAGCCGGACCTGGTGGCGGCGCAGTTCGATGTCGGCCAGTTCGATCGCGTTGCTCACCATCTGCGCCACGTCCGAGGGCATGGGGTTGGGTTCGCTGCGTTTCACGAAGGCGCGGATGCGCTGGATGATCTGGCCGGCGCGCTGGGCCTGGCGCGCGGTTTTCTCCAGAGCGGCGAGCATGTCCTCTTCGCTGATGCGCTGCTCCTTGAGCCGCGAGATCATGCCGTTGCAGTAGTTGCTGATGGCCGTGAGCGGCTGGTTGAGTTCGTGTGCCACGCTCGACGCCATCTCGCCCATGGTGATCAGGCGGCTGGCGGTCTGCGCGCGTTCGGCCTGGCGCGCGGCCTGTTCTTCCGCGTTGCGGCGCGGCGTGATGTCGCTGGCGATCACCATCTGGGCCAGCCGGCCGTCGACCCAGGTCAGGTAGCGCGTGCGCACCTCCAGCCAGCGGTCGAGCTCCTCGACGAACACCTCGGCGTTCTCGGCGCCCGCGTCGGTCAGCGTGTCGGTCGGCATGCCGGCAAAGGCGTCCACCGCGTCCCCGTTGTCCGGGCTGGGGGTGGGCTGGTTGCCGGCCAGGTCGACCAGCTGGCGGTGGCCATGGCCGCGGGTGCCGAACCAGAGTCGGTACATCTTGTTGGCGAACAGCATCTCGTCGCTGCCCAGTGGCGCCACCGACACCGCGGAGTCCAGTGATTCCAGCACGGTGGTGAACCGTTCGTAGGATGCGGAGAGTTCTTCGCGGATGCGCTTGGGCTCGGTGATGTCGGTCATCGAGGTCATCCACCCGGTCTGGTGTCCTCTCGGGTCGATCAGGGGCGAGACGTACATGCGGGCGTCGAAGATGCTGCCGTCGCGGCGCTGCACACGCACCTCGAATCCGCCGGGGGTGGACCGGCCGTTGAGCTCGTCCTCCAGCCGCGCCGCCAGTTGCTCGTGGTCGTCCTCTGGCCAGTAGGGGAAGGGGGCGGTGCGGCCGACCAGCTCGCTTTCGGTCCAGCCCGTCATCGAGCAGAACGCGGGGTTGACATAGGTGATGCGACCCTGCATGTCCAGCGCCCTCATGCCGGTGAGCATGGAGTTTTCCATTGCACGGCGGAAGTTGGTCTCCGACATCAGGGCCTGCTGCGCCTGCACGCGGCGGCGCGTGTGGCGCCAGGTGCCCAGCAGCATCCACACCGTGAGCGCCGACAGCGCGCCGATGACCCAGAAGAAGCCGCTGCCCACGATGTCCTGCGAGGTGCGGTAGCCCTGGGCCTTGAGGATCAGGCCGTTGCCCACCGGCGAGACCGGCACCTCGTGCTCCAGTGGCTGCGGCGACCAGGGCAGCAGCCGCAGCACCGCGCTCGGTGACTGCAGGTTGCCCGCGAGCACACGGCCGCGATCATCGAGAAGGGCCACCGCGTAGCGCGCCATGATCTCCGGCGGCATGCCGAAGCGCATCAGTCCGTCGATGGAGTACTCACCCATGACCGTGCCCGAGAAGCGACCCTGCTCGGTGAGAGGTACCTGCAGCATCAGGGTGGATTGGCGGGCGTCCTCGCCGAGGGGCCTCGAATAGATCGGTTGGCGCAGGTCGCGCGCCAACTCGAAGGAGCCATCGCCTTCGGCTGCCGCCATCGTGCTGCCCTTGGGGCGCAAAAGTGACAGCGGAGCACTGGGCGAGGCGTGGCTGGCCTGGACGGTGCGGCGCGCATCGACCCAGCTGATCGCCTGCAGTTCGGGGAACTGGCTGATGAGTGTTTCGGCCTGGAACTCGAATTCATCGGCGCTGATCTCCTTGTTGTCGACCTCACGCGCCAGACGCATGAGCTGTTCCTGGCGTTCCAGCAGTCGCAGCCGGATGCGCTGCTGCGCGTACTCGACGTCTCGCGTCACGGCTTCCTGCTCGCGCTCAAGTTCCTCGTAGCGCAGATAGGTGATGGCCACCGCGATGGCCGACAGAAACAGCAGGACGGACAGCAGTGGCGCCAGCGTGGCGAAGCGGTCCTGGCGCGAGGGAGGAAGGCGGCGCCACCAGCGGCGCCACCAGTCCAGCGGAGTGCCTCCGGGCGGGCTCGCTGGTGGTTGTTCAGGGGCGGGAATCATTCGTTCGAGTGTACGGGTGTGCCCGCGGAATCCACAGGCCAGAGTCGGCGGAGCGCGCAGCAGACGCCACAACATGTGCGCGGTAATATTTCATATAAAGAAATCATAGAGCACATATTGAAATTGAAAATGATCTGTGGAAAAATCCGTGACACTGCGGAATCACCGCCGTAAGCTTTATTTCAAACCCACAGGAGACAGCCATGTCAGCGTCCGACGCTCAGAACAACCGTGGTGCCGGGGACATCGATGCCCAGGAAACCCGCGAATGGATGGAGGCGCTGGCCGCCGTCATTGAAAAAGAGGGCCCTGAGCGCGCCCACTTCCTGCTGGAGCAACTGCTCGAGGAAGCCCGCCAGAACAGCATCGACATGCCGTTCTCGGCCAACACCGGCTATGTGAACACCATCGAGCCAACCGAAGAGGCCCGCTGCCCCGGCAACATCGAGATCGAAGAACGCCTGCGTGCCTACATGCGCTGGAACGCCATGGCGATGGTGGTCAAGGCCAACCGCCACAACCCGGATGATGGCGGTGACCTGGGTGGTCACATCGGTTCGTTCGCTTCGCTGGCCCACATGTTCGGCGCCGGCTTCAACCACTTCTGGCACGCCGAGTCCGAGAACCACGGCGGTGACTGCCTGTACATCCAGGGCCACGTGTCGCCCGGCGTCTACGCCCGCGCCTACCTGGAAGGCCGCCTGACCGAAGAGCAGCTGCTGCATTTCCGCCAGGAAGTGGACGGCAAGGGTTTGTCGAGCTATCCGCACCCCAAGCTGATGCCCGAGTTCTGGCAGTTCCCGACCGTCTCGATGGGCCTGGGCCCGCTGATGGCGATTTACCAGGCGCGCTTCCTGAAGTACCTGCACGCCCGTGGCATCGCCAACACCGAGAACCGCAAGGTCTGGGTGTTCTGCGGCGACGGTGAAATGGACGAGGTCGAGTCGCTGGGCGCCATCAGCCTGGCCGCGCGCGAAAACCTCGACAACCTGATCTTCGTGGTGAACTGCAACCTGCAGCGCCTGGACGGTCCGGTGCGTGGCAACGGCAAGATCATCCAGGAACTCGAAGGCGAGTTCCGCGGTTCCGGCTGGAACGTGATCAAACTGCTGTGGGGCTCCAACTGGGACCCGCTGCTGGCGCGCGACAAGGACGGCGCCTTGCGCAAGATCATGATGGAGACGCTGGACGGCGACTATCAGGCCTTCAAGGCCAACGACGGGGCCTACGTGCGCAAGCACTTCTTCGGCCGCGATCCGAAGGCGCTGGAACTCGTCTCGCACATGAGCGACGACGACATCTGGAACCTGCGCCGCGGTGGCCACGACCCGCAGAAGGTCTACGCCGCCTACCACCAGGCCGTGAACCACAAGGGCCAGCCGACCGTGCTGCTGATCAAGACGGTCAAGGGCTTCGGCATGGGCAAGGCCGGCGAAGGCAAGAACACCGTCCACCAGACCAAGAAGCTGACGGACGAGGACATCAAGTACTTCCGCGACCGCTTCAACATCCCGATCCCGGACAGCGAGCTGCCCAAGATTCCCTTTTACAAGCCGGCCGACGACACGCCGGAGATGCAGTACCTGCACGAGCGCCGCAAGGCCCTGGGCGGCTACCTGCCCAAGCGCCGCACCAAGGCCGACGAGAGCTTCACCGTGCCCTCGCTGGAGACCTTCAAGGCCGTACTGGAGCCGACCGCTGAAGGCCGCGAAATCTCCACCACGCAAGCCTATGTGCGCTTCCTGACCCAGCTGCTGCGCGACCAGGCCCTGGGCCCGCGCGTGGTGCCCATCCTGGTCGACGAGGCCCGCACCTTCGGCATGGAAGGCCTGTTCCGCCAGGTCGGCATCTACAACCCCGCAGGCCAGCAGTACACCCCGGTCGACAAGGACCAGGTCATGTACTACAAGGAAGACAAGGCCGGCCAGATCCTGCAGGAAGGTATCAACGAAGCCGGCGGCATGTCCAGCTGGATCGCGGCGGCCACGTCGTACAGCACCTCGAACCGCATCATGGTGCCGTTCTATGTGTACTACTCGATGTTCGGCTTCCAGCGCATCGGCGACCTGGCCTGGGCCGCCGGCGACATGCAAGCCCGCGGCTTCCTGTTGGGCGGCACGTCCGGCCGGACCACACTGAACGGCGAGGGCCTGCAGCACGAAGACGGCCACAGCCACATCCTGGCCGGCACGATCCCGAACTGCGTCAGCTACGACCCGACCTTCGCGCACGAAGTCGGCGTGATCCTGCACCACGGCTTGAAGCGCATGGTGGAGAAGCAGGACAACGTCTTCTATTACCTGACGCTGTTGAACGAGAACTACGCCATGCCCGGCCTGACCGCCGGCACGGAAGAGCAGATCATCAAGGGCATGTACCTGTGCAAGCCGGGCGCCGAAGGCGACAAGCGCGTGCAGCTGCTGGGCTCCGGCACCATCCTGCGTGAGTCCATCGCTGCCCAGGCACTGCTGGCCACCGACTGGGGCGTGCAGGCCGACGTGTGGAGCTGCCCGAGCTTCAACGAACTGACCCGCGACGGCCAGGACTGCGAGCGCTTCAACCTGCTGCACCCGACCGAGAAGCAACGCGTGCCGTTTGTGGCGCAGCAGCTCGAAAAGCACGCCGGTCCGGTGGTCGCCTCGACCGACTACATGAAGAACTACGCCGAGCAGATCCGCCCCTTCATCCCCAAGGGCCGCGAGTACAAGGTGCTGGGCACCGACGGTTTCGGCCGCAGCGACTTCCGCAGCAAGCTGCGCGAGCACTTCGAGATCAACCGCCACTACATCGTGGTCGCCGCCCTGCGCGCGCTGGCCGACGAGGGCAAGCTGCCGCTGGCCAAGGTGGCCGAGGCGATCAAGAAGTACGGCATCAAGACCGACAAGGTCAACCCGCTCTACGCTTAAACATCCGGAGACAAGAACATGGCACTGGTAGAAGTGAAGGTCCCGGACATCGGCGACTTCGACGAAGTGGCGGTCATCGAACTGCTGGTCAAGGTGGGCGACACGGTCAAGGCCGAGCAGTCGCTGATCACGGTCGAGAGCGACAAGGCCTCGATGGAGATCCCGTCCAGCACCGCTGGCGTGGTCAAAGAAATGCGCGTGGCGCTGGGCGACAAGGTGAAAGAAGGTTCTGTGGTGCTGGTGGTGGAAGCCGCTGGTGAGGCCGCTGCGCCGGCACCTGCCGCCGCTGCACCGGCTCCGGCCCCGGCCCCTGCGGCAGCCCCGGTGGCTGCGCCGGTTGCAGCGCCTGCTGCTGCGGGACCGGTGGAAGTGCGCGTGCCCGACATCGGCGACTTCAAGGACGTCGCGGTCATTGAAGTGTTTGTCAAGCCTGGCGACAGCATCAAGGTCGAGCAGAGCCTGATCACGGTCGAGTCCGACAAGGCGTCGATGGAGATTCCGTCTTCGCACGCCGGCGTGCTCAAGGAACTCAAGGTGAAGGTCGGCGACAAGGTCAACATCGGTGACCTGCTGGCGATCCTGGAGGGTGCCGCGGGCGCCGCTGCGCCGGCACCGGCAGCCGCCGCCCCGGTGGCCGCTCCCGCCGCCGCAGCCGTGGCGGCTCCGGCTGCTGACGTGGCCCCGGCGGCCGCTCCGGCGCACAACCCCACCGCCACCCCGGCGCTGGGCCTGCCGCACGCCTCGCCGTCGGTGCGCAAGTTCGCCCGCGAACTGGGCGTGCCGCTGGACGAGGTCAAGGGCTCGGGCCTGAAGGGCCGCATCACGGCCGAAGACATCCAGTCGTTCACCAAGTCGGTCATGGCCGGCGCGGTGCAGACCAAGGCGCAAGCCGCCAAGGCCTCGGCATCGACGGGCGGCGGTGGCTCCGAGCTGGGCCTGATCCCCTGGCCCAAGGTGGACTTCGCCAAGTTCGGCCCGATCGAGCGCAAGGAGCTGGGCCGCATCAAGAAGATCAGCGGCGCCAACCTGCTGCGCAACGCCGTGATGATCCCGGCCGTCACCAACCACGACGACGCCGACATCACCGACCTCGAAGCCTTCCGCGTGTCCACCAACAAGGAGAACGAGAAGAGCGGCATCAAGGTCACGATGCTGGCCTTCCTGATCAAGGCGTGCGTCGCCGCGCTCAAGAAGTTCCCCGAGTTCAACAGCTCGCTGGACGGCGATGCGCTGGTCTACAAGCAGTACTGGCACATCGGTTTTGCGGCCGACACACCCAACGGTCTGGTCGTGCCCGTCATCAAGGACGCCGACAAGAAGGGCGTGCTGCAGATCAGCCAGGAAATGGGTGAACTGGCCAAGAAGGCGCGCGACGGCAAGCTCGGCCCCGCCGACATGTCCGGCGCCACCTTCACCATCTCCAGCCTGGGTGGCATCGGTGGCCGTTACTTCACGCCCATCATCAACGCACCCGAAGTCGCCATCCTGGGCGTCTGCAAGAGCCAGATGGAACCGGTGTGGGACGGCAAGCAGTTCGTGCCGCGCCTGATGCTGCCGCTGAGCCTGACCTGGGATCACCGCGTGATCGACGGCGCTGCGGCGGCGCGCTTCAATGCGTACCTCGGCCAGATCCTGAGCGACTTCCGTCGCGTTCTTCTGTAAGGAGCGCACGATGGCACTCATGGACATCAAGGTTCCCGACATCGGCGACTTCGACGAGGTCGCGGTCATCGAACTGCTGGTCAAGCCGGGCGACACCGTCAAGGCCGAGCAAAGCCTCATCACGGTCGAGTCTGACAAGGCCTCGATGGAGATCCCCTCGTCGCACGCTGGCGTGGTGAAAGAGCTCAAGGTCAAGCTGGGCGACAAGGTCAGCGAAGGTTCGGTCGTGCTGGTGCTGGACGCGGAGGGCGCTGCGGCGGCTCCCGCGCCGGCCGCGGCGCCTGCGTCTGCAGCCGCACCCGCGGCGGCCCCGGCCGCTGCGCCGGTCGTGGCCCCCACGGCCGCCAGCTTCGGCGCTGCATTCACCGGTTCTGCCGACATCGAATGCGACGTGCTGGTGCTGGGCGCCGGCCCTGGCGGCTACTCGGCCGCCTTCCGCGCCGCCGATCTGGGCCTGAAGGTCGTGATCGTCGAGCGCTACGCCCAGCTGGGCGGCGTCTGCCTGAACGTGGGCTGCATCCCGTCCAAGGCGCTGCTGCACGTGGCGGCGGTGATGGACGAGGTCTCCCACCTGGGCGACCTGGGCGTCGAATTCGGCAAGCCAACGGTCAGCGTGGACAAGCTGCGCGCCCACAAGGAAAAGGTGATCGGCAAGCTGACCGGTGGCCTGGCCGCCATGGCCAAGATGCGCAAGGTCACCACCGTGCGCGGCTACGGCGCCTTCGTCGGCCCCAACCACGTCGAAGTGGAAGAGACGACCGGCACCGGGCAGGACAAGACGGGCACCAAGAAGGTCGTGGCCTTCAAGAAGTGCATCATCGCCGCCGGCTCGCAGGCGGTGCGCCTGCCGTTCTTCCCGCAGGACGAGCGCATCGTGGACTCGACCGGCGCGCTGGCGCTCAAGGGCGTGCCCAAGAAGATGCTCATCGTCGGCGGCGGCATCATCGGCCTGGAGATGGGCACGGTCTACAGCACGCTGGGTGCCCGCCTGGACGTGGTGGAGATGATGGACGGGCTGATGCAGGGCGCCGACCGCGACCTGGTCAAGGTTTGGGAGAAGATGAACAAGGGCCGCTTCGACAACATCATGTTGAAGACCAAGACCGTGGGCGCCACGGCCACGCCCGAAGGCATCAAGGTGCAGTTCGAGGGCCTGGACGGCACCAAGAGCGAAGGCACCTACGACCTGGTGTTGCAGGCGGTGGGCCGCACGCCCAACGGCAAGAAGATCGCCGCCGACAAGGCCGGCGTGGCGGTGACCGACCGCGGTTTCATCAACGTCGACATCCAGATGCGCACCAACGTGCCGCACATCTTCGCCATCGGCGACATCGTGGGCCAGCCCATGCTGGCACACAAGGCGGTGCACGAGGCGCACGTGGCGGCGGAAGTCATTGCCGGTGAACTGCAGGGCAACAAGGACCTGGCCTCGGCCGCCTTCAACGCCCGCGTGATCCCCAGCGTGGCCTACACCGACCCCGAGGTGGCCTGGGTGGGCCTGACCGAGGACCAGGCCAAGGCGCAGGGCATCAAGGTCAAGAAGGGCCTGTTTCCCTGGACGGCCTCCGGCCGCGCGATTGCCAACGGCCGCGACGAGGGTTTCACCAAACTGCTGTTCGACGACTCGCCCGAGGCCCATGGCCACGGCAAGATCCTGGGCGGCGGCATCGTGGGCACCCACGCCGGCGACATGATCGGCGAGATCGCGCTGGCCATCGAGATGGGCGCCGACGCGGTAGACATCGGCAAGACCATCCACCCGCACCCCACGCTGGGCGAGAGCATCGGCATGGCGGCGGAGGTGGCGCACGGGTCCTGCACCGACCTGCCGCCGAGCAAGAAGTAAGCCGCCCAGGCGCTGTTCAAAACCAAGGCCCGGACGGTTCCCCGCCCGGGCCTTTTTGCTGTCCGACGACCGATCAGACGGCCTTGTTCCAGCCGCGCACCAGTGCCTCGAGCGTGGCCGAGGCCTCGGGCGTCAATGGCCAGGCCGAGGGCGGCCGTGTCGCCCCGCAATCGAGCCCCATGAATTGAAGGGCCGCTTTGACGACTGTGACGTTGGTACCGTTGTTATCCTGGGCCCGCAGCGTTTCGAACGGCAGCACCGCCTCGATCAGGGCCTGAGCACCCACATAGTCGCCTTGCTCCAGGGCCGCATGAATCTGCATGGACCACTCGGGCAGCACATTGATCAGTCCCGACGTGAATCCTCGTGCGCCGGCCGCATACAGTGCGGGCGCCCAGTTCTCGGCCAGGCCATTCACCCAGGCGAGCCCACGCTCCCGGGTGCGCCGGATGGCTTCGGACAGCAGCAGCGGCGTGGGCGATGCCCACTTGACCCCCACCACTTCGGGAATGGCACACAAGGTCTCGATCGTGGCCATGCCGATGTTCTCGTTGCGGAGGTAGAGAACCACTGGCAGACCCTGACCGGCTTCGGCCACACGTTGCACGTAGGCCACCACGCCGCGCGGCGACACAAACGGGTCGGGTGGCTGGTGAATCATCAGTGCGTCTGCTCCGGCGCGGTATGAGGCAGCGGCCAGGTCGCAAGCCTCCTCGACGCCGCGTCCTACCCCACCCAGCAGCGGTACACGTCCTGCGACGTGTTCGGCGCTGGCCGCCACCATGCCCTCCGCTTCGCTGGCGCGCAGTGCGTAGTACTCGCTGGTGTTGCCATTGGCCACCAGCACGTGCACGCCTGCGTCGATGGCGCGGTCCACGATGGGCTTCTGCAAAGCCGGGGTGAGGTGGTTCTGTGCGTCGAACGGCGTGACGAGAATGCCCGAGATGCCGTTCAGGGCGTTGCGCACCGCGGCGCGGTCGAAAGTCGGCATGAAAAAGTCCTGTGTCGGTTGGGATGAATGAAGCTTGCGCTCGTGCCGGGCTTTAGCAGTGTTCGGTGCGGCGAACAATCGCGGTGGGGTCGTTGCGCACGGCGGGGTTGAGCTCGGTGCCCAGACCCGGCGCGGTCGGTCTCGCCAGCGAGCCCCGCTCCAGGACCGGCAGTTCGGTCACCAGGTCGCGGTAGAACGTCGCCAGGAACGCGCGCACGACTTCCTGGAAGATGGCATTGGGCGATGCCAGAGCGAGGTGCAGTGATGCCCAGAGCACCACCGGGCCGGTGCAGTCGTGCGGGGCAATGGGTTTCTGGTATGCATCGGCAAGGCTCGCGATTTTGCGTGCCTCGGTGATGCCGCCACACCAGGAGAGGTCGGGCATCACGATGTCGACCGCGTCGGAGGCCAGCAGATCGCGGAACGCGCCTTGTGCGGCCAGGGTCTCGCTACCGCACACGGGAATGCCCGAGAGGCGGCGGTAGTCGGCCAGCGCACCAGGGCTGTCCATCTTGATCGGGTCTTCCGCCCAGAACGGGCGGTATTGCCGCAGCTCGCGCGCGATGGCTAGCGCAGAGGTGAGATTCCACATGGAGTGCAGCTCGCACATGATTTCGATGCGGTCTCCGACCGCGAGTCGGATCTTCTCGAAGACCTCCAGCCCCTGACGCATCGAAGCACCACTGACGAACTGGCCATCGGTCTGTGCGGCAGCGCCGTCAAAGGGCCAGATTTTCATGGCGCAGAAGCCTTCATCCAGCAGGCTTTGTGCCAGTTCGGCAGGACTTTCGATGAACGCGATCTGGTCGTCGTAGCGATGACGCACTTGCGATTGACCCGGCTCGATCAGGCGGCGCTGAAGACTCTTGCTGTTGTAGTCCACACCGGCGCAGGTGTTGTAAACACGCATGCGCTCGTGGCAGGCACCTCCCAGCAACTGGTAGACCGGCTGGTCGGTGACCTTGCCGAAGATGTCCCAGAGTGCGATGTCGAGCGCCGATGCGGCGCGCGTTTCCACGCCACTTCCGTTGAAGCCCAGATAGCCACGAAACAGCGTCTTGTGCAGGCGCTCGATGTCCAGCGGGTTCTGGCCCAGCACCAGCGGCGCGGCCATGGTGTGCAGATAGGTCTCGACTGCCGCCGCCCCACGGAAGGTCTCGCCCAGGCCAACGAGGCCGGCGTCGGTTTCGACCTCGACCCAGACGAGATTGGGCTGGTGAGGCAGGCGGAAGGTCTGGATCGCGGTGATCTTCATGACTACTTAAGAACAGAGAGAAGGGCAGGGTATGGCTCAATCGGCGGAGATCTTCTGGGCACGGATCAGGTCCGCCCATTTGTCGTGCTCCTGGCGCATGTGCTGCCCGAAGGACGCCGCGCTGCCGCCAGCGGCATTGATGCCCGCGTCTTGCAGCGTCTTGCGCACGGCGGGGTCTTGCAGCGCGCGGTTGAAGGCGGCATTCAGGCGCTGGATCACTGCTGGAGGCGTACCCGCCGGCGCGCCGATGGCATACCAAGGCTCGATGACAAAACCCTTGTAGCCCAGCTCTTCCATGGTGGGAACATCTGGCAGGTTGGCCGAACGAGTCCTTCCGGTCACAGCCAGCGCCTTGACGCGATTGCTCTTGACGAAGGGCAGGATGGAGGGCTCGTTGTCGAAGAACACCTGAACCTGCCCTCCAAGCAGATCGGTGATGGCAGGCCCTGAGCCTTTGTACGGCACATGCAGCATGGGCACACCGGTGGCTTTCTTGAGCATCTCGCCTCCGAGGTGGTTGGACGCACCGACCCCGGAGGACGCGTAGCTCAGTTGGCTTGCGCGGGCCTTGGTCAGCAGATCGGGGAGGGTTTGAATGCCTGTTTGGGGGCCAACCGTCAGCACGTTGATGGAATAGCCAAGCAACGCGACTGGCGCCACTTCCTTGAACAAGTCGTAACCGGGGTTGGCATACAGGCTGGCGTTCACCGCGCAGTTGCCGATGCTGCACAGGAAGATGGTGTAACCGTCGGCTGGCGATCTCACTGCAACGGCGGTACCAATGTTGCCCGTGGCGCCGGGGCGGTTCTCCACCACGATGGTTTGGCCCAGATCTTTGGCTGCGACGTTGGCGAACAGTCTCGACACCATGTCGCCCGTGCCACCCGGGGGCACCGGCACGACCATGCGGATGGGCTTGCTGGGAAAGTCCTGGGCCGCGGCGGGCGCGATGCTCAGTGCACCGGCGGCAAGGGAAAAAGCCAAGGTCATCAGGGTTCTGCGCATGGGTTGTCTCCAGAGTTGGTGGTGGAAAGATGCTGAATTCTTTAAATCATACAATCATCATATGATTGATGTCGATGCTTTCCGTGCGGTGCGCGTGGTTATGCTCGGTGACATGTCTTCATCGCGACTGCGTAATTTCCATCACCAACTGGTCGATGCCGTCGGGCGCGACATCGTGACCGGCACCTACCCCGAGGGTGAGCAGATGCCGACCGAGCCGCAGTTGGCGGAGGCCTATGGCGCAAGTCGTCTGGTGGTGCGGGAAGCCATGAAGAGCCTGGCGGCCAAGGGTCTGGTGTCGATCCGTCCGCGCACTGGCACGCACGTGTTGCCGCGTGCGCAGTGGCATTTGTTCGATCCTGCGGTGCTCAGTTGGCACGGCGAGGGCGATTTCGACAGCGGACTGCTAGCCGATCTGCTGGAGTTGCGTCTGGCCATCGAGCCACTCGCCGCGCGACTCGCGGCCACTCGCGCCAGCGAAACAGATCTGATCGAATTGCGCAGCGCCTTCGAAGCGATGGCCGGCGCGGGCCACCGCACCGACTACATCGAGGCCGATCTGCGTTTCCACGGCGCGGTGGTTCGGGCCTGCGGCAATGTGTTCATCCAGCAACTGGAAATGGCGCTGTCGGCTGTCTGGAAAACGAGCTTTCTGGCCTCCAGCAGCCCCACCGGCGCTCCCGACAGTGCGGCATTGAAGCTGCACCAGAAATTGCTCGTCGCGATCGAGCAGCACGACGCTGCGAGCGCCGAAAAGGCGGTGCATGGTTTGATCGCCCGAGCCACCGCGCGCATCGAGGGGCGCGAGACTTAACGTCTCCCGATCCAGGTCGTGCAGAGATTCTTCGCGATAATTTGCCCCGCGCGTTTGAACTTTTTCATTCGCCTGCGCGCAACAGGGTGCCTGCCCGAGCACCAGAACCAACCGTGATGTATCCAATGGTGCGATTGCATGCTGCCCAAGATGTGGCGCCGGGGAGTGCTGCTTGACCGACTCAGTGACACCCGCCGCGGAGGTCGGCCAGTCCTCAATGGCCCACATCTCCGCCCGCGCCAAGACCGGGACGATCTGGATCGTTGTTGCGTTCGGTGGCGGGCAGATCATCCGTCTCGCATCGAACATCGCACTGGCGGCGTTGTTGTTCCAGGAGGCATTTGCCCTGATGGCCCTGGTCGCAGCCGTGATGCAGGGCCTGGCGATGTTCTCCGACCTAGGGCTCAAGCCCAGCGTGGTGCAGAACCCCCGAGGTGACGAACCGGTCTTCCTGCAGACGGCCTGGACCCTGCAGACTATTCGGGGAGGGATCCTGTTCATCGGTGCGGCGGCGTTGGCCTGGCCCATGGCGCACATCTACGGCGCCAACGACCCGATGGCCCGCGAACTGCTCTGGCTGATCCCGCTGGTGGCACTCGGTGCCATCGCCGACGGCTTCCAGTCCTCGCGCATGCTCACCGCGGCTCGGAGGATGGACCTTGCCAGCGTGACCAAGATCGAGCTCCTGGTGCAGGTGCTGAACGCGGTGCTGATGGTGGGACTGGCCTGGTACCTGCGCTCGGTCTATGCGCTGGCGATCGCAGGTGTGGTCAGCAGCGGCCTGCGGGTCTGGCTCTCGTATGCGATGTTGTCGGGCATGACCGACCGGTTCCGGCTCGACCGGGACTCGGTGAAGGCGATCTTCGGCTTCGGCAAGTGGGTGTTCCTGAGCACCATGATCTCTTTCCTGGCGCTGCAGATCGACCGCGTGCTGCTGGCGGCCATCTTCCCCCTGGCCGAGGTGGGCGTCTATTCCATCGCCACCAGCCTGTCGCTGATGGTGGCGATGCT
The DNA here is from genome assembly GCF_001592285.1 of Hydrogenophaga pseudoflava NBRC 102511. Taxonomy (GTDB): domain Bacteria; phylum Pseudomonadota; class Gammaproteobacteria; order Burkholderiales; family Burkholderiaceae_C; genus Hydrogenophaga; species Hydrogenophaga pseudoflava. Next base: position 69,582 of record NZ_BCWQ01000006.1, on the reverse strand, counting down.
GGTGGGGACGCTGCAGTCGTCTATCGTGTTCCCCTGGTACTCGCGCATGCTGGACCACGGGGTGCCGCTGAAAGAGGCCTTCCGGCGCACCCGCGTGCCGCTGATGCTGGTGGTGAGCTTTCTGGTGGTGCTGCTGGTGACCGGGGCCAGCAGCTTCTTCGATCTGGCCTACGACGACCGCTACGTCAAAGGGGGCGACTTCCTGCCGCTGCTGGCCATGGGGGTCTGGTTCAGCAGCCTCAGCGGCATCTACGGCGCTGCGTTCATGGCCATGGGCAAGCCGCAGTGGATCGCCATCGTGAGCGCGGTCAAGGTGCTCTCGTTCCTGCTGTTCCTCGGGGTCTACCTCCAGTTCGATTACTCCATCGAGACGGCGGTGCTGGCGGTGCTGAGCGCCGAGGTGGTCACCGGGGCCACGAGCCAGTACCTGGGCTGGAAACTGGGCCTGCGCAACCTGCGGATGGAAGGCCTGCTGCTGTTGTTGATGCTCGGCGCTTCGGCCCTCGGATGGTGGTTCGTGCACCACCTGCCCTGGGTGGCGGGCCAGCATCCTTTCGTGCGCCTGCTGCTGCTGGGGCTGCTGGAGGTGGCGGTGTTCGCACCGCTGGGCCACCGGTTGGTGCTGCCCATGCTCCGGCGATCGGTGTCCTGAGCCGTCCGACGCAGCATGGGGACCGATTCACTCGCGCAGACCGCCAGCCGCTGGCTCACCCGTCTGCGGAACCATCTGGCCTGGCGCTGGGGCCGTGTGCGGCGGATGCCCGGCCTGCTCGTCAACCTCTGGTTCGGCAACCTGTGGCACGACCACTGGCTCAGGCGCCAGGTGCTCATCACCGAAGGCGCACTGGCGGCCACCCGGCGCTGCGCGGTGTATGTCATGTACCCGCGCCTCGGGCTGCAGGACTCCCACCTGACGTCGCTGGCCTACCTGGCGCGCAAGGGCTGTGCGCCGCTGGTGGTCAGCAACCTGCCGCTGACGCCCCAGGAGCGCGAACGCCTGCAACCCCTGTGCTGGCGGCTGGTGGAGCGGCCCAACTACGGTTACGACTTTGGCGCCTACCGCGAGGGCGTGCTGATGGCCCTGGACCAACTGCCGGGCCTCGATCAGCTGTTGCTGGTCAACGATTCCGCCTGGTTCCCGGTGCCGGCCTCGGCAGACTGGCTGGCGCAGGCCGAGCGGCTGGAGGTGGATCTGGTGGGCGCGGTATCCAACGACGGCTGGCTGGACTTTCTGGCAGACCCCGGCCGTGGCCGGCCCTGGGTGCCGGATGAGGGCGTGCCGCACCTGCACTACTGCTCGTTCGCGCTGATGTTTGGCGCGCGCATCCTGAGGGACCCGGGCTTCCGCAAGTACTGGCAGGACCTGACGCTCACCGCCGACAAGCTGGAAACCATTCGCCGTGGCGAGGTCGGTCTGAGCCGCTGGGTCATTGATCGCGGCTATCGCCATGCCCAGACACTGGACATCACCCGGTTCGATCAGCACCTCGAACGCATGGACGCCGACCAGTTGCGCGAACTGGCTGCGAACCTGGTGATCCCCGAGGACACGGCGCTGCGCGAAGAACAGCGGGCCCTGACCGACCCGTCGGCAGCACCGGTCGATGCAGCGACGCTGCGCCGCTTCATTCTCTGGGCCACCATCGCCACAGGGCCGGCCTATGCGCTGCCGCACTGGTCATTGCCCGAACAGGGCTTCGGCTTTCTGAAGAAGTCGCCGATGTGGTTGAGCAGGCCCACGGCGCAGATCACGATGTCTCTGATCGAGCGCTATGGCGATGCGTCCATGCTTGAAGAAGCCCGGCGGCTGGCGGGCGGGGGCAAGGCATGACGCTCCGCACACATCAGAACAGGGCGGTCGAGATCCGCTTCCGGTCGAGCGTCGCCTATGACGAGCCGTTCAAAGATCTGCTGCTGGACGTGGTGTTCGTATCGCCCAGCCAGCGTGTGGTCGAGGTGCCGGCGTTCTGGGGCGGCGGGGACACCTGGTGTGTCCGCTACGCCAGTGCCGAGACGGGTATCCACACCTTCACCACCCGCTGCAGCGACGCGGGCAATGCGGGTCTGCATGACCAGGTGGGTGCGGTCGAGGTCACGGCCTACCAGGGCGACAACCCGCTCTACCGGCACGGTGGCATCCGGGTGGCCGAGGACCGGCGGCACTTCTGCCACGCCGACGGCACGCCGTTCTTCTGGCTGGGCGACACCTGGTGGATGGGGCTGTGCGGCCGCCTCTCGTGGCCGGATGATTTCCAGGCGCTGGTACGCAACCGCAAGGAACGCGGGTTCAACCTGATCCAGCTCGTCGCAGGCCTGTATCCGGACATGCCGCTGTTCGACGAGCGGGGCCGCAGCGCCAGTGGCTTCAGCTGGGAAACCGACCTGAGCCGGATCAACCCGGCCTTTTTCGACGAGGCGGACCAGCGGGTGTTTCACCTGGTCGAGCAAGGTCTGGTGCCGTGCATTCTGGGCGCCTGGGGCTACTACCTGCCCATGATCGGCCTGGAGAACATGCAGCGGCACTGGCGGCATCTGATCGCGCGCTGGGGGGCGCTGCCCGTGGTGTGGGTGGCCGCCGGCGAGCAGACCATGCCGTGGTATCTGGAAGGCCACCTGCAGAAGGACGCCTCGCGGGCCCGGCTGCGCACCGAATGGACCGAGGTGATCCGCGAGATGCGCCGCCTCGATGCCTTCGGCCGCATGATCTCCACGCACCCGGTCACCAGCGCCCGCGAGTCGGTCACGGACGCTGGGTTGCTCGACTTCGAGATGCAGCAAACCGGTCACGGGCAGCCCACGCTCCACCACGCGCGGCGCGCGCAGGAGGGCTGGAGCGCGGGGCCGGTCATGCCGGTGATCAGCGGGGAGTCCCGGTACGAAGCGCTGGACATCAACCCCACCGTCACGGCCCGCGACGCGCGCGAGGCGTTCTGGGCGCATGCGCTCAACAGCGGCCTGGCGGGGCACACCTACGGGGCCAACGGGATCTGGCAGGTCAACACGGAGCAGCGGCCGTTTGGCCCGTCGCCCTCCGGGTCCTGCTGGGGGAACCTGCCGTGGGCGCAGGCGATGCAACTCCCCGGCGCCCGGCAGATCGGCCTGGCCCGGTCGTTCCTGCTGGCCACCTTGCCGTGGCACGAGTTCGTGCCGCTGCCGCCGGCCGAGGGGCGCCGGTCCTTCCTGCCGCGCAGCAGGCGCCTGCAGCGGCTGCTTCTCAAGCTCGGGTGGCGGCCCACCTCGCCCGCACCCATCGCCGTGGGCATGGCCGAAGCCAGGTCCACCGTTCTCGCCTACACGATCGAGAGCAAGGGCTTTTCGCTCGATGTTCGTCGGCTGAAAGGGCCGCTGAAGGGCTGCTGGGTCGATCCGACCAGCTTCGAAACGCACCCCTTGCACCTCGACTTGCGCGGGGGGCAGCTGCATGTGACGCCGCCGGCCAGGAACGCTGCCGGCGACAGCGACTGGCTGCTGCTGGTGCAGCCTGTTGGCGGCGCGTCGGCCTGACGACAGCATAGGGTCTTCGGATCACATCGCGCGAACGGTCATTTTTCGCAGTTTTTGCATCGCAGGGTTTGTATGCCGGGGCCGGGACGGGTAAGGTCGCCCAAGCTTGTTGCAGCGGCTTCATCGGCCCGGATTCCAGTGAACACATCCAACGAACGAATCAATCTGGCGCATGGTGCCCTGCGTGTGGCGCTGGTGTATGCCGCGTTTGCCGGTCTCTGGATCCTGCTGTCGGACCGCGCGATGGGCCTGCTGTGGCACGACCCCGAGGCGCTCGTGCAGGCCAGCATGCTCAAGGGCTGGTTCTTCGTCGTCGTCACCACCCTGCTGCTGTATGTGCTGGTCCGCCGGCTGGTCGGACGGCTGAACGCCTCCCATCGGCGCGAACAGGCCCAGGCGGAAGAAAAGACCCGGGCCCTGGAGCTGCTCACCGCCATCGCCCAGAGCTCCAGCGACGCCATCTTCGCCAAGGACGAGCAGGGACGCTACCTGCTGGTCAACGACGCCGCGGCCCGCTATGTGGGGCGTCCCGCCAGCGCCTTGCTCGGCCAGGACGACGGGGCTGCTTTCCCGGCCGAACAGGCGACGCTGATCCGGGGCATCGACCGGCGGGTGCTGGCGTCTGGCCGTGTGGAGACCAACGAGGAGCACCTGGACACGGCGCAGGGGCGAAGGGTATTTCTGGCCACCAAGGGGCCGCTGCGCGATGCCCAGGGACACATCCGAGGCACCTTCGGCATTTCGCGCGACATCACCGAACGCACGCAGGCCAAGCTGCGGCTGATCGAGTCCGAGGCCCGCTACCGCTCCCTGTTCGAGAACATGAACACTGGTTTTGTATTGTTCGAACTGGTTCAGGACGGACAGGGCAGACCGGTGGATCTGGTGATCCTTGCCGCCAACCGCCATCTGGCCGATGTCACGGGTCTGGACCTGGTCAAGGTCATGGGGCAACGGCTGACGCAGGTGCTGCCGGGTATCGAGGGCGACGAAGCGGACTGGATCGGCACCTACGGCCGGGTGGCATTGACAGGCGAGTCGCGGCAGTTCGAGCAAGGGTCCGAACGTCTGGGCACCTTCTTTTCGGTTTCCGCTTTCCGGGCGGGCGAGGGCCTTTGCGCGGTGACATTTCTCGACATCAGTGGTCGACGGGCCACGGAGATGGCCCTGCACGACAGCGAAGAACGGCTGCGCCTGGCCCTGGCGGCAGCCAGTCAGGGGCTGTACGACCTCAACCTGGAAACCGGTGAAACCACCGTGAGTCCCGAGTACGCGGTCATGCTCGGCCACGACCCGGCCGATTTCCGCGAGACCCTCGCATCGTGGCGCGAACGGCTCCACCCCGAAGACCAGGCCCGCATTCCGCGCCTGCTGGAGGACTACCTCGCGGGCCGCCAGGCGGCGTTTCGCGTCGAATTCCGACTGCGCACGAGGGACGGGCGCTGGAAATGGATCCTGTCCTTGGGACAGATCGAGCAGCGGTCCGCGGACGGCAGGCCGCTGCGCATGCTGGGCACCCACACCGACATCGACGCGCTCAAGTCGGCCGAGGCCACGTTGCGGGAGATGAACGCCACACTGGAGTTTCGTGTCTCCGAGCGCACCGCCGAGCTCAGCGCCGCGAACCGGGAACTGGAGACCTTCGCCTATGCGGTCTCCCACGATCTGCGCGCACCATTGCGGGCGCTCAGCGGCTACTCGCAGGCGCTGCAGGAAGATTTCGGCGACACACTGCCCGACCAGGCCAGGGTCTATCTGGACCGGATTCACCAGTCCGCTGCGCGCATGGGCCAGCTGATAGAAGGCATCCTGGCGCTCTCCAGAAGCAGCCGGGGGGATCTTCGCCTCGACCGGGTGGATGTGTCCGCACTGGCCCGTCAGCGACTGGCACAGCTGGCCGAGGAGTCCGGTCGGCAGGTGCGCACCTATGTCGAGGAAGGGCTGGAGGTCACCGGTGACGAGCGCATGCTGGCCTCGGTGATGACCAATCTGCTTGACAACGCCTGGAAGTACACCGGTGCGACACCGGACCCCGAGATCCGTGTGCATGCGGGGAGTGTCACTGGGCTGCATGGCATATGCGTCTCGGACAACGGTGCGGGCTTCGACATGGCCCACGCTGACCGGCTGTTCCAGCCATTTCAGCGGTTGCACCGGGAGGACCAGTTTCCCGGCATCGGCATCGGTCTGGCCACGGTGCAGCGCATCGTGCACCGTCATGGCGGTGAGCTCGTCGCCGTGGCGGCGCCAGGTGAGGGTGCCACGTTCTGTATCGCGCTGCCACCGGTGCCCGCTGCCCAGGCTTGATGTCCGCATGAGGATGCGGCAGGCCGCACCGCCAGCGACCAGACCACGATGGCTGAACGCTTAAACGCATCTTAAGTCTTGCGACCTAGCATCGTCAGGTTTTGTCGGATCGACCCGACCCCTTCCTGAGGAGCGCATGGACATGTCCACCGTGGATCTGAGCGATCGTTTTGTGTTTGACGATCCCAAGTACCTTCAACTGGCTGTGGATAACGCGGAGCGGTACGCCAAGGGCAATCCGTTCCCCCACATCCACCTGGACAACTTCCTGCCCCCGGATGTGGCCGAGGCGGTGCTGGCCGAGTTTCCGAAGCCCGCCGACATCGACTGGCACAACTACAACCGCCAGACCGAGATCAAGCTGGTCTGCGCCGACGAAACCCAGTTCGGCCCGGTGACCCGCCAACTGTTCTACCAGTTCCACTCGATCCCGTTCCTGCAGTTCCTCGAAAAGCTCACCGGCATCGACAACCTGATTCCCGACCCGCTGTTGCGCGGGGGGGGCCTGCACCAGATCCGTCGCGGAGGCCTGCTGAAGCTGCACGCCGACTTCAACAAGCACGACAGCACCTTCCTGGACCGCCGCATCAACGTGCTGCTGTACCTGAACAAGGACTGGAAGGAGGAGTACGGTGGGTACCTTGAGCTGTGGGACAAGGACACCAAGTTCTGCGGCGACAAGATCCTGCCGGTGTTCAACCGCCTGGCGATCTTCACCACCACCAGCGACTCCTTCCACGGCCATCCGGACCCCCTGAACTGTCCGGAGGACATGACCCGCAAGTCGCTGGCGCTGTACTACTACACCAACGGGCGTCCGAAAGGCGAGGCGGACGGCATCCACACCACCATTTTCAAGTCGCGGCCGGAGGAGAGCTTCTCTGGTGTGATGTGGCGCCTGGGCCAGGATTTCGCCCCCCCGGTGCTCTGGCGCACGGCGCGCCGAGTGCGCGAGCGCTACTTCAGGCGCACGATCCAGAAGCGCGGCTGAGCGCCAGGACTCTACAAAAAGGGCGCCCTTGCGGCGCCTTTTTGCTGACCTGTCCCCGCTGCGGGTGGCGCGTGATCAACCGCAACAGGTCAGGGACTGCCGACGTCCTGGCTGCTCAGTGGCACCCTGCGCGCGCCATTGAACCGTGTCCGCCAGTAAGCCACACGCATGTCTTCCACGCGTACGGCACCTCCGGCGCGAGGGGCGTGGATGAACTTGCCTTCGCCCAGGTAGATGCCCACATGGCTGAACGCACGTCTCATGGTGTTGAAGAAAACGAGGTCGCCGGGCTTGAGGTCGCTGCGGTCAATGACCTCCGTGGCAGCCGCCTGCTGGTCGGCCCGGCGGGGAAGGATCTTGCCGAAGGATTGTTCATAGACCGCCCGGACAAGGCCGCTGCAGTCAAAGCCGGTGTCCACGCTGTTGCCGCCGTAGCGGTATGGCACGCCCAGGAACCCCATGGCGCGCACCACCAGATCGGATGCACGTTCTCCCATGTCGCTTCTGGCCTGCTGCAGCTGTGAGCCCAGCCGAGCCATCACTCCGCGTTCCTCCAGCATTCGCACCATCTCGTCGGGCTCCTGGTCGTTGGGGGCGGCCTGGCACAAGGCACATCCCAGAAGAAGAGCGGCGACACAGAGAACACGCATCGAGGCAGCTTAAGCGAAGCACTGCTCCGAAGTCAAGCGAGGTTCTGTTGCCAATCCCTTTGATTCTGTTGAAGTTTTCGACGGTCAGGAACCGGGCGTTGTTGGCATTTAGATGGAATGACTCACTTGGTGTTCAACCAGAAAACCAAGAGGAGAACTGCTGGAATGGTTTTGTTCTAACAAATCACCAACAAACGGAAAATCTTGATTTAATTAAATGAACCGCGTTCATATAATCAAACAAACACCAAGGAAATAGACAATCGAGCCATGTCAGTCAAATTCGATGCCATCACCCCGGTCCTGACGCCGGAACAGCTTCGCCAGCAACAGCAGCGCATGGCCGACCGCCAGGCGCGGCAGCAGCGTTTTGGTGACGAGCGGCGGCAACAGCTGCTGGATGTGGCCTGGGCGCTGTGGCAGGAGGCCGGGGGGCAGGGCTTCAACATGCGGCAGCTGGCACAGCGTGCGGGCTACACCGCCGGTGCGCTTTACGCCTACTTCCCGGGGCGGGAGGCGATCCTGTCCGCGTTGCAGCAACGCGTCGTGCAGGAACTGGCCGACCTGGTGTCTGGCATCAGGGCGCCGCGCGGTGACCGCACAGTCCGGCCGCGCAGGGACGGCAGTCCGGTGTCTTCTGCGCAGGCGGCGCTGGCGCGAACCTTGTTCATCGAGCGCTCGGTGGCCTGGTGGGCGTGGCTGGCGGGTGACGCCCAGCGGTTGGAGCTGGTCCTGCACGGCGGACACGGTGTGCAGGAGGCTGCTGGCGAGGCGGGTGTATCGGCGTCGGTGCTGCAGGGGCGCCTGGCGGACGCGCTGCAGCCCTGCCTGGAAACCCTCCAGACCTGCGGACTGACGCCGGATGCCGCCCAGCAGTTGCACGACGAGGTGCTGGCCTACGGGCTGGGACTGCTGGTGTTGCAGGGGCCTCAAAGGGGTGAGGGGCGGGCGCTGATGGAATCGCGGTTTGTGCAGAGCCTCCAGCAATGGATGGACCAGGCCCTGGCCGCTACGCAGCAGGACGCCGACGGGGCGGGGCAGGGTGACCTCTTCTCCATGTGATCGCGCTGCACCTGTTTGTCACAATCGCCCCTCGGTTCGTGCAGTCCGCACGAACAGTTTCAGGATTTTTTCATGCTGCTCGAAGCTTCCGACTCCCAACTTGTTCTGGTCGACTACCAAGAGCGCCTGATGGCGGCGCTGCCGGAGCGTGAGCCTGTGCTGGCCAACGCGCGCCGGCTGGCCCAGGCGGCACGTCGCCTGCGCGTGCCGGTGTGGGGAACCGAGCAGAACCCCGCCAAGCTGGGGCCCAACGACCCGGGCCTGCGCGACCTTTGCCAGCGCACGCTCGCCAAGATGCACTTCAGTGCCGTTCCCGATGGCCTGCTGGAATGTCTGCGCCCCGCGACCAAAGGTGGCAACGCCCGCAGCCTGCCCAAACATCTGCAGAAGCCGGCTGCAGCGGCCCATCCGCGGAACACCGTGGTCCTGGCCGGATGTGAGGCGCATGTCTGCCTGCTCCAGACGGCGCTGGATCTGGTGGAGGAGGAAATGGATGTGTGGGTGGTCACCGATGCCTGCGCCTCGCGCACCGAGCGCAACCGGGATGCGGCGTTCGACCGCCTGGCGGGCACGGGATGCGAGTTGGTGACCACCGAGATGGTGTTGTTCGAGTGGCTGCGTTCGGCCGACCACCCGGATTTCCGCGAGATTCACGCGCTGATCAAGTAAGTTCGGAAGGTGGCGGGCGCAGAGGTCCCGCCATCGTCGTGTCAGACTCCAGAAAGTCTGGGATTCATAATTATGAATTCAGTTTGATCCACCACCCAGGAGACTTACATGGGCAACCCGCAGGGCTTCGAGGCCTTTCATCAGCGCTCGATCACCGACCGCGACGCTTTCTGGGCCGAGCAGGCGCAGCTGGTGGATTGGCACAAACCGTTTGACCGGGTTTGCAACTACGACAACCCGCCGTTCGCACGCTGGTTCGAGGGCGGTCTGACCAACCTCTGCCACAACGCGGTGGACCGCCACCTCAGGGACCGGCCGGACCAGAATGCGCTGATCTTCGTGTCGACCGAGACCGATACCGAGAAGACCTACAGCTTCCGTGAGCTGCACACCGAGGTGCAGCGCATGGCCGCCATCCTGAAGGCGCAGGGCGTCAAGAAGGGGGATCGGGTCCTGATCTACATGCCCATGATTCCCGAGGCCGCGTTTGCCATGCTGGCCTGCGTTCGCATCGGTGCCATTCACTCGGTGGTGTTTGGCGGTTTTGCCAGCCACTCTCTCGCCAGCCGCATCGAGGACGCTTCGCCGGTGGCCATCGTGAGCGCAGATGCCGGTTCGCGCGGCGGCAAGGTGGTCGAGTACAAGCCGCTCCTGGACGAGGCCATCCGGCTGTCGTCGCACAAGCCGGGCAAGGTCGTGATGGTCAACCGGGGTCTTGCCGCATTCACGGCAGTGGAGGGGCGCGATGTCGACTATGCGACCGAGCGCGCCAAGGTGATGGATGTCGTCGTGCCCTGCGAATGGGTCGACGCCACGCACCCGAGCTACACCCTCTACACCAGTGGCACCACCGGCAAGCCCAAGGGCGTGCAGCGCGACACCGGCGGCTACGCCGTGGCCTTGGCCGCATCCATGAAGCACATCTACATGGGCGAGCCCGGCGAGACCTATTTCTCCACCAGCGACATCGGCTGGGTGGTCGGCCACAGCTACATCATCTACGGCCCGCTGATCGGTGGCATGGCGACCATCATGTACGAAGGTCTGCCGATCCGTCCGGACGCCGGTATCTGGTGGAGCCTGGTCGAGAAGTACAAGGTGTCGGTGATGTTCAGCGCACCGACGGCGGTGCGCGTGCTCAAAAAGTACGACTCCTCGTTCATCAAGAGGTACGACCTGTCTTCGCTCAAAGCGCTGTTCCTGGCCGGCGAGCCGCTGGACGAACCGACCGCCAAGTGGATCTCTGACGAGCTGGGCAAGCCCATCGTCGACAACTATTGGCAAACTGAGACCGGGTGGCCGATCCTGGCGATCTGCAACGGGGTGGAAAAGGCGCCGAGCAAGTTCGGCTCGCCAGGCAAGGCGGTTTACGGATACAACGTCAAGTTGCTGGACGACCAGACCGGCGAAGAGCTGCACGGTAGCGACGTCAAAGGCGTGGTCGCAGTCGAAGGCCCGCTGCCGCCCGGCTGCATGCAGACCATCTGGGGCGACGACGCGCGCTTCGTCAAGACCTACTGGTCCAGCGTACCGGGGCGGCAGGTCTACAGCACCTTCGACTGGGGCATCCGCGACAAGGACGGCTACTACTTCATCCTCGGGCGCACCGACGACGTGATCAACGTCGCTGGCCACCGCCTGGGTACCCGCGAAATCGAAGAGAGCATTTCCAGCCACCCCAAGATCGCCGAAGTGGCGGTGGTGGGGGTTGCTGATCAGCTCAAGGGCCAGGTGGCCATGGCGTTCGCCGTGCTCAAGGACACCGCGCTTCTGGGCGACGAGGCGGCACTGCTCAAGCTTGAGGGTGAGGTCATGAAGCTGGTGGACGAGCAGCTCGGGGCGGTGGCGCGCCCGGCCCGTGTGCGCTTCGTGGGTGTGCTGCCCAAGACCCGCAGCGGCAAGCTGCTGCGCCGCGCGATTCAGGCGGTATGCGAGGGGCGCGATCCGGGGGATCTCACCACCATGGACGACCCGGCGGCCCTGCAGCAGATCAGGGACATGCAGTCCTGAGAGCTGCGCGGCTGATCGACGGCGCCAGGGGGCGCCGTTTTTTTTGAACCCCCTGGTGTATGAGGGCATTGGGTTTGGTGGGTCTTGTCAGTATCATGCATGCTTATATTGACAACCTCGCGGAAAGCCATGGAACAAATGATCGGGACGGATGCCCAAACCGAGAAAGTCCGGGTGTTCGAACTGGCCGCCGAATTGTTCGGTGTGCTGGCCACGCCGATGCGGTTGCGCATCCTCAGCGCGCTGTGCGACAAGGAAAAATCGGTCTCGCAGTTGTTGCAGGAAATCCAGACCACTCAGCCCAACCTGTCCCAGCACCTGAATCTGCTGTACCGCGCCGGCGTCCTGGCCAAGCGCAAGGAGGGCACGCAGGTGATCTACCGGGTTCAGAGCGAGAAGGCGGTGACCCTGTGCCGCACGGTGTGCACCCAGATCGCCATCGAGATGGACGAACCCAGCGCTGTGCCCGCGTCCGAGCGTTTGTCCCCGCGTGTGGGATCCTGAAGCCCGCGTTCACAACAGACGCGCTCTTCGTCGGCAAGCAACACAGCATGCCGTTTTCCTGAGCTGCTGCGAACATCCCCGGCATTCGATTTGCCGGCAGGTGCTCGTGGTGGCACAATCGCAGGCTGCAGTCAGGTCCTTCCAAAGTCACTGTCGCATCCGCCAACCGGTTCAGCCGTGTCGCGGAAGGTTGTTTTAACCAGCTAATGTTTCCCAGAGGGAAACGGAGGTCAGCGGATCAATGAGCGAGACGAACGTCTACGTTGCCTACAAGGGCAACTCGTATCTCTTCGGGGGCAATGCCCCTTACGTCGAAGAGATGTACGAAAAATACTTGGAGAACCCGGGCAGCGTGCCAGACAACTGGCGCGGCTACTTCGATGCCCTGCAGCACGTCCCTGCCGTTGACGGCACCGACGCTCGCGACGTTCCCCACCAGCCCGTCATCAACGCATTTGCCGAGCGCGCCAAGCAGGGCGGAACCAAGGTGGTCATGGCCGCCGGTGCCGACTCCGACCTGGGTCGCAAGCGCGTGGCTGTGCAGCAACTCATTGCCGCCTACCGCAACGTCGGCTGCCGCTGGGCCGACCTTGATCCGCTCAAGCGCACCGAGCGCGAAAACATCCCCGAGCTTGATCCTTCGTTCTACGGTTTCACAGACGCGGATTTCGAGACCGTCTTCAACACCAGTAACACCTATTTCGGCAAGGAAGTCATGTCCTTGCGCGACCTCATCAACGCGCTGCGCGAAACCTACTGCAGCAGCGTCGGTGCGGAATACATGTTCATCAGCGACCAGGCGCAGAAGCGCTGGTGGCAGGAAAAGCTGGAGTCCATCCGCTCCAAGCCGTCCTTCAACGCCGAGAAGAAGAAGCACATCCTCGACCGCCTGACGGCGGCCGAAGGGCTGGAGCGTTTCCTGCACACCAAGTACGTCGGCCAGAAGCGTTTCTCGCTCGAAGGTGGTGAGAGCTTCATCGCCGCCATGGACGAGTTGATCCAGCAGGCCGGTGCACAGGGTGTGCAGGAAATCGTGATCGGCATGGCCCACCGCGGTCGCCTGAACGTGCTGGTCAACACCCTGGGCAAGATGCCCAAGGACCTGTTCGCCGAGTTCGACCACACCGCCCCCGAGGACTTGCCCGCTGGCGACGTGAAGTACCACCAGGGCTTCAGCTCCGACGTGACCACCCCCGGCGGTCCGGTCCACCTCTCTCTGGCCTTCAACCCCTCCCATCTGGAAATCGTCAACCCGGTGGTCGAGGGCTCGGTGCGCGCGCGCATGGACCGCCGAGGCGATCCGCTGGGCAAGCAGGTGCTGCCGGTGCTGGTGCACGGCGATGCCGCTTTTGCCGGCCAGGGTGTGAACCAGGAAACCCTGGCGCTGGCCGCGACCCGTGGCTACACCACCGGCGGCACGGTGCACCTGATCATCAACAACCAGATCGGTTTCACCACCTCCGACCCGCGCGACCTGCGCTCCACGCTGTACTGCACCGACATCGTCAAGGGTGTCGAGTCGCCGGTGCTGCACGTCAATGGTGACGATCCGGAAGCCGTCGTGCTGGCTACCCAGCTGGCGCTGGAATACCGCATGACCTTCCGCAAGGATGTGGTGGTGGACATCATCTGCTTCCGCAAGCTGGGTCACAACGAACAGGACACCCCGAGCCTGACCCAGCCGCTGATGTACAAGAAGATCGCTCAGCACCCCGGCACGCGCAAGCTGTACGCCGACAAGCTGGCCGCCCAAGGTCTGGGCGAGGCCCTCGGTGACGACATGGTCAAGGCCTACCGCGCCGCCATGGACGCCGGCAAGCACACGGTCGATCCGGTGCTGACCAACTTCAAGAGCAAGTACTCGGTCGACTGGTCGCCGTTCCTGGGCAAGAAGTGGACCGACCAGGCCGACACTGCGATTCCGCTGGCCGAGTGGAAGCGCCTGGCCGAAAAGATCACGACCATTCCCGCCACGGTGACCCCGCACCAGCTGGTCAAGAAGGTGTACGACGACCGCGCGGCCATGGGTCGTGGCGAGATCAACGTGGACTGGGGCATGGGTGAGCACATGGCCTTTGCATCGCTGGTCGCTTCGGGCTATCCGGTGCGCCTGTCGGGCGAGGACTGCGGTCGCGGCACCTTCACGCACCGCCACGCCGTGATCCACGACCAGAACCGCGAGAAGTGGAACGAAGGCACCTATGTGCCGCTGCAGAACGTGGGTGAGGGCCAGGCCCCGTTCGTTGTCATCGACTCCATCCTCTCTGAAGAGGCTGTGTTGGGCTTCGAGTACGGTTACGCCGGCTCCGACCCGAACACGCTGGTGGTCTGGGAGGCCCAGTTCGGTGACTTTGCCAACGGCGCCCAAGTGGTGATCGACCAGTTCATCGCTTCTGGCGAAGTGAAGTGGGGCCGTGCCAACGGCCTGACGCTGATGCTGCCGCACGGCTACGAAGGCCAGGGACCCGAGCACAGTTCGGCCCGCGTCGAGCGCTTCATGCAACTGGCTGCCGACACCAACATGCAGATTTGCCAGCCCACCACGGCCAGCCAGATCTTCCACCTGCTGCGTCGCCAGATGGTGCGCAACCTGCGCAAGCCGCTGGTGATCTTCACGCCCAAGTCCCTGCTGCGCAACAAGGACGCGACCTCCCCGCTGTCCGAGTTCACCAAGGGTGGTTTCCAGACCGTGATCCCGGAGCAGAACGAGGCGGTGATCAAGAAGGCCGACAAGGTCAAGCGCGTGATCTGCTGCTCGGGCAAGGTCTATTACGACCTGGTCAAGAAGCGCGAGGAGAAGGGTGCAGACGACGTGGCCATCATCCGTGTCGAGCAGCTCTATCCGTTCCCGCACAAGGTCTTCGGCGCCGAACTCAAGCGTTTCCCGAACGCCACCGACATCGTGTGGTGCCAGGACGAGCCGCAGAACCAGGGCGCCTGGTTCTTCGTGCAGCACCAGGTGCACGAGAACATGCTCGAAGGCCAGAAGCTGGGTTACGCTGGCCGTGCGGCCTCGGCCTCGCCGGCAGTGGGGTATGCCCACCTGCACCAGGACCAGCAGAAGGCCCTCATCGAGGCCGCTTTCGCCAAGCTCAAGGGCTTCATCCTCACCAAATAAACGTTCCGGCGTTGTGAGCCTCGCGCCCCGGCCCCGTGCCGGGGCAGCCTCTGGGCCACGCCCCTCGAAACATTCCAGGTAGAACAAACATGGCAATCGTAGAAGTCAAGGTTCCGCAGCTCTCCGAATCCGTGGCCGAAGCCACCCTGCTGCAGTGGAAGAAAAAGGCCGGTGAAGCTGTCGCCGCCGATGAGATATTGATCGAGATCGAGACCGACAAGGTCGTGCTCGAGTGCCCGGCGCCCGCCGGTGGCGTGCTGGTCGAGATCGTGCAGGGCGACGGTGCCACCGTGGCCGCCGACCAGGTCATCGCCAGGATCGACACCGCCGCTGTGGCCGGCGCCGCTGCTCCGGCAGCCGCCCCCGCACCGGCTGCGGCTGCTCCCGCACCAGCCGCCGCGGCCCCTGTGGCCGCTGCTTCTGCCAGCAAGGCCGGTGTGGCCATGCCCGCCGCCGCCAAGCTGATGGCCGACAACGGCATGGCCCCTGGCTCCGTGGCCGGCACAGGCAAGGACGGTCGCGTCACCAAGGGCGACGTGCTGGCCGCCGCCAGCGCTCCCAAGGCCGTGGTTGCTGCTCCTGCCGCCATTCCTACCGGCGCGCCCACCAAGGTGCTGCCGCAGGTGGCGGTGGTCGCGCCCGACCTGGGTGACCGTCCGGAAGAGCGCGTGCCGATGACCCGTCTGCGGGCCCGCGTGGCCGAGCGCTTGCTGCAGTCGCAGTCGACCAACGCCATCCTGACCACCTTCAACGAAATCAACATGGCCCCGGTCATGGAGATGCGCAAGAAGTTCCAGGAGAAGTTCGAGAAGGAACACGGCGTCAAGCTCGGCTTCATGAGCTTCTTCGTCAAGGCGGCCGTGCACGCCCTCAAGAAGTTCCCGATCCTCAACGCCTCGGTGGACGGCAACGACATCGTCTACCACGGCTACTTCGACATCGGTATCGCCGTCGGTTCGCCACGCGGTCTGGTGGTGCCCATCCTGCGCAACGCCGACCAGATGAGCTTCGCCGACATCGAGAAGAAGATCGCCGAGTTCGGCCAGAAGGCCAAGGACGGCAAGTTGGGCATCGACGACATGACCGGTGGTACGTTCTCCATTTCCAACGGCGGCACCTTCGGCTCAATGATGTCCACTCCCATCATCAACCCGCCGCAGTCGGCGATCCTGGGCGTGCACGCCACCAAGGACCGCGCCATGGTCGAAAACGGCCAGGTCGTGGTGCGCCCGATGAACTACTTCGCTATGTCCTACGACCACCGCATCATCGACGGCCGCGAAGCCGTGCTGGGTCTGGTGGCCATGAAGGAAGCGCTGGAAGATCCGGCCCGCCTGCTCTTCGACATCTGATCGAACCGTGACTTTGCAGACGCCCCTTCGGGGGCGTTTGTCCAACCCCATTCAGGAACAAACATGTCTCAAGCATTTGACGTCGTCGTGATCGGCGCCGGCCCCGGCGGCTACATCGCGGCCATCCGCGCCGCCCAGCTGGGCTTCAAGGTCGCGTGCATAGACGAGTGGAAAAACGCTGCCGGCGGTCCCGCGCCCGGTGGCACCTGCACCAATGTCGGCTGCATTCCCTCCAAGGCCCTGCTGCAATCTTCCGAGCATTTCGAGCACGCCAACCACCACTTTGCCGACCACGGCATCAGCACCGGCAAGGTGACGATGGACGTGGCGAAGATGGTCGGCCGCAAGGACACTGTCGTGAAGCAGAACAACGACGGCATCCTCTACCTGTTCAAGAAGAACAAGGTCACGTTCTTCCACGGTCGCGGCTCTTTCGTGGCTGCCGCCGATGGTGCCTACCAGATCAAGGTGGCGGGTGCCGCCGAAGAGGTGATCACTGGCAAGCAGGTCGTGGTGGCTACCGGCTCCAACGCGCGTGCCTTGCCAGGCGTGCCGTTCGATGAAGAGCTCATTCTTTCCAACGACGGTGCGCTGCGCATCGGTGCCGTGCCCAAGAAGCTGGCGCTGATCGGCTCCGGTGTGATCGGCCTGGAAATGGGCTCGGTCTGGCGCCGCCTGGGGGCGGAGGTCACCATCCTCGAAGGTTTGCCGACCTTCCTGGGCGCGGTGGACGAGCAGATCGCCAAGGAAGCGAAGAAGGCCTTCGACAAGCAGGGCCTGAAGATCGAACTCGGCGTGAAGGTCGGCGAGATCAAGACCGGCAAGAAGGGCGTGAATGTGGCCTACACCAACGCCAAGGGCGAAGCGGTGTCGCTGGACGCCGACAAGCTCATCGTCTCCATCGGCCGCGTGCCCAACACCATTGGCTTGAACGCTGAAGGAGTGGGCCTGCAGCTGGACGAGCGCGGCGCCATCGTGGTCGACGGCGACTGCAAAACCAACCTGCCGGGCGTCTGGGCGGTGGGCGATGTGGTGCGCGGCCCGATGCTGGCGCACAAGGCGGAAGAAGAGGGCGTGGCGGTGGCCGAGCGCATCGCCGGCCAGCACGGTCACGTCAACTTCAACACCATCCCCTGGGTCATCTACACCAGCCCGGAAATCGCCTGGGTCGGCCGCACCGAGCAGCAGCTCAAGGCCGATGGTGTGGCGTACAAGGCCGGCACGTTCCCGTTCCTGGCCAACGGTCGTGCGCGCGCACTGGGCGACACGACCGGCATGGTCAAGTTCCTGGCCGACGCCAAGACGGATGAAATCCTGGGCGTGCACATCGTGGGCCCGATGGCTTCCGAGCTGATCTCCGAAGCCGTGGTGGCCATGGAGTTCAAGGCCAGCGCCGAAGACATCGCCCGCATCTGCCACGCGCACCCCTCGCTGTCGGAAGCGACCAAGGAAGCGGCTCTGGCCGTGGACAAGCGCACCCTGAACTTCTGACACAGGTTCGCCCTTGTCGGTCCGCGCCACCTACGAAGCCGAGCTGAAGCAGCGCGGCTACACCACCGACCCCGCCCAGCAGCGTGCCATTGACGCGCTGGAGCGGTGTGCCGCCGAATGGACGACGTACAAGCAGCGCCGTTCCAATGCGCTGAAGAAGATGTTCGTCAAGCCGGAGATTCCGCGCGGGGTCTACATGTTCGGTGGGGTGGGGCGCGGCAAGAGCTTCCTGATGGACTGCTTCTTCAACGCGGTCCCGATCAGGCGCAAGACGCGGCTGCATTTCCATGAGTTCATGCGGGAAGTGCACCGCGAGCTGCGCGACCTGCAAGGAACGGTCAATCCGTTGGACGAGCTGGGGCGGCGCATCGCCGAGCGCTACAAGCTGATCTGCTTCGACGAGTTCCACGTGGCGGACGTGACAGACGCCATGATCCTGCACCGCCTGCTGGACGCGCTGTTCAAGGCGGGAGTGGGTTTTGTCACCACGTCCAACTTCCATCCCGATGGCCTGTACCCCAACGGCCTGCACCGTGACCGCATTCTGCCGGCCATCGAGCTGCTCAAGCAAAAGCTGGAAGTGATCAATGTCGACAACGGCACCGACTACCGCCAGCGCACGCTGACGCACATCGAGCTCTACCACTTCCCACTGGGCGAGGCAGCCGATGCTGCGATGGACAAAACCTTTGGCGAACTGGCCGAGGCGCACGACGAGGACCCGGTGATGCACATCGAGTCGCGCGAGATCCGTTCCAGGCGCCGGGCGGGTGGCGTGATCTGGTTCGACTTCCAGACGCTCTGTGGTGGTCCACGTTCGCAGAACGACTACCTGGAAATCGCCTCACAGTTTCATACGCTGCTGCTGTCCAATGTGCCGCAGATGGCGGTGCGCCAAGCATCGGAAGCGCGCCGTTTCACCTGGCTGATCGATGTGCTTTATGACCGCCGTGTCAAGCTGGTGATGTCGGCTGCGGTGTCGCCTGAGCAGCTCTACACCGATGGCCCGATGGCACACGAATTCCCCAGGACAGTTTCGCGCCTGGGAGAGATGCAGTCAGCCGAATATCTGGCGCTGGCGCACCGGACCGTCGATACCGGGCTGACGTGATCAGCCCGTTCAGGCTCCAGGTGTTGCGCTGATCAGGTCAGCGGATCGAGTTTGACGATGGTCA
Organism: Hydrogenophaga pseudoflava NBRC 102511; assembly: GCF_001592285.1. Classification (GTDB taxonomy): domain Bacteria; phylum Pseudomonadota; class Gammaproteobacteria; order Burkholderiales; family Burkholderiaceae_C; genus Hydrogenophaga; species Hydrogenophaga pseudoflava. The sequence continues at coordinate 50,749 of NZ_BCWQ01000006.1, read as the reverse complement.
GCGACAGGTTGTCACCAGAGCCCTTGGCCCGGGAGCGGGCTTTCTGGATCAGGAACTCGCAGGCCTCGCGGGGCGAGAGCATGGCCACCGTGCTGGCGAGCTCGTCCGGCGTGAAGTAGTGCCACACGCCGTCGCTGCAGGCCATGATCGCGTCGCCGGGCCCCAGTTGCGGGATCACATGCAGGTCCACAGGGGGATCGCTGTCGGTACCCAGACAACCCATCAGGATGTTGGAGTGCGGATGGTCCAGTGCCTCTTCCTCGGTGATCTCTCCCTGGTTGACCAGCGACTGCACGTAGGAGTGATCCATGGTGCGGAACACCATCTTGCCGTTGCGGAAGTGGTAGATCCGTGAGTCGCCAGCGTGCACCCATTGGCTGCTGCCACCGGGGGTGAGCAGGAACGCGGCAATCGTGCTGTGGGGCTCCTGCTCGGCCGACACGGCGGTGAGCTTGATCACAAGGTGCGATTCTTCAACAACTTGCCGCAGCATGGCCGCAGGATCGTCGGTGTCCGGGTCGTAGCGCTCGAACAGCTGGCGCGAGGTCAGCATCACCTGGTCCGACGCTTTTCTGCCGCCGCTTCGGCCACCCATGCCATCCGCCACCACCGCCAGCAGGCAGCCGCTTTCGCGGGGATGATGCAGCAGACAGACCTGATCCTGCTGGTAGTCACGGTCACCCCGATGGATGCCGGTTGACGCATGGATGCGATAGCCTTTGGTCATGGGAGAACGTCTTTTTGAGCGGGCGGGCTGCCCACACTGGTCCGCATGGTAACCACTAATTTCCAGCCCACTGCTGCTGGCAGCGTGGCGTCACCAGAGCTTCCACCACGGCTTGCTGCCGATGCTCTGCGTGCGACCGAGGTAGGCGCTGTTCGGGAAGCTGGATTGAAGCACCCGTCTGGCGTCGTCACGCAACTGGGTCATTCCGAGTGCGTCGTAGCTGCTCACGAGAATGGCCAGGGCTTCTTCCAGGGCCGGTGCCTTGGGGTAGTCGGTGATGGCGGTTTGCGCGCGGTTGATGGCCGCGAGGTACGCCCCACGGCTCATGTAATAGCGGGCCACATGCACTTCCGACTGTGCCAGCGAGTTGACAATGTGGGTCATGCGCGCCCGGGCATCCGGTGCATAGCGCGAGTCAGGGAAACGGGTTACCACCTCGCGCAGCGCCTCGAACGACTCCTTGGCCGCTTTCTGGTCGCGTTCGGAGAGGTCCTGCTGGACGAGCGAGCCAAGAAGACCGAGGTTTTCGTTGAACGTCACCAAGCCCTTGAGGTAGAGCGCATAGTCCAGCGCAGGGCTGGCCGGATGCAGACGCAGAAAGCGCTCGATGGTGGCCAATGCCTGGGCCTGCTCGCCAGCCTTGTACTGCGTGTAGGCCTTTTCGAGCTGGGCCTGCTGGGCCAGAGGCGTGCCGGCCGCGCGCCCTTCGAGCTTCTCGTACAGGCCGATGGCCTTTTCGTAGTTGCCCGCGTTGCGCTCGTCCATCGCCTCGCTGTGGATCTTGTTGGGGCTCCAGTCCTTGGTCGGGTCCACGGGAGTGGAGCTGCAGCCCGAGAAGCTCAGCGCGGCGGCAACGGCACACAGGGGCACGACCGATAATCTCGAACGAGGAATCACACGCTTACCTTCACAACTGGAACACCGGATTGGCTGCAGAAATTATATCGACGGGGGGGGTGAACGGACCAGGCGCGACCGAGGTTGAAGTCGACGCCGCCGATGTGCTGGCGGACACCGAGGTGCGCGACCTCCCTGTGCCTGCAGACATGCACGGTTGGCGCATCGACAAGGCGCTGGCCACCCTGGTGCCCGAGCTTTCGAGGTCGTACCTCCAGCAGCTGATGGCGGAGGGTGCGGTGTCGCTGGATGGCCGGCTGGCCGCCAAGCCCTCGGCGCGATTGGTGGCTGGCGGTCGGCTCCGGGTCGAATTGCGACCCACGCAGCAGGCCATGGCCTTTGTGGCCCAGTCCATGGTGCTGGACATCGTCTACGAGGACGAGGACCTGATGGTGATCTGCAAGCCGGTGGGGCTGGTGGTTCATCCTGCGGCCGGCAACTGGACCGGCACGCTGCTCAACGGGCTGCTGGCCCACCACCCCGGCGCCGCCAGCTTGCCGCGCGCCGGCATCGTGCATCGGCTGGACAAGGACACCTCCGGCCTGATGCTCGTGGGCAAGAGCCGTCGTGCGGTAGATGGTCTGGTGCGTGCGATCGCGGCGCGCGAGGTTCAGCGCGAGTACTTGGCCATCGGTCATGGCCGTTGGCGGCGAGACGAGCTGTGTGAGGTCGACCAGCCGGTAGGGCGCGACCCGGCCAACCGTTTGCGGATGGCCGTTCTGCGCCAAGACAGTACCGCAGGCAAGCCGGCTCGCACGACGTTCAGGGTGATGGATGCCGTCGATCAGGCGTGCCTGGTGGCTTGCAAGCTTCACACCGGCCGAACGCACCAGATCCGGGTGCACATGGCCTGGCTTGGTCATCCGCTTGTGGGCGATGCGCTGTATGGTGGTCGCGTGGCGTGGGGCATGCAGCGGCAGGCGTTGCACGCAGCGCGCTTGCGTCTGAGTCATCCGGTGTCGGGTGCCGAGCTGGGCTTTTCCAGCGCAGTACCAGCCGATTTCCGGGCCGCCTTGGACGCCGCGGGGCTCCGTTACAATGAAGGCGATCTGTAGACCCGGTTTCAACAGCCCTCAGGGCCTTTGAAGCGTCGCGTCCATCCCCGATTCCTGTAGCACTCGGTCAGTCCTGCGCGACGCCCGCTGCCGCTGTTGCGGCTTTGTCAGGACCCCCATTATTCATTTTCAGGCACCACCGATGAACACTTCGGATGCCCGGCGCGTCGTCGAGACGGCCCTGATCTGTGCGCCCCAACCCTTGTCCGTCAGGGAGCTGGGCGTGCTGTTCGATGGAGAGGTGTCGGCCGACACACTCAAAACCCTGTTGACGGACCTGCAGGCCGAATGGACTGGTCGAGGCGTGGAGTTGGTCCAGGTGGCTTCCGGTTGGCGCTTCCAGAGCCGTCCTGAGTTGCGACCTTTCCTGGACCGGCTGCACCCTGAGAAGCCACCCAAGTACACGCGGGCGGCCATGGAAACACTGGCGATCATTGCCTACCGACAACCCGTGACGCGGGGCGACATGGAGGACATTCGGGGCGTGACTATCAACTCCCTGATCCTCAAGCAGCTGGAAGACCGGGGCTGGATCGAGGTCATCGGCCACCGGGAAACCGTCGGGCGGCCCGCGCTGTTTGCCACGACGCGCCAGTTTCTGGACGACCTCGGCCTGTCGTCGCTTGATCAGCTGCCGCCGCTGGACAGCAGCGAGGTTCAGGAGTCCGCTCTGGGGCGGCTGGACTTTGACGCCTTGGGCGGCAGCACCCCGGAGCAGGCGGGAGAGCCCGTTGAATCCCAGACATCCGAACTTTTTCAGGAACAGCATGAACATGGTGCCCCCCCGACAGCCGAATGAAACCGCTCTGGACGAAGGTCAGGCTGAATCGCCTGCCGGGTCCGTGCCCGCGTCTGCGCCCGCCGCGGCCCCGGTTTCCGGCAGTATGGCCTTTGATGATGTGGTCAGCGGGGCATTTGATGCCGTGCAGGAACAGGACCTGCCTCTTCCTTCCAAGCGCGTGCTGCAGCCCGAGGCCGACTCCCCCAAGCTCCACAAAGTGCTGGCCCAGGCGGGGCTGGGTTCGCGGCTGGAGATGGAGCAGCTGATTCTGGAGGGGCGCATTTCCGTCAATGGTGAACCGGCGCACATCGGTCAGCGCATCCAGTACGGGGACACCATCAAGGTCAATGGCAAGCCGGTGCGTGTTCGCATCGCGCCACCTCCGCCGCGGGTACTCGCTTATCACAAGCCCGCTGGCGAGGTGGTGACACACGACGACCCGCAGAACCGGCCCACGGTATTCCGCCGCCTGCCCCGTCTGCAGACCGGCAAGTGGCAGTCCGTGGGACGCCTGGACCTCAACACGGAGGGGTTGCTGCTGCTCACGAACTCCGGCGAGCTGGCCAACCGGCTGATGCATCCCCGGTTCGGATTGCAGCGGGAATACGCCGTGCGCGTGCTGGGCGCGTTGTCCTCTGAAGAAAAGCAGCGCCTTCTCGATGGGGTGAGGCTCGATGACGGGATGGCCCAGTTTGCGTCCATCGAGGAGGGGGGCGGTGAAGGGGCCAATTGCTGGTACCGGGTGACCATCGCCGAGGGTCGCAACCGCGAGGTGCGTCGCATGTTCGAGGCGGTGGGTCACGCCGTCAGCCGCCTGATTCGCATCCGCTATGGCGCCATGATGCTTCCGCGGGGGCTCAAACGAGGAGTCTGGCTTGAACTGGATCATCGGGACATTGAGCGACTGACCACCGCGGCCGGTATGCCGCAAAGCGGCGAGGGCCCGGCTTCTGTTCGTGACACCGGTGGGCGTGGCAGGCACTTTGGAAAGGGGCCCCGACCCGACGGGAAAGGCGGCGGAGCGCGCGCCGGAGCGTCCTTTGCCAAGGACGGCAAGCCTGCCGGGGCTGGTGCGAGGGGCTTTGGAAAGAGTCCTGGCAAGGCACCCGCCAAGGGTGCCGGGGCGGGCGGACAGCCGGACCCCATGAAAACCTCGTATGGATACATCGGGCAGGACTCGCTGCAACGGCGCAGGGAGCGCGACGCTGCACGCGACAAGATGCCGCAGAAGGGCCGGAAGCCAGGGCGGTCCGGAGGGCGCTGAGCCCGGCGTGCCCCTGAGGGCATCGGGTGTGTTGACATGGGCGCGATGTAGAATCAAGGGCTTTGCCGCAAGGCGCACGATTTCTATTTCATAACCTGCTCCAAGGACCATCATGGCCATCGAACGCACCCTCTCCATCATCAAGCCCGACGCTGTTGCCAAGAACGTCATCGGCCAGATCTACGCCCGTTTCGAAGCAGCCGGCCTGAAGGTTGTGGCCGCCCGGATGGCCCACCTGTCGCAGCGCGAAGCCGAGCAGTTCTACGCCGTGCACAAGGAGCGTCCGTTCTTCAAGGATCTGGTGAGCTTCATGATCTCCGGCCCCGTGATGATCCAGGTCCTGGAAGGCGAAGGCGCCATTCTCAAGAACCGTGACCTGATGGGCGCCACCGATCCCAAGAAGGCCGCCGCCGGCACCATCCGCGCCGACTTCGCCGACAGCATCGACGCCAACGCCGTGCACGGCTCCGACGCCCCCGAAACCGCTGCCGTGGAAGTGGCTTTCTTCTTCCCCGGCATGAACGTCTACTCGCGCTGATTGCGGGCTGACCATGCCATCATGACGGTCAACCTGCTCGACTTCGATCTCGAGGGCCTGACCGCCTTTTGCGAACAGCTGGGCGAAAAGCGCTTCCGCGCCGTCCAGCTGTTTCGCTGGATTCATCAGAAGGGTGCTTCGCGGTTCGACGAGATGAGTGATCTCGCCAAGAGCCTGCGTGAAAAGCTCCCATCGGTCTGCTCCATCACCGGCCTGCCGGTGCTTTCGCGCCAGGATTCGGCCGACGGCACCATCAAGTGGCTGTTCGATGTGGGCGACGGCAACGCCGTCGAAACCGTGTTCATCCCAGAAGACGACCGTGGCACGCTGTGCGTGTCTTCGCAGGCGGGCTGTGCCGTGGGCTGCCGCTTCTGCTCCACCGGTCACCAGGGCTTCTCCCGCAATCTGACGACCGGAGAAATCCTGGCCCAGCTCTGGCACGCAGAGCACTTCCTGCGCCAGCACCTGAAGTCGTCCGAGCGTGTGGTCACCAACGTTGTGATGATGGGCATGGGTGAGCCCTTGCAGAATTACAGCGCCCTGGTGCCAGCGCTGAGAGTGATGCTGGACGACCATGGCTACGGGCTCTCAAGGCGGCGCGTCACGGTGTCGACCTCGGGCGTGGTGCCCATGATCGACCGCCTCGCCAAGGACTGCCCGGTAGCGCTGGCTGTGTCGCTCCACGCGCCCAACGACCAGTTGCGCGATGTCCTGGTGCCCATCAATCGCAAGTACCCGATTGCCGAGCTGCTGGATGCCTGCCTGCGCTATCTGCCGGCTGCGCCGCGCGACTTCATCACGTTCGAGTACTGCATGCTGGACGGGGTCAATGACCAGCCTGAGCACGCCGCGCAGTTGCTGGAGCTGGTGCGGCATCACGGTGGTCGGGGTGTTCCGTGCAAATTCAACCTGATACCCTTCAACCCGTTTCCCGACTCCGGCCTGAAGTGTTCGCCGCGTCCTGTGGTGCAGGCGTTCGCCAGGATCCTCAGCGAGGCTGGCATCGTGACCACCGTGCGAAAGACGCGTGGTGACGACATCGATGCAGCCTGCGGCCAACTGGCTGGAGACGTGATGGACCGAACCCAGGTCGCCAGGCGGATCGCTGCGGCCCAACCCATCCGATTTGTGCACCCAGCCAAGGAATGACAGGCATGAACGATTTCAGCGCGCGATCAGAAACTCTGCCCGGATCGGCCCCGCAGGTCGGTCGGTCTGCATGGCTGGTTCGTGCTCTGGGGATGCTGCTGCTGGGGGTCATGTTGGGGCTGGGTGGCTGTGCTGCCACGTCCGTTGGCACCAGTGCCAACGCCAGCGCGGGTACGGGCACGGAGCCCATCACCGAATCGGATGAGCCCGAAGGACGCAAGCGGGCAAGGCTCCGGCTGGAGCTCGCGGCGGGCTACTTCGAGCAGGGACAGACGTCGGTGGCCCTCGATCAGATCAAGCAGTCCCTGGCGGCCGACGCCAGCTTCGGGCCCGCCTATTCGCTGCGTGGACTGGTGTACATGCGGCTGAACGAGCCGGTGCTCGCTGAAGAGAGTTTCCGCCGTGCGCTCCAGATCAATCCGCGCGACGCCGACGCCATGCACAACTACGGCGTGTTTCTCTGTCAGCGGCAGCGGTACGCCGAGGGCGTGGCACTGTTCCGCAGCGCGCTGTCCAATCCCTTGTACGTCAACCAGGCCAAGACCCTGATGATGCTGGGCACCTGCCAGTTGCGCATGGGGCAGGCCGCCGAGGCGGAGGCCAGCTTCGCGCGGTCGTACGAACTCGATCCGGCCAACCCCTTCGTGGGATACAACCTTGCGAATCTGGAATACCTCAGGGGCGAATTCACCAAGGCGCAGTTTGTGATCCGTCGCATCAACAACTCCGAGCAGGCCAACTCCGAGACCCTCTGGCTCGGCATCAAGATCGAGCGCAGGCTCAACAACGTCCAGGTGGTCGAGCAATTGGCCCAGCAACTGCAGCGCCGGTTCCCCCGTTCCAAGGAATGGGCGTCTTACCAGCGGGGGGCTTTCAATGAGTGAGGCGACCATGTCCCAGGATATGGCCTGGATGCGGCCGGTGCTGCTGCAGCAGTCGAGAGAGGCGGCCGGCCTGCACATTGCTGCGCTGGCGGCAGCGCTCAAGGTGCCTGTCAAGAAACTGGAGGCGCTGGAGGCTGGCCGCTATGAGGAGCTGCCCGATCTGACATTTGCCAGGGCGCTTGCCTCCAGCGCCTGCCGGCATCTGAAGATCGACCCGGGGCCCGTGCTGGAGCAGATTCCTTTCGGTCGCACACCCGCGCTGGGCGATACGCCGAACACCATCAACGCACCCTTCAAACCTGCCCAGGAGAGAGCGACCACGTCCGCCGTCGAATGGCTGCGGCGGCCTGCCGTGCTGGCGTCGCTCCTGCTGGTGCTGGCCGCTGCGGGCCTGTTGTTGGCCCCTGACTGGGGGCCAACGATCGACCAGTTCCGGCAAGCGGCACCGTCTGCAGCGGTCGACGCTTCGGAGCGGGTGGAGCCCGGACCAGAGGTGTCGTTGCCCCCTCCCGCGGCAGCGACTGCCGAAACCTCTTCGGGCGGATCGCAGACTGTTGTCACACAGACCGAACCGGCGACAGGAGAAAACCCTGCTGCGGCACCGGTGCCGGTGCCCGCTGCAGCGGCCGCCTCCGCGGATGTCGCAGACGTGGCGCTCTTGCGCATCCAGGCTGTCGGTGCTTCGTGGGTCGAGGTGGTGGATGGCAAGGGCGTATCCCAGGTGCAGCGCATGCTCAAACCAGGCGATTCGCTTGACTTTTCCGCTTCACCGCCGTACTCGGTGGTGGTCGGCCGGGCCGACGCGGTCCAGGTGACGGTGCGAGGCCAGAGCTTTGATGTGATGCCGCTTGCACGCAACAGCGTGGCGCGCTTCCAGGTGAAATGACCATGCTCAGAGCAACCCTTCCTGATCGAGTAAGTCCTGCCGAGCCGCAGCCCATCGCCGTCAGCGCACCGCGTGTGCGGCACAGCCGTCCCGGCGTGGTGAGGTGGGGTGACCACGAGGTCACCGTTGGCGGCGGTGCACCGGTGCGCGTGCAGTCCATGACCAACACCGACACCGCCGATGCCATCGGGACCGCCATTCAGGTCAAGGAGCTGGCACTGGCCGGTTCCGAGCTGGTGCGGATCACGGTGAACAACGATGAGGCGGCGCAGGCCGTGCCGCACATCCGGGAACAGCTTGACCGGATGGGCATTCATGTGCCGCTGATCGGTGACTTTCATTACAACGGCCACCGCCTGCTGACCGACCACCCCGCCTGCGCCGAGGCGCTGTCCAAATACCGGATCAATCCGGGCAACGTGGGGCGCGGCGACAAGGGCGACCGGCAGTTCGCACAGATGGTCGAGATTGCCGCCCGCCACGACAAGGCGATCCGCATCGGCGTCAACTGGGGCAGCCTGGACCAGGACCTGCTGGCTCGGCTGATGGACGACAACGCCCAGCGGGCCGAACCCTGGGATGCGCGCCAGGTCATGTACGAGGCGCTGATCACTTCGGCACTGGACTCCGCTCGCCGTGCCGAAGAGATCGGTCTGAACCCGGCCAACATCATGCTGTCCTGCAAGGTGTCGGGGGTCCAGGACCTGATCGCGGTCTACCAGGAGCTGGCGCGCCGCACCGACCATGTGCTGCACCTCGGCCTGACCGAGGCTGGCATGGGGGCGAAAGGCACGGTGGCTTCCACCGCGGCGCTGTCGGTGCTGCTGCAGCAGGGCATCGGCGACACCATCCGTGTGTCGCTCACTCCGCAGCCCGGTGAGGCACGGACCCAGGAGGTCGTGGTGGCCTCCGAGATCCTTCAGGCGCTGGGCCTGCGCACGTTCGTGCCCAGTGTCACGGCCTGTCCTGGTTGCGGCCGCACCACCAGCACCACCTTCCAGGAGCTGGCCAAACAGATCGACGATTTCCTGCGGGCTTCGATGCCGATCTGGCGCGCACGTTACCCGGGCGTGGAAAGCATGAAGGTCGCCGTGATGGGCTGCATCGTCAACGGCCCGGGCGAGAGCAAGCACGCCGACATCGGCATCAGCCTGCCGGGAACCGGTGAGGCGCCTGCGGCGCCGGTGTTCATCGACGGCCAGAAGGCGATGACCTTGCGGGGCGAGGCCATCGCCATCGAGTTCCAGCAGATCGTCGAAAACTACATCCAGAAGCGGTTCGGCGGCACCGCCTGAGCCGATGGCGGCACCCGCCGCCCCACATTGCTGAGAGATCCATGGCAGAGAAACTGAGCGCCGTCAAAGGCATGAACGACATTGCACCTCCCGTGTCCGCGCACTGGGAGTGGCTGGAAGACACGCTGCGGTCGCTGATGCGCCGCTACGGCTACCGCAACGTGCGCACCCCCATCGTGGAACCGACCGCCCTGTTCATCCGGGGTCTGGGGGAAGTGACCGACATCGTCGAGAAGGAGATGTACTCCTTCGAAGACCGCCTCAACGGTGAGCAGCTGACCCTGCGCCCGGAGAACACGGCGGGGGTGGTGCGCGCCGCGGTCGAGCACTCGATGCTCTACGACGGTGGCAAGCGCCTCTACTACATGGGGCCCATGTTCCGCCACGAGCGCCCGCAGCGCGGTCGTTACCGCCAGTTCCACCAGTTTGGCGCCGAAGCGCTCGGGTTTGCCGGGCCCGATGTGGACGTGGAACTGATCGTGATGGCCTGCGACCTGTGGGCTGAGCTGGGCCTGGAGGGCATCGAGCTGGAGATCAACAGCCTCGGGCAGCCGGCCGAACGCCTGGCCCACCGGCAGGCGCTTATCAGCTACCTGGAAGAACACGCCGACCTGCTCGACGAGGATGCGCGCCGCCGCCTGCACAGCAATCCGCTGCGCATCCTGGACACCAAAAACCCGTCCATGCAGGCCATGGTGAACGGGGCTCCGCACCTCATGGCTTTTCTGGGCGCCGAGTCGCTGGAGCATTTCAACCGCCTTCGGGCGCTGCTGGATGCCCAGGGCATCGCCTACCGGATCAACCCGCGCCTGGTGCGCGGCATGGACTACTACAACCTCTCGGTGTTTGAGTTCGTGACCACCCAGCTCGGCTCGCAGGGCACGGTGTGTGCCGGCGGACGCTACGACGGGCTGTTCGAGCAGATAGGTGGCAAACCGGCGCCTGCCGTCGGTTGGGCGCTGGGCATGGAACGCATTCTCGAACTGCTGAAGGAGCAGGGGCGGCTGCCCGAGCCTGTGGCGCCGGATGCCTACGCGGTGATTCCGGACGTTTCTGCCCTGTCGGTCGCGATGCCGCTGCTCCGCCAGCTGCGCGCCCAGGGCGTGTCGGTCGCGATGCACGCCGGTGGCGCCGAGGGCATGGGCAGCATGAAGTCCCAGTTCAAGAAGGCCGATGCGAGCGGCGCGCGCTATGCACTGGTGTTCGGCGCCCAGGAGCTGGAGCAGGGCATGGTGGCGGTCAAACCCCTGCGTGGCGACCGGGCCGCCGACACCGGGCAGCAACTGCAGCCGCTGGCGGAAGTTGCCGCCTGGGGGGTGGGACTGCGCGGCTTCTGACACGCGTCTGGCACGCCACCCCACCACCTACAATCCGACGACTTCAACCAAACAACAGCCATGGCCACTCATTTAGACCTCGAAGAGCAGGAACAGATCGACCAGCTCAAGCACTTCTGGGCGCAGTACGGCAATCTGATCACCTGGGCACTGATCGTGGTGCTCGGCGGGTTCGCTGCCTGGAATGGCTGGAACTGGTGGCAGCGCAGCCAGTCGATCAAGGCGGCGGCGCTGTACGACGAAATTGAACGTGCCGCCGATGCGCGCGACGCCGAGAAGATCGAGCGTGCCCTGGCCGACATGAAGGACAAATTTGGCGGAACCAGTTTCGCGGCGCAGGGGGCGATGCTCGCGGCACAGAGCCTGTTCGACGCCGGCAAGCCCGACGGAGCGAAGGCGGCCTTGTCCTGGGTTGCCGACAGTGGCTCCGATGATTCCTACAAGGCTGTGGCCCGTTTGCGGCTGGCTGGCGTGCACCTGCAGGCCCAAGCCTACGACGAAGCGCTGAAGGTGCTGGAAGCGCCGATGCCCGAGGCCTACGCAGCGCTCGCCGCCGACCGCCGGGGCGATGTGCTGATGGTGCAGGGCAAGGCCGACGAAGCCAAGACCCAGTACCAGAAGGCGTGGGACGCCATGAACGAGCGCACCGAGTATCGGCAGCTGGTCCAGGTCAAGCTGGCGGCGCTGGGCGTGAACGTGGCGCCGTCCCCGGCAAGTGGGGTGGCGCAGTGAAGCCAGTGGCCCGGGGTTCTGTCCTCATGATGAAGCGCTTGGCGGCGGCAGCTGCTGTGGTGGTGCTTGCGGCATGCTCATCGGGGCCGGCCAAGGTCAAGCCTGCGGAGCTGCCGCCACCAGCGAACCGGGCATCGGCACAGCTGATCTGGTCCACCCAGGTCGGTGCATCGGCACTCACGCTGGCGCCGTTCGCCCATCAGGGGCGGGTCTACCTGGCGGGTGGTTCCGGCACGGTGGCGGTGGTCGATGCCACATCCGGTCGGGACGTCTGGAGAGTGAACCTCAACACGCCGTTGTCGACGGGCGCTGGCAGTGATGGGGATGTGGCCGCCGTGGTGACCCAGGGACACCAGCTCGTGGCCATGGCGGAGGGGCGGGAGCTCTGGCGGGCGCAGCTTCCCGCAGCCTCTTACACGTCACCGCTGGTCGCGGGCCAGCGGGTGTTTGTTCTGACGGCCGACCGCAGTGTGCTGGCGTTCGATGGCCGTACCGGTGCGAAGTTGTGGACGCAGACCCGACCAGGCGAGCCTCTGGTGCTGCGGCAGGGCGGGGTCCTGCTGGCTGTCGGAGACACCCTGGTCGCCGGGCTGTCAGGTCGACTGGTGGGTTTGAATCCTGACAACGGGACGCCCCGGTGGGACGTGCCGGTTGCCAACTCCCGCGGTACCAATGAGGTTGAGCGTCTCGTGGACCTCGTCGGACCTGTGAGTCGCCAGGGTGCCAGCGTCTGTGCGCGTGCGTACAACTCGGCGGTGTCCTGCGTGGACACAAACACCGGTCGCTCCGTCTGGAACAAGGCAGCACAAGGTGTGGTGGGCGTGCATGGCGACGCGCAGTGGGTCGCGGGAACCGAAACGGATGGTCGGGTGCTGGTCTGGCAACGGGCCAGTGGTGAGAAGGTCTGGGAACTGGACCGACTGAAGTTCCGGGATCTGACGGCCCCGCTGGTTCTGGGCAGGCTGCTGGCGCTGGGAGACCAGTCCGGGCAGGTGCACCTGCTGTCGACGGCGGATGGCAGTGAGCTCACCCGTCTCAGCACCGATGGGTCGGCCGTGCTTGCCCAGCCGGTGCTGTCTGGTCCTGCGCTGGTGGTCCAGACGCGCAACGGCGGCGTGTTTGCCTGGCGCTCGCAGTAAATTTTCCATTCGCCCTCAGGGCGAGCTGATCGAAAGCACCTGTTCGTGAAACCCGTGATCGCCCTGGTGGGGCGGCCCAATGTCGGCAAATCCACCCTGTTCAACCGGTTGACCGGTACCCGCGACGCCATCGTGGCCGACTTTGCGGGGCTGACACGCGACCGCCACTACGGCAACGGGCATCTGGGCAAGCGCGAGTACATCGTGATCGATACCGGAGGTTTCGAGCCCGAAGCCAGCGAGGGCATCTACCGCGAGATGGCCAAGCAGACGCGGCAAGCGGTGGCAGAGTCCGACGTGGTGCTGTTCGTGGTCGACGCGCGCGCCGGACTGAGCGCGCAGGATCATGACATCGCACAGTACCTGCGCCGCCTGGGCAAGCCCACCATTCTGGTTGCAAACAAGGCCGAAGGCATGACGCAGGGCGTGCAGCTGGCCGAGTTCTTCGAGCTCGGGCTGGGTGAGGTGCTGCCAGTGTCGAGTGCTCACGGGCAGGGTGTACGAGGAATGCTGGAAAAGGCGTTGGATGCCATCCAGGGGTTTTCGGAGGACGACGAGGAGGCTGCAGAACCGGTGGAGGGGGTGATCCGGCTGGCGGTGGCCGGGCGGCCCAATGTCGGCAAGTCGACCCTGATCAATGTCTGGCTGGGCGAAGAGCGTCTTGTGGCTTTCGATCTTCCGGGAACCACGCGCGATGCGATTTCCGTTCCGTTCGAGCGCGATGGGAAGAAGTTCGAACTGATCGATACCGCGGGGCTGCGCCGCAAGGGCAAAGTGTTTGAGGCGATCGAGAAGTTCTCCGTCGTCAAGACCTTGCAGGCCATCGAAAGCGCCCATGTGGTGCTGCTGCTTCTAGACGCCACGCAGGGGGTGACCGATCAGGATGCCCACATTGCCGGGTACATCCTCGAAAGCGGGCGTGCGGTGGTGCTCGCGATCAACAAATGGGATGCGGTGGACAGCTACCAGCGCGAACAAATCGAACGGCAAATTGAAACGCGGCTGGCGTTCCTTAAATTTGCGTCTCTGCACCTGATCTCGGCGCGAAAGCGCCAGGGGCTTGGTCCGGTCTGGAAATCCATCGTGCAGGCTCAGGCCTCCGCCATGCGCAAGATGCCAACGCCCATGCTGACCCGCCTGCTGCAGGAGGCGGTTGCCTTTCAGGCGCCTCAGAAGGTAGGCATGTACCGGCCTAAAATGCGCTACGCCCACCAGGGCGGCATGAACCCGCCGGTGATCGTGATCCACGGCAACTCGCTGGAACACGTGCCTGACGCCTACAAGCGTTTTCTGGAAGGCCGTTTCCGCAAGGCGTTCGATCTGGTCGGAACGCCCCTGCGGATCGAGTTCAAGACCTCCGACAATCCCTATAAGGAATAGGTCCGCGCGGGCGCCTTCCTGCGCTCGCCATCGGTGTGGTATGGTGCGTTCCCTTATCCACTTCATTTTTGAACACGGAGCATATCGTGAGCAATAACAAAGGCCAGCTCTTGCAAGACCCCTTTCTGAACCAGTTGCGTCGGGAGCATGTGCCCGTTTCCATCTACCTGGTGAACGGGATCAAACTGCAGGGCCAGATTGAATCGTTTGACCAATACGTCGTTCTGCTTCGCAACACTGTGACCCAGATGGTGTACAAGCACGCGATCTCCACCATCGTTCCGGGTCGCCCGGTCCAGTTCTCCGCCGTCGGTGCGGACGAATCTTCCGGCTCTTGATCCCCTCAGGTACCTCCGCACCGGCGCATCCGTCGGTTGTTCTTGTGGGGGTGGACTTCGGTCTACCCCATTTCGATCACTCGCTCGAAGAACTTGGCCTGTTGGCGAAGACGGCCGGTTTTGCTGTGGCTGATCGCGTCACCTGCAAGCGCAAGGCACCCGATCCTGCGTTGTTTGTCGGTTCGGGCAAAGCGGAAGAAATCAGGATGCTGGCGCAGGCCACTGGTGCCAGCGAGGTGCTGTTCGACCAGGCCCTGAGCCCGGCCCAGCAGCGCAACCTCGAGCGTGCGCTGGGTTTACCGGTCAATGACCGGACCCTGCTGATCCTTCAGATTTTTGCGCAGCGCGCCCGCAGCCACGAAGGCAAGCTCCAGGTGGAGTTGGCGCGCCTTCAGTACCTCTCGACACGTCTGGTCCGGCGCTGGACCCACCTGGAACGCCAGAGCGGGGGGATTGGCATGCGCGGTGGTCCGGGTGAGACGCAGATCGAACTGGACCGCCGGATGATCGCCGAGGCCATCAAGCGGACCAAGGACCGGCTGGAGAAAGTCAAGAAGCAGCGCGCGACCCAGCGCCGGCAGCGGGAGCGGCGCGATGCGTTTGCGATTTCACTGGTGGGCTACACCAACGCTGGCAAGTCTTCGCTGTTCAATGCGCTGGTGAAGGCGCGCGCTTATGCCGCCGACCAGCTGTTCGCCACGCTGGACACCACCACCCGGCAACTGTATCTCGGTGAGGCGGGGCGGTCGGTGTCGCTATCGGACACGGTGGGGTTCATTCGCGACCTGCCGCACGGACTGGTGGATGCGTTTGCTGCAACGCTGCAGGAAGCGGCCGACGCCGATCTGTTGCTGCATGTGGTCGATGCATCCAACCCATCGCACCTGGAACAGATCGCGTCGGTGCAGGGTGTCCTGCAGGAGATCGGGGCGAACCAGGTGCCACAGATACTGGTCTTCAACAAGCTTGACGCCATGGATCCAGCCAGTGCACCCCGTGTGCTGCAGGACGCCATGGAACTCGACGGCCAAAGCGTGCCTCGTATCTTCGTAAGTGCGCTGGCGGGCACCGGCCTGCCAGAGTTGAGGGCCTTGCTGGCGTCGATCGTGCTGGAGCGTGTCGCTGGCGGTGAGCCATCTGGGGAAGATGCCCCCTCCGATGATCCGGCGCCCTGATTGGGCACAATGTGGTTTTGATCCGAAACAAGAGTTGACCATCCATGAATGTGAATATGGAATCCCTCTCCGGCGGTCCTGGTGCCGGGGTCCGTCCGGGTTGGCGGGCGAGGCTGCTGGGTGTGTTCAACCTGAACGACCCCCGCTGGGGGAGAGGCGAAGAGCCCCAGCGCGGCGACTCCGACCCCAAACCGGGTGAAAAAGACGACCTTCAGCCCCGGGGGCAGCGTCCCCAAGGTCCCAACCAGGGGCCGCCGGACCTGGACGAACTGTGGCGCGACTTCAACCGCAAGCTGGGTGGTTTGCTGGGTGGAAAAGGCGGCGGGAATCGCGGTGGCAATGGTGGAGGCACACCGGGCTTCAACCCCAGCCCCAAATCGGCGGGTATCGGTGCTGGCCTGATCGGTCTGGTGGCGCTGCTGATATGGCTGGGGACGGGCTTCTTCATCGTGCAGGAAGGCCAACAGGCGGTCATCACGCGTTTCGGCAAGTACAGCAACACGGTGGGGGCAGGTATCAGCTGGCGCATGCCGTACCCGATCGAGCGCCATGAGACTGTGGCGGTGACCCAGTTGCGTTCGGTGGACGTGGGGCGTGACGCCATCGTGCCCGCCACCGGGCTGCGTGAGTCGTCCATGCTGACCGCAGACGAGAACATCGTCGACATCAAGCTGGTCGTGCAGTTCCGCCTCAGCGATGCCCGGGCTTACCTGTTCGAAAGTCGCGATCCTGAGTCTGCTGTGGTGAAGGCTGCCGAAACCGCGGTTCGCGAGGTGGTCGGCAAGATGAAGATGGATGCCGCCCTGGTGGAGGAGCGCGACCAGATCGCTCCGAGGGTGCGGGCGCTGATGCAGACCATCCTGGATCGCTACAAGGTGGGCGTTGTGGTCGAAGGCGTCAACCTGACGCATGTGCGGCCGCCCGAGCAGGTGCAGGCGGCGTTTGACGACGTGCTCAAGGCCAGTCAGGAGCGCGACCGCGCCAAAAACGAGGCCCAGGCCTATGCCAACGACGTGGTGCCGAGGGCGCGCGGCGCGGCCTCTCGCCTGGCTGCCGAGGCGGAGGGTTACCGCGCGCGCATCGTCGGCCAGGCCGATGGTGATGCCCAGCGTTTCCGTGCGGTGCTGACCGAATACCAGAAGGCGCCACAGGTGACCCGCGACCGCATGTACTTGGACGCCATGTCCGACATTTATTCGAACGTCACCAAGGTGATGGTCGACAGCAAGGCTGGCTCGAACCTGTTGTATCTGCCGCTGGACAAGTTGATGCAGCAGGTCACTCAGTCGCCTTCGGCATCTGCTGCGGTGACGCCTCCCGTGACCAGCTCGCAGGTCCCGGCGCCTGCCACCACGAACAGCAGCAATGCCCGCTCGCGCGAGCGTGAGAGCCGCTGAAGCAAGACGTCCGGAGATTTCGAGACATGAACAAGCTTGGATTTATCGTCACCTCTTTCCTGGTGGCTCTGGCGTTTCTCAGCGCCACGTTCTTCGTGGTCGACCAGCGCCAGTTTGGCGTGGTGTTTCAGCTGGGGGAAATCAAGAAGGTCGTGACCGAGCCTGGGCTGGGCTGGAAGATTCCGCTGGTCCAGAATGTGTCCTACATAGACAAGCGGCTGCTGACACTGGAGAGCAGCGATACGGAGCCGACGCTGACGGCGGAAAAGCAGCGCGTGGTGATCGACTGGTATGTGCGCTGGCGCATCAGCGAGCCTCAGCAGTACATCCGCAACGTCGGTCTGAATGAAAGCGCCGGCGCGCTGCAGCTGAACCGGGTGGTGCGCAACTCCTTCCAGCAAGAGGTCAACAAGCGCACGCTCAACGAACTGCTGTCCAGCCGTCGCGAAGAGCTGATGGAGGACGTCAAGCGCGAGGTGCTGCGCGCAGTGGCCGGTGCTGAAAAGCCCTGGGGCATGGATGTGGTCGATGTGCGCATCACGCGCGTGGACTATGCAGAGAGCATCACGGCATCGGTCTATCAGCGCATGGAAACCGAGCGCAAACGGGTGGCCAATGAACTGCGTTCCACCGGCTTTGCCGAGGGAGAGAAGATTCGCGCCGATGCCGACCGCCAGCGCGAGGTGATTCTGGCCGATGCCTATAAGCAGGCGCAGGCGGTGAAAGGCGAGGGCGATGCCAAGGCCGCTGCGCTGTATGGTGAGGCGTTTGGCAAAGACCCGGCGTTCGCTCAGTTCTATCGCAGCCTGGAAGCGTACAAGGCCAGCTTCACCGGTAAGTCGGATGTGATGGTGCTGGACCCGTCTTCGGAGTTCTTCAAGGCCATGCGCGGCGCTCCGGCAGCCCGCTGAGTGACGACAGCGCTTTACGACCTGTTCTGGCCCACGCTGGCGCTGGTCCTCATCTTCGAAGGGCTCATGCCCTTTGTGGCGCCCAGAGTCTGGCGCCGCGTGTTTTCCGAAATGCTGCGCATGCGCGATGGCCAGATCCGTTTTTTCGGTCTGATCTGCCTTCTCTGCGGCCTGACGCTCTGGTGGTGGGTCGCCTGAGCAGCAACAGCCAAACCGGGGCGCAGCTCCCGGTAAAATCACGTTTTTAACAGCCCCCTTCATTTCACATGTCTGCCTGGGTCCTCCCGGATCACATTGCCGATGTCCTGCCGTCCGAGGCACGGCACATCGAAGAACTTCGCAGGGGTTTGCTGGACACCGCCCGCGGCTATGGCTACGAGCTGGTGATGCCGCCGATGGTCGAGCATCTGGACTCGTTGCTCACGGGTACCGGTGAAGCGCTGGACCTGATGACCTTCAAACTGGTTGATCAGCTGTCCGGCCGCTCGCTGGGGCTTCGTGCCGACAGCACGCCGCAAGTCGCGCGAATCGATGCCCATCTGCTCAACCGGCGGGGTGTGGCCCGTCTGAGTTACTGCGGGCCAGTGGTTCACACCCGGGTCGACCGTCCCCTGGCCAGTCGGGAGCCCTTGCAGTTTGGCGCCGAAATCTATGGGCATGCCGGCCTGGAGGCAGATCTGGAGGTGCTGGAGCTGGCTCAGGCCTGTCTTCGTCATGCCGGCGTTCGGCGGCTGCAGCTTGATCTCGCGGATGTGCGTGTGATCGACGCCGTCCTTTCACCGGTGCCGCTGCCGGCCGACACGGTGCGCGCCATCCATGTTGCTCTCGCAGGCAAGGATGTGCCAGGGCTGTCCGAGCTGACCAAAGGCCTTCCTGACGCGGTGTGCAACGACCTGATGTCGCTACCAGGACTGTTTGGTGACGCCTCTGTCATTTCCAGGGCGCGATCCCTGCTGACCCCTTCTGCTGCTTTGACGCTGGCGCTTGACGACCTGCAATGGTTGGCCGACCACGCTGCGGGTGATGATGTTGTGGTCTCCGTCGACTTGGCGGACCTGCGGGGGTACGCCTACTACACCGGCATGCGCTTCGCCGTGTTTGCTCAAGGGCCGCAAGGTGCTGCGATGGAGCTGGCGCGCGGAGGCCGGTACGACGAGGTGGGGGCGGTCTTCGGGCGCAAACGCCCTGCGGTTGGCTTCAGCCTGGACCTCAAGGAACTGGTTGGTGCGGTGGAGCCTCGTCCTCTGGTGGCGGCCATCCGTTCGCCCTGGGGCATGGAGCCTGGCTTGCGAGAAACCGTCGCCGAGCTGCGGGCCCAGGGCCATACCGTCGTCTGTGCCCTGCCGGGTCACGACCATGAAGTCAACGAGTTCCATTGCGACCGCGAACTGGTGCCCGATCCGGCGCGCGCGGGTGCCTGGACAGTGAAATCCCTTTAACCGGAATCAAGCAATGAGCAAGAACAGCAGCGCCGCTTCTGCGGGACGCAACGTGGTGGTCGTGGGTACGCAGTGGGGCGATGAAGGCAAAGGCAAGCTCGTTGACTGGCTGACCGAGTCCGCGCAGGGGGTCGTGCGTTTTCAGGGTGGTCACAACGCTGGACACACGCTGGTGATCAACGGGGTCAAAACTGCTCTGCACCTGATTCCCAGCGGCATCATGCGTCCCGGCGTGAAGTGCTACATCGGCAATGGCGTGGTGCTCTCGGTGGGCAAGCTTTTTGAAGAGATCGTGGGTCTGGAAAAGGCCGGTGTGGAAGTGCGCTCGCGTCTGCGGGTGAGTGAGGGGTGCCCTCTGATCCTGCCGTTCCACGCCGCGATCGACGTTGCCCGCGAGGCCGCCAAGGTCAAGGCCGGCAACGAGAAGATCGGCACCACGGGCCGCGGCATCGGTCCGGCCTATGAGGACAAGATCGCCCGCCGCGCATTGCGCGTGATGGACCTCAAGTATCCCGAGCGCTTCGCGACCAAGCTGCGCGAGTTGCTGGCGCTGCACAACCACGTGCTCAAGACCTTCCTCCACTCCGCCGAACTGGCCTGGGACGAGAAGATCGCGGGTTACATGAAGGACGGCGAGATCCAGTTTGATGCGGTCTATGACGAGGCCATGCACCAGGCCGAACTGATCAAGCCCATGATCGCCGACGTGTCCCGTGAGCTCAACGAGGCCCACAAGGCGGGTGCCAACCTGCTGTTCGAAGGCGCCCAGGGCACGCTGCTGGACATCGACCACGGTACCTACCCGTTCGTGACCTCGAGCAACTGTGTGGCCGGCAATGCAGCCGCCGGGTCCGGCGTCGGGCCGCAGATGCTGCACTACATGCTGGGCATCACCAAGGCCTATTGCACACGGGTGGGTGGCGGTCCCTTCCCGACCGAGCTGGACTGGGAGGTGCCTGGCACACCCGGGTACCACATGAGCACCGTGGGTGCTGAAAAAGGTGTGACCACGGGGCGCTCGCGCCGCTGCGGCTGGTTCGACGCCGCGCTGCTCAAGCGCTCGGCCCAGGTGAATGGGCTCACCGGCCTGTGCATCACCAAGCTCGACGTGCTTGACGGTCTGTCCGAGCTCAAGCTGTGCACCGGCTACGAGCTGGACGGCGAGATCATCGACATACTGCCCGCCGGCGCCGATGAAATCTCTCGCTGCAAGCCGATTTACGAAACACTGCCAGGCTGGACCGAGAGCTCGGTCGGCAAGACGCGTTATGAGGACTTGCCGGTCAACGCGCAGCGCTACCTGGACCGCATCCAGGAGACCACTGGCGTGCCGATCCACGTGGTGTCGACCAGTCCGGACCGCGACCACACCATCCTGCTTCACCATCCGTTCAGTGCCTGAGCCTCGTTGCTCTGGTGCAGAATGAATCCACCCGCGACCACGAACGGAAGACACGCATGCTGACCGAAGACGGCAAACACCTCTACGTCTCGTACGACGAATACCACAACCTGATCGAGAAGCTGGCGCTCAAGGTCTACCAGTCCGGATGGGAGTTCGACACCATTCTGTGCCTTGCGCGCGGTGGCATGCGGCCCGGGGACATCCTGTCGCGCATCTTTGACGTGCCGCTGGCGATCATGTCCACCAGTTCCTACCGCGCCAACGCCGGGACCGAGCAGGGCAACCTCGACATCGCTCGCTACATCACCACGCCCAGAGGCGAGATTGCCGGCAAGGTGCTGCTGGTCGATGACCTGGCCGACTCCGGCCACACGCTCAGGGCCGTGATCGACACCCTCAAGAATCACTACAAGCCGATCAGCGAACTGCGCAGCGCCGTGATCTGGACCAAGGCGGTGTCGGTGTTCACGCCCGACTACTCGGTCGAGTTCCTGCCGACCAACCCCTGGATCCATCAACCCTTCGAGAGCTACGACAGCATGCGGCCGGCGCAGTTGCTCGAAAAGTGGAAGCTCTGAACTCAATGTCAGACCTGTCCACCCGACTGATCCATCATCCATACCGCCCTCCCGAGGGCTTTGACGCCGTTGCGCCCGGCGTGCACAAGGCGTCCACCGTCCTGTTCAAGGACGTGCAGGCCCTTCGCACGCAGGAGTGGGCCGACAAGAGCGGCTACACCTACGGCCTGCATGGCACGCCGACCACCTTCACGCTGGAAGAGCGCATCGCCACCATCGAGGGTGGGCAGTATTGCGTGCTGGCGCCCAGCGGCCTGTCGGCGCTGACTTTGGTCGACATGAGCTTCCTGCGCCAGGGCGATGAGGTGCTGCTGCCCGACAACGCCTATGGTCCGGGCAAGGCGTTCGCAGCTGGTGAGCTCGCGCACTGGGGCATCACCCACCGCTACTACGACCCGCTGGATCCTGCGGATCTGGCCAGCCGTCTGTCACCCGCCACGCGCCTGGTGTGGATCGAGGCACCGGGTTCGATCACGCTGGAGTTTCCGGACATTCCCGCGCTGGTGGCGGCGGTGCGTCAGGCGAACGACGGCAGAGCGCCCGAACGCCGCATCCTGACCGCGCTGGACAACACCTGGGGCGCCGGCATCGCCTTTCGCCCGTTCGACCTGGGGGTCGACATCTCGATGCAGGCGCTGACCAAGTACCCCAGCGGGGGCGCCGATGTGCTGATGGGCTCCGTGGTGACGCGCGACCACGCACTGCACCACCAGCTACTGATGTGTCACATGCGTCTGGGTCTGGGTGTCAGCGGCAACGACACCGAGCTGGTGCTGCGGGGCCTGGCCTCCATGCCCTTGCGCTACCAGGCGCAGGATGCGACCACAAGGGCGCTGGCCACCTGGATGCAGGACCAGCCGGGCGTCGTGCGTGTTCTGCATCCGGCGCTGGCGGGCTCTCCGGGGCATGAAGCATGGGCACGCGAAGCGACTGCGGCGGCCTGTCTGTTCAGCGCCGTGTTCGACGAGCGCTTCTCCCAGTCCCAGATCGACGCCTTCTGTGACCGTCTGCGGCTGTTCAGGCCAGGCTGGAGCTGGGCGGGACCGATCAGTCTCTGCGCGCCGTACAACGTGCCGGCGATCCGCACCCGGCCCTGGGCGCACAAAGGTGGGCTGGTGCGGTTTGCCATCGGCCTGGAAAGCGCCGATGATCTCAGGGCTGACCTGGCCCAAGCCCTTGCGGCCCTACACACCTGACCAATTCACCACCTCAACCTCGGAAACACCCCCTTGGCCACACCCAACTACGGATACGAAAAACGCCAACGCGAGCTCGCCAAGAAGCAGAAGAAAGAGGAAAAGCTGCGCAACAAGGCCGAGCGCAAGTCGCACGGAGACGGCAGCCCTGATGAGCAGGACGCCGGCCAAAAGCCGGATGCCGGCGACAGCTCAGACGCGAGCCCCACGTCCGCCGGCTGATCGGCTAACTTTCGTCGGGTAGGGGCTGCGAGCCCGTCGGGCTCAGCAGCGAGCGAGCGGCCACGCGCATCGATTGATCTGAGCCAGAGCCCAGGCTGCAGGGGAGCGCTTGGGCATGGAGCGCAAAGTTGCGCTCTATGGATGCCGCATACGTCGGGTCGTAGTGCTGCCTGAGCAGGTCCAGCACCACTTCCTTGGTGCGGCCGGCGCGCACTTTTTCGATCCACTCGCCCACCACCGCCTTGCCGCGCAACTCGGTCAGCGCTTCCAGCCGCCGACAGAAGTGCTCGCTGTCCTTCACGAAAAAGTCGTAGTCTTCCATCAGCAGGGCCACGCGCTCTTCATCGGGCAGTCGCAGGTCGATGCAGGGGCTGGCGCGCATGGCGTCGATCAGTGCATCGGGCACACGGAGGTTGCCCACCTTCTTGCTCTCGCTTTCGACGAACACAGGGCGCGCCGGGTCGAAGGCCTGCAGGGCCTCCCAAACGAGGCTGTCGAATCGCTTCTGGCTGGGCTGTTCGACCCCAGGGATGTGCCCGAGCACCGAACTGCGGTGGCGGGCCAGGCCTTCAAGGTCCAGCACCTGAGCGCCTTCGGCCGCCAGCGCGTGCAGCAGGCGTGTCTTGCCGCTGCCGGTGGGGCCGCAGACCACGCGGTAGTGCAGGCGCTGCGCCTGCGCGGGCAGGTCTTCCACGAGGGCGGCGCGCCAGGCCTTGTAGCCTCCCTCGATCAGCGTGACCTGGAACCCGATCGCGCCCAGGATGGTGGCCAGTGCACCACTGCGGTTGCCGCCGCGCCAGCAATAGACCAGCGGTTTCCAGCCTTTGGGCTTGTCCAGCACTTCCCGTTCAATGTGTGCGGCGATGTTGCGCGCGGCCAGCGCTGCGCCGCGCTTCTTGGCCTCGAAGGCGTCGACCTGCTTGTACATGGTGCCGATCAGGATGCGTTCGGCATTGTTCAGGCTGGGCCAGTTCAGCGCACCGGGCACGTGGTCGAGCGCATGTTCGTCTTCGGAACGGGCGTCGATGACGGCGTCAAATTCGCCAAGGCGGTGCAGCACCTCGGTGGCGGGCAGGGTACGGACAGGCATCCGCCGATTATCGTTTCGGCAGCAGGGGCGCGAGCACCGGCCAGACGTTGTTGGCGATCGTGGCCTGGGCGGCCTCGTTGGGGTGGATGCGGTCGTCCTGGAACAGCAGGGTCGGGTCGGGCAGGTCGGCCACGCCCTTGAGCAGGAAGGGCACCAGGGCGACCTTTTCCGCGCTGGCCACCTGCTGGAAGAGGTCACGGAAGTCTCGGGTGTACTGGCTGCCGTAGTTGGGCGGCACCTGCATACCGACGAGGACCACCTTGGCACCGGCCACCTTCGAGGCCCTCGTCATGGCGGTCAGGTTGTCGCGCGTCATGTTCAGCGGCAGGCCGCGCAGCGCGTCGTTGGCGCCCAGCTCGATGATCACCACCGCCGGCTTGTGCAGCCTGAGCAGCGCCGGCAGGCGGGACCGGCCACCTGAGGTGGTGTCGGCACTGATGCCGGCGTTGACCATGCGCGCCGGAATGCCCTCCTTGATCATGCGTTCCTGCAGGATCTGCACCCAGCCGCTGCCGCGCCGCAGGCCGTATTCGGCACTGAGCGAGTCGCCGACCACCAGCACGTTGGCCGCTGTGGCGGCCGTTTGTGCGAAGACCGGCGCGATTGACCCCGCGCCGGCGGCGGCGCAGAGCAGGGCGTTAAAGTGGCGTCGTTTCAACTGTCGGGCCTTTCAGGGCGGACTACATGGCTCAGGAAATGATTGTGGTGCAGCATGTGTTCAAGTCGGTCACCGACTCCACAGGCACGCTGACGATTTTGCGCGATATCGATTTCTCCCTGCGCCAAGGGGAAACCGCCGCCATCGTCGGTGCCTCGGGTTCGGGCAAGAGCACCTTGCTGTCCATCATTGCCGGGCTGGACACACCGACCCGCGGCACTGTGTTCATCGATGGCGTGGACCTGTTCGCCCGCGACGAGGACCAGCGCGCGGCGCTGCGCGCCCAGAAGCTCGGCTTCGTGTTCCAGAGCTTCCAGCTGCTGGGCAATCTGACCGCGCTGGAGAACGTGATGCTGCCGCTGGAACTGGCCGGCCGGCGCGATGCCCGCAGCGCCGCCACCGCCATGCTGCAGCGCGTGGGCCTGGGCGAGCGCCTTGGCCACTACCCGAAGGTGCTGTCGGGCGGCGAACAGCAGCGCGTGGCGCTGGCGCGGGCCTTCGTGGTGCAGCCGGCGGTGCTGCTGGCGGACGAACCCACCGGCAGCCTGGACTTTGCGACCGGCGAGAAGGTCATGGAGCTGATGTTCGAGCTCAACCGCGAGCAGGGCACCACCCTGGTGCTGGTGACGCACGACCGGGGCATCGCCCAGCGCTGCGAGCGGCGCATCACCATCGAGGCCGGTCAGGCCAGCGAGCCGGAGGCGGCGGCGGCCTGAGCAGATCGAAAGCGGCGCGTGGGGGCTTGATAATCGGGGCATGTCCTCCCCCAAAGTCCTGTTCGGCTTCCACGCCGTGGGTGTGCGCCTGAAAACCGCGCCCCAATCCATCATCGAGATCTACTTCGAGCCGACGCGGCGCGACCAGCGCATGCGGCAGTTCATCGAGCGCGCCAAGGAGGCGGGCGTGCGCCTGATCGAGGCCGATGGCCTGCGCCTGGCCAAACTCGCGGGCAGCCACGGCCACCAGGGCGTCGCGGCCCGGGTCAACGCGCTGGAGCAGGCCCATTCGCTGGACGAACTGCTGGAAAAGCTGGAGGCCGATGGCATCGCGCCGCTGCTTCTGGTGCTCGACGGCGTGACCGACCCCCACAACCTGGGCGCCTGCCTGCGGGTGGCCGACGGCGCGGGTGCCCATGCGGTGATTGCGCCCAAGGACCACGCTGTCGGCATCAATGCCACGGTGGCCAAGGTGGCCAGCGGTGCGGCTGAGACCATGCCGTATTTCATGGTGACCAACCTGGCGCGCACCCTGAACGAACTCAAGGAACGCAACATCTGGGTCATCGGCACCAGCGACGATGCGCCCAAGACGCTGTACCAGGTCGATCTCAAGGGGCCGGTGGCCCTGGTGCTCGGCGCCGAAGGCGACGGCATGCGCCAGCTCACGCGCAAGACCTGCGACGAGCTGGTGGGCATCCCCATGAAGGGCGGCGTCGAAAGCCTGAACGTGTCGGTGGCCAGTGGCGTTTGCCTGTACGAGGCCTTGCGCCAGCGCGGCTGATCTTTTTCAAGGGAGGCTCGCATGAAGCCCATGACGTCTGCATTCGCCTGTGTTCTGGGGTTGGTCTTGCTCGCCGGGTGCACGCAGGAACAGCAGAACAAGATCAGCCGCGACATCCAGAACTGGACCGGCACCAACGGCGTGCTCGAAATCTACGCCGGCGACAAACTGGCCCGGCGCTTTTTGTCCATCGACAAGATGAGCACGGCCCTGGGCACCGACGACGGCAAGCCGCGTGCCTACCGCTACGGGTATGGCGTGCTCGACGAGAACCAGAACATGGTGGCCGACCCGGGCGAAAAGAAGGTCTATTTCGAGATCAGCGACTACACCAACGCGGTGTTCTTCGAAAGCCCACGCTGAAAGGTGGCCCGCTGCGGCGGATGGCGGTATGGTTCGCGCTGCCGGACCGTTTTCTTGTGTCTGCAACCCCGAGGAGGAATTCATGAACCTGGTTGAACGCGTGCAAGCCATTCTGCTCAAGCCCAAGGCCACCTGGCCGATCATCGAGGGCGAGCCGGACGACATTGCCGGTCTCTACAAGAACTACCTGGTCTACCTGGCCGGCGTGTCGTCGTTGGCGGCTTTCATCGGCTTCAGCCTGATCGGCACGGGCATGATGGGCATCCATTTCCGGGTGCCCATCCTGGCGGGGCTGGCCAACATGGTGGTCGGTTTCGTGCTGACCCTGGTGATGATCTATGTGCTGGCCCTGGTGGCCAATGCGCTGGCCCCGAGCTTCGGCGGCCAGAAGGACATGGGCAAGGCCTTCAAGCTGGTCGCCTACGGCGCCACCGCCGGTCTGCTGGGCGGGGTGTTCAACCTGCTGCCGGCGCTGTCCATGCTGGGCCTGCTGGCCGCGCTCTACTCGATCTATCTGCTCTACACCGGTGTGCCGGTGATGATGAAGGTGCCCGAGGGCAAGGCGCTGGGTTTCACCGCCGTGCTGATCGTCTGCGGCATCGTGGCCAGCATCGTGGTGATGACCGTGGGCAGCCTGTTCAGCGGCGGCGCCGGCATGATGATGGGCGGCGCCAGCGCCCCCGCGGGGGACGTGAGCATCAAGGTGCCGGGCTCTGAGGTCACCATCAACACCGCGCAGCTGGAAGAGGCGGCCAAGAAGATGGAAGAGGCCAGCAAGCAGATGGAGGCGGCCCAGGCCAAGGGCGACTCGGAGGCCGCGGGCAAGGCGCTGGGCGAGATGATGGGGGCGGCCATGGGCAGCGGTCAGGGTGGCCAGCCGTTCGCACCCGATGCACTGCAGGCCTATGTGCCGGCCAAGCTCGCCGGCATGGAACGCACCGCCATCGAGGCCCGTTCGGATTCGGCGATGGGGATGACCTTCTCCAGTGTCACCTCAGAGTTCCGCAACGATGCGGGCCGTGTCGAGGTCAAGGTGCAGGACATCGGCGCCATGCCCGCCCTGATGATGGCGATGGGGGCCTGGGCGCAGAGCACGGTCAGCCGTGAGACCCAGGACGAGGTCGAGAAAGTCTACAAGAAAGACGGCGTGGCCTTCAAGGAGGAGTACCGCAAGGACGGTTCGAGCGCCGAGATGTCGATGATGCTGGCCAATGGCGTGCTGATCGAGGTCAGCGGTGACAACGTGAACATCGACGGCGTGCGCGCCGCCATGAACGCGCTGGACGTCAAGGGCCTGTCCGGCCTGCAGCGCCAGAAGTAAGCCGGGCCAGACCCGTCAGACCCAGCCCATGGCGCCGGCCAGCGCGCCCGCGCCGATCATCCAGAGCAGGTGCAGCCGGGTGCGCCAGACCAGCAGCGCAGCGCAGACGGTCAGCAGCCACAGGGGCCAGTCGCGCGCCGGGACGTTGTGAGACGCGCTCAGCAGCCAGCCGGTGGCGATCAGCAGGGCGATCACGATGGGCGCCATGCCAGTCTTGAAGGCCCGCACGGCTCGCAGCTCGCGGTTGCGGTGGCCCCACTGGGTGGCGGTGTAGGTGAGGATGGACGAGGGCAGCATGATGGCCACCAGCGTCACCGCCACGCCCAGCAACGCCAGCGCCCAGGCCAGCCAGCCCGCGGAGGGGCCTCCGCCCGCATTCAGACCCACGTTCCAGCCCAGCAGGGCGACGAACAGCACGTTCGGGCCCGGGGCGGCCTGCGAGAGGGCGATGGACGAGTTGAACTGCGCGTCGCTCAGCCAGTGCTGCTCGCCCACCAGGTAGCGGTGCATGTCGGGCGCGGTGGTGATGGCGCCGCCCACCGCAAGCAGCGACAGCGACGCAAAGTGCAGGAACAGGTCCAGCCAGTTGGCAAAGGTGGGCGCCATGCTCATGCTTGGGTCTCCTTGCCGGTGCGGCCCAGCACCCGGTAGGCCCAGAGGCAGGCGCCGCTGCCGATGACCAGCAGCACCCAGGCCAGCGGCAGGCGCAGCAGGGCGATGGCGACGAAGGTGAGGGCGGCCAGGCCGATGCAGACCCACAGGCCCATGGCGTTCTTGTCCAGCGCGCCGATCAGCTTGATGCCGGTGGCGGTGATCAGTCCGGCGGCCACGGCGCCCATGCCGCGCAGCGCACCTTGTGCCGCAGCGCTGTCGGCCACGCTGCCGTACAGCGCGGCGAGCAGCAGCACGAGGACCAAGGGCGCCGCGAGCATGCCCGAGAGCGCGGCCAGCGCGCCGGGCAGGCCGAAGTAGCGGCCTCCGATCATCAGCGAGAGGTTGACCACGTTGGGGCCGGGCATGATCTGCGCCACGGCCCAGTCCTCGACGAACTGTTCACGGGTCATCCAGCGCTTCTTCTCCACCAGCTCGCGCTGCACCACGGCCAGCACCCCGCCGAAGCCCTGCAGGGCCAGCCAGGTGAAGGACAGAAAGAGGTCGGTGCGCGAGCGCGGGCGGTTGGGGGCGGCGTCGGTGGATGGTGTGTGTTCGGGCATGTCCGGATTATCCCGGGCGCCCGAAGGTCACACCGACATGCCGCCGGAAACCTCGATGACAGCCCCGTTGATGTAGCTGGCCTCGTCGCTGGCCAGGAAGGCGTAGACGTTGGCAATTTCTTCCGGCTGGCCCAGGCGCTTGAGCGGCACGCGGTGCTCCATCTCCTGGATCACCTTGTCGGGGATGGTGCTCAGGATGGGCGTGCTGATGAAGCCGGGGGCGACCGCGTTGACGCGCACGCCCTTGGGGCCGAGTTCGCGGCTCCAGGTCTTGGTGAAACCGATCACGCCGAACTTGGTGGCGGCGTAGTTGGTCTGGCCGAAGTTGCCGTAGATGCCGACCACCGACGAGGCGTTGAGGATCACGCCGCTGCCCTGGGCGGTCATGGTGTCGGCCACGGCCTGCGCGCAGTGGAAGACACCGCGCAGGTTGACATCGATCACCTTGTCGAACTGCTCCAGTGTCATCTTCTGCAGGCGCGCGTCCTGCGTGATGCCGGCGTTGTTCACCAGCACGTCGATGCGGCCGAAGCGCTCCTTCACCTGGGCCACCACGGCGTCGACCATGTCGCGCTGGGTCACGTCCATCACGAAGCCCGTGGCTGTGGCTCCTTCGGCCTGGCATTGCTTCACGGCCTCGTCGACCGCGGCCTGCCTGACGTCGCAGACGACGACGGTGGCGCCTTCGCGGGCGAACTTCAGGGCCGTGGCCAGGCCGATGCCTTGTGCGGCGCCCGTGATGAGGGCGATTTTTCCTTCGAGTCGTTTCATGAATCAGTACTGGGGTTGGTGTTGATGCAGCGCGGCTTTCACCGCGTCCGCGAGTATGAAGCCGCTGCCGTGGCGGGCGGCCAGCTCGGCGCAGCGCCGCTCGAAAGCGTCGACGCCCATGCCGTAGATAAACTGCAGCGCGCCGCCTGTCCAGGCCGGGAAGCCGATGCCGAAGATCGAGCCGATGTTGCCGTCGTGCACACTGGTGAGCACGCCTTCGGCCAGACAGCGCGCGGTTTCCACCGCCTGGCGGTAGAGCAGGCGGTCTTTCACGTCCTGCAGGTTCCAGTCGACGCTCGGCTTTTCGTAGAGCGCCTTGAGCTGCGGCCAGAGGTGCTTCCGGCCGTCCTTTGGGTAGTCGTAGAAGCCACCGCCGGCCGCGCGGCCCGGGCGCTTGTGCTGCTTGACCATCTGCTCGACCAGTGTCTCGCCGGGCGTGGCAACGTATTGCTTGCCTTCCTTCTGGAAGTCGAGGCGGGTCTGTTCCAGCACATGCACCGACAGGCTGAGCGCGGTCTCGTCCAACACGGCCAGCGGGCCGACCGGCATGCCGGCCTGCATGGCGGCGTTTTCGATCACGGGCGCCGGGATGCCTTCGCCCAGCATGGCGGCGCCTTCCATCACGAAGGTGCCGAAGGTGCGGCTGGTGTAGAAGCCGCGCGAATCGTTGACGACGATGGGCAGCTTGCCCAGGGCCTGCACGTAGTCATAGGCGCGCGCGATGGTCTCGTCGTCGGTGTCCTTGCCGCGGATGATCTCGACCAGCTTCATCTTGTCCACCGGGCTGAAGAAGTGGATGCCGACGAACTTGGCCGGCTTCGCACTGGCCTGGGCCAGACCGGAGATGGGCAGGGTGGAGGTGTTGCTGGCGAAGAAACCGCCCTCGGCAAGCATGGGCTCGGCTTCCTTGGTCACCATGGCCTTGAGTTCGCGCTGTTCGAACACGGCCTCGATGATCAGGTCGCAACCCTGAAGGTCGGCGGCGCTGGCGGTGGGCGTGATGAGGTTCAGGATGCCCTGCTGTTTCTCGGCGCTCATCTGGCCTTTGTCGACCCGCTTCTGCGTGAGCTTGGTGGTGTACGACTTGCCTTTCTCGGCGGCTTCGACGCTCACGTCCTTGAGCACGGTGGCGATGCCACGCGTGGCCTGCGCGTAGGCGATGCCCGAACCCATCATGCCGGCGCCCAGCACGCCCACCTTCTTCGGCTGGTAGCGCGGCACGTCCTTCGGCCTCGACTGACCGCTCTTGATCGCGTTCATGTTGAAGAAGAAGGTGTTGATCATGTTGCGCGCCACGCCGCCGGTCATCAGTCCGGCCAGGTAGCGGCTTTCCACGCGCATGGCGGTATCGAAATCCACCATCGCGCCTTCGACCATCGCGGCCAGGGCGGCCTCGGGCGCGGGATAGAGGCCGCGTGTCTTTTGCTTGAGCACGGCAGGTGCCACCGTCAGCATGCCGGCGATCTTGGGGTTGCTCGGCGTGCCGCCGGGCATCTTGTAATCCTTGCGGTCCCAGACGTGGGTGCAGGCCTCGGGCATGCCTTGCGCGGCTTCGATGTAAGCCAGCGCGCGCGGCAGCAGCTCCTCGGGCGTGGCGACCAGTTCGTGCACCACGCCGATCTTCAGCGCCTCTTCGGGGCCGAACAGCTTGCTTTCCAGAATGTAGGGTTGGGCTGCCATCAGGCCCAGCACGCGGGTCATCTTGGTGATGCCACCGCCACCGGGGATCAGGCCCAGCGTGATCTCGGGCAGGCCGAACTGGATCTTGGGGTTGTTCACCGCGATGCGGTGGTGGCCGACCAGGGCCACTTCCCAGCCCCCGCCCAGCGCCGCGCCGTTCAGACAGGACACCACCGGCACGCCCTGCGTCTCGATGGTGCGGAAGTTCTTCTTGATGCGTTCGATCTCGCGGAACACGCGCGGGCCGTCGGCCTCCGTCGAGCGCATCACGCCCTTGAGGTCGGCGCCGGCGAAGAAGGTGGTTTTGGCCGAGGCGAGCACGATGCCCTTGAGCTGCGCCTTGTCCTGGACCACCTGGGCCGCAATGGCGTCCAGGTCGTCCTGCCATTGCAGGCACATGGTGTTCACCGGCGAGCCCTGCTCGTCAAAGGTGATGGTGGCGATGCCGTTGGCCAGGTCGTAGCGGATGGTTTTGGTGATCATGTTCGGGGTCTCCGCTGGTTCAGACGCGTTCAACAATCGTCGCGATGCCCATGCCGCCGCCGACACACAAGGTCGCCAGGCCGTAGCGCTTGCCCGTGCGGTGCAGCTCGTCGATCAGCGTGTTCAGGATCATCGCGCCGGTCGCGCCCAGTGGGTGTCCCATGGCGATGGCGCCGCCGTTGACGTTGACCTTCTGATGCGGCACGCCCATCTCCTGCATGAACTTCATGGGCACGGCGGCAAAGGCCTCGTTGACCTCGAACAGGTCGATCTGGTCGATGGACAGGCCCGCTTTGGCCAGCGCCTTGCGCGCCGCGGGCATGGGGCCGGTCAGCATGATGGTCGGGTCGGCGCCCGAGAGCGCGACCGAGACGATGCGGGCGCGCGGCGTGAAGCCGTGGGTCTTGCCCGCGGCCTCGCTGCCGATCAGGATGGCCGCGGCGCCGTCCACGATGCCCGAGGAGTTGCCCGCGTGGTGCACGTGGTGGATGCGTTCGACCTGCGGGTAGCGTTGCAGGGCCACGGCGTCGAAGCCCATGGCGCCGAGCTGCTCGAACGCCGGCTTGAGCCCGGCCAGGCCTTCCATCGTCGTGCCCGGCTTGATGAATTCGTCTTTCTCCAGGATGGTCAGCCCCATCTTGTCCTTCACCGGCACGACCGAGCGGTCGAAGTGCCCGGCGGCGCGGGCGGCGGCGGCCCGCTTCTGCGATTCCAGCGCGAAGGCATCCACGTCCTGCCGGGAGAAGCCGTTGAGCGTGGCGATCAGGTCGGCGCCGATGCCCTGCGGCACGAACAGGGTGGCGCTGTTGGTCTCGGGGTCCTGCGCCCAGGCGCCGCCGTCGGAGCCGATGGGCACGCGGCTCATGCTTTCCACGCCACCGGCCACCACCAGGTCTTCCCAGCCGCTTTTCACCTTCATCGCGGCCATATTCACCGCCTCCAGTCCCGAGGCGCAGAAGCGGTTGAGCTGAACCCCCGCGCAGCGCCAGTCCCAGCCGGCCTTGAGCGCGGCCACCTTGGGAATCACCGACCCCTGTTCACCGATGGGCGAGACCACGCCCATGACCACATCGTCCACCGCGGCGGTGTCCAGGTCGTTGCGGCGCTGCAGTTCGCTCAGCAGGCCAGCCAGCAGGTTGACCGGCTTGACCTCGTGCAGGCTGCCGTCCTTCTTGCCCTTGCCGCGCGGTGTGCGGATGGCGTCGTA
Organism: Hydrogenophaga pseudoflava NBRC 102511; assembly: GCF_001592285.1. Taxonomy (GTDB): domain Bacteria; phylum Pseudomonadota; class Gammaproteobacteria; order Burkholderiales; family Burkholderiaceae_C; genus Hydrogenophaga; species Hydrogenophaga pseudoflava. The sequence goes on along the minus strand of NZ_BCWQ01000006.1, from coordinate 17,737 downwards.
GACGAAGGCTTCGCTCATGGTGTCTCCTGGGGGATGGGTCCGGATAGTCCGGACGATCGGATCAGTATAGACTTTTGCCAAGCAAATGCTTTGTATAAATCAACCCACCCAGTCCGAAAGGTGACAGCCATGATCGACCGCACGCTTTTCAACACCGACCACGAGGCCTTCCGCGACAGCTTCCGCCGCTTCGTCGAGAAGGAAATCACCCCGCTCCACGACAGCTGGGAGGATCAGGGCTACGTGGACCGCGAAGTCTGGCGGGCGGCCGGCGCTAACGGCTTCCTGTGCATGACCATGCCCGAGGAGTACGGCGGTGCGGGCGCCGACCGGCTGTACTCGGTGGCGCAGATGGAGGAGATCGCTCGGGCGGGCGTCAGCGGCATCGGCTTCGGCCTGCACAGCGAGATCGTGGCGCCGTACGTCCTGCACTACGGCACCGAGGCGCAGAAGAAGCACTACCTGCCGTTGCTCGCGACCGGCGAGATGGTGGGTGCCATCGCCATGAGCGAACCCGCCGCTGGCAGCGACCTCCAAGGCGTGAAGACCACGGCCATCAAGAGCGCCGATGGCTCGCACTACCTGCTCAACGGTAGCAAGACCTTCATCACCAACGGCTGGCACGCCGACCTGGTGATCGTGGTCGCCAAGACCGACCCGGCCGCGGGCGCCAAGGGCACCAGCCTGTTCCTGGTCGAACGCGGCATGGAAGGGTTCAGCAAGGGCAAACGCCTGAAGAAACTGGGCATGAAGGCGCAGGACACCTCGGAGCTGTTCTTCGACAACGTGAAAGTGCCGGCGCAGAACCTGCTGGGTGGCGCGGCATTCGAGGGTCGTGGCTTCATCTGCCTGATGGAGCAATTGCCCTGGGAGCGGCTGCAGATCGCGATTGGCGCGGTGGCTTCGGCGCAGGCTGCGATCGACTGGACGGTCGAGTATGTGAAAGACCGCAAGGTCTTCGGCCAGGCGGTGGCCAGCTACCAGAACACCCGCTACACCCTGGCCGAACTGCAGACCGAGGTGCAGGTGGCGCGCGTGTTCGTGGACAAATGCTGCGAACTGGTGTGCGAGGACAAGCTCGACACCGCGACCGCCAGCATGGCCAAGTACTGGTGCTCCGACCTGCAGTGCAAGGTGATGGACGAGTGCCTGCAGCTGCACGGCGGCTACGGCTACATGTGGGAGTACCCGATCACCCGGGCGTATGCCGACGCGCGCGTGCAGCGCATCTACGGCGGCACCAACGAGATCATGAAAGAGGTGATCTCGCGCTCAATGGGGCTGGGCGGGCGCTGACGCGCGCGCCAGGCTTCAGCCCAGGTCGATGCGCTGGGCGATGGCCAGGTTGGCGGGCGCTTCGTAGTCCGCCAGCAGCACCAGCCGGTCGGTGGCCAGGGATTGTTCCCGCAGCCAGTCGCTGAGGTAGCGGATCGAGGCCAGGTCCAGCGCCGCGAACGGCTGGTCGAGCAAGGTCAGCGGTGGTTGCAGGGCCATGGCGGCGGCCAGGCCCACCTTGCGGCGCCCGCCGGCCGAGAGCATGTAGAAGCCCTTGTGCAGGTGCTCGCCCAGCGACAGGCCATCGATGTGCTCGTCCAGCCGGTCGCGCGCCGGTCCCTCGGGCACCTGAGTGCGCAGCCAGTCGGCCACCACCACCGTGTCCAGGTCCGGGCGGGTCATGTCGGGCCGCAGGCCCGCCAGCGCGCCGCCGATGTCCTGCCCGGCCAGTTGCATCGCCCCGGCTTGTGGGCGGATCTCGGCGGCCAGCAGCCGCAGCAGGGTGGTCTTGCCACGCTGTTCGTCGCCGCTGAGCAGGGCCAGGCCAGGTGTCAGCGAGGCGTTCAGGTGGGCGAACAGCGGCGCCTGTCCGGGCCAGGCGAAGCCCAGGCCCCGGATCTCCAGGAACGCGTTCACTGGCACTGGTAGTCGACCACGTCCGCGCTCTGGCGGAACGGGTCGGTCAGGTCCGAGGAGTACTGGCCCATCAGCAGGCGCTGCTTGGGCAGGAAGTTCTGGCGGAAGTAGCGGCTGGCGGCGGCCAGGCGCTGGCCCTTGTCGGTCAGCTTGACGCAGCCGTTCTGGATCTCGATGGTGCCCGATTCGAGCTGTTCGGTCAGGCGCACATCGACCAGCCGGTGTTCCTTGAGGTATTCCTGCGTGAACACGTCGGCAAAACGGCTCTGCTGGATGCCGCCGCCGCGCTGCTGGATCTTCTCCAGGATGTAGAACGACAGCGAGCGGTCGATGACGGTCGGCACCGAAATGGCGAAGCAGTACCCCGAGAGCAGCCAGATCACCACCAGTTGCAGCTTCTCGAAACCGTTGAAGGTGCGGCTGGTCGAGATGATCAGCCCCGTGAGCAGGGCGGCGATCACGCCGTCGGCGATGGCGGCGTAGAACACCACGTTGACCGCAAAGAAACGGATGTGCAGGTAGTACACCGCCAGCAGCAGGACGACGAACAGGGCGGTGGCAGCGAGCGCGCGAAAGAGCTTCATGAGGGTTTGAACACGAGGAACTTGTTGCCGAGGTAGCTGAGCGAGACCTGCAGGCCGGTGGCCAGCAGAAAGCCGGCGCGGTAGTCCAGACCGAGGCGGTCGGTCCAGAGCCACAGCACCAGGCCGTGCAGCAGCGCGATGGCGCCGTAGAGGCCGCTGAATTTCAACAGCTGTGGCAGCCAGGGCTGCTGCGCGGACTGGGCGAACACGTAGAAGCGGCTGCCCAGGAAGGAACTGGTGATGCCGACGACCGCTGCGCACAGGTTGGCCAGCCCGGCGGAACCGAAGCCCAGCACCTGGAGGTTGAAGGTCAGCACCGCGTAGTGGACCGCGGTGGCCACCAGGCCATTGACCACAAACCGGAACAGTTCCTGGCGCGGGTGGGAGGCGGCCACACCGTTCATGGTCGGGTCTCGATGACCTCGGCGATGAACTCGCGGTGGGCAACAGCGGTGACCACGCTGCCGCTGCGCATGACGCCGGTGAGCATGAGGGTCATCAGCGCCAGGGCGCCGGTCTGCAGGAACAGCAGCACGAAGATGCCCAGCACCAGCGAGAACCAGCCGGGGGTGGAATAGCCCAGCAGCTTGAGCACCACCGCGCAGGTCGATCCCACCACCGACATCGCGGCGATCACCGCGCTGAAGATGCCCACGCGCACCAGCACGTCCTCGGCGAACACCATCAGGGCTTTGAAGCCGTGCAGCGCCAGGCCCACGAAGTTCATCTTGGACTGTCCGGCGTAGCGCGGGCCGCGGTCCAGCGGGCAGACGCGGGTGCGCAGCTTGGAGGCCAGCACGGCCGCCGCCACGTGGATCGGCAGCTCCTGCATCGCCACTAGGCGCTGCACGGCGGCCGGCTTGAGCGCCATGAAGTTGCCAAAGCTGATGGGACGCCCGGTCATCACCTTGAAGAAGCGTTTGTAGACCTGGTAGAAGGCCTTGAACTTGAGCGTCTCCACCCGGCTCTTGCGCTGCGCGACCACCACGTCCACGTCGGCCTGGTCCAGCGGTTGCAGCAGCTCGGGGATGGTCGAGGGCAGGTCCTCGCCATCCGAATCCATCAGCACCACCTTCTGGTGGGGTGCCAGGTGCTCGGCCGCATAGCTCAGCCCGATCGCAATGGCGCGCTGGTGACCCACGTTGCGGCGCAGCTTGAGCACCACGCCGGCCACGCCGGCGTCTTCGAGGCTGGTGATGGTCAGGGGCTGGCGAACCGACCCGTCGTCCACCGCCACCACGAACACCCGCTGGCCGAACTCCTTGGCCAGTTCCTTGAACAGTCGACCGCTGGCCTCCAGGTCTTCGTAGACCGGGGTCACGATCACGATCTCGTGCTGCTCGAAGCTCATGATTGCAAGAAGCGGCGGAAGTAGGCGATGGTCTTGTCCAGGCCTTCTTCGAGCTGGACCTGCGGTTGCCAGCCGAGCACGGCCTTGGCCTGCTCGATGTTGGGCTGGCGCTGCTTGGGATCGTCCGAGGGCAGGGGCTTGCAGATCAGCCTGGACTTGCCGCCGACCTTGGCCAGCACGGCCTCGGCCAGCTGGCGGATGGTGAACTCGTTGGGATTGCCCAGGTTGATGGGGCCGGTCACGCCGTCGGGGCTGGCCATCAGGCGCACAAAACCCTCGATCAGATCGTCCACGTAGCAGAAGCTGCGCGTCTGCGAGCCGTCGCCGTAGATGGTGATGTCCTCACCGCGCAGGGCCTGCACGATGAAGTTGCTCACCACGCGCCCGTCGTTGGGGTGCATGCGCGGGCCGTAGGTGTTGAAGATGCGGGCGACCTTGATGTCCACCTGGTGCTGACGGTGGTAGTCGAAGAACAGGGTCTCGGCGCAGCGCTTGCCCTCGTCGTAGCAGGAGCGGATGCCGATGGGGTTGACCTTGCCCCAGTAGCTCTCGGGCTGGGGGTGCACCTCGGGGTCGCCGTAGACCTCGCTGGTGGAGGCCTGGAAGATCCTGGCCTTGGTGCGTTTGGCCAAGCCAAGCATGTTGATGGCGCCGTGCACGCTGGTCTTGGTGGTCTGCACCGGGTCCCACTGGTAGTGCACCGGCGAGGCGGGGCAGGCCAGGTTGTAGATCTCGTCGACCTCCACGTACAGCGGGAAGGTCACGTCGTGGCGCATCAGTTCGAAGTGCGGGTTGCCCATCAGATGGGCCACGTTGTCCTTGGTGCCGCTGTAGAAGTTGTCGGCGCACAGGATGTCGTTGCCCTCGGCCAGCAGCCGCTCGCACAGGTGCGAGCCCAGAAAGCCGGCTCCCCCGGTGATCAGGATTCTTTTTCTGTTGGAAATGCGCATGCGGGGCTCCGGGGCGTCGGGTGGGCAGGATTCGCTTTATTCAGTGGCGATGGCCTGCTGTGCAGGCCGCGGGATTGTACCGGCACGGCCACTGGGGTCTGATTGGCCGCTGGTCTTGGGATGAATTCGCCGGTGGGCGCTGCAGCCATCAATTGGCTTGCTGCAACCGCCTCGCCAATGGCATCGGGGGTGTGGCCCAAAATCGGCCAGCAGGCTTAGGTTTCTTAAGGTTGGGCGGATGAATTCCTATGCGAGAAATTTCTTGTCTGATTGCTCGGCTAGGAGGTATTGAGAGTCTAGTAATGGATATTCGAATTACCTATTGATGTAATTGTTGGACTATTCGCGCGTATTGATTTGATTCAAACAGTCAATGGTTTTTGCAGAACGCAAACAATGCTCTTGCCCAGCCGGAAGCCGGTCAGAGGGTCGGTGAGCCGGGACATGCGCACCATGACCGAGTCCCATACGCGGACTTGGGCGGGCGACGGCGAATCGGACCGGAGCAGCAGCTTGTTGGCCAGACTGGCGAGCATGCCGACGCTGTCCAGGTACTGCATCCTGCGGATTCGCAGCTCATGGGGCACGATGGCGCGCAGCATCGCCTTGTCGTAACGGCGGAAGTGCCCGATCTTCTTGTCGAAGGGGGTGTAGAGAAAGTTGTGGGCCGGTGCCAGAACGACGATGTGTCCACCGGGTTGCAGAAGTCCGGTCACGCGCTGCAGTTCGGCCCGGTCGTCCTCAATGTGCTCCAGCACATCCAGATACAGGACGGTGTCGAAGCGCTCGTTCCGCGGAAGGTTCAGGGAAGTGCCGCAGACCGCCTCATGGCTGGGCGGGAGCAGCCCTTGGGCCATGCCCTGTTTCATCCGTTGCACCATGGCCGCGTCGGGCTCGACGCTGAGCCAGCGTGCATAACGGCGGTGTTGCAGTGCCTGTGCGTTGGCGCCGATTCCGGCTCCCAGTTCCAGCACGTGTTGGCCAAGATAGGGATCAATGACCTGGGTCCAATAGGACTTCCAGCACTTCGCGGTGGCGAACAGGTCGAGTTCGGTGCCGCTGTAGATGAATGTGGTGGATTCGGTCACTGTGTCGGCAATGCTGACGAGGGCGCGGACGGAGGGCGGCTGCGCGCGGCGTATTTCCTGCAGTAGTCGCTGTCCCGGAAGTCGTAAAGCAGCGCGATGGCGCCTTGTCCATCCCATCGCTGCAGGGTCGGGGCGATGGACGCGATGTGCTGCAGAAAGCCCGCGCGCTCCTGGAGCCGGTGCGTGACGATGACCCAGCTGCGCTGCATGGGCTGTTCGATGCACAGGCGGCGCACCGTGGCCATGGCGTCGTGGAACTGGTTGATGGTGGGGCGGAAGACCGTGACGGGCATGGCCTGCACGCCGTGGGCGCGCGAGTAGAAGTCGAACGCCTTGTGCGACATGGAGTCGATGACGACCCCGTCCCCGGGCTTCGTCTGGCTGGCAATGTGAAGGAGCGCCGCCTTCATGTCCTGGTCGTTGTGAGGCTTGCGCAGCACCTTCCAGGACGCGGAGGCGGGCACCAGCAGCACGAAGCCGGCGAGCACCGCCGCCAGCAGATGCCGTGCGGGCAGGCTCCGGCTGTCCAGCACGGCCTGCACGAGGGCGGCCAGACCGAGGTGCACGAGCGGCACCAGGAAGATGGTCGGGCGAGAACGGAATGGGTAGAGGTGCAGCGCCGACGCCGCCAGCGTGGCGAGCAGCACGACCAGCCCGATGGCGGCGATCCGCGGTGCGCGCCACGCCAGAGTCAACGAGCCCGCTGCCGACAGTGCCAGAAGAGCCAGGTTCAGTCCGTCGAACCAGGCGACCAGCATGCCGTGGTGCGCCACGCCCACATGGCGCATGGCGAGGTAGACCAGCGCCAGCGCACTGTCCAGGTACCAGCGCCACTCGGTCGGTGAGTCCGGTGGCAATGGGGCATAGGCAAAGCGCCAGAAATCCAGCAGGTGCTGGTTGCCGGCGAGCGTCTTCATCACCAGGGTGTGGTGAAGCGCAAAGGCCAGCACCCACAGCAGCCCTGCGCCGGACACCGCCAGCCAAGCCGCCCGCTGGCGCTGGCGGATCGCTTCGATCCAGAGCACCAGGCCCACACCCGCAAGCACGAACAGGCTGGGGTGGGACAGCCAGATGGCGAGGGCGCCCGCCACCGCCAGCACGGGGGCGTCCCGTTGCCAGCGCTGCAGGTCAAAGTGCGCGGCGAGCCAGAGCAGACCCACCGTGGCCAGCACATCGTTCTGGTACTGCTTGAACTCGGAGCTGTAGTACACCAGCACCGGGGACAGGGCCAGAAGACCCACGAAGGTGGCCTGGGCGGCGCGGTGGGGCAGCGTCTTGCGCGCCAGACCCCAGGCCGCCAGCAGGGTCAGCACGCCTGCGGCCAGAGGCTGCAAGCGCAGCACCCAGTCCTCCACACCCAGCCCTGTCGTCAGCAGCTTGGTCAGCGCGAGGAACCCCAGGGGAGCCGCCTGGCCGTTGGACAGTGGTTCGAACAGCAGCTGTCCGAGATCGCGGTCCATGAAGTTGACCGCCAGGTAGGCCTCGTCCAGCCACAGGGACCGGTTGAACAGATACTGGCGCCCTCGCAACAGCCATCCGATACCGATCAGCACCACCACCCACAGCACCGGGTGGCCCCAGATGCCAAGCCTGGCGCGCGTCGGGGCCGAACTCGTCGGCAGGGTGCGGTCAGTAGTTGATGTTGTATCGGGAGCCACGGTGGTTGAGTATGGCGCTTCTGGGGGAAATGACCTCCACCTTGAGACCCGGCTCGATTTCCTCGCCTTCGCGCACCACCTTCCCGTTGGCGATCAGCATCCGATGGGCCGCGTTCGAGGAGTAGGTGACACCAGAGACCTTGACCGCAGGTGCCGATGCGGGGGCCGCGGCGGCTGGCGGAGGTTGTCCGTCCATGCCGGCGGAGGCGGATGGTGCAGGGGGCGTGGGCGCACTGGACGCCGCTGCGGGTGAGGTTGCAGAAGCCGTCGCAGGGGCAGACGCGGCGCGGGGCGCAGGCGGCGGGGCGGCCACCTGTGGCGGTGCCAGAATGGGCAGCGCAGGGACAGGGGGAGTCGCCGATGCCTCCGGTGCCATGTCCGGCTTCTCCAGCGCGCTGACTGGTGCTTGCACCACAGCAACCGGCGCCGGTGCCTCTCGGTGGGGAGAGTTCCACCACCAGAAGGCGGTCGCCGCTGCCAGCAGCAGGACGATGGCTCCCGCCATCATGGGCAGTCCGAACCGCCTCGCCCGCGCCGCACCCGCTGCGGGGGCCGGCGAGCCCTGGCTGTGCAGGCCGGGCACGTGGCCCCGCTCACGTTCGGCGTCGGCCCGTTTGAGTGCATCAAGGATGTAGGACATGGCGCGGCGGCGTTCAGGGCTTGCTCAGGCGCGGTTCGTCCACACCCGCGGCCAGGTTGACCTGCATGAAGGTCATGGACCCGGCCACACCGTCGGCCTCCAGGCCTTGTGTCTGCTGGAAGGCCTTCAGGCGGGTGGCGAAGGTGCTGGCCTCGGCGGGAATCAGGCCCTTGGCCTGGAGGCTGATGAGCTCTCCCGAAAGCCAGTCGCCGGCCACACCCTGGGGGTTCTGTGTGATCCTGCCCCGCGTGCCCTCGGGCTGGCGCCAGAGGGTCGCATAGTCGCCGCGCCAGATGTCGGCGAGTGCGGTCAGCGGCATCAGCCAGCGCTGGCCATTGGCCTGCAGCGTGGCGGTTTCTGCGGTCATGGCGGTGACGAGGGCGCGCCGCGGTTCCTCACTGCCAAGGCGCAGCAACAGGATGCCCGGGCGGTTCAGCTGGCGCAGGCCGTGCAGCGTCATGCGCTGCGTGCTGAAGCACTGCAGTTGCTGCTTCAAGGCCGCGGTGCAGGGATCGTTCCCGGTGAGGGACTGGCCCCAGAGTGCGCCGAGCTCACGCCATGCGGTGACCTCGGAGCCCAGCAGGTCTGCGGCCACTGGCGGCTTGACGAGGGGGGCAGGGGCGCTTGCGTGAAGTGGGTCGGCAGGTGCCTCGACGGCCGCGGTGGACAGGGGCTGAGCTGGCGCGGGTGTCGGCGCCACCGGAGCCGAACCCGTGGCGGGACTCGCGGTGGGGCTGGATGGATGGGGAAGAGGTGTTTGCGACGGTGCGCGCTGCTGCCAGAGGACAGCGGCCACGCCGGCGGCCAGCACGGCGCCGCCCAGTGCACCCAGCGCCAGCGTCTGCCAGGAGCGGCTGGCCAGTGCCTTGACCGGCGGTGGCACGGACCGGGTGGCGGGCATGTCGAACACCTCGCTGGCCGCCTTGTCCACCATCGCGGGACCGATTTGCCGGCTGTCGGTGGCGTAGGCGCCCAGCAGTGCGCGGTCGCACAGCAGGTTGATGCGTCGGGGCACTCCCCGGGTGATCGCGTGGACGCGCGCGAGCGCTTCCGCGCTGAACGGCAGAGGTCCCTTGAGGCCCGCCACCTCCATGCGATGGCGCACGTACTGCCGGGTTTCGGTCTCGCTGAGGGCGCCGAGGTGGAACCGCGCGATCACCCGCTGCGCCAGCTGTTCCAGCTCGGGTTGGGCGAGCACGGCGCGCAGCTCGGGCTGGCCGATCAGCACAATCTGCAACAGTTTGCGCTCGTTGGTTTCAAGATTGGTGAGCAGCCGCAGCTGTTCCAGCACGTGGGGCGTGAGGTTCTGCGCCTCGTCGATGATCAGCACGTTGCGCTGACCGGCTGCGTGGCTGTGCAGCAGGTACTCGTTCAGCGGATCAAGATAGTCCTTGATCGTCGCCGGCCCGATGCCTTCGTGCCGCACCTCCAGCTGGAACTCGTGGCAAATCGTCTTGAGCAGGTCGCCGACGGTGAGCTTGGGGTTGAAGATGTAGGCGACCCGGCAGTTCTCGGGGATCTGTTCGAGGAAGCAGCGGCAGACCGTGGTCTTGCCGGCGCCGATTTCGCCGGTGAGCAGGACGAAGCCGCCGCCGCCCTGCACCCCGTACAGAAGCAGCGCCAGCGCCTCCCGGTGCCGCTCGCTCATCAGGAGGTAGCGGGGGTCGGGGGCGATGGAAAAGGGAGTCTGCTGGAGACCGAAATAGCCGGCGTACATGCCCAGAGGATAGCGGGGCCGCCGGGGCAGGCGCAAATGAACACCGCCCGCAGAAGCGGGCGGTGTGGTTCAGAGCGTGGTGATGCTCAGGCGGCGAGTGCCATGGAGGGCTTGGCCGCAGAGGAGGATGACTTGGCGCTACCGGCCACCGAGCATTCGATGTCGCCCGAGAGCTGGCCACCTTCCTCGATCACCACCTTGCCGTAGCGGATCTTGCCGGTGACCTTGCCGGTGGCGTAGATCACGAGTTTCTGGCGCACGGTGAGGTTGCCGTCGAACACGCCGTGGATCTCGGCAATGTCGATCTCGGCCGAACCCTTGAAGGCGCCTTGCTGGGCGATCTGGATCACGCGCGAGTCCATGGTGGCTTCGACCAGGCCTTCCACCACCAGCGTGTCGCAGTCGGTGATCTCCACGCCCTTGAGCTTGATGTTCGGGCCGACCGTGAGCTTGCTGCCGCCTTCAGGCACGGTGGTGCTGGCAGATGCCGCAGCCGATGCCGGCTGGCGGCTCTCCGGCTGATTGCTGGAGGAGGGCGTGTTCATGCTGCTGGCGCCGTAACGGGGGGAGTTGAGCCCTTGGTTGAGGGTGTTGGTGGGTTCGTTGTCGCGTTTTCCGAAATGCAGTGCCATGCGAGCTCCTTCTGAAAGTGAAGCGCTCATGCTAAGGACCATGCGGCTTACATTCGGAACGCTGCCGTAAGAGGGGTAACGAGATGAACCGTACGTCTGGTTGCGCCTGTTGCGTAACACGCGCTTGCTATTTGCGCGCGTCCATTTCCCGGATCAGTGCGCGTGCTTCATCGCCTTCGGGGATGGGCCGGCCGCTGTCGCGCCACTGCACCGCGGCCTTGAAGCCCTGTTCCTGGGCGTACCGGCGGAACCACAGGCCTTCGGGGTTGTGACGCGTGATGCCGTCGAACACGGTGGCGAACATCTGGGTCTGCTCCAGACCCATGCTGAGCATGGCCTGGTTGACCACCAGCTTGTGCATCGCCAGGTGCGACGAGGGCACGCCCGCGATGCGCCCGGCCAGCCGCATCACCGCGTCCTCCAGCTGTTCCGCCGGCACGGCTTCGTTGGCCAGCCCCCAGTCGGCGGCGGTGCGGCCGTCGATCACGTCGCCGGTGAACATCATCTGCTTGGCGCGCAGCGCCCCGAGCCGGTAGGTCCACATGGCCGTGGTCGGGCAGCCCCAGACGCGGGTGGGCATGTAGCCGATGCGCGCGTCCTCGGCCATCACCAGCAGGTCGCAGCACATCGCGATGTCGCTGCCGCCGGCCACCGCGGCGCCGTGCACTTTGGCGATGGTCGGCTTGGATGAGCGCCACAGGCTCATGAAGTCCTCGGTGTTGCGCTTCATGACGGCGTAGTCGGCCATCGGGTCCCAGGGGGGGGCTTCCTGCTGGCAGGGGTGTTCGATCCGCTGCTCGGCATAACCGGCGAGGTCGTAGCCGCCACAGAAGCCCTTGCCCGCCCCTTCGACCACGATGACGTGGATTTCCTGCTCGGCGTTGGCCCATTCCACCGCGGCGCGGATCTCGCCGGGCATGGCGTCGTTGATGGCGTTGTACTGCTCTGGGCGATTGAGCAGCAGGCGGGCGATGCGCGGCTGTTGCGGGTCGGGGGTGATGCGCAGGGTGCTGAATTCGGGCATGTCGGCTCCTCGATGACGATCCCGCATGCTAGGAGCGCTGCGCAACGCCAGGCCGTCGCCTGCGCTACAGTGCCTCGCATGTCCATCCCGTCGCGACGCCACTGGGTGCTGGGCTCTCGCCAGCCGCCTGCGCTGGACCTGCCGCTGGCGCAGGCCAGCGCGCTGCTGACCCACCTGGGCCAGGGCGCCAGGGACGCGGTGGCCGAAGACCTGTTGCGGCTGGTGGGCGCACACGCGCCACTGGCCCAGTGCACCATTTTTTCCTTCGAGCCCGGGCGCAGGCCCACCGTGGTGGCGGTGGGTGATCGTTCGCGCACCAAAGAACTACCCCACATCGCCGAGGCCTATGTCAACCGCTACCACCGGCTCGATGGGCTGGCCGCCGTGATGCAGGCCGAGTGGACTGCCGCGCAAAAGGCGGGCACCGAGCAGCCGCGCATCCTGCTGCACCGCCAGACCGGCGCCGACATCGCCCATGCCCCGTATCGCCAGACCTGCTACACGCTGCCGCAGGTGGCCGAGCGGCTGGCGGTGCTGGCGCTGTATGAGGGGCGGCGCTGGATGTCGGTGCACCTGTACCGTGGCACCGAACACGGTCCGTTCGACGACGCTGCGGTCGCCGTGGTCGAGGCCTTTGCGCCGCTGATCGTGCAGGCCGTGCGCCTGCACCACACCGGTCTGGCCGTCCACCAGGACCTGGGCGGGCTGCTGCTGGCGCGCGCCGTGCGGCGCTGGCCGCAGCTCACCCGGCGCGACCAGGACGTGCTGCAGGCGCTCATGGACGGCCTGGACACCAACACTCTTGCTGAACGCCTGGGCCTGACGCCTTCCAGCGCCCAGACCTACTGCCAGCGGGTCTACCGCAAGCTGGATGTGGCCGGGCAGCGTGAACTGTTCGCCGCGCTGCTGGCGTCGACCTGATCACTTGTCCCGGATGTCCTGAAAAAAGGACACCGATCGGCCCGTCGCTGCCTACACTGCGGCGCACTACAGGAGACACGCATGCACCAGCCCCACGCCGAGCCGCGGCGCTCGATCTACTACGACTACCAGGTCTTTGATGCCTGGGTGCCATCGCAGCACCCGGCGCAGCAGCACGCCCCGGTGGTCGTCGCCGGGGCTGGCCCCATTGGCTTGGTGACCGCGCTGGCGCTGGCGCAGCAGGGCGTGCGCTGCGTGGTGCTCGAAGCCGAGCGGCAGGTGTCCGAGGGCAGCCGGGCCATCGCATTCACGCGGCGCTCGATGGAAATCCTGCAGCAGGTGGGTGTGGCACACCGCGTCACCGAGAACGGCCTGCCGTGGAACTGTGGCAACTCCTTCTACCGGGGCCAGCGCGTGTTCCGGATGGAGAACCCGCACGACCCCGACGACCGCTTCGCCCCGCTGATCAACATCCAGCAGCAGTACCTCGAGCAGTACCTGGTGGAGGCCTGCGACGCCCATTCGCTGGTGGAGCTGCGCTGGGGCAACAAGCTGGTGTCGTTCGGGCAGGACGCCTCCGGTGCCACGTTGCAGGTCGACACCGCCGAAGGCCCGTACACGCTGGAAACCGACTGGCTGGTGGCCGCCGATGGTGCCCGCTCGGCGATCCGCGCCCTCATGGACCTCAAGCTCGAAGGAGCGTCCTACGAAGGCAAGTTCGTCATCGCCGACATCCGCGTGGACCTACCGCTGCCCACCGAGCGCCTGGCCTTCTTCGACCCCGACTGGAACCCGGGTAACACCATCCTCATGCACCGCGAGCCGCATGGCCTGTGGCGGCTGGACTACCAGCTGCCACCCGGCGAGACGCCCGAGGACGCGCTCCAGCCCGAATCGCTCAAGGCCCGCATCAATGCCCAGCTGGCCATGATCGGCCACGCCGGCGTGCCATGGGAAATGGACTGGTGCTCGGTCTATTCGGCGCGCGCGCTCACGCTGCCCGACTACGTGCATGGCCGCGTGCTGTTTGTCGGCGACGCTGCGCACCTGCTGCCCATCTTCGGGGTGCGTGGCGCCAACACCGGCTTCCAGGACGCCCAGGCCCTGGCTTGGCGGCTGGCGCTGGTGGCCCGGGGCGTGGCACCCGCGTCGCTGCTGCAGAGCTACAGCAGCGAGCGCGTGGGCGCGGCGCGCGAAATCATCGACGAAGCGGGCAAGAGCACCCGTTTCATGACACCGCCCACACGCGGTTTCCGGCTGCTGCGCGACGCCGTGCTCTCGCTCTCACTGACCCAGCCCTTCGTCGGGCCGCTCTACCACTGGCGCACCTCCCGACCGCACGAGTACACCCGCTCGCCGCTCAACGCGGTGAGCGACGACAACGCCGCGTTCGAGAGAGGGCCAGGCCACGGGGCACCGCCGCGCAACATCCGCCTGGACAACGATCGCTTCCTGCTGGATCACCTCGACCACCGCTTCACCCTGCTGTGGGCAACCGACAACGGGTCCAGCCTTCCTGACGATGTGCGCGCATTGGTCGACGAGGCACGAGCCCAGGGCCTGCCGCTGCAGGTGATCGCCGTCGGGGCGCGCCAGCCGGTTGCCGGTGCCGACCGGACCTTGCCCGACGCGGACGGCCACCTGAGACGGCGCCACGGCCTGAGCTCGGGTGGCGCCTACCTGCTGCGGCCCGACCAGCACGTCTGCGCCCGATGGGCCGCGCTGGACGCCAGCCGGCTGCGCGCCGCCCTCCACACCGCCATCGGATTGAACACAGGAGCCTCATCATGAGCAGCCAGCATGTCCCTCTGCAGACCCTGACGATCCCGGGCCTGGAGCAGGTCTACGACCAGCTCGCGACCGCCATCGATGTCATCGACCCCGCGAAAACCGAGTTGTTCCTCGTAAAGCTCGCGCTGATGAACGCCAACGCGCTGGCCGACCCGACCTTGTTCCAGGCGCACATCGATGCAGCGATCAAGGACCTGTGAACGGAAAAGGCTTCGTCTGAGGCGCTGCAAGGCACGTGGATTTGCCTTATAAAGCTGCGCATGAATCCACTGTTCGATCCGGGCTACCGGCCTGAAGACCTCGAAGTGCAGGTGTCCGAGCTGCTGGTGGCCACCGCGGACGAGTCCGATGAACTGATTGATCGGTCCATCTCCGATGTGCTGCGACTGCTGCGCGATCGCATGAAGATGGACGTGGTGTTCGTGTCCCAGTTTGCCGAGGGCCAGCGGGTCATCCGGTATGTGGACACCGATCCCGGGAATCCTCTGTTGTCGGTCGGCGACGCTGATCCGCTGGAAGTGTCGTGGTGCCAGCGGGTGGTCGACGGGCGCCTGCCCGAGTTCATCCCCGATGCCCGGCGGCTGCCGGCCTCGGCTGCCCTGCTCAAGGATGTCCCCTTTTCCATCGGCACCCACATCAGCACGCCCATCGTGCTGGCGAGTGGCGAGGTCTATGGAACGCTGTGCACCTTCAGCCAGGCGCCCCAGGGCTATCCCGACCTCAACGACTTGAAGGTGTTGCGCTACACCGCGAAGCTGGCGGCAGGGAAGATCGAGGGCCGGCGAGCGCGGGAACGGCAGGGCGCAGGTGTGCCGGAACTGTCGCTGGTGCCGCTGGAGCGCAAGCGCTCCCTGTAGGGCGCCGTCAGTCTGGCGGGAGGCCCCAGGCCCACGCAGGGCAGGCTGGGACCCCTACACTTACGGGTTCCCCCGAAAGTCTCCAGAACGGCCCCATGAACGCGCCCATCGACGTCTCCTTTTTCGCGCGCAACGCCAAGCCGCTGACCAGTTACCGCCCGTACTGGGCCAAGCGCTTCGGCACTGCGCCCTTCCTGCCCATGAGCCGGGCGGAAATGGAGCAGCTCGGCTGGGACTCTTGCGACATCGTGCTGGTGACGGGCGACGCCTATGTGGACCACCCCAGTTTCGGCATGGCCGTGATCGGCCGGGTGCTGGAGGCGCAGGGTTTTCGCGTCGGCATCATCGCCCAGCCCGACTGGCAGAGTGCCGAGCGCTTCAAGGTGCTGGGCAAGCCCAACCTGTTCTGGGGCGTGACCGCGGGCAACATGGATTCCATGATCAACCGGTACACCGCCGACCGGAAGATTCGCAGCGACGACGCCTACACCCCCGGCGACGTGGGCGGCAAGCGGCCGGACCGCGCCGCCATCGTCTACAGCCAGCGCTGCCGTGAGGCCTACAAGGACGTGCCCATCGTCCTGGGCGGCATCGAAGGCAGCCTCCGCCGCATCGCTCATTACGACTACTGGAGCGACAAGGTGCGCCGCTCCATCGTGGTGGACGCGAAGTGCGACCTGCTGCTTTACGGCAATGCCGAGCGTGCGCTGGTCGAGGTGGCGCACCGCATCGCCGCGCGCGAACCCGTCGAACAGATCACCGACGTGCGCGGCACTGCCTTCGTGCGCCGTCCTGGCGACCCGACCGCCGATGGCTGGATCGAGCTGGATTCAACCGAGGTCGACACGCCGGGCCACGTTGAAGACCACATCAATCCTTACCAGACCACCAGCGAACAGGCGCAAGCGCGGGGCCAGAGCTGTTCCAAGGAAGAGGGCGCCACTCCAGAGTGCGACCCGCAGGTCAGACCCATCACCATCCACCGCCCGCAGGCCACGGGTGGTGTGGCCAGGCTGCCGCGCGACCGCACCGTCATCCGCCTGCCCAGCTACGAGCAGGTCAGGAGCGACGCCGTGCTTTACGCCCACGCCAACCGCGTGCTGCACCTGGAAACCAACCCAGGCAATGCGCGCGCACTGGTGCAGGCGCACGGCGAAGGCACCACGGCGCGCGACGTGTGGATCAACCCGCCGCCCATCCCGCTGACCACGGCTGAGATGGACTACGTGTTCGACCTGCCGTACGCCCGAGGCCCGCACCCCGCCTACGCCGACGAACACGGCCGCCACGACGGCGCGACCAAGATCCCGGCCTGGGAGATGATCCGCTTCTCGGTGAACATCATGCGCGGCTGCTTTGGCGGCTGCACCTTCTGCTCCATCACCGAGCATGAAGGCCGAATCATCCAGAGCCGCTCGGAAGATTCGATCATCCGGGAAGTCGAGGAGATGCGCGACAAGGTGGTGGGTTTCACCGGCGTGGTCAGCGACCTCGGCGGTCCCACCGCCAACATGTACCGCCTGGGCTGCCGCAGCCCGGCGATCGAGGCCGCCTGTCGCAAGCCCAGCTGCGTCTACCCAGGCATCTGCCAGAACCTCACCACCAACCACGACCCGCTGATCAGGATCTACCGCCGGGCGCGCGCGCTCAAGGGCATCAAGAAGATCCTGATCGGGTCCGGTCTGCGCTACGACCTGGCGGTCAAGAGCCCGGAATACGTCAAGGAATTGGTGCAGCACCACGTGGGCGGCTACCTGAAGATCGCGCCCGAGCACACCGAAAGCGGGCCGCTGTCGAAGATGATGAAGCCCGGCATCGGTAGCTACGACCGCTTCAAGGCCATGTTCGAGAAGTACAGCGAAGAGGCTGGCAAGAAGCAGTTCCTCATTCCGTACTTCATCGCCGCGCACCCGGGCACCAGCGACGAAGACATGATGAACCTCGCGCTCTGGCTGAAGAAGAACGGTTTCCGCGCCGACCAGGTGCAGACCTTCTACCCCAGCCCCATGGCGACTGCCACGGCCATGTACCACACCAGCCTGAACCCGCTCAAGGGTGTGCACCGCGACGACCGGGCCGAGCGCGTGGACATCGTGCGCGGTGAGAAGCGCCGGCGGCTGCACAAGGCTTTCCTGCGCTACCACGACCCCAACAACTGGCCACTGCTGCGCGAAGCGCTCAAGACCATGGGCCGCGCCGATTTGATCGGCAACGGCAAGCACCACCTGATCCCGACCTTCCAGCCAGTGACCGATGGCGGATACCAGAGCGCGCGCAAGAAGAACTCGACGCCGGGAGGGGGGGCGCCTGTGAAAGGACGCATGCTGACCCAGCACACAGGCCTGCCGCCGAGGCCCGGTACCAAGAGCAAGGGCCGGTAGCGCAGGCACAGGCACATCCTTTTCCTGCGACACCAGACCCGGAAAAGAAAACACCCGCTGGATGTGAAATCCAGCGGGTGTTTTTACAGGTGCTCGCTGTGTATCAGTAGTAGAACGGGCCCACCCAGTCGGCAGGCAGCAGCTGGTACGAGTTGCCGAACTGGTTGATGTTGGGCACGCCACCATCGGCGCGGGTGTTGCCGCGTGATGACATGCGACGCCCCATCAGGAT
>NZ_BCWQ01000005.1 GCF_001592285.1 Hydrogenophaga pseudoflava NBRC 102511 | reverse complement strand
CAGAGCTCCTACCAGGTTCGGCGGTCTGACCGGCGGCGCGCCAGGCCTTCCAAGCCAAGAGCTGATATCTCGCCTCGCGTTGGTATTTGGGCCCGGAAAGCGGGTCGTTGAAGGGCGTGCTGAATCCCGGCTCAAGCACGAGGCCTGCCAGCAAGGCGATCCTTTTGCGACGTGTGACGTTCTCTTCAGCGGTCAGTTCTTGAACATCGCGGGTCTTCGTGTCAAGCAGATGCTCAAGACCTTCAAGCCCGAACAGAAGCGGTGATTCCCAGGAGTGCTTCTCCGGGAGCAGGTGCCAGGAGGCCCCCTGCACGCACTCATTCCACAGCGTCAGGTATGTAGTCCAAGCTGACGCAGCAGTTACGCGCGTAGCGTCCACCTCGTGTTGGCATGCGATCGCGTACCACAGAAGGCGCGCGGCCTTGGGCAGCTCAGAGGTTCTAAGGTCTGGAGCTTTTAGAGAAGTTTTGACTGTCTGTATGATGTTCGCAACAGGCGCCTTGTAGAGTTCGACGTTGTGAAGTAGCTGCAGTGCAGATTGGCGATCCGTGGTTGGTGCGATGGACCAAAACTCCCATCCGGATTCGCCATCGCCGATAAGCGGCGGCTCCCATGCGGGGCCTGACGCAGCCAAAGCTCTACCCTGATTGATGTATACGAAGAATTCCTCCGCACTCATTGCGGGTATCTCGTCAGCTTTGGCCAAGAGCGTCAACTCAAGCGCTCGCGCATGTCGATCAATCGACTCGCGCATCTCACTGAGGGCAGTCGGGCTGTCGGCCAGCAGAACGATGTCATCGACATATCGGGCGTAGCCAACGCGGGTCTTCTCCGTATTGAGCCGTTCGATGATTCGGTTGGCTTCCTGGTCCAGTGGAAAGAGCGCTATCGAGCCAATCCACGCCGAGAGAACGGGCCCTTGCGGTATGCCACGCGTCGGGTCTGACTCCTCCTCGGTGCCTGTATCCGGCCGACGGTAGGCCACCCCGAAGAGTTGTTCGTCCAACCTCTCAAGAACCGTTGTCGCCTTCTCTGCTGCGCCTAGCGTGCCTGCCTGCATTCCGAGCAGCTCGGCAAATCCAGGGGTGTCGCCGGTGACGGATTCGATCGCCCGCTTAAGGCGGGCCTGAAGGCTGTCCCGCACGACGTAGCGGCGCAGACGGTCGTAGTAGCGCTTCACGTCGAGACGGACCGCGTACACGTATCCAATCTCGGAAACCTGCCGTGAAACCGACTGCATGAAATCGAGCCAGCACTCATGGAACGGGCGGTACATGCCCTGCGAAGAGGCTGGTTGCCTGCCCTCCACGACATCCATGTCAATCTGATAGGCGAAGCTCAGGGTGCGCGCACTCAGCTCACCCCAGTTGCCTTTCCCATCGCTATCAAAGCCAGTCGTGACTGTCCGCCGCTCCTCGCGGTAATAGCGAACTGCCGGAATGCACCGGCTGAACGTTGAATCCGAGTACGCGCTGTGATCCCATCGTTCTGTGAGGATCTCGTTCAGCAGATATTGCTGGATCGTGAGGTCCTCTGGCCTCGGCATCATCTTGAGCCGTGGGTCCGATCCCCCGAAGGTTCTAGGAACCCAAACTGCGTCATAGGAACCCACTGGCTCGGCATGCCGGCTTTTCAAGCGCTCAATCAGAAGCGCATTGAACGCCGTTGCAGCGATGTCAAGACGCTCCCAACGCGGCTCATCACAAGGAAGCTCGCCTCGTTTCGAGCCCATGTAGGCCAGAAGGCGAGCATGGTTCAGTCGGGCCCGAGCGTCGTTGAGAAACTCCTCTGACAACGAGCCGTGCGCGTCCGCCTTGGCTTCGGCTAGATGAGCCGCCCAGTCCCTCAGGGCTTGAACGCTCTGTGAACTCCCCTCGGTCGGACTGCCGATCTGGACGAGCGAAGCGGCATCTTTGCCGGCAACTCGCCTCAGCTGCCCTGATGCACGCGTGAAGGCGCGCATCCTTCGAGAGCGAGGCGCCGCTAGCCAAGTCGAGTCATTGAGCGTGTCGTCTGCGGTTGTGCCGAACGCGAAGGCAAGGATAGCCAGCGATGCGTTGTAGGTAGACTGATTCAGAAGATCGGTCGCTATCCCAGCCTGCAGAGTTGCAAAGTAGTCGCTCGGATCCTTGGCGTGTTCTGCTGGCACGCCCACTTCACCCAATCTCGCATCGGTAGGCCAACAGAATTTGCAGTCAAGACCGGCTGCCAACAGCTTCAGGCATGCGTCGGCGGCGCCCCTCAGGCCGGCTTCGTCTCTGTCGAAGCAGACATTCACCGTCACCGTGGTCGCCTGACCAGGCAAGCTATCGCACAAGACCTTGATCAGTTGGACTTGCTGCTCGCTGAGCGCGTTACCCATGACGGCGACCGCATTGAGGCCGACACTTTCTAGTCTCAACGCGTCCAGAAACCCCTCGCACAGATAGAGCGACTGCTCCTTCTTTCCCTGCTTTGCACCTTGTCGTAGCCTTTCAAAGGCGTACTCGGCGCGATAGAGGACTCGCGCCTTCGCGAAGCCGCGCGTGAACTGGTACTTCGGGCTGGCTGATCCGCCGGGACCGCCTGTAGACCTAGCCCCAAGGCCGACCAGTTGCTTCTGGTCGTCGTACAGCGGAAAGACGACACGCTCACCAACGAAGAAGTCGCCGTACTTAGTCGACGACGCGTCGCCCGCGTTGAGCGGCATATGCTGCGCCGCTCTGACGCCCGGAAACAGTCGTCTGATGAGATAGGCGTCCTCCAGAAGTCCTGCTCGTTCGCGCTTTCTAGATCCATCCTTCTCCGCATCAATTCTTCCGGAAAGGAAGTTGCTGCTCGCATGCGCGAAGCCAGCCCGCCGAATGATCGTTGGGTCGAGATTCCGCTCAGCTATCCATGCGTCAAGGCGTTCAGCACTAGAACTGCGTTGATACATGCTCAGTGCCAGCTCAAGGCCCGAACTGGCTTCTGATCCGCTACTAACTTTGGACCGACGCGTGCTTGGAGTTTTTCCCGTCGAGACGATTGCAAAGCCGCTGGACAGCCACTCTACGGCTTCTCTGAAGCCGACATTGAGACGTTCCTTGACCAGATCAATTGCATCGCCGTGTGCGCCGCAGGCGAAGCAGTGGAAATGCTGTCGGCCGCGGTCTCGACTTGAGTCGATGAGCAAAGACGGAGTCTTGTCATCGTGGAATGGGCATAGAGCCTTCGCCTTCGTGCTGGTCTCAACGCGGAGCTCCATGCCCAGACGCTTCGCAACTTCATCGATTGGAACGCTGGCAAGAAGCCTGTCGTAGTCGATTCTTGGCACTTTTTTCCTCCCTTGTTGGCGCGTTGACCTCGGCCTGCTCTGCTACGGGTCGCTTGGCGCTCTTTATCGGAGCCCCCACAAACGTGCCGCCGATGGTCAAGAACGGTCCATATAGATAAAGTTTAGCCGCGGGGCACCAATGTTGATTCATGCATGCACGCTAAGGTGCGATTTGCCGTCAGGCGTAGCGGGGTCAGCGAGTCGATCGCCGATGCTCATGGCCGAGTATCAGTGGCCACAAGTAGCTGCTTACGGGTAGCCGGATGCCTAAGGGCAAGGCGCCGTTGTCATGCAGATTTGGTGCGCCTTGACTGGCAGCAACGGGTCGGTAGCGGAACCTGGCTGCATTCATACCGGCTTAGCCGGTGCCTGAAGAGCCGAATGTCCGATATCTGACCCACGCCGATCATTCAGTGCACGACGACGGACGTCTGCAACCGCTGCACACCGGCTGTTCGTAAGCAGGAAAACCCGGCTCAAGCTCCCCCTGCACATTCGTGGTTCTGCCGTGCCTGTCCGGCACCCTTAGTGCGATGGGAAAATCTCGGATGATGAAGAACGTTCAGCACCGACAGCCCAAGAGGGCAAGCGCAGAGCAGCTCAGCGAGCACCGCTATCTTGAGCTCATGCGTGGGGTCAGTGCCCTCTTCGCCGTCGCAGAAATCGATGAGGGCGCACAGAAGGAGGACGTCATAGAGGACATCAAGAGAACGATGTCCGAGTTTGGACTGACGGCTGAAGACTTGCGGTAACAGATCAGGTTGTCCAAAGCCAGAAGATGCGCCCTCAGAGCGACTGCTCCGGCTCTCTTGCAACGTCCTCAGGGATATGTTCCATCAGGTCCTCCACCTGGCATCCAAAGTACGCGCACAGCTTGTCGATCGTCTCGGTGCCCGTGCCATAACCCTTCTGGTTAAGGATCTTTGACAGCGTCATCCTGTTAAGCCCGGTGCTCGTTGCGATCTCGTTGATCGTGATCCTGCGGCCTTCGCTGAACTGCCGTTTCTCGATCATCTCTCCGAGCTTGAACCTGATCATGATGCGAGAAGACGTCGAACGATAAAAATATTTATCAAATGACTTGCAAAGTCATCGTTGATGTGTAAGATAGGCAGCAAGTGATGAATATTTTTATCGCTTGATCGCTTCATCATACAGGAGAGCACGATGACCGAGCACACGTATCTGACCACTGAAGAACTCGCTGGGAAGATCAAGTACGACCCGCGAACGATCCGGGAACGACTCAAGGACAGTGTCCTTCTTGAGGGGGTGCACTACTTTCGACCTTTCGGTGGGAGAAAGATCCTCTTTCTCTGGGAAGCCATCGAGCGGGACATGAAGATTCCTTCTGTCAACCAGCCCGTCGGAATCAGTGGCATCCCAATGGCCAACGGAGCCATGGTCCATGGCTAAGGTCGTTGCCCGCAAGGAGACTGGAAAGCTCCAGATCGACTTTACCTACAAGGGTGTCCGCTGCCGCGAGCAGACGGCGCTGATGGACACGCCTGCCAACCGAAAGCGTGTTCAGGCAGTGGTGGACAAGATGGTGGCTGCCATCAAGGAGGGGCGCTTCGAGTACTCGGAGTTCTTTCCCGGCAGTGCCATGGCCGCCAGGTTTCAGTCAGCTCATGAACCTGCCGAGTCGAAGACCGAAGGCAAGCGGGTTCAAGAGCCAGAACACACCGGCCCCACCTTCAGCGATTTCGCCGATCAGTGGGTGCAAGAGCGCAGCATCGAGTGGCGGCGCAGCCATATCCGCTCGCTGCTCTCGACGCTTGATGGCCGCCTCAAGCCGTATTTCGGCAGCAAGGTGGTCAGCAGCATCACCAAGACAGACATCCTTGCTTTCCGCGCCGCTCTCGCCAAAGAACCAGGTCGCGGAGACAAGGTGGGTTTGTCCCCCAAACGCATCAATGAAATCATGGGCACGCTCAGGCAAATCCTGGCCGAAGCTGCTGACCGGTTCGAGTTTACGTCGCCGGCCATGAACATCAAGCGACTGCGGGTCAAGAAGACCGATGTCCAGCCGTTCACGCTCGATCAGGTCCAGACCATCCTGGCCACCGTGCGACCTGACTTCAAGGACTACCTGCAGGTGAGGTTCCTGACCGGGATGCGTACCGGCGAAATCAATGGCCTGAAGTGGAAGTACGTGGACTTCGAACACCGGCTGATCCTGGTGCGCGAGACCCATGTTCTGGGTGAAGACGACTACACCAAGACCGATGGCAGCCAGCGCGATATCCGCATGAGCCAACCGGTGTACGAGGCCCTCAAGCGGCAGCAGGCCATCACCGGCCGTGCCTCGGTCTACGTGTTCTGCAACCTGCTGGGTGAGCCGCTGGACAACACCAACTTCACCAAGCGGGTCTGGTATCCCTTGCTGCGCCACTTGGGCTACGAGATGCGGCGTCCTTACCAGACCCGACACACCGCAGCGACCTTGTGGTTGGCCGCCGGAGAGGCGCCCGAATGGATCGCGCACCAGCTCGGCCACACGAGCACGGAAATGCTGTTCAAGACCTACAGCCGCTACGTGCCCAACATGACGCGACAGGACGGCTCGGCCATGGATCGCCTGCTGGCCAGCCGCATGGGTGCGGGCCCATTGGTACGCATTGAAGACCCGAGCACGGTCGGCCTGCGTCAGCCCAGTGGCCTGCCGCGCAGGGATGTCTATGTGCCCATCGAGCACCAGTCGCCGATGGCCATTCCAAAGCCGCGCGGCCGGATCGCTGCTACCCGGCGTGTCGCGGATCGCACGCCCCACAACCAGGGCGGACCGCCGCTCGGATGCGTGACGGGTGCGATGCCATCACGTCGCACCAGCCGCATGGCGTTGGCCGTGCGCTGACACCCTAACACCAGTCATTGAGTTCTCCCTGCGAGTGCGCTGCAAAGCGCCAGGGCAGGGGGCAGGGCGCAGCCTTGCCCGGATTTGACAACGGCCTTTCGCATGAGACCTTGGATGCGTGGCCACACCTTCCATCAACCGATTGAACCGAACAAGGACATCACCATGAACCGCAAGAACCTCAAGGCCAAGACCCAAGCCAGGAAGACCGTGCAGCCCAGCCAGCGCTGGTGGCGCCAGAAAGCGCTCGAAGCGCAGCACGAGCAGGCCGGCGCAAGTGCCGACGCAGCCGATGCCATCGCCACGCTCGTCACCCGTTACGAACTCGACGGTATCGCGCTCTTTTCCATCCTGCCAGAACACCTGGAATGCATGCACCCCAATCACATCGAGGACCTGATCAGCCGTGCGGAAGAAGGGAGGTGGCGCTTGACGCTGCAGACCGCCAGCGCCTGCTTTGTGATCACCCTTCATCCACACGAGCTCGACCGGACGCTCTTGGCGAATGGGCTGAGCATCGTGGTGAACAAGACCGAGTCTGAAGTCAACGCCGATGCCTCCGTTGCTGACTCAGCCGGTGCCGACCCGTCGGCGCCCACCGATGACGGCCCGGCCAGCACCCCTGAGGCCTGACCAGCGCTTGTCCCCACGCGGGAAGCCGCCCTGTTGGCCAGTGGCCGCTTCCCGCACCCCTCTCATTACCTCCATTCATCAGAAAGCCATTCCATGAACTCACCCAAAGAATTCCCAGCCCAGCCGCCCGAGCGTCACATCGCTACCCCGGCTCACCACGGCCTGTGGAGCCCGGCGACCGAAGCGCTGATCCAGACCCTCTGGGCCGAGCAGCACATCCCCGCTGCGGCCGAGCTGCGGGAGATCCCCAATCTCTTCAATCCCGATCAGGACCACCGCATGGATCCCCGGTTTCTGACCCAGCTGCGCGAGCGGGTGATCACGGGTCGGGTGCGCTGTGGTGACTCGGCGATCGATGACTTCATCGACGATGCGCTGGGCGATGACCTGCTGCTCGAGAGCTTCTTTGTCGTCAAGGACACCCGGGCCGGCCGCCTGGTGCACCCGATGGATCGGGGCTTCATGCGGATTACCCCATTCCAGATGGTGACCGAGCTGGCCTGGGCGTTGTCTGTGGCCGACGGTGTCGAGCCGATCGAGTCGTCCCTGATGCATGCGGCGGGTCTCTTCTACGGCTGCGGCTACTTCCTGTGCGCGCATCCCCACAGCGTGGCCAGGCGCCAGGGCCTGCAAGCCACGCTGGAGGACATCCGCCGTGCCCGAATGAAGGCCTTGTCCGCCCCCCTTCGGAACCTGACCGAGAACTTCCCCATGGACGGTGCATTGCTCTCAGGCCTGCTGCTGGGCTGGCCCTACGCCGAGATCCCCCGAATGATGGCCGGCCTGGAAGAAGACGACACGCAGCTGCGCAGCAAGCATGCGCGCCTGCTCACCCGCCTGCACCTGCGCACCACCAAGGTCAGCCACATCTGGCAGGACCTCGTGCGCTGGACGTCCCCGAACGCTTGAACGATTTCACAAGAAGGAGAAGGCAATGAATCAGAACGAATCGAAAGAGCCAGGCCAAGACCATTATCAAGACGTTCAAACGGCGGTGATGCGCTCCGAGCGGGGCGGGACCTGGTGGCAGCTCATGGCGCTGATGTCGGTATCGGCAGTGATGATCGCGGCAGTCTTCACGGTCGGCAATGAGCTGGAGCTCAAGAAGGACTACGTCCAGGCGTCCGAACCGGCGGGCAAGCTCCAGGCGCTGGTCGTGACCGACAGGCACAAGCGCCGCGATCCCCTCAGGCTGGAGGTGACCACCGATCGGTGGGTCTACGCCGCCAAAGGCAGCTTCGCCGCGCTGCTCGGTGCCGAGCTGACCGAAGAGACCCTGGGCCAGGGTGATCGGCAGCTGTGCACCCCCCAGCGGGCGATCTGTGTCCCGATCGAGGGTCGTGTGCCGGTGACCTCTTCTGACCGCAAGGAGTGAGCCATGCACAAGATGATGTCCAAGTCCCGCTTCAGCTGGCAGATGCAACGCACGTCCACCGGGGCGGTGTGCAAACGCCGTCACCCAGCTCAGCGTGACCACCGGCCGCTATCAGAGCGTCAGGCCCAGCAGTGCTACGTCTATTTGCTGGTCCACAAGGATGAACCGCGGTTCAAGATCGGTGTGAGCAACCAACCGCTGATGCGCGCGCAATCGCTGCCTGAATCCGGACAGATCCACCTGGAGAACTCGCTGCAGGCACTGTTCCCCAGCCGGGTTCGGGCGCACCAGGTCGAGCGCGGCTTGCACCGGCTGCTCGACGGTCTTCGGCTGAATGTGGTCGCTGAAGATGGCGGTGCGTGGGGTGGCGGCACGGAGTGGTTTGCGATCGAGGGCATGAGCTACGCGGTCAACATCCTTCAGAACACGCCGCTGACCGACAACGGTGATGGGCTGGTCACCCTCTCGCACCTGATCACTGAGGAGCAAGCGCAGGAGGAGAGCAAGCGTCCCTGTCCGCGCCAGCGGCGCATGCGGCGCGAGTTCGATGCGGCGCAGGCCAACCTGGCCCACATGAACCAGATCGTCAAGACGTTGCGACGCCTCAACGATGAACTGACCATCACGTGGCGCAAGGCTGAGCGGGGTTCGAAGCCGAAGGAGGGCGCCAGCGAGAAAGTGAAGGTACTGCTGACAGTGGTTCACGGGGAGCTGGTGTGCCTGCACGGCATCAAGGACATGTGGGAGCCCGAGGTCCTGTCGATCCGCTACCAGATGTGCGATTCCATGTTCTGGATGTTCGAGACGGGCAAGGTCCGGGCAGATCAGCGCAAGCACTCCTGGCTCAAGCGCATCCAGTTCGACTGGAAGGACAAGAGCACCCTGCTGCTGTGTGTCGAGGACCGCAGCGTTCTGCAGGCCTTGCCTGGTGGGCGGGCGATGCTGCGGTTGTGGGACAGCCTTTGGGCTTCGTGAGGGAATGCGCAGCAAGGGTGGGAGCGGTCAACCGCTCTCGCTTGACTGCAGGTGGGTCCACCAGGTCGGCGGAGGAGCTGGTAGTCCTCCGCGCTCAGGAGTACCTACGGATGTCTAGCAGGCCGTTGAAAAATCCCCCGCCTATGCTGGCGTCGGCCAGTACGATCTGAAGCCATCGGCGAACGACCCATACCAGGACGATGAGAGGCAACCAAGACTTCCAGGGGGCGATGTTCAGCTACATCAGCATTGAAGATCGAGTGCCACAGGCACATCGTCGATAAAGAAACACGTCGATGCTCCCAGGGACTGTTTGACGAGTTTCACATCGTCGATGACGAGGTCGAGCGCCGCCGTTGCTACGTCCAATGGGGGGCGGCTGCGATGCCCCCTCTGGCCGCGAGCTGCGGCGGGGTCTTTCAAGACCAAGAGACTGACCCTCAGTCTTCGTCATTTGAGGAGCGGGTGGCCCGATTTGCGCAGGTTGAAGTCCGGCCGCAGCAGCAGGCTTTTCGCGATGCAGTTTTTCGTGCTTGTGGGGGACGGTGCGTTGTGAGCGGATGCGAAGTGCCTGAAGCACTCGAAGCCGCGCACATATTCGGCCGCGACTGGCGCAAGGGGGAAAACAGCGCCGAAGACGGGATATTGCTCCGGCGGGACCTGCATGCACTCTACGACAGGGGGTTGCTCACGATTCAAGAGAGCGGTGCAGTGGAGCTCGACCCAAAAGTCAGACCCCATTACAAGGTTTTCGACGGCGTATTCATCAACTCCCAAGCTTTGGCTTAGCAGCGTCGCTCACAGCTCCAGCGTGGGGGCGCTGGAGCTGCGCCGAACTTACACCCTGAGAGACGGTAGCGTGCTGATGGAACCTTGCTACCTTACCTCCAACGTCGTCGTAGAGGTCGCCAAGAAGTTCACGAAATGAACCGCCCCGGGTTTCCAGGAGGCCGGTTGATTTAAGTTGACACCTCTGTTGAGGTGTTGCTGTTGGCGAATTGCCTCCAGTAGTTTGCCTCAGCTTCTGCCGGAGGGATGCCCCCAATCGGCGTAAGCAGTCGGGTGTGGTTGAACCAGTGCACCCACTGTAGGGTGGCCAGTTCCACGGATTCCCTGGTCTTCCAGGGTCCCCGGCGGTGAATCAGCTCGGCCTTGTACAGCCCGTTAATGGTCTCGGCCAGGGCGTTGAACTGAGTGTCGTAGCTGTCACCCCGGCTGCCCACAGAAGGTCTGATGCCTGCCTGGTCCAAGCGCTCGGTGTAGCGGATGGAAACGTATTGACTGCCCCTGTCGGAATGGTGCGTCAAGGCATGGGCTGCAGGCTGGCGGTCGTACAAGGCCTGCTCCAGCGCATCCAGCACAAAGTCCGTCTGCATGCTGCGGCTGACCCGCCAGCCCACGATGCGCCGGGCATACACGTCCACCACGAAGGCCACGTACAGCCAGCCTTGCCAGGTGGAGACGTAGGTGAAGTCCGACACCCACAGCTCGTTGGGGCGGCTGGCCTTGAATTGCCGGTTGACGTGGTCCAGCGGGCACGGTGCGGAAGTGTCTGGCGTGGTGGTGCGCACCGTCTTGCCACGGCGGGCCCCTTGCAAGCCCATGGCACGCATCAGCCGCTCCACGGTACAACGTGCCACCGGGAGGCCCTCGCGGTTCATCTGCAGCCAGACCTTGTCAGCCCCGTAGACCTGCCAGTTGGCGTGCCACACGCGCTGGATGTCGGCTTGCAAACCCTCGTCACGCTGGGCGCGTGCACTGCGCAATTGGGGGTTGCGTTGGCGGGCTGCATGACGCCAGTAACACGACGGGGCCATCTGCAACACCCGGCAGATGGGCTCGACCCCGTAGTCATCACGGTGGCGGTCGATGTAGCTCTTCAAGACTTCAATCGGCGGTCGAGCTCCGCCTGCGCGAAAAACGCGCTGGCCGTCTTCAGGATGTCGTTGGCCCGGCGAAGCTCCTTGACCTCGCGCTCCAGTTCCTTGATGCGTTGCGCATCCGAAGTGGTGGTACCGACACGCAGGCCGCTGTCGACCTCGGCCTTCTTGACCCATTCGTTGAGGGTCTGCGGCACGCAGCCAATCTTGGGGGCTATCGACTCAATGGCTGCCCACAGCGAGGGGTAGTCGCCTCGGTGCTCCTGCACCATGCGCACGGCGCGCTCGCGGACCTCGGGTGAGAACTTGCTTGACTTTGTCATGGCCCCATCTTCTCAGACGTTGGAGCCTCCTCATTTCCCGGGGCGGTTCATTGCTCAAATTTGTTCTCCCTCGAGCCTGGGTTTTATCTACCGCAAGTATGTACGGGTGAGCGGCGGATTGTCGGCGTGCGCTTTTTTCTCTGCGGACGAGACTTCTCGCACCTCTTGGAGTAGACGGGTGCCAGATAGGCGGCGGGAGGATATTGCTCATGGTCCCCGGTTAGCGCTGCTCCAGCAACTTTGCCTGGCAAAAGGATAGTGACGGCAAAAGACCATCTAGTATTGGGGGAAGGGCTACCTACGGAGAGGGGCGTCCGGCTTCCACTAGCGCAGAAGTAGCCAAACGCTTTGGCCCGCAAAGACTTCAGGAAAGTTGACCGAATGAGTGCAAGTACCCTGCTAACACAGCTGCTTAACTACGTTTTGGAGCAGGACAAGGAAATTGACCCTCGCGGCTTTCGTTTGCAGGGGCACAAGGGTTTCCTGAAAACGCGCCGCGATGTGCAGGGACTTCCAGGAGTGGACTTCAACATTCAGGTGGAGGGGGACCACGTCTGGATGCAGGTCGCTCGATTGGACCCGATAGCCCCACCGACTCTCTCCGATGCTCAGTGGAGGGGCTTCGTTGTCGTACCCGCAGACCCCTTTGGGGCGCTCCCGCGAATCGACGAAAACAGTCTAGTACACCGAATCCTGACGGAGAAAGAAGGTCGACCTGAGGTAGAGCACAGTGCCATCGATGCCAAGTGGCGGCAAGGGGCCAAGCAAGCCTTGAGTAGCTATCTGCCCCTGTGGCAGGCTTGGGCCGCTGGTGAAGCGCCCAGACGCACAACTATCTCTCTCTACGGAGACCTTTTTGCAATCAAGCACCAGATAGAGGCGGAGGAGACAGCCAAGCCCCAAGAGATGGTGTGGGGCATTGGGGTCGCAGCGTGGAAGCTGAAGTTCGCTGGCCGAGGTGGCACAGAGGAGGTCGCCTTTCAGTACCCGCTCATCACGCAAGCGATGGAACTCGCCATCGACGAGCAGAGCTTGGCAATTACTGTTCGCCCGCGCGCACTTGACCCGCGTCTTGAATTCGATGCCTTTGCTGGGTGTCAAGTTCAAGGTGCCGCAGAAGTCGAAAAGAGTGTTGTTGAGATGCTAAGCAGGAGCGCCGAACGCCCCCCATCCCCATTCGACAAGGGCAGCTATGAACCCTTGCTCAAACTCATTGCTGGCAACCTCTCGGAACGTGGAAGCTATTTGCCAGCCCAAGTCGACTCCTTGAAGGCTGAATCACTGCCGACACCGGCGGACGATTTGGTGGTGTCTGACACCTGGGTTGTGTTGACGAGGCCCCGGTCAAACAACTACCTGCACGAGGATATCGAGCGACTCAAGAAGCGTCTAGCCGAAGGCTGTGATATTCCCCAAGGGCCGATGGCTCTCGTAACCCCACCTTCTGATGAAGGACAGGACTTCACCCCGGTGAGATTTAGGGGGCTTTCTGGCTATAGCGGAGGCTCAGGCACTTCCGGTGGGCCGGTGCGAGAGTTGTACTTTCCACTCCCGTACAACCATGAACAGGTGACCATCATTGAGCAGTTGGAGCGCTCTCAGGGGGTGGCAGTTCAGGGCCCACCGGGGACAGGAAAGACGCACACGATTGCCAACATTGTTTGCCACTACTTGGCATTAGGACGCAAGGTGCTTGTGACTTCCAAAGGTGAACAAGCCCTGGAGGTGTTGCAAGGGAAGATACCCAAGGAGGTTCAGCCCCTGACCGTGGCCTTGCTCGCGGGTGACCGTGCGGGAATGCGCCAGTTTCAGTCGTCTATCGAATCCATCATCCACAACCTGTCGCAACTCAACCCAGAGGTTGTCCGAGAACAGATACGGGCTTACGGTACCGCGATTGAAAGAGCGCACGTTGAGCTTTCCCAAATCGACCGGCGCATCGATGAAATTGCCCAGGCGCAGCTGTCCGATGTGGAGGTCGATGGCGTCCCGATGAGAGCGCAAAAGATGGCCGAACTGGTCCTAAACGGTCAGTCCATGTATGGGTGGTTCGATGATGCCATCACGCTTGGCCCTGAACACGCTCCGCCCTTGAGCGGTGAGCAGGCTCAACAGCTTCGCGAAGCGCGCCGCCGTCTGGGGGTGGACCTGCCCTACGTGCATTTCCGCATTCCTGCGAGCGACGCCCTGCTCAGCGCAGGAGAAATTGCCGAGCTGCATCAAGCCCTTGTAGACATCCGGCAAATAGAGGCTAGTGAGACCCAGGGGGCGTTGCTGTCACTGCGCGCAACCAATGCACAAGTTTTGCAGCGCGCACGTGAACTCTTGGTGGGTGTCGAGTCCGCTATGCAACTGGCCACCGAGTTGGAGGAGACAGGGGAGGTCTGGACCATGGACCTTCGTCGCAAGTGTTTGTCGACGACCTACCAAAGCGAACGCAAAGCGCTGGAAGCACTTTTCGACGAGGTAACGGTGTTGGTGGAAGCACGGGCCGAATTCCTAAAGCGCCCGGTGGAGGCTCCTGAGGCGAGTCTCAGCAATGTCAAAGTGCGTGAGGCGGTGGAGCGAGCCACACAGACGGGCAAGCCGTTTGGCCTGATGAGCTTTGGTGCTGGTGAGATCAAAGAACAAGTGTCCGCCATCCGGGTGGCGGGTCTGCCACCCGCGAGCACCAAGGACTGGGAGCACGTACAGCGCTTCATATCGCTTCATGCACGGGTCATGTCATTCAGCGTCAGGTGGAATGAATTTGCCGAATTGCTCTCTGTACCGAAGATGGGGGGTGGTGTGGCGGCCTTGAGGACACTTGAGAGGGTGTCTCTGCTTGCCTTGAAGGCGCACCGACTGGCGATTGAATTTGATGCAAGGCTCCCCCTCCTCGCCGAAGAGGTTTTTGCGAAGCCGCCTGTGGAACGAATTCGCGGTACGTCGTCGCAGTTGGCCGAGGTTCGCCAACATCTGCGCAGTCACCTGATGCGTGTTGAACTGGCCAAGGCGACCACCGCTTTGACCACTCTGCAGGAAAAGATGGCTGGTACGTCTGGGCCCGCAGCTCGTGCGCTCCGTGAATTCGTGGAGCATTCCCTGGGACGCGCTGATTTGCCAACAGAACGTGCAGTGGCGGCGTATGCCGAGCTGGTGAGCGAGTTGCGGCGGGTTGAGGGTCTTTCAAGCGATTTGGCCACTGTCCGTGACTTCGCCGCGCAGCTCGAGCGTGGCGGTGCTCCCCGACTCGCAGCCAGAGTGGCTGGTGAGCTTGTTCCCGCCTCAGGAGAGGACCGCACGCTCCCGACAAATTGGCGTGATGCTTGGACTTGGGCTCGTGTGCGCTCCCACCTTGACTCCATCGAATCAAGGGAAGAGTTGTTGACGCTCTCAGCCCGCCGACGGGAACTGGAAGGGGGGCTGGCCAAGCTGTATGAAGACACCGTCTCGCAATCAGCTTGGCTCTCGACCAAGCAAAATGCCACCGCGAAGGTTTTGTCCGCCCTGGAAACCTATCGAACTGCGGTGCGGCGTATTGGCATGGGCACTGGTCCGAATGCGGTCCGCCACAGGCGCGACGCTCAACGCGCGATGTTTGATGCTCAAGGCGCTGTACCCTGCTGGGTGATGAGTCACGCCAAGGTCTCTGAAACGCTGCCGGCTCAGTTGGGCAGTTTCGATTTGGTCATCGTCGATGAAGCCAGTCAATCTGACCTATGGGCCTTGCCCGCAGTGCTTCGAGGGAAAAAAATTCTTGTCGTTGGTGATGACAAACAGGTTTCCCCGGACGGCGGCTTCATATCCTCGGGACGCATCCAGGAACTCAAGGACCGTTTCCTGTCCCAGCAGCCCTACGCTGCGGTGCTCACGCCAGAGAAGTCGCTCTATGACATCGCATCGACGGTCTTTGCCGCACAGAAGGTCATGCTGCGCGAGCATTTCCGATGCGTCCCGCCCATCATTGCCTATAGCAACACCTTCTACGAGGGTTTCATCCAGCCGCTTCGCATTCCAAGGGCCTCCGAACGGATTGACCCGCCCTTGGTGGACCTGTATGTACGAAACGGATTTCGAGGCCCCAAGGATGAGAATCGGCAAGAAGCCGAGGCCATCTGTGCCGAGATTGAAAAGATTGTGGGAGACCCCGCATTGGCCGGTCGTTCGATTGGTGTCGTATCTCTTCTTGCGACCGAGCAGGCCAAGCTCATCCATACGCTGGTGCGAGAACGTGTTGATGCCATGGAGTTGTTGAGACGACGGTTCGACTGCGGCGATGCCCGGCTTTTCCAGGGTAGTGAGCGAGACATCATGTTTCTTTCCATGGTGGTGGACCCAAGAAACTGCAAAGCGCTTTCCGGAAACACAGCTGAGCAGCGGTTCAATGTGGCCGCCAGCCGCGCTCGCGACAGGATGTATCTGGTGCGCTCTGTGCAGTATTCAGACTTGTCTCAAGCAGACCTGCGTCTAGGCCTACTTGCCCACTTCGCCAAGCCGATAGACGGGGGCGTGGAGGAGGCGAAGAGCCTCATCGAAGAGTGCGAATCAGGGTTTGAGCGCGACGTCTACCAGTCGCTATTTGAACGCGGATACCGGGTCGTCCCACAAGTGAAGGCGGGGGCATTCCGAATCGATATGGTTGTTGAGGGCGCAAATGACACACGGCTGGCCATCGAATGCGATGGGGACGAGTTCCATGGCCCAGACCGCTGGGCCGCAGACATGAACCGCCAGCGGGTACTTGAGCGAGCGGGATGGGTTTTCTGGCGTTGCTTCGCTTCCACCTGGTCAATGCGGAAGGACGTAGTTCTTCAAGACTTGCTGTCCCGGCTGACCGCCATGGGCATTGAGCCATTGGGAGCATTGGAGCGCATGCCCTCTCTAGTCGAGTACCGCGAGTGGCCCCCAATCGACGGACCGGTCGTCAGCTCTGAGGATATGTTTGAGGAAGTGGAGGTGGCAGAGCGCTCTGCTCTGGATGTCGAAGCCGCCCAAGCGGAGTCAAGCAAGATAGCTGCGGCTCAGAGCGCGCCAACTACCGTGCACCCACCTCTGAGCGTCCAAGTTGAAAACACCCCAGAGTTGGGTCTTGGCAGAATTGAGAGCATCTCCTTCAGCGACGTGCGAACCAATGGGGATGCCATGGCACACCCGATGGGGCGCGCGTATGTCGAGGTGCTCCTTGAAGAGCTTCAAGAGTGTGCTAACCCTGAGGGCTTTTTCGAGCCTAGTTACGTTCCCACCCTGTCGGCCATGGTGGAGCGGGTGGTTGAGGTGGAGGGCCCCGTACTTTCCAGTGTGCTGGCCCGACGAGTCAGCCGAGCCCATGGGTGGCAGAGGACCGGGAGCCGCATTCAAGACCATGTAGAAGCAATTGCGCATACCCTGTTTCAATCGAGCGTTGAAGAGGTAGGCACGTTCTTTTGGCCCGATACCCTGCCGCCAGGCTCTAAGGTGAGTTTCCGTGGGCCGGTAGACGGCCAGCAAAGGGCAGTGGATGAGGTCTGCATGGAGGAGTTGCGCGACCTGGCCCAGCAAGCAAGTTCAGTGTCAACGGATGAGGATGATTGCTTGGTCAAGATGGCCAGACGGTTGGGGATACAGCGTCTAAGGGCTGCGAGCCGCAGCAGACTGACTGTTGCCCTTCACTCGGTTGTGGAGCAGTGAGTCCGAAACCACCCCGTCAGTTGAGACACTGAGAAGTAGTGACGGCAAAGAAGGCGTGTAATCACTTTCTAGAGTTCTGCGCTATGCCATGCTGGCGCGAATCAGAATTTCAGGCCTGAGTGGTCGCACGCTGCCCAGAGGAGCGCCTCTAGGGTGCAGCACTGCTGAGGGGACCGCCCGAGCAGAGACTTTGGAGTCCGTCCGACCGGTATTTCGACACTTGTCCGCGTGCTAACCAAGAGCAATTGCACCCTAGGGTCCAGACGGCTCCGACTTTCCGGATAGAGCGCCAAGAACAAAGGAAACGATGTTTTTGCATGTAGCAGTGCTGAAGCCCCAATCGTCCGTTACGGTTTTGGACACCCATGAGTCGCGCACGACCATCGCTCCATCCTCTTCCTCGCCCAGTTGTATCGCGAAAGAGTAAATGCCAGTGCGAGTCCTAGGACGCCAGATTTGCAGCATTGGTGGTTGAAAGCACACGGACCACTTGTCATCTTGTGACAGGCCTTCGAAGCCGCGCTCGAGTCCGTCGCGACTTGATGGTGGAAACCTTGCCTCGAAGCCTAGGTGCACCGGATTGGGAGGCAACTCCTGCAAATCGACCTGCAGCTGAGGAGGTGTGAGTCCCTTTGCGAGCGAGTCACATAGGGCAAAGGCGTCTGTAGTTCTCAACCATCGAGGGCGCACCCGACCGAGCGAAACATCACACGCTTCCACCGCAGCAGTCATGCGCCGTGGAATTTCTGAGTACCCGAATCTTGCCCCCAGTAGGCCTGCAACTATGCAAGCGTTCGTATCGGTATCACCGCCTTCCGAAAGTATCGTTCGAAGGCCATCTTCAAACGACTGCGCATAAAGAAGGTGATGGAACGCATGCGTAAAAGCAATACGAACAAAGCCAGGCTGTGGGTAGCAGCGCGGTAGCGCCCCTTGTTTCGCACCAGCTAGCCAGGTGTGAACAGTAGTGGCACCATTATCCGAGGTGCGCGCCAGAACTTCATCCGCCACCAAAAAGGCGCCGTGATGGTCACCTGGGTTGAGTATCAGATGACGAATCGCCAACACATAGGTGGCTGACGCCCAGCCACACGTTGGGTCGGGGTGAGTCAGGGAGGCATCCATCAGGGCTGCTTGGACCGCAGCCTCCGTAGCTACTGTCGTAGCCCAGACACCCAAAGATGCGCAGCGCATCAGTGCCCCATTCGATAACGAGGCCTGGTTCATGGATGCAGCTTGCTGCTGCATCGCGTCTGCGGAGCTTTCCCTGATTCCGGTGCTAAAGGAAAGCGCGCTACCAATCGTGTTCCCCACATCGAAGGGCTTACTTTGCAGCCAAGATTGATAGTGATTTGCGACGCGCTCGCGGGGATAGCCGGTAGCACCACACAGGGCTCGTGCTAGAGCTATAGCAAGCTCTCCGTCATCTGTGATTTGTCCAGGTGCCAGCCCAAAGACACCTCCGCCGTTCATCTCTAGTGCGCGCTCCACCTCGTCCGGTGAAGGGCGACGACCTAGGAACTCGAGCGTCCCACCTGCTGCGTCGCCAACAAAGGCCCCCATGAAGCAGCCCTGCGCCCTATCCAATCCGGCCATCAATGATTCCATTGCGTCACCTTTTCAGCCCGTACCAACAGAAATGAAATCAAGGGGCCAGATACGTTATGCAGAGCATACGGGAGGTCCTCCCCACGCTATCGCGATAGGCGGTCGAAATAGACTGCTCTCGCCTTGCCCCGGGACGGCACTCACGCCCCGTTGGTTGTCCGGCGACGAACTCAGCCACCGCAGGAAGCAGATGTCCTACACCGATCGAACTAAGTTCCCACGG
The DNA here is from genome assembly GCF_001592285.1 of Hydrogenophaga pseudoflava NBRC 102511. Lineage (GTDB taxonomy): Bacteria > Pseudomonadota > Gammaproteobacteria > Burkholderiales > Burkholderiaceae_C > Hydrogenophaga > Hydrogenophaga pseudoflava. Next base: position 235,174 of record NZ_BCWQ01000005.1, on the reverse strand, counting down.
CTGTGACAGCGCGGATGTACAGCTGAAAAAAGCCGGCCTGCCCATCGGCCACCATCCAGCCGACTTGGCATACCTTCTCTGGGCGAAGTGGCGGAGCACTGGGCACGGGTCGCCCCCGGTAACGTGGACTGAAGTTGCTGATGGGCAGCAGGATTTCGACCCATCGATCGGCGGGAGGCTGAAAACCCGCCTGGTAGTTGACGCCGTCCAGGCCGTCCTCCATGCGCAGATTCAGCTTGAAGCGTTTGCCGTCGCCTCGCACGTGCAGGCGATAGCCTTCGGTACCCTGGATACCCAGTCGCAGCGCCGGGTGGCGAACCGACGCGAACCCGCCGCCGTTGGCGGTCGATACATCACCTTCAAAGACGGCATGACCATCTGGATGAAACCGCAGCTGGCTGCTCGAGATCCCGCCCATCACCCTGTCGTCGATGGCGACCCAGCCTTCCACTGACGAGGGGATGCTGAAGTCGAGCACTTTCATGAATCGATTCTGGCATGTGATCCAGGACACGCGGACTCACAACGTTCACCCTTAAGGAAATCATGTCAGCTTGAAAGAGCTTGAGCATCTGTCAGCTCCCCTGCTGGCAGCAGATCCTCCCCGATGCGGTCGTTCCCAGCCAAGCCGAATCTTCCCAGTTGCTTCGGAAACGGAGGCCCTTCATGTTCGTGGATCTCGGAGTCGGTGAGAGGTCGAGACGTGAACTGGCGCGGGTCGCGATGGGACCGGACAAATTTGTCCGGTCCAAATTCAGTAGGTATTTGGTATTGAGTTGTGGTTAATTTTTGTAAATGGCGACAGAGTTTCAGGGTGGCCAAGCGAAAGCTGCTCCCAAACCGTCTTCATTCAATTCAGAAATGACGCTCGCTCACACCACCATTCTTGCTGTCCGGGTTTGATGGAGTCGGCGCCCTGACATCCAGCCGGTCTTCGACCTTGGATAGGAAAAGTCCGGATCACCTTTCACAAGCCTGCCATCAAGGAGAAGATGACGTGGTGTTTAAGCGTTCGAAGCAGCCCAAAGAAATCGTGATCGACCGACTCGGCGATTTAGCAAACAAGACAGGCAAGAAGACGGTACTTGCCAGCTTTGCCTCGCTTCAATCCCTGCCCCTTTTTATTGAGCAGGACCCGGATGGAAAAACATGGATGGGCGGACCAGTTCATGCGGCTCGCTGGGATGACATTGAGGATTTGGCCAACGTGGCCAGAGAGGTACTGGTCAGGACAGGCACTTTCCAAGACACAGGCCTCGGTCTTGAGTCCGCGCTGCTGTCAACCCAGGATGGTTGGAGTCCGAAAGTCAGCATCGTGACAGTGGCTGAAGAACTGCAGGAACCAGAGCATCATCAAGTCAGGAGCCTCGTCCCTGTCGTGATGGACTGCATAGTGCGAGGTGAGATGCATCACACTAAGCGTATCGACTCGGACCTCAGCGACGAGCAAATGCAAGTCGTCCACACAGTGACGACCAATGCGCTGTCATCAAAAGGCGGGCGTGTCCTTCAGGCCGCAGTAGACGTCCACGTCTTGGGCGAATCCATGGCGACGATCAAAGGGAAACTCGGACCGAAACCGGACCGGTCTGACTTTTCTCCTCAGCCTCTTGACCTTCGCGGCGTGTGTGTCGGCTTCCACGTTGGTGGCGAAGTCATTTTCTTCGTCGATGACACCAGGGGTGAGGTCAAGCTTGGCTTTGGGCGCACACAGGTTGACCTGCTCCAGGTGGCGAGGCTCGTCAAGGACAGACAGAAAGTCGACGTGCGCGCTCATCGCACGATCAACAAGTCCGGTGCCGAGATGCTCGCTTTTGTAGCCTTCAAAGAAGTATCGGTGGAATCTGGTGATGCCAGCGGCCTACTCGGCTTGAGGTAGGGTGCTGCGTATGGAACCCACGTGATTTGCATTGCCAATGAGCGCGGATTGGACACGGCAACGTCCGGACGAGCGCTATGCCCCCAAGGCTCAGTTCACAGCGGCCAGGCGCTGGGCCGCTTCTCTCTTGCCTAGACCGCGAAGGCCTGCGATACGTTCGGCCTGCGCTGCCCTTGGCACTGCCTTGCCGGTTTCCCATCGAGCGACAGAAAGCGTGGAGCACTCCAACAGCTTGGCCATCTCTGCCTGGGACACACCCAGCTTGGCGCGCTGCGCAGCGAATCGCTCAGGGCTGAACGCCCGTGTGCGGCGGCCCGGCTCGGCGGCAGGCGCCTGCTCCGGCGGGGCGACCTTCTTGACCACCTTGCCTTGAGCCCTGAGCTGGGCGCGCAGCTCCTTGACGTCGCGTTTGAGCGCGGCGATCTCCGACCGGTAGGCGTGTGATGACTTTTTCAGGGCCAACAACTCGTCGCGAAGGATCTTGCGGGTGACCCGCGAGATCTCGGTCTTCAGTGCAGAGGATAGGGTGCTCATGGCGCAGATGGTAAATCACAGGCCTGACGGACGGGGGCCAACGGGCGCCCAGCCGCGCTGTTGCGCTGCCTGGCCGGTGGTATAACCCGCGGCTTGTCATTCACACTGGAGATCCTGAACCATGAACCGCGCAGAACTCGTCGAGATCCTGGCCACCAAGAACGAACTGTCCAAGGCAGCGGCCAACGCCGTGCTCGACACCCTCATCGAGACCATCCAGACCTCAGTAAAGAAAGGCGATACGGTTCAGCTGGTGGGCTTCGGCACCTTCAAGTCCGTCAAGCGCGCGGCCCGCGCAGGCAAGAATCCGGCCACGGGCGACAAGATCAAGATCCCGGCGGCCACCCTGCCCAAGTTCATCGCTGGCGCCAAGTTCAAGGACGCCGTCGATCCCAAGGCTGCCAAGCGCCGCGCTGAGAAGGCTGGCAAGTAAGTCGGCATCCGGCACTCAGCTTCTCTGTGGAGCTGCGGCCGGGCATCATGGGGCGCACCGGCTCTACGGTGTCTGGGCGCCACCCATCGCAAGCTCCTTGGCGACCTGCTCAAGGGCTGCGATGTTGATCGCTGTGATGGCCTGGTTATCGGCCAACGCCTTGGCCACCAGGTGCGCCAGCCAGAGATCGTTGCGCTCAGCCTCGGGCGCGGCTCTGTTCACGGCGTGCAGACATGAAATTGTTGGCTCGCAAGGATCTCCAACTGCCCGCCAATTTTTTGTGGGTGCTTTTATACGGCAGCGTCCATTAGTGAGATTAGCAAACGCTGTGAGGATTCAGCGCATCAATGTGCAGGCGTGAGCGCAGCGCCTTGCTTCAATCATTCGTTGCCGACCCGCTGCACCTTCTCCAGGTTGTCGAGCATGTGACGCAACAGCTTGACCAGAGTTTGCTTCTCCTGTGCAGTCATCCCTTCGAGAAGTGCTTCTTCTCTGGCCATAGCGAACTTGTAGATCTTGTCGTGAAGAATGTTGCCTTTGCGCGTGACGCGGTACTCGATGCGTCTCAAGCCCTGAGGACGACTTTCTAGGTATCCCTCTGCTGCCAAGGTGCTTAATGACCGGCTAACAGCACCTTTATCCAGACCCATCAACTCGCAAGCAGTGCTGGCGGTAGACCATGGGTAAATCTTGAAGTAAGCCAAGAGACGCCATTCAGTCACGCCCACCCCGAACTTGTCGTGGTAGAGCGCAGAAGCACTGCTGGCGACTTTGTTGGAGAGCCACAGCAGAAGGCCGGGAACGTAATGATCTAAGTCCAGTTGCATGGCTTGAGATTCTCGCTTGAGAAAGTTCATCCTGCGTTGATCACGCCCCCGTCTACCGTGATGACCTGCCCGGTGACATAGTTGGCGGAACTGCTGCACAGAAAACCAACCACGCCCGCCACGTCATCCGGTTCCCCAAAGCGACCCAGAGGAATTTCCGCCAAGCGTTGATCTCCCAAAGACGATATGAGGTCCTGCGTCATAGCAGTTCTTATCAATCCGGGTGACACAGCGTTGACAGTGGTGTCAGGGGCGAGGTCTCTGGAGAAAGCCCTCACGAGGCCGACAACCCCGCCTTTGGCGGCTGCGTATGAAGCTCGGCCGGCAGTTCCTCTTTGAAACGCCCTGGAGCTGCACAACACCACTCGAGACAGCGCGTCTGGATCGCGCGCTGCACGAAACGCCATCACCATTTGGTAAGCGTTGCGCAGGTTGCCGGCCATGGCCCGCTCCCATACAGAGAGATCGCCCAAATCGAGTGGGTCGTGCTCGAACACACCTGCCATGTGCACCAATGCATAAACCGGTCTGCCAGCAGCGCGGGTGGTTTTAAGGCAGGCCTCTGCGTCCGACAAGTCCGAGGCCACAACAGTAACCCTCTTGTTGTCCAGTGACTGTTCTAAAGCCTGCAACCTAGCCTCATCCTGGTCTACCAGGGTCACATGAGCGCCAGCCTCAAGAAACCATCTTACACATGCCTGTCCGATACCTCCGGCGGCACCTGTGACTACTACATGGCGATCAAGAAGGCTTTGATGATGTGGATTCATGGGTTCTCAGAAAACGTTGACATATCAACCTAAACGGATGGATACTGTACATAGGTTGACATGACAACACAATGGAATCACACATGAAAGAACTGGACATGCTGGTAGTGGGTGCCGGCTTCGCAGGCATCTATCAACTCTACAAGGCTCGGGAAGCGGGCTTGCGAGTGAAGGTCTTGGAGATGGGAGATGGCGTAGGCGGCACGTGGTTCTGGAATCGATACCCAGGAGCTCGCTGCGACGTGGAAAGCCTGGACTATTCGTACTCTTTCAGTCGTGAACTGGAGGAGGAGTGGGAGTGGAGCGAGCGCTACGCCACGCAGGCCGAAATCCTTCGCTATATCAATCACGTAGTGGATCGCTTCTCACTGCGTCCTGATATTGAACTGAACACGAAGGTGGTGAAAGCCCACTTTGACGAGAAGGCCAACGTGTGGGAGGTTCAGACAGAAGCAGGTGAGGTCTATCGGGCGCGATACCTGGTCATGGCTACTGGTGGACTTTCAGTTCCCCAACGGCCTTCATTGGAAGGACTTGATAGCTTCAAAGGTCGTTGGCACCACAGCGCACGCTGGCCCAACGAAGGTGTGGACTTCTCCGGACGCAAAGTAGTGCTCATCGGCACTGGCTCCAGTGGGGTTCAGATGGTGCCGGTGATTGCTGAACAAGCCAGTCACCTGACGGTCCTGCAGCGCACCGCCAACTTCAGCGTTCCGGCACATAACGTGCCCTTCACGCCTCAGGCACTGAAGGCTGCAAAAGCTCGCTACCCCGAACGAAGGGCCATGGGCCGCGAAGCCATCACAGGCCAGTTTCTAAATGCCAACACAAAAACTGCTGCTGAAATGACCGAGCAAGAGCAGATGGCGGAACTGGAGTATCGCTGGCGTGGGGCAGGCGGAGGCTTTCGCATGCTGCGTACCTTTGCCGATCAGATGAGCAACCCAGAGACGAATCGCTTGGTGGCCGAGTTCGCTCGCAAGAAGATTCACGAAATTGTGAAAGACCCTCGCAAGGCCAGCATCCTCACGCCAAAGGATGACCTACCCTTTGGAGGGAAGCGATTATCAGTGGATTCGAACTACTACGAAACCTTCAATAAGCCGCATGTTGATATTGTGGATGTGGGGGCGGAACCCCTCGTTTGCGCGACCGAAACGGGCATTCGCACCACCAAACAAGACATCGACTGTGACGACATCGTCTTTGCCACGGGCTTTGATGCCTTGACCGGGGCGCTCAAGGCCATAGACCTGCGCGGTGAAGGAGGTCTGACTATTAAGGAAAAGTGGGAGCAGGGTCCCGTCAGCTATCTTGGTCTCTTCATTTCAGGGTTTCCAAACCTCTTCGTGGTGGCAGGCCCCGGTAGCCCTTCTGTCCTGAGCAACATGGTGCACTCCATCGAGACGCATGTGGACTGGATCATGCGGTTGCTCAAGCACGCCCAGCAACATGGAGTCCAACGCATTGGTGCCACCCAAGAGGCTGAAGACGCCTGGGTGCAGCGGTGTGCGGACGAAGCAGCCAAGACGCTCTATCCCAAGGCAAAGAGCTGGTACATGGGGGACAACATCGATGGAAAACCACGTCTGTTCATGCCCTTTGTGGCTGGCGTTCCCTTATATCGACGGATCATCGAAGAAGTTGCATCCAACAACTATCAGGGACTTCAAATGAGCTGAACGGAAAACGTTCAACCACCCAACTTTCATCACATCAGGAGACACACCATGGATCGTCGTACCTTGCTCAAGTCCGCTGCTTTGGTGGCAGCGCCAGCGATCATCAAGCCAGTCAGTGCACAGAACCCCATCAACTTGCGCTTGCACACCTTCGTCCCAGGATTCTCGAATGTTTATGCCAACGTGATGACTCCTTGGATGCAGAAAATCGAGCGGGAGTCGGGTGGACGTATCAAGTTCCAGGGCTTTCCGGCAATGCAAATGGGCGGTGCCCCGGCGCAGCTATTTGACCAGGCACGCGACGGGGTCGCTGATGTGATCTGGTCTTTGGCTGGCTACACACCAGGCCGCTTCACGCGAATGGAGGCGTTCGAGTTGCCGTTCTTTACATACGACGGCGAAGGGGCCTCAAGAGCTGCTTGGGAGTTTGCCGCAGCAAACGCCATGGATGAGTTCCGGGAAGTGAAGCTACTTGCCTGCCATACGCACGGTTTGAATATTCTGCACATGAAGAACAAGCTCATCACCAAGGCGGCCGACTTGCGCGGTGTGAAGGTGCGGGGGCCATCGCGACGTGCAGTGCAGTTCCTGCAGAACGTAGGAGCCGTTCCCGTGGGTATGCCTTTGCCACAGATTCCCGAAGCTCTGTCCAAAGGCGTCATTGAAGGAGCGATCATCCCCTGGGACACGGTGCCATCGGCGAAGCTGGACGAGCTGACCAGATTCCATACCGAGTTCCCCGCTGGGATGCCAGGCTTCAATAACAGCATTCAGTTCCTGGTGATGAACAAGGCCAAATACGAAAGCCTTCCGGCCGATCTTCAGAAGGTGATTGATCAGAACGCCGGTGCCGACGTGTCAGCCATGTATGGCCGTCTCATCGCTCAGGTCGATCCAGTTGTTCGGAAGAAAGTGATCGACCGCGGCAATACGGTGCATGTGGTGGGCAAAGCAGAGACAGAAGAGTTCATAAAGCTCACAGAACCCGTGACGGCTGATTGGGTCAAGGAAGTCAGTGCTAAAGGCGCGGATGGTCAGAAGCTGCTCGCTCATGCCAGAGAGCTGGTGCAGCGTTACAAGCCAAAGGCCTGATTGTCATGGACTCTCAAATTGCCGAGCTGCTGGCTCAGATCAGAGCCGCCAACAAACCTGGCTTTTGGCAGGGCAGTGTTGCAGACGCACGCAAACGCCCGATGCTGATGGATGCGCTGTTCGGACCAGCGCCGGCAGTTTTCTTCGAAGACGTGATCATCGCCTCCACGCAAGCTCATGGCTTGCGGTCACGCCTGTATGTTCCAAACGAACAGCCAAAAGGGTTGATCGTCTACATGCATGGTGGGGGCTGGGTCCTTGGCAGTGTCGAGTCCTTTCATCCATTTACTGCGACCCTGGCGCAACGCTCGGGTTGCGCGGTTCTGTCGGTGGACTACCGACTGGCGCCGGAACATCCCTTCCCATTGCCATTGGATGACGCGCGCGCAGCACTGACATGGGCATCTCGGGATGGAGCGATCATGGCTAACACCGCTGGGCGACCATTGATGGTGATGGGCGATAGTGCTGGCGCCAACCTTGCCACTACAGCAGCACGGATTCACAACTCAAGGGGTGATCTGCCGGCCGTGCAGCTCCAGGTGCTTGCCTATCCGGTGACCGACTGCTCCTTTGATCGTCCGAGTTACCACTCCTTTTCTGAAGGGTACCTGTTGACCCGACGCGACATGATGTGGTTCTGGGACCAGTACCTGCCAAACGAGTCACTCAGGGTCGATCCGTTGGCATCGCCACTACGTAGTCATGATCTGAGTGCTTCACCCAAAGCGCTGATCTTGACTGCGGAGTTCGATCCATTGCGTGATGAGGGCGAAGAGTATTGCACGCGTTTGATGGAGAGAGGGGTGGCCGCTGAGGCGGTACGCTGTGAAGGTCTGGTGCATGGCTTTTTGTCGATGATCAACTTTGCGCCAAGCGCAGAGAAAGCCTTTGGTCTGATGCTTAAGGCAGTTGAACTCGAGGCTATTTAAGCTGGTCGGTCATTACGGGGTGACACTAGGACGTTGTCTGTCCTTTTGTCATATTCACAACCATTGCTCCGATCAGATTGAGCAAGACCATTTCGAACGATGATTTGACCTGGTTTTTTCTATAGACCGTTGGCAGTAACGCACATCTGTGCTTGACAGCCATGGGAGGCGTGCCCTCGCTGACCGAGTCGATCTGAAGCGCGGTGCCATCGACCTTGATGTGCTCCACAGAGGTCAACTCGAAGCCATGGTCACGTGCCCATTGAGTGACCATCGGGTGCAGCTGCCTGGTCGCGGCGACTTTGAAGTCAGAAGGCGTCAGGCCCCACAGATCAATCACCTGGCGCAGCATCGCAAAATGCTCGCTCCTGTACAGCAGAACCTGCCTCGTTGGTCCGATCGGTAGATGCAGCGGCGCCGTCCCAGATGGTCGATCAATCTCATCCGGGTTGATGACGGTCGAGACACCTGCCGCACGATCGATCCAGTACTTCCATCGCGTACTTGAAATATGACTGAGCAGTCGACTTCTGCCGCCCAGAAGCGGATTGATGGCGGGTCGACTTGCGAGCATCTGATCGACACGGTCGAGCTCATCAATGAGCTCCTGCGCAATGCCTGACGGCAGCCCGGTGCTTGCTGCCGCCGCATCCATTGAACTGCCTTGCTGAAAGAGGAAGAGAAATCGCAGCAACGACTGCATCGTGATCGGTGGTCGGAGCACCGGTGTGAGTTCCACCTTTTCCAGGTAGCCGGCAACAACGACGATTCTGTTCAGATCCCGTACCGATGACAACTTGTCCATGCGAACGGGTGCATCGTCTTGCCTCTGTTTGGATCGCACCAGCTTGGTGGAGATATCAGGGATCAGGTGTAGGTAGCTTCTGAACGTTGTGTGGGGATGCGCGTGGCCCAGCAGGCGAGCCAGTGCCCAAGAGGATCGTCGCGTGACCTCATGGGTGGACAACAGCAAGGACCGAACATGCTTGGAATGTTGCTCATCGACGGGAGTTGTCGCCACATGATCCCAGCAGCCACCAGCGTCGTTCAGCAGAAGGCGAGCGACCAGGTTGGCAAACGTGTGACGAGCATGATGAAGACTCAAGTTCTGGTTGCAGCTCACCTGCTTGATCAGCCGGCCAAGGTCCGATCGGATCTTCACATCATCCAGAGTATCGAGCGGTCGCGCGGGGTTGCAGAAGAGCGGCACCTTTTCGTCGCTGCCGCTGATGCCATGCCATAGCGCCGTGAACCGCTCGATGATCTTCTGCTCGTGGTCAGTGAGTTTGAACAGTAGAGGGACCTGCCGGCGTGAGGCATTGGTCTTGAGTACCCGCAACCGGTTGCTGCGCACGAGCACCACGACAGGTCCGCCCTCTGTGGTGACCCAATCGGGGCGCATGAGGCCGGCAGCCTCCTTGCCGCGCAGGCCGAACCGGTAGGTCAGCAACAGCATGAAGGCTGGAGCCAGAGTCTCGAAGGAGGCATGCACAGCATCACCCACCAAGACCTCAAGGGCGTGCAGGTATTCCTTTTCCAGAAGGATGCCCGGAGCGATGGAGAGTGGGACCTCCGCGCCCATGAACTCCGACCAGTCCGGGTCTTCCAGAGAAAGTTCACGCGCACACATTCGGTGGAAATCCCGCAGCAGGTTCGCGGCCAGCTTCCACGTCCGGTAACTCTCCGAGCTGCGCTCCTGATCCTCATCGGATGGACCATTCGAGCTCGTGTCGCCCGCCACTCTGGAAAGTCGCCGTGCCTCCAGGAGACGGGTATACAGATCAGTCAGATCTTCTGCGTCGGCGTCGAAAAGGCTGTGGTCGTATGCCTCTGCTTCAAAACAACTGGACAGTGCGTTCAGGTAACGATCCACCGAACTGAGTCGTAGCAGACCTTTCCGGGTCCGACGCCACAGGAGTGATCGCGTCCATTCGCCTAGCAGTCGGCAGGTTGGACTGACATCTGTAGCTTCCTCAATGAGGCTGCGTAGCGCCGAGTCCAGGTCACGCCGTGGGCTACTGGCCTTCTTGCCGTGCCTGTTGATTGCGGATCGGATGCTCTTGAAGAACAGGTGAGATGATTGTTGGGCCTTTGTCTTCTGGAGCCTGTGCTCGTCCACCTGTTCGTTCGTGGCATCAGCCATCCCCGAATCTTTGGTCGTGGTGCCCCGGTTGGCCTCTCTGTGCTGACCCTGGCTCTCTGTTATCGCGGGCAGGATCACCGAGGTGTTGAATGTGAAGTCCGCTTGCGGGTTCATGGCGCTGACTTCCAGATCCTCGTCAGCCTCGGGGGACCCACTGTCTGTTGCGTTGTCCTGGCTGTCCGCTGTGTCATTGACCTGCTCGAAAGTGACAGCTTGTCCTTTGACCGCACGGAACCAGTCGTGGTGACCTAAGGCCGCACTCATGACCTGTCCACCGAGGTATGACGCCACGTAGCCAGGCAGTGTCAGCGCGTTTTCCTGAGCGACAACCTTGCACAAGTGCTCCAGCAACGTCGTGGGAGCAGTGCGCTCCGGGTCGAGACCTGATGCCTCGAACAGACCTGTCAGCAAGCTGGTTTGAAACGGCTTGCTCAGGTCCAGGGTTGAACGCGTATCCCAGGACCGGTCAAGCCAACGTGCGGTGTGCACCGGTATCCAGAAGCGACGCACCGGAGCGTCGGGCCATTGGTGCAAGCCAGTCCCGTGCTCGAGGTAGATCTGACCATCAAGTGCGACCAGGCGCACGTTTTTTGCAGAGGACACATCCTTGATCAGCAGGCGGTCCGTGACACGGGCCTCGGCGATCAGGGACAGGCAGCCCAGGATTCGAGCAGGCTTCAGAGAAAGCCGACTGATGTGGACATCCTTGAGCGACTCAAGTGCCTGGCGGACGCGGTCAGCGATCAAGGTCGCACGAATGCTGAGTTCGTTAAATGGCGATGGCTCTTCGAGAACCGGCAGGTAGCGTCTTTTCAGGTTCGGACGGGATGCCTGATCGCTCCACCGCTCATGGATCCAGTCGAGGAGGGTCTGATAGCGCAGGCTTCCCTGGGGATGGGGCATGCCGTTGCGCTGAACCAGAAGCGACTGGGAAAGCAGATCCCAGTCGCTTCTGCTGATGGCATCCAGAGGTTTCGTATTGACGAATTCTTCGATCTCAAAGATGGCGGCGCGTCGGACTTGCGCATGGTCGTGCTGACGTCGTTCTCGACGGCCTTGGGATCCGTAGCTGCTGGATCTCTCGGATGTCTCTTTGTTGATCTCGACCACCACGGGGTCGGCCAGTTCGATTCGCCATGTCGGCTGTTTCGGCATCTCGATGCCAAGCTCTCCGTAGAGCGAATCCAGGAGCGGCCTGACCTTCTGAACGTCTTCTCCGAAGTGGCGAGATGAGAAAAAGCCGTAGGAAGCGGTGCCCTGCTCGCTGTGACCGAGGATGCCGTCCACAATCTCCTGGGGTGCCCCGAGGCGTCGCAGCCGAGTGGACAACCGATGGCGCATCATGTTCCAGGGCAAGGGCCAATCGAACACCTCGGTAGCGTTCAGCGACGTTTCTGATACCTCTACCCATGCCAGCGCAGGCACGCTAGCAAGGAAAAAGAACAGAGGCATCTCCTGTCGCGTATCGCTCTGTGACAGCTGTCGGATACGCTTGGACAGTGTGGGGTGCTGGCGTTCAATGATGTCGGCCAGGCGATGGAGGTGGGGCAGGTAGATGTTCTTGACGAGGTTGGAAGCAGCGGCTACCAGCGAAATCACTCTGCCTTGATGCTGAGCATTCGTGTGCTTGTCATCCACGAAAATCAGATTCAGGTCGAAGTCAAATTGTCGTAGTGACTCGAAGGGTGAGGATACGGGCCTCGCCCCGGTGGCTGATAGAAGCGCAGCAATGCAGTAGCTGACAAGTGTGTTGTGGTGTTCGATCCATTTGACCGGATCTCCCTCGCAGTTCTGGACCTTGTTCCACGCTGAACGGAATGCGCCGCACAGCAGTTGGTCGATTGGGTCAAGCTCAGTGCCTGCCGCGTTGCTCTCTTCGGCAGGTTGATCGCTGTCACCGGCGGCATTCACTCGCACCGAACCCTGTAGAGTGCGTTTGACTTCTACGGCACTGAAGGCTGCGTAGGCACAGCTGCCCGGCAGTCCTGAGCGCGGATGGCTGGCCAGCAACTGTGCCAAGGTCGCGTCCTTCGACTGATCGAATGCGCGCTGGACCAGTTGGTGCTTGAGCATCCCGCTGAGCAAACGCTCCAGGCCAGGTTTTGCTTTGCAGATCTCCTTGAAGCGGCCTTCGATCCGTTCGGCGTCGGGTAGAAGGTCAGCAAGCGTCTCGATCTGACCTTGGACCCTTTCCGCGAGGCTCGCAAGAATTTCCCTGGCGGGCTGGGGCGGGTGGATCTGAATAACGTCGGCGCGATGGCGTAGCCACCGCTGATGGTTGGCAGTGGCACTCCATGAGTTGTATCGCTTGGGCGGTCGGCGCATGAGCGACCAGTCCGCTGGACTAAGTGACCAGTCATCCTTGAGGTCAGGAGAGATCTCGAGTGTCAGGACAGTACGCAGCGAGTGCCCGGTATTGATGGCCAGCCAGCAGGCGAGCGCAATACCACGATCTGGATGATCCGACCCAGTCCATTCGGACTCGATCCACCGTTCGAGTGCGGCCCTCTCTGGCGGACTGGGGCGATTCCAGGCGTAGCGCAAGAACTGCTGATCCTCGACACTGGCCAGAAGCACACCGCGGGATTTTCTGGACTGAACAGGCGGCGGGTCAATGTCATCAACCTCGATCACGGTGATGATCGATTCATCACCCACCGGATCAAAGTTCACCACGCCCAGCGGTTGGCTGACATCCCTTGACTCACTATCGATATCCGAGGAGGCCCGGTCTGGCTCCCACGAACGAGACAAGAGCCCTCCACGGGTGGCATCCCGAAGGTATCGCTGGAACAAGCCCAGTCTTCCTCCAGGCGAGGTTTCCGTATCCGTGGCGCTTCTTTTTGTGCAGAGATCTCTGAGGTGGCCCAGAAATTCACGTTGAATGGGCGACATGCCGGTCTTTTCTTCCCGGCTTTCCAAAAGGCTGACGGATTTGACGGCTAGGTGCTGAGTCAGCCCATGAAATGTGTCTTTTGGACCCTCGAGCCGATAGACGAATTCCTGCCAGTCAACTCCACGGTCCACTGCCAGGCGGATTTTGTCGGTGACCATGGCGAGGTACTTGTCCACGGTCCTGCCCGCGTACACAGCATCGAGGTGCTGGACGAAGCACCAGGCACGGATGATTTCAAGCCAGGCACCTTGGTCCTTCAGTGTGGAGTCGACAGGTCTGGCTACTAGTGCAACCACAGGTACCTTGGAAAGTCGGCCAATCAGCTGGCGTGAGGCGGCCTGTTCGCGTGGCATTGGCGGGAACCGCCTGAAGACCTCGGGGGAGACGGAGCAGGCGTCGACCAGCCGCTTGATGTCATATATGAATGGGCGCTCTGCCGTCCAGTCTTGCAGGCAGGTGAAGACACCGGGATGTCGCAAGTAAGAAAGAACGGTGCCTGCGTAGACAGCGTGTGTATCCCCGCAGTCGCTGGCTTCGAGGACCTGCAGGAGTGGGCTGATCACGTCATGTCGAATCGCCCACGTCGCCAACTGTGACAGCGTTTGAGAAAGCCCAAAGGTCCCATCCGCTGAAGAATCGCGGGGGCTGTTTGATCGAGTGGTGTCGATCTCGGTGACTTCGAACGGTTTCATTTGGTGCTCACGCTGCCTCGCTTGACAGTCAGTCTAGCCCCAAAAATCACCTGAATTCAAAGATTTATGCTTTTCTACGCCGATCTAGAACGTATTACATGTCTGTAAAAGGCGTAGCCTCATAACCATCTTGCCTCCGCAACCAATCCGGAACTAACCAGAGTTCCTCAAAAAGCCCGCAGTTGCGGGCTTTTTTGTTCGTGGCTCTTTTGCGGTTCCTGGTTTAGTCCGGCACCACCGCAGTGACCTCGATCTCGACCCTGGCACGCGCTTCCACCAGCCGACTGACCTCCACGCAGGTCATGGCCGGGAAGCACTTGCCCATCACTTCGCGGTATGCGGTCCCCAACTCGCGCAGGCGGCTGTTGTACTCGTCGCGGTCGGTGATGTACCAGGTCATACGAACCATGTGCTCGGGGCCGGCGCCTGCACAGGACAGCACCGCGTGAACGTTCTGCAGGGCCTGCCTGGTCTGGTCGATGAAGTCGTCGCTTTCGAACTGCTGTTCACCGTTCCAGCCGATCTGGCCTCCAACGAAGACGAGGGTGCCTCGGGTGGCCACGCCGTTCGCGTAGCCCTTGGGGATGGCCCAGCCGGGCGGTTGCAGGAATTGCATGGGGACGGGTCTTTCTTGAAGTTCAGGTCACGGCCTCGGAGGCCATCTTGCGCAGCGCGAAGCGCTGCAGCTTGCCGGTTTCGGTGCGAGGCAACGAACTGACGAAGCGCACCTCGCGCGGGTATTTGTAGGGCGCCAGCGTGTGCTTGACGTGATCCTGCAGGGTCTTCACCTGGTCGGCGTCGGCCGCCTGACCGGGCTTGAGCACCACGTAGGCGAGGATGATCATGCCGCGCTCATCGTCGGCCTTGCCGACCACGCCGCATTCGGCCACCGCCGGGTGCTGCAGCAGCGCGGCCTCTACCTCGGGCCCAGCCACGTTGTAGCCGGCGGTGATGATCATGTCGTCGGTGCGCGCCTGGTAGATGAAATACCCATCTTCGTCCTGCAGGAAGGCGTCGCCGGGGAAATTCCAGCCGCCTTCCACGTAGTTCGCCTGGCGGGCGTCGTCCAGGTACTTGCAGCCCGTCGGCCCTTTGATGGCCAGCCGGCCGACCTGGCCGCGTGGCAGGTCGTTGCCCTGTTCGTCGACGATCTTGGCTTCGTAGCCCGGCACCACACGCCCGATGGCGCCCCGCTTCACATCCTCAGGCGCGGCCGAGATGAAGATGTGGAACATCTCGGTGGCGCCGATGCCGTCCAGCATCTCCAGCCCACTCGCCTCCTTCCACAGCTGGCGTGTCGCGTCGGGCAGGCCCTCGCCGGCGCTGACGCTGAGACGCAATCGGCCAATGCCGTGCTGCTTCGCGAACGCCGCCATCTGCCGATAGAAAGTAGGCGCGGTATAGCAGATGGTGGCGCCGACCTGGCCGATCAGCTTCACCATGGCCTCGGGGGTGTACGGGATGCTCGGGAAGTACACCGAGGCGCCGGCCCACATGGGGAACACCAGCAGGCCGCCCAGACCAAAGGTGAAAGCCAGTGGCGGCGAGCCGATGACGATGTCGTCGGGGGTGGCGCGCAGCACATGGCGCGGCCAGGTTTCGCAGGCGGCCAGCACGTCGCGGTGGGTGTGCACCGCCGCTTTCGGGCTGCCGGTGGTGCCAGAGGTGAAGGCCAGCAGCGCGATGTCGTCGGCGCTGGTGGGGCAGGGCGCGGCCTGGTCGCTGGCGTGGCGGGCCAGCGCTTCAAGAGAATGGTCCAGCACCACCGCGGCGTCGCCGGTATTGAACAGACACAGCGGCATGGTGGCCGTGTCCGGGCCTTGCGCCAGCGCAGCCTTGAGCTCGTCCTGCAGCTTCACGTCGCACAGCGCGGCCGATGGTTGGGCCTTGTCGATGATGCTCTTGAGCTCGGTGGCGCGCAGCAGCGGCATGGTGGCCACCGCGATCAGGCCGCTCTGCACCACGGCCAGCCAGGCCAGCGCCATGGCGATGGAGTTGCCGCCGCGCAGCAGCACGCGGTTGCCCGGCTGCAGGCCCAGGCCGGCGAGCACGTTGGCGAACCGGTTCACCTCGGCACGGGCCTGGGCGTAGCTCAGGGTGCGTTCGTCGCTGCGGAACAGCGGTCGGTCCGCGTGGCCGGCGGCGAAGGCGCGGTCGAACAGCGCCTGCACCACGTTGAGCTGTTGGGGCAGCGCCTGCAGTTCTGGCAGGTCGTAGCGCAACTCGGGCCAATGGTCCGGTGGTGGCAGGCGGTCGTGCACGAACCGGTCGGTCTGGGCGGAAGGGTGTTGGGCCATGCGGGTCTCCGGTTCAGGCCTTCAGGGCGTGTTTGCCGAGGATGAGCAGTTGCACTTCGCTCGCACCCTCGTAGATGCGCAGCGAGCGGATGTCGCGGTACAGGTGTTCCACCACGGTGCCCACCTGCACGCCGCGGCCGCCGAACATCTGCAATGCCATGTCGATGACCTTCTGCGCGTTCTCGGTGGCCGTGAGCTTGGCCGCCGCCGCCGCCGCGGTGTAAGCCGGTGTGCCGGCGCCGCAGGAGGAGCTGCGGTCGCGCAGCCAGGCGGCGCGATAGGTGAGCATCGCGGCAGCGTCGATGAGCGCGCCCATCTCGCCCAGCCGTGCCTGCGTGAGCTGGAAGTCCCCCAGGGTCTGGCCGAACATCTTGCGTTGCTTGGCGTGCGCCACCGCTTCGGCGAAGGCGCGGCGCGCCATGCCCAGGGCAGCAGCGGCAACTGAGGCGCGGAAGATGTCGAGCGTCTGCATGGCGAGCTTGAAACCTCCGTTGGCGTTGCCCAGCAACGCTTCCTGCGCAACGGTGCAGCCACTGAAGGTGAGCGTGGCCAGCGGGTGCGGTGCCATCACCTGGATGTGGGCGCTGCTGTCCAGGCCCGCAGTGTCGGCGTCGACGATGAAGGCGCTGATGCCGCGCGCGCCGGCATCGGGCTCTGTCTTGGCGAAGGTGACATAAAAGTCGGCCATGCCACCGTTGCTGATCCAGGTCTTCTGGCCGTTCAATTCCCAGCCGGTGGCAGAAGGCGTGGCACGCAGCGCCATGGCGGCCACGTCGGAGCCGGCCTCGGGCTCGCTCAGGGCGAAGGCGGCGATCTTCTCGCCTGCGGCGACGGCGGGCAGGTAGGCGGCCTTCTGTGCGGGCGTGCCGGCCAGCGTGATGGCGCCGCTGCCCAGCCCTTGCATGGCGAATGCAAAGTCGGCCAGTGGCGAGTGGAACGCGAGCGTCTCGCGCAGGATGACCAGCGCGCGCGAATCGAGCGCGGGCAGGGCGCCGCCATGCGCTTCGGGCACGCAGTAGCGCAGCCAGCCTGCCGCGCCCAGGCGCCGCACCCAGTCCTTGCAGGCGGCGCGGTCGTCGGTTTCATCGACGCGCTGTTCGCGCGCCCAGGCCACCAGGCCGTTGGCCAGCGCCCGGTGCGCATCCTCGAAGAAGGGCAGCTCCAGGTGCGCGGTGGGGGCCAGCGCGCCGTGCGGATGGGGGTGTTCGAAGGCGACCATTTCAGTCCCCTTCAAAGACGGGTCTTTGTTTCGCTGCGAACGCTTCGTACGCCCGGCGGAAGTCCTGCGTCTGCATGCAGATGGCCTGGGCCTGCGCTTCGGCCTCGATGGCCTGGTCCAGCGTCATGGCCCATTCCTGGTGCAGCATGGTCTTGGTCATGCCGTGGGCGAAGGTCGGGCCTTGCGCCAGCTGCGACGCCAGCTTGTGCGCAGCCGGCAGCAGGACTTCGCTTTCGTGCAGCGCGTTGAAGAAGCCCCAGGCGTGGCCTTCTTGCGCGCTCATGGCTCGGCCGGTGAACAGCAGTTCGCTCGCGCGGCCCTGGCCGATCATGCGCGGCAGCAGGGCGCAGGCGCCCATGTCGGCGCCGGCCAGGCCGACGCGGGTGAACAGGAAGGCCACCGTGGCGGCGGGCGTGCCGAGGCGCAGGTCGGAGGCCAGCGCCATCATCGCGCCGGCGCCGGCACAGACACCATCCAGCGCGGCCACGATGGGCTGCGGGCAGGCGCGCATGGCGCTGACCAGCGCGCCCGTCATGCGGGTGAAGGCCAGCAGCTCGGGCATGGTCATCTTGGTGAGCGGGCCGATGATCTCGTGCACGTCGCCGCCGGAGCAGAAGTTGCCACCCGCGCCAGTGACCACCACCGCCTTGATGTCGGTGGCGCGCTGCAGGCCCAGGAACCAGTCGCGCAGCTCGGCGTAGGAGTCGAAGGTCAGCGGGTTCTTGCGCTCGGGCCGGTTGAGCGTGACGGTGGCCACGCCGTTGGCCACGCTGAGCGCGAAGTGGCTGGGCTGCTCGGTGGCGACGGCGCGGAACTGGCCGCGCATGGGGTTGTGGTCGGGGATGGGGTGTTTCATTCGAGGTCCAGTTGGTGCTGCTTCACCTTGCCGAGCAGCTTGTGGAGATGGTCCAGGTCCTTGGGGCTCAGGCCTTCGAAGGCCTGCACGATCCATTGCTCGTGCTGCACCGCCATGCGTTCGAAGGCGTTGCGGCCTTCGGGCGTGAGGCGCACGAGAAAGGCGCGGCGGTCGCCCTCGACGCCCGCGCGCTCCACCAGCCCTTCGGCCACCAGCTGGTCGGTGATGCCGGTGACGTTGCCGCCGGTGACCATGAGGCGCTGCGACAGCTCCTTCATCTTCAGGCCCTCGGGGTGGCGTTCGAGCTGGGCCATGAGGTCGAAGCGCGGCAGCGTGGTGTCGAACTGCTCGCGCAGGCCGGTGCGCACGCGCTTTTCGATCAGCTGCGAGCAGGCCAGCAGGCGCAGCCACAGGCGCAGCTCCTGCGCGTGTTCGCTGTGGGCGCGGGCTTCGAGGTCGAGGGTGTCGATGGTGGTCATGAGGTTTCGGCCGGGTCTTGTGTCACGACCGCGCCCTGAAGGGCCTGCTGGCGCGCGACTTCGCGGTAGAGCTGGTCGCGGCCGCTCAGGTAGGGCAAGGGCCAGTCGATGGCGCGGGTCTGCAGCTTCGCCGCTTCGTGCAGCGTCCAGGCCGGGTCGGCCAGGTGCGGGCGGGCCACGGCGCAGAGGTCGGCGCGTCCGGCGCCGATGATGCTGTTGGCGTGGTCGGCCTCGCTGATCGCTCCGACGGCCATGGTGAGGATGTTGACCTCGTTGCGGATGCGGTCGGCAAACGGTGTCTGGTACATGCGGCCGTAGACCGGCTTGGCCTGCCGCGTGGTCTGGCCCGAGGACACGTCGATCACGTCGCAGCCGGCGGCCTTGAACAGTCGCGCGATGGCGACCGCGTCGTCGGGTGTGTTGCCGCCGGGTGCCCAGTCGTGCGCCGAGATGCGCACGCTCATGGGTTTGTCGGCGGGCCAGGCGGCGCGCATCGCCGCAAAAACTTCGAGCGGGTAGCGGCAGCGGTTCTCCAGTGAACCGCCGTACCCGTCGCTGCGCTGGTTGGTCAGCGGGCAGATGAAGGCCGAGAGCAGGTAGCCGTGCGCGCAGTGCAGCTCCAGCCAGTCGAAGCCGGCCGCTGCGGCGCGTTGTGTGGACTCGACGAAGGCTGCGGTCATCGCGTCCATGTCGGCGCGGGTCATGGCCTTGGGGACCTGGTTCTGCTGACCATAGGGCAGGGCGCTGGCCGACAGCAGCGGCCAGTTGCCCGTGGCCAGTGGCTCGTCCATCGCCTCCCAGCCGAGCTGTGTCGAGCCTTTGGGGCCGCTGTGACCGAGCTGCAGACCCATCCTGGCGCCACCGTTCTGGCGCGCAAAGTCCACGATGCGGGCCAGCGCGGCCTGCTGCGCGTCGTTCCACAGGCCGGGGCAGCCGGGGGTGATGCGGCCCTCCGGCGTCGGGCTGGTCATCTCGACCATCACCAGCGCAGCGCCGCCCACGGCGCGCGCGCCCAGGTGCATCAGGTGCCAGTCGCCGACCACGCCGTCCTGCGCCTTGTACTGCGCCATCGGGGAGACGACGATGCGGTTCTTGAGTTCAACGCCGCGCACTTTGAGCGGCAGCAGCATGGGCGGAGTGGGCTTGCCACCGGCGCTGCGGCCGCCGGCGCGGGACTGCAACCAGTCTTCGTAGCCTTCGAGCCACTTCGCGTCGCGCAGGCGCAGGTTCTCGTGGCTGATGCGCTGGCTGCGCGTGAGCAGCGAGTAGGCGAACTGCTGGATCTCCATGCCGGTGTAGCGGTCCACATGTTCGAACCACTCGGTGGAGTTGCGTGCGGCGTTCTGGATCTTGAGCACCTCGACGCTGCGTCGGGCCTCGTAGCCCTGCAGCACGGTGGCCATGTCGGCGCCGGCGTTGTCTGTGAACTCGTCGGCCAGGTCGATCGCGTCTTCCAGCGCCAGCTTGGTGCCGCTGCCGATGGAGAAGTGCGCGGTGTGCGCGGCGTCGCCCATCAGCACGATGGGGGTCTGTTTGCCCGCAATGTCTTGGTGGTGGACCCAGGTGTTGCAGATCACGCGCGGGAAGCGGATCCAGTTGGCCGAGCCGCGCAGGTGCTTGGCGTTGCTGATCAGGGCGTTGCCGTCCAGGTATTTCGCGAACAGCTTCTCGCAGAACGCGACGCCGTCTTCCTGGCTCATGTCCTCGATGCCGTGCGCCTTCCACACGTGCTCCGGCGTTTCGACGATGAAGGTCGAGGTCTCGTCGTCGAACTTGTAGGCGTGTGCCTGGAACCAGCCGTGTTCGGTCTGTTCGAAGGCGAAGGTGAAGGCGTCGAAGGTCTTCTTCGTGCCCAGCCAGACGAAGCGGCACAGCCGGGTGTCGATGTCGGGCTGGAAGGTGCTTTCGTAGCGCGTGCGGATGCGGCTGTTCAGGCCGTCGCTGGCGATCACCAGGTCGGCGCCGTACTGTTGCGCGAGCGCCTGGTCGTCTGTGACATCGGTCTCGAACACCAGCTTCACGCCCAGGGCCTCGCAGCGTTCCTGCAGGATGTTGAGCAGGCGCTTGCGGCCGATGCCGATGAAGCCGTGGCCACCGGAGCGCACGCTGGCGCCCTTGTAGAACACCTCGATGTCGTCCCAGTGGTTGAAGGCGTCCTGCATGGCCTGCGCGGTCTCGGGGTCGGCCCGGCGCAGGTTGACCAGGGTCTGGTCGGAGAACACGACGCCCCAGCCGAAGGTGTCGTAGGGCCGGTTGCGCTCGACCACGGTCACCTCCAGCGCCGGGAAGCGCCGCTTCATGAGCAGGCCGAAATAGAGGCCCGCCGGACCGCCACCGATGCACAGGATGCGCCTCAGCGCTGGAGTGGGTGTGTTCATGCCTGATTAGTTTAGGCTTGAACTAAATGCGAACAACCGGGTTAACCCGCAGGGGGGAAGGGGCGGACGGGCTTCCCGCCGAACGGTGCAAGAATGCTGTGCAGTGTTCTCAGTGGAGGAGTCCCGAATGTCCCTGTACCGATTCAAGTCCCGCGAAACCGGCGATCTGGTGATGCTGGCGCCCAGCGGCAAGCACATCCTGGACATCCTGGGCAAGGATGCTTCGTCCTCCGGCATCATCCGGCCCGAGGAAATGCCTGGCGCCATCGCCGCCCTGCGCGCCGCGGTGCAGGCCGAAGAGGCGGCGCAGCAGCAGATGAAGGAAGAGGCGCTGGCCAAGGGTGAGCCAGAGCCGCAGTTCGAGGCGGTCAGCCTGCGCATGCGCAGTGCGCCGTTCATCGAGATGCTCCAGCGCTGCGCCAAGGCCGAGGTGGAGATCGTCTGGGGCGTTTGACGCCTCCAAGCCCCCCGGGCCCCGGAAACGAAACAGCCCGCATCAGCGGGCTGTCGTTCGTTGGCCGGGCTGGCGGCCCGGTCCCGGATGGTCAGTCGGCGAATTCGCCGGCAGCGTCGATTGCGGTCTTGAGCTTGGTGATTTCGCTGGCAACGAAGGCCTTGTGACCAGCCTGGGTCACGCGGTTGTCGGTGACCACCAGAGCGCCCAGCTCGGCCTGCTTCTTGACGAAGTCCGGGTCCTTCAGCGCGACCTGCAGAGCGTCGTTGAGCTTCTTCTGCACATCCGCCGGCGTGCCCTTCGGTGCGTACATGGCGTGCCAGATGGTCAGGTTGAAGCCCTTGAGGCCCATTTCCTGCAGCGACGGGTAGTCCTTGAGCAGCTTGTGGCCGGACAGCGGCTTGGCCGTGGTGACAGCGAAAGCCTTGACACGACCGCCTTCGATCTGCGCGGTGGTGTTGGTGGTCTGGTCGCACATCACGTCCACCTGCCCGCCGATCAGGTCGTTCATGGCCGGGCCCGTGCCGCGGTAGGCGATGGTGGTCATGGCCTTGTCCAGCTTGACCGCGGACTGCCACATCAGGCCGCACAGGTGCGAGGCGGAACCCAGACCGGCGTGGGCCAGGTTCAGCTTGCCACCGTTGGCGCGGATGTAGTTCTCGAAGTCGCGGTAGGTGGCGGCGGGCAGCTTGGGCGAGCCCAGCAGCGTCATCGGCACGTCGTTGATCATGCCCAGGTACTCGAAGTCCTCCAGCGGCTTGTAGGGCAGCTTGCGGTAGAGGCTGGCGGTGGCGGCCATGCCGATGTGCCAGACCAGCAGGGTGTGGCCGTCCGGCGCGGCGCGGGCCACCTTGGCGGCACCGATGGTGCCGCCGGCGCCGGCGGCGTTCTCGACCACGACCGAAGCGCCGCCCAGCGGCTTGCGCATGGCTTCGGCGAGCTGGCGGGCCACCAGGTCGGTGGGGCCACCAGCGGCAAAGGGCACCACCAGGGTGATGGGCTTGCTGGGGAAGCCTTGGGCAAATGCGCCGGCCGAAACGGCGGCGGTCAGGGCAAAGGCCAGGATCTTCTTCATGTGGGTGCTCCTATGGGATGTTCAGAATCGCATGGTAGTGCGCCACACAGCGCCGGTCATGGCGGAAATTACTTAGCCAGGCCTCGGTGGAAACCCTTTGACTGAGGCGCCTGCGCTCACTTGTAGCTGCGTGCGTCTTCGATCACCTTGCCGTCGTTGGGCAGGCTGCCGGGGCGCACCACCTGCACGTCGCCGCGCAGCTTGGTCACCTCCCGGATTGCGGTCTCGATGCGCTCGCGAAGGCCGTCGCCGACTTCGGTGGCTTCCACCTGGAGGCACATGGCATCGCTGGCCATCTCGCCGCTCACCACCAGCCGGGCCTTCTTCACCTCGGGGAAGCGACGGGTGATTTCGGCCACCTGCGAGGGGTGTACGAACATGCCCTTGATCTTGGTGGTCTGGTCGGCGCGGCCCATCCATCCTTTGATGCGTGGTGCGGTGCGGCCGGTGGGGCACTGGCCCGGCAGGATGGCCGAGAGGTCGCCGGTGCCGAAGCGGACCAGCGGGTAGGCGGTGTTGAGCGTGGTCACCACCAGTTCGCCCACCTCGCCTTCGTCCACCGGTGTGCCGGTGCCGGGGCGCACGATCTCGACGATCACGCTCTCGTCCAGCACCAGCCCTTCGCGCGAGGGCGTCTCGTAGGCCACCAGGCCCAGGTCGGCGGTGGCGTAGGTCTGGTAGACGTCGACGCCGCGCTCCTTGAACCAGGCCGTCAGGCTGGGCGGGCAGGCCTCGCCGCCCACCGAGGCCTTGGTCAGACTCGGCAGGGCGATGCCGGCCTCGGCCGCCTTCTCCAGCAGGATGCGCAGGAAGCTGGGCGTGCCGGTGTAGGCATTGGGCTTGAGGTCGACCATGGCTTCGAGCTGCTGCTCGGTCTGCCCGACACCGCCGGGGAACACGGTGCAGCCCACCGCATGTGCGCCCGATTCCAGGATGAAGGCGCCCGGGGTCATGTGGTAGCTGAAGCTGTTGTGCACCAGGTCGCCGGCGCGGAAGCCTGCGGCGAACAGCGCGCGGCCGGCGCGCCAGTAGTCCTTGCCCGCGCCCTCGGGTTCGTAGATGGGACCCGGGCTGGCGAAGATGCGCGACATGGCCGGGCCGCGCACCAGGGCCGAGAAACCGCCGAAGGCGTCGTGCTGCCGCTTGGCCTTCTGGCGCTCCAGCAGCTCGCTCTTGCGCGTGACCGGGATGCGCGTCAGGGCGGTGCGGTTGTTGATGCCCGACACGTCGATGTCGCGCAGGATGTCGGCAAATGCCGCGCTGTTCTGTTTGGCGTGGGCCAGCTGCCCCGGCAGCGCGGCCATCTGCGCCGCCTCGCGCTCGGCAGGGGAGCGGGTTTCCAGGGCGTCGAAGTGTTCGCTCATGGTGTAGGAAGCCTCGGGTTGATGGGATGCGGGATCAGGCCAGCCAGCGCTTGCGGCGCTTGTAGCTCTTGACGTCCTTGAACGACTTGCGCTCACCGCCGCCCATGCCCAGGTAGAACTCCTTGACGTCCTCGTTGTTGCGCAGGTCGCCGGCGGCGCCGTCCATCACGATGCGACCGCTTTCCATGATGTAGCCGTAGTCGGCGTACTTCAGGGCCATGTTGGTGTTCTGTTCGGCGATCAGGAAGGTGACCTTCTCCTTGGTGTTCAGGTCCTTCACGATCTCGAACACCTCCTCCACGATCTGCGGTGCCAGGCCCATCGAGGGCTCGTCCAGCAGCACCACGCTGGGGTTAGCCATGAGCGCGCGGCCGATGGCGCACATCTGCTGCTCGCCACCAGACGTGTAGGCCGCCTGCGAGGTGCGGCGCGTCTTGAGGCGCGGGAAGTAGTTGTAGACCTTCTCCAGGTTGCGCGCGACCTCGGCCTTGTCGGTGCGCGTGTAGGACCCCGTCATCAGGTTTTCCTCGATGGTCAGGTGCGCGAAGCAGTGGCGCCCCTCCATCACCTGCACCACGCCGCGGTTGACCAGGTCGGCGGGCGACAGGTTCTCGATGCGCTCGCCGCGCAGCTCGATGCTGCCCTTGGTGACCTCGCCACGCTCGCCCTTGAGCAGGTTGGAGATGGCGCGCAGCGTGGTCGTCTTGCCCGCGCCGTTGCCGCCCAGGATGGCCGCGATCTTGCCTTCGGGCACGTTCAGGGAAACGCCCTTGAGCACGAGGATCACGTGGTTGTAGATGACCTCGATGCCGTTGACGTTGAGAACGATGTTGGGATTGGTGCTCATGGTGTTTCCTTCTGGACCATTTGCAAGGCTCGGCGCACCGGCCTTGCAGATGGTCGCTGGCGAACCAGCGACCAGGGGTGACACCGATCAGCTTCCGCAGTCCGACGCGGCGCGACGGGTCAGCTTCTTCTCGGCGGCGTACTTGTCGGCGGCGGCTTTGACCATTGGCTTGATGATCTGTTCATCGGCCTGCAGCCAGTCGCTGGTGAATTGCCACTTGCTGCCGTCCCAGGTGTGCACGCGGGCCCAGTTCGCGCCCATGTGGTCCTGGCAGCTGGTGGACACCGGGCGCATCACGCCCTTGAAACCCAGGGCGTCGAGCTTGGCCTGTGTCAGGTTGAGGTTCTCGTAACCCCAGCGGGCCTGCTCGGCGGTCACGACCTTGCCCTTTCCGTACTTTTCCTGAGCCTGGCGCACGCCTTCGACTGCAAACATGGCGCTCATCAGACCGCGCATGTAGAGCACGTCGCCCACTTCTTCCTTCGGTCCGGTGCCCTGGCCCTTGTCGTGCAGTTTGGACAGGATTTCCTTGACCACATCGGCGCCCTTTTCCGTGCCGTGCTGCATCGTGACGGCGTTGTAGCCCTTGGCGCCCTGGCCGACGTCCTTGACGTCCGGCTCGGCACCTGCCCACCACACGCCGTACATCTTCTCGCGCGGGTAGCCGGTGGCCTGGGCTTCCTTCAGCGCGGTGGAGTTCATCACGCCCCAGCCCCACAGCACCACGTAGTCGGGGCGCTGCTGGCGCACCTGCAGCCAGGTGGCCTTCTGCTCGACGCCAGGGGCGGTCACGGGCAGCAGGCTCAGCTGGAAGCCCAGTTGCGAAGCGCGTTCCTGCAGCAGCGGAATGGGTTCCTTGCCGAAGGGGCTGTCGTGGTAGACCAGCGCGATCTTCTTGCCTTTGAGGCTGGCGAGGCCACCTTCCTTCTTGCCCAGCTGCTGGATGATGGCGTCTGCGGCCACCCAGTAGGTGCCGGCCAGCGGGAAGTTCCACTTGAACACACCGCCATCGGCCGATTCACTGCGGCCATAGCCAGCCGTGATCAGCGGGATCTTGTCGATCGGTGCCTTCTCGGTCAGGGCAAAGGTGGCGCCGGTGGACAGGGGCTGGAACACGGTGGCGCCTTTGCCTTTCAGGCGCTCATAGCACTCCACGCTCTTGTCGGTGGCATAGCCGGTCTCGCACTCTTCGAAGCTGAGCTTCACGCCGTTGATGCCACCGCGGGCATTGACCAGCTTGAGGTAGTCCACATAGCCGTTGGCCCATGGCACCCCGTTGGGGGCGTAGGCACCGGTGCGGTAGACCAGCACCGGGAAGAACTGCTCCTTGGCCTGGGCCATGGCAGCCGTCGGGACCACCGCGCCCGAGAGGGCGGCACAGGCCAGCGACACGGAGAGAACCAGGTTACGTACTTTCATCGCTTTGTCTCCTTAAGGACAGGTCAGGCACACACAGAAAGAAAAGGCAATCAATGGGGGAAAGGCCAGAGGCGAAGCTTCTGCTTGCCAATGCTCCACAGCTTGGCCAGGCCGTGGGGTTCCACGATCAGGAACCAGACGATGAGCGCGCCGAACACCATGAAGGTCATGTGGGCGGCGGCTGCGGTCGAGAGGCCGACCAGCAGGCTGATGCGTTCGATGAAGATCGGCAGCAGCACGATGAAGGCGGCGCCGAAAAAGCTGCCCATGATCGACCCCATGCCGCCGATGATCACCATGAACAGCAGCTGGAAAGAGCGGTCGATCGAGAAGGCCGCCGGTTCCCAGGACCCGAGGTGCACGAAGCCCCAGAGCGCGCCAGCCACGCCGACGATGAAGGAGCTCACCGCGAAGGCCGACAGCTTGGCGTACTTGGGGCGGATGCCGATCACAGCGGCGGCCACGTCCATGTCGCGGATGGCCATCCATTCGCGGCCGATCGAGCTGCGCACCAGGTTCTTGGCCAGCAGGGCAAACACCACCAGGAAGGCCAGGCAGAACAGGTACTTCTGCAACGGGGTCTCGATGGGCATGCCCAGCACCTGCAGGTTCGACACCGACACCGACCCGGACGCGTTGTTGTTGGTGAACCAGCCCACGCGCAGGAAGGCCCAGTCGCAGAAGAACTGCGCCGCCAGCGTGGCCACAGCCAGGTACAGCCCCTTGACGCGCAGGCTGGGGAAGCCGAAGAAGATGCCCACCAGCGTGGCGAAGAAGCCGCCGGACAGCAGCGCCAGGATCAGTGGCATGCCTTCGATGCGGATGTAGGTGTTGTAGGCCATGTAGGCGCCCACGGCCATGAAGGCCCCCGACCCCAGCGAGATCTGGCCGCAATACCCCACCAGGATGTTCACGCCCAGGGCGGCCAGCGACAGGATCAGGAACGGGATGAAGATGGCGCGGAACAGGTATTCGTCGGCCAGCATCGGCACGCCGACGAAGGCGAACGCGATGAGGGCGAGGATGGCCCAGCGGTCCTGTGCGATCGGGAAGATCTGCTGGTCGGCGCGGTAGGAGGTCTTGAACTGGCCGTTTTCGCGATAGAACATGTTCTTGTCTCCTTACACGCGGTCGATGATCTTTTCGCCGAACAGCCCTTGCGGACGGAACAGCAGGAACACCAGCGCCAGCACATAGGCAAACCAGATCTCGATGCCGCCGCCGACCATGGGGCCGAGGTAGACCTCCGAGAGCTTCTCGCCCACGCCGATGATCAGGCCGCCGATGATGGCGCCGGGCACCGAGGTCAGGCCGCCCAGGATGATCACGGGCAGCGCGCGCAGGGCGACGGTGGTGAGCGAGAACTGAACGCCCAGCTTGGAGCCCCAGATCACGCCGGCCACCAGGGCGGTGATGCCGGCCACGCACCAGACGATGACCCAGATGCGATTGAGCGGGATGCCGATGGACTGCGCCGCCTGGTGGTCGTCGGCCACCGCACGCAGCGCGCGGCCGGTGCTGGTCTTCTGGAAGAACAGCGACAGCGCGGCGACCAGGCAGGCCGCGATGACGGCCGCGATGATGTCCTCCTGGTTCACCAGCACGCCGCCCTCGAACACGTTCTCGAACAGGAACACCGGATCCTTGGGCATGCCGACGTCGATCGGGTAGATGTCCGAGCCGAAGATGGTCTGGCCCAGGCCATCGAGGAAGTAGGTGATGCCCAGCGTGGCCATCAGCAGCGTCACGCCTTCCTGGTTGACCAGGTGGCGCAGCACCAGGCGTTCGATCAGCCAGGCCAGGATGAACATGCAGCCGGCCGCCACGATGAAGGCCAGCACATTGCCCAGCAGCTTGCTTTCGATGCCCAGCCACTGCGGAATCCACTGGGAGAAGCGGGCCATGGCCAGCGCGGCGAACAGCACCATCGCGCCCTGCGCGAAGTTGAAGACGCCCGAGGCCTTGAAGATCAGCACGAAGCCCAGCGCCACCAGCGAATAGAGCATGCCGGCCATCAGGCCGCCGAAGAGGGTTTCGAGAAAGAATCCCATGGTGTCGTCTCCGGGTTCAGTGGCTCGTACCGAGGTACGCGCTGATGACTTCTTCGTTGGTGCGCACTTCCTCGGGCGTGCCGTCACCGATCTTCTTGCCGTAGTCCAGCACCACCACGCGGTCGCTGATGTCCATCACCACGCCCATGTCGTGCTCGATCAGCACGATGGTGGTGCCGAACTCGTCGTTCACGTCGAGGATGAAACGGCTCATGTCCTGCTTCTCTTCCAGGTTCATGCCGGCCATGGGTTCGTCCAGCAGCAGCACCTGCGGCTCCATCGCCAGGGCGCGGCCCAGGTCCACGCGCTTTTGCAGGCCGTAGGGCAACTGGCCCACAGGGGTCTTGCGGAAGGCCTGGATTTCGAGGAAGTCGATGATGTGCTCGACGAACTCGCGGTGCTGCTCTTCTTCGCGCTGGGCCGGGCCGATGCGAAGCGCCTGCAGGAACAGGTTGCTCTTCATGCGCAGGTTGCGGCCGGTCATGATGTTGTCGATCACGCTCATGCCCTTGAACAGCGCCAGGTTCTGGAAGGTGCGCGCGATGCCCATCTCGGCCACCTGGCGGCTGTTCATGTGCTTGAAGTGCTGGCCGCGGAAGGTGATCTGACCTTCCTGCGGCTGGTAGACGCCGTTGATGCAGTTGAGCATGGAGCTCTTGCCCGCGCCGTTGGGGCCGATGATGGCGCGGATCTCGTGCTCCTTGACGTTGAACGAGATGTCGGTGAGCGCCTTGACGCCACCGAAGCGCAGGCTGATGTTCTGGACGTCGAGGATGACGTCGCCGATTGTTTTCTGGCTCATGCTGCGGCTTTCACAGGTGCAAACGTCTTGGCGTCGCTGATCTTCAGTGTGGCGCTCACGCTGCCGGTGCGACCGTCCTCGAACTTGACCTGGGTTTCGATGTACTGCTCGGCCTTGCCGCCGTAGAGCGCGTCCACGAGCACGCTGTACTTCTCGGCGATGAAGCCGCGGCGGACCTTGTTGGTGCGGGTGAGTTCGCCGTCGTCGGCGTCCAGCTCCTTGTGCAGCACCAGGAAGCGGCTGATCTGGCTGCCGGCCAGCAGGGTGTCGCGGCTGAGGTCGGCGTTGACCTTCTCCACGCACTCGCGGATCAGCTCATAGACCTCGGGCTTCTGCGCCAGGTCGGTGTAGCCGGCGTAGGGCAGGTTGCGGCGCTCGGCCCAGTTTCCCACGGCCTCGAAGTCGATGTTGACCATCACGCAGACCTTCTCGCGCTGGTCGCCGTAGGCCACCACCTCCTTGATCTGCGAGAAGAACTTGAGCTTGTTCTCGACGTACTTGGGCGCGAACATGGCGCCGTCGTTGCTGCCGCCCTTGATGCGGCCCACGTCTTTCACGCGGTCGATGATCTTGAGGTGGCCCGAGGCGTCGATGAAGCCGGCGTCGCTGGTGTGGTACCAGCCGTCGGCGGTCAGCACCTCTTCGGTGGCCTTGGGGTTCTTGTAGTACTCCTTGAGCAGGCCGGGCGACTTCACCAGGATCTCGCCGGTCTCGCTGAGCTTGATCTCCACGCCCTCACAGGGCACGCCCACGGTGTCGGCGCGCGCCTCGTGGTCGGGCTGCAGGCAGACGAACACGGCGGTTTCGGTGGAGCCGTAGAGCTGCTTGAGGTTGATGCCGATGCTGCGGTAGAAGCTGAACAGGTCGGGGCCGATGGCCTCGCCCGCGGTGTAGGCCACGCGCACCCGGCTCATGCCCAGGCTGTTGCGCAGCGGGCCGTAGACGAACAGGTTGCCCAGTGCGTATTTCAGGTTGTCCATGAAGCCCACGGACTTGCCGTCCATCCTGGCGGGGCCGACGCGGCGCGCCACGTCCATGAAGGCGTGGAACATCTTGCGCTTGAGCGCGCCAGCGTCTTCCATGCGGATCATCACCGTGGTGAGCAGGCCTTCGAACACGCGCGGAGGGGCGAAGTAATAGGTGGGGCCGACCTCCTTGAGGTCGATGGTGACGGTGGCGCCCGACTCGGGGCAGTTCACCACGTAGCCGGCCACCAGCCACTGGGCGTAGCTGAAGATGTTCTGCCCGATCCAGGCCGGCGGCAGGTAGGCCAGCACCTCGTCTTTTTCGGTCAGCTTGTCAAAGCGCGCGCCGACGGCCGCGCGGTCGATCAGGGTGCTGTGGGTGTGGACCACGCCCTTGGGGTTGCCGGTGGTGCCCGAGGTGAAGAACATGGCGGCGACGTCGCCAGGCTGCGCCTTCTCGACCTCCTCGCGGAAGAAGCCGGGGTGTGCCTTGGCAAAGGCCTGGCCCGCGCCGACCAGCTCTTCCAGCCCGCCCAGGCCGGGCTGGTCGTATTTGCGCAGGCCGCGCGGGTCGTCGTAGAAGATGTGCGCGAGCTGCGGGCACTGGGGCTGGATTTCCAGCATCTTGTCGACCTGCTCCTGGTCCTCCACCACCGCGAAGCGCACCTCGGCGTTGTTGATCGGAAACACGCACTCGTTGGCCACGGCGTCCTGGTACAGCGGCACCGGGATCGCTCCCAGCGACTGCGCGGCCAGCATGGTGGCGTAGAGGCGGGGGCGGTTGGCGCCGATCACCACCAGGTGCTCGCCGCGGGTGAGACCAGCCTGGTGCAGGCCGCAGGCAATGGCCTCGACCAGCTGTGCCATGGCAGACCAGCTGGTGGTCTGCCAGATGCCGTATTCCTTCTCACGCATGGCCGGCGCGTCGGGGCGCCGGGTTGCGTGGTCCAGCAGCAGCCGGGGGAAGGTGGTTTGCATGTGCTTGACTCCTTGGGTCTTCCGCCGGGCGGGCAGGAAGACGGTGACCGCCTGATTCGATGGGGCGGATAGTAGGCCGATGTTTGACGTTATGTTGTCGGTGCGACGACAATTGAGGGGTCAACCCTGCTAGGACTTTCCCTAGGGAATTCCGGCATGGTGCGCTGGTGTTTGTCAGGTGCCCGCAAGTCTGGGCGTTCTGGTGCGGCGTGGTCGCTGCAGTGGCCGTGGCAAATGGAATCCAGGGAGTGAATCAACACGGCGCTGCGCCACGCGAACCGGCCGCCGGACCTTGCCTGCCTCATGTCTTTTGCTGTTTCCCTGCTCCTGCTGGCCTGGGTGTCCCTGCGCTGGGCCCGCCACCTCTGCGACACGCCGGCCGACCGCTACTGGATCTTCGTCGGCACCGCCCTGCTTCAGGTCGGCGCGATCACCGGTCTGAGCTCGCTGGCGCACCAGCTGACCCCTGCGGGCTGGCTCGTGATGCAGGTGCTCATGGCCGCGGCCACGGTTCCGCTCACCGGCGGCTGGCGCCGCAGCGGCGTGGCCGGGCCGCTGCCGGGCGGGCCAGGGCTGCGCGCTGCCTTGGTCACCCGCTTCACCGGACTCACGGCCTGGGGCCTGCTGCTGCTTTGCGCCATCGTCGGCGTGCTCCTGCTGGCGCTGGTGCGGCAGGCGCTGGAACCGATCTACCACTTTGATGACCGGATGTACCACGCCTCGCGGGTCCTCTACTGGATCCAGCACGCGACGGTGTTTCCCTTCGAGACCCACAACATCCGGCAGAACCTGGTGCCTTTCGGCAGCGAGCTGTTCTTCCTGTGGCCGGTGCTGCTGACCAAGTCCGAGGTCGCCGGGCGGCTGGTGTTCGGTCTGGCGTTGCCGCTGGCGGCCATCGGGCAGTACCTGCTGCTGCGGGCATTCCGGTTGGGGCAGACGGCCGCGCTGGCCGGGGTGCTGATCCTGGTCTCGACGCCGCTGATCGTCTCCAGTGCTTCGGGTCTGAAGCCGGAGGTCTGGTCGGTGCTCTCGCTGCTGGGCCTGGCCTACTGGGCGGTGACGCTTTGCGACGGGGCAGACAGGCCGGGACTGCGCTGTTTCTTCCTCGGGGTGTTTGTCGCGCTGAGCACCAACGTGCGGTCGTTTCCTGCGGCGCTGCTGCCTGGCCTGCTGCTGATCCTGTGGTGGGCCCCCGGGGCGGCCGGCGTCGGGGCGCGGCTCAAGGCCTTCGGTGCAGGCCTGCTGGGGGCGGGGGTGCTGAGCACCCTGCTCATTCCCCTGGCCTTCAACACGGTCCGCTACCACCACCCCATGGGGCCCCCGGAGGTGCGTCGGGTGGTGCAGGCCGAAACCACGCCGCAGGTGGCCTACACCCATGCCATCCGGTTCGTGTCCTTGCTGCTGGAGTTGCCGGCCGCGCCGGGGTCGCCCGAGGTTCGGGCCGGCTTCAGCGCCACCGCCAACCGGCTCATTTCGGCGGTCGGAGCCGGGCAGCCTCTGGCGGGTGAGGCGGAGGGTCCATGGCCGGGGCGGTACGTGTACGCCCTGCCCGAACAGGCCACGCGGTTCTCGTTGTGGGGGCTGCTGTGGCTGCCGGTGCTGGGTGCCGCCGCCTGGCGGCTGGCCGGGCACCTGAGGGCGCGCCGACGGCTCGACGGGGTGGCCGCGCTGGCGCTGCTGGCCATTCCGTTGCTGGGGGCGGTGCTGTTCGGCGCGCGCTGGATGGCCCACTCCGAGGTGCCCGCGCGGTTTCTCTGCGGCCCTTTTGCCCTGGCGCTGCCGCTGGGGCTTGCGATAGTCGCACCGCGCCTGACCGCCGGCCTGGCCCGCAGGCGCCTGGTCCAGGGGCTGCTGGCCCTGCTGCTGGTGTATGCGGTGTACCCGCCGGTCCGGAGTCTCGCAAAGGAGGTGCGCCAGGCAATGACCGATCCGCTGCCAGGCATCGACGTCAACGAGCCCTTCGACGAGGTGCTGCGTTCGGCCATGCCGCCGGGTTCGCGGGTGCTGCTGGTGGGCCACCAGGATGTGCGCGACTACCCGCTGTTCTCGCCTGGCACCGGGTATTCGAACGCCGTGGTCCCCTGGGGAACGGCGCCGTTTGACGAGGAGCGGATGCGCCGCCTGATCGTTTCGGAGCGGGTGACCCATGTGCTGATCCAGGACGATGCACGCGCGCTGTTCCGCTGGTTTCCCCCGGTCGACACGCGCGGGATGGTGCGCTGGCTCAATGCCCAGGAAGATCTGAAGCCGGTCTTGCTGCGATCGGCTGGCCAACGGCTGTACGAGGTGACCGGCGCCGCCGGAGGCAACGACGCACCCTTGCGCAGCTTCGAGGCCCCGGCCGAGGCGCCCCTGATCGGTGTTTCGGGCGCGTTGCAGGAGCAGGTGGGGGTGGACGAATCGGCCCTGCAGACCCCCTGGCCCGTCAACGACCTCGGCGGCGACGAGCGCGGCTTCCTGTGGCTGGGACAAGGGTATGCCCAGGGGATCGGTTTTGCCCTCTGGTCCCGGCGGGCGCTCGAGGTCGACCTCCGGTTCGACATGGAGCCCGGCCCCGGCATGACCGTCCCGGGGCGGCGGTTCATGCTGCTCCACAACGACCTGCCGGTGGGCGGCGAGCGCCGCTTCGAGGGCGTGACATCGGCCGTGGTCCGTGTCCGCCTGCACGCCGGGCGCAATCTCCTGAGCCTGCTGGCACTGGACCGTGCGACGGTCGTGCCCCTGCCCAACGGCGATCCGCGGGGGCTGGTGGTGGGGCTGCGGGCGATCCGCGTCGAACCGGCAGCGGCGCCCGCCGCTTCAATGGAGAGGCCCGTGGCGGGCGAGGACGGGCTCGCCCGCAGTGCGCGCCTGGCGGTGGGGCTGATCAACCGCCGGCAGCAGGGCGACGGCTACTGGTTCACGGCGCACACCTGGGGCACCACCTACGAGCGGCCGGTGGAGGAAATGAACACCTACCTCACCGCCCTGATGATCGATCTGCTGGCGGCCGAGGGCACCCCCGAGGGCCTGTCGGCCGGTCTGGACCGGGCGCGTGCGCATCTGAACGACCAGATCGAGCCCGGTGGCCTGGTGCGCTATCACGGCAGACCCGGCGGGCGGGCCACGAGCGAGACCGGCATGTGCACCATCACGCCCGATGCCGACGACACCGCGCTGGTCTGGCGCATCGCGCCGGGCGGCCACTCGCTGCGTCCCCGGGCGCTGGCGGGCGTTCAGGCCTACCGCACCGCAGAGGGCCTCTACCGCACCTGGCTGTCGCCTGAAAGCGGCTACCAGTGCCTCAACCCCGGCGCCGACCCGAACCCCGCGGACATCGGCATCCAGATGCACGTGCTGATGTGGCTGGCGCAGGACGACCCGCCCGCGGCCCGCGAACTGTGCCAGGCGCTGCGCCGCAGCGTCGATCAGGACCGGCTCTGGGTCTACTACAGCCGGGCGCCGCTGGTGCCGGTGATGCGCCAGCCCGACCTGCGGGCGCATGGCTGCGACCTGGCGCTGCCCGCCGACAGGGTGCGGGCCGAGTTCCCGGAGCAGCAGGTCTGGCTCGATGCTGCGCGCCTGATCGCCCGGATGGGGCCGGGGTCGACCAACCGGCCGACCGCCGATGAAGCGCGGCCGCTGCTGGAGGCCCTGGCCGCCGACCGGTTCGCCGCGGTGCGCAACAACCCGCCCATGCTCTATCACAACGACCTCAGCGCCTCGGTGTCCCGCAGGTACTGGTCGGAAGACGTCGGCTACGCGATGTGGCTGCGGATCTTCCTGGGCACCGGGGGTTGACCATGACCATCCGCTTGACCGGCACGCGCCGGTGCCGGGCCCTGCTCGCCTGCATCCGGTACGACGAGATCGTGGTGCTTCAGGGTGCGCCGGTGCTGGGCGCGGTCTTTGCCATCGGGGCGCTGGACACCGCCCGTGTGGGCCTCCTGATGTTGCTGGTGCTGGCCAATGCGGCGCTGGTGGCCCATGTGTTCCTGCTCAACGACTGGGCCGGCATCGAGCACGACAGCCGGGACCCTGCCCGGGCGTCGCGGGTGTTCCTGCAGCGCGGGATCAGCCGCCGGGAGATCGGTGTCCTGGTGCTGCTCACGCTCGTGCTCAGCATGGCCGGGCTGGCCTGGCTGGGCCGCACGCCGCTGCTGCTGGGGCTGCTGCTGATGATGGCGAGCGCCCTGTATTCGCTGCCACAGGTGTCGGTCAAAGGCGTGCCGCTGGCCAATTCCCTGCTGCACTTCGTCACCGGGGTGCTGCACTTCCTGATGGGGTACGCCGTGTTCCGGGAAATCGACGCCGGCGGGGCCGTGATCGGGCTGTTCTTTGCGGTGGTGTTCAGTGCCGGGCACCTGACGCAGGAAGTCCGCGACGCCGAGGCCGATGCGCGCAACGGCATCCGGACCAACGCCGTCTGCTTTGGTCGGCGTGCCTGCTTCCTGGTGGCCTTCGGGCTGTTCACGCTGGCCAACGCCCTGTTGGTGGCGCTGGCCCTGCAGGGGAGGGTGCCCGACGCGCTGGTCGCGGTGGTCGCCCTGGCGTATCCCGTGCACGCCTTCTGGACCTGGCAGGCCTTGCGCGAGGGCCTGCCCCATGTCAGCGTACGGCGCCTGCAAGTGCGCTATCGTGTGCTGTATGCGGGCATCGGGCTGGCGATGGTCACATCGCTGCTGCTGGTGTGAGTCCTTGCCGTCCGGCCCCGATGTCCCCTGTGAGAGGCCCTCGTCATGCCGTCCACCACCCCTCTGCGCTCCGGCGCGACACTGCGCGCCACCGCCCGCCCGCCGTCGCTGGACGAGCTGGGCGAAATCCCCTGGCTGAACAGCCTCACCCCGGCCGAGCGCCAGCGCGCGCTGGACGCCCTGGTGGTCAACGAGGTGCAGGTGGGTGAGCTGATCTGCCGTATCGGGCGGCCCGCGACCTACTGGTTCGGCCTGCTCGACGGCCTGCTCAAGATGAGCAACGACGACTCGCAGGGCGCGGTGATCACCTTCACCGGCGTCGCGCCCGGCGGCTGGTTCGGCGAGGGCACGGTGCTCAAGCGCGAGGCCTACCGCTACAACATCCAGGCCCTGCGCAGGAGCCGGGTGGCCGGCCTGCCTGTGGACACCTTCCACTGGCTGCTGGACCACTCGATCGGCTTCAACCGCTTCGTGATGAACCAGCTCAACGAGCGGCTGGGCCAGTTCATCGCCGCGCGCGAGATCGACCGCATCTCCAGCCCCGACCTGCGGGTGGCGCGCAACCTGGCGGCGCTGTTCCACCCGCTGCTCTCACCCAACGTCGGCGGGGTGCTGCGCATCACCCAGCAGGAGCTGGCCTACCTCGTGGGCCTGTCGCGCCAGCGGGTGAACGAGGCGCTGACGGCGCTGGCCGACAAGGGCTGGATCCGGGTGGAGTACGGGGGCTTGCGGGTGCTGGACCTTTCGTCGCTGCGGTCCGGGGAGCTGTAGCGGGCCGGCATGGCCATGGGATCATCGGGGCATGACCGACAAACCCAAGACCTTGCAGCTCAAGGCCAAAGCCCCGGCCGAGAAGCCAGCGGCCCCGCGCGCACCCGTGCGCCCGCGCGGCCCGGCCCGGGCCCGACCCCTCTCTGAAGTGAAGGCCGAACGTGCGGCGCGTGAGGCCGCCTGGGCGGCGCAGAACCCGCAGGGCGACACCGCACCCCGCCGCCCATCGGAGGCACCCCGGCCGTCCCGCCCGCCGCGCGACACCCGGCCCGACCTGGCCCGCGTGGGCAACGTGCGTGGCGAGATCCGCCTGAACAAGCGCATGGCCGAACTGGGCCTGTGCTCGCGCCGCGAGGCCGACGAATGGATTGCGCGCGGCTGGGTGCTGGTCAACGGCCAGCCCGCCGTCATGGGCCAGCCGGTGCCGCCCGACGCGCAGGTCGAGGTGCTGCCGCAGGCGCGCCACCAGCAGGCCGGGCAGGTCACCATCCTGCTGCACAAGCCGGTGGGCTATGTGAGCGGCCTGCCCGAAGACGGCCACGAGAGCGCCGCCGTGCTCATCAAGCCCCAGAGCCACTGGCGCGATGACCGCAGCGGCCGCCGCTTCGAGGCGGTGCACACGCGCGGGCTGGCGCCGGCCGGCCGGCTGGACATCGACTCCACCGGCCTGCTGGTGCTCACGCAGGACGGGCGCGTCGCGCGCACGCTGATCGGCGAGGACTCGGGCGTCGAGAAGGAGTACCTGGTGCGCGTGCACTGGGCGCCGAACGGCCCCAAGGGCGCGGGCGTGGTGACGCAGGACGTGCAGGCCGTCTTCCCGGCCGAGCGCCTGGCCCTGCTGCGCCACGGCCTGAGCCTCGACGATCAGCCCCTCAAGCCAGCGCAGGTCGACTGGCAGAACCCCGAGCAGCTGCGCTTCGTGCTCAGGGAAGGCAAGAAGCGCCAGATCCGCCGCATGTGCGAGCAGGTCGGCCTTCATGTGGTCGGTCTCAAGCGCATCCGCATCGGCCGCGTGATGCTCGGCAATCTGCCGGTGGGGCAGTGGCGCTACCTGGGCGGTGACGAGCGGTTCTGAGCCCGGCGCCCACCATCGCATGACCAAGGCCACTCCCACCGGACCGCTGCGCCAGGCCCTGCTGCGCCACGTGCGTCCGACCGACCTGCGGGCAGCGGCCCAGCTGGCGGTGCAGGGCACCCACAGCGTGATCAACATCGCCGAAGGCGTGCACCAGGCGGTGCACCGGCGGCTGGGGTTGTCCGGTGGCGCCACGGGTGATCAAACCGGCGGCCTGACGGGACAGATCTACCAGGCCGTGCGCGGCGTGGCCCGGCTGGCGGGTTGGGGCACGAACGCGGCGCTGGGCGTGCTGCTGCCGCTGCTGGACGACCCGGCGACCCACCCCGAGGCTTCGCCGCAGCGCGAGGCGGTGCTGGCCGCACTCAACGGCGTGCTGGGCGACCGGCTGCAGGCCCTGGGCAATCCGCTGGCGCAGGCCATGGAGCTGCGCGCCGGCGGCGTGCCGCTGTCGTTGTCGCCTGGTTCGCTGAAAGAAGAGCTGCCCAGCGCCGGTCCGCACATCCTGCTGCTCGTTCATGGCCTGTGCATGAACGACGCGCAATGGCGCCGCAGCGGGCACGACCATGGGGCGTTCCTGGCGCAGGCGCTGGGCGCCACGCCCATCTACCTGCGCTACAACAGCGGCCTGCACATTTCGGTCAATGGGCGCGCGCTGGCGCTGCTGCTGGAACAACTGGTGGCCGCGTGGCCCGCGCCACCGACGCGCATCACGGTCGTGGGGCACAGCATGGGCGGGCTGGTGGCCCGTTCGGCGGTGGCGGCGGGCCAGGCGGCGGGCCTGTCGTGGACGCAGCTGTTGCGCGAACTGGTCTTCCTGGGCACGCCGCACCACGGCGCGCCGCTGGAGCGCGCCGGCCACGGGGCCGACTGGCTGCTGGCCGCCAACCCCTTCACCGCACCGTTCGCGCGGCTGGGCCAGTTGCGCAGCGCGGGCATCACCGACCTGCGCCACGGCCATGTGCAGGACGCCGACTGGCAGGGCCGCGACCGCTTTGCCTCGGGCGCCGACCACCGCCAGCCCTTGCCGCTGCCCGAGGGCGTGGCCTGCTATGCGGTGGCGGCCACGCTGGCCGGGCAACGCAGCCGGCTGGCCGAGCGCCTCACCGGCGACGGCCTGGTGCCGCTGGACAGCGCGCTGGGCCGCCACGAAGACCCGTCGATGCGGCTGGCGCTGGCGCCCGAGC
The DNA here is from genome assembly GCF_001592285.1 of Hydrogenophaga pseudoflava NBRC 102511. Lineage (GTDB taxonomy): Bacteria > Pseudomonadota > Gammaproteobacteria > Burkholderiales > Burkholderiaceae_C > Hydrogenophaga > Hydrogenophaga pseudoflava. The sequence goes on along the minus strand of NZ_BCWQ01000005.1, from coordinate 196,404 downwards.
ACCAGTGCACGGTGTTCCGGACCGGGCACCTGGACCTGCTGTCCAGCCCGAAGGTGGCGGCCCAGCTGCAGACCTGGCTGGCCGCGCCGGCTTGACACCCCGGCTTGAAATCGCGCGGCCTGCCCATAATTGCGCCCTCGCGAGTGCCACCCGGCCGGTCCGGAGCGGGTGGCATGGCCCTCATACCTTCTGACGATTTTCAAAGAACATGAGCAAACAGACCCTCTCCTTCCAGGCCGAGGTGGCCCAGCTGCTGCACCTGGTCACCCATTCGCTGTATTCCAACCCCGAGATCTTCCTGCGCGAGCTGGTCTCCAACGCCTCGGACGCCTGCGACAAGCTGCGCTTCGAGGCCCTGAACAACGCCGCGCTGTTCGAGGACGCGCCCAACCTGGACGTGCGGGTGGCCTTCGACAAGGACGCGAAAACCATCACCATCACCGACAACGGCATCGGCATGAGCCAGGCCGAGGCGGTCGAACACCTGGGCACCATCGCCAAGAGCGGCACGCGCGACTTCATGAGCCACCTCAGCGGCGACCAGAAGAAGGACGCCCAGCTGATCGGCCAGTTCGGCGTGGGCTTCTATTCGGGCTTCATCGTGGCCGACAGGATCGTGGTCGAGTCGCGCCGCGCCGGTCTGCCGGCCGCCGAAGGCGTGCGCTGGACCAGCGGCGGCACGGGCGACTTCGAGGTCGAGACCATCGAGCGCGCCGCGCGCGGCACCACCATCACCCTGCACATCCGCGAGGACAAGACCGAGTTCCTGAGCCACTGGAAGCTCAAGTCGCTCATCACCAAGTACTCCGACCACATCAGCCTGCCCATCCTGATGCAGAAGGAAGAGTGGGACGCCGAGAAGAGCGAGTACATCACCCGCGACGAGTGGGAGCCCGCCAACTCCGCCAACGCCCTGTGGGCGCGCAGCAAGAAGGACATCAGCGACGAGCAGTACGCCGAGTTCTACAAGAACATCAGCTACGACCAGGCCGACCCGCTGGCCTGGAGCCACAACCGCGTCGAGGGCAGCACCGAATACACGCAGCTGCTCTACATCCCGTCCAAGGCGCCGATGGACCTGTGGAACCGCGACCGCAAGGCCGGCATCAAGCTCTATGTGCGCCGCGTCTTTATCATGGACGAGGCCGAGAGCCTCATGCCCGCCTACCTGCGCTGGGTCAAGGGCGTGGTCGACTCCGCGGACCTGCCGCTGAACGTGAGCCGCGAACTGCTGCAGGAAAGCCGCGACGTCAAGGCGATCCGCGAGGGCAACACCCGCCGAGTGCTGACCATGCTGGACGACCTGTCCAAGGACGCCGACAAGTACGCCGCCTTCTACGCCGAGTTCGGCGCCGTGCTCAAGGAAGGCCTGGGCGAGGACTTCTCCAATCGCGACAAGCTGGCCAAGCTGCTGCGCTTTGCCAGCACCACCAGCGACTCAGTGGCGGTGTCGCTGGCCGACTACAAGGCGCGCATGAAGGAGGGCCAGAAGGCCATCTACTACATCACCGCCGACACGTTGGCCGCCGCCAAAAACAGCCCTCAGCTCGAACTCTTCCGCAAGAAGGGCATCGAGGTGCTGCTGATGACCGACCGGGTCGACGAGTGGGCGCTGTCCTTCCTGCCCGATTTCGACGGCACGCCGCTGCAGAGCGTGGCCAAGGGCGCGGTGGACCTGGGCGAACTGCAGGACGAAGAAGAGAAGAAGGCGGCCGAGCAGGCGGCCGAGAGCTTCAAGCCGGTGCTCGACAAGCTCAAGGAAACCCTCAAGGACAAGGCCAGCGACGTGCGCGTGACCACCCGGCTGGTGGATTCGGCCGCCTGCCTGGTGGTGGGCGAGGGCGAGCTCTCCAGCCAGCTGGCCCGCATGCTCAAGGCCGCGGGCCAGAAGGCCCCGGAAGCCAAACCCACGCTGGAGGTCAACCCGTCGCACCCGCTGGTGCGCAAGCTCGACGGCTCGGCCCATTTCGACGACCTGGCGCACATCCTGTTCGACCAGGCGCTGCTGGCCGAGGGCGGCCTGCCCGACGACCCGGCCGCCTACGTCCGGCGGGTCAACGCGCTGCTGGCCTGAGCGCTACGGAAATCGAGTGCATAAGGTCTGAAACCCGGTCCGGTATCCGGCCCGGGTTTTTTTGCGCCCGAACGGCGTTTGGACGACAGTTGCGCCCGTGAAACAGGTCGCAGATGACTACACTGGCAGATTGGGAGCTTCCGATCGGGGCGATTCGCCCCACCACCGTTGACATCCAACCACCGTGCAACCCCAGCGCCCCTTTGATCCTGTTGTCACCTTCCGAAACAGCCAAGGCGAAGCCGCGCGCGGCACGCTGACCAGTCTCCAGCGCCGCTCGCTGGTGATGGAGATCTACAACCCCTATTCCATCGTCCAGGTCAGCGAGGTGCTCAGCGACCTGGTGATCCGCTCCGGCGAGCGCGCCATCTACCAGGGCAAGGCGGTGGTGGTGAGCCTGCTCAACACCGGCCTGATGGCGGTGGTCTCGCTGGCCCTGATTGACGAGTGGTCGGACCTCAATCTGGCCCGTGGCAATGTGCGGGAGGTTGGCATGGAGGCTGCCCGTTTTGTCGAGGACTGGGAGCAGCGCTTCCGGGTCAAGGAAAGTTACCAGGTGGCGGTCAGCGAGTTCCGGGCCTTCCTGTCCGAGACCGCGCGCTGGATCGACCAGGCCGACATGCTGGACTCGCTGCCCAAGGGCGAGGACGGCCGGCTGACCGATGCCGTCTTCTGGGCCATGGCCGAACCCTTGATGACCAAGGGCAAGAGCTTCCTGGTGCGGCTGGAAAGCGAGGCCGCCAGCGTGCCCGCGGACGATGCCTTGCTGCACCGCAGCTACGCCCAGGCGGCGCTGCACCCGCTGGTGCTGCGGGCGCCTTTCGTCTACCGCACCTTTGCCAAGCCGCTGGGCTATGCCGGCGACTACGAGATGGTCAACCAGCTGCTGGGCGACCCGCGGCAGGGCAGCAGCACCTACATCCAGCTGGTCAACGCGACCTTCCTGAGGGCGGCGGTGGCCGAGGCGCACCGCAACCGCATCAACATCCTGGTCGACTACCTCCGGCGTGCCGTGGCCCTGGGCGAGCAGGAAGGGCGCCAGGTGCGCATCCTCAACGTCGGCTGCGGCCCGGCGGTCGAGCTGCAGCGGCTGATCGCCTCCGGCGCGGACCTCAGCCGCCTGAGCTTCACCCTGCTCGATTTCAGCCGCGAGACCCTGGACTACACGCGCGAGCGCATCGACGCGGTGATGGCCGAGACCGGCCGGCGGGTCGAGGTGAACTATGTCCAGGAGTCGGTGCACGACCTGCTCAAGCGCCCGGCGCAGTCGCAGGCGCTGGAGGGTGGCCGGGGTTTTGATTTCATCTACTGCGCGGGCCTGTTCGACTACCTGTCCGACAAGGTCTGCACCCGGCTGATCCGCTATTTCATGTCCCGCTCCGCCCCGGGCGCGCGCATGCTGCTGACCAATGTGCACTCGAGCAACCCCGAGCGCCATGGCATGGAGCACCTGCTGGAGTGGCACCTGATCTACCGCGACGAGGCGCAGATGATGTCCGTGATGTCCGAGGTCGGGGCGGCGATCGACCTGTACACCGACCAGACCGGGGTCAACGTGTTCGCGGAAACCACGCTGCCGGGGCGCGGCCCCCTGGACACTGCATGATCGCCAGGGACACCGCGTCCTACGAGCGTCAGCTGTCGGCGTTCCGGCTCGCCTACAGCAAGGCCGGCAGCATCACCTCCATCGGCCTGGTGCTCGCGGGGGTGGGTCTGGACTATTTCTCCTATCCGGAGTGGTTGACCGAGTTCTTCCTGTTGCGTCTGCTGGTGGCCTGCCTGACCCTGGGCATCCTGATGCTGCTCTACACCCGGGTGGGGGCGCAGCAGGTGCGGGTGCTCACCATGACCTGGCTGGTGCTGCCGCAGGTGATGATCGCCTGGATGATCTGGCTGACCAGCGGGGTCGATTCGATCTACTTTGTTGGCCTGCACCTGGCGATGTACGCGGTGGGCATCATCCTGCCGATCACGCTGTTCGAGGGCATCGGCTTCGGTGTGCTCACGCTGGTGCTCTACCTGATGGCCTGCACGCTCCACCCCGACGGCGTGGCCGAACCCGGCAAGCTCTACACCAACAGCCTGTTCATCCTGTTCTCGGCCATTGCCAGCGCGGTCTGCACCTGGTTCAACGAGCGGGCGCGGCTGCGCCTGTTCCAGCTGCAGCACGAGGTGGCCATGAACAACGACAAGCTGCAGGAGACCAACCGCACCCTGGCCGAGGTCAAGGGCCAGCTGATCCAGCGCGAGAAGATGGCCGCCATCGGCACCCTCTCGGCCGGGCTGCTGCACGAGCTCAACAACCCGGTGAACTACGCCCTGATGGCGGTGAACATGGGCCTGAGCGTGCCGTCTGCCAAGACCGACCCGATGCTCAAGGAAAGCCTGGAGGACGCGCGCGAGGGGCTGACCCGGGTGCAGAACATCGTCTCCGACCTCAAGACCTTTGCCTACCAGAAGCCCGGGGACGACAGCCAGCGGCCCTTCCTGCTCGAACACGCGGTGCGTTCGGCCATTCGCCTGGCCGGCTACGAACTCAAGGGCATCGAGCTGGTGCTCGACCTGCCCCAGGACACCCATGTGATGGGTGACGAGCCGGCCATCATCGGGGTGCTGATCAACCTGCTGAGCAACGCCGCCCACGCCATGCAGTCCGTGCAGCGGGCGCAGCCGCGCATCGACGTGCGGGTGGCGCCGGAGGGTGAGCGGCTGCGGATCTCGGTGCGGGACAACGGGCACGGCATCGATCCGGCCAACATCGGCCGGGTGTTCGAGCCCTTCTTCACCACCCGCGACGTGGGGGCCGGCCTCGGGCTAGGGCTCAGCGTGAGCTACGGCATCGTGCAGCGGCACGGCGGCATCCTGTCCGTCGACAGCGTGTTCGGCGAATGGACCGAGTTTTCGTTCGACCTGCCGAGGCCGCCCCAATGAAATCCGACCTGCCGGGTTCCGGCTCCGCTCCCCCGCTGGCCCGTGCCGTGCTGCTGGTCGACGACGAACCGCAGGCGCTCAAGTGGTTTGCGCGCTCCTACGGCGACGAGTTCGACGTGCGGACCGCCGCCAGCGTGCGGCAGGCACTGGACCTGATGGACCGGCAGGGGCACGAGGTCGCCGTCCTGCTGACCGACTACCGCATGCCCGAACGCGACGGTGTGGCCCTGCTGGCCGAGGTCCGGCAGCGGCACCCCCTGGTGTCGCGGTTGCTGATGTCGGCCTATGCCGACAAGGACGTGGCGATGGCGGCGGTCAACCTGGGCCATGTGGGGCGGATCCTGGAGAAGCCGCTGGACGAACCGGTGACCCGGCGGGCCTTGCGCGAGGCTCTGGCGGCCTGCCAGCAGCGGCTGCGCGAGCAGACCCTGCTGCAGCGGCGGGACGAGGCCATGCGAGAGACGCTCGGATTCCTGGCGCACGAGGTGGGCACGCCGCTGGCCACGGTCAGCGGCTACCTGCACGCCATGCGCGAACGCCAGCAGGCCCCTCTGTGCGGCAACACCGACCTGGTCTGTCTCACCCAGCGCCGTCCCGGCGAAATCGGCGCGATGCTGGACGCGGCCCTGCGCCGCACCGACTATGCGCAGTCCCTGGTGGCGACCTTCGTGCGCACCGCGCGCGACGCCTATCACGCCGACGGCAGCGCCAGCGAACTGGCCAGTGATCTGGTGCGATCGGTGCGCGAGGGCTATCCTTTCGATGGCGATGAGGCCGGCTGGCTGGTCTGCGATCTGCTGCAGGACTTCGTCCTGCCCGGCCAGCGCGACCTGCTGTACCTGGTGCTGTGCACCGTGGTCAAGAATGCCCTGCTGGCCCTGCATTCGGCACCGCCGGCCGAACCCCGCATCCGCATCGTGGTCGCAGGAACGCCGGACCGGGCGGTCATTGAAATCAGTGACAACGGTCCGGGCATTGCGCCGGAGGTGCTGGCCCGGCTGACCCGGGAGCCCGTCACCACCCGGTCGGCCAGTGGCGGCAGCGGCATGGGCCTGGTCTTCTGCCAGCGGGTGATGGCATCCGTGGGCGGGACGGTCGAGGTCCGGTCACCGCCCGCTGGCGGCACCGCGGTCCGCCTGCACTTTGGTGCCACGGACACAGAACAACACCATGAGGTATCCAGATGAAACCCGAGAAGATCCTGTACGTCGATGACGAGGCGATCGCCCTCAAGTACTTTGAGCGGCTGGTGGGGCCGCTGGCCCCGGTGCTGACCGCCAACTCGGTCGACGAGGGGCGGGCGGTGCTCAGCGTGCACGGCGCCGACATTGCCGTGCTGGTGTGCGACCAGCGCATGCCCGGCGAGCGCGGCAACGAGCTGCTGCGCCACGCCCGCACCCACTACCCGCACATCGTGCGCATGCTCACCACAGCCTATTCCGAGATCGGCGAGGCCATCGATGCGATCAACACCGGCGAGATCTACCGCTACATCGCCAAGCCCTGGGAGCTGGAGAGCCTGCGCTCCGACCTGAAGAACGCGCTGGAGCTGTCGGCCCTGCGCAGCGAGCGCGACGAACTGGTGCGCGACAAGATGCTGGCCCAGCAGTCTCGCCTGGTGTCGGGCCGTCTGTCGTCCCTGCTCGTGATCGGCGCCGGTGCCGACCCGGCGGCGTACGAGCGCGCGCTGTTCCGCTTTGCGCAGGCGGCCCTGTGGGTGGGTGCGCAGGAGCCGGCGGTGGACTGGCACCGATGGGACCACGCCGACCTGCAGCAGGCCGAGGCGCGCCGGGGCGCCGGGGTGGTGCTGCAGGTCCGCTCCTGGCTGGAACGGTTCGGCGCCCGGCAGGACGATGCGCATGCGCTGGCGCAGCTGGCGGCCGTCCTGGGCGCAGAGGTCCGGGACGGTGTGCTGCATCTCGCCCGCACCGAGCCCTGCACGGCCCTGCTGACCGCACCCGCCGGTGGCTCGGCCTCGGCCCACGACTGCGCCTGGCTGGCCTGGCAACTCTGGACCCAGGGGCGTTTCGGCCTCCATTCGGCTGGTGAAGGCTGGGTGGTTGCGCCGGCCAAGGACGAGCCCCTGCCCAAGGACTGGCTGGCCGACGCGATGGAGCGCCTGGGCAGCCTGGCTTGATCTGCGTCAGGGTCCGGGTGGTGGCTGGCCACCACCCGGCGACTACACTTGTGGGGTTGTGCGGCGCCTTGTAGCGCCGCTTCGCTTTGTTTCCCACGGGTTTCCATGAAATACGCCAAGACCGTTTTCAAGTGGCTGATGTATGCGGCCGTCGTGGCGTCGATCGTGTTCTTCGTGCGCGCCTTCATGATCCACATGGAGAAGCTGCCGCCGATTCCCCTCAACCTGGCCACCGTGGCCGTCGGCCTGCTCAGCATGATGAGCGTGGTGCTGGCCCACTTCTTCGGCACCCACGTGTGGCGCCTGCTGATGTCCGACCAGGGCCACCGCGTGCCCACGCGGCTGGCGGTGCAGGTGTTCTTCATTTCCCAGCTGGGCAAGTACCTGCCGGGCAATGTGGGTCAGTTCATCGGCCGCGGCGTGCTGGCCAAGTCCACCGGCATTCCCGTGGGTGTCGCGGTGGGCACGGCGGTGTTCGAGGGCATCTGGAACCTGGTGATCAGCTGCATGCTCGCCCTGCTGGGCACCGTGGTGCTGTGGGACCTGCACACCGCCGACGGGGCGGCAGCACCCGCCTTCGCTTCCAAGCTGGTCTGGATCCTGCCGCTGGCCCTGGTGGCGCCCTGGCTGGGCATCAAGGTGCTCAACACCCTGCTGCCCAGGCTGAGCATGAAGATTGGCGGCGGCCGGCTGTTGCGCCTGCCGCAACTGCGCACCGCGCTGTTCGTGTCCCTGTTGATCTTGATCAACTTCATGCAGCAGGGCTATGTAGTGAAATTGCAGTCGGAATACTTATTCGCAAGTCCCGACATTGACTGGTTCAGCATCGCGCTGCTCTACAGCAGCGCCTGGGTGGTGGGCTATGTGGTGCCAGGCTCTCCCGGTGGTCTCGGGGTGCGCGAGGCGATGATGGTGGTGCTCTTCACTCCGTTGACCGGAGCTGCGGTGGCCGCCGGGCTGGCCGTGAGCATGCGCCTGACCACTCTGCTTGGAGATGCCCTGACCGTGTTGCTCGGCGTGCTCGGACGCCGCATGCAAGCGCACAAGACGCCTGCCGCCACGCCCTGAAAAGGGGGGGGGCCGGTCGCTGAAGGGATGTTTCACGGGACCACCGTCCCGGCACCCTCAGGAGTCCTCCGTGTCCCGCCCCGAACTGTCCAACCGTTTCGTCTTCGACGACCCCCGCTACGAACAACTCGCCATCGAGGGCGAGGCCCAGTACAAGCTCGGCACGCCGTTCAACCACATGGCGTTCGACAACTTCCTGCCCGAGGACATCGCCGAGGCGATGTGGCAGGAGTTCCCCAAGGCGCAGGACATCGAGTGGCACAACTACAACCGCCCGGCCGAGCGCAAGCTGGTGTGTGTGGACGAGACCAAGTTCGGGCCGGTGACGCGCCAGATGCTCTACCAGTTCAACTCGGCGCCGTTCCTGCGCTTCCTTGAAAAGGTCACCGGCATCGACAACATGATTGCCGATCCTTCGATGCGGGGCGGCGGTCTGCACCAGACGCCGCGCGGCGGCCTGCTCAAGCTGCACGCCGACTTCAACAAGCACGACCAGAACTTCCTGGACCGCCGGATCAACGTCATCTTCTACATGAACAAGAACTGGAAGGAAGAGTACGGCGGCAGCCTGGAGCTGTGGGACCGCGAGGTGACGTACTGCGGCGCCAAGATCCTGCCGGTGTTCAACCGCCTCGCCATCTTCTCGCCGACCAGCAACACCTTCCACGGCCACCCGGACCCGCTGACCTGCCCGGAAGGCGACTCGCGCAAGTCGCTGGCGCTGTTCTATTACACGAACGGACGGCCCGACGAAGAGAAGAACGGTGCGCACACGACCATCTTTGCCGAGCGCCCGAACGAGCGCATCGGCGGCCTGCGCTGGCGCGTGTCGCAGGACTACATGCCGCCGGTGCTGTTCCGGGCCATGCGCCGCTTCCGCGAGCGGCACCTGGCCGGAACGATCCAGAAGCGCGGCTGATCAGGCCAGCGTGAGGGTCACGTCGATGTTGCCGCGGGTCGCGTTCGAGTACGGGCAGACCTGGTGGGCGGCGTCGACCAGGGCCTGGGCCTGCGCGCGGTCCATGCCTGGCAGGTGCACCGTCAGGCGCGCCGCGATGCCATAGGCCTGGCCCACGGGGCCCAGGTCCACCTCGGCGTCCACCGCCACATCGGCCGGCACCGTCAGCTTCATCTTGCCGGCCACGGCCTTGATGGCGCCGATGAAACAGGCCGAATAGCCGGCCGCAAACAGCTGCTCGGGGTTGGTGCCGTTGCCAGGTGCGCCGGGCGGCGTGTGCTTGACGTCCAGACGGCCGTCGTCGGAACGCGAGGCGCCGTCGCGGCCGCCGGTGGTGTGGGTGCGGGCGGTGTAGAGAACTTTGTCGAGAGAGGCCATGGTCGGGTCTTTCATGAAAAGCTTGCGCAGCAAGCGGGGGGGTGGAGGGGTCAGGCGCTGAGCCGGTCGCGCAGCGTCTGGATCTGTCGGGTCAGGGCAGTGACCTCGTCTAGGTTGCACTGCGCGGCCTGCATCACGCAGGCGGGCAGGCGCGCCGCCCGGGCCTTGAGCCGTCGACCGGCCGCGGTCAGGCGGATCAGCACGCGGCGTTCGTCGGTGGTGTCCCGCAGGCGCGAGACCAGGTCGGCCGCCTCCAGTCGCTTGAGCAGCGGGGTCAGGGTGCCCGAGTCGAGGTGCAGTCGTTCGCCCAGTGCCGAGACGGTTTCGCCGTCGCGCTCCCACAGCGCCAGCATGACCAGGTACTGGGGATAGGTCAGGCCCATCGACTCCAGCAGCGGCTTGTACAGCTTGGTCATGGCCAGCGAGGCCGAATAGAGCGCGAAACACAGCTGGTTGTCCAGCAGCAGGGCGCGTTCGTCGAGGGGTGTTGTGGATGGCATGGCGTGAACTGTAGCTGGCAATTTAATTGCACACAATTTAATTGCCAGAAACCTTTATGAAGAAAGGGTCAAACCACCAGCGGCGGCTTCTGCATTTCCTCGATCTGCTCGACCAGCATGTCCACCTGGCCCTGCCAGTAGTCGCGGCTGCCGAACCAGGGGAAGTTGATAGGGAAGGCCGGGTCTTGCCAGCGCCGTGCGATCCAGGCGCTGTAGTGCACCAGCCGCAGCGTGCGCAGTGGCTCGATCAGGGCCAGCTCCCGCCGGTCGAAGTCGCGCATCTGTTCGTAGCCATCGAGCAGGGCGCCCAGCTGCTGCGTCTGCTGGCGCCGCTCGCCCGAGAGCAGCATCCACAGGTCTTGCACGGCAGGTCCCGTGCGTGCGTCGTCCAGGTCGACGAAGTGCGGGCCGGCGCCAGGCGCGCCCTCGGGCGTCCACAGGATGTTGCCCGGGTGGCAGTCGCCGTGCAGGCGGATGAGGGCCACGCGGTCCTCGGTGGCCGAAGCCCGGACCGGGCGCAGGGCGGGGTGCGATTCGATGATCTGCAGCGCTTCGTCCAGCGCCTGGCGCCAGGCGGTGCGCACCTCGGGCGCCACGGCCTCGTGCGTCAGCAGCCAGTCGCGCGGCTCGTGGCCGAAGCTGGCAGCGTCCAGCGCCGGGCGGTGCGCGAAGGGCCGGGCGGCGCCCACGGTGTGCAGCCGCGCGAGGAAGCGGCCGGTCCACTCCAGCACGTCGAAGTCCTCCAGCTCGGGCCGGCGTCCGCCGCGCCGCGGGCTCACGCTGAACAGGAAGCCGCCGTGGCGGTGCAGCGTGTGGCCGTCGATGGACAGCGGTGCCACCACCGGCACATCGGCGGCGGCCAGCTCGGCCGCGAAGGCGTGCTCTTCGAGGATCTGTGCCTCGCTCCAGCGGCCCGGCCGGTAGAACTTGAGGACCACCTGCGCGTGCCCGTCCAGAGGCGTCTCCAGCGCCGCCTGGTAGACCCGGTTCTCGTAGCTGCTCAGCGCGGACAGGCGCCCGTCGCCCCACAGGCCGAGGCTGGCCAGCGCGTCCTGCACCACGTCGGGTGTGAGCGTTTCGTAGGGGTGTCGCGGGTCGGTGGCGTGCATGCGCCGATTGTGACCGCCTGCGACAATCCAGGCATGCCCAAAGCCGCCCGCCGCACCCCCGAAGCCCCCAGCCTGCAGGCCCAGTTGCCCGAACTGCGCGAGGGCCAGTCCGTCGAACTGCTCAAGGAGCTGCACATCCTCACGCGAGAGGGCAAGCTCAACCAGGACACCCGCCGCAAGCTCAAGCAGGTCTACCACCTGGTGCAGTTCATCGAGCCGCTGCTGGCCGAGGTGCTCAAGGACCGCGGAGACGTGACCCTGGCCGACCACGGCGCGGGCAAGTCCTACCTCGGCTTCATCCTCTACGACCTGTTCTTCAAGTCGAAGCCGGTCGGCTGGGTGTACGGGGTCGAGACGCGCGCCGAGCTGGTGGAGAAGTCGCGCGCGCTGGCGCAGCGGCTGGGCTTCGCGCGCATGGGCTTCCTGGCGACCACGGTGCAGCAGGCGCTGGACCACCCCGATCTGCCGGCGCAGATCGACGTGGTGACCGCGCTGCACGCCTGCGACACGGCCACCGACGACGCCATCGCCTTCGGCCTGGCGAAGCAGGCCCGCTTCATGGTGCTGGTGCCCTGCTGCCAGGCCGAGGTGGCCTCGGTGATGCGCCAGCACAAGGCGCTGTCACTCGCCCGAACACCGCTGGCCGAGCTCTGGCGGCACCCGCTGCACACGCGCGAGTTCGGCAGCCAGATCACCAACGTGCTGCGCTGCCTTCAGCTCGAAGCCCACGGCTACCAGGTCACGGTGACCGAACTGGTGGGCTGGGAGCACTCGATGAAGAACGAGCTGATCCTGGCGCGCCGCCACGACGGGCCGCAGGGCCAGCGGCAGCGCGCCCGCGAACGCCTGCTGCAGATCGTCGACGAACTCGGCCTGCAGCCGCTGCGCGAGCGCTTCGCGGTCTGAGGCCCGCGCCGCGTGTGCGGCGTGCGGGCTCAGGTCAAGGGCTTACTTGGCGGCCGGCTTGGCCACGGGCTTGGCGGGTGTAGCGGCGGCTGCGGAGGTGGCTGCTTTCAGACGCTCGCCCAGGGTCTTCTCCAGCGCCTGCACGCGGGGCTCGACGGTGGCCCGGGTGTCGGACACCAGCCTGGCCTGCAGCGACTGCTGCATCTCACCGCTGAGCTGCTGGTACTTGCCGTAGGCCGGGGACTCCAGCATCGCCACGATCTCGCGCAGCTCGTCCTCGTTGAACTTGCTCTCCAGCACCGCGCCGATGGTGGCCGGCGCCAGTTGCTGGGCACTGCGCCGCACCAGGGGTACGGTGTCCTTGAGGTACTTCTGCAGCTCGGACTGGACCTCCTTGGCGACCGTCTCCTGCCGGTCCTTGGGCACCTTGGCGGCGATGATCTCGGAGGCCCGGTCGGCGAGCAGCACAGCGGGCTCTTCGGTCATGGCCGTGGCCAGCCGCTCGATGCCGCCTTGCTGCAGCTTGAGCACGCGCTGGATCAGCTCCTTCTTGGCCGGGCTGGACGCCGCGGCGGCCGCAGGGGCGGCGGAGGGGGTGGACTGGGCATGGGACGCGAGGGCGGTCAGCGACAGCAGCAGCGGCAGGCCCACGGTACGGGCGAGGGAAAGGCGTTGGTTTGGGGTCATGCGGCATGGTAACCCTGCGCTTTCGAGGGCGTGTAACCAGACCTTCGGCGCCGGCGAATCCGGCCGCTACCATCGTGCGATGGTCTGCAAGTCCGTGATTTCGCGCCTGCTCGCCACCGCCGTGGTGGTGCTGGCGGGGTGTGCGTCGCAGGTGCCCCGCGGTGCAGACGAGGGCGAACCGGTGGCCGCCTGCCAGCGGTGGTTGCAGCAGCTCGACGAACAGACCGATGCGCATGCGGTGCGCGACGGCGGCGCGGCCCGCATCGACGGGGTGCCCTTCGTCCGCGTCGACCGCCTGCTGGCGTCCTTCCGCGACGAGGCCTTGCAGGACGCTGCGCGCTGGCAGGCCTGGGGCGACCGCCTGATGGCGCTGGACCAGGCGGCGCGCTGGGCCGAGATCCGCAACCTGCCGCGCGCCGCCGTTGACGCGCTGGGCGTCGTGGACCGCGAGGACCTCCAGGCGCGCGCAAAGGCCTGCGGCCCGCTGCTCTGGCAGGCGCTGTCGGCCGACGAGACCGCCCGGCGCCGGCTGCGCGACGCCGCGTTGGTGCCCGACGACTACAGCGTTGCGCTGCGCACGCTGGGTCTCTACCCGCTGAGCCAGTGGCCGTTTTTCTCGGGCGTGGAGCGCGAGCTGCGGCAATGGCAAAGCCGCTGGATGGCCTCGCCGCCCGCGGACGCACCGGGCTGGGCCCGCTACCGGCCCGCGACCGGGGCCGCAGCGACGGTGCCGTGGACGCCGCTGCCGGTGGACGCTCTCGGTATTCCGGCGCCCGACGCCGACACCGCCCGCCGCCTGCTGCAGGCCTACGCGCCGGTGGTGCACATCGAGACCCGTTCCGACGCCGACCAGCCGGGCCGGCTGCGCTGGGGCGAGGACCCTGCGCCGGAGGTCCAGACCGCGCAGCCGCTGCTCTACCAGCGCATCGCCCACACGCGCTACGGCGACCGGGTGCTGCTGCAGCTGGTCTACAGCCTGTGGTTTCCCGAGCGGCCGGCGCGCCACGGGCTGGACCTGCTGGCCGGTCGGGTGGATGCGGTGGTGCTGCGCCTGACCCTGGACGAACGCGGTCGGCCGCTGATGCTCGACAGCATCCACGGCTGCGGCTGCTACCACGTGTTCGTGCCGGCGCGCAGCATGGACCTGCGCCCGCCGCCGTCGGCGCGCATCGAATGGGCGTTCGTGCCGGCCACGCTGCCCGAGCTCGCACCGGGCCAGCGCCTGCGGGTGCATCTGAGCGCATCGGACCACCAGCTGGTCGGTGTGGCCGCCGACGAGGGGGCGGCGACGGGGGTGGTCTACCCGCAGGAACACGAAGACGCGCTGCGCAGCCTGCCCACGGCGGACGGCGGCCATCGCAGTGCATTCGGGTCCCATGGCATCATGCCGGGTACCGAGCGCGGCGAACGGGTCCTGTTCTGGCCCATGGGCATCGAGAGCCCCGGCGCGATGCGGCAGTGGGGGCGGCACCCGACGGCCTTTGTCGGCCGCCGCCATTTCGACGAACCGCGCCTGCTGGAACAGCGTTTTCACTGGCGTCAAGAGGCCGCCGCCCCCTGAGGGGTTTCGTCCTGTTACATGACAGCACCTTCCCGGGGTGGTACACCCGGGGGCCGGGGCGCCGCCCTCCAACCATTCTTTTTCTGCATGGTGACCGACTTTCCCTTTCTTCTTCAGTCCATGGCCTGGCCCCTGGTGCTGCTGGTGGCCTGGTATCTGGGCGAGCGGCTGCACGAATGGGCCAACCTGCCGCGGGTGACCAGCTATGTGGCGGTGGGCCTGGTGGCCAGCCTGATCAACCTGCCGGGGCTGACCGACGCCGTGCCGGGCCTGCCCTTCCTGGCCAACGTGGCGCTGTCGCTGATCCTGTTCGAGCTGGGCTACCGCATCCACCTGCGCTGGTTCCGCCACAACCCCTGGGTGCTGGCGCTGGGGCTGGTGGAGTCGGTGCTGACCTTCGCCACGGTGTACTGGGTGTCGGGGCTGTTCACGCTGCCCACAGACACCCGGCTGATCATCGCGGCGCTGTCGGTGTCCGCCTCGCCCGCCGGCATCGTGCGGGTGGCCAACGAGATGCGCAGCGCCGGCCAGGTGACCGAGCGCGTGCTGCACCTGTGCGCAATCAACTGCCTGGTGGCCGTACTGGCGCTCAAACTGGTCATCGGCTACTGGCACCTCTCGACCTCGGGCGACCTGGTGCTGGCGGCTTTCGGCAGCGTGCACGTGCTGGTCACCTCGGTCGCCGTGGGGGCGCTGCTGGGCGTGGGCATGCCCGCACTGCTGCGCTCGCAGCGCATCCAGGAGCGCGACGTGACCCTGGTGTTCGCGCTCGCGGTGGTGCTGCTGACCACCATGGCCTACGGCCTCAAGCTCTCGCCGCTGCTGGCCGCGCTGACCTTCGGCATCGTGGCGCGCGAACGCCGCGTGCACCTCACCAACGCCCAGCGCGGCTTCGGCACCGCGGGCGACATGCTGACGCTGTTCCTGTTCGTCTACATCGCGGCCCTGCTGGACTGGAGCGAGATCGGTGGCGGCGTGCTGCTGGGGCTGGTGCTGATCGTCGTGCGCATCGCCACCAAGGTGGTGTGCAACGTGGCCGCGGCGCGCCTGTCGGGCAGCACCGAGCGCAAGGGTCTGCTGACCGGCCTGGCGCTCACGCCGATGTCGGCCTTCGCCATCCTGCTGCTGGAACAGAGCCGCCTCTACGGCTTCGAACCCGCCCGCCAGGTGCTGATGGTCCTGGCGTTCATGATGGTGCTGCAGGAGCTGTTCGGTCCTCTGGTGACGCAGCGCGCCCTGCAGGCGGCGAGCGAAACGCATGTGACCCGGGAGTGACGCAGACATGCCGCTGGAAACTTTCAAGGCCTCCGAATCCCTCACGCTGGGCGTCGAGCTCGAACTGCAGCTCGTCAACACCTACGACATGGACCTCTCCAGCAGCGCCAACGACCTGCTGGAGTTGCTGCGGCGCAAGCCCTTCCCGGGCGTGGTCACGCCTGAGATGACGCAGAGCATGATCGAGATCGCCACCGACGTGCAGCACCTGCACGGCCCGCTGCTGGCGCAGCTGCGCGAGATCCGCGACACCCTGGTGAATGCGGGTGACCGCCTCAACATCGCGCTCGCCGGGGGCGGCACCCACCCGTTCCAGCGCTGGTTCGAGCAGCGCATCTTTTCCAAGCCGCGCTTTCAGGAGCTCTCGGGGCTGTACGGCTATCTCGCCAAGCAGTTCACCGTGTTCGGGCAGCACGTGCACGTGGGCTGCAGCTCGCCCGACGAGGCGCTGTTCCTGCTGCACTCGCTCAACCGCTATGTGCCGCACTTCATCGCGCTGTCGGCGTCCTCGCCGTTCTTCCAGGGTGTGGACACGCTGTTCGACTCGGCGCGCCTGAACTCGGTGTTCGCCTTCCCGCTCTCGGGGCGCGCTCCCTTCACGCTCAGCTGGGACGAGTTCGCCAACGTGTACTTCACCAAGATGGAGAGCACGGGCGTGGTCAAGTCCATGAAGGACTTCTACTGGGACATCCGGCCCAAGCCCGAGTACGGCACCATCGAGCTGCGGGTCTGCGACACGCCGCTGACGGTGGAACGCGCCGCGGCGCTGGCCTGTTACCTGCAGTGCCTGTGCCGCCACCTGTTGCAGCGCGACGAACCGCCGCCGGTCGAGGACGACTACCTCGTCTACACCTACAACCGCTTCCAGGCCTGCCGTTTTGGTCTCGACGGCATGATGGTCAACCCCAAGACGCGCGAGCAGATCAGCATCCGAGAGGACATCCTGGCCACGCTGCGCAAGCTCGGCCACCACGCCGATGTGCTGGAGGCGCAGGCCGCGCTGGACGAGGTCGAACGCACCGCGGCGCGCGACGGCAACCACGCCACCTGGCTCCGCAAGTGTTACGCCGAGAGCGGCAGCGTGCAGGGGGTGGTGGCGGCGGCGGTGGACGCTCTGCGCGCCTGATGGGGCCGCGAGGTGGGGCGGGCCGGGCCCCGCTCGCCGGAAAACTGACAGGTGATTACCGCTTATCTCGCAGCTTGTCAGGCAATTTCCTACAACGCGAATGGCAAGGCGCCGACTTAACGTCTTGAAACAGGATGAATACAGTTTGTGACATCGACAAACGCCTTGTTTTCACCCCGTTTTCTCCAGGACACCGCCATGAACTCCACCGACAGCCTCAACCCCTTCGTCCTCATGCTCGATCCGGAAGCCGTGATCACGGCCATGGAAAGCAGCCGCGACCTGCGCGGCCTGCGCCACCGCGTGTGCCGCCCGCTGGACAAGCCCCTGATCCCGATCACCCACCGCACCCTCACGCAGCGCAAGGCCCTCCGTGCTTACGACGCAGCGATCGACAACGAGGCCTTCATGGACTCGGGCGTCGAGTTCTACGCCGCAGCCCAGCCGGCCCTGCAGCTTGCCGTGCACTGATCACTTCGCAAAGCGTTTGCGGGTCAGCGCCAGCGCGACCCAGAACGCGCCGACCGCGTAGACCGCCAGCACCGCCAGGTGCACCAGGGGCCGATCGGGCCACTGGTCCATGAACAGGGGGCGCACCAGCGCGACGGCATTGGTCAGCGGCAGCCATTCGGAGATGGCGCGCACCAGACCCGGCAGCTGTTCCCGGGGAAAGAAGACACCCGAGAGGAACATCATCGGTGTCAGGAACAGCGTGAAGTAGTAGGTGAAGAAGTCGTAGCCCTGGGCCAGCGCGTTGAACACCAGGGCGATGCACGAGAAGGTGATGCCCGCCACCAGCAGGACCGGCAGCACCAGCAGCAGTTTCGGTGAGTGGCTGATGCCCAGCGCGAGCATCACGCCCAGGATGGCCAGCACCGTGAACAGGGCCTTGAAGGCCGCCCACAGCATCTCGGCCAGCACCACGTCGTCCAGCCGCACGGGCGCATTCATGATGCCGTCCCAGGTCTTCTGTACATGCATGCGCGAGAAGGCGGAGTACAGCGCCTCGAAGCTGGCCGCGTTCATCGCGCTCATGCAGATGCTGCCGCTGGCCAGGAACAGGATGTAGGGCACGGCCTGCTGCCCCTGCGGCGTGGACAGGCTCACCTGGCCCACCAGCGCACCCATGCCGTAGCCGAAGGCCACCAGCCACATCAGCGGCTCGGCGATGTTGCCGACCAGGCTGGGCAGCGCCAGCTTCTTCCAGACCAGCAGGTTGCGCTGGAACACGGGCCACCAGCGCATCGAGAGACGTGGGGCGGACCAATGGGACGGGGTGCTCATCAGCCATCCTCCCGGATCTGTCGTCCCGTGAGCTTCAGAAACAGGTCCTCCAGATTCGCCGGCCGGTGCAGGGTGCGCAGGTCGTGCATCGGCGCCAGCGCCTGCAGCAGCGACCGGGCGTCATGTGTGTAGAAGAACACCGTCTCGCCGCTCACCTCGACCCGCCCGGCCAGCTGGCGCAGGGCGGCGTGTGCCGGTGCGTTGTGCAGCGCCAGCGCGCCGGCACCGTAGACCTCCACCACCTCGGGCTCCAGGTGCTGCGCGATCAGCTCGCGCGGCCGGCCCTCGGCGATCTTGCGGCCGTGGTCCAGCACCAGCAGGCGCGAGCACAGGCGCTCGGCCTCGTCCATGAAGTGGGTGGTCAGCAGGATGCTCTTGCCCTGTTGCAACAGCAGCTGCAGGCGCTCCCACATCAGGTGCCGCGCCTGCGGGTCCAGCCCGGTGGTGGGCTCGTCGAGCAGCAGCAGTTGCGGGTCGTTGACCAGGGCGCGCGCCAGCGACAGCCGCCGCTTCATGCCGCCCGAGAGCTCGCCGGGTTTGGCATCGGCCTTGTGCGACAGGGCGGCGAACTCCAGCAGCTGCGGAATGCGCGCGCGGATGGACGCGTCCTTCAGGCCGAAGTAGCGGCCGTACACCAGCAGGTTCTCGGCACAGGAAAAATCCGGGTCCAGCGTGTCCATCTGGCTGACCACGCCCAGGCGCTGCTTGACCGCCAGCGCCTCCTGCGGCATGGGCAGGCCGAAGGCGGTCACCGCACCGGCGTCCGGTGCCGTCAGGCCCAGGCACATGCGGATGGTGGTGGTCTTGCCGGCGCCGTTGGGGCCGATCACGCCCAGGCACTCGCCCGGAGCGATGCCGAACGAGAGGCGGTCGACCACCGTCTGGCCGCCGTAGCGCTTGACCAGGTCCCGGCACTTGAACAGCAGTTCACTCATGGCGGCCGATTGTGCCGTGCCCGCCGTGCCCCTGCGGGCGGAAATGGCGGGTGAAAACGGCCGTCCTACAATGCCGGCTTCCCGGCCGAACGGTCGTCTGACGCCGCGTCCGGCTCGCTCCAAAGTGTCCCTTCCCCCCGCCGTCGCCCTGCAATACCTGCTGCCCAAGACCGCGATCACGCGGTTTGCCGGCTGGTGCGCCCACTCGCGCGCCACCTGGTGGACGCACAACGTGATTCCCTGGTTCATCAAGCGCTACGGCGTCAACATGGACGAGGCGGTCAACCCCGATCCGCGCAGCTACGCCACCTTCAACGAGTTCTTCACCCGGCCGCTGCGCGCCGGCGTGCGCCCGCTCGCGCGCGACGGATTTGTCTGCCCGGTCGATGGCGCGATCAGCCAGCTCGGTGCCATCAAGGACGACCAGATCTACCAGGCCAAGGGCCACCGCTACAGCACCCGCGCGCTCGTGGGGGGCAGCGCCGGCCTGGCCGCGCAGTTCCGCGGCGGCTCCTTCGCCACGATCTACCTCAGCCCCAAGGACTACCACCGCATCCACATGCCCAGCAACGCGCGGCTGCGGCGCATGATCTACGTGCCCGGCGAGTTGTTCTCGGTGAACCCGGTGACGGCGGCGCACGTGCCCGGCCTGTTCGCACGCAACGAGCGCGTGGTCTGCGTGTTCGACGTGCCGCACGGTGTCAACGGCGAGACCCGTCCGTTTGCGCTGGTGCTGGTGGGCGCCACCATCGTCGGCAGCATGGCCACGGTCTGGCACGGTGTGGTCAATCCGCCGCGCACCCGCAACGTGCGCGAATGGACCTACGACAACGAGCCCTGCCTGCTGCAGCGTGGCGAGGAGATGGGCTGCTTCCTGCTGGGTTCCACGGTCGTGATGCTCTGGCCCAAGGACACCATCGATTTCAACCCGCGCTGGGCGGCCGGCCGGCCGGTGCGCATGGGTGAGGCCATGGGCCTTGCCGCCCCCTGACGTTTTTCGAGGACCCTCATGACGACGCTTGGTACACCCCTCTCGCCCTCCGCCACCCGCGTCATGCTGCTGGGCAGCGGCGAACTCGGCAAGGAAGTGCTGATCGCGCTGCAGCGCCTGGGCGTGGAGACCATCGCGGTCGACCGCTATGAGAACGCGCCGGGCCAGCAGGTGGCGCACCACGCGCGCACCATCACCATGAGCGACCCGGCCCAGCTGAAGGCGCTGATCGAGGCCGAGCGCCCGCACCTGGTGGTGCCCGAGATCGAGGCCATTGCCACGCCCATGCTGGAGCAGCTCGAAGCCGCCGGCACGGTAACGGTGATCCCGACCGCGCGCGCCGCGCGCCTGACCATGGACCGCGAGGGCATCCGTCGCCTGGCGGCCGAGACCCTGGGCCTGCCGACCAGCCCCTACCAGTTCTGCGACTCGCTGGCCGAGCTGCAGGCGGCCATTGACGCCGGCATCGGTTACCCCTGCATCGTCAAACCGGTGATGAGTTCCAGCGGCAAGGGCCAGAGCAAGATCGACGGCCCGGCCGATGTGCAGAAAGCCTGGGACTACGCGATGGCCGGCGGCCGCGTGAGCCATGGCCGCGTGATCGTCGAAGGCTTCATCGACTTCGACTACGAGATCACCCAGCTGACCGTGCGCGCCAGGGGCGCCAGTGGCGAGGTCGAGACGCATTTCTGCGAACCCATTGGCCATGTGCAGGTGAGCGGCGACTACGTTGAGAGCTGGCAGCCCATGGCGATGACGCCGGCCGCCATTGAAAAGTCGCGCCAGATCGCCAAGGCCGTCACCGACAACCTCGGCGGCCTTGGCCTGTTCGGCGTGGAGCTGTTCGTCAAGGGCGAGCAGGTCTGGTTCAGCGAAGTCAGCCCGCGCCCGCACGACACCGGCCTGGTGACCCTGTGCACGCAGCACCAGAGCGAGTTCGAACTGCACGCCCGCGCCATCCTCGGCCTGCCGGTGGACACGTCCCTGCGCAACCCGGGCGCCAGTGCCGTGATCTACGGCGGTGTCGAGGCCCAGGGCATCGTGTTCGACGGCGTCGATGAGGCGCTGCGTGTGCCCGGCACCGACCTGCGCCTGTTCGGCAAACCCGAGAGCTTCACCAAGCGCCGCATGGGCGTCGCGCTGGCCCGGGCGACGGACACCGACACGGCGCGCGCCAACGCCAAGCTGGCCGCGAGCAAGGTCAGGCCCCGCGAGGTCTGACTTCACTCATGACGTAATGCGTCAATCGGATTGAGCCGCGCCGCGCGCCGCGCCGGGAAGTAGCCGAACAGCACGCCGATGGCGGCCGAGAACAGGAAGCTCAGCAGGTTCACGCCCAGGTTGAACTGGTAGGGCACGTCCATCACCGCCGACAGCGCCACCGAGGCGCCGGTGGCCAGCACGATGCCCACCAGGCCGCCGAGCGCGGCCAGCACCACGGCCTCGATCAGGAACTGCAGCAGCACCTCGCGCTCCAGCGCGCCGATGGCCAGGCGCAGGCCGATCTCGCGGGTGCGTTCGGTCACGCTCACCAGCATGATGTTCATGATGCCGATGCCGCCCACCAGCAGGCTGACGGCGGCCACCGCGCCCAGCAGCATGGTCATGATCCTGGTCGTGCCCGAGAGGGTTTCGGCCAGCTGCTTGGTGTCGAGCACGTTGAAGTTGTCCTCGTCGGTCTCGGCCAGCTTGCGGCGCTCGCGCAGCAGCTGCGTGATCGAGGCGGTCACGCGCGCGGCGTCGGCGCCATCGCTCATCGACACCAGCAGGGTGTTGACGCGGGTGTGGCCGACGATGCGGCGCTGCAGTGTCTTGATCGGCATCAGCACCATGTCGTCCTGGTCGTTGCCGAAGGCGCCCTGGCCCTTGGATTCGAGCGTGCCGACGACCTCGCAGCTCATGGCCTTGACCCGCAGCTGGCCGCCCACGGCGCTGGTGTTGCCGAACAGCTCGCGCTGCACCGTCTGGCCGATCAGGCAGACCGCGCCGCCGGCGCGAAGCTCGTCGTCGCTGAAGTTGCGGCCGTCGGCGATCTTCCAGTTGCCGGTGACCAGCCAGTCGTTGGTGCTGCCGATCACGCTGGAATTCCAGTTGCGGCCATTGGCCACCAGGGTGGTGCCGGTGCGGGCTTCGGGCGCCACCGCCAGGATGCCGCTGACCTGGCCCATGATGGCCTCGCCGTCGCTTTCCTTGAATGCGGGCGCACCGCCGCCGCCACCGCCCGGCCCCATGCGCTGGCCGGGGCGCACCTGCAGCAGGTTGGTGCCCAGGCCGGCGATCTGGTTCTGCACCGCCGCGGTGGCGCCGTTGCCCACGGTGACCATGGTGATCACGGCGCTGACGCCGATCACGATGCCCAGGATGGTGAGGAAGGAGCGCAGCAGGTTGCGCCGGATCGAGCGCAGCGCCAGGACCAGGGTGTTAAGCCACATGGCTGTCCCCTTCCGGCTGGCGTTCGCGCAGCAGGTGCGGCACCGGGTTGCGCACGTCGCTGGCAACCACGCCGTCGACGAAGCGCACCATGCGGCGCGCGTACTCGGCCATGTCGGGCTCGTGCGTGACCATCAGCACGGTGATGCCCTGCTCAGTGTTCAGGCGCCAGAGCAGTTCCATGATTTCGTGGCTGCGTTGCGTGTCGAGGTTGCCGGTCGGCTCGTCGGCCAGCAGCACCTGCGGCTCGGTGACGATGGCGCGCGCGATCGCCACGCGCTGCTGCTGGCCACCGGAGAGTTCGCCCGGCGTGTGGTGCTCCCAGCCCTTGAGACCGACCTTCTCCAGCGCCGCGAGCGCCGCCGAGTGCCGCAGGGCCGCGGGTTCGCCGCGGTAGACCAGGGGCAGCTCGACGTTCTCCTGCGCCGAGGTGCGCGCCAGCAGGTGGAAGCCCTGGAACACGAAGCCGAAGTAGCGCCGGCGCAGGCGCGCACGCTGGTCGCGCGAGAGCGACTCCACGTGCACGCCGCGGAACAGGTACTCGCCCGTGGTGGGCACGTCCAGGCAGCCCAGGGTGTTCATCGCGGTCGACTTGCCCGAACCGCTGGGGCCCATGATCGCCACGAAGTCGCCCTGCTGGATGTCGAGGTCGACCCCCTTGAGCGCCTGGAAGGCGGTGTTGCCCTCGCCGTAGGTCTTGGTGATGCCGCGCAGGCGGATCAGCGGGTTGTCGTTGACCGGGCGATCCGGCGCCGGGCCGCCCCAAGCCGGATCAGCCCCCCCGGGGGGCAGCGACCCGCGCAGCGGTGGAGCGTGGGGGCTCACGGCGTAGCCCCACTGCGTTGTTCCGTGATCACCGCCATGCCTTCGGTCAGGCCTTCGCCGCTGACCTCGGTGTTGCGGCCGTCGCTGATGCCGGTTTTGACCGGCTTGGCCACGGGCTCGCCGTTCTCCAGCACCCAGATCTGGCGCGGGCCACCACCACGGCGGTCCATGCCGGCGGTCTTGGGGCGCGTGTTCGGGGGGCGCGGCATCATCTTCGAGAGGATGCTGCCGCCGCTGGCCGGGGCGGCGCCGTTGGAAGACGCGGGCGAGAAGCGCAGCGCGGTGTTGGGCACCAGCAGCACGCCCTTGGCTTCCTTGGCCACGATGGTCGCGGCCGCGGTCATGCCGGGGCGCAGGCTCAGGTCGGCGTTGTCGACATTGAGCGTGGTGGTGTAGGTGACGACGTTGTCGGTCTTGGTCGATCCGAAGGCCACGCGCTGGATGGTGGCCGGGTAGCGCCGCGCAGGAAAGGCGCTGACGGTGAACGTGGCCTTCTGGTCGACCTTGACATTGCCCACGTCGGCCTCGTCCACCGCCACATCCAGTTTGAGCTGGGCCAGGTCCTCGGCCAGGGTGAACAGGGTGACCGCCTGCAGCGAGGCGGCCACCGCGTTGCCCGGGTCGACCGAGCGCGAAAGCACCACGCCGCTGATGGGGGAGCGGATCGAAGCTTTGGACAGGTTGGTCTCGTTGGTGGACAGCGCGGCGCGGGCCTCGTTGACGGAAGCCTGGGCGGCGGCCTCGGCGGCCACGGCACGGTCCACGGCGGCCTTGGCACCGTCCAGCTCGGTGGCCGAGGGCACCTTGCCGCCCGACAGGCGTGCCACCTCCTCGTAGCGGGCGAGCGCGGCGCGGGCCTCGCGGGCCGTGGCGACCGCCTGGGCCAGCTGAGCCTGGGCCGAGGCCAGGCCGGCGCGCGCCTGCGTCACCTGGTCCTGCAGCTTGGCGGTGTCCAGCTCCACCAGCACCTGGCCGGCCTTGACGCGGTCGTTCACGTCGACCAGCACGCGTTTGACCGTGCCCGAGAGCTCGCTGCCCACGTTGACCGAGCGGGTCGGCTGCAGCGTCCCGTTGGCCGAGACCGTGAGCGTGATGTCGCCGGCCTTGAGCGGCTCGGTCACGTAGACCGGGGCGGCCTTGGCGCTCTTCTGCGACTGCCAGACGTAGAGGCCGCCGCCGGCCAGCGCCAGCGCCGCGACCGCGATCCAGGTCGAGGCGCGCTGCCACCAGCGGGGCGGACGGTCATCGCCCAGCAGGTTCTGGACGTCGGCGGGGGTGGAGGTCTTCTTGGCGTTCATGGTCATCGGGAGAAATCGGTCAGCGGGCGGCGCTCGGCGCGGCGGTGTCCGGGGTCCAGCCACCGCCCAGGGCCTTGTAGAGGCGCACATGGCCGGTGGCGAGCGAGGCCTGGGCGCTGGCCACGCTGTCCTGCGCGGACAGCAGGGTGCGCTGGGTGTCGAGCACGGTGCGGAAATCGATCAGGCCGCTCTGGTATCGCTGGCGCGCCAGCAGCTCGGCGTTGACGGCGGCCTCGGCGGCGGTCTGCAGGCGGGCCAGGCGCTCGCGGTCGCCCTGGATGGCGACCAGCGCGTCCTCCACGTCCTGCAGCGCGGTCAGCACGGTGCTGGCGTAGCTGGCGCGCGCCTGTTCCAGCGCCGCCTCCTGCGCGCGCACCTGGGCCTTCGCGGCGCCTCCGTCCAGCAGCGGCGCCGACACGCTGGCCAGCAGGGACCGCACCACGGAGGCGCCGTCGGTCAGGGTGCCCAGCGTGAGCGCGGACAGGCCGAGCGAGCCGCCGAGCCGGAAGCTCGGGTAGCGCGCGGCGTCGGCGGCGGTCACTCGCGCCAGCGCGGCGCTGATGCGGTGCTCGGCGGTGCGCACGTCGGGGCGCTGGCGCAGGGTCTCGGCCGGCAGCGAGAGCGCGATGTCGGCGGGCGGCTGCGGCACCGGCGCGACCGCGCCCAGCGTGGCGTCCAGCGCGCCGGGCGCCTGTCCGGTCAGCACCGACAGCGCGTTCCGGGACTGGGCCAGGCTGGTCTGCAGCGCAGGAATCTGGGCCTGGGTCTGCGCCTGCGCCGCAATGGCCTGTTCCAGGTCCAGCGAAGATGCGAGGCCGGCCTGCACCCGCCAGCGCGTGATCTGCAGCGTTTCGGACTGGGCGGCCAGGTTGCGCTGCGCGATGTCCAGCCGCGACTGCAGGCCGCGCAGCTCGATCAGCGAGGCGGCGACCTCGGCCGCGAGCGACACCTGCACATCGGCCAGGCTGGTTTCGGAGGCGCGGGCCTCGGCCTCGCTGGCGTCCAGGCGGGCGCGGTTGCCGCCGAAGATGTCGGGCTCCCAGCTGGCGTCAAAGCCGGCCTGGAAGCGGCTGCTGGCGTCGGCCGAGCCCGAGCGGCTGCGCTGGGCCGAGCCCGAGGCGCTGAGCGAGGGGCCGTTGTTCGCCTGCTGCACGTCGCGCTGGGCGCGCGCCTGCTGCAGCGCGGCCTGTGCGCTGCGCACGCCGGGGTTGGCCTGCAGCGCCTGGGTGACCAGGGTGGTGAGCGAGGGGTCGTTGAAGCGTTGCCACCACTGGGTCAGCGTGGTGGCCGCCATCCCTTCGGTGGCGGGCGCCGCGGTCCACTGGGTCGGTGCCACCGGCAGCATGCCGTTGCTGCCGGCTTGATCTGGCGGGGACGACAGGTGGGCGCAGGCCGACAGGCTCAACGCCAGCACAGCCGCCAGACTCACACGGCGCAGCGGTGGCTGGCGGGCCGCAACAGGGAAGGGAATTCTGTTGTTCATGTCGGAGGCATTGTGTGCGGCCCGTGCTTCTGCCGCACCGCAGAAATGTCAAGCCGAGGTAAAGCCGGCATCGGTGCAGCGGCTCAACAGCCGTGTGCGAGGGGCGGATCAGCCTCGCCAGCGCCCGTGGCCAGGTGCAGGGTCTGCGTGGGAAGGGCGATCTGCGCGCCATGGCGCTGGACGATGCGGCCCATCGCCAGCAGCAGCTCCTGCTTGAGCGTCTGGTAGTCGACCCAGGCGCGGGTGAGCGTGAAGGCGTAGACCATGATGTCCAGCGAACTGGCGCCGAAGCGGGTGAAGTTGACGATCAGCGTCTGCGTGGGGTCGATGGCCGGGTGCTGTTGCAGGTAGGCGCGGATGTCGTCGCACACCGCCTGCACCTGCGCGAAGTCGTCGTAGCGCAGGCCGATGACTTCGTTCAGGCGCCGGTGGCTCATGCGCGACGGGTTTTCCACCACGATGCTGGTGAACACCGAGTTGGGCACGTAGATCGGGTTCTTGTTGAAGGCGCGGATGCGGGTGTGGCGCCAGCTGATGTACTCCACCGTGCCTTCGATGCTCTTGTCGGGCGAGCGGATCCAGTCGCCGACGCTGAAGGGGCGGTCCAGGTAGATGGTCAGGCCGCCGAAGAAGTTGGCCAGCAGGTCCCTGGCGGCCAGGCCGACCGCGATACCGCCCACGCCGCCGAGCGCCAGCAGCCCGCCGATCTGGAAACCAAGGCCGTGTGCGGCCGTCATGACGGTGACCACCACCACCACCAGGCGCAGCAGCTTGCTCAGCGCCAGCGCGGTGGTCAGGTCGAAGTCTTCTCCGGCTTCGGTGCGGCGGCGGATGCTGGTCTGCGTCACCTCGCCGATGAACTTCCAGAGGAACCAGGCCACGCAGACCATGAAGCCGATGTCGCGCCACAGCAGCACGGTGCCCAGCCAGTCGTGTTCGGGCCAGCGCGCATGCACCGCCCGCGCCACCAGGCTGAGGCCCACCAGCCAGACCATGGCCTGCAAGGGCCGGCGTGCGGCGCGCAGCAGCGATTCGTCCCAGGGGGTGCTGGACGCGTGGGTCCAGCGCTCGATGCGGCGCAGCACCAGGCGCAGGGCCTGGTCCACCAGCAGGGTGATGAAAAGAATGACCAGCGCCGAGGCCAGCCAGAGTTCGACGCCGATGAGGGTTTGCAGTTGTTCCGTGAGCATGAGGGGTATGGGGTGGCGCACTGCGCCTTACTGAAAAGCCACTTCCGCAAAACTGCGCAGCTTGCGGCTGTGCAGCTGGTCGACCCCGCCGGCGCGCAACAGTTCCACCGCGCGGATGCCGATGCGCAGGTGCTGGTCGACCCGCTCGCGGTAGAAGTGGTTGGCCATGCCGGGCAGTTTGATCTCGCCGTGCAGCGGCTTGTCGCTCACGCACAGCAGGGTGCCGTAGGGCACGCGGAAGCGGAATCCGTTGGCGGCGATGGTGGCGCTTTCCATGTCCAGTGCGACGGCACGCGATTGCGAGAAGCGGCGCTGTGGCGTGTTGTCGGGCAGCAGTTCCCAGTTGCGGTTGTCGGTGCTGGCGACGGTGCCGGTGCGCATGATGCGCTTGAGCTCCTGCGGCGGCACGCCGGTCACGTCGGCCACGGCCTGTTCCAGCGCGACCTGGATCTCGGCCAGCGCGGGGATCGGCACCCACAGCGGCAGTTCCTCGTCGAGCACGTGGTCTTCGCGCACGTAGGCGTGGGCCAGCACATAGTCGCCCAGCTGCTGGCCGTTGCGCAGGCCGGCGCAGTGGCCCAGCATCAGCCAGGCGTGCGGGCGCAGCACGGCGATGTGGTCGGTGATGGTCTTGGCATTCGCGGGCCCCACGCCAATGTTGACCATGGTGATGCCCGAGCGGTCTTCGCGCAGCAGGTGGTAGGCCGGCATCTGCGGCAGGCGGGGCAGGGCCTTGCCCAGCGCGTCGATGGCCTGGGCCGACAGGCCGGCGCGGCGCGTGACCAGGTTGCCCGGTTCGACGAAGGCGATGTAGTCGCTGCGCGGGTCGGCCATCTCGGCATGTCCGAGCTTGATGAACTCGTCGATGTAGAACTGGTAGTTGGTGAACAGCACGAAGTTCTGGAACCAGTCGGGCGAGGTGCCGCTGTAGTGGCGCAGGCGCTGGAGCGAATAGTCCACCCGCGGGCCGGTGAACAGGGACAGCGGGTGCGGCTCGCCCGGCCGGGGCTCGTGCGTGCCGTTGGCGATGCCGTCGTCCATCACGGTCAGGTCGGGCAGGTCGAACACATCGCGCATCAGGGCGCGGCGCTCGGGGCCCATCTCGCCTTCCACATGCTCGTGTTCGGCGAAGGAGAAGTGGATCGGGATCGGCTGCGTGCTGGTGCCCACCTCCAGCTTGCCGTCGTGGTTGGACAGCAGCAGGCGGAACTGCTCCAGGTAGTAGTCGGCGTACAGGTCGGGGCGGGTCAGCGTGGTTTCGAAGCGGCCCGGGCCGGCGACGAAACCGTAGCTCAGCCGGCTCTGCAGCCCGGCCTCCTGGCGCGAGACGCTGCGCGAGTGCAGCCGCACGAAGGGGTAGCAGGCGCGGATGCGGGCGCCACCGGGCTCGGCACCCGCCACGAAGTCGTGCATGGCTTCGCGCAGGAAGGCGACGCTGCTGTCGTAGATGTGCTGCACCTGGGCCAGCGCGGCGGCCGGGTCGTCGAACAGCTGGGGGGCGATGAAGGTGGGGGATTTGTGCATGGGGCTATTGTGTGGCCAGGTCTTGTTACAGGCGCGTTCAGGGGCCGGTGGCACACTGTGCCGTTCTAGTGGGGCCTCCCGATGAATCCGATCCGGACACCGTTTTCTGCCATCTCGCGCCTGTCCCTGGCGGGCGTTTGCGGGGCGCTCCTGTTCTTGCTGGCGGCCTGCGGCGGCGCTTCCGACGGTGCCGACGGCCCGGCACCGGCTCGCAGCAAGTCGGCCGCGCTGGACGCGTCCGATGGGCCCAAGGCCCAGGGCACGGTGCCGGTCTACCGGTTCTACAACCGGGCCACGGGCGCGCACTTCTACACGGCCAGTGCCAGCGAGCGGGACCGCATCCGTGCCACGCTGCCCGTCATGTCCTACGACGGGCCGGCGTTCGAGGCCAGCCCCGTGGCCGCCGCAGGACTCAGCCCGGTGCACCGCTTCTACAACCGCCAGACCGGCGTGCACTTCTACACCATCAGCGAAGCGGAACGGGCGCAGGTGCAGGCGAACCTGCCGCAGTTCCTCTACGAGGGTATCGCCTACTACGCGAGCACGGTGGCCGGGCCGGGGCTGCGGCCCCTCAGCCGCTTCTACCTGGCGGGCAAGGGCTACCACTTCTATACCGTCACCCCGACCGAGGTGGCCTACCTGCCGCAGTACGCCTACGAAGGCACGGGCTACCACGTCTTCGGCTCCGAGCCGGCCACCATCCGCAGCTACGGCAGCTTTGCACGGGCGGCGCTGGGCCCCGGGGCGCCGCTGTACGGGGCGCTGTCCTTCCCGGCCGACAACCCCTGGAACCAGGACGTGTCGGCCCTGCCGGTGGACCCGAACTCGGACGCGCTGATCGCCAGCATCGGACTGGACACCGGCCTGCACCCGGACTTCGGGTCCGGCTTCTGGGAGGGGGCGCCCATCGGCATTCCCTATGTGGTGGTCTCGGGCGCGCAGGCCCGGGTGCCCATGGTCTGGACCGCGTACGGGGACGAGAGCGATCCGGGGCCGTACCCGGTGCCGGTGGACGCCCCCGTCGAGGGCGGGCGTGCCAGCAACGGCGACCGCCATGTGATCGTGATCGACCGGGACAACCAGCGCCTCTACGAGATCGGCCGGGCGTTCCCGCAGACCGGTGGGGCGTGGTTTGCAGACGTTGGCGCGCTGTTCCACCTGGACAGCAACAACGTGCGGCCGGGCGGCCAGCCTGGCTGGACCAGCGCCGACGCGGCGGGGCTGCCGATCTTCCCCGGTCTGGCGCGCTACGAGGAAGCCGCGCTCGGCCCTGGCGGCATTGCCCACGCGCTGCGCTTCACGGTGCAACGCAGCCGGCGCGCTTACGTGCCACCGGCCACGCACTGGGCGTCGTCGAACACCAGCGCGAACCTGCCGCCCATGGGCATGCGCGTGCGGCTGAAGGCCAGCTACATCATTCCACCGACCTTCAGCACCGAGACCCGGGCGTTGCTCACGGCCATGAAGACGCACGGCATGTTCGTGGCCGACAACGGCAGCAACTGGTATGTCAGCGGCGCACCCGATCCGCGGTGGAACAACGACCGGCTCAACAGCGAGCTGCGCCAGGTCCGGGGGCGGGACTTCGAGGTGGTGCGCATGGACGGGCTGGTCACGCCCTGAGACGCTGACGCTACAGTGGCGGCAGCCTGGGTCCTTCCGCTGCGCCATGTCCATGACCGATTCCTGGGGCTTTGTGCCCGATACACCTGCCGCCGCCGTGCTGGCGGTCGCCCTCGGCTGCGGCCTGCTGGTGGGCATCGAGCGCGAGCGGCGCAAGGGCAGTGGCCCGAACCGGGCGTTCGCCGGTCTGCGCACCTTCGCGGTGACCAGCGTGGCCGGCGCCGCGGCGGCGCTGACGCAGATCAGTGGGCTGGTGGTGGCCGGTGCCCTGCTGGTGATCGGCCTCACCTTGCTGGCCTACCAGCGCGACCGCTCCGACGACCCCGGCGCGACGACCGAGATCGCGCTGCTGCTGACCTACCTGACCGGTGTGCTCTGTGTGTGGAGCCCGCCGCTGGCGGCGGGCCTGGCTGTCGGGTTGACCGCATTGCTGGCCGGGCGCGAGCGCCTGCACCGGTTCGCCCTGCACTGGCTGCGCCCGGGCGAGGTGCGCGATGGCATCGTGCTGGCCGCGCTGGTGCTGATGGCGCTGCCCCTGGTGCCCGACCAGCCGCTGTGGGGCACGCCGCTGAACCCGCACAAGGTGGTGCAACTGCTGGTGCTGCTGCTGGGCGTGCAGTCGGTGGCACACCTGGCGGCGCGGCTGCTCGCGGCGCACCACGCGGTGGCGGTGTCGGCGCTGGCCTCGGGCTTCGTGTCCAGCACCGCCACCATCGCCACCCTGGGGCTGGCTGTGCGCGAGCAGGGCGCCCAGCCCCGCCTGATGGCCGGCGGCGGCCTGCTGTCCTGCGTGTCCACCCAGGTGCAGCTGCTGCTGGTGGCCGCGGCCATGCAGCCGGCCTGGCTGGCGCGGCTGTGGCTGCCGGCGTTGGTGGGGGCCGGGGTGGTGGCGCTGTGGGGCTGGGTGCTGATGCGCGGTGCGCCGACCGATGGCGACGGGCTGGTGGTGTCGTCGCCGCGCATCGAGGGACTGTCCGTGCGCGGCGACGACCGCATGTTCAGCCTGCGCGGCGCCGCGGCCGTGGCCGTGCTGCTCAGCAGCGTGCAGCTGGTGGTGCACGCCCTGCAGCGCTGGCTGGGCGATGCGGGCTTGGTGGCGGGTGCGCTGGTGGCCGCGCTGGCCGACCTGCATTCGGCGCTGGCGGCGGTGTTCTCGGCCACCACGCCGGTGTCGCGGCCGGCCGGCGTGTGGGCGGTGGCGCTGGCCTTGCTGGTGCACGCGGCGAGCAAGAGCATCACCGCCGGGCTCACCGGGCGCATGGCCTACCTGCGCTGGCTGGCGCCCGGCCTTTGGCTGCACACCGGGCTGGTGGCGGCCGGATTGGTGTGGTTCAGCTCTTGACGGGGTCGCGCATGGTCACGAACTCTTCGGCCGCCGTCGGGTGGATGCCGATGGTGCTGTCGAACACCGCCTTGGTGGCGCCGGCCTTCATGGCCACGGCGAAGCCCTGCACGATCTCGCCGGCCTCGGCGCCCACCATGTGCAGGCCCACCACGCGGTCGCTGGCGGTGTCCACGATCAGCTTCATCAGCGTGCGTTCGCTGCTGCCCGAGAGCGTGTGCCGCAGCGCCTTGAACTCGCTGCGGAACACGGTGACCGCGCCGAACTTCTCGCGCGCCTGCGCCTCACTGTAGCCCACGGTCCCGATGCTGGGGTGGGTGAACACCGCGGTGGGGATGAACTCGTAGCCCATGCTGCGCGGCGCCTTGCCGGGGGCCGGGCCGAACAGCTGGTCCACCACCACCATGGCCTCGCCCAGCGCCACCGGCGTGAGCTGCACCCGGTTGGTCACGTCACCCACGGCCCAGATGCTGGGCACGTTGGTGCGGTAGTGTTCGTTCACGATGACCTCACCTTGCGCGCCCTGGGCCACGCCCAAGGCCTCCAGGCCCAGTCCCTGCACATTGGGCTTTCGGCCGGTGGCGTAGAGCACGGCGTCGGCCATGACGACATTGCCGTCTTCCAGCTCGGCGCGCAGACCGTCCGCGGTTTTGCGGATGTCCACCACGCCGGCGTTCAGGCGCAGGTCCACACCCGACTTCTGCATCTCGCCGGCCACGAAGTGGCGGATCTCGTCATCGAAGCCGCGCAGCACCTGTTCGCCCCGGTAGAGCTGGGTGACCTTGGCGCCGAGGCCGTTGAAGATGGACGCGAACTCGCAGGCGATGTAGCCACCACCCACCACCAGCAGGCGCTGCGGGAAGGGGTCGAGGTCAAACACCTCGTTGGAGGTGATGACGTGCTCGCGCCCGGTGAAGTGCGGCACGAAAGGCGTGCCACCGGTGGCAATGAGGATGTTCGCGGCGGTGCAGGACTGGTGGCCCGGCGAGCCATCGGCGTTGAGCGTCGCCACGGTGATGGCGTGCGGTCCGTCGATGCGCGCAAAGCCGTTGATGACGGTGACGCCCGAGCCGCGCAGCAGGTTGGCGTAGACGCCGTTCAGGCGCGAGATTTCCTTGGCCCGGTTGGCCTTGAGGGTGGACCAGTTGAAGGTGGGGGCGGCGTCCAGTTCCCAGCCAAAACCGCGCGACTCCTCGAAGGCGTCGTGGTAGTGCGCCGCGTAGCTGTAGAGCTTCTTGGGGATGCAGCCCACGTTGACGCAGGTGCCGCCCAGGCCGTCGGTGCCCAGGGTTTCGGCCAGCGCCACGCGGGCGCCGCGCCCGGCGGCCATGCGGGCGGCACGCACACCGCCGCTGCCGCCGCCGATGACAAAGAGGTCGAAGTCGAAAGAACTCATGGCTTCAGGTGCAGGACAGGAAGCCGGTCAGTGTACGAGGGCACCTCTTGGCTCCTTCCGAGCAGGGGCTCTCAGGCGAGGGCGCGCACCTCGTCCTGGGCCATCACGCGCCGCCGCGCCATCTCACGGCCCATACCGATGGTGTCGATGCCCTTCATGCGCTTCTTCGCCTCCGGGTAGGCGAGCGACTCTTCCAGCAGGATGTGGTCCAGGTACAGCGCCTCGAACACCTTCAGCGCATGCCGCAGCTCGGCTGGGTCGAACCAGAGGTTGCCGTTGGTGGCCGCTTCCAGAGAAGGGGCGATCTGGATCCAGTTCTCTTCCAGCCAGCCGTGGTCCTGGATCAGGTGCTCGGCCGCCTGCGCGACCTCGGCGTCCTGGCTGGCCAGCAGCGCCGGGAAGATGTGCTTTTCTTCGTCCAGGTGGTGCTGGCGCGCCTCGGTGTTGAAGTAGTTCAACACGCGGCGGGCCAGCGCCCGGGTGGCCGCGTTCAGCCCGTCGGACTCGATGGCGTCCACCAGCCCGTGCAGCTGCCGCACATGGTCCTGGATGTCCTGGTGGGTGCTGTCGAGAAACTCGAAGATGGCAATGGAGACGGGGGCTGCGCTCATGGGGGACTCCTTGATGGCGTTCAGGCCATTCTGGAGACGCGGCGCCGCCGCCCATTGATCTGCCTCAAGAAATGGCTCCCCCCGCGCCGCCTTCGGCGTCACCCCCGGGGGGCGGCACTGGCGGCCCGGCGAAGCCGGTTCCGCGGTGCCACTGGATCAACTACCCTTCTGTCGTGGGTGCCTCAGTACGTATACACCCCGCGCCCCGTCTTGCGGCCCAGCCAGCCGGCCGCCACCATCTCCTTGAGCAGCGGGGCCGGGCGGTACTTGCTGTCGTTGAACTCGGCCATGTAGACGTTCATCACCGCCAGGCAGACGTCCAGGCCGATCATGTCGGCCAGGGCCAGCGGACCGATGGGCTGGTTGGTGCCCAGCTTCATGCCGGCGTCGATGTCCTCGGGCGTGGCGATGCCCTCGGCCAGCACGAAGAAGGCCTCGTTGATCATGGGCACCAGGATGCGGTTGACCACGAAACCGGGCGCGTTCTTCACCGTGATCGGCGTCTTGCCCAGGGCTTCGGCCAGGGCCTTGACGGCGTCGTGCGTGGCGTCGCTGGTCTGCAGGCCGCGGATGATCTCCACCAGCGCCATCATGGGCACCGGGTTGAAGAAGTGCATGCCGATGAACTTGTCGGCGCGCTGGGTCGCGGCGGCGAGCTTGGTGATGCTGATCGAACTGGTGTTGGTGGCGACGATCACCTCGGGCGCCAGGATGCCGTCGAGCTGCTGCAGGATCTTGACCTTCAGACCCTCGTTCTCGGTCGCGGCCTCGATGACCAGTTGCGCGCCCTTGAGGTCGTCGTAGCTGGTCGAACCTTTGATCAGCGCCAGCGCGGTGGCCTTGCCCTCGGCGGTCAGCTTCTCTTTCTTGATCAGGCGGTCCAGGCTGCCGGCCACCGTGGCCAGGCCCTTGTCCACCGCGGCCTGGGCCACGTCGACCATGACCACGCGGATGCCACTGACGGCGCAGGCCTGCGCGATGCCGTTGCCCATGGTGCCGGCGCCGATGATGCCGACGGTCTGGATGCTGCTCATGTGGGAATCACTCCTGGAAGATGAGGGTAAAGACGGAGGCGCTCTAGGCGGGCCAGCCTACTGCGGCGAAAGGCCCTGTGCTACCTTGCCCCGCATTGTCGCGCAGCGTCCTGCAACGGCATGACAGGCGCGCGACGCCAGGAGTCAACATGTTCGATTACATCGTCGTGGGCGGTGGGTCCGCCGGCAGCGTGCTGGCCGGCCGCCTGAGCGAAGACCCGGCCGTGCGCGTGGCGCTGCTCGAAGCCGGGCCGCAGGACCGCAGCGTGCTGATCCACTGCCCCGGGGGGCTGGCGGTGATGGCCAAGTACCAGCTCAACGGCTGGGACTATTCCACCGTGCCGCAGCCAGGCCTGCACGGCCGCCGGGGTTACCAGCCGCGCGGCAAGGTGCTGGGCGGCTCCAGCTCCATCAACGCCATGATCTATGCGCGCGGCCACGCGCAAGACTACGACGCCTGGGCCGCCGAAGGCAACCCTGGCTGGTCGTTCAGCGAGGTGCTGCCGTACTTCAAGCGCGCCGAGCACAACGAGCGCGGGGCCGACGACTGGCACGGCAGCGGCGGCCCGCTGAACGTGATGGACCTGCGCTCGCCCAACCCGGTGCTGCCGGACTTCGTCGAGGCGGGGCGTCAGGCGGGCTACCCAGTCAACGCGGACTTCAACGGCGCCGAGCAGGAGGGCGTGGGCGTCTACCAGGTCACGCACAAGAATGGCGAGCGCTTCAGCGCCGCCAAGGCCTACCTCACGCCGCACCTGGGGCGCAGCAACCTGCGGGTGATCACCAGCGCGCTCACCACGCGCGTGGTGACGGAACAGCGGGGTGGGCGCCCCGTGGCGGTGGGCGTCGAATACCGGCCCGATGGCGGCCGCGGCGCGCCGCAGACCCTGGCCCTGAACCCGGGTGGCGAGGTGCTGCTGAGCGCCGGCGCCTTCGGTTCGCCGCAGCTGCTGATGCTCTCGGGCATCGGGCCGACCGCGCACCTGTCGGAACATGGCGTGGCCGCGGTGCACGAACTGCCCGGCGTGGGCGGCAACCTGCACGACCACCCGGACGTGGTGATGGTGGTGAACGCCCCTCGTTTGACTTCACTGTTCGGCATCTCCCCGAGCGGCATCGCCGACATGGTCAAGGGCGTCTTCGAGTGGCGCAGCCGCCGCAGCGGCATGCTGACCACCAACTTCGCCGAGGCCGGCGGCTTCATCAAGAGCTCACCCGAGGAGGCAATTCCCGACCTGCAACTGCACTTCGTGGTCGGCAAGCTGGTGGACCATGGTCGCAAGACCGTGCTCGGCCATGGCTACTCCTGCCACGTCTGCCTGTTGCGCCCCCGGAGCCGCGGCACGCTGCGCCTCGCCAGCACCGACCCGCAGGTGGCGCCGCTGATCGACCCGGCCTTCCTGCAGGATCCGGACGACGTCGCGCGGCTGGTGCTGGGCTTCAAGCGCATGCGCGCATTGCTGCAGCAGCCGGCACTGGCGCGCCATGGCGGCATCGAATCGGCCGCCTCGCGCGACGCGCAGAGCGATGCCCAGATCGAGCAGTTCGTTCGCCACCACGCCGACACCATCTACCACCCGGTCGGCACCTGCCGCATGGGGCCGGACCCGGCGGCGGGTGCCGTGGTCGACGCTCGGCTGAAGGTGCACGGCGTGGACGGGCTGCGCGTGGTCGATGCGTCGGCGATGCCCAGCGTGGTCGGCGGCAACACCAATGCGCCGGTGATCATGATGGCTGAGAAGGCCGTGGATATGATTCGCGACGACCGCCGGGCCGCCGTGGCCTGAACCCGCAGGAGCGAACATGATTCTTGAACACGCCGACATCCGCATCGACCCCGCCAAGGCGGCCGACTTTGAAGCCGCGATCCTGCGCGGGGCCAGCACCGTGATTGCCCAGGCCAAAGGCTTTCAGGGCTTCAAGGTCAACCGCAGCATCGAAAGCCCGGGCCGCTACATCCTGAACATCTACTGGGACACGCTGGAAGACCACACGGTGGGTTTCCGCCAGTCGCCGGCCTTCGCCGAGTGGCGCAGCATCGTCGGCCCGTTCTTCCTGCAGCCGCCTGTGGTCGAGCACCTCGAACTCGTAGGCAAGAGCTGAAAGACAACGCATACGGAGCGCGTGCCTGCTCCAGTGATGCGGAGGAACCGGCTTCGCCGGGCCGCTCGCATCGCCCCCCCGGGGGGGTGACGCCGAAGGCGGCGCGGGGGGAGCCTATTTCTTCCGCATCAGCGTCGACTTGCCGAACAGGCTCTCGATCAGGTCCACCGCCAGCTCGGCGGTGCGGTTGCGCACATCGAGCGCCGGGTTGAGCTCCATCACGTCCAGCGAGGCGAGCCGCCCGGTGTCGGCGATCATCTCCATGCACAGCTGGGCCTCGCGGTAGGTCGGGCCACCGGGCACCGTGGTGCCCACGCCGGGCGCGATCTCCGGGTCGAGGAAGTCCACGTCGAAGCTCACGTGCAGGTGGGTGTTCTCGTCCATCCCCATCAGCGCCTGCTCCATGGTGTGGCGCATGCCCATCTCGTCGATGTAGCGCATGTCGAACACTTCCAGACCCACTTCGTGCACGAAGCGCTTTTCGCCCGGGTCCACACTGCGGATGCCGATCTGGCGCACCACGTCGGGCGTGATGGCCGGCGTGTGGCCGCCGATGCCGGTGAGCTCGGCCGGCCCGTGGCCGCACAGGCAGGCCACCGGCATGCCGTGGACGTTGCCGCTGGGGGTGAGTTCGGCGGTGTTGAAGTCGGCGTGCGCGTCCAGCCACAGCACGCGGAGCTGCTTGCCGGTTTCGCGGCAGTGGCGGGCCACCGCGCTGATGGACCCCATGCCCAGGCAGTGGTCGCCCCCCAGCACGATGGGCAGTCGGCCCTGGGCGAGTTCGGTGTGCACCGCGTCGTGCAGTGTGGTGTTCCATGCCACCACTTCGGGCAGGTGGCGGTAACCGTCGACCGGCGGTTGCCAGGGGTTGGACGGGCCGCCCAGGTTGCCACGGTCGATCACCTGCAGGCCGTGGCTCTCCAGCACCGCTTGCAGGCCGGCCACGCGCAGGGCCTCGGGCCCCATGGAGGCG
Source organism: Hydrogenophaga pseudoflava NBRC 102511 (assembly GCF_001592285.1). GTDB lineage: Bacteria > Pseudomonadota > Gammaproteobacteria > Burkholderiales > Burkholderiaceae_C > Hydrogenophaga > Hydrogenophaga pseudoflava. The sequence continues at coordinate 158,652 of NZ_BCWQ01000005.1, read as the reverse complement.
CCGCGCGCGCCGGCGCCGATGTCGGTGGGAACGCCAATGAGGCTGACGGGTAGGTTCATGGTCGGTTCGTTGGTGGAAGACGGGTCAGTGTAGGAACGGCGGCGGGACGTTCAAGCAGGCTTTCCCGCACTCAGGCCAGGGGCAGTTCGATTTCGAAGCGCGCACCCTGGCCGGGGGCGCTCTCGGCGCGGATCGTCCCGCCCATGCGCTCCACGGCCTTGAGCACCAGGGCCAGGCCGATGCCGGTGCCCGGGATCTGGTCCTGCCGGTGCAGGCGCTGGAACATGCCGAAGATGCGGTCGTGGTGCTTCATGTCGAAGCCGATGCCCTGGTCGGTCACGCTCAGCAACACCCGGTCGCCGCGGATTTGCGCCTCGATGCGGATGTGCGGCGCCTGGCCCGCGGGCGTGAATTTGAGTGCGTTGTCGATCAGGTTGCGCAGCACGATGGCCAGGCCCTTGGGGTCGGCCTGCACCTGGAGGTTGTCGGGCACCGGCGTCTCCAGCACGCCCTGGCGGGTTTCGAGCTCGTCGCGGAACGGCGTCACCACGTCCCGCACGCACGCGGCCAGACCCACCGGCCCGATCTGCTCCGTCATCTGCTGCAGCCGGGAGTAGGCCAGCAGGTCGCTGACCAGGCGCGACATGTGCAGCGTCGCGCGCTGGATGCGGCGCAGGTAGTCGCGGCCCTGCTCGTCCAGCTGCTGCGCGTGCTCTTCCAGCAGCAGGGCGCTGAACCCTTCGATGCCGCGCAGCGGCGTGCGCAGGTCGTGCGAGGCCGAGTAGGTGAAGGATTCCAGCTCGCGGTTGACGACCTGCAGCCGCTGCACGCTGTCGTGCAACTGTTGGGTGCGCTCCTGCACCTTCTGTTCGAGCTGCTCGGCCAGCTCGCGCAGCCGGGCCTGGGCGCGGCTGCGTTCCTGCAGGTTGACCAGCATCTGTGCGAACAGCTTGAGCAGCGTGATCTTTTCCTCGTCGTACTCGTGCGTGCTGCGGACCGAGTCCAGGCCCACGTAGCCGAGGCAGCCGTCCTGCCCTGTCAGGGGCAAGGTCATGAGACTTCGGATGCCCTGGGCCATGATGAGGTCCTTGAGCGGGCTTTCGGGCAGGGCCTGCACATCGGGCACATAGACCATCTCGCCCCGCTGGTGGGCCGCCTCCCAGTCCTGGGCCCGGCCCATCGGCAGGTTCTGCAGAAAGGCCTGCCCGGAGGCAATGCCCTCGGCGCACCACTCGTGCGTGTTGGAACTGGTGCGGGTCTGGAAGTCGTAGGCGAACAGGTAGGCGCGGTCTGCGGCCACGAAGCTGCCCAGATCGCCCAGCGCTTCCAGAATCGCCTGGTCCATCTGCTGCAGCGGCAGGTTGATGAAGCGGCTGGCCAGGCGGAACAGCAGCAGCACAAAGTCGTTCAGGTGCTCCCGCTCGCGTTGAACCTGCTGCTGCTCGGTGGTGTCGCGGACCAGGAACATACACTGGTTGCCACCCGGCAGCCAGGCCAGGCGGGCGTTGAAGTAGTGGGCGCCATCGGCCATCTCGATGCTGTAGTCCAGCTCCTGCAGCCCGTCGGTGCGCGCCCTGGTCATGGCTGCATGCATGGTGGCTGCGAGCGGCGCGGGCATGATCTCGCGGATGGTGCGGCCCAGGAACTCCTCGGGCCGGCGATAGAGCTGGTCGGCGCCTGCCTGGTAGAACACGAAGCGCTCCTGGGCGTCCACCACAAACAGCATGTCCCGGAGCACGTCGAAGACCTGCTTGAGGGTGGCGTCGCGTTCGCGTGCGGTGGCCTCGGCCTCCCGCAGATCGGTCACGTCCAGGCAGGAGCCGACGTAGCCGATGAAGCGCTGGTCGGCGTCGTAGCGGGGCCTGGCCTGTTCGTGCACCCAGCGGTACACGCCGTCGTGGCGGCGCAGGCGGTATTCCATGCTGTAGGGCCGGCGCGCATCAAAGCTCTCGTCGAAGATCTTCTCGCAGCGGTCCCGGTCCTGCGGATGCAGGTCCTCCAGCCAGAAGGTCTCGCATTCGGTGGCCAGGTCGCGGCCGGTGAAGTCGAGCCAAGCCTGGTTGAGCCAGTCCGGGTGTTTCTGGTCGTCCACGGTCCAGGCCAGACCGGCCGAGGCATTGGCCACCGTGTCCAGGTGTTTGAGGGTTTGACGCTGCGCTTCTTCCAGTGCCTTGCGGTCGGTGATCTCGAAGGTGGTGCCCGCCATGTAGGTCACCCGGCCCATGGCGTTGCGCAGGCCGCTGCCCCGGGTGTCGAGCCAGCGCACCCGGCCCTGGGAGTCGACGGCACGGAACTCGATGCGGAAATCGGCCTCGCCCCGGAGGAAACGGAGCAGGGTCTCGCGCACGCGTCGGCGGTCCTCCGGATGGATCAGCCCCACGACGACCTTCTCCATCTGCTCTTGCGCAGGAGGCTGATACCCCAGGTTCAGGAAGAACTCGTCGCTGGGCAGGATGAGGTCGCGCAGGAAGTCGCGTTCCCAGACCTGCCCATGTGAGGCGGCCAGCCGGAATCGCTGCTCGTTGCGCTTGAGCGCCCGCTGGTCCCGCTCCAGCTGGGTGACGTCGCGGAACATCAGCAACAGGCAGTCACCGCCGTCCCGCTGCACCCGTTCGGCGCTGTAGCGCACATGGATCAACTGGCCGTCGGCCCGGTGGCTGCTGCCCTCGACATCGCGCACCTTCTCGCCATGCTCCAGGGCATCGATCAGGCTCTGGTGGCGGATGGCGGAGTTCCAGAGCCCCAGACCGGCCGAGGGCTGACCGATCAGCTGTTCGCGTGATCGCCCGAACAGTTCGCAGAAGGTGTCGTTGACCAGCAGCAGTCGGCCGCTGTGCCACTCGCTGAGCGACATGGCCTCGGGGGCGGCCTGGAAGGCGGTCTCGAAGAGCTGTTGCGCGGAGTGCCGCAAGGCTTCCGCTTCATGGCGCTCGGTGATGTCGCGCGTGATGACCAGGACGGTGGGGGCTTCGCCGGCCGGCGCAGGCTCCCGGCGGGCCTGGGACTCCCAGTGCCTCATGCCGCCGGGTCCCGGGTGGCTGAAGTAGAGTGTCTCGGCCTCCCCGCTGGCCAACACCCTTTGCAGGCAGGCGGTCCACAGCGCTTCGTTGTCGGGGGAGCCGCCCAGGGCGCTGATGGGGCGGCCGATCAGTGCACCGGGGTTCAGCCCGGTCGCCACTTCGATGGCCGGGTTGGCATACAGCACGCGACAGGCGCTGTCGTAGCGCACGACCACATCGGGCATGTGGTCGGTCAGGGTCTGCAGATGGTGCTCGCTGCGGGCCAGTGCGCGCATCGAGCGGTGCAGGCGCCACGCGCCGTAGGCCATGGCTGCGGCCACCAGCAGGGTGAGGCCCCAGGCCAGCGGCAGGATGGTCCGCCAGCCGGTCAGCACGCTGTCGACCGACAGGGCGTACACCAAGACCACGCGGTCGGCCTCGCCGCCGAGGCGCTGGTAGCCGACGATGCGTTCCACGCCGTCGAGCATGGCCGCGGCCCGGAACACACCGCCGGGCTGGTGGTCGAGCGCGGTGGCCACATGGCCGCGGAAGCTGCGACCCTGCTCCTCGGCCACCATGGGATGGCGCACCAGCAGCGTGGTGGCCCCGTCGGGCTCCAGCCGGAACAGGCTCATGCTGCCGCCCTTGGGCAGGCCTTCGGATTCGAAGCGCCCCAGAAGAGCGTCTCGTGGCAACCACAGCTCGTAGGTCTCGGGGGCACCGGCCCCCGGCTGGCGCCACAGGAAGGGCAGCACCCAGCGCCCGCCTTCCTGGCGGGCCAGCTCCGGCACCCACGCCCGTTCGGGAATGGCGGGGGCGGCCCGGTCGCCGGGGGGGCGGCGGTGCAGTTCGAACGGCAGGCTCAGAGAGTCCACCAGGGGGCGGTGGCCTCCCAGCAGATTGCGCGGCTGCAGCCCAGACGAGGGGCGGCTGACCTCGATGGCGGCACGACCCATCCGGAGGGACTGGTCGAGTTCTGCGGCCAGGCGCCGGACCTCCCGCTGCGCCCGCGCCTGGGCGAGATCCAGGGCCGCGTCCCGCTGGGCCAGCAGCAGGACGGTGACCAGCGCGACCAGCAGGCCAATGGACACGAGCACCAGCGCCACCAGCCCCCAGGGTCGGGAATCGCTGCGGAACGGGGGGGTGGTCGGCTCGCTGGGTGAGGCCATGAAAGGGTGGGTTGCTGTGCGTGGACCCAGATGGGTCACAGGGAGTCTAGCAACCCGGACCCGGGCGGGCGATCACATGTTCCGGCGGTACTGTCCACCCACCTCGAACAGCGCGCTGGTGATCTGGCCCAGGCTGCAGCAGCGCACCGCGTCCATCAGCACCTCGAACACGTTGCGGTTCTCGATCACCGCCTGCTTCAGCCGCGCCAGCTGGACCGGGGCCTCGTGGGCGTGGCGCGCGTGAAAGTCGGCCAGGCGCTGCAGCTGGCTCTGCTTTTCTTCCTCGGTCGAACGCGCCAGCTCGATGGACTCGGGCACCGGATCGCCCTTGGGGTTGCGGAAGGTGTTGACGCCGATGATGGGGTACTCGCCGGTGTGCTTGAGCATCTCGTAGTGCATGCTCTCTTCCTGGATCTTGCTGCGCTGGTAGCCGGTCTCCATCGCGCCCAGCACGCCGCCGCGTTCGGCGATCTTCTCGAACTCGGCCAGCACGGCTTCTTCCACCAGCTCGGTCAGCTCGTCGATGATGAAGCTGCCCTGGTTCGGGTTCTCGTTCTTGGCCAGTCCCCACTCGCGGTTGATGATGAGCTGGATCGCCATCGCGCGGCGCACCGAGTCTTCGGTCGGCGTGGTGATCGCTTCGTCGAAGGCGTTGGTGTGCAGCGAGTTGCAGTTGTCGTAGATCGCGATCAGCGCCTGCAGCGTGGTGCGGATGTCGTTGAACTGGATTTCCTGCGCGTGCAGGCTGCGGCCGGAGGTCTGGATGTGGTACTTGAGCTTCTGACTGCGCTCGTTGGCGCCGTACTTCTCCTTCATCGCCACTGCCCAGATGCGGCGGGCGACGCGGCCCAGCACCGTGTACTCCGGGTCCATGCCGTTGCTGAAGAAGAAGCTAAGGTTGGGCGCGAAGTCGTCGATGTGCATGCCGCGCGCCAGGTACGCCTCCACGAAGGTGAAGCCGTTGGACAGCGTGAAGGCCAGCTGGCTGATCGGGTTGGCCCCCGCTTCGGCGATGTGGTATCCCGAGATCGACACCGAGTAGAAGTTGCGCACGTCGTGGTGCACGAAGTATTCGGCGATGTCGCCCATCACCTTCAATGAAAACTCGGTCGAGAAGATGCAGGTGTTCTGGCCCTGGTCTTCCTTGAGGATGTCGGCCTGCACCGTGCCGCGCACATTGGCCAGCACCCATTCGCGGATCTTGGCGGCCTCGGTGTCGGTCGGCTCGCGGCCGTTCTCGGCCTTGAACTTCTCCAGGTTCTGGTCGATGGCGGTGTTCATGAACATCGCCAGGATCGACGGCGCCGGACCGTTGATGGTCATCGACACGCTGGTGGTCGGGTTGCACAGGTCAAAGCCCGAATACAGCACCTTCATGTCGTCCAGCGTCGCCACGTTCACACCGCTGTTGCCCACCTTGCCGTAGATGTCGGGCCGCAGGTCGGGGTCGTTGCCGTAGAGCGTGACCGAGTCGAAGGCGGTGGACAGGCGTTTGGCCGGCATGCCCTCGCTCACCAGCTTGAAGCGGCGGTTGGTGCGGAAGGGGTCGCCTTCGCCGGCGAACATGCGGGTCGGGTCCTCGCCCTCGCGCTTGAAGGCGAAGGTGCCCGAGGTGTAGGGGAAGCTGCCGGGCACGTTGTCCAGCATCAGCCACTTGAGGATCTCGCCGTGGTCCTCGTACTGCGGCAGCGCGACCTTGCGGATGGTGGTGCCACTGAGCGACTTGGTGGTCAGCGCGGTGCGGATTTCCTTGTCGCGGATCTTCACCACGTACTCGTCGCCCGCGTAGGCCTTCTGCATGTCGGGCCACTGGGCCAGCAGCTTGCGCGCAGCCGGGTCCTGCGTCAGTTCACGCGTCTGGGCCAGGTCGATGGCGGCTTCGGCGGCCTTCGGCTTGTCGGGTTTGGTCTCGGTCAGCATGCGGGCGGCGGCGCGCAGTTGCTGGATCTCGCGCGCCAGCCTGGCCTGTTCCCGTGCCTTCTTCTTGTATCCGCGCACGGTGTCGGAAATCTCGGCCAGGTAGCGGGTGCGCGCGGGCGGCACGATGGGCGTCTGGTTGGTGCTGTGGCGCACGTTCACCAGCGGCAGCTTGCCGTCGGACAGCTGCAGCCCCTTCTCGATCAGCCGGGCCTTGAGCGCCTGGTAGAGCGCGGTCACGCCGTCGTCGTTGAAGCGCGCGGCCATGGTGCCGAACACCGGCATCTGGTCGGGCATGACGGTGAAGGCTTCGCGGTTGCGCTGCACCTGTTTGGCCACATCGCGCAGCGCGTCGGCCGCGCCCTTGCGGTCGAACTTGTTGATCGCCACGAACTCGGCGAAGTCCAGCATGTCGATCTTTTCCAGCTGGCTGGCGGCACCGAACTCGGGCGTCATCACGTACATCGGAATGTCTACGTGCGGCACGATGGCTGCGTCGCCCTGACCGATACCCGAGGTCTCGACCACGATCAGGTCGAAGCCTGCCACCTTGCAGGCCGCCACCACGTCGGGCAGGGCGGCGCTGATCTCGCTGCTGGTGTCGCGCGTGGCCAGGCTGCGCATGTAGATGCGCGGGCCCTTCTGCCAGGGCGTGATGGCGTTCATGCGGATGCGGTCGCCCAGCAGGGCGCCACCGCTCTTGCGGCGGCTGGGGTCGATGGAGATCACGGCCACGCGCAGTGCGTCGTCCTGGTCCAGGCGGATGCGGCGGATCAGCTCGTCGGTGAGCGATGACTTGCCGGCGCCGCCGGTGCCGGTGATGCCGAGCACGGGCACGGTTTTGCTGGCCGCTGCGGCGCGCACCGCCTCAACCATGGCCGCATCGGCCTGGCCGTTCTCCAGTGCCGTGATCAGCTGCGCCAGGGCGCGCCAGTTCATCTCGCCGTGGCCCTGGATCGCGTCGATGGCCTTGGGTGCGTAGGCGCTGATGTCGCGGTCGCAGCGCATCACCATCTCGCCGATCATTCCCTGCAGGCCCATGCGCTGGCCGTCTTCGGGGCTGTAGATCCGGCCCACGCCGTAGGCGTGCAGCTCGCGGATCTCGGCCGGCACGATCACGCCGCCACCGCCACCGAACACCTGGATGTGCTCACCGCCGCGCTGCTTGAGCAGGTCCACCATGTACTTGAAGTACTCGACGTGGCCGCCCTGGTACGAACTGATGGCGATGCCCTGCACGTCTTCCTGCAGCGCGGCCGTGACCACGTCGTCCACCGAGCGGTTGTGGCCCAGGTGGATCACCTCGGCGCCCATGCCCTGCAGGATGCGCCGCATGATGTTGATGGCGGCGTCGTGGCCATCGAACAGGCTCGCGGCGGTGACAAAGCGCACCTTGTTCGTGGGGCGGTAGCTGGCCAGGGCCTTGAAGTCGGCGGACAGGTCGGTCATGGTGGGGTCTCTCTCGGGTGGTCTTGTCGGGATGAGCGGTCATTCGACCCGCAGCCCCTTGAGGGCCGGGTCTTCGGGAGGAAAGCGCAGGTCCAGCGCCTGCAGCGTGTCGCGCACGATGGTCGCGATCATCAGGTTGCGGTGCGTCTTGCTGTTGGCGGGCACCACGGTCCAGGGCGCCCAAGCGGTCGAGGTGGCTTCGAGCAGGTCCTCGTAGGCCTTCTGGTAGTCGGTCCACTGCTTGCGGACCTCCAGATCACCCAGGCTGAATTTCCAGTGTTTGGTGACGTCGTCCACCCGCTCCTGCAGGCGCTCGCGCTGTTCGTCGAAGCCGATGTGCAGCATGAACTTCAGCACCACGGTGCCGGTCTCGGCCAGCAGGCGCTCGAAGTCGTTGATGTGCTGGTAGCGCTGCTTGGTCTGCTCCGGCGTGATCCAGCCGTTGACCACCGGCACCAGCACGTCCTCGTAGTGGCTGCGGTTGAACACGGTGATGTGGCCCGCGGCCGGCACCTGCTGGTGGATGCGCCAGAGGTAGTCGTGCGCGCGCTCGGGCTCGGTGGGCGCTTTCCAGCCCACGGTGTGCACGCCCAGCGGGCTGGTCTGGCCGAACACGCCGCGGATGGTGCCGTCCTTGCCCGAGGTGTCGGTGCCCTGCAGGATCACCAGCAGCTTGTGCCGGCCATCGGCGTAGAACAGGTTCTGCAGCTCGTCGATCTCGCGCGCCAGGGCCAGCACCCGTGCCTGGTCCTCGGCCTTGCTGCCCTTCGAGAAGGGCTTGTCCCCAGGGTCAAAGTCCTTCAGCCGAACCTGGCGCCGGCCCGGCCCGACCTGCCACCGGGCCCAGGGGCTGTCCACCGGTGCGCGCAGCGCCTGAAAAAGCGCCTGGTCTTTGCCGTTCCGGGTGTTCATGAAGGTGTCCGTATGGTTGATTGACGTTTACGTAAACGTAAATTCGAATGTTAACGCAGGCCGCCCGGATGCACCATGGGGGAAGCCCGCCCAGGCCTGGAAGCCTAGAATCTTTCGGCCGTCGCCCAGAGAGAAAGAAACCGATGCCCACCGTCCACGACCCCGAACGCAAACGTGCCCTGGTGCTGCGCCTCAAGCGCGTCGAAGGGCAGTTGCGCGGCATCCAGAAGCTGCTGGAGTCCGACGCCGACTGCGAGACGGTGGCCCAGCAGCTGTCCGCCGCCCGCAAGGCCCTGGACAAGAGCTTCTTTGCCATGGTCGGCTGCGTGATCGCCCAGGGCGACGTGCCGCCCGACGACGTGGCCGACATGCTGGCCCGTTTTTCCTGACCCACCGCCCTTCAGGTCCTGCCATGAAACCCATCCAGCTGTTCGACCCGGCGTCTAGCACCTACACCTACCTGCTGTTCGACCAGGCCACGCGCGAGGCGGTGATCATCGACCCGGTGGACGAGCAGATCGAGCGCGACCTGGCGGTGCTGCGCGAATACGGGTTGCGCCTGGTCTGGACCCTGGAGACCCATGCCCATGCCGACCACATCACCAGCGCCGGCAAGCTGGCCGAGCTGGCGGGCGCCAGGACGGCGGCGCCGGCGGGCTGCGGCATCGGCACGGCGGGCCGGCAGCTGCAGGATGGCGACGAGCTTGAGTTCGGTGCCGAGCGCCTGCGCGCCCTGCACACGCCGGGCCACACGGCCGGCAGCATGAGCTACCTCTGGCGCGACCATGTGTTCACCGGCGACGCGCTGCTGATCGGCGGCTGTGGCCGCACCGATTTCCAGTCGGGCAGCGCGGTCGACCTCTACCGCAGCCTCACACAAGTGCTGTTTGCGCTGCCCGATGACACCACCGTATGGCCCGGGCACGACTACCAGGGCCGCACCTCGTCCACCATCGGCGACGAGAAGACCAGCAACCCGCGCGTGGCCGGCAAGACCGAGGCCGAATTCGTGGCCATCATGGACAGCCTGAACCTGCCCCGGCCGCGCCGCATCGACGAAGCCGTGCCGGCCAACCTCACGTCCGGGCTGCGCCACGACGCCGACGGGGTGCAGCTGATGCAGCCGCGCACCGGGCAGGGCGGCTACGCGGGCGATGTGTCGCCCCAGCTGGCCTGGCAGTGGGTGCAGCAGGGCGAGGCGGTGCTGGTGGATGTGCGCACCGACGCCGAGCGCGAATGGGTGGGCTTTGTGCCCGGCGCGCTGCCGGTGGCCTGGAAGCAGTGGCCGGGCATGGCCATGAACACCGGGTTCGACGAGGCGGTGCGCGCCGCCGCCGACGGCGGACGCAAGCTGGTGCTGCTGTGCCGCAGCGGTGTGCGCTCGGTCGCGGCCGCGCGGCGTGCCACGGAACTGGGCCTGGAGGCCTACAACATCCTCGAAGGCTTCGAGGGTGATCCCGATGGCCACGGCCAGCGCGGGCGCAAGGGCGGCTGGCGGTACCACGGGCTGCCCTGGCGCCAGAACTGAGAGCAGAGAGACCGCTGCCATCCGCTGGCGCGCCGCTTATCGGATAAACAGCGTCAGACTTGAGAAGAAAGCGTAACCACCCCTGCTAATGCTGACAGGGAGGGGGCGATTTTCATCCTACAAGTTTTTTCAATGGGTTCTTCTTTAACAGGAGCACCCCATGGAACTGCTGGACCACACCCTTGAAGCGCAACGTCCTTCTCCCCGCCTGACGGCCGCGCTGGAGGCGCGGATCCAGAAGGATTTCGTGCCCCGCTGGAACGACCTGTGGCAGGGTCGATTTGCGGTGCAGGGCGCACGCCCCGGCCCCAACTCGGTGCGCCTGGACGGCAACGACTACCTGTCGGTGTCTGGCCATCCGGACATCGTGCGGGCCCAGGTGGAGGCGCTGACCCGCAGCGGCAGTTTCGCCGTGCAGTCCGGGGTGTTCATGCACGACGAACACCCGACCCGCAACCTCGAACTGAAGCTCGCGCGCTGGGTGGGCAAGGAGGACGGGTTCGTGTGCCAGTCCGGCTACGCGGCCAATGTCGGCCTGATCCAGTCGGTGGCCAATCCGGAGACGCCGGTGTACCTGGACGGGCAGGCCCACGCCTCGCTGTGGGAAGGTGCCCACGCGGCCCGCGCACCCTCGCAGGTGTTCCGGCACAACGACCCCCAGCACCTGGACAAGCTCATGAGCCGGCACGGCCCGGGACTGGTGGCGGTGGACTCGGTCTACAGCACCACCGGCGCGGTGTGCCCGCTGCTGGAGATGCTCGACGTGGTGGAGCGGCACGGCTCGATGATCCTGGTCGACGAGTCGCACTCGCTGGGCACCCACGGTCCATCGGGCGCCGGCCTGTGCGCCCAGCTGGGGGTGACGGACCGGGTGCATTTCATCTCCGCGAGCCTGGCCAAGGCCATGGCGGGGCGGGCCGGCTTCTTCACCGCGCCGGACCGCCTGCGCTACCACATCCTCACCTCCAGCTTCCCCAACATCTTCAGCTCCTGCGTGTTGCCGCACGAAGCGGCCGGCCTGGCGGCCACGGTGGACGTGCTGCAGCAGGCCGACGCCGCGCGCGAGAACCTGCGGCTGGTGACCCGGCGCATCCGCAGCGCGCTGACCGGTATGGGGTATCCGATCGACCAGGGCACCGAGCAGATCATCGCGCTCGAAGCGGGGCCGGAGCCCGCCACCATCCAGGTGCGCGACGAGCTGGATGCGCTGGGGGTGCACACCGCGTTCTTTGGTGCACCGGCCACCAGCCGCAACCGGTCCCTGGCACGGATGACCCTGCACTCGGCGCTGACCGAGGCGGAGCTCGAACACGTCGAGTCGGCTGCGCGCCTGGTCGCCGACCGGGTCCGGCCCTGGGAATGGGCGGCCGCCCGCCGCCAGCGCGGTGGTGCTCAGCTGTCCTGAATGGTCCGCACGCCCTGCATGTCCAGGAAGTTGCGGTACGGGTAGATCGGCAGCGGCAGGTCGGTCTCCGCCAGCGGGAACAGGGCGCCGATGAGCTGTCCGTCGTCGCCCACCGCAAAGGCCTTTTCGGTCCGGATCGGCCCGCGCAGGCCCAGCTGCTGGTGCAGCTCGACCGCCGGAAGCAGCAGCCCCTTCTGGATGGCCTGCACGACGTCGAACCCCAGTCCCGCCGACCGGGCCAGATCGGCCACGTCCTTCAGGCCGGAGGCGGGCTCCAGCTGCAGCCATTCGCAAAGGCCTTCCGGCGTCAGGCCCAGCATGCCAAAGGGTTCATCGAGCACGACGTACTCGATCCAGTGCGAGCGGGCCCGGGTCAGCAGCGCCTCCATGATGGATGGCACTTCCAGCAGGGCCTGGTGGTGGGACTGCATGGCCGTGCGCCAGACGGTGTTCAGCCGCGGATGGGCGCGCCGGGCCAGCTTGATAAGGGTGGTCATCAGGCGCCCGGCGATGTCGGCCGTCTGCTTGGGGATGAACTGGTCGATCAGGCCGTTGTTGAAGGCCTTGATCGCGATCTGCTCATCGGCCTGCCCGGTCAGCAGGATGCGCGAGCCCGGCCAGTCCACCAGGGTTTCGAGCACCTTCAGGCCATCGATGCCTGGCATGGCGAAGTCCACCACACAGGTTTGTGCCAGCTGGTAGCGCGCCGGGTTGGAGCCCCAGTAGCGCAGCACCTGCGGAAGCAGATGGTGGCCGTGGCGCCAGCGGTCGATCATCTGCAGGTGGTGCCCCGCGTCGGCCTCCCAGCGCGCCGGCTCGTCGTTCATCCGGGCGATGAAGGCCGCCGGTCGTGAAAACAGTTCGACCTGCAGAAAGCTGGGCACGACCATGCCCAGCATCTCCAGATAGTCGATGTCGTCGTCCAGAAAGATCAGGCTTCCCGAACGGTGGTACAGCGGAAAGTTGAAGGCCATGGCTCAGTGTGTGCTCGTGGGCGGTATGAAGGGGGCACGCTCGTCCCGCAGGGGCAGCACGATCGTGAACGAGGCACCGTGACCGGGTTGGGACTGGAGGAGCAGCCGACCGTCCGACGCCTCCACCACGTTTTTGCAGAACGTCAGCCCCAGTCCGTTGCCGACACTGCTCTGCAGTGAGAAAAAGGGTTCGAAGATGCGGTGTTGTTTCTGCAGCGGAATGCCGGTGCCCTTGTCGGTCACCACGATCCTGCCCAGCCCGTCCTTGACCGTCACCTCCACGCGCAGGTCGCCCGGCTTGGGGGCGTCTCCGGATGCGGCCAGCGCATGCATGGCATTTTTGATCAGGTTGACCAGAACCTGTGAAAACTGGGCACGAGACCCCAGGAAGCCGAAGTCCTCTTCCAGCGCCAGCTGCACGCATTCGCGCTCGCGCGGTGAGCGGAACGGGTACTGGCCGAGCACGTCCTGCACCAGTTCGAACGCGGTGAGATGGGCGGTGGGCCGGGGCAGCCTCAGCAGCTGCGCGTTGGAGATCTGGGTGTCGATCTGCCGGTTCATGCTGCGCACCAGGTTCTGCAGCCGCTGCGCCAGCTCCTCCAGCTTCTTGCGCTTGGGTTCGGGCACGTCGTGCTGGGCCAGGCCACGCAGCACGTCGCCGACCAGGTTCACCGTGGCCAGTGGCGTGCGCAGTTCGTGCGCCATCACGCCCATGGTGCTGAGCGTGTTGATCAGCCGGACCCGGCGCAGGTTGGCGCCCGACATGCCCAGCATCAGGCTCATGCCCAGGGCAAAGCCGATCAGGGTGAGGTTCTCGGGCTCGATGCCGACCCAGGTCTGCTGCGTGCCGGTGAGCAGGAACAGGCCCGCGGCGACTGCGAACCCGGTGATGCAGCCCAGCGAGGCCAGGCGCCAGTCGGTGATGTGGAAATAGATCAGGATCATGCTGCACACACTGGCCAGCCAGACCTTGTTGCCCTCGTTCATCAGGAACATCCATCCGAAGAACAGCGGCAGCTGCAGCCAGAAGATCAGCCCGTACACCCAGACGCTGGTCTTGGACTGCAGGTCCCGGTTCACGCGCGGATGCAGCAGCAGCAGCCCCGTCAGGGCCAGCACCACGCGCACCGCAAACAGCTCGTAGGGCTGCGGCAGGGCCTGGCCCCACAGCCACCCGAAGATGAAGTGGCCGCCGAAGGTGAAGACGCCCAGCCACTGGAGGCGGGCCGTCGAAGGATGCAAAATAGGCTCCAGAGGTGCATGGACAATTTCGTCCACCACCCAGCGCCAGAACCTCAGCCTGGCGTTGTGAACCCTGAGACGGTCCCACTGCAACATGTATTCCTTCCAGCGTCGACCGACGTTGCCAGCCCGTGGTCTTGTGGCGGGCGGGTCCATTGTCCCGGCAACGGGGCGTTGCCCGTCATGACCCTTCCTGTCAACTTTGACAGCGTGGGCGTGGACGCCATTTTGGCCGATTGGGTTCGCGCCTTGCGCGACTCCGGGGTCGAGGCGGTGCTGGTGATGGGGCCCAATCCGATGGGGGGGCGGGACGAGCGCGAGGTGCTGGCCGTGCATCCGCCGCGCCTGCTCGGTGCCGCGGAGGCCCTGGCCGCCAGCACCGACTTTGGCGCCAGCTGGCGCGACAGCGATGCACCCCTGGTGGCCTGGCAGGACATTTCCAAGGCGGCCTATGCCGAGCCGTCCAGCCGCTGGCGCAGGCTCTGGCTGGCCCACGGGCACCAGACCCTGGTGCGGGTGGCCTTCAGCCTGCCGGCGGGGCGCGCGTTCGAGTGCTTCATGTTCAGCCCCCGGGCCTTCGCGGACCGCTCCGAGGCCGCGGCCCTGGCCTGGTCGGCCTACAACATCTGGCCGATGCTGCGCCGCGCCATCGCCGAGCAGCGGGTCACGCTCAGCCCCCGCGAGCAGGAGAGCCTGAACTACGCCTTCGAAGGCCTGACCGCGCGCGAAACCGCGCAGCGCATGGACTGCTCGGAGCGCACCGTCAACTACCACCTGGCCAATGCCATGGCCAAACTCAAGACCGACAACAAGCTCTCTGCGGTGCAACGGGCCTGCTGGATCGGGTTGATCTGACGCCGGTGAGGTCGCGATGAGGATGCTGCATCGCCGCAAAGTGCCTGCCAGGCCTTGTTCATAATCTTCCGCATGACTTTACTGGCGCTGGATGTTGGCAACACGCGATTGAAATGGGCGCTGTACGACGCCCCCCGTGTGGGAGGGCGCCTGCTGGCGCATGGTGCACAGTTCCTGGAGAACATCGAGAAACTGGCCGAGGGCGACTGGAGCAGCCTGTCCGCACCCACCCGGGTGCTGGGCTGCATCGTGGCGGGCGACGCTGTGAAGCGGCGGGTCGAGGAACAGCTCGAACAGTGGGACGTGACGCCCCAGTGGGTGGTGTCCAGCGCGTCGGAGGCGGGTCTGAGCAACGGCTACGACCACCCGGCCCGCCTCGGTTCCGACCGCTGGGTTGCGATGATCGGCGCGCGCCAGCGCCTGCTGCAGAAGGGGCCGGCCAGGCCTTGCATCGTGGTCATGGTCGGTACCGCGGTGACGGTCGAGGCGATCGATTCGGCCGGCCGCTTCCTGGGCGGCATCATCCTGCCCGGCCACGGCATCATGCTGCGCGCGCTGGAGTCCGGCACCGCCGGGCTGCACGTGCCCACCGGCGAGGTGCGCGACTTCCCGACCAACACCAGCGACGCCCTCACCAGCGGCGGCACCTTCGCCATTGCCGGTGCGGTGCAGCGCATGTGGGACAACCTGCGCGGCCATTGCGGCGAAGACCCGGTCTGCTACATGACCGGCGGCGCGGGCTGGAAGATGGCGCCCAGCATGTCCACGCCCTGCGAGCTGGTGGACAGCCTCATTTTCGACGGCCTGCTCGAAATCGCAGACAGGCGATTTTCCCCCCTGCGCGCCTGACGGCGCTTTCCCCCTGCGGCGCGGGGGGACGGCCCCTGTGGCCGGGCAAAGCCCGTTCCACGGGGCCACTGGACAGGGGCACGCTCTCCGGAATGCACGGCAGAGGGAATGGGGGTCACTCCACCTCTCCCCAGGGGAGCATGAGTGTGACGGCGAGCAGTTGCGCAAATTCCGGTTCGAAGGCGTCGATGATGCGCTGCGGGTCGGGGCAGAGCGCGCTGTCGGCGATCACGCCGAACTGCACGCCGCCGCCGTAGCTCAGGATGGAGACGCCCAGGCCCACCGTGCCGGTCTGCGGCACCCAGAACATGGTCTGCTCCAGGGTTGCGCCGCAGAACTTCAGCTTCTCGCCGGGACCGGGCACATTGGTCATCACGGCGGTGGTCTTGCGGCCGAACAGGCTGAGCATCGCGTCCTGCGCCGGCTTGATCAGCAGGCCCGCTACCGACAGCAGGCCGAAGGTCAGCAGCGGCTGCAGACTGCCCTTGAGCGCGTTCATGCGCGCGCGCACCGCGTACACGCGCTCGATCGGGTTGGCGATGCCCACGGGCAGCACCAGCGGGATCAGGCCGAAGCGGTTGCCCAGCTTCCAGGCGTCCTCCATCGGCCGCAGGTTGATCGGCACCATGGCGCGGATCTCCTTGCCTGCCGGGTCGTCGCCATGGTGGCGCAGGTAGCCGGCGATCGCGCCCGCCACGCAGCTGAGCAGCACGTCGTTGACCGAGCAGTTGAGCGCCTTGCCGATGGCCTTGACCTCGGTCAGCGGGATGGGCTGGCACCAGGCCACTCGCTTTTCACCCTTGGGTGCGCCCTTGAGCCGCGTGGGTGAGTCGTCGGGCATGAGGGCCAGTGCCGCCAGATCGCTGGCGAGCTGGCCTCCGAGGCGCGCCACCTCCAGGGCCTGGTCCAGTGTTTCCCCGAGCCCTTGCTGCGGCGCCGCCAGCATCGACAGCGACTTCGCCGCCCCGCCACCGGCGGCGTCCAGCGCCCGTGCGGCGATGTCACCGAAGGGGCGGATCAGCGTGTCGGCCACCCAGTCCTCGGCCGCCTCCAGCCCCTGTTTGTGCGACCGGGGCTTTCGCTTGGGCGGTTCGGTGCCGCCATCGACCAGGCTCATCATCACGCTGATCAGCGCGATCCCGTCGGCGATGCAGTGGTGGATGCGCGCGATCAGCGCCGAACCACCCTCGTAGTCCTCGATCAGCTCGAACTGCCACAGCGGGTGCGCCGGGTCCAGCGGCACCATGGCCAGCGCGCCGGCGCGCGCCTGCAGCGCCGCCTGGGCTTCCTGACCGCGGCGGCGGGTCAGCGTGTGCGTGACCACATGGCGGTCGAGCGAGAAGTCGGGGTCGTCGCGCCAGTGGGCGCCGGCGGCGTCCTGCTGGGCGGTCTGCCGGAAGCGCCGGTAGCCCAGCAGCTTGTCCTGCACCCGCTGAGCCAGCGCCTCGCGCGTGATGCCGGGTCGCAGGATCCAGACGCCCACGATCATCATCAGGTTGGTGTCCGAGTCCATGCGCAGCCAGGCGGTGTCCACCTTGCTCATGCGCTCGCCCTCCAGGCCCAGGACGCCGGCCACCGACTGCAGGGTGCTGCGGCCCTCGGGTGGGGATTTCGGCGTGCCTTTGCGGATGCGCGTGACCATGGTGTCTCCTGCGAGGCCCCGGGGTTGGGGGCTGGTTGTGATTGGGTGGCGGCGTCTATTCTGGGGGCAGTCGCAACCGTAAGATACCGGGCCTCCCCTAGCCCGGGTCCGGGCCACCCCCTCACTCACGGAGACCTTCATGTCCGACCTCAAGTCCCGCTTCGATGCCGCCGTTGCCCAGTCCAAGAACCTCAGCGAGCGCCCCGACAACGCCACGCTGCTCAAGATCTACGGCCTGTACAAGCAGGGCACGGTGGGCGACAACACCGAGAAGAAGCCCGGCTTCGGTGACATGGTCGGCCGCGCCAAGTGGGACGCCTGGAACGGCCTGAAGGGCACGTCTCAGGACGATGCGCAGCAGCAGTACATCGACCTGATCGCGTCGCTGAGCTGAGCTCCCACGCTCCGCTGCTGCGCGGGGCCTGTCTTACTTTTTCTTCGAGCCGGTGGCCGTTTTGGCCGCCGGCTTTTTCTTGGCCGCCAGCAGCTCGTCCAGGTTTTTGACGATCTCGCTCTCGATGCGGTCCCTGAAGGCGCCGAGCAGGAAGCCAAGCTGGGCGTCCAGCTCGAAGTGATCCGCCGTGACCCGCAGCGTGCCCTTGGCACCGGTGCGCGAGAAATGCACCTCGTCGCAATCCGCACCCTCTTCGTAGGCGCACTGCATGTCGAACTCGGCCTCGGCCTGTTCGGCCCATTGCCAGGCCACCTTGCGTGCGCCGGACATGCCCAGGTGGTGGTTGCGCCGGATGTGGATGTTCGCCATGGTGTTCGCGTTGTTCAGAGGGTGGACGGTGGCCGGGCGGCGGGGTCGAGGGCCTGGAGGGCGGCCTGGCGCTCGGCCGCGGTCTGGCGGGCCAGCGCGCGCACCGCATCATAGAACCGCGCAAAGTCGCGGCCCTCGCGCTCGAACAGCGCCTCGAATGCCGGCACCCACTGGTCGTAGGCGGCCTGGGCACCGAAGCTGGCGTTGTTGGCCCGGGCGACCCAGGCGTCGTAGCCCTTGTAGCCGCCCCAGCCTCGGCGCAGGCCGGCGTAGCGCTGGCGGAAGTCGTGCAGCACCTGGGCCTTGCGGGCCAGTTTGGCGGTGTCGTCGAGCGTGGCGTCGTCGTAGAGTGCCTGCAGCCGTTCCCTGGTCTCGCGCGTCAGCGCACGAAAGGTTTTGCGGCGCTCATCGAAGCCGGCGTAGGTCTGGCGCGCTGTCTCGTCGGCCTGGGCCAGCCAGCGCGCGCCGCCGATGCGCTCGACCGCCGTCGCGAAGGACTCGTTGAACACGGTGTCACCGGAGGCGTAGGCCACCTGGTGGGCCAGCTCGTGAAAGATCAGCCGTGCCAGCTCACCCTCGGGGTAGCCGATGAAGGTGTTGAGCAGGGGGTCGCCACCGGCCCAGTTCATCCAGCCCAGCGTGGAGTAGGCGGGCACGGGATAGACCGCCACGTCCAGGTCGCTGCCGATCCCGGCCGCAAACGCCCGGGCTTCGGCCTCGTCGTAGTAGCCCCGGTAGCCGACGCAGCCGGCCACCGGGAAGCACCACTGCTGCAGCCGCAGCGACAGCGCGGGCGCGGCGACCACGTTGTAGACCGCCGCCTTGCGCTGCAGGTCGGCATAGCGCCGGTAGCTGGCGTTGTCGGGCAGACCCAGTTCGGTGACCGCAAAGGTGCGGATGCGCTGCGTGAGCTGCAGCTTGTGCTGCAGCGCGGGTGGTGTGGCCGGGTCGTCCAGCCAGTCCTGCACCGGCCGCGCCGCGTGCATCAGCTTCAGGTGGCCGGTGACCGATTGCCAGTAGTAGCCGGGGCCGGCGTCGGACGAGGCGCAGCCGGACAGCAAACCCGCCAGGCAACACACCACCAGCACGCGCCGAGGAACCGGCTTCGCCGGGCCTCTGGCGCGGTCCCTCCCTCCGGGGGGGAAGACGCGAAGCGGCGCAGGGGGGGTCATCCCTTTTCCACCTCTACCAGGCAGTCGTAGAACACCGGTGCGCGGCCCAGGTCGGTGAGCTTCTGGCTGGTCAGCTCGTTCACGTTGCTGCCGTCCAGGCCGAGCTTGCGCCACCAGATGCCCAGGCCATTGACCACGCCCTGGCGTGCCCGGGTCGAGAGGCGCGCGGTGCAGCGGTAGCTGCCGCGCTGGTTGAACACCCGCACCAGGTCACCGTCGGCGATGCCGCGCGGGGCGGCGTCGGCCGCGCTGATCTCCAGCAGTGGTTCGCCTTCGATGTCGCGCAGGCTCTTCACGTTCACGAAGCTGGAGTTGAGGAAGTTGCGCGCGGGCGGCGAGATCATGGCCAGCGGGTGGCGCGGGTCGCTGCCGGCCAGCTCGTGGTTGGGCACGTGGTCGGGCAGGCCGTCCAGCCCCTGCGCCGCCAGGCGTGCGCTGAAGAACTCGCATTTGCCGGAGGGCGTCGGGAAGCCACCCTCGGCGAACGGGGCCTCGGGCACCGGCAGCGTGGCAAAGCCCTGGTCGAGCAGTTGCTGGAAGTCCACCCGGTCGCCGAAGGTCTGGCGGCACAAGGTTTCATCGTCGTCGGCGAAGCAGGGGTCGTCGAAGCCCATGCGCTGAGCCAGCTGGCGGAACACCTCGGTGTTGGGTCGCGCCTGCCCGAGCGGCGCGATGGCGGGCCGGTTGAGCAACACGTCGGTGTGGCCGTAGCTGGTGTGGATGTCCCAGTGCTCGAGCTGGGTGGTGGCGGGCAGCACGATGTCGGCGTGGTCCGCGGTGTCGGTCATGAAGTGTTCGAGCACCACGGTGAACAGGTCCTCGCGCGCGAAGCCCGCCACCACCTTGGGCGACTCGGGCGCGACCGCCACCGGGTTGCTGTTGTAGACGATCAGGGCCTCGATCTTCGGACCGAATGAGGGCGAGGATTCGCGCAGCAGATCGTCGCCGATGGTGACCATGTTGATGGTGCGTGGCGTGCGGCCGGCCAGCAGGTCGGGGCGGTGCAGCGCGGCGCGGTCGACAGGAAAGTGGCCCGAGGCCGAGAGCAGCAGACCGCCCGCGCGGTGGCGCCAGGCGCCGGTCAGCGCCGGCAGGCAGGCGATGGCGCGCACCGCGTTGCCGCCGCCGCGCACGCGCTGCATGCCGTAGTTCAGGCGGATGGCGGCCGGCTTCGTGGTGCCGTAGTCGCGCGCCAGCCGTTCGATCTGTTCGACCGGGATGCCGCAAACCTCGGCCGCACGCTCGGGCGGCCACTGCAGGGCGCGTTCGCGCAGCTGCTCCCACCCCAGGGTGTGGCGGGCGATGTAGTCGTGATCCAGCCAGTCGTTCCTGATGAGTTCGTGCATCAGCGCCAGCGCCAGTGCAGCGTCGGTGCCGGGGCGCAGCGCGATGTGCTCGTGGCACTTGTCGGCGGTTTCGCTGCGGCGCGGGTCGATGCATACCAGGCGCGCGCCGTCACGCTTGGCCTGCTGCGCCAGGCGCCAGAAATGCAGATTGCTGGCAATGGAGTTGCTGCCCCAGATCAGGATCAGCTTGGCCTCGGCGAAGTGCTCGACCTTCATGCCCAGCTTGCCGCCCAGGGTGTGCACCAGGGCCTCGCCGCCGGCGGCCGCGCAGATCGTGCGGTCCAGGAAGGAGGCGCCGAGCCTGTTGAAGAAGCGCGCCGCCATGCCCTCGCTCTGCACCTGACCCATGGTGCCGGCGTAGCTGTAGGGCACGATGGCCTGCGGGTTGCGCGCGGCGATGTCTTTCAGCCTCGCGGCGATGTCATCCAGTGCCTCGTCCCATCCGATGGGCTCGAACCGCCCGCTGCCCTTGGGGCCGGTGCGGCGCAGCGGCGCGAGGATGCGTTCGGGGTGGTGGGTGCGTTCGGGGTAGCGCGATACCTTGGTGCACAGCGCGCCGTCGGTGTGGCGGTGTGCCGGGTTGCCGGCCACGCGCACGGCTTTGCCGTCCACCACGGTGGTGACCAGGGCACAGGTGTCGGGGCAGTCGTGGGGGCAAGCGCCCCGGACCGTGAATTCGTTGGGGTTGTGGGCCATGAAATGCGGTGAATGGCGTATAGGCGGGGCGGGGCCTATGTAGTAGGCTTCGCAAGTCTGGTGACGCCCTGTAACGAACGAGGTGACATCCGACCAGCTCAAAAAAGCATATCAGGAGTCACTGGATGCAACGTCGTCGGGTTCTTTCTTCCTTGGGTGCCTGTCTGGGCGCTTCTACCCTGGCCGGCGTGGCCGGTTCCGCGTGGGCCCAGGCGGCTGGCGGATCGGGGGCCATCGTGCTGGGACAGTCGGCGCCGTTCACCGGGCCGTCCGCGCAGCTGGGGCTGCAGTTCAACCTGGGGGCCCAGCTGTACTTTGACCAGGTCAATGCCTCCGGGGGCGTCAACGGGCGCCGCATCGAACTCAAGCGGCTGGACGATGGCTACGATCCGGAGCGCTGCGTGGCCAACACCAGGCAGTTCATCGCCGACGGCGTATTCGCCCTGTTCGGCTACGTCGGTACCCCCACCAGCCTCGCCGCCCTGCCGCTGGCCACTGAAGCCAAGCTGCCCTTCTTTGCGCCCTTCACCGGGGCGCAGGCCCTGCGCGAGCCGTTCAACCGCTACGCCATTCATGTGCGGGCCTCGTACTTTGACGAAACCGCCGCCATCGTCAAGCAGGTCACCTCGATCGGCGTCAAGCGGGTGGCGGTGTTCTACCAGAACGACGCCTACGGAAAGGCCGGGCTCGAAGGTGTCGAGCGCGCCCTGAAGGCGCTCAACATGGAGCCGGCGGCGGTGGGAACGGTGGAGCGCAACAGCAACGAGGTGGCGCCGGCGCTCAAGGACATCATGGCCGTCAAGCCCGAGGCCATCGTGCAGATCGGTTCGTACAAGGCCTGTGCCACCTTCATCCGGCTGGCGCGCCAGCAGGGCTACCCTGGCAACTTCTACAACGTCTCCTTCGTCGGCACGCAGGCGCTGCTGGACGAACTGGGGGCGGTGGCCAAGGGTGTGGCGGTCAGCCAGGTGATGCCTTTTCCCTATTCGCCTGCAACGCCTATCTCGGGTGAGTACCTGGCCGCGCTCAAGGACCAGCGCGGTGTGGCGCCCAACTACTCCGGCATCGAAGGCTTTGTGGCCGCGAAGGTGCTGGTGGAGGGGCTCAAGCGCGCCCGAGGCGCCGGCCGGGAGGCCTTCATCGATGCCATCGGGGGCATGAAGGATGTGAGCATCGGTGGATTTCCGCTGGACTTCGGGCCGCAGAAGCACGCCGGCTCCCGCTTCGTCGAACTGACCCTGCTGACCGAAGACGGCCGGGTGCGCCGCTGACGCAGTCAGGGCCGACATCCCCGGTCCGGTCCGGGTTGTCGCGAACGGACCTGTCTCCAGGGCCGTGCATGGCTACCATGGCCGTTTGCAGATGAGGACACCATGCAGCTGATCGACTCCATCCTGACCCAGTCCGCGGCCATCGCCGCCGTGCGCCGCGACATCCACGCCCATCCCGAGCTCTGTTTTGAAGAGGTGCGCACCGCCGAGGTGGTCGCCGCCAAACTGACCGAGTGGGGCATCCCGGTGCACCGGGGCATGGGCACGACCGGCGTGGTGGGCATCGTGCACGGGCGCGACGGTGGCGCCAGCGGCCGGGCCATCGGCCTGCGCGCCGACATGGACGCGCTGCCCATGCAGGAGCACAACCACTTCGCGCACGCCAGCCAGCACGCCGGCAAGATGCACGCCTGCGGCCACGACGGCCACACCGCCATGCTGCTGGCGGCGGCGCAGCACTTCTCGAAACACCGGAACTTCGACGGCACGGTCTACCTGATCTTCCAGCCGGCCGAAGAGGGCGGCGGCGGTGCCCGCGAGATGATCAAGGACGGCCTGTTCGAACAGTTTCCGGTCGAGGCCGTGTTCGGCATGCACAACTGGCCGGGCCTGCCGGTGGGCAGTTTTGCCGCCAGCGCCGGCCCGGTGATGGCGTCGAGCAACGAGTTCCACATCGTCATCCGCGGCAAGGGCTCGCACGCCGCGCTGCCGCACAACGGCATCGACCCGGTGCCCGTGGCCTGCCAGATGGTGCAGGCCTTCCAGACCATCATCTCGCGCAACAAGAAGCCGGTGGACGCCGGCGTGATCAGCGTGACCATGATCCACACCGGCGAAGCGACCAATGTGGTGCCCGACAGCTGCGAGATCCAGGGCACGGTGCGCACCTTCACCTACGAGGTGCTGGACCTGATCGAGCGGCGCATGCAGGAGATCGCCGAGCACACCTGCGCCGCCTTCGGCGCCAGCTGCGAGTTCCAGTTCCGCCGCAACTACCCGCCGACCGTCAACCACCCGGCCGAGACCGCGTTCGTGCGCGAGGTGCTGGCCGGCATCGTCGGCGCCGACCAGGTGCTGGTGCAGGAGCCGACCATGGGGGCCGAAGACTTCGCCTACATGCTGCAGGCGCGGCCAGGCTGCTACATCTTCATCGCCAACGGCGAGGGCGCGCACCGCGAGATCGGCCACGGCGGCGGGCCCTGCACACTGCACAACCCGAGCTACGACTTCAACGACGACCTGATCCCGCTGGGCGCGACCTACTGGGTGCGGTTGGCCGAGCAGTGGCTGTCGCAACCGCGCAAGGACGCCGCATGATCAATCCCCAGTCTGCCTTCGCGCAGTCCTACGCCCGGGCGCGCGTGCAGTTCCTGGAGGGGGCGGCCGCCGCCGGCATGGCCATTCGCAGCCACAACCACCCGCTGCCCGGGCGCGACCAGGAAACCCTGGCCATGGACGTGGCCCTGGACGGACCGCCGGATGCCGAGCGACTCCTGATCGTCAGCAGCGCCTGCCACGGCGTGGAAGGGTTCTGTGGCTCGGGCATCCAGGTGTTTGCCACCCACGACGCCGACTGGCGCGCGCACGCCCGCGCCGCCGGTGTGGCGGTGCTGTACATCCACGCGCTCAATCCCTACGGGTTCTCGCACCTGCGCCGGGTGACCGAGGACAACGTCGATCTCAACCGCAACTTCCAGGACTTCTCTCAACCCCTGCCGGCGAACCCGGCCTATGACGAACTGCACCCGTTCCTGCTGCCGACGGTCTGGCCGCCCGTGGCCGAGAACGAGGCGGTCATCGCCCACTTCATCGGGCGCAAGGGGCTGGGCGCGTACCAGAGCGCGGTCTCCCAGGGCCAGCACAGCCACCCCGATGGTCTGTTCTTCGGCGGCACGGCGCCGACCTGGAGCCACCGCACGCTGCGCGAGGTGTTGCGCGAACATGGGCGCAGCGCGCGCCACATCGCCTGGATCGACCTGCACACCGGGCTGGGCCCGAGCGGCCTGGGCGAGCGCATCTTCGCCTGCCGCGACGACGACGCGGCCCTGCAGCGCGCCCGCGCCTGGTGGGGTGGCGACGGCCAGACGCCCGTGACCTCGATCTACGACGGCAGCTCTGCCTCGGCCCGCCTGACCGGCCTGATGTGGAACGCGGTCTACGAAGAGTGCCCGCAGGCCCAATACACCGGGATCGCGCTGGAATACGGCACCCTGCCGCTGCTGGATGTCCTCAACGCCCTGCGCGGCGACCAGTGGATGCGCCTGCACCCGGACGCGCCGGCCGGCCTGCGGACCGTGATCCAGAAGCGGACGCGGGACGCGTTCTATGTCGACACCGACGACTGGCGCGCCCAGGTGGTGTCCCAGGCCCGCCAGGCCCTGTTCCAGGCGGTGGACGGGCTGCGCCGCAGCCCGCCCCAATAGGCCCAGGCGGCGGCCCCGGGCTCAGGGCGCCGTGCGGTAGGCGCCCGTGAGTTGCAGCAGGTGCTGGCGCTGGCCGGATTCGAGGTACGGCGCCAGCACATTGAGCACGTGCTGCGCACCGCGCAGCAGCGCAGCCTGCGCGTTGTCCGGTTCCAGCGCATGGCGCGGGTCGCGCACGTATTCGAAGCTGAGCCAGTAGGTCAGCAGCACCACCATGCAGTTCGCCGTGGGTTCGAGTTCCCGCGCATCGAGGTCGATGGCGCCGGCGCGCGACATGCCGCTGAGCAGGCTGCGCACCGAACGGATCTTGTTCTTGAGCACGGCCTGGAAGCGCGTCTCCAGCAGCCGGTTCTTGGACAGCAGGTCGTTGAGGTCGCGGTAGAGGAAGCGGTATTCCCAGACGATTTCGAACAGCGAGTGCAGGAAGAACCAGGCGTCCTCCACATTGCGCACGCCGTCGCTGGCCTGCAGCAGTTCGTTGAGCGCCTTCTCGTAGCGCTCGAACAGCGAGTTGATCAGCTCGTCCTTGGCCGGGTAGTGGTAGTACAGGTTGCCCGGGCTGATGCCCAGCTCGGAGGAGATCAGCGTGGTGGAGACATTGGGCTCGCCGAAGCGGTTGAACAGCGCGAGGGTGACTTCCAGGATGCGTTCGGCCGTGCGTCGGGGGGCTTTGCGGGTCATGTCAGGCGCGCTGCGTCTGCAGCCGTTGTTCGAGGGTGTCGAGGGCGCTGCCCAGCCGCTCCAGGGCCGTGTCGCGCCGCACCGGTTCTGCGGGCAGCAGGCGCCGCTGCGGGTCGTGCAGGATGGCCTCGTCCAGCGCGATGCCGTGCCGCGCCAGCACGGGGCCCAGGTGACCGGCCCGGTCGCGCAGCAGTTGCCGGGTCTGCTGGAAGGCGTGCTCGGCCAGTTCGCGGCGCTGGCGGTAGCTGAAGGTGTTGGCGAAGAACAGCTCGGCGTCGCGCTGGTCGGGTTCGATCAGCACGATGTCGGTGCCCGGGTAGCTGCGCTCGTAGTGTCTGAAGCCCAGCGCCAGGCGGGAATGGATCATTGAGCGGAAGGTCTGACTCATTACCGCGGGCAGCCCGCCTTCGACCAGGGACGGAATGTGTTCGCTGGCGGCGCCGGCGTGGAACGGCACCAGCGGGTTCAGGCACAGCAGCAGGTCCACTCCCTCGTCCAGAGCCACCGTGGCGTGCACGGTCTTTTTCAGCGCGCCGTCCACGTAGTGCCGGCCGTCGATGACCACCGGCGGGAACAGGCCGGGCAGGGCGGCGCTGGCCTGGATGGCGCGCGAAATCGGCACATGGTCCCAGCCCGGGCGTCCGAAGGGTGTGGCCTCGCCGGTGTCGAGCTCGGTGGCCACCAGGGTCAGGCGGGCGCGCAGCTGGCGGAAGTCGTTGCTGCGGCCGGGTTTGCTGAACAGGCGCTGGATCTGTTCGTGGATGCCTTCGTTGTCCAGCACGCCGGTGGGCAGCGCGGCGCCCATGCGCTCGAAGGCGTTGGTGAAGCGCTTGCCCTGGGCGGCCCAGGCCCACAGCGCACCGCCCATCAGCGCCGGAACCCGCTGCGCCCGTTCGATGAACTCGCGCCAGGCCGGGCGCATCAGCCAGGCGGGATCGAAGTGGTCGTCGCCCAGCCGGTCCTCGATGAAGGAATCGCACAGCTGGCGCGGTGTGATGCCGTTGACCAGTCCCGCGGCGATGAAGCCGCCGGCCGACACGCCGATGTAGTGGTCGCAACCGTTGAAGTCCAGTCCGTGCAGGCTGTCTTCCAGGGCGCACAGGGCACCGATCTCGTAGATCGCACCCAGAGGCCCGCCGCCGGCAAAGGCCAGCGCGATGCGGGGGGTGGGGCGGGAACGCCGTGTCGAACGGGGGCGGGAAGGCGTCATGCGGTCGAGTGTAGACCGCCACGAAGGCGGCAGGTGTTGCGTTGCAGCAGTCCGCGCGGACGAAAAAAAGGGGCGCCGGGCGCCCCTTCCTGCTCAGCCGAGCGGCGCATGGCCCCGGCCGCTCAGGCCGCCTTCTTGGCGCGCGCAGGTGCCTTGCGGGCGGGCTTGGCGCTGGCGGTTTTCGGACTGGTCTTCGTGGCAGCTTTGGCCGCGGCCTTCGGTGCGGCGGCCTTGCGCGGTGCGGCGGCCTTCACGGTCTTGCCGCCCTCGCCGGCCACGGCGGCGCTGAGGGCGTCGATGCGCTCGATCAGCGCCTCGATGTCGCGCGCCGAGGGCACGCCCAGCTTGTTCAGGGCCTTGGCCACGCGGTCTTCAAAGATGTTCTCCAGCTTGTCCCACTGGCCCGCGGCCTTGCTGCCGATATCGCTGGCCATGTTGGTCATGCGCTGCGTGGCCTCGTTGAGGCGTTCTTCGGCGACAGCCTGGGTCTTGCGCTGGATCGACAGGCCTTCCTTGACCAGGGTCTCGAAGGCCTTGCCGCCTTCGGCCTGGGCCTTGGAGAAAGCGCCGAGGCCGGCCAGCCAGATCTGCTGGGCGGAATCCTTGATCGCGCCGGACAGCGGCGAGGCGGCGGCGGATGCACCGGTGCTGGCGGTGCCGGATTTGCGAGTCTTGGTGACCATGGAAGCTCCGTGAACGGGGTGGATCGGGATGGAGGCGTGGCAATGCCTCAGGGTGATGGGAACTGTACGGCTGTGGCGCCATGCCTGTGTAGGGGCCAGCGACTAAAAACTGGGGTGCGCGCCACGGGTTTGTGCTGAACCGGCGCCATCGGCTAGTGGTGAACAATGAACGGTTGTTCCCGATACCCACAAATCCAGGAGTACCTCGATGCACTATTTCGTCACCGGCGCCACCGGCTTCATCGGCAAACGGCTCGTCAAGAAACTGCTGGAGCGCAAGGGCGCGGTGGTGCACTTCCTGCTGCGCAAGGAAAGTGCGGGCAAGGTGGCAGGGTTGCGCGAGTTCTGGGGCGTGGGCGCGACCCGGGCCATCCCGGTGTTCGGTGACCTGACGGCGAAAAAGCTGGGCGTGAGCGCCGAGGACATCAAGGCGCTCAAGGGCCAGATCGACCACTTCCACCACCTGGCCGCGGTGTACGACCTGGAGGCCGACGCCGAGAGCCAGATCGCCGTCAATGTGGACGGCACGCGCAACACCGTCGAGTTCGCCAAGGCGATCGGTGCCGGGCACTTCCACCATGTGTCGTCGATCGCCGCGGCGGGCCTCTACGAAGGCGTGTTCCGCGAGGACATGTTCGACGAGGCCGAGGGCCTGGACCACCCGTACTTCATGACCAAGCACGAGAGCGAGAAGATCGTGCGCCAGGAATGCAAGGTGCCCTGGACGGTGTACCGGCCGGCGGCTGTGGTGGGCGACAGCCGCACCGGCGAGATGGACAAGATCGACGGCCCCTACTACTTCTTCAAGCTGATCCAGCGCATGCGCCAGATCCTGCCGCCCTGGATGCCCAGCGTCGGCCTCGAAGGCGGGCGCATCAACATCGTGCCGGTGGACTTCGTGGTCAACGCGCTGGACCACATCAGCCACCAGAAGCGCGGCAGCGGTGGCTGCTTCCACCTGGTCGACCCGATGGGCTACCGCGTCGGTGACGTTCTCGACATCCTGAGCAAGGCGGCGCACGCACCCAAGATGAACCTGTTCGTCAACGCGGCGCTGCTGGGCTTCATTCCCAAGAGCGTGAAGAAGGGGCTGATGGCGCTGGCACCGGTGCGCCGCGTCTACCGTGCGGTGATGCAGGACCTCGGGCTGCCCGAGGACATGATGACCTTCGTCAACTACCCCACGCGCTTCGATTGCCGCGAGACCACGGCCGCGCTCAAGGGCAGCGGCATCGCCTGCCCGGACCTCAAGGACTACGCCTGGCGCCTGTGGGATTACTGGGAACGCCATCTAGACCCCGACCTGCACATCGACCGCAGCCTGCGTGGCACCGTGGCGGGCAAGGTGGTGCTGGTCACTGGCGGCAGCTCCGGCATCGGCCTGGCGGCGGCGCACAAGTTCGCCGAGGCAGGGGCGGTGACCATCATCTGCGGCCGCGACCAGGACAAGCTCGACGAGGCCTGCGCCGAAGCCACGGCCAAGGGCTACCAGTTCATCGCCTACCCGGCCGACATCGCCGACATGGCCGACTGCGACCGTTTCGTGCAGCTGCTGATCCAGAACCACGGGGGCGTGGACTTCCTGATCAACAACGCCGGCCGTTCGATCCGCCGCGCCATCGAAAGCAGCTACGACCGCTTCCACGATTTCGAGCGCACGATGCAGCTCAATTACTTCGGTTGCCTGCGCGTGACCATGGGCCTGCTGCCGGGCATGGTGGCCAAGCGCAAGGGTCACATCGTGAACATCAGCTCCATCGGCGTGCTGACCAACGCGCCGCGCTTCTCGGCCTATGTGGCCAGCAAGGCGGCGCTGGATGCGTGGACCCGCTGCGCATCGTCCGAGTTCGCCGACCAGGGCATCTCGTTCACGACCATCAACATGCCGCTGGTGCGCACGCCCATGATCGCACCGACGCAGATCTACAAGAACGTGCCCACGCTCTCGCCCGAAGAGGCGGCCGACATGATCGCGCAGGCCTGCATCTTCAAGCCGGTGCGCATCGCCACGCGCCTGGGGGTGACCGGTCAGGTGCTGCACGCCTTCGTGCCGCGCATCGCGCAGATCGTGATGAACACCAGCTTCCGCATGTTCCCCGACTCCTCGGCCGCCAAGGGAGAGAAGGGGGCGAAGCCCCAGCTGTCGCCGGAAGCCATCGCGATGCAGCAGATGATGCGCGGCATTCATTTCTGACCTTGGGGATCGGGCGGGTGGGGACCTAGAATTTCGGGGTTCCCGTTCTCTCCACCCACCCGCCATGACCAGCCCCAACCACACCCCCGTCGATCTGTCCCACATCCAGCCGCGCGAGAAGGCCGAGCTGCTCGCGCAGGCCCTGCCGTACATCCGCAAGTACCACGGCAAGACCATGGTCATCAAGTACGGCGGCAACGCCATGACCGACCCGGCCCTGCAGCAGGACTTTGCCGAAGACGTGGTGTTGCTCAAGCTGGTCGGCATCAACCCGGTGGTGGTGCACGGCGGCGGCCCGCAGATCGAGACCCTGCTGCAGCGCCTGGGCAAGAAGGGCGAGTTCATCCAGGGCATGCGCGTGACCGACGCCGAGACCATGGAGGTGGTCGAGTGGGTGCTGGGCGGCGAGGTGCAGCAGGACATCGTGGGCCTGATCAACGCCGCTGGCGGCAAGGCCGTGGGTCTGACGGGCCGCGACGGCGCCATGATCCGCGCCCAGAAGCTGCGCCTGGCCGACACGCAGGATCCGAGCCGCGAACACGACGTGGGCCAGGTCGGCGACATCGTGTCCATTGATCCCTCGGTGGTGAAGGCACTGCAGGATGACCAGTTCATTCCCGTGGTCAGCCCGATCGGCTTCGGCGAGAAGAACGAGAGCTACAACATCAACGCCGACGTGGTGGCCGCCAAGCTCGCCACCGTGCTGCAGGCCGAGAAGCTGCTGATGCTCACCAACATCCGCGGCGTGCTGGACAAGGCCGGCAACCTGATGACCGAGCTGACGCCGCGCCGCATCGACGAACTGTGCGAGGACGGCACCATCAGCGGCGGCATGATCCCCAAGATCGCCGGCGCGCTGGACGCGTCCAAGAGCGGCGTGAACGCGGTGCACATCATCGACGGCCGCGTGCCGCATGCGCTGCTGCTGGAGGTTCTGGGTGACCAGCCGTTCGGCACGATGATCAAAAGCCACTGACCATGAGGCTGCTGCTGGTTGAAGACGACGTGATGGTCGCCAGCGGCATCAAGCTGGGGCTGAGCAACGCCGGCTACACGGTGGACTGGGTCGGCAGCGCCGAGCGGGCCGAGCAGGCGGTGGAGAACGACAGCTTCGACCTGGCCATCGTCGACATCGGACTGCCCGGCATCAACGGTCTGGAGCTGACCCAGCGGCTGCGCGCGCGGGGCTGGGCCATGCCGGTGCTGATCCTGACCGCGCGCGACGCGCTGCACGACCGGGTGCAGGGGCTGGACCTCGGCGCCGACGACTACATGCTCAAGCCCTTCGAGCTGCCCGAGCTGCTGGCACGCCTGCGTGCGCTGCTGCGGCGCTCGCAGGCCGCGACCACCGCGGTGCTCAGCCTGGGACCGCTGGAGATGGACACCGCACTGCGCCGCGTCAACCTGGCCGGTCAGACCATGGAGCTGGGGCCGCGCGAGTGGACCGTGCTCGAGTACCTGCTGCTGCAGGCCCCGAAGCCGGCCGCCAAGGACAAGCTGCTGGCGGCGCTGACCGGCTGGGACAAGGAAATCACGCCCAACGCCATCGAGGTCTACGTCTCGCGCCTGCGCGCCAAGCTGGAGCCGGCCGGGGTGGCGCTGCGCTCGATCCGCGGCTTCGGCTACCGGCTCGAACTGCTGCCGCCGTCCGCCCATGCGCGCGAGCCCTGAACACCGGTCGGCCGAAGGCCTGATCTGGGGGCTGCAGCGGCGCCTGCTGGTGCTGCTGTTTCTCCCATTGGGGCTGGTCGGGCTGGTGAGTGTCTATTTCCACTACCAGAGCGCAGGCACCGCGGCCTTGCAGCAGGACCAGCAACTGCTGCGGCTGGTGCCGATGCTGGCCGACTCGGTGGTGGTGACCTTGCCCCGCGACGCCCCCCGACCGATCGACATCGACGCCGACCCTGGGCTGGCCCTGCTGCTGGCGCCGCCGGTGGACGTGTTCCTCAAGGAGCGCGAGGGCTATGCCGGCTACGGGGTGATGGATGCCAACGGCCGTCTGCTGCTCGGGGACCACTGGCTGCCGACCGTGTTGCCTTCCACCGAAGACGCCGAGTTCCTCAGCGTGGTCGACGGCGGCATCACCTACCGGGTGGTGGCGCAGCGCAGCCCGACCGCGGCGGGCGAGCTCATCATCATGCTGGCCGACGGTTCCGATGGGCGCCAGCAGTGGCTGGACACGGTGCTGCTGCGGGTGTTGCTGCCCAACCTGCTGCTCATGGTGGTGGCCGCGGTGGCGGTGACCTGGGCGGTGGCGCGGGCCCTGCGCCCGCTGATCGACCTAAAGGAAGCGGTCGAACGCCGCTCGCCCCGCGATCTCAGCCCCATCGACGCCGAGAGCGCCCCGGCCGAGGTGCGGCCGCTGGTGTCCTCGCTCAACCGCCTGTTCTCGCTGGTGAACGACCAGACGCAGGCGCAGCGCCGCTTCGTGGCCGACGCTGCGCACCAGCTGCGCACGCCGCTGGCCGGCCTGCAGGCGCAGGTCGAGGCCTGGTCGCAGGCGGCACGCTCGATGGGGGGCGCAGAAACGCTCAGCCTTCGGGTGGAGCAGGTGCACCGCCTGCGCGACGCGACGCGCCGGACCTCGCAGCTGGCCAACCAGCTGCTGGCGCTCTCGCGCGCCGACAGCGTGAGCGCCAGCACCCACCCGATGGAGCAGGTCGACCTGCAGGAGCTGTGCGAGAACATCCTGGCACTCCATCTGGATGCCGCGGCCGACAAGCAGATGGACCTTGGGCTGGAGGCCGCGCCGGCCCAGACCCGCGGCCACACATGGCTGCTGCGCGAGCTGCTGATCAACATCGTGGACAACGCGGTCAAGTACACCCCGCCGGGCGGGCGCATCACGCTGCGCTGCGGGCAGGACCTCGCGGCCGAACCGCCACAAGCGTGGATCGAGGTGGAGGACGATGGGCCCGGCATTGCGGAGGACGAGCGGCAGCGGGTGCTGGAGCGCTTCTACCGCCTGCCCGGCACCCAGACCGATGGCAACGGGCTGGGGCTGGCCATTGCCGACGAAATCGCCCGATCCCACCACACCCAGCTGCAGCTGCTGACCGGCGGAAACGGGCGGGGATTGCGCGTGCGCGTGGTGTTCGAGGCGGTCCGGGCCGGCGGGAGGCCTGTGCGAGAATCACCGGAGGGATGACACACCACGGGCCGGACGCATGGCCAGCCCGACTGCTGAACACCAACGGACCCGACCACCCATGAGCTCCAGCGCTTCCTCGTCCACGGCCGCCGCCTCTCCCGATGCCGCCAGTGAAGGCGCTGAGAGCACCGAGTCCGGTGGCCGCAAGCGGCCCAAGCCCGGTGAGCGCCGGGTGCAGATCCTGCAGGCGCTGGCGACCATGCTGGAACAGCCCGGCGCCGAGCGCGTGACCACCGCCGCGCTGGCCGCCCGGCTGGATGTGAGTGAAGCTGCTCTCTACCGCCATTTCGCCAGCAAGGCCCAGATGTTCGAGGGCCTCATCGAGTTCATCGAACAGTCCGTGTTCGGTCTGGTCAACCAGCTGGGCGAGCGCGAGCCCGATCCGGTGCTGCGTTCGCGCAAGCTGGTCACGCTGCTGCTGCAGTTTGGCGAGAAGAACCCCGGCATGGCGCGCGTCATGGTGGGCGATGCCCTGGTGTACGAGAACGAGCGCCTGCAGCAGCGCATGAACCTGTTCTTCGACAAGATCGAGTCGGCGCTGCGCCAGAACCTGCGCGAGATCGCCGTGCTCTCGTCGGCGACCACCCCCACCGTCGATGCCCAGGCCGATGCCTCGGTCATCACGGCCTTCTGCATGGGGCGGCTGCAGCGTTTTGCCCGCAGCGGCTTCAAGCGCCCGCCCAGCGAGAACCTTGACCACGGCCTGCGCCTGCTGCTGCCCGACGGGCGCCTGTGACCTCCCGGGTCCGAGTGTGCGGGTAAACCCGCAGATGCCGGCGCTGGGCGCCGCGCATTAGGGCGCAGCCCCTAGACAAAATTCCCGTTGCACGCCGCAGGTTGCGCCTGGGGTCATTCTTTTGCGGTAAAAATAGCACGACCGTTCGATTTGTGGGCGGTCTTCTTTTTTTATCACCGCATGAGCGCCACCACTTCCTCCAAACGCCCGCGCAGCGACGCCGCCCTCACGCGGTCGCTGCAAAAAGGCCAGCAGACCAAGGCCGCCATCGTCGATGCGGCGCTCGGTCTGGCGACGCAGATCGGCCTGGAAGGCCTGTCCATTGGCGCGCTGGCCGAGGTCATGCAGATGAGCAAGTCGGGCGTGTTTGCGCACTTCGGTTCGCGCGAGGAGCTGCAGATTTCGGTGGTGCGCGAGTACCACCACCGTTTCGAGGAAGAGGTCTTCTACCCGGCCATGTCGGTGCCGCGCGGCCTTCCACGCCTGCGCGCGCTGTTCGACAACTGGATGAAGCGCACCTCGGTGGAAATCGACTCGGGCTGCCTCTACATCAGTGGCGCAGTGGAGTTCGACGACCGGCCAGGGCCGGTGCGCGACGCGCTGGCCAGCTCGGTCAGCACCTGGCTGGCGGCCATGAAACGCGCCATTGAGCTTTCCATCGAAGAGGGCCACCTGCGCGCCGACACCGACGCCGACCAGATGCGCTTCGAGATCCATTCACTCATCCTCGCGCTGCATTACGAGGCCCGCTTCCTGCGCGCGCCCGACTCGCTGCAGCGCGCGGTGACGGCCTTCGAGGGCATCGTGCAGCGCTACAGCGCGGGCGATGCCACCGAACTCGTCCCCGCTCGCAAGACGGCTCGCAAACCGCGCGTCGCCTGACCTTCCCTTTCTTCACAAACCCTCCACAGGAGTTCACACATGCCCGTCTACAACCCGCCCCTGCGCGACATGCAGTTTGTGATGCACGAGGTGCTGAACGTCAGCGCCGACTTCCAGTCCATGCCCCAGCACGCCGAGATGGATGCCGACACCATCAACGCCGTGCTCGAAGAGGCCGGAAAGTTCGCCTCGCAGGTGATCTTCCCGCTGAACATCAGCGGCGACACCGAGGGCTGCACGCTGGACAAGGCCACACACGAGGTCAAGACGCCCGCCGGCTTCAAGGAAGCCTACAAGACCTACACCGACGGTGGCTGGTCGGCGCTGTCGTGCGACCCCGAGTACGGCGGCCAGGGCCTGCCCCTGGTGGTGAACCAGTGCCTGTACGAGATGATGAACTCGGCCAACCAGGCCTGGACCATGTACCCCGGCCTGAGCCACGGCGCCTACGCCGCGCTGCACGAGCACGGCACGCCTGAGCAGAAGGCCCTGTACCTGCCCAAGCTGGTCAGCGGCGAGTGGACCGGCACCATGTGCCTGACCGAACCCCATTGCGGCACCGACCTGGGCCTGATGCGCACCAAGGCCGAACCGCAGGCCGACGGCACCTACAAGATCACCGGCAACAAGATCTTCATCAGCGCCGGTGAACACGACATGGCCGCCAACATCGTGCACCTGGTGCTGGCCCGCCTGCCCGACGCGCCTCCGGGCATCAAGGGCATCAGCCTGTTCGTGGTGCCCAAGTTCCTGGCCAGCGCCGACGGCACGCTCGGCGCGCGCAATGGCATCTACTGTGGTGGCCTGGAGCACAAGATGGGCATCCACGGCAACGCCACGGCGCAGATCGTCATCGACGGCGCCATCGGCACCCTGGTGGGCCAGCCGCACAAGGGCATGCAGGCCATGTTCGTGATGATGAACGCCGCGCGCCTGGGCGTGGGCAACCAGTCGCTGGGTCTGACCGAGGTGGCCTACCAGAACGCCCTGGCCTACGCCAAGGACCGCATCCAGATGCGCAGCCTCTCCGGCGCCAAGGCCAAGGACAAGCCGGCCGACCCGATCATCGTGCACCCCGACGTGCGCAAGATGCTGCTGACCGCCAAGGCCTACGCCGAAGGCGGCCGCGCGCTGGCTATGTTCAGCTCGGTGCTGCTGGAGAAGGTGCACCACCACCCCGACGAGAAGGTGCGCAAGGACAGCGACGAAATGCTGTCGCTGCTCACGCCCATCGTGAAGGCCTTCCTGACCGACAACGGCTACCAGGCCGCCACCATGTGCCAGCAGGTCTTCGGCGGCCACGGCTACATCAAGGAATGGGGCATGGAGCAGTTCGTGCGCGACGCCCGCATCAACATGATCTACGAAGGCACCAACACCATCCAGTCGCTGGACCTGCTGGGCCGCAAGGTGCTGGGCAACAACGGCGCGACGCTCAAGAAGTTCGGCAAGCTGGTGACCGCGCTGGTGATGGAAGAGGGCGTCAACGAGAAGATGGCCGAGTTCATCAACCCGCTGGCGGTGCTGGGCGAGCAGATCACCAAGTTCACCATGGAGATCGGCTTCAAGGGCCTGCAGAACCCTGACGAGGTGGGTGCCGCCGCGGTGGACTACCTGCGCGTCGCTGGCCACCTGGTGTTCGGCTACTTCTGGGCCCGCATGGCGCAGGTGTCGCTGCAGAAGATCGCCGAAGGCAGCACCGACCCGTTCTACACCGCCAAGCTGCAGACCGCTCGCTTCTACTTCGCCAAGCTGTTCCCGGAGACCGCGACGCTGATGCGCACCGCGCGCGCGGGCAGCAAGGTGCTGATGGACACCGAAGAAGCATTGGCCTGATTCACGCCATTCAACAACACCGGAGACAGACATGAAGAAGACCGCCGTTGCCACCTTGCTGGGCCTCGCCGCCGTGTCTGCCTTCGCGCAGGCAACGCCGGCCGGTCTGTGGAAAACCATCGACGACGACTCCAAAAAAGAGAAGTCGCTGGTGCGGATCACAGAGAGCAATGGCGTCTTCTCCGGTCGGATCGAGAAGCTGCTCGACCCCGACACCAAGCCCGATGCGGTCTGCGAAAAGTGCACCGACGAACGAAAGGACAAGCCGGTGCTGGGCATGACCATCCTGCGCAACCTCAAGCAGAACGCCGACGACAAGGCCGTGTACGACGGCGGTGACATCACCGACCCGAACAACGGCAAGGTCTACCGCGCCCGCCTCAAGCCGGTGGATGGTGGCAAGAAGCTGGAGATGCGCGGCTACATCGGGCCGTTCTACCGGACCCAGGTGTGGCACCGCGTCGAGTGAAACGATCTGTCTTCCCAACAGGACCCAACATGAAACGATTCCAAGTGAAAAAAGTCGCCGTACTCGGCGCGGGCGTGATGGGCGCGCAGATTGCGGCGCACCTGGTCAACGTCAAAGTGCCGGTCGTCCTGTTCGACCTGCCGGCCAAGGAGGGCGCCAAGAACGGCATCGTCACGCGCGCCATCGAGAACCTCAAGAAGCTCAAGCCCTCGCCGCTGGGCGTGGCCGCGGACGCCGACCTGATCGGCCAGGCCAACTACGAGGAGCACATGGAGCAGCTGCGTGGCTGCGACCTCATCATCGAGGCGATCGCCGAGCGCATGGACTGGAAGCTCGATCTGTACAAGAAGATCGCGCCCTTCGTCGCCGAACACGCCATCGTCGCTTCCAACACCTCGGGCCTGTCGATCACGAAACTGAGCGAAGGCCTGCCCGAGGCGATCAAGCCGCGCTTCTGCGGCATCCACTTCTTCAACCCTCCGCGCTACATGACGCTGGTGGAACTGATCAACACCCCGACCACCGAAGCGAAGATTCTCGACGACCTCGAAGCCTTCGTCACCAGCGGTCTGGGCAAGGGTGTGGTGCGCGCCAAGGACACACCCAACTTCGTGGCCAACCGCATCGGCATCGCCGGCATGCTGGCGACGATGAAAGAGGTGGAGAACTTCGGCCTGACGTATGACGTGGTCGACGACCTGACCGGCAAGCGCCTGGGGCGCGCCAGCAGCGGCACCTTCCGCACCGCCGACGTGGTGGGCCTGGACACCATGGCGCACGTCATCAAGACGCTGCAGGACAACCTGAACGAGCAGACCGACCCGTTCTACGGCAGCTTCGGCACGCCGCCCGTGCTGGCCAAGCTGATTGAGCTCGGCAACCTGGGCCAGAAGGCCAAGGCCGGCTTCTTCAAGAAGGTGGGCCGCGACATCCTGCGCTTCGACCTGGACAGCGAGGACTACGTGCCCGCCGGCGAGAAGGCCGACGAGGTGTATGGCCGCATGCTCAAGCGCCCGGCCGCCGAGCGCCTGAAGCTGCTGCGCAATGCCGAAGGACCGCAGGGCCAGTTCCTCTGGGCCATCCTGCGCAACGGCTTCCACTACGCCGCCGTGCACCTGGCGGCCATTGCCGAGACCGCACGCGACGTGGACCAGGCCATGCGCTGGGGCTTCGGCATGAAGCAGGGCCCCTTCGAGCTGTGGCAGGAAGCCGGCTGGCTCGAAGTCGCGAAGATGGTCCAGGAGGACATCGACGCCGGCAAGGCACTGTGCAAGACGCCGCTGCCCGACTGGGTCTTCAAAGGCCCCGTGGCCGAGGCCGGTGGCGTGCACACCGCCCAGGGGTCGTGGAACCCGTCCAGGGGCGTTTTCGAAGCCCGCCGCAGCCTGCCGGTGTATGAGCGTCAGCACTTCCCCGAGCTGCTGCTGGGCGAAGCCGGGCCGAAGTTCGAGACGGCCGGCACCACCATCGAAGAAAATGATTCGATCCGCGTCTGGACGCTGGACGGCGAGGTGCTGATCGCCAGCATCAAGACCAAGATGCACGCCATCAGTCCCGAGGTGTGCGAAGGCCTGATGGCCGCCATCGACCTGGCCGAACAGGAATACCAGGGCCTGGTGATCTGGTCGGGTGACGAGCCCTTCAGCGCTGGCGCCGACCTGCAGGCCATGCTGCCCGCCTTCATGGCCGTGGGCGTGGCCGCCATCGAAGACGCCGAAGGCTTCATGCAGCAGATGATGCTGCGCCTGCGCTACGCCAACGTGCCGGTGGTCAGCGCCGTGCGCGGCCTGGCCCTGGGGGGAGGATGCGAACTGGCGGTGCACAGCGCGCGCCGCGTGCTGCACATGGAAAGCTACGTCGGTCTGGTCGAGGTGGGCGTGGGCCTGGTGCCGGGCGCCGGCGGCCTGACCTACATCGCACGCCGTGCGGCCGAGAACGCCGAGACCTCGACGGGCAAAGATCTGCTGCCCTTCCTGACCGAAGGCTTCACTGCCGCGGCCATGGCCAAGGTCGGCACCAGCGCCATCGAGTCGCGCAAGCTCGGCTACGTGCTGCACTCCGACCTGATCGTGCCCCACAAGGACGAGCTGCTGTTTGTCGCCATCAACGAAGCCAAGGCCCTGTTCGCGGGCGGCTATCGCGCGCCGCACAAGCGCCTGTTCCCGGTCGCCGGCCGCGACGGCAAGGCCACCATCCTGGGCAGCCTGGTCAACATGCGCGACGGCGGCTTCATCAGCCAGCACGACTTCCACATCGCCTCGCTGATTGCGAACGTGGTCACCGGCGGCGACGTCGAAGCCGGCACGCTGGTGAGCGAGGAATACCTGATGACGCTGGAGCGCCAGGCCTTCTGCTCGCTGATCGTCCACCCAAAAACGCAAGAGCGCATTCTGGGCATGCTCAACACCGGCAAGCCCGTCCGCAACTGAGGAAGCGACATGAAACAAGTTCAAGACGCCTACATCGTCGCCGCCACCCGTACGCCCATCGGCCGTTCACACAAGGGCTCCTTCAAGCACCTGCGGCCGGACGACCTGCTGGCCCACGCGCTGCGCGCCGCCATGGCCCAGGTGCCCAGCCTGGACCCGAAGGCGGTGGAAGACGTGATCGCCGGTTGCGCGATCCCCGAAGCCCAGCAGGGCCTGAACGTGGCGCGCATCGGCGCCATCCTGGCCGGCCTGCCCAACTCGGTGGGCGGCATCACGGTCAACCGCTTCTGCGCCTCCGGCCTGTCGGCCGTGGCCATGGCGGCCGACCGCATCCGCGTCGGTGAAGCCGACGTGATGATCGCCGCCGGCACCGAGAGCATGAGCATGGTGCCCATGATGGGCAACAGCCCCAGCCTCTCGCCGACCATCTTCCGCAACACCGACGACATCGAGAGCTACGGCATCGCCTACGGCATGGGCCTGACGGCCGAGAAGGTGGCGCAGCAGTGGAAGGTGAGCCGCGACGCGCAGGATGCCTTCGCCGTGCAGTCGCACCAGCGCGCCGTGATCGCCATGAACAACGGCGAGTTCACGGACGAGATCACCCCGGTGACGGTGCAGGAGCGCAGCGTGGACCTCGAGTCGGCCGAGGTGTCGGTCACCGAACGTGTGGTGAGCCTGGATGAAGGTGCGCGCCCCGATACCTCGCTCGAAGGCCTGGCCAAGCTGCGCACCGTGTTCGCCGCGCGTGGCTCCGTCACCGCCGGCAACAGCTCGCAGACCAGCGATGGCGCGGGCGCGCTGATCCTGGTGAGTGAGGCCGCTCTCAAGCGCTACAACCTCACGCCGCTGGCGCGCTTTGTCAGCTACGCCAGCCGCGGTGTGCCGCCGCACATCATGGGCATCGGCCCGGTCGAGGCGATCCCCGCTGCGCTGAAGTACGCCGGCCTGAAGCAGGACGACATCGACTGGTTCGAACTCAACGAAGCCTTCGCTGCGCAGTCGCTGGCCGTGATGAACACACTGGGCCTGGACCCGGCCAAGGTCAACCCCATGGGCGGCGCCATCGCGCTGGGCCACCCGCTGGGCGCGACCGGTGCCATCCGTTCCGCCACCGTGGTGCACGCGCTCAAGCGACACAACAAGAAGTACGGCATGGTGACGATGTGCGTGGGCATGGGGCAGGGCGCCGCCGGAGTATTTGAACGCGTGTGACCACGCGCCCCCCGCGCCGCTTCGCGTCACCCCCCAGAGGGGGGCGGCACTGGCGACCCGGCAAAGCCGGTTCCGCGGTGCCCTTGAAGGAGACACGTCTGTATGAGCGCTCACGTATTTGATCAAGCGATTGCGCTGACCTCCACGGGTAACGGGCTCTACACCGGCGCCACCTCACCCGCCTACGCCAACATGGTGGGGCCGTTCGGTGGCATCACGGCCGCGACGATGCTCAACGCCGTGATGTTGCACCCGTCCCTGCTGGGCGAGCCGCTGTCGCTGACGGTGAACTACTGCGCGGCGCTGGCCGACGGGGCATTCGAGGTCTCAGCTCAGCCGGTGCGCACCAACCGCTCCACCCAGCACTGGGTGGTGTTGGTCACCCAGGCCGGTGCTTCGGGCGAGGCCGAGACCGTGGCCACCGCGACGGTGGTCACCGCGGCCCGGCGCGAGACCTGGAGCGTGGACGACGAGCCCATGCCCGCGGTGCGCAGGCCCGACGAGGTCAAGCCCTATACCGTGCCCTCGCCGGTGGAATGGATCCGGCGCTACGAGATGCGACCCATCGAGGGCGCCATCCCGCGCACCTGGGACGGCACTGGCAGCGACAGCCGCTCGCGCCTGTGGATGCGCGAGGCCGTGCCGCGTGCGTTGGACCTGTGCGGCCTGGCCGCGCTGGCCGATGTGTTTTTCCCGCGCATCTGGCTGCGCCGTGCGACCTATGTGCCGGCCGGCACGGTGTCGATGACGGTGTACTTTCACGCCGGCGCGGCTCAGCTGGCCGAGGTCGGCCACGGCTGGGTGCTGGGCCAGGCCCGCGCGCAGGCCTTCCGCAACGGTTTCTTCGACCAGACGGCGCTGCTCTGGAGCGAGGTCGGGCACCTGCTGTGCTCCAGCCACCAGGTCGTCTACTACAAGGAGTAGCGGAGGGGCGTGGGGTGCGTTCTGTTCAGGGGCGGCCCAGGAACAGGTACAGCCCCGTGTAGCCTTTGGGCGCGCTCACCACGCTCAGGTACAGCGGACCCATGCCCGTGTCCGCGCCGATGAACAGGCTGGTGCCCCAGCGCAGGCCGTGGATGCTGATGTCGCGCCGGCTGGCCCAGGCGTTGCCGGCCTCCAGTGAACCGCCCGCAAACAGCGCGCGCGCCACGCCCACGTTCCAGGGCAGGCGTTGGTAATAGGTGAGGCGGCCGAACAGCAGGTAGTTGCCCGCGACCTGGCCCACGCGGTAGCCCGAGAGCTGCTGGAAGCCACCCAGAGAGAACTCGTCGATGGCGCCCACCGGCACCCGCGTGGCGCGGGCGAAGCGGGCGCCGACGTTCAGCGTGTGTGCGCCCCAGGAGTGCACCGTGCTGCCGTTCATTTCCAGCCGGTTGAACGAGACGTCATTGCCCCCCGAGACCAGGCGCCGCCGGCCCGCCGCCAGCTCGCTCTGGAAGCGGTAGCCGGACGACGGGAAGTTGGCGTAGTCCAGCTGGTCGGAGATCAGCGCGGCGCGCACACCGACGTCGCGCCATTTCTGTGTGGCGATGAGTTCGCTGTCGTCGACCTCGCGCGAGACCAGCTCGGGCGTGGCCTTGTGCAGACCCAGCTGCACGCCCAGGCGCAGGTCGCCGTAGCGTCCCAGCAGGCCGATCGGCCAGCCGTAGTCGGCGCCCAGCTTCAGACCCTGCCGCGTGCCGGTGCCCAGCGCCTGACCGTCGGCGCCGTAGACCTCCAGCCGTTTGAGGCTGGCGTCGACATAGCCCGCGACGAAGCTGTCGTTGGCCCGGCCCAGCGGCTGGTAGAGCTCCGAGAAGGCGGCCAGCGAGGCGCCGATCTGCAGCCGGTTGCGCCATTCGGCGCCGCTGTCGTTGAACCAGTGGCGGTTGTGGCCGATCAGCAGGTTGAAGTCGCCACGCCCGTCGAAGTCGGTGCGCAGGTCCAGGCCCAGGCGCAGGTAGTTGGGGCCCCAGTCGTTCTCGCGCAGGCCGATCACCAGCGTCTCGTCGGTGTTGTCGCGCACCCGCTCCAGCCGGTAGTCGACGCGGTCGTAGTCGCCCGTGGCCGAGAGCTTCTGCAGGTCGGCCTCGATCTGCGGCACGTTGACCCGCTGCCCGGGCGCGGT
The DNA here is from genome assembly GCF_001592285.1 of Hydrogenophaga pseudoflava NBRC 102511. Taxonomy (GTDB): domain Bacteria; phylum Pseudomonadota; class Gammaproteobacteria; order Burkholderiales; family Burkholderiaceae_C; genus Hydrogenophaga; species Hydrogenophaga pseudoflava. Next base: position 116,447 of record NZ_BCWQ01000005.1, on the reverse strand, counting down.
GTCCAGCGCCAGCGCCAGCGGCTCGACCCGGCTCCCGGGCACGCCCTCGAAGCGCACCGCCTTGATCTGGCCCATGCGCTCGGCGTAGGCCTGTGCGTTCATGCCGCGGCTGGCCTGCCACTGCGCGTAGCCGGCCGGGTCCGCTGAGAAGCGCCTGAGCGCCTCGGCCACGCTGCGCGCGTGGTCCAGGCCGATCTTCACAAGCTCGGGCGCCTTCTCGAAGTCGGCCGAGGTCAGCTTGCCCAGCGAGGGCTGGATCAGCAGGTCGGCGGGCGTGAGCGTGGCGATGCTGGCCTGCACGTTCTGCTCGGTCAGGATGTTGACCATCTGCGTGGTGATGCCCAGCAGGCTGCCCAGGGTCTCGCGCCCGGCCAGCGGCGTGCCGATGTTGACCGCGATGATCACGTCCGCGCCCATGCGGCGCGCCACGTCCACCGGCAGGTTGTTCACCAGGCCGCCATCGCCCAGGATCTGGCCGTCCATCTCCAGCGGCGCGAACACGCCGGGCACCGACATGCTCGCGCGCATGGCCGCGGCCAGGTCGCCGTGGTCCAGCACCACGGCCTTGCCGGTCTCCATGTCGGTGGCCACGGCACGGAACGGGGTGGGCAGCCCGTCGAAGGTGGCCAGCAGGCGCGTGGACAGCGTGTAGCGGCGCAGCAGCAGCTCCAGCGAACGCGTCGACACCGCGCCCGTGGGCAGGCGGAACTCGCCGTCGCGGAAGCCGATCTCCAGCACCGGCGAGAGCTCGAAGTCCTCTTCCTTGCGGCGCTGCGAGAGCAGCTGGCGCGGCACGCGGCGCTCGAACATGTCGCCCCAGTCGACCTTGAGCAGCTCGCGTTCGAGGTCGTCGGCGCTCATGCCGGCGGCGTACAGGCCGCCGATGATCGCGCCCATCGAGGTGCCGACGATCATGTCCACCGGCACCTTCATTTCTTCCAGCACCTTGAGCACGCCCACGTGCGTGAGCCCGCGCGCGCCACCGCCCGAGAGCACCAGGGCGACCTTGGGTTTCTGCACGGCGGGCGGAGGCGCGGTCGGTGCCGGGGTCTGCGCGTTCGCGGCAGTGGCCGACAGCAGCCACAGCGCGGCCAGCAGGGCGCGCAGCCAGGGAAACGGGGACATGTGGGGCATCGGTGTGCTCTCGGACAGCGGGATGCGGCCGAGTGTAGAAGCGTGGTGCCGGGTTGTCGCCGATTGGGCAGGCCACCCCACGCCGCGCGGCGCTTTCGTGTTACCTTGCGCCGACTTTTTGCCACCCCAGAGCGAGCACCCCACCATGTCCGACATCCTCGTCCACACCGAAGCCGGCATCACCACGCTGACCTTCAACCGCCCCGACAAGAAGAACTCCATCACCGCCGCCATGTACGGCGCGCTGGCCGACGCGATCGCCGCCGCAGCCGCCGACCCGGCCGTGCGCGTGGTGGTGTTCCAGGGCAACGAAACCACCTTCAGCGCCGGCAACGACATCGGCGACTTCCTCAACAACCCGCCCGCGACCGAAGACTCGCCGGTGTTCCGTTTCCTGCGCGGCATCGCCCAATTTCCCAAGCCGCTGCTGGCCGCGGTGTGTGGCCCGGCCGTCGGCATCGGCACCACGCTGCTGTTCCACTGCGACCTGGTCTACGCAGGCGACAACGCCGCGTTCTCCATGCCCTTCGTGAACCTGGGCCTGTGCCCCGAGGCCGCGTCCAGCCTGCTGGTGCCGCAGATGCTGGGCTACCACCGCGCCGCCGAGGCGCTGCTGCTGGGCGAACCCTTCATGGCCGAGGCCGCGCTGGACGTGGGTCTGGTCAACCGCGTGCTGCCGCCGAGCGAGGTCACCGGCTACGCGCAGTCGGTGGCGCGCAAGCTGGCCGCCAAGCCGCTGGCCTCGCTGGTCGAGACCAAGCGCCTGATGAAGAAGGGCAACGCCGCGCTGGTGATGGCCACCATGGCCGAAGAGGGCGCGAGCTTCGGCCGCATGCTCGGCGAGCCGGCCGCGAAAGAGGCTTTCGGCGCGTTCATGGAACGCCGCAAGCCGGACTTCTCGAAGCTCTGATCAGGCGGTTCGCCGCCGGGCAGCCCCAAGGCGAATCAGCCCTCGGGGGGCAGTGACCCGCGCAGCGGTGGAGCGCGGGGGCTTCAGTTCAGTCGCGCCACCCAGTAGGTCGCGCCTTCGGCGCCGTAGCGCTCCGAGTGCGGCGCCCCGTGTTCCAGTTCGAACAACTCGCCCGGCACCAGGTGCCGGGTCTCGCCGCCCACGGTGAGCCACATCTCGCCCTGCACCACCAGGGCCTTCACCGCGAAGGGGTGCGTGTGTTCTTCCAGCACCGTGTCCGGTGCCCACACCCGCTCCAGCACCTCGTCGAAGCCTTCGGCCAGGGCGACGCTCTTGAATGTTTCAAAGGTCTTGGGCATGGCGTTCTCCTGTCTGCGCGCTGCTCACCATTGCAGCACGGCCGTGTGGGCCTTGCGGGGGTAGGGGTTTGCCGCCCACCGGGTCTGTGTAGCATCGTCGGTCCTGCGTCCCGACATCCGAAAGGCCCGCCATGTCCTACATGCTCCTGATCCACGAACCCGTCGGCCAGCGCGCCACCCGCACCGAGGCCGAAGGCCGCGCCGCCTACGCCGCCATGGTCGCATTCGGCGAGCGGCTGGCGGCCGAGGGGCGGCTCAAGGCGGTGGAGTCGCTGGCGGGTCTGGACGGAGCGGTGCGCGTGAGCCACGCCAGCGGGCAGGCCCGGGCCCTGGACGGGCCCTTCGCCGAGGCCAAGGAAATGATCGGCGGCTTCTTCCTGCTGCAGAACGTGAATCGCGAGCAGGCCATCGCGCTGGCCCACGAATGCCCGGCCGCGCAGTGGTGCACGGTGGAGGTGCGGGCGCTGGCGCCCTGTTTCGACGAAAGCCACGCCTGATCCGGGTAATCCCGTAGATCGGGCCTGTCGAAATCGCGCAGGCTGCTTCGTCGTGGTGTTGTCGCCACCAAGGAGTCCTGCCATGCCCACCCTGCATTTCGACATCCACATCGCCGCGCCGCGCGAACGCGTCTGGCGCACCATGCTGTACACGCCCACCTACGAGCGCTGGACCGCGACCTTCTGTGAAGGCTCGCGCTACGACGGCAGCTGGGAGGCCGGAACGCCCATCCGCTTCCTGGGCCCCAACGGAGACGGCATGGTGGCGGAGATCGCCGAACACCGGCCGGCCGACTTTGTCTCCATCCGCCACCTCGGCACGATCAGCAACGGCGTGGAAGACACCACCAGCGAGGCGGTGCGCGCCTGGGCGCCGTGCTTCGAGAACTACAGCTTCACCGACGAGGCCGGCGGCACGCGCCTGCGCGTCGACTGCGACGTGTTCGGCAGCTACGAGGACTGGATGAACCAGACCTGGCCCAAGGCGCTGCATGCGCTCAAGAACATCTGTGAAACCCCCACCTGAGGAGAGTCCCATGACCACCACCACCGTGCCCATGTGCGCCGTCGTGCACTTTGAAATGCCCTACAAGGACCGCGAGCGCGCCGCGCGCTTCTACGCCGCCGCCTTCGGCTGGACCCACCAGTTCCTCGGTCCGGAGATGGGCGACTACATGCTGGTCAACACCGCGCCGGCCGGCGCCCGCCCGCCTGTGCCGCCCGAGGCCGCACTGGGCTCGATCAACGGCGGCCTGTTTCCCTTCAACGCCGACTGGCCGATGCAGCATCCTTCGGTGGTGATCGGCGTGCCCGACATCCGCGCCGCCATGCAGCGGGTGCGCGACGCGGGCGGCGAGGTGATCGGCGAGCCCATGACCATTCCCGGCGTGGGCGAGTACGTGGCGTTCCGCGACACCGAGGGCAACCACAACAGCATGCTCCAGCCGAACATGGAGCCACCGGCCTGCAAGACCTGACCACCGGAGACCCACCATGCGATTCATGATCATTGTCAAAAGCTGCCCCGAGTTCGAGGCCGAGCTCATGCCCGAGGCGCCCGAGGAACTCATGGCCGAGATGGCCGCCTACCACGAGGAACTGGCACGCGCCGGCGTGCTGCTCGACGGCAGCGGCCTGCACCCCAGCCGCACCGGCTGGCGCATCCACTACGACGAAGCCGGTGGCCGCCGCGTGGTGGATGGCCCGTTCGCCGAGGCCAAGGAGCTGATCGCCGGCTACACCCTGATCCAGGTGCGCTCGCGCGAAGAGGCGATGGAGTGGAGCCGGCGCTTTCCGAACCCCGCCGGCAAGGGCAGGCCCGCGGTGATCGAGCTGCGCCAGCTGATCGAGCTCGACGAGTTTCCGCCGAGCGCCGCGCTCGACCAGATGAAAGCCATCGACGGCATCGCCCCACAACCCTGAAGGAGAACCCCCATGTTTCGCCAGATCTTTGTCAACCTGCCCATCCAGGACATGGCCCGCTCCCAGGCCTTCTTCAAGGCCCTGGGCCTCACGTTCAATCCGCGCTTCACCAACGAGCAGGGCGCCTGCCTGGAGATCGGCGAGAACTTCTACGCCATGCTGCTGGTCAAGCCCTTCTTCCAGGGCTTTGTCCAGAAGCCGATCAGCGACGCCCACCAGAGCACCGAAGTCATCCTGGCCCTGTCGGTGGACAGCCGCGCCGAGGTGGAGGAGGTGGTGCGCAAGGCCGTGGCCGCCGGGGCGACCCGCATACCGGAGCCCAAGGACTACGGCTTCATGTTCCAGGACGGTTTCGCCGACCTCGATGGCCACCAGTGGGAGGTGTTCTGGATGGACGAAGCGGCCGCGCCCGCGCAGATGTAATCTGCGCGCGTGCACTCCGCGGTCCACGACACCATCGCCACCGTCTGGCGCCTCGAGTCCGCCCGCATCGTGGCGGCCGTGGCGCGGCGCGTGCGCGACGTGGGCGTGGCCGAGGAGCTGGCGCAGGACGCCCTGGTCGCGGCCCTGGAGCGCTGGCCGCTCGATGGCATGCCCGACCGGCCTGCGGCCTGGCTGATGACCACGGCGATCCACCGCGCGCTCGACCACCTGCGCCACCGCCAGATGGCCGACGCCCGGCATGGCGACATCGCCAGCGACCTCGAAGCGATGGAGGCCCACGTGGTGCCTGATTTCAGCGACAGCCTCGACCGCCAGCGCGAAGAGGCCGTGCTGGGCGACGACCTGCTGCGGCTGATCTTCACCGCCTGCCACCCGGTGCTGCCGCCCGAGGCGCGCGTGGCCCTCACGCTCAAGCTGCTGGGCGGCCTCTCCACCGCCGAAATCGCCCGCGCCTACCTGGTGCCCGAGGCCACGCTCGCGCAGCGCCTGGTGCGCGCCAAGCGCACGCTGGCCGATGCCAACGTTCCGTTCGAGCTGCCGCCGCCCGAGCTGCTGGGCGAGCGCCTGGCCTCGGTGCTCGAAGTGGTCTACCTCGTCTTCAACGAGGGCTACACCGCCACCAGCGGCGCCGACTGGATGCGCCCCGCGCTGTGTGACGAGGCCCTGCGCCTGGGGCGCATGCTGGCCGAACTCGCGTCGCAGGAGGCCGAGGTGCTGGGCCTGCTCGCGCTGATGGAGATCCAGGCCTCCCGCACCGCGGCGCGCACCGACCGCGAGGGCCAGCCCATCCTGCTGGCCGACCAGGACCGCCGGCGCTGGGACCGGCTGCTGATCCGCCGCGGCCTGACCGCGCTGGACCGTGCGCAGGCGCTCGGTCAGCCGGTCGGCCGCTACCGCCTGCAGGCGCAGATCGCGGCCTGCCACGCGCGTGCGCCGCGCGCCGTTGACACCGACTGGAAGCAGATCGCCGCGATCTACGCCGAACTGATGCGCGTCGCGCCCTCTCCGGTGGTGGAGCTCAACCGCGCGGTGGCGGTGGGCATGGCCGAGGGGCCGGCCGCGGGCCTGGCCATCGTCGAGACCCTGCTGCAGGACAAGGCGCTGGCGCGCTACCACTGGCTGCCCGCGGTGCAAGGTGACCTGCTGGAGAAACTCGGACGGCACGACGAGGCCAGGGCGGCGTTCCTGCAAGCGGCGGCATCCGCCGGCAATGAGCGTGAGCAGGCCTTGCTGCGCGCTCGTGCCGATGGGCCGGCGCCTACCGGTAACCGATCAACCGCCCGGCGGTGATCACCCCCAGCCAGAGCAGGGCCGACAGCGCACCGTGCCAGCGCCAGCCCGGGCGCGGCGGCACGCCGACCGCGGCGCCCAGCCGCCGCCAGTGCGGATCGAGCCGCAGCCACAGCGCGTTGAGCACCGCCGCGGCCAGCAGCGCCAGCTTGATGCCGAACAGTGGCTCGACCACATAGTCGAGCGGGCGCGTGGCGAAGAGCAGCGCGCCGGTGGCCAGCGCCAGCAGCAGTCCGGCAACGGCCGTGGGCACCAGGGCCGCGGCGAGCGGTTCCAGCGGTACAGACCGGAACGCTCCGATCAGCCGCAGGTCCATCGGCACGATGGCGCCGAACAGCAGCGCGATGCCGACCACATGACCGGTGTTGACCAGCGGGTAGAGCCAGACCGAAGCGCGCAGCACCTCCGACAGGCCAGTGGCCTGCAGTGCGGCGGCCAGGGGCTCCAGCATCAGTTGCGGTCCGGGTAAAGGTCGTAGGTCTTGCCGTCGATCACCAGGCGCTCGGCCTTGAAGACCTTCTTTTTCGGGTCGCTGTGCTTGTGGCCCGAGACGGTCAGCTTCACGCCCTTGACCAGCATCGCGTCCTTGAGTCCGGCGCGCTCGTTGCGCCAGGGCTGGCCGACCTCGACGATCCAGTTCGCGCCGTCCACCGCCAGCGTCAGCTCGCCGTGCGGGTTGCCGAGCCTGGCCGCGACGATGGTGCCGGTGAGTTCGGAATTCACATCCTCGGCCCAGACCCAGCCGTGGTGGGCGGCGGCGGGCAGGGCCAGCAACAGCCCCAAGGCTGCGGCGGCCAGCTGCAGCAAGGCACGTGAGAAGAACGGTGCGGGAGTCGGGGTCATGAAGGGCCTCGCAGGGAAGGGGAAAGGGCACCATCGGAAGTCGGCAGTGTGCGACCGTCTGTGAGAGGGCGCAATGTTTGACCCTGGTCGGGTTGGGCTGTTGTCTCATGGGCGTGGCTTTGGTTTTCCGGCGTTCGGCCGATATGCATCGGTGTCAGGACATCAACAGAGATCCCCATGCCTGTATTGCGACGCTTGCTTCCACGACGGCTCCGTGCGGATGCCGCTGCCATCACCCTGGCCCTTGTCGTCGGTGTGGCGCCAGCCTGGGCCCAGGCCGGAACCGCCGCGCCACCCGACGCCCAAATTGCAAAGGTGCCGATGAAGGGCGCCGGAACCTTCGGCTCTACCCTGGAGCTGCACACCGAGGTTTTCAAGCCGGCGGGGGATGGGCCGTTCCCGGTGCTTGTGTATGCCCACGGCAGATCCGGAACTCAGCAAGAGCGGAGCGCCATGACCGAGGTCGTTCCGCGCCAGTTCCTGAACTACTGGACAGAGCAGGGCTTCGCGGTGGTGGCGCCTGCGCGACCGGGCTACGGCAAGACGGGCGGCAGTGACCGCGAGGTGCCGGGGCACCGATGGGGGCCTGGCGGGGCATGCCTCGGTGCGCCAGACCCTGCGCGTGTCGCAACGGTCGCTGCAGCGGCCACTCAGGCGGCTGTCACCTGGGCGAGGGAGCAGCCGTGGGCGGTGCGGTCAAAGATCGTACTGGCGGGTAACTCGGTCGGAGGCCTCGCGACCGCGGCGCTCGCTGCGACAGATCCGGAAGGCGTCGTGGCCTACATCAACTTTGCGGGCGGGGTTGCGGGCAATCCTGACCAGTCGCCCGGTAAAAGCTGCGCCCCGGAGTTGGTGCGTGACGCGTTCTCGCGGTATGGCAAGACAACGCGCGTTCCAGGCTTGTGGCTCTATGCGGAAAACGACAGGTTCTGGGGCGCCGACGTTCCAAAGCAATGGCACGCGGCGTTTGCAGAAGGAAGCCCGGGCGCGGTCTTCGTTGCGACGCCGCCTGTGCCCAATGCGGACGGACATGAGCTCATCTTCGTCGGCCGTGACCTGTGGTCCGCCGCTGTCGACAGATTTCTGAAGGACATGGGACTTCGGTAGCCGCGCGATCCTCGCCTGGAAAGAGGGGTGGCCCGTCACACCCCCGTCACACCCCCTCCCGATGATCCGCCGGTCGGGCGCCTGTTGATGGCGCACCGCAGCACCACCGATCATCCGTTCATCCCACCGGAGGGAATCCCCATGTCGTTCCTGTCCCGTCTCCTGGGTCTGGCCCTGCTGGGCCTGACCGCCTCGATGGCGCTGGCCCAGTCGCCCGCCGCGGCCCATCGCCACGCCTCTCATGGCAGCGCCGAGCGGCCTTCGCATGTGCAGCTCGGCCCGCGCCCGTTCTTCCTGGTCGACGACATGGCCGACGGTCCGCTCAAGCGCGATCTGCAGCGCTGCGCCAAGCGCGGCGACTTCACGCCGCGCGACTTTTCCATTGGCCACCGCGGCGCCGCCATGCAGTTCCCCGAGCACACGCGGGAGTCGTACACGGCGGCCGCGCGCATGGGCGCCGGCATCGTGGAATGCGACGTCACCTTCACCAAGGACAAGGCGCTGGTCTGCCGCCATGCGCAGAACGACCTGCACACGACCACCAACATCCTGGTCACGCCGCTGGCCGCCAAGTGCACCCAGCCCTTCGTGCCCGCCGTGCTCGACGCCGACGGCAAGTTGGTGACACCGGCCAAGGCCGAGTGCCGCACCAGCGACATCACGCTCGCCGAGTTCAAGACCCTGCGCGGCAAGATGGACGCCTTCAACCCGGCGGCGCGCACGCCCGAGCAGTACCTGGGCGGCACGGCCAACTGGCGCACCGACCTCTACTCGGGGCCGAGCAGCGGCACGCTGATGACCCACGCCGAGTCGATCGAGCTGTTCAAGCAACTGGGCGTGAAGATGACGCCCGAGCTCAAGAGCCCGAGCGTGGCGATGCCGTTCGACGGCTTCACGCAGCAGGCCTATGCGCAGAAGATGATCGACGAGTACAAGGCCGCCAAGGTGCCGCCGCGCGACGTGTTCCCGCAGTCCTTCGACATCGGCGACGTGCTGTACTGGGTGAACAACGAGGCCTCGTTTGGCAAACAGGCGGTGTACCTGGACGACGCCAATTCGGTCACGGACCTGCCCGACCTCAAGACCCTGGCGGGCTACAAGTCACAGGGCATCCACTTCTGGGCGCCATCCACCTTCGCGCTGCTGGCGGTCGAGGGCGGCAAGATCGTCCCCTCGCAGGCCGCGAAGGACGCCAGGGCCGCGGGTCTGGGCCTGATCACCTGGACGCTGGAGCGCTCGGGCATCCTGGCCGACGGCAACAACGGCTGGTACCACCAGACCTTCGACAGCGCGGTGAAGACCGAGGGCGACATGCTGCAGGCGCTGCACGTGCTGGCCAAGGAGGTGGGGGTGGTCGGCGTGTTCTCCGACTGGCCGGCCACCACCACCTTCTATGCCAACTGCATGAACCTGCGCTGAGCGCGCGCCGGGCGACACGGAGGGCGGTGGTCACCGCAGGGGTGTCGGCCAGGCGACGGGCCCACCCTTGTCAGCCGGGCGGCGATCGGACAGCATGGCCGCTGCCCGATCTGTCGACCGCAACGCCTGGAGACCCACATGCCGAACCGCGCCACCTTCAAACGCATGGAAGAAAGCACCCGCGAAGACTGGGCCTGCATCCTTCCCGAGGCCATGGCGATGGCCAGGACGCTGCCCGACCGGGTGCTCGACCACCTGCGGCTGCTCGATGGCGACCATGGCGGCTTCCCGGTCGACCGGCTGACACACAGCCTGCAGACCGCGACGCTGGCGCAGCGGGACGGGCGCGACGAGGAATATGTGGTGTGTGCGCTGCTGCACGACATCGGCGACACGCTGGGCTCGTTCAACCACCCCGACATCGCCGCTGCGATCCTCAAGCCTTTCGTGAGCGAGGAGAACCTGTGGATGGTGCAGCACCACGGCATCTTCCAAGGCTACAACTTCTTCCACCACATCGGGCTGGACCGCAACATGCGCGACATGTTCAGGGACCACCCGCACTACCAGCGCGCGGCCGAGTTCGTCGAGCGCTACGACAACCCGGCCTTCGACCCGGCGATGGAGGCGCTGCCGCTGAGCCACTTCGAGCCCATGCTGCGCCGGCTGATGGCGGTGCCGAAGAGTTCGGTCTACAAGGCCGCCCTGCCGGGCGGGAAGACCACCGCCTGAGGCCGGCGGTCAGGCGTAGCGCGCGACGGTCAGGCCTTCCATGCTGATCTCCGGCGTGCGGCCGGCGATCAGGTCGGCCATGACGCGGCCGGTGCCGGTGGCCATGGTCCAGCCCAGCGTGCCGTGGCCGGTGGACAGCAGCAGGTTGTCGTACCTGCATGCGCCGACGATGGGCGTGCCGTCCGGCGTCATGGGGCGCAGGCCGGTCCAGAACTCGGCCTTGGCCACGTCGCCACCCTTGGGGAACAGGTCGGTGACCACGAACTCCAGCGTCTTGCGCCGGCTCTCGTTGAGCTCCAGATCAAAGCCCGAGAGCTGCGCCGTGCCGCCGACCCGGATGCGGTCGCCCAGTCGCGTGACGGCGACCTTGTGGGTCTCGTCCATGATGGTCGACTCGGGCGCCTTGGCCGCGTTGGTGATGGGCACGGTGATCGAGAAGCCCTTGACCGGGTAGACCGGGATGTCGATGCCCAGCGGCGCGAGCATGGAGGTCGAGTAGCTGCCCAGCGCCAGCACGTAGCGGTCGGCGGTCTTGAGGCCTTCGCTGGTGCGCACGCCGGTGATCTGGTGGCCGTTGCGCTCCAGCGCGTCGATGCTCACGCCAAAGCGGAATTTCACGCCCAGCGCCTTGGCCTTCTCGGCCAGCGTGTTGGTGAACTTGAAGCAGTCGCCGGTCTCGTCGCCGGGCAGGCGCAGCGCGCCGACGAACTTCTCCTGCACATCGGCCAGTGCCGGTTCGTACTTCAGATAGCCGGCGCGGTCGAGCACCTGGTAGGGCACACCGTATTCCTTCAGGATCTCGATGTCCTTGCCGGTGCCGTCGAGCTGCTTCTGGGTGCGGAACAGCTGCAGCGTGCCCTGTTCGCGGTGGTCGTATTCGATGCCGATGTCGGCGCGCAATTCCTTCAGGCAGTCGCGGCTGTATTCGGCCAGCCGCACCATGCGGCCCTTGTTGACCTGGTAGCGCGCCTCGGTGCAGTTGCGCAGCATCTGCAGGCCCCAGCGCCACATGGCCGGGTCGAGCATGGGCTTGATCACCAGCGGGCTGTGGTGCATCAGCAGCCACTTGATCGCCTTCACCGGCACGCCCGGACCGGCCCAGGGTGCGGAGTAGCCGGGCGAGACCTCGCCCGCGTTGGCGTAGCTGGTTTCCAGCGCCGGGCCGGGCTGGCGCTCGATCACCTCGACCTCGTGGCCGTCGCGCGCCAGGTAGTACGCGATGGTGGTGCCGATGACACCGCTGCCCAGAACCAGTACCCGCATGTTGTTCTCCGATGAGGCCCGCGGCGCGATGGCGCCGCTGGTGGCCCGATGCAATGCGTTTTGCAAGCGCCGTGCCACCGGGCGCGTGATCGCAAGTGCTTGATCTGAAAAGAAAAGTAACTGGAGTCTTATCGAGTTGGATTGAAATCGTTACGGAAGAGGGGTGCAGGTGGATTGAAATAAATACAATGGATCGAAACCGATACACACCATGCGCATCGACGTCCACTTCACCGACCGGGTCGGCATTGCCCAGGAAATCCTCGCCGCGCTCGCCAGCCGCGCGCTCAACGTCTCGGCGGTCGAGGTCGAGCCGCCGCACATCTATATAGAAGCGCCCACGCTCGGCGCCGACGACCTGGCCGCGCTGCGCGAGCCGCTGCTGCGGGTGGCGGGTGTGCTCTCGGTGGCCGAGCTGGAGATGCTGCCGGGCGCGCGGCGGCGGCTCTACCTGGACGCGCTCATGGCCTCGCTCACCGACCCGGTGCTCGCGGTCGACGGGCGGGGTGTGGTGGTGCTGGCGAACGCGGCGGCGGTGGCGGTGTGCGGCATGCCCGAGGCCGAGCTGGCCGGCCGCTCACTGCGCGAACTCACGGGCGATGCCGCGCTGGTGGACGCGCTGGTGGCGCAGGGCGCGCGCTTGCCGGTGAGCGAGGTGCAGGTGGGCGGGCAGCGCTTCCTGATGGAGACCGTCGCGTTGCACGACGCGGGCGGCAGCGTGGCCGGCGCGGTGCTCACGCTGCACGCGCCGCAGCGCCTGGGCGAGCGCATCAGCGCGCTGCAGAACCACGGCGCCGGCGGCTTCGAGGCCATCCTCGGCCAGTCGGCGGCGATCCGCTCGCTCAAGCAGCGCGCCATGCGCATGGCGCAGGTGGATGCGCCGCTGCTGATCCGCGGCGAGACCGGCACCGGCAAGGAGCTGGTGGCCCAGGCCTGCCACGCCGGCAGTCCGCGGCGCGACCAGCCCTTCTTCGCGCTCAACTGCGCGGCCCTGCCCGAGAGCCTGGCCGAGAGCGAGCTGTTCGGCTACGCCAGCGGTGCCTTCACCGGCGCGCTGCGCGGCGGCCGGCCGGGTCTGCTGGAGCTGACCGACGGCGGCACCCTGTTCCTTGATGAAGTCGGCGAGATGTCGCCCTATCTGCAGGCCAAGCTGTTGCGATTCCTGAACGACGGCAGCTTCCGCCGCGTCGGTGGCGAGCGCGACCTCAAGGTCAATGTGCGCATCATCAGTGCGACCCACCGGGCGCTGGAAGACATGGTGGCCAGCGGCGCGTTCCGTCAGGACCTGCTGTTCCGCCTCGATGTGCTGCAGCTGAACCTGCCGCCGCTGCGCGAGCGCACCGAGGACATCCTGCCGCTGGCGCAGGTGTTCCTCGAACGCGCCTGCGCGCAGATCGGCCGGCCCAAGGCGCGGCTGAGTCGCGCAGCCGGCGAGGCGCTGCTGGCCAACCCCTGGCACGGCAATGTGCGGCAGCTGCAGAACGTGGTGTTCCGCGCCGTCACGCTGAGCGACGCGGCGGTGATCGACGTGGCGGCGCTGGAACTGGCGGGGGCCGACGTGAGCGCGGTGTCGACGGCCGCCGCGCAGGAAGAGGTGACGACGCTGGAAGCAGCGGTGGCCGGCTTCGAGCGCGAGCTGCTGCAGCGCCTGCTGCCCGACCACCCGAGCACGCGCAAGCTGGCCGAGCGCCTGGGCACCTCGCACTCGGCCATCGCCGCGCGGCTGCGGCGTTATGGTCTCAAGGCCCCTTGAAAGGGCGAAAAAAAGCCCCGGCGGTGGGCCGGGGCAAGCGAGGAGTTCTCGTGGAACAACAATCGGTCAGGCGCCTTGCTGGATGCCTGCGAGGATCCAGCCACCGTTGCCCTGGCGCGGCTTGGTCAGGTGCCAGATTTCGTCGACCGGGCTGGTCACGCCGTCTTCGCGCAGCTCGCCGGTGAAGCGCACGCTCACCACGTACAGGGCGTCTTCTTCGGCCACTTCCAGCACCTGGGCGTTGAGGCTCAGCACGTCGGTGTGCTGGGTGGCGCCGTTGCGGTCGCGGATGTCCATCTGCAGCTCGGCAAACATCTCCGGCGAGGTGAACTGGCGGATGTCGTCCAGGTTGCCGGTGTCATTGGCCGCCTGCAGGCGGATGTAGTTGACCTTGGCGTTGCGCTCGAAGGCGGCGACGTCGAAGTCGGCCGGGATGCGCGGCTGCGCGCCTTGCAGGTTGGCACCGATCATCGAGCCACCGGCGGCAGCGCCACCGGTCTGCACCGGGCTGGCGGGCATGCGGAAGGCGTTGTTCGAACCGCCCGCACCGGCTGCGGCACCGGCGTAGGCCATGCCGCCTTGCGACGCCGCGGCCCGCTTGCGCATGATGAAGCCGATCACCGCCAGAGCGGCCATCACCATCAGGCCGATCATCAGCATGTTGGCGAGTTCTTCACCGAAGCCCAGGTGCGAGGCCAGCGCGGCCAGGCCCAGGCCGGCGGCCAGACCGGCCACCGGGCCCATCCAGCTGCGCTTGGGAGCGGCGGCGGCACCGGCCGCGGCACCTGCGGCAGGTGCGGCAGGTGCCGCGTTCGGCGAGGCATCGGGCGCCTTGGCGGGCGGGGTGGCCTGGCGCTGCATGCCCAGCGACTTGCCGCCGCCGATGCGCTTGGCCTCTGCGTCCATGTGGGCGGTGCCCAGGCCCAGCGTCAGCACGACGGCGAGCAGGGAAAGCAGTTTTTTCATGAGAAGTCTCCTGCTGAAGGAAATTGAAGAACGACTAGGGTAGCGACAATTCAATCCCGAAAAAGCATATAAACAGATAGATACCTTCTTAAAAAGAAGGAATGTATGCGATGGCTCAGGCCCGGTGGAGGGGCTGCTGCCGTGTGTGGGCCTTGACCGCCTGTTGCAGCGCGCGGCGCATCGCGCTGTACCGTTCCAGTGACGCCTCCATGTCCGCCAGCGGCACATGCCCCGCCGCCGCTGCGGCCAGCACCGTGGCCTTGAGGTGCTGGTAGGCGGCCTCCATGGGCAGGAGGTCGAGTGCAGGGCGGGGGCCCGGGACCACCCGGCCGTGTTCGGCCAGCAGGAAGGTGGCCGTGGACACGAAGCGCTGGTGCGCATCGGGCAGCCGGGGGTCCGCGGCGCCGGGTGGCACCAGCGGTGCGGAGACCCGCAACTGTTCGGCGCAGGTTTCGTAGTAGCGCAGGATGCGCAGCAGCTCCGCCAGGCGTTCGGTGGAGGCTGGTGTGAGTGCGCTGCGGCCCATGCGCTCCACAAAGCGCTCCACGGCGGCGTCGAGCTGCGAAAGCACCGTCTGGCCGCTGGCCAGCGCCTCGGGCGTGGCCACCTTCAGCACGGCGCCCGCCTGGTGCACGCACAGCTTGCCCAGGCGCGCGATCTCCTGCTCCAGCGCGTCCAGTGCCAGCGTGGGCACGGCCAGCACGTTGTCGTCCAGGAAGCGGGGCTGCGCCTCGTCCTCCTCCCGGGCGCGAAAGCGCTGCAGCAGCCAGTGCGTGAGGCGGTCGGCCAGCGGCCACATGAGCAGCACGCCCAGCAGATTGAATGTGGTGTGGAACAGCGCCAGCTTGGTGGCCGGGTCGGGTGGCAGCGACAGCGCTTCGCGTGCCGCCGACAGCGCGTCGACGAGCCAGGGCAGGAGCAGCAGTGCCACCGCGCCGGTGAGCAGGTTGAACAACACGTGGGCGGCGGCCGTGCGGCGCGCGTTGGGGGTGGCGCCGATGCCGGCCAGGGCGGTGGTCACCGCGCTGCCAATGTTGGCGCCGATCACCACCGCGGCCGCGCCCTGGGGTCCGATCAGTCCGCTCTGGGCCGCGGTCAGGGTGATGGTCATGGCTGCGCTGGACGACTGCATCAGCACCGTCATCATCAGGCCGATGCCCAGCTGGGCCAGCACGGAGAGCGCGTCCGTGCCCTGCGGCAGGCTGATCTGCCCGGCCAGGCCCACGAACGCCTGCTGCAGCAGGCCGATGCCCAGGAACAGCAGCCCGAAGCCGGCCAGTGCCGTGCCCATGGCGCCGCGGCGCTGGTGCTCGCCGCTCAGGCGCATCACAGCGCCCAGGCCCACCAGCGGCAACGCGAGCACCTCGACCTTGAACTTCAGACCCACCAGGGCCACGATCCAGCCGGTCATGGTGGAGCCCACGTTGGCACCGAACACCACCCACACCGCGGGCGCCAGCCCCAGCAGACCCGCGTTGACAAAGCCGATGGCGGCCACGCCCACCGCGGTGGACGATTGCACCAGGGCCGTCACCAGCACGCCGGTGCCCAGCGCATGCCAGCGGGTGCGCGTGGACTGGCTCAGGATGTTGTGCAGGGCCGGTCCGGCGACCAGCTTGAGGCCATCGGTCATCATGCCCATGCCCAGCAGAAACAGGCCCAGACCTCCGACCAGCGGACCGAGGGAAGACCAGAGGTTCATGGTGCGAGCAAACGGTGGGAGCGTCGGGTGGCGTGGGGTGGGCTCATGAATGAACGGCGCATCGGGTGGTGAGGTTCCGGGGATTGTGGGCGCTGGCGGGGGCGGATGTCGGGCCGGTGACAGCGAAGTTTATTTATACAAAGCAATTGCTTGCTAAAAATAAAGGCCGCTGCTAAGGTGCCTCCCCATGACACCGGACACTCCCGACCTCAGCCCAGACCTGGCGCCCCGGCGCGCCCGCGGGCGCCCCCGCAAGACCGCCGACGAGCGCGACGACGGCAACCGCCGCCAGGACCTGCTGCGCGCCGCGGCCCGCCTGTTCCGCCAGCAGGGCTTTGCCGCCACGAGCACGCGCGACATCGCCGCCGCCGCGGGCATGCGCTCGGGCTCGCCCTTCTACCACTTTGAAAACAAGGAGGCGCTGCTGGCGGCCGTGATGCTTGAAGGCATGCAGCGCGCCACCGGGCGCCAGGCCGGTGCCATGCACGACGCGGCCGCCGCCGCGGGCCAGACGCTGAGCGCGCGCGAGTGCCTGCGCGTGCTGGTGCGCAACCACCTGGAGGTGCTGCTGGGCGCAGAGAGCGACTTCATCCCGGTGATGCTCTACGAGTGGCGCTCGCTGTCCGAGGTGCAGCGCCAGGCGGTCAACGAGCTGCGGCGAGAGTACGAGGCCGTCTGGGTGCCGGTGCTGCAGGCACTGCACGACAGCGGCGAGCTGCAGGGCGACCCGAGCCTGGCGCGGCTGATGATCTTCGGCGCGCTCAACTGGGCGGTGCAGTGGTTCGAGCCGGGGCGCCGGTCTTCGCTCGACGATCTGACCGAGGCGGCGCTGCACCTGTTCCTGAAGGAGCGCGCATGAGCAAACGGTATGGTTCCGTGTTTCGCGACGGCCTGTTCGCCGGGCGAGTGGTGATGGTCACCGGAGGCGGATCGGGCATCGGCCGCTGCACCGCGCACGAGCTGGCCCGGCTGGGTGCCATGGTGGTGCTGGTGGGCCGCAACCCCGAGAAGCTGCAGGCCACGGCCATCGAGATCGCCGACGACGGCGGGCGCGCCAGCTTCCACGTCTGCGACATCCGCAACGAGGCGGGCGTGCAGGCCATGGTGGCCGACGCGGTGCAGGCGCATGGCCGCATCGACGCCCTGGTCAACAACGCCGGCGGCCAGTACATCACCCCGCTGGAGAAGATCAGCGCCAAGGGCTGGCAGGCGGTGATCGACACCAACCTGACCGGTGGCTTCCTGGTGGCGCGCGAGTGCTACCTGCAGAGCATGCAGGCGCAGGGCGGCGCCATCGTGAACATCGTCGCGGACATGTGGGGTTCGATGCCCGGCATGGGCCACAGCGGCGCCGCCCGCATGGGCATGGTGAGCTTCACCGAGACCGCGGCGATGGAGTGGGCGAAAAGCGGCGTGCGCGTGAACGCGGTCGCGCCGGGCTACATCGCCTCCAGCGGCATGGACCACTACCCGCCCGAGGCCGGGCCGATGCTGCGTGAGATGCGCCAGACCGTGCCGCTGGGGCGCTTCGGCAACGAGGCCGAGACCTCGGCCGCCATCGTCTTCCTGCTCTCGCCCGCGGCCAGCTTCATCAGCGGCACGGTGTTGCGTGTAGACGGCGCACGGCCCCAGGTGCGCATGGGCTGGGGGCAGGTCGCCGCACCGGCCGAGGTGCAGCAGCGCGACGCGGTGAAACCTTTCGACGGTTTCCACCGCGCGGTCACGCCCAAGGTGTTCCAGTCATGAGCTTTGCGTCGAATTTCAACCCGCACAGCGAACAGGCCGCGCAGCGCCGCGACGCCCTGCTGGCGCGCATCGCCCAGCTGCGGGCGCTGGAAGACCGCGCCGCGGCCGCTTCGGCCCTGTCGGCGCCGGTGTTCCACAAGCGCGGGCAGCTGCTGCCGCGCGAGCGCGTGGGCCTGCTGCTGGACCCGGGCGCGCCGTACCTGCCGCTGTGTTCGCTGGCCGGTTTCCTGCAGGACACGAAGGACCCGGAGAAGTCCGTGCCCGGCGGCGGCATGCTGGCTGGCATCGGCTTCATTGGCGGCGTGCGCTGCATGGTGGTGGCCAGCGACTCGGGCATCGAGGCCGGTGCGATCCAGGCGCGCGGGCTGGAGAAGATCCTGCGGGTGCAGGAGATGGCGCTGGAGAACCGGCTGCCTTTCGTGCACCTGGTCGAGAGCGCGGGCGCGAACCTGATGAAGTACCAGGTCGAGGGCTTCGTGCTCGGCGGCGGTCTGTTCCGCAACCTCGCGCGCCTCTCGGCGGCGGGCCTGCCGGTCATCACGGTGCAGCACGGGTCGGGCACCGCCGGTGGCGCCTACATGCCGGGCCTCTCGGACATCGTGATCATGGTGCGCGGCCGCTCGCGCGCCTTTCTCGCCGGGCCGCCGCTGCTCAAGGCCGCCACCGGCGAGATCGCCACCGAAGAGGAGTTGGGCGGTGCCGAGATGCACACCACGGTGTCGGGACTGGGCGAGCACCTGGCCGAAGACGACCGCGAGGCCCTGGGCCTGGCGCGCGACATCGTGGCGCGCACCGGCTGGCAGATGCCTCAGCGACCGACGGCGCCCGAACCCCGTTTAGACGCCGAGGACCTGCTGTCCCTGATGCCCGCGCACCACCGCGAACCGGTGGACATGCGCGAGGTCATGGCCCGCATCACCGATGGCTCCGACATCCTTGAGTTCAAGGCGCTCTACGGCGCCGCCACGGTCTGCGCCCAGGCGCACATCGGCGGCCACGCGGTCGGCATCATCAGCAACAACGGTCCCATCGACGTGGCCGGCGCGAACAAGGCCACGCACTTCATCCAGTGGATGTGCCAGCTCGGCCACCCCATCGTCTACCTGCAGAACACCACCGGCTACATGGTCGGCAAGGACAGCGAGCAGGCCGGGATGATCAAGCACGGCAGCAAGATGATCCAGGCGGTGACGAATGCGACGGTGCCGCAGATCACCATCCAGTGCGGCGCCAGTTTCGGTGCGGGCAACTACGGCATGTGCGGCCGCGGTTACGCGCCGCGCTTCCTGTTCAGCTGGCCCAACGCGCGCACCGCGGTCATGGGCGGCGAGCAGGCCGCCAGGACCATGCAGATCGTGGCCGAGGCCGGCATGGCGCGCAAAGGCATCCCCACCGACACGCCCGAGGTGCAGGCGCAGATGAAGGCGAAGTACGAGGCCATCGTGCAGAAGTTCGAGTCGCAGGCCGACGCGTTCTACACGAGCGGCCTGGTGCTGGACGACGGCGTGATCGACCCGCGCGACACCCGCGCCGTGCTCCGCTTCTGCCTGGACACCGTGGCCGAGGCGGCGCTGCGCCAGCCGAGGCCCATGCCGTTCGGCGTCGCGCGCATGTGAGCGCCGCTTTCAAGACAACGACAGGAGACACCCCATGCAGTTCACCCACGAACACCGCGAGATCCAGAAGACCCTCAAGCGCTTCATCGACGAGCACATCAACCCGCACGTGGACGAGTGGGAAGCGGCCGAGATCTTCCCGGCGCACGAGGTCTTCAAACAGATGGGCCAGCTCGGCCTGCTGGGCCTGACCAAACCCGAGGCCTACGGCGGCATGGGGCTGGACTACTCCTACAGCGTGGCCATGGCCGAGACGCTGGGCCACATCCACTGCGGCGGCGTGCCCATGGCCATCGGCGTGCAGACCGACATGTGCACACCGGCCCTGGCGCGTTTCGGCAGCGAAGAACTCAAGGCGCAGTTCCTCGCGCCCGCCATCGCGGGCGACATGGTCGGCTGCATCGGCGTGAGCGAGCCCGGCGCGGGCAGTGACGTGTCGGCCATCAAGACCGTGGCCCGCAAGGACGGCGACGACTACGTCATCAGCGGCCAGAAGATGTGGATCACCAACAGCCTGCAGGCCGACTGGATGTGCATGCTGGTCAACACCAGCGACGGCCCCGCGCACAAGAACAAGAGCCTGGTCATGGTGCCGCTGCGCGAGAACGGCAAGACCGTCAAAGGCTTCGAGGTCGGCCAGAAGATCAAAAAAATCGGCATGAACAGCAGCGACACCGGCCTGCTGTTCTTCGACGAGGTGCGCGTGCCGCAGCGCTACCGCATCGGCGCCGAGGGCGCGGGCTTCATCTACCAGATGCAGCAGTTCCAGGAGGAGCGCCTGTGGTGCGCGGCCAGCACGCTGCAAAGCCTGAGCAACTGCATCCAGTGGACGGTGGAGTACGCGCAGGAGCGCCAGCTGTTTGGCGCCTCGCTGGCCGACCAGCAGTGGGTGCAGTTCAAGCTGGCCGAGCTCAAGACCGAGGTCGAGAGCCTGCGCGCGCTGACCTACCAGGCCTGCGAGCACTACGTGGCCGGCGAGGACGTGACCGAGTGGGCCACCATGGCCAAGCTCAAGGCCGGGCGCCTGAACCGCCAGGTGCCCGACACCTGCCTGCAGTTCTGGGGCGGCATGGGCTTCACGTGGGACAACAAGGTCTCGCGCATGTACCGCGACGGGCGCCTGGCCTCCATCGGCGGCGGGGCCGACGAGGTGATGCTCGGCATCCTCACCAAGATGATGGGCATCGCCAAACGCCCGGCGCACTGAAAGGGCGTGACATGAGCAACTTTCTGGTGGTGCGGCAGGGCGACACCGAGCGCTGGACGCTCGATGACCAGGCCACGCGCAACGCGCTGTCCGACGGCATGGTGGTCGCCCTGTTCGAGGCCTGCCTGCGGGCCAAGGCCGACGACAGCCTGCGCACGGTGGTGCTCACCGGCGGGAGTGGCGCCTTCTGCGCGGGCGGCAGCCTGGGCCACTTCGCCAGCGCCATCGGCCAGCCACTCGCCGAGGGCGCACACGACCCGTTGATCGACGCCAACCGCGCGTTCGGCGACGTGCTGCACGCGCTGACCGAACTGCCGCAGCTGCTGGTGGTGGCGGTGGACGGGCCGGCCATGGGCGGCGGCTTCGGCCTGGCCTGCTGTGGCGATGTGGTGCTGGCGACGCAGCGCTCGGTGTTCGCCACGCCCGAGGTCACGCTGGGCCTGCCACCGGCGCAGATCGCGCCCTTTGTCTGGCGGCGCCTGGGCGACCGCGCCGCACGCGACTGCCTGCTCTCGGGCCGGCACTTCAGTGCCAGCGAAGCGTGCGACCTGGGCCTGGTCAACGACGTGGTGGCCGACGGCGAGATGGAAGCGGCGCTGACCGACACGCTGGCGCGCCACCGCCTGGCCGCACCCGGTGCCCTGGCCGAGACCAAGCAGCTGCTGCGCCGCCTGCACGGACCGCTGCCCGACCTGCGCGACGAAGCCGCCATCGCTTTCGCGACGGCCCTGCGCGGGCCGGAGGCGGCTGCCGGCCTCAAGGCCTTTGTGCGCAAGCAGCCCGCACCGTGGGTGGAGGGGGGCGCATGAGGCGCCTGCTGATCGCCAACCGCGGCGAGATCGCGCGCCGCATCCTCCGCACCGCGCGCCGCATGGGCGTCGCGACCGTGGCGGTGTTTTCCGACGCCGATCGCGGCGCCTTGCACGTGCGCGAAGCCGACACGGCCGTGGCGCTGGGCGGCACCGCCTCGGCCGACAGCTATTTGCACATCGACAAACTCATCGGCGCCGCGCGCGCCAGCGGCGCCGACGCGGTGCACCCCGGCTACGGCTTCCTCAGCGAAAACGCCGACTTCGCGCAGGCCGTCATCGACGCCGGCCTCACCTGGGTCGGACCGCTGCCCGCCGCCATCCGCGCGCTGGGCAGCAAGTCCGCCGCCAAGGCGGTGGCGCTGGCACAGGGTGTGCCGGTGCTGCCGGGCTGCTTCGGCGACGACCAGCGCGACGAGACCTTCGCGGCCGAGGCGCAGCGCATCGGCTACCCGGTCATGGTCAAGGCCGTGGCCGGTGGCGGCGGGCGCGGCATGCGCCTCGTGCACAGCGCCGAGCAACTGCCCGCCGCGCTGCAGAGCGCGCGGTCCGAAGCCCTGGCCGGTTTCGGCAATGGCGACCTGCTGATCGAACGTGCGCTGCTCAACCCGCGCCACGTCGAGGTGCAGGTGTTCGCCGACGCCCACGGCCACTGCATCCACCTGGGCGAGCGCGACTGTTCGGTGCAGCGCCGCCACCAGAAGATCATCGAGGAGTCGCCCAGCCCGGCGGTCTCGCCCGAGCTGCGCGCCGAGCTGGGCCGCTGCGCGGTGGCGCTGGTGCAGGGCGCGGGCTATGTGGGCGCGGGGACGGTGGAGTTTTTGCTCGACGGCGACCAGTTCTTCCTGATGGAGATGAACACCCGGCTGCAGGTCGAGCACCCCGTCACCGAAATGCTCACCGGGTTGGACCTGGTCGAATGGCAACTCCGTGTGGCGCGTGGCGAGCCGCTGCCGTTGACACAGGACAAGGTGCAGCTCCAGGGTCATGCCATTGAAGTCCGCCTCTGCGCCGAAGACGAACACTTCACCCCGCACGCCGGCACGGTGCAGCGTTTCGCCGAATCACCGCTGAGCGACGGCCTGCGCTTCGACCACGCGCTCGAAGACGGCTCGGTGGTCACGCCGCACTACGACGCCATGCTGGGCAAGCTGATCGCCCACGCGCCGACCCGCGGCGGGGCCATCGCCCAACTCGCGCAGGCGCTCGACGACACGGTGCTGCTCGGCCTGCCCAGCAACCGCGCCTTCCTGGCGGCCTGCCTGCGCCATCCGGTGTTTGGTGCGGGCGAGGCCACCATCCCCTTCCTCGCGGAGCAGGGCGACAGGCTGCGCGAGGCGATCCAGCCGCCGCACGGGGCCTGTGTGGCCGCCGCGCTGGCGGCGACCTGGCTGGGCCGCACGGGCGCCGATCTGCCCAGCCCGTTTGTGCGGCCGCTGCGCGTGAAGCTCGGAGAGACCACGCTGGACCTGGGTGTGCGCGAACTCGGCCGCGGGGCGTTGCAGGTGCATGCTGGCGAGCGCGGGTACAGCGCACACATCGGCAAGGTCACCGTGGCGCTCGATGGCGTCGCGCAGCCCACCGCGGTGGTGCGCCACGCCGACGGCCATTGCCATGTGCGCTGGGGTGCCCACGACCTGCACCTGCAGGACCTGAGCCTGTCCGCCGCGCTGAGCGGTGGCCAGGGCCCCGCGGCGCGCGAACTGCGCGCGCCCTTCAACGGCAAGCTGGTGTCGCTCATGGTGCAGCCCGGCCAGCGCGTGGCGCGCGGGCAGGTGCTGCTGACCATCGAGAGCATGAAGATCGAACACCAGATCGCCGCACCGCGCGACGCAACCGTGTCCGGCGTGACCGTGGTGGCGGGGCAGCAGCTGGTACCGGCACAGGTGCTGCTGGTCTTTTCGGAAGAGGGCGCATGAGCACCGACACTTCGAGCGACTTCGACGCCGCCGACCTGGAGGCGCTGGTCGATACCGTGCGCCGGTTTGCACTGGAGCGGGTGCGCCCGAACCTCGACGCCTGGGAGGCCGCTGGCGAGATTCCGCGCGCGCTGTACCGCGAAGCCGCCGACCTCGGCCTGCTCGGCCTGGGCTACCCCGAGCATCTGGGCGGCACGCCCGCGCCCTGGCGCGCGCGCAACGCGCTGTCGCAGACCCTGGCCCGCCACGGCAGCAGCGGTGGCCTCATGGCCAGCCTGTTCTCGCTGAACATCGGCCTGCCGCCGGTGCTGGCGCATGGCGCGCCCGAGCTGCAGGCCGAGGTGGTGCCGCCCGTGCTGCGCGGCGAGCAGATCGCGGCGCTGGGCATCACCGAACCTGGCGGTGGATCCGACGTGGCCGCGCTGCGCACCACCGCGCGGCGCGAGGGCGACGAGTACGTGATCGACGGCGAGAAGGTCTTCATCACCTCCGGCCTGCGCTGCGACTGGCTCGCGCTCGCCGTTCGCACCGATGCTGGCAACAAGGGCGCCAGCGGCATCAGCATGGTGGTGGTGCCCATGGACCGGCCTGGCGTCTCGCGCAGCGCGCTGCAGAAGATGGGCTGGCACTGCTCTGACACCGCGCACCTGCGCTTCGATGGTGTGCGCGTGCCGGTGCGATACCGCCTGGGCGAAGAGGGCGCGGGCTTTCGCATGATCATGGGCAACTTCAACGGCGAGCGCCTGGCCATGAGCGCGATGGCGCTGGGCTTTGCACAGGCCTGCTACGACGAGGCGCTGGACTGGGCGCGCCAGCGTCAGACCTTTGGCGCCGCGCTCATCGAACGCCAGGTCATCCGCCACAAGCTCATGGACATGCGCACGCGCATCGAATCCACCCGGGCCTGGGTGGACGCCGTCACCGCGCGCGCCGACGCGGGCGACCAGGGACCGGACTGGGTCAGCCATGTCTGCCTGCTCAAGAACCACGCCACGCAGGCCATGCAGTTCTGCGCCGACGCCGCGGTGCAGATCCTCGGCGGCATGGGCTACATGCGCGGCACCGTCAGCGAACGCATCTACCGCGAGGTCAAGGTCATGATGATCGGCGGCGGCGCCGAAGAAATCATGAAAGAACTCGCCGCGCGACAATCCGGACTATGAGCAAATCCCCACCACCACTGCCCACCGAGTTCGAGCCCGAGTTCATCGCCGGGCTCAAGGCCATCTTCGAAGAGAAGATCGTGTTCAACCAGGTGCTGGGGCTGAAGATCACCAGCCTGCTGCCCGAGCGCGTGACCGCGCGCATCGACATGCGCCACGAACTGATCGGCCACTACAGCCACAACCGCGTGCACGGCGGCGTCATCAGCGCCGGGCTCGACGCCATGGGCGGCCTGGCCTGCATGGCCGCCATCGGCGCGCGCCACATGGACGAAACGCCCGATCAGCGCCTGCACCGCTTCGGCAAGCTCGGCACCATCGACCTGCGCATCGACTACCTGCGCCCCGGCATCGGCGAGCACTTCGAACTCAGCGCCGAGGTGCTGCGCCTGGGTTCGCGCGTGGCGTCCACGCGCATGGAGTTCCGCGGCGCGGACGGCAAGCTGCTGTCCTGCGGCTCGGGCGCATACATCGTGTCCTGAGGCCATGCCCCGCCGCAGGCCCCGGCCGGCCGGTCGCCTCGGGCGCTGGGCGCGGTGGCTCTGGGCATCGCCCAACACGCTGATCGGCCTCGCGCTCGGCCTGCTGCTGCTCCCTTTTGGCGCACGCCTGCGCATCGTGGATGGCGTGATCGAAATCGCCGCGCGCCGCGCACCACCCCGGCGCCGCTGGCCCTTCACAGCGATCACCTTCGGCCACGTCGTGCTCGGCACCCATGCGCAGGAACTGCAGCGCCTGCGCGCGCACGAGCGGGTGCATGTGCGGCAGTGCGAACGCTGGGGGCCGCTGTTTCTGCCGGCGTATCTGCTGGCTGGGGCGTGGCAGTGGCTGCGCGGGCGGGATGCCTACTGGGACAACCCGTTTGAGGTGGAGGCGCGGCGGCTGGGTGGGGGATGAACCCCGTTGGGCTGTGTGAAGTCGCGGCCGTGCCGTCACGTCCCGGTTTCTGCTCCGCAGCGATCATCCGGGTGCCACGCCAATGAAGATCAGCGCTTCGCGTAGCCCACCGTCTGCGTCAGCAGAATCTGCTGATCGTTCGTCAACCCCATCGCTTTCGTCAGCGCATGGCGGTCAAACCAGGCCCGCACCACCGTGCCCAGCCCATGCGAGGCACAAAACAGGTACACGTTCTGCGCCATGGCACCCGCCGCCACCGAGGCGTAGGCCTCACGCTGCGCGGCGGGCACCATCTTCATGCGGCCGTGGTCCGCCACGTAGACCAGGTCCAGCGGCGCGTTGTCGACGAAGTCCTGGTAACCCGTCACACGGCGCACGTCTTCGGCCTTGATGAGCAGCAGCACGTGGCGTTGCGGCTCGTAGCGGTACAGGCCTTGCGGCAGTGCCACGTACAGGTCCACCTCCTGTGCGTTCATGGCCGAGGGCGAGGTGCGGCCGCCGTGCTCGGCACGGTTGATGCCGGCGGCGGCCCACAGCAGGTCCGACAGGGTTGGCGGCTCCAGCGCGTCAGGGCGGAAGTCGCGTTGGGACTGGCGCTGTTGCAGGGCCTGCATCACCGGCAGGCCGCCCGTGGTCCGTGCCGGGGGCAGCGCCATTTCTCCAAGCACCGCGCCGCTGGCGGGCTGGCCGTGCAGTTGCCCCAGCACACCCAGGGCGAGTTTTGTCAAGGTGTTCATGGTTTCCTCTCTGCAGAAATCAGGCATCCAGGCACAGGCGCCTGCCCGCCCTTGCCCACGACCATGCGGATGGCAAACATCCAGGTGCCAGAGAAGACCGGCGCGGGTACCACCCAGGAGGTTTCATCGTGTGCTTTTGTCCACCCCTGCCCTCCCTCACGCTGCTCGCGCGCACGACGTTCAGTCGCCGTCCAGGTGCGGGGGCGAGAGGCCTTCGGCCGGTTCACCGGTCTCGGGGTCGATCCAGTCCGAAATGCCAAGTTCACTCTCAGCCTCGCGCAGGCTCTCGCCAGGCTCGGGCGCTTCGAGGTCGGCAGCCTGCAGGTCGGCCAACGCGTCCTCGTAGCTGCTGAAGGGGCCAATCTCCTGCTTGCCATCCGGGGCGGTCCTGTAATAACCGTCGGGCCGCTTGACGATCTGTTCCTCCACCGCATCCGCGGTTTCCGGCACGGCCTTCATCGCGGCGGTCTCGCGTTCCGTCAGGGGGGTCTTGCGCTTCATGCCTTGCACCTTCCTTCTCGGCTGTCGTTCCCAATCCGTCGGACCTCGTGATGGCGGTCCGCATGCTGCGTGCATCCACCCGGCGGCGCCGGCGTTTCTTGAGCCGCGTCAAACGATGTCGAGCATGCCTGAGTCGGCGCCATTGTCAAAGCTGGTGTTTCATCCACCCGCGGTGCCGGTCGGGAGCGCCGCCAGCCACGGGCAGCGCTGTCGGGTCATTGGCCTGTTCGGGCATTCCGGGCGCAGGCCGTGCGTCAGCCTGAGCGTGGCCGCACCCACCACCAGGCCACCGCCACCAGCAGGGCATACGCCGTGTAGGCCGCCTCGAACACCCACCAGGGTGCGTCCCAATACAGCAGGCGCGCGAGCCAGTGTTCGATGAAACCTTCCGGGTAGCCGCCTTGCCCGGCCAGGTGCCGCAGGTCCTGCTCCCACACGGTCAGCGGGCAGAGCTGGCCGAGCCAGGTCTGGGCAGCGATGAACAGGATCAGCCCCAGATGCGTGACACGCAGGCCTCGGTGGTGCACCCAGCGCCAGCCCCGCGCGCCGCCGATGAGCACCAGTGGAAGCAGCCCGACGACGAACAGCACCACGCCCGCATGCAGCGCCATCAGGGCGTCGGCGAGATGGGCTGCGGTGGCGGGGGTCATGGCCGTCGGTGCTGCGCCCGAAGCAGGATGAGAAAGATTCGTCAGCGCTCGTTCGCGCCCTTGCCCGCCAGGATGTGTGGGCGCGCCTTCTCGATCCGCGACACGCGCGTGGCCGCCGTTTTTGCCGAGCTCAGAAGGATCGCGTAGCTGCGCTGGCGGCCCGGGGTGAGGCGGTGGAAGGCCTCGGCCAGTTCGGGGTCGGCGTCCATCGCGTCGACCAGCTCGTCGGGCAGTTCCAGCGCCTGCACCACTTTCGGTGGGCGGATGCCGGCGTCGGCATAGGCCATGGCTTCGAGCAGGTAGGCGTGGATGGCGCTGGCCCGTTCTTCGACCTGCTCGGTGGCGGTGAACCGGATCGAGTCGGGGTGCTGCGTGTTGGGGCCTTGCCGCTCCAGCAGACCTTCGGGGTCTTTCATCAGCGCGGCGTTGAAGAAGTTGAGCCGGAAGTCGCCCTGCAGCGCACCGATGAGCGCGATGTTGCGCCCGGCGTGCATGTAGCAGGGGTGGCCCCATTTCACGGTTTCCACCAAGCCGGCCGAGCGGCAAAGGGCGCGCAGCGCAACCAGGCCGTCGTGCCACTGGTTGGCGGAGCAGGCGGGGGTGGCGAAACGCTCGCAGCGGCCGCAGCCCTTGGCAAAGAAGTCCTCGATGTCCGTGATCATGGGTGCGTCTTTCGTGGCCTGCCGGGCGGTGTGTGGTCGCGTGGTCAACGGCGCCGCTGGAGCGGCGCTGGCAGCGGGTCGCCGGCCTGGCGCCGGCGGAACAGTGCGGCGCGTGCCAGCACGATGGTCGTGACCGGGGCCGAGATCGACAGCACGATGATGATCAGCCAGACGTGCAGGCTCAGCCCCGCCCCGCGGGTGCTGAAGTGCACGATGGAGGCCAGGGTGACGATCCAGGCGCCGAGCGTGGACGCCAGTGCCGGTGCGTGCATGCGCAGGAAAAAGTCGGGCAGTCTCCACAGGCCGAGCGCGGCCACAAGGACCAGCACGCCGCTGGACACCAGCAGGACTGCCACCAGGATGTCGGCCAGGGGGGGCATGGTCAGATCACCTCCCCGCGCAGCAGGAACTTGGCCATGGCGACCGACCCGACGAAGCCGAACAGCACCATCACCAGGGCGCCTTCGAAGTACATCTCGCTGTCGTAGCGGATGGCCAGCACCAGCAGGACCAGCATGCCCACCACGTAGACGAAGTCCATTGCGAGCACGCGGTCCTGCGCGTGGGGCCCGCGGAACAGCCGCATCACGCCGACGGCCATGGCGGCGGCGTAGAGAACCAGGGTGGTGGTGATTGCGATCGACAGCAGTGGACTCATTCGAAAATCTCCTTCAGCGGCTGTTCGTAGTCGGACTTGAAGTGCGCAATGAAGGTCGCCTCGTCGTCAAGATCGAACACATGGATCAGCAGCGCGCTGCGGTCGGGCGCGAGTTCCGACCACACGGTGCCCGGGATGACGGCGGTGATCATGGCCAGGGCCGCGAGGCCGTGCACGTCGTGCAGGTCCAGCGGCACGGCCACAAACGCGCCGCGCGGCGGGCGGCGCTGCCCCCGCCACACACCGAACGCCACCTGCACCGCCGAACGCAGCACGTCGCGGCCGACGCGCAGGATCAGGCGCAGCAGCACGCCCCAGCGCCGCAGGGGCCCGGGGCGAGGGCGCAGGGGCGCCATCAGCAGCGGCATCACCACGGCGACCACGAGGCCCAGCAGCACCTGGCCCAGGCTGAAGCTGCGGGTCAGCAGCAGCCAGCCGCCGAACAGGCCCAGCGAGAGCCAGGGCGATGGGAGCAGGTGCTTCATGGCGCACCTCCCGCCGCGCGGGGGACCGGCTGGGCACCCATCACCGCGTTGATGTAGAGGTCGGGGGCGTGCAGCCCCTCGGCCGCGGCCCGGGTGTAGGTGAGCGCGGTTTCGGCCTGCAGCACCATGGCCAGCGAGGCGGCCAGCAGGCCCGCAATCGGCAGGGTCTCGATCACGCGCAGGCGCGGCGGCGGTCGGTCCTGCGTGGTCCAGAAGTGGCGCATGCCCACCCGCATCAGCGACATGGCGGCGAACAGCCCCGAGAGGATCAGCAGCACGAACAGCGTCCAGGCCGCAGGCGTGCGCAGGTCGAGCAGCGCGGTGAGCATGGTCAGCTTGGCCACGAATCCGGACAGCGGCGGCAGCCCGGCCGTCACCATCGCCCAGACCGTGAAGGTGAGGCCCAGAAAAGCCAGTGCCGCCGGGATGGCGCGGCCGATGAGAGCCTCTTCATCGTCGTCGAGGTTGGTGCCAGGCGGCGGCTCGGCGTCGAAAAAGGCGGGCAGGGCGTAGTTGCCGTCGTCGACCTGCTGCGGGCCTGCTTCGACCTCGCGCGCACGATCCAGCAGTTCCACCAGCAGGAACAGCGCGCAGCCCGCCAGCGTGGAGCTGGCCAGGTAGAACAGCGCGCCGCCGCTGAGCGCCGGCGCATCGAAACCGATGGTGGCCACCAGCGTGCCCGAAGAGGCGATGACCGAGTAGCCCGCCAGCCGCGCCAGCTGCTGCGAGGCCAGCATGCCCACGGCCCCGAACACCAGCGTGGCGATTCCGCCCCAGACCAGCACCCCGCCGCCGAAGCCGGCCGAAGCGCCGGCGTCTGCCGGAAAACACAGCGTCCACAGACGCAGCACGGCGTACACGCCCACCTTGGTCAGGATGGCGAACACCGCCGCGGCCGGTGCGCTGGCCGCGGCATAGGCCGGTGGCAGCCAGAAGTTCAGCGGCCACAGACCGGCCTTGGCCAGGAAGGCGATCGCCAGGATGGCGGCCCCGGCGTGCAGCAGACCGCGGTCGCTCGCCGGTACCGCCGGCAGCTTCTGCGCGATGTCGGCCATGTTCAGCGTGCCGGTGACGCCGTAGAGCACCGCCACGCCGATCAGGAACAGCAGCGAGGCGACCAGGTTGATGGTGATGTAGTGCAGGCCGGCGCGCACGCGTTCGCCCCCGCCGCCGTGCAGCAGCAGGCCATAGCTGGCGGCCAGCAGCACCTCGAAGAAGACGAAGAGGTTGAAGAGGTCGGCCGTGAGGAAGGCGCCGTACAGCCCCATCAGCTGCAGCTGGAACAGCACATGGAAGTACACCCCCGCGTGTTGCCAGCGCGCCAGCGCATACAGCAGCGAGGCCAGGCCCACGCAACCCGTCAGCACCACCATCAGAGCCGACAGCCGGTCCGCGACCAGCACGATGCCGAACGGCACAGACCAGTTGCCGGGCAGGTAGATGCCGAAGGCCGCCGGTGCATCGCGTCCGGCCACGTCCAGCAGCAAGGCGACGGCGATCACCAGCCCCAGGGCGGTGGACAGCACGTTGGTCACGGCCTTCAGCCCGCGCCGGCCCTCGCCCAGCAGCAACATCAGCGCGGCGGTGGCCAGCGGCAGCAGGATGGGCGCGACCAGCAGGTGGTTCAAACCTTCCGTCACAGGCGCTCCTCCTGGCCGTCCACATGGTCGCCGCCGGACAGGCCGCGCAGCGCCAGCAGCACGACGAGGAACAGCGCCGTCGTCGCAAAGCCGATGACGATGGCCGTCAGCACCAGCGACTGCGGCAGCGGGTCGCTGTAGTTGACCAGGTCGGCCACCACGCCCGGCTTGACGATGGGCTCGCGGTCGATGGCCAGGCTGCCGACACTGAAGATGAACAGGTTGACCGCATAGGACAGCAGCGTCAGGCCGATCAGCACCTGGAAGGTCCGGGGCCGAAGGATCAGCCACACGCCCGCACTGGCCATCACGCCGATGGCGATCGAGATCACGGTTTCCATCCGGTGTCCTTTCTATCGTCGACGGCCACACCTTGCCGGCGGCGCGCGCGCAGCGACTGGTGGGCGATGGCGGTCAGCAGCAGCAGGGTCGAGCCCACGACGACCGCGAACACACCGAGGTCGAACAGGGCCGCCGTGGGCAGGTGCACCTCGCCGACCAGAGGCCAGGTCACGTGCGCGGTGTGGGTGGTCAGGAAGGGGTGTTCCAGTGCCAGGGAACCCAGCCCGGTGACCAGTGCGACCAGCAGGCCGGTGGCGATCCAGCGCGTGGGCAGCAGGTGCATCCGCGCCTCGACCCAGCGCGTGCCGCTGACCATGTACTGCGCGATGAAGGCAATCGCCACCACCAGTCCGGCGACGAACCCGCCGCCGGGTTCGTTGTGCCCGCGCATGAACAGGTGGAAGGCGAGCAGCCCGGCCACCGGCAGCAGCAGCCGCACCAGCACCGCCGGCACCTCCAGGTAGGGCGGCAGGTGGTCGTCGCCATCGCCGTCGCGATCGATCAGGTCGGCGCCGGCGGCATCGACGTGCACCTGTTGCTGCTCGGTCGGGTCCACCGTTTCGCGCGCCGGCCGGAAGCGGCGCAGCAGCGCATAGACCGTCAGGCCGACGATGCCGAGCACGGTGATTTCGCCCAGCGTGTCGAAGGCTCGGAAGTCGACCAGCATCACGTTGACCACGTTCGTTCCCCCGCCTTCGGGCAGCGCCTTCTCGATGAAGAACGGTGAAATCGACTGGGGCGCCTGGCGCGTCAGCAGCGCATACGACAGCGCCGACAGGCCGACACCGATCAGCACCGCGAGCAGCATGTCGCGGCGCCGGCGCCACCGGGTGTGCAGGACCGTGCGCGGGTCGTCCAGCTCCCGCCGCTTGGGCAGCCAGCGCAGGCCCAGCAGGAACAGGACCAGCGTGACGACCTCGACGGAGAGCTGCGTCAGCGCGAGGTCGGGCGCGGAGAACCACGCAAACGTGATGCACATCGCCAGGCCGACGACGCTGAGCATGGTCAGCGCGGCCAGCCGGTGGAACTTGGCCTGGTTGGCGGCCCCGATGGCGCAGGCGCCGGCGATCAGCCAGAGCAGCACGAATTCGGGCGTGGCCGGCACGCGCGCGCGGTCGCCCCAGGTCAGGGGCACGATCAGCGCCGAGCCCAGGCCGGCCAGGCCTGCGATCAGCAGCATCGCGAACAGCTGCGGCTGGAGTCGGCGGGTGCCGAGCCAGCGGGTCAGGCGCCTGGCCGCGCCCGAGGCGCGGGCCAGCCCGTTCTCGAACAGGCGCTTGCCGTCCAGCCGCTGCAGCAGCGGTGCGCCGCGCTGGCGGCGCTGCCTGAGGCGGCTGGCAAACCGCAGGTACACCAGCAGACCACCCACGGTGGCCACCAGGCTCATCACCAGCGGGGTGTTGAATCCATGCCAGACCGCAAGGCTGTACTCGGGCAGGGTGCCGCCGACCACCGGTTGCGCCGCCAGCGCGAGCACCGGCCCGATGGACCAGGCCGGCAGTGTGCCGACGACGACGCAGGCCAGCACGAGCAGCTCCACCGGCACGCGCATCCAGTGCGCCGGTTCGTGCGGATTGCGCGGCAGGCCCCGTGGCGGGGGGCCGAAGAACACGCCGTGGGCAAAGCGCAGCGAATACACCACCGCGAACACGCCGGCCAGTGTGGCCAGCGCCGGCAGGCCGTTCTCGATGAGCGGGCTGGCGCTCACGAACACGGTTTCTGCAAAGAACATTTCCTTGGACAGGAAGCCGTTGAGCAGCGGCACACCGGCCATGGCCGCGCAGGCCACGATGGCCAGGGTGCCGGTGACGGGCAGGCTGCGCGACAGGCCCTGGAGGCGGCGCATGTCGCGCGTGCCGCTTTCGTGGTCGATGATGCCCACCGACATGAACAGCGAGGCCTTGAAGGTGGCGTGGTTCATCATGTGGAAAACCGCGGCCACCGCGGCCAGCGGGCTGTTCAGGCCCAGCAGCAGCGTGATCAGCCCCAGGTGGCTGATCGTCGAGTAGGCGAGCAGGCCCTTCAGGTCGTTCTGGAACATGGCCACGTAGCTGCCCAGCAGCAGCGTGACCAGGCCCGCACCGCCCACGATCCAGAACCACTCGTCGGTGCCGGAGAGCACGGGCCACAGGCGCGCCAGCAGGAACACGCCGGCCTTGACCATGGTGGCCGAGTGCAGGTAGGCCGAGACCGGCGTGGGCGCGGCCATCGCATGCGGCAGCCAAAAATGGAACGGGAACTGCGCGCTCTTGGTCAGCGCGCCCAGCAGCACCAGACACAGCGCCAGCGGATAGAGCGGGTGGGCGCGCACCAGATCGCCCGAGCGCAGCACCGCTTCAAGCTCGTGGCTGCCCACGATGTGCCCCAGTACCAGCACGCCGGCCAGCAAGGCCAGACCACCCGTGGCGGTGACGGTGAAGGCCATGCGCGCGCCGCGGCGGGCGTCCTTGCGGTGGGTCCAGTAGCCGATCAGCAGGAACGAGAACACACTGGTGAGTTCCCAGAACACGACCAGCTGCACCAGATTGCCCGAGACCACGACGCCGAGCATGGCGCCCATGAACCCCAGCAGCAGCGAATAGAAACGTGCGGCCGGGTCGTCGCTCGACAGGTAGTAGCGCGCGTAGACGATGACCAGCAGGCCCATGCCGCTGACCAGCATCGCGAACATCCACGCGAAACCGTCCAGGCGGATGACGACATCGATGCCCAGGCTGGGCAGCCAGGCCAGGCGCTCGGTCACGACGGCGCCTGCGCTCACCGCCGGATACAGCCAGGCCACCTTCGCGCCAGTCACCAGAGCGACGGCCGCGGCCCAGAGCGACACGATGTTGCGCGCGCTGGTGGGCAGCAGCGCAGCGACCAGGCTTCCGATGAATGGCAGGGACAGCAGCAAGAGCAACGACATGGTTGCGAGTCTACTGGCGGCTCATCCCCAGACGCGCCCTGGCCGGCTGTGGCCCCGCGAGAGAACCGGGCACCCCGGGACCGGTCACCAGCCGTCCCGCATCGGTGCGGGCGGCGTCACTTGCGCGCGCTGACCAGCAGCACCAGGCCGCCCGCCACGATGGCGGCCACGCCGGCCCACACGGGGATGTTGACCCGGTTTTCTTCCCGGACCTTGAGTTCCAGCGGTCCCAGTTTGGCGGCGGTGCTTTCCGTCGTGTACGAGAAGCCGCCGTACACCAGGGCGGCGATCCCGGCGACGATGACGATCAATGCGGCGATGCGTGCGATTCCCATGGTGCTGGCTCCTGAAATGAGGACGGTCGGCCCGGTGGCGCCATTGGACCCGGGCCGGTGTTCCGTGTCCGTAGGATAGGTCCTATGCTCCTCGTAGGCCAGGGCCGCGGGCGCAAAAAAAGCCGCCATCGCACGGGGCGAGGCGGCTTGCGCGCATGGCCTGTTCAGACAGGCGGCGCGCAGCTCTGAGCGGGGATCAGTTCTTCGGGTAGTCCGAGATCACCTTCCACTTGCCGTCGACGATCTGCGACAGGCGCGATGCGTTGCTGCCCAGGCGCTTCTGCGGGCCGAAGCTGGCGGGCGCGCTGCCGAAGATGTCGGTGGGGATCGTCATCGTGTCCATCACCTTGATGAAGCTGTCGGTGCTCAGGCCTGGCCCGGCCTTGCCCGCGACCTTGGCGAAGGTGTCGATGATGTTGTAGCCGTAGACCGAGAACACGGTGGGGTCTTCGTTGAACTTGGTCTTGTACTTGTTGGCCCAGAAGCGCACCGGCTGCGAGGCGTCGTCCAGGTAGGGGTTCTGCACCGTCATGGTGGCGTACAGGCCGTTCATGGCCGGGCCACCGAGCTTGTGGATCAGGTCGGTGTAGAGCGCGCTGCTGCCCATGAAGGTGGGGTTGAAGCCGAGCTTGCGGGCGGTGGCGATGGTGCCCACGGTCTCGCGGATGATGGTGCCGAGCACGACGAAGTCGCACTGCGCGGCGGCCAGCTTCTGCATCTGCGAGCCGAATTCGGTGGCACCGCGCTTGAAGCTGGCCTCTTCGGCCATTTCCATGCCGATGGACTTCAGGCCTTCCTTGGCACCGCGCACCACTTCCAGACCGAACTCGTCGTCCTGGTAGACGGTGCAGACCTTCTTGGCACCTTTTTCCTTCACCACCAGCGGCAGCGAGTTTTTCATCTGGTCGAAGTAGGTGGCCGCGAAGGAGTACTTGAGCTTGTGGAAGGGCTCGTACATCTCGCGCGCGGCGGTGATGGGGAAGAAGTTGATCACGTTCTTCTGGAACTGCACCGGCATGGCGGCCATGTTCTGCGCCGTGCCGATGTGGCCGACCATCATGAAGATCTTGTCCTGGTTGACCAGCTTCTGCGCCGCCAGAACGGCGGTCTTGGGGTCGTACTTGCTGTCTTCCACCAGCAGCTTGAGCTTGCGGCCGTTGATGCCGCCCTGCTCGTTGATCTCGTCCACGCGCAGCATCATGCCCAGGCGGGCCTGCTTGCCGAAGCCGGCGAGCGGGCCGGAGAGGTCCTGGATGGAGCCGAGGACGATTTCGTCCTTGCTCACGCCTTGCGACTGTGCGAAGGTGGCGCCGGCCGTGAGTGCCAGCGCGGCGGCGGTCAGAGTGAGTCGGGCTTTCATGGGGGCTTGTCTCCTGGGTGGAAAAAACGGGGCGGCCGGATCAGCGGTACATGGCCTCGATCTGTTCGGCGTATTTCTGCTGCACCAGCTTGCGTTTGAGCTTCATGGTGGGCGTGAGTTCTTCGTCCTCGGCGGTCAGCTGGGTGTCGAGCAGCCAGAATTTCTTGATCTGCTCGACGCGGGCGAACTTCTTGTTGGTGGCGTCGATCACGTCCTGGATCAGCTGCTGCACCTCGGGGGAGCGTGTCAGGCTGGCGTAGTTGGAGAAGGGCACGTCGTTGTCCTGTGCAAACTTCTCCACGTTCTCCTGGTCGATCATGATGATCACGGTGAGGTAGGCCCGCTTGTCGCCGATCACCACCGCGTCGGTGATGTAGGGCGAGAACTTGAGTTCGTTCTCCAGCTCGCTGGGGGTGATGTTCTTGCCCCCTGCGGTGATGATGATGTCCTTCATGCGGTCGGTGATGCGGAAAAACCCTTCCTCATCCACCACGCCCACATCGCCCGTGTGCAGCCAGCCGTCTTTGTCGATGGTTTCGGCCGTCTTCTCGGGCAGGTTCAGGTAGCCCATGAACACGTTCGGCCCGCGCACCAGGATCTCGCCGGTCTGCGGGTCGAGCTTGACCTCGTTGTACTGCGCGGCCGGGCCGATGCTGCCGGGCTTGATGCGCTCGGCCGGGATGCCGGTGGAGGCGCCGCAGGTCTCGGTCATGCCCCAGACCTCCAGCATGGGCACGCCCAGGGCGAGGTACCAGCGCACCAGCTCGGGCGAGATCGGCGCCGCGCCGGTGACCAGGAAGCGCGCGCGGTGGATGCCGATCAGCTTGCGCACGTTGTCCAGCACCAGCAGGCGTGCGGCGCGGAACTGCCACTGCAGGCTGCCGGGCACGGCCTCACCCTTGAGCACATGGTCGGCCACGCGCTGGCCCACGCCGATGGCCCAGGCGTAGGCCGCCTGCTGCAGCTTGCTGGCTTCCTTGAGCGCGATCATCACGCCCGAATAGAACTTCTCCCACACGCGCGGCACCGCGGTGAACACGGTGGGCGCGATCTCGCGCACGTTCTCGGGCACGGTCTCGGGGTTCTCGACGAAGTTGAGCCTGGCGCCGGTGTAGAGAGAGAAATACTCGCCGCCCATGCGCTCGGCGATGTGGCACAGCGGCAGGAAGCACATGCACTCGTCGTGCTGGTCGCGCGCGATCAGCGTGTTGTAGCCGCGCACGGTGTAGACCAGCCCCTGGTGCGCGTGCATGGCGCCCTTGGGCTTGCCGGTGGTGCCCGAGGTGTAGACCAGGATGGCCAGGTCGTCGGGCTTCACGGCGGCCACGCGCTGCTCCAGCGCCTTCGGGTGCTGGGCCAAGTGCTGGCGGCCAAGCTCGCGCAGTGCGTCCAGGCTGGTGACCATGGGGTCGTGGAAGTCGCGCAGGCCGTCCATGTCGAACACCACGATCTTCTTCAGGCGCGGCAGGTGTTCGCGCACCTCCAGCGCCTTGTCCAGCTGCTCATCGTCTTCCACGAACAGCACGGTGGTGCCCGAGTCTTCGCTGAGGAACTGCACCTGTTCGGCCGCGTCGGTCGGGTAGATGCCATTCGACACGCCGTTGGCGCTGAGCAC
This sequence comes from Hydrogenophaga pseudoflava NBRC 102511, assembly GCF_001592285.1. Classification (GTDB taxonomy): domain Bacteria; phylum Pseudomonadota; class Gammaproteobacteria; order Burkholderiales; family Burkholderiaceae_C; genus Hydrogenophaga; species Hydrogenophaga pseudoflava. The sequence goes on along the minus strand of NZ_BCWQ01000005.1, from coordinate 79,356 downwards.
GGCGATGTCGCACAGCACCCACTCCACATTGGTGTTGGAGAGGATGGACGCAGTTTCGCGCGCATCGAAGCCGATGGCCAGCAGGCCGTGGCCGATCTCGCGCACCGCCTGGCCCACCTGGGTCCAGGTCCAGCTGCGCCAGATGCCGAATTCTTTCTGCCGCAACCAGATGTCGGGGCCGCGTTGTTGCACCGCGTTCCAGAAGATCGCGGGAATGGTGTCGCCGGGCATGACCACCTCGGTCTGCGGGCGGATGGCGGAGAGATCCCACAAGTAACTCATGCGCTCACCTCCAGTTCTTCTTCTTTTTCCAGCGGCGGTCGGCGCGCACGCCGGCTTCCTTCATGCCGAGGTAGAACTCCTTGATGTCGTCCTTCTCGCGCAGGCGGGCGCAGGTGTCTTCCATCACGATGCGTCCGTTCTCCAGCACATAGCCGTAATCGGACGCGTTGAGCGCCATGTTGGCGTTCTGCTCCACCAGCAGGATGGTGGTGCCGCGCTCGCGGTTGATGCGCACCACGATCTCGAAGATTTCCTTGGTCAGCTTGGGCGAGAGACCGAGGCTGGGCTCGTCGAGCAGGATCAGGTCGGGGTTGGCCATCAGCGCGCGGCTGATCGCCAGCATCTGCTGCTGGCCGCCCGAGAGCAGTCCGGCGTCCTGCGCAGCACGCTCGCGCAGGATCGGGAAGTAGTTGAAGACCAGCTCCATGTCCCGCGCCACGCCGTCGCGGTCGCTGCGGGTGTAGGCGCCCATGAGCAGGTTGTCGCGCACCGAGAGCAGCGGAAACACCTCGCGGCCTTCGGGCACGTGCATCAGCCCCTGCTGCACGATCAGCGCCGGGTCCTGCGCGGTGATGTCGTTGCCCTTGAATTCGATGCTGCCCTTGCGCGGGTCGATGATGCCGCTGATGGTCTTGAGGATGGTGGTCTTGCCGGCGCCGTTGCTGCCCAGCACGGTGGCGATCTCGCCGCGCCGCACCTGCAGGCTCACGCCGCGGATGGCCTTGATGGGGCCGTAGGCGCTCTCGACGTTGAGGAGCTTGAGCACCGCGTTGTCGGTGACCGGGGCCGTCATGCCGCCACCCTCACATGGTTCTCGCGGCGCAGGCTGGACACGTCGTCCACCGTGCCGAGGTAGGCCTCGATCACGCCGGGGTGGCTCTGCACCTCGGCCGGCGTGCCGGTGGCCAGCTCGGCGCCCATGCTCATGGCCAGCACGCGGTCGGACACCTTGGACACGAGGGTCATGTCGTGTTCGACCATCAGCACCGTCACGCCCAGCTCGTTCTTGATGTCGCTGATCCAGAACGCCATGTCCTCGGTTTCCTCCACGTTCAGGCCCGACGACGGTTCGTCCAGCAGCAGCAGGCGCGGTTCGGTGCACAGCGCGCGCGCCAGCTCCACCACCTTGCGCACGCCATACGGCAGGCCGGCCACCATCGACTCGCGGTGGTGCTGCAGGTCGAGGAAGTCGATCACCTGCTCCACCTTCTCGCGCGCGGCGATCTCGGCGGCGCGGGTCTTGCCGGTGAAGAGCAGCTCGCTCCACAGCCCGGTCTGCCGGTGCGTGTGGCGGCCGATCAGCAGGTTCTGCAGCACCGTGGCGTGCTCGAACAACTCGATGTTCTGGAAGGTGCGTGCGATGCCCAGGCCGGCCACCTTGTGCGGCGGCAGGTCGGTCAGCTTCAGCGGCCCCTGGTGGCTGGCGAAGTGGATCTCGCCGCTGGTGGGCGTGTAGATGCGGCTGATCAGGTTGAACACCGTGGTCTTGCCCGCGCCGTTGGGGCCGATGAGGGTGAACACCTCGCCCTTCCTGACGTCGAAGCTCACCTTGTTGACCGCCAGCACGCCGCCGAAGCGCACGCTGAGGTCCCGGGCCGAGAGGAGGATGTCGTCGTTCATGGCGCTCATTTCAGACGGTCCGATTTCTGGAACGACTTCTGCCGCTTGAACATGCCCTTGCGGTAGAACGGGAACAGCTGGAACCAGGTGCGGACCTTGAGCCAGCGGCCATACAGCCCCATGGGCTCGAACAGCACGAAGGCGATCAGCACCGCGCCGTAGACCGTGCCCTGCAGGCCGGTGGACTGGCCGATGGCCTCGGGCAGGAAGTCCTTGGCGAGGGCGATCAGCTGCGGCATCACGATCAGGAACATCGCGCCCAGGAAGGCGCCGTGGATCGAGCCCAGCCCGCCAATCACCACCATCAGCAGCAGGTCGATGGACTGGATGATGGAGAACTGGTCGGGCGAGAGGAACTGGATCTTGTGCGCGTACAGCGCGCCGCCGATGCCGGCCAGCGCGGCCGACAAGGCGAAGCTCAGCGTCTTGTAGCGCGCCAGGTGGATGCCCATGCTCTGCGCCGAGATCTCGGAGTCGCGGATGGCCACGAAGGCGCGGCCGGTGGGCGCGCGCAGCAGGTTGACGATGGCCAGCGTGGCGCCCACGCAGAGCACCAGGCAGAGGAAGTAGAAGCCTTCGGTGGAGTCGATGGTCCAGCCGCCGATGGCCGGCGGGTTGACCACCAGGCCGGCGTTGCCGCCGGTCACGTGCTCCCAGCGCGCCAAGCCTTCTTCGACGATGAAACCGAAGGCCAGCGTGGCCATGCCCAGGTAGATGCCCTTGACGCGCAGCGCCGGCAGGCCCACCACCATGCCCACCGCGGCCGAGAGCAGGCCGGCACAGGCGATGGAGACAGGGAAGGGCCAGCCCGCGTTGGTGAGCACCGCCTCGGTGTAGGCGCCGACGCCGAGGAAGGCCGCGTGGCCGAGCGAGAACAGGCCGGTGAAACCGGCCAGCAGCATCAGGCCCAGACCGACGATGGCGTAGATCAGCACGAAGGTGAGTTGCGCCAGCCAGTACTCGGGCAGGGCCCAGGGCGCCACCGCGAGGAACAGGCCCAGCAGGCTGTACCAGAACACATGGCCGCCGTGTTTGGCCAGCCGGATGTCCTGGTCGTAGTCGGTCTTGAAAATGAAACGCATCGGTTCAGACCTTTTTGCGCAGCTTCTCGCCGAACAGGCCGTTCGGCTTGAGCACCAGCATCAGCAGCACCACGATGTAGGGCGCGATGTCCTTGAAACCTTCGGGCAGGTAGAAGCCCGAGAGCGCCTCCACGATGCCGATCACCAGGCCGCCGACGATGGCGCCGGGCAGGCTGCCAAAGCCGCCCACCACCGCGGCCGGAAAGGCCTTGAGGCCGATGAAGCCCATGTTGGCGTGCACGAAAGTGATCGGCGCCAGCAGCAGGCCGGCGATGGCCGCCACACCGGCCGCCAGGCCCCAGACCAGGCCATTGAGCCGCTTGACCGGGATGCCCATGTAGTAGGCCGCCAGCTGGTTCTGCGACGAGGCCTGCATGGCGATGCCCAGCTTGCTGTACTTGAACATGGCGAACAGGCCGCCGCAGAGCACCGCGGTCACGCCGATGATCACCAGCTGCTCGGCCGCCAGCACCAGGCCGCCCATGTTCAGCACCTCGCCCGCGTAGGGCACGGCCAGCGAGTGCGTGTCGGTGCCGATGTTGGGGATCATGGTGATCACGCCGCGCAGCACGTAGCCCACGCCGATGGTGAGCATCACGATGGAGAACGCCGGCTGGCCCAGGATGGGGCGGATCACCATGCGTTCGAGCAGCACGCCGAACAGGCCCATGCCGATGACGGCCGCCAGCACCGAGACCCAGAAGGGAAACCCCAGCAGGGTCATGGTGAGCAGGCCACCGAAGGCGCCGACCATCATCAGGTCCCCCTGCGCGAAGCTCACCGTCTCGGTGGCCTTGTAGATCAGCACGAAGCCCAGGGCAATGAGTCCGTAGATGCATCCCTGGGCCACACCGCCGATCAGCAGTTGCAGCAGTTGCACGCACTGTCTCCTTTGTTGTTGTGGACACAGGGCGCTGCAAATGCTGTGGCGCAGGGTCCAGCTGTGGTGCGGGTTTTATATCGGCCTTGCCTGAAACCGGCGTCAGGGTAGACCCGAGCCCGAGTCGCGCAGGCGGCAGTTTTTCTGCGCCTTATTTTCAGCAAGCAATCGCTTTGCAAAAATAGGGAGTGCCCGTATGCTGGCCGCATGAAGTCCATCCGCATCGGCGCCGGTCTCGGCTTTTATGGCGACCACTGGGAGCCCGTGGTCGCCAGCATCGAACGTGGCGATGTGCAGTTCATCGCCAGCGACCACCTGGCCGAACTCACCCTGGCCATCCTGCAGAAAGACCGGCAGCGCGACCCGTCGCTGGGCTACGCGCGCGATGTCGTGCCCATGCTGCTGCGGCTGTGGCCGCTGATGCGGGCGCGCGGCGTGCGCTTCGTCTGCAACGCGGGTGGCCTCAACCCCCTGGGGGCTGCGCAGGCGGTGCAGGCCGCGCTGGCGGCCAAGGGCATGGCGCCGCGCATCGCGGTGGTGACCGGGGACGACGTGCTGCCGCGCCTGCTCGACGCGTCGGTGCCCGACGCGGCGCTGGCCCACCTGTTCAGCGGCGAGCCGGTGTCGGCGGTGCGCGAGCGGCTGGTGTTCGGCAACGCCTACCTGGGCGCGGCGCCCATCGTGCAGGCGCTGGACCGGGGCGCGGACATCGTGATCACCGGCCGCGTGGCCGACGCCGCGCTGTTCCTCGGCCCCATCGCCCACCACCTGGGCTGGGACCTGAAGGCCACCGACGCCGCCGGTCTCGACCGGCTGGCGCAGGGCCTCACCGTGGGCCACCTGCTCGAATGTTCGGGCCAGGGCAGCGGCGGCAACTTCGGCAGCCAGGAGGCCTGGAAGGCCATCCCCGATCTGGCGCACATCGGTTTTCCCATTGCCGAGGTGTGGGACGACGGCACGGCCCTCATCACCAAGGCGCCGGGCACGGGCGGGCGCGTCAACTTCGACACCGTGCGCCAGCAGCTGCTGTACGAGGTGCACGACCCGCACGCCTACCGCTCGCCCGACGTGGTGCTGGACATGGGCGGCATCCACCTGCACGACGAGGGCCACGACCGCGTGCGGCTGACCGGGGCGCGCGGCACAGCACCGGGCGACCAGCTCAAGGTGGTCGCCGGGTTCAGCGACGGCTTCAGGGCCGAGGTCACCTGGGGCTTTTCCTGGCCCGACGCCTGGGACAAGGCGCAGGCCGCCATCGACACCATTCGCACCCAGCTGGCCGAGCGGCGCGTGTCGCACGAGGAGCTGTACGTGGAATACCCGGGCCTGAACTCGGCGCACGGCCCGCTGGCGCCGCTGCCGCCGCCGGAGCAGCTGAACCAGATGAACGAGGTCTGGACGCGGCTGGTGCTGCGCACGAACGTGAAGGCCGCCGCCGACGGCTTCGGCCGCCTGTTCCCCTGGATCGGCCTCAGCGGCCCGGCCTACACCTGCGGCTTCACCGGGCTGCACAACACCAGCGAGCTGCTGGGCATCTGGCCGACGCTGATCCCTCGGGCGGAGGTGGAGCCCAATGTGCGGGTCGAGATGCTGGGAGGTGCCGCATGAACGGAGTTCGCATACCCCTGGTCCGCATCGCCCATGCGCGCAGCGGCGACAAGGCCGACTGGGTCGACTTCGGGCTGTTCGCCTGGAACGAGGCGGGCTACCGCATCCTCGAACGCGAGGTCACGGCCGAGCGCGTGCGGCAGCACTTCGCGCCCTGGCTGCCGGGCGAGCTGGACCGCTGGCCGCTGCCCAACATCCTCGCGCTCAAGCTGGTGCTCAAGGGCGCGCTGCAGGGTGGCGGCGCCCGCAACCTGCGGCTGGACAACCTGGGCAAGTCGATGGCGGGGGCGCTGTTGCGGATGGAGATCGAGGTGTCAGAAGACGAGCTTCAGGCGGCATTGAATGAGCCGCGTGTGGGCTGGTGGGGAGAGCAGGCATGACCGCCGTCACCACCGAAGTCATCGACGACATCTACGTCGTCACCTTGAACCGCCCCGAGGTGCGCAACGCGGTCGATGGCGACACCGCACAGGCGCTGCACGCCGCCTTCCTCGCCTTCGAGGACGACCCGGCCGCCAAGGTCGCGGTGTTCCATGGCGCGCATGGCCACTTCTGCGCCGGCTGGGACCTGCAGCATGGGGCACGGCTGGCAGCGTCCGGGCAGACCGATGGCCTGGCGGGACTTGATTTCGACAGCGACGACACCCGCGTCATCGGCCCCATGGGGCCATCGCGTCTGCGCCTGTCCAAGCCGGTGATCGCGGCGGTCAGCGGCGCGGCGGTGGCGGGCGGCATGGAACTGGCGCTGTGGTGCGACATGCGGGTGATGGAAGACGATGCCTACTTCGGTGTCTACTGCCGCCGCTTCGGCGTGCCGCTGATCGACGGCGGCACGGTGCGCCTGCCGCGCCTGATCGGCATGGGCCACGCGATGGACCTGATACTCACCGGCCGCAAGGTCGAGGCGGCCGAGGCGCTGCAGATGGGGCTGGCCAACCGCGTGGTGCCGACCGGGCAGGCGCGCGAAGCCGCCATCGCGCTGGCGCGGCAGCTCGCCGCCTTCCCGCAGGCCACGATGCGCGCCGACCGCGAGAGCGCCCATGCGCAGTGGGACCTGCCGCTGGGCGAGGCGCTGCAGCAGGAGTGGCAGCGCGGCCGGGCGCGCATCCCCGATGCGCTGGAGGGTGCGGCGCGCTTCGCGGCCGGCGAAGGCCGCCACGGCACCTTCTGAACGGCGCGGATTGGCCCTCCGCCGGGCCGGCCGGCTGGCGATCATCCCGGCCATGAACGATCCGACTTCCCACGACACCGAGGTGCTGGTGCTCCAGCACCTGCACGAAGACGGCCCGGGCCACCTGGGTGACTGGCTCAACGCACAGGGTGTGCGCTGGCGCGTGCTGTGCACCGAGGCGGGTGAGGTTTATCCAGCGACGGTGCGGGGGCTGAAAGGACTGGCCGTGCTCGGCGGCGCCTGGAGCGCCAACGACGACCGCCCCAGCCTGCGCCAGGCCGAGGCGCTGATCCGCGAGGCCGACGCGCTGGGCATCCCGGTCATCGGCCACTGCCTGGGCGGGCAGCTCATCGCGCGCGCCTTCGGCGGCCAGGTGCAGACGCTCGACACGCCAGAAATCGGCTGGCTGCCCATCCGCCACGACGGCAGCGCGGCGGCGCGCGACTGGCTGGGCGACGCGCCGGACGCGACGGTCTACCAGTGGCACTACGACAGCTTCACCGAACTGCCGCCGGGCGCACAGCTCATCGCCGGCTCGGCGGCCTGTCCGCACCAGGCCTTCGTGCTGCGCCAGCACCTGGCGATGCAGTTTCACATCGAGATCACGGAACGCAAGGTGGAAGACTGGATCGCGGTGCCGGGCTCCGGTTACGCCCCGGCCTGCGCGGCGCACCCGGCCACGGTGCAGACTCCCGCAGCCATGCGCTCAGGCACCCGCGACCACCTGGCCACCAGCCAGGCGCTGGCGGATCGCATCTACGGCCGCTGGCGCGCGCGCTGGCCGCGCTGAACGGCTGGCTCAGGCCATGCCGGCCGGCAGGCCCTCGCGCGGGATCGGGCGCGGGCGGCCCTCGTGGTCGATGGCGACGTAGGTCAGGCTGGCCTCGGTCACCTTGACGTACTGGCCCTGGGCGGAAAAGCGTTCGGCGAACACCTCCACCTGCACCGTGATCGAGGTGTTGCCCACGCGGGTGACGTGCGAATAGAAGCTCAGGATGTCGCCCACCCGCACCGGCTGCTTGAAGATGAACTGGTTGACCGCCACGGTCGCCATGCGCCCCTTGACGTAGCGCGCCGGCAGCACCGCGCCGGCCAGGTCGACCTGGGCCATGACCCAGCCACCGAAGATGTCGCCGTTGCCGTTGGTGTCGGCCGGCATGGGGATGACCTTGAGCACCAGCTCGCGGCCTTCGGGGAGATCGGTGTGGGGGCGGGGGCTTGATTCGGTGGACATGGGCACAATCTCTTGAAAACTCCCACGATTGTCCCGCATGCGCCCTTCGTCCGTCTCCCGGGCCGCCTATCCTGTGCCCACCGCCGACAGCGGTCCCGCGCCCGCCCGTTCCGACTGGGCGACGCTGCGCCGCCTGTTCCCCTACCTCTGGCAGTACAAGTGGCGCGTGATCGCCGCGCTGGCCTTCATGGTGGCCGCCAAGGGCGCCAACGTCGGGGTGCCCCTGCTGCTCAAGGAGCTGGTGGACGCGATGACCATCAAACCCGGCAGTGCCATGGCGCTGCTGGTGGTGCCGCTGGGGCTGATCGTGGCCTACGGCCTGCTGCGCCTGTCCACCAGCGTGTTCACCGAGCTGCGCGAACTGGTGTTCGCCAAGGCCACCGAAGGTGCCACGCGTTCCATCGCACTGCAGGTCTTCGGCCACCTGCACGCGCTGAGCCTGCGCTTCCACCTGGAGCGCCAGACCGGGGGCATGACGCGCGACATCGAACGCGGCACGCGCGGGGTGCAGTCGCTGATCTCCTACTCGCTCTACAGCATCTTCCCCACCTTGATCGAGGTGGTCTTCGTGCTCACCCTGCTGGGCACGAAGTTCGACATGGGCTATGTCTGGATCACGCTGGTGGCGCTGGTGCTGTACGTGGTCTTCACCGTCACGGTGACCGAGTGGCGCACCAAGTTCCGCCGCGAGATGAACGAGCTGGAGTCCACCAGCCAGACCAAGGCCATCGACTCGCTGCTCAACTACGAGACGGTCAAGTACTTCAACAACGAGGCCTTCGAAGCGCGGCGCTACGACGAGTCGCTGGAGAAGCTGCGCAAGGCGCGCATCAAGAGCCAGACCACGCTGTCGCTGCTGAACACCGGCCAGCAGCTGATCATCGCGGTGGCCCTGGTGCTGATGCTCTGGCGCGCCACCCAGGGCGTGGCCGACGGTCACATGACGCTGGGCGACCTGGTGATGGTCAACGCCTTCATGATCCAGCTCTACATCCCGCTGGGTTTCCTGGGCGTGCTCTACCGTGAGATCAAGCAGAGCCTGACCGACCTGGACAAGATGTTCGTGCTGCTGGAGAAGGAGCGCGAGATTGCCGATGCGCCGGGCGCTCAGCCGCTGGTGCTGGACGGGCCACCGGCGGTGAAGTTCGAGAACGTGCGCTTTTCCTACGAGCCGGCGCGCGAGATCCTGCACGGCATCAGCTTCGAGATTCCGGCCGGCAGGACGGTGGCAGTGGTTGGGCCCTCGGGTTCAGGCAAGAGCACGCTGGCACGCCTGCTCTACCGCTTCTACGACGTCACGAACCACGAGCCCGGCGGTCCCCACGGCGGTGGCCGCATCACCATCAACGGCCAGGACATCCGCGAGGTCACGCAGTCCAGCGTGCGCCAGGCCATCGGCATCGTGCCGCAGGACACGGTGCTGTTCAACGACAGCATCGAATACAACATCCTCTACGGCCGGCCGGACGCGGGCCACGACGCGGCGGTGGAAGCGGCCAAGGCCGCGCACATCCACGCCTTCATCGAGAAGCTGCCCAAGGGCTACGCCACCACCGTCGGCGAGCGTGGGCTCAAGCTCTCGGGTGGCGAGAAGCAGCGCGTGGCGATCGCACGCACCCTGCTCAAGAACCCGCCCATCGTGATCTTCGACGAGGCCACCTCCGCGCTGGACTCGGCCAACGAGCGGGCCATCCAGGCCGAGCTCAAGAGCGCGGCACGCAACAAGACCTCGCTGGTGATCGCGCACCGGCTGTCGACGGTGGTCGACGCGCACGAGATCCTGGTGCTGGTGAACGGCGAGATCGTCGAGCGCGGCACACATGCCGAATTGGTGGCCCGCGGCGGCGTCTACGCCGACATGTGGGCCTTGCAGCAGTCCGGTTCCGACTAAGGCTTCATGCTGCCGGTGCGCTCGTACCGGGCGTGCCAGCTCAGCGCTTCTTCCAGCAGGTGCGGCGTGTGCATGCCCGCATGGCCGGCCTTCGCGTTGGCCTCGCTGCGCTCCACGTAGTCCAGCAGCGCAGGCCGGAAGTCCGGGTGGGCGCAGCGCTCGATGATCAGGCGCGAGCGCTGGCGCGGTGACAGGCCGCGCAGGTCGGCCAGACCCTGTTCGGTGACGACGATCTGCACGTCGTGTTCGGTGTGGTCCACGTGGCTGACCATGGGCACGATGCAGCTGATGCTGCCGCCCTTGGCGGTGGACGGTGTCATGAAGATCGAGATGTAGGCGTTGCGCGCGAAGTCGCCCGAGCCGCCGATGCCGTTCATGATGCGCGTGCCCATCACATGGGTGGAGTTCACGTTGCCATACAGGTCGGCCTCGATCATGCCGTTCATGGCGATCAGGCCCAGGCGGCGGATCACCTCGGGGTGGTTGCTGATTTCCTGCGGCCGCAGCACGATGCGCTCGCGGTAGAAGTCCAGGTTCTCGGTGAACTCCTTCATCACCTCGGCCGAGAGCGAAATGGCGGTGGACGAGGCCATGCGCATCTTGCCGCTCTTGAGCAGGGCGAGCATGCCGTCCTGCAGCACCTCGGTGTAGCCCTGCAGACCGGTGAAGGGGCCGTCGTTCAGGCTTTCCAGCACCGCGTTGGCGATGTTGCCCACGCCCGACTGCAGCGGCAGCAGGTCTTCGGGCAGGCGGCCGTGCTTCACCTCGTTCTGGAAGAAGTCCATCAGGTGGCCGGCGATGCGGCGCGAGGCCTCGTCGGGGGCGGCGAAGCGGGTGTCGCGGTCGGGCAGGTTCGTTTCGACCACCGCGATCACCTTGGCCGGGTCGCAGTGCAGGTAGGGCGTGCCGATGCGGTCGCCCGCGTGCGTCATCGGGATCGGCTTGCGGTGCGGCGGGCGCTCGGTGCCGTAGTAGATGTCGTGCATGCCCTCCAGCGCCAGCGGGTGGCCATGGTTGACTTCCAGGATCACCTTGTCGGCCTGGTCCAGCCAGGTCTTGTTGTTGCCCACCGAGGTGGCCGGGATCAGGCGGCCGTCTTCCAGGATTCCGGCGACCTCGATCACCGCCACGTTCAGTTTGCCGAGGAAGCCGAACCACACGTACTGCGCCACGTGCGAGAGGTGGATGTCGGTGTAGGCCATGTCGCCAGCGTTGATGCGGGCGCGGCAGGTCGGGTCGGACTGGTAGGGCAGGCGCATGTCCATGCCGCCCACCTTGGCCAGCGCGCCGTCGAGCTCGGGCGCGGTGGATGCGCCGGTCCACAGGCCGATGCGGAATTCGTGCCCGGCGTCGTGCTGCTGCTGGATGTGGCGCGCCAGGGCCTGCGGCACCAGTTTGGGATAGCCCGCGCCGGTGAAGCCGCTCATGCCCACGTGGTCGCCGTGGTGGATAAGGGCGGCGGCTGCGTCGGCCGACATGATTTTCTGGCGCAGGCCGGCGTGGGCGATGCGGGATGGGTGGATGGCGGGCGGGTTCTGGGTCATGGGTATGCAATATTAGGGTTAACCCTAGGTTGTGGATATCGTAACGGAACCGGGCAGGCTCCAAAACCCGGAAAAACAGGGGGATGTGCGCCCATGCACGGCGCGCATAATCCGCCGCCATGGAAACCAAGTGGCTGGAAGATTTCGTGAGCCTGGCCGAGACGCGCAGCTTCAGCCGTTCCGCGCAGCTGCGCCACGTCACGCAACCTGCGTTCTCGCGCCGCATCCAGTCGCTCGAAGCCTGGGCCGGCACCGATCTGGTGGACCGCTCGTCCTACCCGACGCGCCTGACCCCCGCCGGTCAGACCCTGTACGACCAGTCGCTGGAGATGCTGCAGGCCCTGCAGAGCACGCGCGCCATGCTGCGAGCCCACACCGCGGCGGCGCAGGACGTGATCGAGTTCGCCGTGCCGCACACGCTGGCCTTCACGTTTTTCCCGTCCTGGCTCTCGGGCCTGCGCGAGAGCTGCGGGCCGATCAAAAGCCGGCTGATTGCGATGAATGTGCACGACGCGGTGATGCGCCTGGTGGAGAGCAGCTGCGACCTGCTGATCGCCTACCACCACACCTCGCAGCCGATACAGCTGGACGCCGCGCGCTACGAGATGCTGCCGCTGGGCCGCGAGACGCTCTCGCCCTACGTCAAGCCCAACGAGCAGGGCGAGCCCATGTTCCGCCTGCCGGGCACCACGGCGCACCCCTTGCCCTACCTGGCCTATGCGCCGGGGGCCTACATGGGCCGCGCGGTGGAGCAGGTGCTCAAGAGCAGCCCGGTGCCGGTGCACCTGGACCGCATCTACGAAACCGACATGTCCGAAGGCCTCAAGGCCATGGCGCTCGAAGGCCATGGCATTGCCTTCCTGCCGGCCAGCGCGGTGCGGCGCGAACTGCGCGCCAAGCGGCTGGTGAGTGCGGGCGAGGGGCTGGACACCACGCTGGACATCCGCATCTACCGCGAGCGCCCCGGCACCCGCAAGGCCAAGGGCTCGGTGGACGCGTTCTGGAACGATCTCGAGCGGCACCTGGCGACCCACAGCAAGTGAGCCGCGCGGGGTGGGAAAATCGGGGCATGAACGCCCCCACCACCTCCCTCACGATCACCCGCCCCGACGACTGGCACCTGCACGTACGCGACGGCGCCGCCCTGAACACCGTCGTCCCGCACACCGCCGCCCAGTTCGGCCGCGCGATCATCATGCCCAACCTCAAGCCGCCGGTGACCACCGCGGCGCAGGCCGTGGCCTATGCCGACCGCATCCGCGCCGCCGTGCCGGCGGGCGTGGTCTTCGAGCCGCTGATGACGCTGTACCTCACCGACAACCTGCCGGCCGACGAGATCGCCCGTGCCAAAGACGCCGGCGTGGTCGCCTGCAAGCTCTACCCGGCCGGCGCCACCACCAACAGCGACGCGGGTGTGACCGACATCCGAAAGACCTACAAGACGCTGGAAGCCATGCAGAAGGCGGGCGTGCTGCTGCTGGTGCACGGCGAAGTGACCAGCCCCGACATCGATCTGTTCGACCGCGAGGCGGTGTTCATCGAACAGCAGCTCGAACCGCTGCGCAAGGACTTCCCGGGCCTGAAGATCGTGATGGAGCACATCACCACCAAGGAAGCCGCGCAGTACGTGGCCGAGGCCGACGCCCACCTCGGCGCCACCATCACCGCCCACCACCTGCTCTACAACCGCAACGCCATCTTCACCGGCGGCATCCGCCCGCATTACTACTGCCTGCCGGTGCTCAAGCGCGAGACGCACCGCCAGGCCCTGGTGGCCGCGGCCACGGGCGGCAGTGCCAAGTTCTTCCTGGGCACCGACAGCGCGCCGCACCCGGCCCACCTGAAGGAACACGCCACCGGCTGCGCCGGCTGCTACACCGCCCACGCCGCCATCGAGATGTACGCCGAGGCGTTTGAAGCTGCGGGTGCCCTGGACAAGCTCGAAGCCTTCGCCAGCTTCAACGGCCCGGCCTTCTACGGCCTGCCGCGCAACACCGGCACCATCACCCTGCGCAAGCAGAGCTGGACCCCGCCCGAGAGCTTCGCCTTCGGCGAGGCCGAGCTCAAGCCGCTGCGCTCGGGCGAGGCGCTGCCCTGGAAGCTGGTGGGCTGACCGGGCATGTGCGCCGTCGGCAACGCCGTCGCCGGCTGGCCTGCGCCCGACTGGTCACAGCCCTGGAACGCGCCCTTCGCGGCCGACGGGGCGGCGGTGCGTGCAGCCTGTGAGCAGGGCGTTCCGCTGCCGCAGGCGCTGAACCGCCACATCGGTACCGCCGGCCCGCGTTTCGTGCGGCAAGCAGAGCTGCCCGAGGGCGTGGCCTACGAGCAGTTCATCTTCGAGCAGGGCGCCGTGCCGACGCGCGAAGGTCTGCACGACTTCTTCAACGGCCTGGTGTGGGCCTGCTTTCCCGCCACCAAGCGCCTGCTCAACCGGCTGCAGGCGGCACAGATCGCGCAGGCGGGCGTGGGCCAGGTGCGTGGGCCGGTGCGCGATGCGATCACCCTGTTCGACGAAAACGCCGTGCTGCTGCAGGCGCCCGATGCGATCTGGGACGCCCTGATCGCGCGCGAGTGGACCCGGCTCTTCGTGGACCTGCGGTCCCTGTGGGGGCAGACCCGGCTGGTACTGTTCGGCCACGCGCTGACCGAGAAACTGGTCTCCCCTTACAAGTCCATCACCGGGCATGTCTACCGGGTGCCCGTGCCCCCCGAACTGGGGGACGATGTGGCTGCCTGGGACCGCTGGCTGGCGGCGCGCCTGACCGCTGCCGAGCTGGCGACCAAACCCTTCACCCCGCTGCCCGTGCTGGGGGTGCCGGGCTGGTGGCCGGCGAACCAGGACCCGGCGTTCTACGACGACGCCTCCGTGTTCCGGCCGCCCCGAACCGCTTTCGCCCCGACGACATGACTTCTTCCGCCTCGCCCTCCTGGTCCCACCTGAACCTCGCGCAGGGCGCCGACCGCGCCACCCTGGCCGCGCACTTCCGCGAGACCGGCGTGCGCGACGTCGAGTGCCTGTTTGCCGATGTCACCGGCTACCCGCGTGGCAAGCTCATGCCCGCCGCGAGCTTTGCCGGCGGCACCGAGCTGCGCATCTGCCAGGCCATCCCGATGCAGTGCGTCACGGGCGAGTACAGCTACGACCCCGTGTTCCCCGATAGCGACCCGGACGTGCGCCTGGTGCCGGACCTGGCCACGCTCAAGCGTTCGCCCTGGGCCAGCGCGCCGCGCTACCTGGCGGTGCACGATTGCCTGGAGCTGGATGGCTCGCTGTGCGAGTTCGCGCCGCGCTCGGTGCTGAAGAACGTGGTGGCCCGCTACGCCGCCGCCGGCCTGACCCCGGTGGTGGCGCCCGAGATCGAGTTCTACCTGACCGCCGCCATGACCGACCCGGCCCAGCCGCTGGCCTCACCCACCGGCAAGGGTGGCCGGCCCGAGGTCGGCCAGTCGGCCTTCAGCCTGAACGCGCTCAACGAGCTGGCGCCGTTCTGGGACGCCTTCCACGCCGCCATCGACGGCCTGGGCATCCGCGCCGACACCTGGCTGCACGAGGTGGGCGAGAACCAGTACGAGATCAACCTGCTGCACGGCGACCCGGTGGCGGTGGCCGACCAGGCCTTTTTGTTCAAGACCGCGGCGCGCGAGATCGCGCTTCAGCACGGGCTGAACGCGGTGTTCATGGCCAAGCCCATCGCCGGCCAGGCCGGCAGTTCCATGCACCTGCACCAGAGCGTGGTGGACGCGCAGGGCCGCAATGTGTTCAGCCAGGCCGACGGCTCGGCCAGCGAGGCGTTCTTGCATTTCATCGGCGGCCTGCAGGCCTATACGCCCGACCTGATGCTGGTCTACGCGCCCACCGTCAACAGCTACCGCCGCTACGTGGCCGGCAGCCAGGCGCCGACCAATGTGCAGTGGGGCCACGACAACCGCACCGCCGGCCTGCGCGTGCCGGTCAGCGGCCCGGCCGCGCGCCGGGTGGAGAACCGCCTGGCCGGCGCCGACGCCAACCCGTATCTGGCGATTGCGGCGACGCTGGCAGCCGGTCTGGCCGGAATCGAAGGGCGGATCGCACCGGCCGAACCGGTGAGCGGCAACGGCTACGACCAGGCGCGCAGCCTTCCGCGAACCTTTGACGGCGCGCTGGATCAGATGTCGCGGAGCCAGACCGCCAGCCGGCTGATGGGCGAGCGTTTCGTGCGCGGCTACCTGGCGGTCAAGACGCTGGAGCACGACCACTACCTGCGAGAGATCAGCGCATGGGAACGGCGCTACCTGCTGCCCCAGGTCTGAACACATCTTGAAACGGGGTCGACCCACCCCCACTATCATCCGTCCCTCTTTGCCACGGAGCCTTCATGAAACGCATCTTCCTGTTCGTTCTGACCAACTTCGCCGTGATGGCGGTGCTGATGGTCACCTCGCGCATCCTGGGCGTGGACCGCTACCTCACGGCCAACGGCCTGAACATGACCGCACTGGCGGGCTTCTCGCTGATCATGGGTTTCGGCGGCGCGACCATCTCGCTGCTCATGAGCAAGACCATGGCCAAGATGAGCACTGGCGCGCGCGTGATCAACCAGCCGCAGACGGCGGACGAGGCCTGGATCGTGCAGACCGTGCAGAAATTCGCCGAGAAGGCGGGCATCGGCATGCCCGAGGTCGCCATCTACGACGGTGCCCCCAACGCCTTCGCCACCGGCGCCTTCAAGAACTCGGCCCTGGTGGCGGTGTCCACCGGCCTGCTGCAGAGCATGACGCGTGAAGAGGTCGAGGCCGTGATCGGCCACGAGGTGGCCCACGTCGCCAATGGCGACATGGTCACCATGACCCTGATCCAGGGCGTGATGAACACCTTCGTCGTGTTCCTCAGCCGCGTGATCGGTTACGCGGTGGACAGCTTCCTGCGCCGCGGCGACGACCGCGACAGCGGCCCGGGCATCGGCTACATGGTCACCACCATCGTGCTGGACATCGTGCTGGGCTTCGTCGCCGCCATCATCGTGGCCTGGTTCTCGCGCCAGCGCGAGTTCCGCGCCGACGCCGGCGCCGCCCAGCTGATGGGCCGCAAGCAGCCCATGATCAACGCCCTGGCCCGACTGGGCGGCCTGACGCCGGGCGAGCTGCCCAAGACCATGCAGGCCATGGGCATCACCGGCAACCTGGGCAAGCTGTTCTCGACCCACCCGCCGATGGAAGAGCGCATCGCAGCCCTGCAGAAGCTCTGAGCTTTCTCCGACCAACAAAAAACGCGACCCGAGGGTCGCGTTTTTTGTTTCTGGCGGGGTTGTTCAGCGGTAGTAACGGTCCCACTGTTCGTCTTCGCGGTCGCGCCAGTGGCGGTTGTCGTGGCGATAGGGGCGCTGGCCCCCGATGCGCACCACCTCCGGCGCGTTCGACGCCTGCGGGCGGTAGCTCGGGCCGTAGGCCGGCGCGGCACCGACCGGCATCACGCTGACCGGCACCCAGCGGCCCGGGTCCTGTGGCATCTGGGTGGTGTAGCGGCGGCCCGCGTACTCGTAGACCACGTTGTAGGCCACGACCTGGTTTTCCATCACGTTCTGCGTGCTGCATTCCTGCACCGTGCGGGTGTGCGACTGGCCCTTGCCTTCGATCTTGTTGCCCAGGATGGCACCACCGAACAGGCCGATGGCGGTGGCGGCGGCGCGGCCGTTGCCGTCACCGATCGCATTGCCCATCGCACCGCCGGCGATGGCACCCATGATGGCGCCGGCACCGGAGGTGCGGGCCGGTTCGCGCACGGTCACGTTCTGGCAGACCTGCTGCGGCACGGCGACCTGCTGGATCACCGGGGTGCTGCTGAGCACGCGGCCTCGTTCGTCCTGCGCCTGTGCGGCGCTGGCGCCGGCGAGGGCCATCACGCCGGTCAGGACGGGGATCAGGAGGGAACGGGGGGAGGAGTTCATGGAGGTCTCCGTGTGTTGAAGGAGCCTCCACTGTGCGGGGCCTGTGTCAAGCCGCCCCGCACCCGGTGTAAAGCTGGCGAGCCAGTTGTAACCAGCGGTGTTCAGAGGCCGAGAACGGCCTTGCTCACCGCCTCGGCTACCTTGATACCGTCCACCCCGGCCGACAGGATGCCGCCCGCGTAACCCGCGCCCTCGCCGGCCGGGTAGAGGCCGCGTGTGTTCAGGCTCTGGAGGTCCTCGCCGCGGGTGATGCGCAGCGGCGAGCTGGTGCGGGTCTCGACGCCGGTGAGCATGGCGTCGGGCATGTCGTAGCCCTTGATCTTGCGACCGAACACCGGCAGCGCCTCGCGCATGGCCTCAATCGCAAAGCCGGGCAGGGCGGGCGCCAGGTCGCCCAGCTTCACGCCCGGCTTGTACGACGGCAGCACCTCGCCAAAAGCGGTGGACGGTGTTCCGGCCAGGAAGTCGCCGACCTTCTGGCCCGGCGCCTCGTAGCTCTGGCCGCCCAGATCGTAGGCCCGGGCCTCCAGCTGGCGCTGCAGCACGATGCCGGCCAGCGGGTGGGTCTGGCCTTTGGCGGCGAGCGCCTCGGCCTCTTTCGCATAGCGCGGGCCGTCGGTCTCGCCGAAGGCGGCGGTCCACAGCGGCGCGTCCTGCGGGAAGCGGGTCGGGTAGTCGGCCAGGTCGATGCCCACCACCATGCCGGCGTTGGCGTTGCGCTCGTTGCGCGAGTACTGGCTCATGCCGTTGGTGACGACGCGGCCGGGTTCGGACGTGGCCGCCACCACGGTGCCACCCGGGCACATGCAGAAGCTGTAGACCGCCCGGCCGTTCTTGGCGTGGTGCACCAGCTTGTAGTCGGCCGCACCCAGCAGCGGGTGGCCGGCGTGGCGGCCCCAGCGCGCGCGGTCGATCACGCTCTGCGGGTGTTCGATGCGGAAGCCCACCGAGAAGGGCTTGGCTTCAAGGTAGACGCCCGCGTCGTGCAGCATGGCAAAGGTGTCGCGCGAACTGTGGCCGAGCGCGAAGACGGCGTGGCGTGCGGGCATTTCGATGGCGTCGCCGGTGTCGAGCCGCTGCACGCGCAGGGCGGTGAGCCGCTGCTGGCCGTCGCCGGCCGGCGCCAGCGCCACGCCCGTGACCTGGTGCTGGAAGCGGATTTCGCCGCCCAGCGCCACGATCTTCTCGCGCATGGCCTCGACCACCTTGACCAGCTTGAAGGTGCCGATGTGCGGGTGCGCCTGGTAGAGAATCTCGGTCGGCGCGCCGGCGTCGACGAACTCCTGCATCACCTTGCGGCCCAGGAAGCGCGGGTCCTTGATCTGGCTGTAGAGCTTGCCGTCGGAGAACAGGCCGGCACCGCCTTCGCCATACTGCACGTTGCTCTGCGGGTTCAGCACCTTCTTGCGCCACAGGCCCCAGGTGTCTTTGGTGCGCTCGCGCACCGGCTTGCCGCGCTCCAGCACGATGGGTTTGAAACCCATCTGCGCCAGCGCCAGCGCGGTGAACAGGCCGCAGGGGCCCAGGCCGATCACCACCGGGCGGTCGGCCTCGTCGGCGGGCCAGCCGGCCGGCGCATGGCCGGGCGGGTGCCAGGTCATGTCGGGCGTGGGCAGGATGTGCGGGTTCTTCTCGTGCCGGGCCAGCAGCTGCGGTTCCAGCGACGGGTCGGCCAGCGCCACGTCCACGATGTAGACCGCCAGCAGGTCGGCCTTGCGCGCGTCGAAGCTGCGCTTGAACACCGACAGCGTGGCAATGGCCTCGGGCGCCACCTGCAGCGCCTGGGCGGCCAGGCGGGTGAGGGCGGCCACCGGGTGCGGCGGCGGTACGCGGTCTTCGTCGGTTTCGGTGGGGGCGTCGGCGGCGCGGCGGTGCTCGGCGGGCACTTCGGCCAGGGGCAGTTTGAGTTCGGCGATGCGGATCATGGTCTCGTGGGGCTTGTGTTCATCAAGCAGCGAAGATCGCTATTGTCGCTGGGCGCCCAAAAAAGAACCGCTGTCACCAAATTTACCCGGATAAAATGATTTACCCGGATAAAATAAACCATGTCCCAGACTTTCGACCCCTCCCATCCGCCGCGCACCAAACCCCTGTGGCGCATCTACCTGCTGTTCCTCGTGCCCATGGTGCTGTCGAACATCCTGCAGGGCCTCTCGGGCACGCTCAACGGCATATACATCGGCCAGATGCTGGGCACCCACGCGCTGGCGGCCGTCTCGGGCATGTTCCCGATCGTGTTCTTCTTCATCTCGCTGATCATCGGCCTGGGCGCCGGTGCGTCGGTGCTGATCGGCCAGGCCTGGGGCGCGCGTGAGCCGCACAAGGTAAAGGCCATCGCCGGTACCGCGATCACCCTGGGCGCGGTGATCGGCCTGATGGCCGCGGTGGCGGGCACGGTGTTCGCGCGCGAGGCCATGGTGGCGCTGGGCACACCGGCCGACGTGCTGGACGACGCGGTGTCCTACGCCCGCATGATGATGCTGTTCATGCCGCTGCTGCTGGTGTTCATCCTGCTCACCCAGCTGCTGCGCGGTGTCAGCGACACCGTTTCGCCGCTGCTGGCGCTGCTGATGTCCACCACCATCGGGCTGGCGCTCACGCCGCTGCTGATCAAGGGCTGGATCGGCCTGCCGCCGCTGGGCATCCGCAGCGCGGCGCTGGCCGGCTTTGTCTCGACCGCGGCCGCGCTGGCCTTCCTGGGGCTGCGGCTGCACCGCCAGGGCCACGTGCTGGCACCCGACCGCGAGCTGCTGCACGCGCTGAAGCTGGACCGGGCCATCCTGGGCAAGGTCATGCGCATCGGCCTGCCCACGGGCCTGCAGATGGTGGTGATCTCGCTGTCGGAGCTGGTGATCCTGGCGCTGGTCAACGGCCACGGCTCGCAGGCCACGGCCGCCTACGGCGCGGTGACGCAGATCGTGAACTACGTGCAGTTTCCGGCGCTCTCCATCGCCATCACCGCGTCCATCCTGGCGGCGCAGACCATCGGCGCGGGGCGCATCGAGCGCCTGACGCCGATCCTCAAGACCGGTCTGGGCCTGAACGCCGCGCTCACCGGCGGGCTGGTGCTGCTGGGTTACGCCGTCTCCGGCTGGGCGCTGGGCCTGTTCCTCACGCAGGACAGCGTGCATGCGCAGGCCCAGCACTTGCTGCACCTGATGCTCTGGAGCATCCTGGTGTTCGGCTTCCAGGCGGTGATCGGTGGCGTGATGCGCGCCAGCGGCGATGTGCTGGTGCCGATGGCGATCTCGGTGTTCTGCATCCTGGGCGTGCAGCTGCCGGTGGCCTATCTGCTGGACGCGCGCCTTGGTCTGGAAGGCATCTGGATCGCGTTCCCCGTGGCCTATGTGACCATGCTGGTGCTGCAGAGCGCGTACTACCAGGGCGTGTGGCGGCACCGCAAGATCCGCAAGCTGGTCTGACCGGGCGGGGACTACGGGATAATGCCGCCCGTGGAGCGCGCCAGACCGCCGCTGGCACGAGACCCGAAAGGGTGTGCTGGAGGAACGTCCGGACTGCACAGGACAGCGTAGGAGGTAACACCTCTCCACCGACAAGTCGCAAGACCCTAAGGTGAGGATCAGAGCAACAGAGACGAGTCCGGTGGGAGTGCCGCAAGGCAGACCAGCCGGGGTGAAACGGGCAATCTCTACGCGCAGCAATACCAAATAGGCCAGCGTTGATGTGGTTCCGCGGAGCTGGCGGGTAGGTAGCACCGAGCCGGGTGGGCGACCCCCGGCCCAGAGGAATGGCGGTCACATCCGGGGCAACCCGGGTGCACAGAATCCGGCTTATCGGCGCGCTTCACACTTAATTCAGACGTTGAACCCACCCATGCTCTGGATGTGTTCGACGTGCGCCAGCATGGAGCGCTTGGCCACCGGCCACAGCCGTTCGGGCACGTCGTCGTAGGCGATCTTCACCCAGTCGTCGATGCTGCCGTCGGGAATGGCCTGCATGGCGCGGGCCACCTTGGCTTCGCGCGCCAGCCGGTGCGCCTTCAGATGGGCGATGGCGGCGCGCGCGCCGCCGTGTTCAGGCGCGCCGGGGTTGTCACCGCTGCGCGGGTGGTCGCCCAGCACATACCCGTGCGCCGGCAGGATGAAGTGGACACCGTGCTGCTCGCACAGCTGGTCGAGTTTGTCCAGCGAATCGAGGTAGGTGCCCATGTTGCCGTCGGGCGGATCGATGACGGTGGTGCTGCCGTTGAGGATGTGGTCGCCGCTGAACAGCAGGCCGTCTTCCTCCAGCAGCAGGCACAGGTGGTTGGCCGCATGGCCGGGGGTGTGCACCACCTGCAGGGTGTGTGCTGTGCCGTCGGGGGCGCTCAGCACCAGGCGCTCGCCGTCGGCCAGGGTGCGCTCGGGGGTGAAGCGGCTGTTTTCGCGCGACGTGGGCGCGCTGGGCAGGCCGAGGATGGGCGGCCTGGCCCGGCCGGCGTTGGCGCACAGCACCTGCAGCCGGGGCGCGCCAGGCGAGTGGTCGGGGTGCGAGTGGGTGCAGACGATGGCCCGGATGTCGCCGCCCGCCGCGCGCCACAGCCGTTCGATGTGCGCCGGTTCGTCCGGGCCCGGGTCGATCACGATGTGGCCGGTGGTCGGGTCGCCGACGATGTAGCTGTTGGTGCCCGGCCCGGTCATGAAACCCGGGTTGGGCGCGGTGAGCCGCTGCACGTTCCTGAGCAGCGGCACCGGACGCTCGGTCTGCCAGGCCAGCTCGTGCACGATCTGCCCGTCCGGGCAGACCAGCGCCAGCTCGCCATAGGGCATCTCGTGCTCCATGTGCCGCGACTCGTGGCCGTTCATCAGGCCGGCGCGCGGACAGCTGGTGAACAGCGGCTCGTCGTTGACCGCGCAGGCCTTGAGCACATCGTCCACCGAGGCATAGGTCTGCAGGCGCTCCAGCGTGCGGATGGTCGGGAAGATGATGAAGAACTGGCCCGCGGCATGGCGCGCCAGCGCGTCGGCCGGGCGCACCCAGAGCGGTTCGAACTGCTCGGACTCGTCGGCCACCGGTTCCTGCCCCTCGGGCATGCGCGCCACGAGGAAGGGCACATCGAAGCGGCGCGGCAGGTCGCGGTCGGTGACCCAGTGCGCCAGCACGAAGACCTCGCCTCCCGAAAGCGTCAGGCCCTGCGCGGCGCACTGTGCGGCGAACGGGGCCTTTCGGTCCAGCGCGGCGATCTGTGCCGTGTCCAGGTGCGAGCCATCGGCGTGTCGCGCGAGCAGGATGCCCAGCTCTTCGAAGCTCTCGCGGATGGCGGCGATGGCCTGCGTCAGGTGCCCGTCGCTTTGCGTGGCGCGGCGCGTGGAATGGCCGTGTGCCTGGGCATCGGCGGCGTCGATGCCGCCGCCGGGGAAGACGTAGGCGCCGGGCGCGAAGCTCGCGGTCATCGAGCGGCGTGTCATCAGCACTTCGATGCCCTGAGGCGCATCGCGCAACAGCAGGACGGTGGCGGCGGGGCGCACCGGGGCGGGTGCGCGCTGGGGGTGGAGCAGTTGGGTGGGGCGGACCATGCATCCATTGTGCGTGGACCGCCCGCCCGGCGCTGTCGCGCGGGCTTGGGGTTTACGCCAGCCCCAGGGCGTGCATCTCCGGTGAAAGTCCCTGCCAGGCGTTGTCGAAACCGGGCGTCGCACGCAGGGGGGGCAGCGGCGGCGTGCGCAGCGCCCAGTGGGTGCCGGCGATGACGCTGTCGATCACCGGCACGGGCACCTGGGCCTGCACCGCGGCGGCCATGCCGGCCAGGCCCGCGCCGCCCAGGATGACGGCCTGGACGCCCAGCTGGTGAGCGGCGTCCCGGCAGGCCTGGGCCAGCAGGCGGTGGGCGCCGGCCGGGTCGGCGGCGAGCTGCGCGCCGGTGGGCGCCACGGTGTGGATGCCGGCCAGTTGCTGGGCCTGGCCCAATGCCTGCGCGAGCCGTTGCAGCATCGGCGCCCAGCGTTCGCCGCCGGTGACGATGGCGTAGCGCCCGTGGCGCGCGGCCTCGATGAAGGCCGCTTCGGCCAGGCCGGTCACCGGGGCCGGGCTGGACTCGCGCAACGCCATCAGGCCCGGGTCGCCGAAGCAGCCGATCAGCACGGCGTCGGGTTGGGTCGGCTCGCGGTCGAGTGCCGCCGCCCAGGCGTCGAGCGCCGCGTGCGCGGCCACGGCGTAGCTGGCCTCGTCGGCGATGTAGGGCGCACCGAAGCGGGCGGTGACCGTCTGCACCACCACGTGTGAACCGGCGGCGGCCTGCACGTGGGTCTGCAGCAGCGCGCTGACGCGCTCCGAGGTGTTGGGATTGATGACCAGCAGCCGTTTCATGAGCCGAACAGTTCCAGGAGGTCCGGTGCTGCTTCAGGAGCGGACGTGAAGCTGAGTTGTGATTCCAGCCGTTCCAGATGCTCGCGCATCAGCCGTGCGGCTTCCTTCGCATCGCGCAGCTGGATGGCGGCAATCAGGCCGCGGTGTTCCTGGCAGCCGCAAGCGGTGGCGTCCTCGCGCGCCTGGGCGTGCGGCGCGCTGTAGGCCATGAGGATGAGCGAGGTGCGGGAGACCAGCTCGCGCAGGATGCCGCCCAGGGTCTGGTGGCCGGCGTGTTCGGCGATCTGCAGGTGGAAGTCGCCCGAGAGGCGGATCGCGCGGCGCATGTCGCCGGCCTTGCGCGCCGCCTCCTCGTCGCGGATGCAGGCCTTGAGCGCCTGGATGTGAGACGCGGTGGCGCGGGCGATGAAGCGCTCGACCAGCAGCGGTTCGATCATGCGCCGCACCTCGAACACCTCGTGCGCCTCCTGCTCGCTGGGTTCGGCAATCGCCGCGCCGCGGTTGGGTGTGAGCGTGACCACCTTCTCGTTGGCCAGCCGCACCAGCACCGGGCGGATGCGCGTGCGCGAGACACCAAAGGCTGCCGCCAGCCGGTCTTCCACCAGCTTGGTGCCCGGCGGCAGCTGGTGGTCGAGGATGGCCGAGACCATGCGCTCGTAGATCGCTTGGTCGGACAGCGGCGTCGTGGTGGCTTTCATTTTTTCTTCAGCCACATCGCGAGACCGACCGTGAGGCCCATGACCGCGAACGACACCACGGTCGTCACCGTGCCCAGCGCGTAGATGGCCGGCGTGGTGACGGTGGACGTGAGGCCCTGCAGCTCCAGCGGCAGGGTGTTGACATCGCCGATGGCCTGCGAGGTGCGGGCGATCTCGTCCCAGCTGAGGGTGAAGCCGAACATGCCGATGCCGACCACCGAGGGGCCGATCAGCGGCAGCACCACGTGGCGGAAGGTCTGCCAGGGCGTGGCGCCGAGGTCGCGCGCCGCTTCTTCATACGCCGGGTTGAAGCGGTTGAAGACCGCGAACATGATCAGCAGCCCGAAGGGCAGGGTCCAGGTCAGGTGCGCGCCAAGGGCCGAGGTGAACAAGCCGAGCGCGGTGCCGTATTCCTCCAGCGTGGTCGTCGCGCCCACCGCTTCCAGCAGGTGCTTGATGCCACCGTCGAGCAGGCGGAACTGCAGGCCGATGCCCAGCGACACGATGATGGACGGCATGATCAGGCTGGCCACCGTCACATAGAACAGCGCATTGCCGCTGCCCAGCTTCTTGCGAAAGGCCAGGCCTGCCAGCACCGACAGCACGACGGTGAAGGCCATGACCACCGCGCCCAGCATCAGCGAGCGGGTGAACGCGGCGCCGATGTCCACTGTGCCCAGTCCTTCGGCCAGCTGGCGGAACCAGTGCAACGACCAGCCCCTCATCGGGAAGGTGAGGCCGCCCTCCGGCCCCTGGAACGAGAGCACGAAGATGACGGCCATCGGGCCGTACATGAACAGCACAAAGAACGCGAAGACGGCAGCCAGCGGCCAGAAGCCGGGCGCGCGGGCGTCGGAGACTCGGGCTTGCATGGTCAGAGTTCCTTGCGAATGTCGACGAGGCGCGTCAGGCCCCAGATGATCATCAGCACCACGGCGAGCAGGATCACCGCGTTGGCCGCGGCCAGCGGGAACTGCAGGTACGAGGTCTGCACCTGGATGATCTTGCCGACCGAGGCGATCTGCTGGCCGCCCATGACGCCGATGGTCACGAAGTCGCCCATGACGATGGTGATGACGAAGATCGAGCCGATGATGATGCCGGTCTTGCACAGCGGCACGATCACGTTCCACAGCGTCTGCCAGGCACTCGCCCCGGCGTCGCTGGCGGCTTCCAGCAGGCTGCGGTCGATGCGCATCATGCTGTTGAAGATGGGCACGATCATGAACATGGTGTAGAGGTGCACGAAGGCCAGCACCACCGAGAAGTCGGAGAACAGCAGCCACTCGATGGGCTGGTCGATGAGGCCGATGCCCTGCAGGCTCTGGTTCACCAGGCCGTTGCGGCCCAGCAGCGGCACCCAGGAGATCATGCGGATGACGTTCGAGGTCCAGAACGGCACCGTGCACAGCACGAACAGGGCCGTCTGCATGCCCGAGGACCGCACGTGAAAGGCCAGGAAATAGGCCACGGCAAAGCCCAGCATCAGGGTGATCAGCCAGACCAGGAAACTGAACTTGAGCGTGGACAGGTAAGTCGAGAGCGTCACGCAGAAATCACCGTGGTCGGTGAGCGTGGAGCAGCCCTCGAAGATGGAGAGGTAGTTGCGGACCGTGAAGGCCGGGATCAGCTCGTACTCGTTGAAGTCCCAGAAGCTGACCATCAGCACCAGGCCCAGCGGGATCAGGAAGAACAGCACGAACACCAGCGTGTACGGCGCGGCCTGCCACCCGGCGGGCACGGTGCGGTTGGGGCTGTCGGTGACGGGGGCCATCACGGCGGTGTTCGTGCTCATGGGCTCAGAGGGGCTGGGTGGTCAGGCGGCGACGAACTCGTTCCACTTGCGGACCATGTACTCGTTCTCGTCCATCACGGCGTTCCAGCAGGCGATGCCACCCATGCGCTGCTCGTAGCTGCCGCCGTCGCGCTTGGCGCCCTTCTTGGCCAGCAGGTCGCCGTTGGGGCTCTTGATGTCCTGGGTGGCTTCCTTGCCTTCCATCCAGTAGGCCCATTCGTACGGCTCCATCTTGGCCTTGGCGGTTTCCAGCACGGCGCTGTAGTAGCCCTGGCGGTTGAGGTAGGCGCCGGCCCAGCCGTCGAGGAACCAGTTGATGAACTCGTAGGCGCCGTCGAGCTTGCGGCCCGAGAGCGTGGTCGGCAGGCCAAAGCCGGCGGCCCAGGCGCGATAGCCCTCCTTGAGCGGCTGGAACACGCAGTCGATGCCCTTGGTGCGCACGGCGGTCACGGCCGGGCTCCACATGGACTGGATCACCACCTCGCCCGAGGCCATCAGGTTCACGGACTCGTTGAAGTCCTTCCACAGCGCGCGGAACTGGCCGGCCTTCTTGGCTTCGATCAGGGTCTTGATCGTCAGGTCGATCTCGGCCTTGGTCATGTTGCCCTTGTCGGCGTACTTGTGGATGCCCATGGCTTCCACCACCATGGCCGCGTCCATGATGCCGATGGACGGGATGTTCAGGATGGCGGTCTTGCCCTTGAACTCGGGGTTCAGCATTTCGGCCCAGCTGGAGATCGGGCGCTTGATCAGGTCGGGGCGGATGCCCAGCGTGTCGGCGTTGTAGACCGTGGGGATCAGGCTCATGAACTGGGTCGGGCTCTTGGCGAAGACCTTGCTCTTCTCTCCCTCCAGGAAGATGACCTTCTTGGGCGCGGTGCCCTGGTCGCCCACGGCCTTGCCGGCCACGGTGCCGGTGGTGAACAGCGACGTGATCTTGTCGGCGTTCTTGATCTTCTTGGTGTCAATGCCCTTGAGGTTGCCGGTGGGCACGATCTTCTTGAGCGAGAAGTACTCGGTGTCGATCAGGTCGAAGCTGTTGGGCGCGGTGACGGCGCGCTTGGTCACGTCGTCGGTGGTCACGGCCACGTACTGGATCTTGATGCCGGTGTCCTTCTCGAACTTCTCGGCGATGGCCTTGTCCTGGTTCACCGCGGTGCCCAGGTAGCGCAGGGTGATCTTTTCCTGGGCGATGGCCGGCGAGAGGCCGCTGGCCAGGATGCCGGCCAGGCCGGCGGTGCCTTGCAGCAGGCTGCGGCGCGACAGGCCGTCGTGCTGGATGTCGGTGGAATCGGGCATGGAGAACTCCTTGGTTGCAGGGGGAAGGACAGGGGAGGGGAAAACGGGCGCCATCAGGCGGCCAGGGCGTGCGCCTGGGTCGGGTCCCAGCTCAGGTCGGCGCGCTCGCCGGTGGTCCAGGGGCGGTCGACAAAGGCGGCTTCGGGCAACATGACCGACACGCTGCGGTCGGCGCTGTCGCCGTCGAGCTGCAGGCCCAGCAGCACGTAGGTGCCCTGGTACTCCACGTCGCTCACGGTGGCGGTCCAGCCGGTGCTGCCGGCCTCGGTCAGGCGGATGTGGTCGTTGCGCACGGCGACCTTGCCGTCGGCGGTCTGCAGCACGTTGTGGCCGCCCATGAAGCGCGCCACGAATTCGCTGGCCGGCCGGTTGTAGACGGCGTGCGGCGGGCCGGCCTGTTCGATGCGGCCGTGGTTCATCACCACCATGGTGTCGGCCAGCGCCATGGCCTCTTCCTGGCTGTGCGTGACGTGGACGAAGGTCAGGCCCAGTTCGCGCTGCCAGTGGCGCAGCTCGGCGCGCATCTGGATGCGCAGGAAGGGGTCGAGCGCCGACAGCGGCTCGTCTAGCAGCAGCACGCGCGGCTGGGTGATGAGGGCGCGCGCCAGCGCCACGCGCTGCTGCTGGCCACCCGAGAGTTCGCCCGGCTTGCGGTGCGCCAGGTGCCCCATGGCCACGCGCTGCAGGAGGTCTTGCGCGCGGGCGTGGCGCTCGGCCTTGCCGATGCCCTTCATCTTCAGGCTGAAGGCCACGTTGTCCAGCGCCGAGAGGTGCGGGAACAGCGCGAAGCTCTGGAACATCATGGCCGTGCCGCGCGCCGCGGCGGGCAGGTTGGTGATGTTGCGGTTCTCCAGCAGGATGTCGCCGCTGGTGGTGCTCTCATGCCCGGCGATCATGCGCAGCGTCGTGCTCTTGCCGCAGCCCGAGGGACCGAGCAGGCAGCAGTAGCTGTTGGCGGCGATGCGCAGGTCGATCGCGTCGACCGCGGTGGCGCCCGGACCGTACTGCTTGGTCAGGGCGATCAGTTCGACGGCGGCGGGGGCGGGGGAGTCTGCATTCATGCCGGCCTTGTTGCACGAGCCGTGCCAGCTGTTTTGTATGCAATTTGCACAAAATTGCATACAAAACAGCACCGGCTTTGTGCGCAATATGCCCCGAGGGGTGCGCCGCAGTCCGCGGCGGTGCGCACGCACCGGCACGGCGCGCACCGGGGTGGGCGGATAATCGAACCATGCGAGTGCACTTCACCAAAATGCAGGGCGCGGGCAACGACTTCGTCGTGCTCGACGAGACCCGTGGCCGCCTCGGCCTGAGCGCGGCCCAGTACCGTTTCCTGGCCGACCGCCACTTCGGCGTCGGCGCCGACCAGATCCTGTCGGTGCGCCCCGCGCCGTCGGACGGCGTGGACTTTGAATACGTGATCCACAACGCCGACGGCGGCGAGGTCGAACACTGCGGCAACGGCGCGCGCTGTTTCGTGCGTTTCGTGCGCGACAAGGGTCTGACCGAGCGCAACCCGGTGCGGGTGAAGGTCAAGCACGGCGAGATCAGCCTGGCGCTGAACGACGATGGCCGCGTGACCGTGGACATGGGCGCGCCCATCTTCGACCTGGCGCGCGTGCCCTTCGACGCGGCCGGTCAGACGCCCGTGCCCATGGGCAACTTCGAGCGCTGGTCCCTGCCGCTGGCCGGCGGTGACATGGCGCCGGTGGCCGTGCTGTCCATGGGCAACCCGCACGCCGTGCTGCTGGTGGACAACGTGGACACGGCGCCCGTGCCCACCTGGGGGCCGCAGATCGAGCGCCATGCGCAGTTCCCTGCGCGCGTGAACGCGGGCTTCCTGCAGGTGGTGGACCGTGCCCTTGTGCGCCTGCGCGTGCACGAGCGCGGCGTGGGTGAGACCCTGGCCTGCGGCACCGGCGCCTGCGCAGCGGTGGTGGCCGGCATCCGCCTGGGCCTGCTGGACGACAGCGTCGACGTCGAGACGCGCGGCGGCCGGCTCACCATCGCATGGGGCGACAATGCGGCCCATGACGCACCGGTCTTCATGACCGGACCGGCCACCTCGGTGTTCGAGGGCGAGATCGACGTCCCCGAGCTGGCGTGAACATCAGGATCGACACACTTCCATGACCGACCCGACCATTCCCCCGATCACCGAAGACGACATCGCCAACTACCTGGCCAACACGCCCGACTTCTTCGAGCGCCACGCGGGCGTGCTGGCGACGGTGCAGCTGAGCAGCCCGCACGGCCAGCGCGCGGTGAGCCTGCAGGAGCGCCAGGCCGAGATGCTGCGCGAGAAGATCAAGGGCCTGGAGCTGCGCTCGGCCGAGATGATCCGCCACGGCCAGGAAAACTCCGCCATCGCCGACCGTCTGCACCGCTGGACCCGCGAGCTGCTGATGACCCGCGACACGCAGGATCTGCCCCTGGTGGCGGCGCGCGAGATGGCGGCCCAGTTCAATGTGCCGCAGGTGGCGATCAAGCTGTGGGGCGTGGCGGACGACTTCTCCGGTCAGTCCTACGCCCAGGGCGCCAGCGACGACGTGCAGGCCTTTGCCTCGTCGCTGCCGCGGCCCTACTGCGGCGCCAACCCCGGTCTGGAAGCGGCCGGCTGGCTGGTCGATCCCGGTGCGGTGGCCTCGCTGGCCCTGATCCCGCTGCGCGCCGGTGAGGGCCAGGACGCATTCGGCCTGCTGGTGCTGGGCTCGCCCGATCCGCAGCGCTTTGCCGCCGACATGGGCACCGAATTCCTGGAGCGCATGGGCGACCTGACCAGCGCGGCCCTCTCGCGCCTGCGCCCCTGAACCAGGCAGATCCGTGGACAGTGGTGCCGCGTCCATGAATGGCGTCGACGACGCGGCGCTGGTCGAGGCCTACCTCGCCCATGTGCGCATCGACAAGCGGCTGGCGGCGCGCACCGTCGAGCTCTACACCGGCGATCTGGCCCGGCTGGCGCAGAACGCCCAGTCCGCAGGCGTCGGTCTGCGCCAGGTGCAGAGCGCCCATGTGCGGCGCTGGGTGGCGCAGATGCACAGCGCCGGCCGCAGCGCCCGCGGCATTGCACTGATCCTTTCAGGCTGGCGCGGCTTCTACGTGTGGCTGGGGCGCCAGGGCCTGGTGACCCAGAACCCGGTGCAGGACGTGCGCGCGCCCAAGGCCGGCAAGCCCCTGCCCAAGGCGCTGGGCGTGGACGAGTCGGTGCAGCTGGCCGCGCACGTGGAAGAGGGCGACGACCCGGCGCTGGAGGCGCGCGACGCCTGCATCACCGAGCTGCTCTACGGCTGCGGCCTGCGCATCGGCGAACTGGTGGGGCTGGATGTCGCCGCCAGCGGCACGGCGCGCGGCTGGATCGACCTGCAGGCGGGCGAGGCCCATGTGCTGGGCAAGGGCTCCAAGCGGCGCAGCGTGCCGGTGGGCCGTGCGGCGCTGGAGGCGCTGCAGCGCTGGCTGGCAGCGCGCCTGGCCCTGGCCGCCGAAGACCCGGCGCTGTTCGTCGGCCGCCACGGCACCCGCCTGACCCCCCAGCACATCCGGGTGCGGCTCAAGCGCCGGTCGCTGCTGGCCGGGCTCTCGACCCCGGTCCACCCGCACATGCTGCGGCATTCCTTTGCAAGCCACGTGCTGCAGAGCAGCGGTGACCTGCGCGCGGTGCAGGAGCTGCTGGGGCACGCCAGCATCGGCACCACGCAGGTGTACACCCGGCTGGACTTCCAGCACCTGGCCCGTGCCTACGACGCAGCCCACCCGCGCGCCAAGGGGCGCGGGCCGGCCAAGTCCTGATGGCGGTCCTTCGACCGACCGGGAATACCCGCTGACGAAACAGGGCGGGTCGATCAAAAATTCTTCTTGCAAATATCATTGCTTGCTTCTTTTAAATGCGCTGTCTGGCGCGACACCTTAGGAGACTTCCCCATGCCCCGACTGTTCCTGGCCTTCAAGGCCGCATTGCTCGCCCTTTTCCTTGCGGTGTCGGCGCCGTCGCACGCGGCCGACGACGTGATCAAGACGGTCTACCACATGAGCGAAGGCATTCCCCAGGCCTCGCGCGCCATCAACAACATTCGCAACCACCTGGCGGCCGACCCCAAGGCCAAGATCGTGGTGGTCGCCCATGGCCTGGGCATCGACTTCCTGCTCGATGGCGCGACCAACCAGATGGAGCAGCCGTTTGCCGGCGCCATCGGCGAACTGGCGGCCAAGGGCGTGGAGTTCCGGGTCTGCAACAACACCCTGGTCTCGCGCAAGATCGACGCTTCCAAGGTGGCGATGGAAGCCAAGATCGTGCCTTCCGGCGTGGCCGAGGTGGCCCGGCTGCAGGCCCGCGAAGGCTTCGTCTACCTGCGCCCCTGACTTTGCGCGGGGCACAATCCCCGCATGAAGATCATCAGACTCAAGCCCGGCAAGGAACGCTCGCTGCAGCGCCGGCACCCCTGGGTGTTCGACGGCGCGATTGCCAAGGGCGGCGCCGATGCCGGAGAAACCGTGCGTGTGGACAGCGCCGACGGCCAGTTCCTCGCCTGGGGTGCGTACTCGCCCAGTTCCAGGATCCGTGTGCGCGCCTGGAGCTTCGACCAGGCCCAGCGCATCGACGCCGCTTTCTTCCGTGACACGCTGCGCCGCGCCATCGCACTGCGCGAGCGCATGGGTATTGCCAGTAATGGGCTGCGCCTGGTGCACGGCGAGTCCGACGGCCTGCCGGGGTTGGTGGTGGACCGCTATGGCGACACCCTGGTGGCCCAGTTCGGTGCGGCCGGGGTGGAGCGCTGGAAAGACGTGATCGCCGACGCGCTGGTCGAACTGACCGGCTGCCCGCGCCTGTACGAACGCTCCGACGCCAGTTCGCGCGCTCTCGAAGGCCTGCCCGAGGTGACCGGCTGGCTGCGCGGCGACGGCCCCACCGCCTTCGAGCTGCAGGAACACGGCTGGCGCCTGGGCCTGGACATCGCCCTGGGCCACAAGACCGGCTACTACCTGGATCAGCGCGACAGCCGGCTGGCGTTGCACGGGTACACGAAGCGCCTGAAGTTCGCCCAGGTGCTCAACTGCTTCAGCTACACCGGCGGCTTTTCGGTCGCGGCGCTGGCCGGCGGGGCCGGGCATGTGACCAGCATCGACTCGTCGGGTCCGGCGCTGGAGCAGGCGCGCGCCAACCTGGTGCTCAACGGGCTGGACCCGACCCAGGCGACTTTCCTCGACGCCGACGTCAACGCCTCGCTGCGCCAGTTTGTGGCCGAGGGCCGGTTGTTCGACGCCATCGTGCTCGACCCGCCCAAGCTGGCGCCGACGGCGGCGCACGCCGAACGTGCCGCCCGCGCCTACAAGGACATCAACCGCCTGGCCTTCAAGCTGCTGCCACCCGGTGGTGTGCTGTTCACCTTCTCATGCTCGGGCGGCATTGGTGTCGAGCTGTTCCACAAGATCGTGGCCTCGGCGGCCTGCGATGCGGGCGTCGACGGCGCCATCCTGCAGCGCCTGGGCGGCGCCTGCGACCATCCGATGACCACCGCGTTCCCCGAGGGCGAATACCTGAAGGGATTGGTCGTCATGAAAAAACTCTGAGCAGCACGGTCACATCGCTGCACTACACTCCCGGCCTGCTTTTTGCATACGGAACCTGCCATGTCGCTCATCCCTGCCACCATCCTCACCGGCTTCCTCGGCTCGGGCAAGACCACGCTGCTCAAGCGCGTGCTGAACGAGGCGCATGGTCAGAAGATCGCGGTGGTCGAAAACGAGTTCGGTGAAGAAAACATCGACAACGAGATCCTGGTGGCCGACACGCAGGAAAACATCATCCAGATGAGCAACGGCTGCATCTGTTGCACCATCCGCGACGACCTGCGCGCCACACTGGCCGACCTGGCACAGAAAAAACGCAAGGGTGAGCTGGACTTCGAGCGCGTGGTGATCGAGACCACCGGCCTGGCCGACCCGGGGCCCGTGGCGCAGACCTTCTTCATGGACGACGAGGTGGCCGAGCAGTACCTGCTGGACTCCATCCTGACCCTGGTGGACGCCAAACACGCCGCCGACCAGCTCAACGACCGCCAGGAAGCGCGCCGCCAGGTGGGCTTTGCCGACCAGATCTTCATCAGCAAGGCCGACCTGGTGTCCCAGGACGAGGTGGACGCGCTGATCCACCGCCTCAAACACATGAACCCGCGCGCGCCCATGCGCCCGGTGCATTTCGGCGAGGTGGCGCTCAAGGAGGTGTTCGACCTGCGCGGCTTCAACCTGAACGCCAAGCTGGACATCGACCCGGACTTCCTGAGCGTGGATGACCACGATCACGACCATGGCCATGAACACCACGACCATGACCACGAACACGGCGAGCACTGCAACCACCCGTCGCACCAGCACGGTCATGCCCATGGCCACCACCATCACCACGACGACGATGTGAAAAGCTTCGTCTACCGGGCCGACAAGCCGTTCGACCCTGCCAAGCTGGAGGACTTTCTGGGCGCCATCGTGCAGGTCTACGGCCCCAAGATGCTGCGCTACAAGGGCGTGCTGAACATGCAGGGCACCGACCGCAAGGTGATCTTCCAGGGCGTGCACCAGCTCATGGGCAGTGACCTGGGGCCGCTGTGGGCCGAAGGTGAGGCCCGCACCAGCAAGATGGTGTTCATCGGCATCGACCTGCCCAAGGATATCCTGGTCCAGGGTCTCGACCAGGCGCTGGTTTGAGCGGACGCTTGTGCCAACAAAGCGGGAACGGAGCCCCTGATGCTGTTTGTCTCGCTTCTCCAGAGCCTGGGTTTTCCCTCGGATCCCGCGTCAGTGTCTTTGAGGGCCGCGTCGTTACAATCGCCGCCCAAGTCGGCAGCCCGCAGCCTACCCGAGTCATCTGTCCGCCAGCAGAGGCAGGCAGGCGCTACCGACGTTCGCAAACGGGGTATAACCACAAACCAGCCGGCTTCGGCCGAGCAAAGCGATGCGGTCGGGGGCTCCACCCCGTCCAGCGCGCCACCCCGCCACCAGGCAGCGTCAGGCACTGAGAGGAGATCCTTTGTGAAAGCCCAGGCCACCCCCACCGCGAAGAATCGCAAACCCGCCGCGTCGGCCGGCAAGGGGCGATCCGCGTCTGCTGTGGCCCCGGCTTCCAAGGCGCCTGCCAAGGCCGCTGCGAAAACCACGGCGAAGCCGGCCAGTGCCAGGGCTACGGTCGGCAAGCCTGCGGCCAAGTTGGCCTCCAAAACCGCTCTGCCTGCCGCCAAAAAGACGGCTGGCCCCAAGGCGCTGGCTGCCGCCAAGCCTGCGGCAGCTCCCAAGCCTGCAGCGAAGCCAGCCAGCAAACCGGCTCCGGTCAAGGTGCCGGCGCCACCGGCCAAGGCGGTGACCAAACAGAAGTCGACCGTCGTGCCGCCCCCCGTGGCCGCTCCGGCGCCCATCATCATCGAACCGACGCCGCGTCCTCTGGGCAAGCGGGCCGCCAAGAAAGTGATGATGGAACAGATGACACAGGCTGCGGTCATTCCGACCCATGCTCCCAACGCCGCCAAGGCGACCTTCTCTTTATCGAACGAACGTGTGATGACTGCTCCCGCGCCCACCGCCATCCAGAAAGACCCGAAACGTGCCAACAACTGGAAGTCTCTGCCGGTCGAGAAACTGACCGACCAGGACGTCCAGTCCATGCCCGATTCGGAGTACATGAACGACGTGCAACTCGCTTTCTTCCGTCGAAAGTTGACGCAGCTGAAGGACGACATGCTGGCCAACGCCGGCGAAACCACCGAGCACCTGCGCGAAGACACCGTCGTGGTTCCCGACCCCGCGGACCGTGCGACGATCGAGGAAGAGCATGCTCTGGAGTTGCGCACCCGCGACCGGGAACGCAAGCTTCTCAAGAAGATCGAGCAGGCCATTGCCCGCATCGACTCGGGCGACTACGGGTACTGTGAAGAGACGGGTGAGCCGATTGGTGTTGGCCGCCTGATGGCGCGCCCGACGGCCAGCCTGTCGCTGGAGGCACAACAGCGGCGCGAGCTCAAGCAGAAGATGTTTGGTGACTGATTGCGGCCTTTTCTGCGGAACACTCTCATACCCTGATCCATGTCCAAGGACGATTCCAGCGGCGGCTTTCTGTCCAAGGTGGTGAAGTTCGTGCGTCATCCGACCACGAGCTGGGCGGATCTGGACACCCGCAACGCCGACCGGGAGAGCGAATACAACAAGGCGGCGCTCAAAGAGATGATCGAGCGCAAGCGGCGCAACGACTTCGTGCGCAAGCGCGAGTTCGACATGCTGCGCAAGATTCGCAGCCGTGAGGGCGCCGTGGACGGGGCCCAGGGCGTCCGGCCTTCTTTCTTCCAGAGCAGTCTTCCTTCCAAGCCCGATGACCGGGCGATGACGCTCAAGAAGATCGACGAGATCGAAGCCCAGATGTCGATGCAGTGGTGGAAGACCAAGGGGCCTGACTCGCTGGTGACCGGCGGGACCAATTCCGGGGCGCACTCTACCGGAGGTACGCCCCTTGAGCGCAAGGTGGAAAAACCGGTTTCCCCCAGGGAGGCGGAAGAGCAGAGGCGCCTCAGAGCCCAGTACAACGAAACCGAAGCGGCGACACTGGGCGACGGCGAATCCACCTCCTCGCCACCCCAGCCGCTTTCGGTGCCCGCTGCGAAGACGCAGGCGCCGGCACCAACCCCGGACAACGTGCCGGTGCTTCGCGAAGCGGTTCCTCCGCCCAAGTCGGGACCAGATACTGGCCCGGCGCCGTCGACTGCGCGCACAGGCCTGATGGCGCCCACTTCGGGTACGGCGATCGCAGGCGCCGCTCGCGGCGGGTCGGGGTCGGGCTTCTCGGCCTCGCATTTCTATGCGCTGGACGTGCACGAAATTGCCCAGGACCCGGAGGTCGAGGAAGCCGCCATCCGCTTCGCCAATGGAGACGATGCAGGCGCCGAGCAGGGGCTCAAGGACACGATTGCAGAAGGCGGGCCGCGCGAGAACCAGCTGGACGACTGGCTGGCCCTGTTTGATCTGTACCGGGCGACCGGGCAGATGGCGCCGTTCGAGAGCCGCGCCGTGGATTTTGTGAACCGCTTCGGCCGCTCGCCACCCCAGTGGTACGACATGCCCGAGCTGGTGTCGTCCATGACCGGCAAGGCCTTCAAGCCGTCCGTCACGCCGACCCGGGCGTCCTGGGCCTGCGATCCCGAGCTGGATGCCCATGCTGTGGGCACGCTGCAGAACGTGCTGCTCCGGGCGCCTCAGCCCTGGGTGCTGGAATGGACCGAGCTGGAGTCCATCGACGTGAAGGCGGCGCGCGCATTGCTGGGCATCTTCACGCTCTGGGGCGATCAGGAGGTCGAGATCTCCTTCATTGACGCACCTCGCCTGCGCGAGGTCCTCAAGCAACTCACGCCTTCGGGGCGCCGGGACGTCGAACAGCTCTGGTGGGAGTTGCGCATGGCCGTCTTGCGGGTGATGAACCGGCCCGACGAGTTTGAACTGACGGCGCTGGACTTCTGTGTCACCTACGAGGTGTCGCCGCCGGGATGGGAGCGCCCGCGCTGTCACTTCAAGGCCATGACCAACGGCGCCGTGGACCCCGATGAGGGCGCCTCTGTGCTGGGCGAGGTGGTGCGGGAGACCGTTTCTTCCGGCTACACGACGGAGTCGGGGGCCGAAGGCCCGTCGACAGAGTTCAATCATCTGGGCCTGGTGGAACTGTCTGGCGAGATCCGTGGTGATCCGCAGGCCACCCTGGAGGATCTGGAGCATCGGCTGCAGGGGGCCGATGTCATGATCATTTCGTGCCGCAACCTGATCCGTGTGGACTTCTCCGCGGCTGGCACGCTGCTGAACTGGGTGGCCGGGCACCATGCCTCCGGGCGACTTGTGCAGTTCGTGGATGTGCACCGACTGGTGTCGGCATTCTTCAATGTCATCGGCATCACCGAATACGCCAAGGTCGTCGTGAGGAACGATTAGGCCCGCCCCTGCCGCGCTGCGCGCGATCCCCTCAAGGGGATGGCACGGGCGGCCCCGGCGTAGCCGGTTCCGCGGTGCCTTGGAACGACTCCCTTCAATGCGCCGACGGGCTTGAGTTCGGCCCAGTTGCCTCCACTTTCTTTTGCTATGGACACTTTTCACGGAACCACCATCGTCTGCGTGCGCCGCGAGACGCCCGACGGTGTTCAGGTCGCCATCGGAGGCGACGGCCAGGTCACCCTGGGCAATGTCGTCGTCAAGGGCACCGCGCGCAAGGTGCGCAAGCTTTACCGCGACCAGGTGCTGGCGGGTTTTGCCGGTGCCACCGCCGATGCCTTCACCCTGTTCGAGCGTTTCGAGGCCAAGCTGGAAAAGCACCAGGGCCACCTGGTGCGCGCGGCCATTGACCTCACGCGCGACTGGCGCACCGACCGTGTGCTGCGCCGGCTCGAAGCCATGCTGGCAGTCGGTGACCGCAGTGCCGCGCTGATCATCACCGGCAACGGGGACGTGCTGGAGCCCGAACACGGGGTGGTTGCCATCGGCTCGGGCGGCGCCTACGCGCAGGCCGCGGCGCGGGCGCTGGTGCAGCATACGGCGCTCAGCGCCGAGGACGTGGTGCGGCAGTCGCTGGCCATCGCCGGCGAGATCTGCATCTACACCAACATGAACCACACGGTCGAGGTGCTTTGAACATGTCCTCCATGACGCCGCAGGAGATCGTTTCCGAACTCGACCGTTTCATCATCGGCCAGAACGGTGCCAAGCGCGCCGTCGCCATCGCGTTGCGCAACCGCTGGCGCCGCCAGCAGGTCGACGAGAAGCTGCGCCCCGAAATCACTCCCAAGAACATCCTGATGATCGGACCCACCGGCGTGGGCAAGACCGAGATCGCGCGTCGCCTGGCGAAGCTGGCCGATGCGCCCTTCATCAAGGTCGAGGCCACCAAGTTCACCGAGGTGGGCTATGTGGGCAAGGATGTCGACAGCATCGTGCGCGACCTGGTCGAGATCGCGGTGAAGCAGACGCGCGAAACCGATATGCGCAAGCAGCGCATGCGCGCCGAGGACGCGGCCGAAGACCGCATTCTTGACGTGCTGCTGCCGCCGCCGCGTGGCCTGTCCGGTGAACCGCAGCCCAACCCCGACAGCACGGCCCGCCAGACCTTCCGCAAGAAGCTGCGCGAGGGGCAGCTGGACGACCGCGAGATCGAAATTGACCTCGCCGAGTCGGCGCCCGCCATGCAGGTCATGGGGCCGGCCGGCATGGAAGAAATGGCCGAGCAGTTGCGCGGCATGTTCAGCCAGATGGGACAGGAGCGGCGGCGCAAACGCAAGCTCAAGATCGCCGAGGCGATGAAGCTGCTGATCGACGAGGAGGCCGGCAAGCTGGTCAATGAGGAAGACGTGCGGACGCGTGCGCTGCACAACACCGAGCAGAACGGCATCGTCTTCATCGACGAGATCGACAAGGTGGCCTCGCGCAGCGAGTCGGGCGGTGCCGAGGTGTCCCGCCAGGGCGTGCAGCGCGATCTGCTGCCGCTGGTCGAAGGCACCACCGTCTCGACCAAGTACGGCATGGTCAAGACCGACCACATCCTGTTCATTGCCAGCGGGGCCTTTCACCTGGCCAAGCCCAGCGACCTGATTCCCGAGCTGCAGGGGCGCTTCCCGATCCGGGTCGAGCTGCAGTCGCTGTCGGTGGACGACTTCGAGGCCATCCTCACCAGCACCCATGCCAGCCTGGTCAAGCAGTACCAGGCCCTGCTGGCCACCGAGGGCGTGGCGCTGGAGTTCAAGCCCGATGGCATCCGCCAGCTCGCGCAGATTGCCTGCGACGTGAACGAGCGCACCGAGAACATCGGCGCGCGCCGCCTGGCGACGGTGATGGAGCACCTGCTGGACGAGGTCAGCTTCGGCGCCACCTCCCTGCAGAACAGCACGGTGGTGATCGACGCCGCGTATGTGAACGGCAGGCTGGCCGAACTCAGCCGCAACGAGGATCTGTCCCGCTACATCCTCTGATGGCCGTTCCTGGCATGCAGTCCCGGCCGCCCTCAGGGTCGCCGGGATTTTTCATTGACCCCTGGCGGGCGATGCCCGCATCCCTGGCCGTCTGTCGCCCACCCTGTGTGTAACAGGGTTTTCAAGCATCACATTCACAGCGCGCTGTAAGTGCTTGCTTTTGCTGCGTATTTTGAAGTTGAAATTGCTTCAAAATGTGTTCTAAGTGATTGATTTCATTGGAAAAAAACTGCCCGCAGAAGCTTGCAGCCACTGCTTTTCCTGCTACAGTGGAAAAAAGTGCAATTAAGTGGTGAAAAGTGTTTTTAGCAGGGTGATTCCGGGTGTTCCAAGGCGCTTCCTCTCTCAGTCTCGATGCCAAAGGCCGGCTGTCCATGCCGACCCGGCACCGCGACGCCCTGAGCGCCCAGTCCGGTCAGCTGACCATCACCAAGCACCCTCATGGCTGTCTGATGGTATTCCCCCGCGACGAGTGGGAGAAGTTCCGGGCCCGCATTGCCTCGCTGCCGATGGATGCGCAGTGGTGGCGCCGCATTTTTCTGGGTAATGCGATGGATGTGGATATGGACGCCTCGGGCCGGATCCTTGTATCGCCCGAGCTGCGCGCCGCAGCCGGCATCAGCCGCGACGCCGTGTTGCTGGGCATGGGTTCCTACCTGGAACTTTGGGATGCGCAGTCCTACGCCGCCAAGGAGGCCGAGGAAATGCAGAAACCCATGCCCGATGTGCTCAAGGACTTCAGTTTCTGAGGACGGCGGTGAACGACCCATGGGTACACCAAACCGTACTGCTGAACGAGGCTGTGGAAGCACTCTCCGTTCGGCCCGACGGACAGTACGTGGACGCCACCTTCGGCCGTGGCGGACATTCGCGCGCCATCCTGGGGCGGCTGGCCGCGTCGGGGCGGCTGACGGCGTTCGACAAGGACCCGCAGGCGATCGCTGTGGGCGAGGCACTGGCGGCTGCCGATCCGCGGTTTGTCATCCGTCACCAGGGCTTCCGGCAACTGGGCGAGCTTGGGCCGCAGAGTGCGGACGGGGTGTTGATGGACCTGGGTGTGAGTTCTCCCCAGATCGACGACCCCGAAAGGGGTTTTTCTTTTCGTCACGACGGTCCTCTGGACATGCGCATGGACACCACGCGCGGACAGAGCGTCGCCCAATGGCTGGAAACGGCCGATGTGTCCACCCTGTCGGAGGTCATCCGTGAATACGGCGAAGAACGGTTTGCTCAACAGGTTGCAAAGGCGATTGATCGTCGCCGACAGGAACGGGGCCCTCTTCGAACCACCCGCGAGCTGGCCGAAGTCGTGGCTGGCGCGGTCAAAACCCGCGAGCCGGGCAAGGACCCTGCAACGCGCACATTTCAGGCTTTTCGGATTTTCATCAACGCCGAGCTTGAAGAGCTGCAACAAGCGCTAGAGGACAGCCTTCATGTCTTGCGTCCCGGAGGTCGGCTGGTCGTGATCAGCTTCCATTCGCTGGAAGACCGCATGGTCAAACAGTTCATGGCGCGCCACTCGCGCGCCGTTGTGGACCGGCGCGTGCCCTTCGCCGAGCCGGCGCCCACGCGCCTGGCCGAGGTGCACCGGGTGATGCCTTCGCAGGCCGAGGTCGAGGGCAATCCGCGCGCTCGCAGCGCCGTGATGCGTGTGGCCACGCGCACGGAGGTGGCGGCATGATCCGGCTCAACCTCATGCTGCTCGCGGCCGTGATGGCCAGTGCCTTCTACCTGGTGCACACCCAGTACGAATCGCGCCGCCTCTACACGGCCATCGACAAGGCCAATGCCCAGGCGCACCGTCTGGCGGCCGATCACGAGCAGTTGCAGGTGCAGAAGCGCGAACAGGCGACGCCGGCCCGGGTGCAGCAGCTGGCCGTGCGCCAACTCAAGATGCGCCCGGTCACGCCGGGCATCACCGAATACGTCACGGTTAACGAGCCGGCGCCTGCGGCCGGTGCAGTGGAGGGCGCGCGATGAGCAAGTCCGGCCACCGCGCCATCAACTACAGCGCCAGCCCGCTGCTGGCCAGCAAGACGCCGGTCTGGCGCAGCAAGTTCGTCGTGGCCTTGCTGGCGCTGGCGTTCGCCGGTCTGGGCGCCCGCGCGGCCTACGTGCAGGTGTTCGGCAACGAGTTCTTCCAGCGCCAGGGCGAGGTGCGTTTTGCCCGCACGCTGGAGCTGCCGGCCAACCGCGGCCGGGTGCTGGACCGCAATGGCCTGATCCTGGCCTCCAGTGTGGTGGCGCAGAGCATCTGGGCCATTCCCGAGGACGTGGACAAGTCCGAGCCCAAGCTCAAGGACCTGGCCAAGCTGCTGGAAATGCCGCTGAGTGCCCTGAGGAAGAAGCTGGCCAACGAGGACAAGACCTTTGTCTGGATCAAGCGCCAGGTCGACGAGCCGATCGCCAAGGAGATTGCGGCCCTCGGCATCAAGGGCATCTACCAGCGCCGTGAGTACAAGCGCCAGTACCCTGAAGGGGAGGCGGCAGCGCATGTGGTGGGTTTCACCAACGTGGAAGACCGTGGCCAGGAGGGTGTCGAGCTGGCCTTCAACTCCCAGCTGGCCGGCAAGGCCGGTTCGCGCCGGGTGATCAAGGACCGCCTGGGGCGTGTGATCGAGGACGTGCGCGACGTGATCCCGCCGGTCGACGGGCCGGACCTGCAGCTGTCCATCGACAGCAAGGTCCAGTTCTTCGCCTATGAGAAGCTGCGTGAGGCGGTCAAGGAGAACAAGGCCAAGGCCGGCAGCGTGATCGTGCTGGATGCCCAGACCGGCGAGGTGCTGGCGCTGGCCAATTTCCCCAGCTACAACCCCAACAAGCGCGTCAACCTCAGCGGCGAGCAACTGCGCAACCGCGTGCTGACGGACAGCTTCGAGCCCGGCTCCACGATGAAGCCCTTCATCGCGGCGCTGGCGCTGGAGAAGGGTTTGGTCCGGCCCACCACGCAGATTCAGACTGCGCCCGGACGCGTCACCATCGGCGGCTCGACCATCAGCGACGCCCACCCGCACGAGGTGCTGACGGTCAACGAGATCATCCAGAAGTCGAGCAACGTCGGCACCGTCAAGATGGCGATGCAGATGCATCCGCGCGAGATGTGGGAGACCTACGCCCAGGCCGGTTTCGGCCAGAAGCCGCAGGTGCCGTTCCCCGGCGCCGTGTCGGGCCGTCTGCGGCCGTACAAGACCTGGCGCCCCATCGAACAGGCCACCATGAGTTACGGCTACGGCCTGTCGGCGTCGCTGTTCCAGCTGGCGCAGGCCTACACGATCTTCGCCCGCAACGGCGAGCTGATCCCGGTGAGCATGCTCAAGACCGAGGGCCCCGCCACCGGCGTGCGGGTGTTCAGCGAGAAGAACGCGGTGGCGGTGCGCAAAATGCTGGAGCTGGCCACCGGCCCCGGCGGCACGGCGCCCAAGGCACAGACCATGGGCTATTCGGTGGGCGGCAAGACCGGCACGGCCCACAAGCAGGAGGGCAAGGGCTACGCCGCCAACAAGTACCGCAGCTGGTTCGTGGGCATCGCGCCCATTGAGCAGCCACGCATCGTGGTGGCGGTGATGATCGACGAGCCTTCCAATGGGGTCTACTTCGGCGGACTGGTCGCGGCGCCGGTGTTCAGCGAGACGGTGCAGCAGACCCTGCGCATCCTGGGCGTGCAGCCGGACATGAACGTCAAGCCGCAGATCGTGACCGAAGTGGTTGAGGAGTCGTTCTGATGTCTCAGCACAGCGATCCCCGCCACATTGCCAACTGGTTGCGCGAACGCGTGACCGGCGAGCTGCAGTGCGACAGCCGCCGGGTGCGCCCGGGCGATGCCTTTGTGGCCTGGCCGGGTTTTGCGACCGATGGCCGCCGGTTTGTGCCCGCTGCCCTGCAGGCCGGGGCCACGGCGGTGCTGGTCGAGGCCGAAGGCGTGGAGGCCTTGGGCTTCAGCGACGAACGGGTGCGGGCGGTGCCCGGGCTCAAGGCGCTGGCGGGTCCGATCGCGAGCGCTTACCACGGCGATCCCAGTGCGTCGCTGGACCTCGTGGCCTTCACAGGCACCAACGGCAAGACCTCGTCGGCCTGGTGGATGGCGCAGCTGCTCAACGCCGTGGGGCGCGGGTGCGCGGTGGTCGGCACCCTGGGCATCGGCCGCCCGCCGGCGACCGGAGAGCGCAGCCACACCCTGGTCCCAACCGGCCTGACCACGCCCGATCCGGTGCTGCTGCAGGCGCGGTTGCGTGGCATGGTCGACGAAGGGCTGTCGGCCTGTGCCATCGAGGCCTCGTCCATCGGCCTGGTCGAGGGCCGTCTCAACGCCTGCCAGATCCGCGTCGCGGTGTTTACCAATTTCACGCAGGACCACCTGGACTTCCATCGCAGCATGGCCGACTACTGGGAGGCCAAGTCCCGGCTGTTCCACTGGCCCGGCCTGGCGCACGCCGTGGTGAATGTCGACGATGACCAGGGCATGGTGCTGGACCAGGCCCTGGCCGGTTGCCCGTCGCTGAGCCGCTGGAGCGTCGGCATCGAGCGCGCGGCGCGGTTGATGGCGCGCGACATCCGTTACACCGACCACGGCATGCGCTTCGTGGTGGTCGAACGCGACGCCCACGGGGCCGAGGTGGACCGGGGTGATCTCGCGCTGGACCTGATCGGGCACTACAACGTGTCGAACCTGCTGGGTGTGGTCGGGGCCGCGCGCGCCCTGGGGGTGTCGCTGGCCGAGGCCCTGCGCGCCTGCGCCGCGCTCAGCCCGGTGCCCGGGCGCATGGAGCAGGTGCCGGCCGTGGCCGGCCAGCCGCTGGTGCTGGTGGACTACGCCCACACGCCGGACGCGCTGGAGAAGGCTCTGAGAG
Source organism: Hydrogenophaga pseudoflava NBRC 102511 (assembly GCF_001592285.1). Taxonomy (GTDB): domain Bacteria; phylum Pseudomonadota; class Gammaproteobacteria; order Burkholderiales; family Burkholderiaceae_C; genus Hydrogenophaga; species Hydrogenophaga pseudoflava. Next base: position 35,200 of record NZ_BCWQ01000005.1, on the reverse strand, counting down.
CCTTGCAACCCATGGCCCGCCAGCGCGGGGGCGCCCTGTGGGCCATCGCCGGGTGTGGCGGTGATCGCGACCCGGGCAAGCGCCCGCTCATGGCCGCGGTGGCGGAGCGCGAGGCCCAACGGGTGGTGCTGACCAGCGACAACCCGCGCACCGAAGACCCGGCCGAGATCCTGCGGCAGATGGCAGCGGGGCTGGCGCATCCGGCATCGGCGCAGATCGAGGCCGACCGCGGCCAGGCGATCGCGCAGGCGGTGATGGCGGCCGGTGCGCGCGACGTGCTGCTGATCGCGGGCAAGGGGCACGAGGATTACCAGGAGGTCATGGGCGTCAAGCGCCCGTTCTCCGATCTGGAGCAGGCGCAGTTGGCCTTGGCGAAGCGCATGGCGGCAGGAGGTGCGGCATGAAGGCCCTGCAGCAACTGCTGCCCCGCCTGACCGGCGCGCGCACGGTGGGCGAGTTGCCGCCGTCGATCCGCCGCGTGCACACCGACACCCGCAGCCTGCAGCCCGGCGACCTGTTCGTGGCGCTCAAGGGCGAGCGCTTCGACGCCCACGACTTTCTGCCGCAGGCCCAGGCCGCTGGCGCCGTGGCGGCCATCGCCCACGGGGGCCTGGCGGCGGCCGGCCTGCCGGGCGCCGAGGTGCCGGACACGCGCCTGGCCCTGGGCGAGCTGTCGCGGCTGTGGCGCGAACAGTTTTCGCTGCCGCTGATCGCCGTGACCGGCAGCAACGGCAAGACCACGGTGACGCAGATGATCGCGTCCATCCTGCGGGCGGCGGCGGGCGATGCGGCCCACGCCACGCAGGGCAACCTGAACAACGACATCGGGGTGCCGCTGACCCTGCTCCGGCTGCGGCCCGAGCACCGGCTGGCGGTGATCGAGCTGGGCATGAACCACCCCGGCGAGATTCCCTACCTGGCCGCCCTGGCCCAGCCGACGGTGGCCCTGGTCAACAACGCGCAGCGCGAGCACCAGGAGTTCATGGGCACGGTGGAGGCGGTGGCGCGCGAAAACGGCGCGGTCATCGCTGCCCTGCAGGCCACGGGTGTGGCCGTGTTTCCTTCCGACGATGAGCATTCGGGCCTCTGGCGCGCACTGGCCGACGGGCGCCGCGTGCTCACCTTCAGCGACACCGACCCGCAGGCCGATGTGCGGGCCCTGCGCGCCGAGTGGCGCGACGGCGCCTGGGTGTTGGACTTCACGACGCCCTCCGGCGCGGGGGCCTGCCGCCTGCACATCGCCGGTCGCCACAACGTGCGCAACGCGCTGGCCGCGGCCGCCTGCGCCCTGGCCGCGGGCGTGGCGCTGCGCGACATCGAACGCGGCCTGGAAACCTTCGAACCGGTGGGCGGGCGCTCGCGCGCGCTGGCCCTCCCGCTGGGCGGCCGCACGCTGACCCTGGTGGACGACACCTACAACGCCAACCCCGACTCCGTCGTCGCCGCCATCCGCGTGCTCGCCGAGCTGCCGGCGCCGCGCCTGCTGGTGCTGGGCGACATGGGCGAGGTGGGCGAGCAGGGGCTGGCCTTCCACCTGGAGGTGCTGCGCCACGCCATGGCCTCGGGCATCGAGGCCGTGCACTGCACCGGCGACTGGATGGCGCAGGCCGTGCAGGCCATGCAGGTCGCCGGCGAAGCCGCGCCACGCCACTGGACCGACGTGTCGGCCCTGGTCGCGCACGTCTGCCACGCGGTGTCGGCGCCCCAGCCCGCGCCGGTGCTGAGCGTGCTGGTCAAGGGGTCGAGGTTCATGCGCATGGAGCGGGTCGTGCAGGGGCTGCAGGCCCTGACCACACCGGACGGACAGAACAACCACAAGGACACCTCCCATGCTGCTTAGCCTGGCCCTCTGGCTGCAAAGCCTGGGACCCGAATTCGGGTTCCTGCGGGTCTTTCAGTACCTCACGTTCCGCGCGGTGATGGCCGCACTGACGGCGCTCATCGTCGGCCTGGTGGCCGGCCCGTACTTCATCCGCCGGCTGACCGCGCTCAAGATCGGCCAGCCGATCCGCGGTTACGCCATGCAGACCCACCTGAGCAAGAGCGGCACGCCGACCATGGGGGGCGTGCTGATCCTGTTTTCCATCGCACTGTCCACCATCCTCTGGTTCGACCTGACCAACCGTTTCGTCTGGATCGTGCTGGTGGTGACCCTGGGCTTTGGCGCCATCGGCTGGGCCGACGACTGGCGCAAGGTGGTGCACAAGAACCCCGAGGGCATGCGCTCGCGCGAGAAGTACTTCTGGCAGTCGCTGATCGGTCTGCTGGCCGCGTTCTACCTGGTGTTTAGCGTCTCGGGCACCACCAACCTGCGGGTGATCGAGCTGTTCTTCCAGTGGGTGCTCTCGGGCTTCACGGTCGAGCTGCCGCCGCAGGCCGGGCTCATGGTGCCGTTCTTCAAGGAAATCAGCTACCCGCTGGGCGTGTTCGGCTTCGTGGTGATGACCTACCTGGTCATCGTCGGCGCCAGCAACGCGGTCAACCTCACCGACGGTCTGGACGGCCTGGCCATCATGCCGGTGGTGATGGTGGGCTCGGCGCTGGGCGTGTTCGCCTACGTCACCGGCAGCTCGGTGTTCTCCAAGTACCTGCTGCTGCCCTACATCCCCGGCGCGGGTGAGTTGCTGATCTTCTGCGCGGCCATGGCCGGCGCCGGCCTGGCCTTCCTGTGGTTCAACACTCACCCGGCGCAGGTCTTCATGGGCGACGTCGGCGCGCTGGCCCTGGGCGGCGCGCTGGGCACCATCGCCGTGATCGTGCGGCAGGAAATCGTGCTGGCCATCATGGGCGGCATCTTCGTGGTCGAGGCCCTGTCGGTGATGCTGCAGGTGAGCTGGTTCAAGTACACGAAGAAGAAATACGGCGAAGGCCGGCGCCTGTTCCAGATGGCGCCGCTGCACCACCACTTCGAGAAAAAGGGCTGGAAGGAGACCCAGGTGGTGGTCCGTTTCTGGATCATCACCATGCTGCTGTGCCTGGTCGGCCTGTCCACCCTGAAGCTGCGTTGACACCACGATGAACGCCCTTCAAAACCAACACGTCCTGATCCTCGGCCTCGGCATTTCCGGGCTGTCGATGGCGCGCTGGTGCGTGCGTCATGGGGCACAGGTCACCGTGGCCGACACGCGCGAGAACCCGCCGTCGCTGGCGGCGCTGCGCGCCGAGTGCCCGTCGGTCGATTTCGTGCACGGTGCCTTCGACGAGACCCTGCTGGCGCGCGCGGCCTGGAACGTGATCGCGCGCAGCCCCGGCCTGCCGCCCGAGCAGCTGGCGCCCGCCCGCACCTGGGCGCAGTCGCACGGGGCGGCCTTCGTCGGCGAGCTCGACCTGTTTGCCCAGGCGCTGTGCGACCTGTCGCAGCGCGAGGAGCTGCCCTATCGCCCGAAGGTGCTGGCCATCACCGGCACCAACGGCAAGACCACCGTGACCTCGCTGACCGGCCTGCTGCTGCAGCGCGCCGGGCTGCGGGTGGCCGTGGCCGGCAACATCGGGCCGGCGCTGCTGGACGTGCTGTCCGCGTCGCTGGACGCGGAGCGCGAAGCCGTCGCACAGGACGCCGCCCGCGCGGCGGAGGAAACCGCACAGGACCCCGCCGAAGTGGTGCAGGACACCCCGGAGGTGCCCGCCAGCGCCGAGGCTGACGATGGCGCGGAAGAGGGCGTGGAAGAGAGCGTGGAAGAGGGCGACGCGCTGCAGGACGCCGCAGCCGCGGCCGACGACGAAGGCCCGACCCTGCTGGTGCCGCCGCCCCCGCCGGAACCCGAGCCGCCCCACCTACCGCAGGCCTGGGTGCTCGAACTCTCCAGCTTCCAGCTCGACGGCACCGCCGGTGGCGCTTGGGACCAGGTGCCCACCGCCGCCACCGTGCTCAACATCACCGAAGACCACATCGACTGGCACGGTTCGATGGTGGCCTACGCCCAGGCCAAGGCCGCCGTGTTCGGCGTGCGGGCGCTCATGCTGCTCAACCGCGAGGACCCGCTGGTGGCCGCCATGGCGCCGGGCATGGTCACGGTCAAGATCGGTGGCCGCAACCGCCAGCAGCCGGCCCGCCCCTGGACCAGCTTCGGTCTGGACACCCCGGTGCGCGCGGGCGACTGGGGCATCGAGTCGGTCAATGGCATGGACTGGCTGGTGCGGGCGCTGGCCCTGGACGAAACCCGCCAGCGCGGGCGTGGCCAGGACGCCGGCGAAGAGATCTACTTCCAGCGCCTGATGCCGGTGGATGCGCTGCGCATCCGCGGTCGCCACAACGCTGCCAACGCGCTGGCGGCGCTGGCGCTCGCCACTTCCACCGGTGCGCCGCTGGCCCCGATGCTGCACGGCCTGCGCGAGTACCGCGGCGAGCCGCACCGCGTTGAGCCCATCGGCATCCTGGACGACGTCGAATACTTCGACGACAGCAAGGGCACCAATGTCGGCGCCACGCTGGCCGCCATCCGCGGCCTGGGCGTCGACCGGCGCCTGGTTGTCATCCTCGGCGGCGACGGCAAGGGCCAGGACTTCGGCCCACTGGCCGAGCCGCTGGCCCGCCACGCACGCGCCGTGGTGCTGATCGGGCGCGACGGCCCCAGGATCCGCGAGCAGATCGCCGAGGCGCTGCAGCAGGCTGGCGTGCCGATGGTCGAGGCCGAGACGATGCCCGGCGCGGTGACCCTGTCCGCCCAGCTGGCCCAGGCCGGGGATGCGGTGCTGATGTCGCCCGCCTGCGCGAGTCTGGACATGTTCCGCGACTACAAGCACCGTGCCGACGTGTTCATTGAGGCGGTGCGTGCGCTGGCCGATGAGCGCGGTGTGATGCTGGGAGGGGAGTCGTGAAGGCCGCCCTCGCCAGCTTCCTGCAGCGCCTGCGCACCACCCTGGGCGGCAAGATGCCCGCGCTCGTGGGCCTGGGCAACGCGCTCGGCACCGATGGCCTGCCGGTGCGCCTGTCCAGCCGGACCTACGCCGGCCTGCGCCAGCGGCCCGTGCGCGAGCTGGGCTTCGACCAGCCCCTGCTGTGGGTGGTGGTGGCCCTGCTGGCCTGGGGCCTGGTGATGGTCTATTCGGCCTCCATCGCGCTACCCGACAACCCCCGCTTCGCCAACTACGCCCAGACCCACTTCGCGCTGCGGCACGGCCTGTTCATCGTGATCGGTCTGGTGGCCGCGCTGATCGCCTTCCAGGTGCCCATGCAGACCTGGGAGCGTTACGCGCCCTGGCTGTTCGCGCTGGCACTGCTGCTGCTGGTGGTGGTGCTGATTCCCTTCATCGGCAAGGGCGTGAACGGCGCCCGCCGCTGGATTCCGCTGGGGGTCATCAACTTCCAGCCCTCCGAGCTGGCCAAGCTCACCATCCTGCTGTACGCCGCCGACTACATGGTGCGCAAGATGGACGTGAAGGAGCGCTTCTTCCGCGCCGTGGCGCCGATGGCCGTGGCATTGGCCGTGGTGGGCATGCTGCTGCTGGCCGAGCCCGACATGGGCGCGTTCATGGTGATCGTGGTGATCGCCATGGGCATCCTGTTCCTGGGCGGCGTCAACGCCCGCATGTTCTTCCTGATCGTGCTGGTGGTGGTGACCGCGTTCGCCCTGATGGTGATGATGAGCGAGTGGCGGCGCGAGCGCATCTTCGCCTACCTCGACCCCTGGTCCGAGCAGTACGCGCTGGGCAAGGGCTACCAGCTGTCGCATTCGCTGATCGCCTTCGGCCGTGGCGAGATCTTCGGTGTCGGCCTCGGCGGCAGCGTGGAGAAGCTGCACTGGCTGCCCGAGGCGCACACCGACTTCCTGCTCGCGGTGGTGGGCGAGGAGTTCGGTCTGGTGGGCGTGACGATCATCATCGCCGCCTTCCTCTGGCTGGTGCGCCGCATCGTGCTGATCGGGCGCCAGGCGATTGCGCTGGACCAGGTGTTCGCCGGGCTGGTGGCCCAGGGCGTGGGGCTGTGGATCGGCTTCCAGGCCTTCATCAACATCGGCGTGAACCTCGGCGCCCTGCCCACCAAGGGCCTGACCCTGCCGCTGATGAGCTACGGCGGCTCGGCCATCCTGCTGGAGCTGGTGGCGCTGGCCATCGTGCTGCGGGTGGACCACGAGAACCGCCTGCTGATGAAGGGAGGCCGCTCATGAGCAGCGTCCACCAGGGTCAGCCCTGCGCCCTCATCATGGCCGGCGGCACCGGTGGCCACATCTTCCCGGGCCTCGCCGTGGCCGAAGCGCTGCGCGAGAAGGGCTGGCGTGTGCACTGGCTGGGTTCGCCGGGCAGCATGGAAAGTCGCCTGGTGCCGCCGCGCGGCATTCCGCTGGAACTGATCGACTTCGGCGGCGTGCGTGGCAAGGGTCTGTCGACCCTGGTGCTGCTGCCGCTGCGCCTGCTCAAGGCGTTTGCGCAGGCCTTCACCATGGTCGGGCGCGTGAAGCCCGACGTGCTGGTGGGCCTGGGCGGCTACATCACCTTCCCGGGCGGCATGATGGGCGTGCTGCGCGGCAAGCCGCTGGTGCTGCACGAGCAGAACTCGGTGGCCGGCATGGCCAACAAGGTGCTCTCGGGCATCGCCGACCGCGTGTTCACCGCCTTCCCGAACGTGTTCAGGAAGGCCGAGTGGGTGGGCAACCCGCTGCGCGCCGAGTTCCTGCGGCAGGCCGCCCCCGCGGAGCGCTTCTCGGGTCGCAGTGGTCCGCTGCGGCTGCTGGTGGTGGGTGGAAGCCTGGGCGCGAAGGCGCTCAACGACACCGTGCCGCAGGCGCTGGCGCTGCTGCCCGAGGACGAGCGCCCGGTGGTGGTTCACCAGAGCGGCGAGAAGCAGATCGAGGCGCTGAAGGCCAACTACGCGGCGGCCGGCGTGCAGGCCGAGCTCACGCCTTTCATCGACGACACCGCCGCAGCCTTTGCCCATGCCGACCTGATCGTCTGCCGGGCCGGCGCTTCCACGGTGACCGAGATCGCCGCGGTGGGTGCCGCCGCACTGTTCGTGCCTTTCCCGCATGCGGTCGACGACCACCAGACCACCAACGCCCGTTTCCTCGTCGAGGCGGGTGGCGCCTGGCTGGTGCCGCAGACCGAGCTCACGGCGCAGTCGCTGGCCGAGCGCCTGCGCTCGGTGAACCGTGCACAACTGATGGAGATGGCCACCAAGGCCAAACAGATGGAAAAAACACAGGCCGTGGCCGCCGTGGTGACGGCCTGCGAGCAACTCGCGAAGGTGAAGGCGTCATGAAGCACGCGATCCGGCACATCCATTTCGTGGGCATCGGCGGCTCGGGCATGAGCGGCATCGCCGAGGTGCTGCTCAACCAGGGCTACGTGGTCTCGGGCACCGACCTGGGCGAGAACGCGGCCACGCGGCGGTTGGTCTCGCTGGGCGCCACGGTGCACAAGGGCCACGACGCGAGGTTCATCGAAGGCGCCGACGCCATCGTCACCTCCACCGCGGTCAGGGACGACAACCCCGAGGTGGTCGCGGCGCACGCAAAGCTCATTCCAGTGGTGCCGCGCGCGGTGATGCTGGCCGAGTTGATGCGCATGAAGAAGGGCGTGGCCATTGCCGGCACGCACGGCAAGACCACCACCACCAGCCTGGTGGCCAGCGTGCTGGCCGCCGCCGGCATGGACCCGACCTTCGTGATCGGCGGGCGCCTGAACAGCGCCGGCGCCAACGCGCAGCTGGGCTCGGGCGAGTACATCGTGGTCGAGGCCGACGAGTCGGACGCCTCGTTCCTGAACCTGCTGCCGGTGCTGTCGGTCGTCACCAACATCGACGCCGATCACATGGACACCTACGGGCACGACTTCGGCAAGCTCAAGTCGGCCTTCGTGGACTTCCTGCACAAGATGCCGTTCTACGGTGCGGCCGTGGTCTGCGTGGACGACCCGGCGATCCGAGACATCCTGCCGCGCATCGCCCGGCCGATCACACGCTACGGCTTCTCGGAAGATGCCCAGCTGCGCGCGGTCGACGTGCAGGCGGTCGGTGGGCAGATGCACTTCAACGTGCTGCGCGACGACGGCCAGCCGCCGCTGCCAGTGGTGCTGAACCTGCCGGGCATGCACAACGTGCTCAACGCGCTGGCCGCCATCGGCATCGCCGAGGAACTGGGCGTGCCGGACGCCGCGGTTCAGCAGGCGCTGGCCGAGTTCAAGGGCGTGGGTCGCCGCTTCCAGCGCTATGGCGAGGCCGCGCTGCCCGCGGGCGGCACCGCCACCCTGGTGGACGACTATGGCCACCACCCGGTGGAGATGGCGGCCACGCTGGCGGCCGCGCGCGGCGCCTTTCCGGGCCGCCGCCTGGTGCTGGCCTTCCAGCCGCACCGCTACAGCCGCACCCGCGACTGCTTCGAGGATTTCGTGAAGGTGATCGGCCAGGCCGATGCGGTGCTGCTGGCCGAGGTCTACGCCGCAGGCGAGGCGCCCATCGTGGCGGCCGACGGTCGTTCGCTGGCGCGCGCGCTGCGCGTGGCGGGCAAGGTGGAGCCGGTGTTCGTGGACGACATCGCCGACATGCCGCAGGCGGTGCTGGACAACGCGCGCGACGGCGACGTGGTGCTGTGCATGGGCGCCGGTTCGATCGGCGCGGTGGCCGGGCAGGTGGTCGACCTGGCCGGCAAGGACAAGGTGTGAACGTGGGAGCTGTTGTGAAACCCATCGATGTGAAGGCACTCGGCAAGGTGGCCGTGTTGCTGGGCGGGCGCTCCGCCGAACGCGAGGTCTCGCTGATGTCCGGCACCGGTGTGCTGGCCGCGCTGAAGTCCAAGGGGGTGGACGCGCACGCCTTCGATCCGGCCGAACGCGACCTGTCCGAGCTCAAGCGCGACGGGTTTGACCGCGTCTTCATCGCGCTGCACGGCCGCTTCGGCGAGGACGGCACGGTGCAGGGCGCGCTGGAGCTGCTGGGCATTCCCTACACCGGCTCGGGCGTGATGGCCTCCAGCGTGGCCATGGACAAGCTCATGACCAAGCGCATCTGGATCGCCGAAGGCCTGTCGACGCCGGCCTGGCGCCAGGTGCACAGCGCGGCCGAGACCCGCGCCGCCTTCGAGGCGCTGGGCTCGCCGATGATCGTCAAGCCGGTGCGCGAGGGCTCGACCATCGGCCTGACCAAGGTGACGACCCTGGAGCAGTGCGACGCGGCCTATGCGCTGGCCTCGGGCCAGGACCCGATGGTGATGTGCGAGCAGTTCATCGCTGGAGACGAAGTCACGATTCCGGTGCTCGGCACGGGGGCGTCGGCCCGCGCGCTGCCGGTGATCCGCATCGTGGCGCCCGACGGCAACTACGACTACCAGCACAAGTACTTCACCGACGACACGCAGTACCTCGTGCCCTGCGGCCTGCCCGAGGGCGAGGAAGCTGCGATCCAGGCGCTGGTGCTCAAAGCCTTCCGCGCGCTGGACTGCCGCGGCTGGGCGCGCGCCGACGTGATGATCGACGCCGCCACGCGCAAGCCCTGGCTGCTGGAAATCAACACCTCGCCCGGCATGACCGGCCACTCGCTGGTGCCGATGTCGGCGCGTGCGACCGGCCTGTCCTACGAGGACCTCTGCCTGACCGTGCTGGCGACTGCTTCGCTGGACAACGCCAAGGCCTGAAGCACGCACCATGCAGCACACCGACCTGCCCCTGGACATCCGACTCATGACCGTGGTCACGCGTGGCCTGGTCGTGGTCTTTGTCCTGCTCTGCCTGGGCGCGGTCGGCACCTGGATCGCGCGCCACCCGGCCTGGACCCTCAAGGGCATCAGCGTGCAGGGCGACCTGGGCCATCAGAACGCCGTCGGTCTGCGGGCGCAGCTCGCGACCCCGCTGCGCAAGCTGGAAGGCAGCTTCCTGACCCTGGACCTGCAGCAGGTGCGCCGGATGTTCGAGGCCGTGCCCTGGGTGCGCCACGCCCGGGTGCAGCGCGAGTTTCCCAACCGCTTGCGGGTCACGCTGGAAGAGCACGAGGCCGTGGCCTGGTGGGGCCAGTCCGGCTCGGGCCAGCTGGTCAGCCGCCTGGGTGAGGTGTTCGAGGCCAGCCCCGACGAGGGCGACGGTCTGCCCGAACTGGCCGGGCCGCCGGAGCAGGCGCCGCTGGTGTGGACCCTGTACCAGAGCCTGTCCGAAGAAGTCGCCCGGCTGGACCGGACCCTGGTCCGCCTGGAACTCAACGAGCGCGGCAGCTGGCGCGCCGAGCTGGACAACGGCACCCGCCTGGAACTGGGGCGGGGCAGCAGCGACGAGCTGCTCGCGCGCACGCGCCGCTTCACCACCACGGTGGGACAGCTGGCGCAGCGCTATCCCGGAGCCCTGCAGTCGGTGGACCTGCGTTACCCCAATGGCTACGCCCTGCGCGTGCAGGGCGTGACGACCGTGACCGAAGACACCCCTGCGACCCCAACACGAAACCGCTGAACAGACAACGATCATGGCCAAGGAATACAAGGATTTGGTGGTGGGACTGGACATTGGCACCGCCAAGATCATGGTGGTGGTGGCCGAAGTCCAGGCCAACGGCGAGCTCAAGCTGGCCGGACTGGGGGTGTCCGCCAGCCACGGCCTCAAGCGCGGCGTGGTGGTCAACATCGACGCCACCGTGCAGAGCATCCAGCAGGCGCTGAAAGAGGCCGAGCTGATGGCCGACTGCCGCATTGCCCGCGTCTACACCGGTATCACCGGCAGCCACATCCGCGGCATCAACAGCAGCGGCATGGTGGCCATCAAGGACCGCGAGGTGACCACCGCCGACGTGGCGCGCGTGATCGAGACCGCCAAGGCGATCAACATCTCGACCGACCAGCGCCTGCTGCTGGTGGAGCCGCAGGAGTTCGTGATCGACGGCCAGGAAGTGAAGGAGCCGATCGGCATGAGCGGCATCCGCCTGGAGGCCAAGGTGCACATCGTCACCGGCGCACAGAGCGCGGCCGAGAACATCATCAAGTGCGTGCGCCGCTGCGGCCTGGAGGTCGACCAGCTCATGCTCAACCCGCTGGCGTCGAGCCAGGCCGTGCTGACCGAGGACGAGAAGGACCTGGGCGTGGCCCTGGTGGACATCGGCGCCGGCACGACGGATGTGGCGATCTTCGCCGGCGGCGCGATCCGCCACACGGCGGTGATCCCGATCGCGGGCGACCTCATCACCAGCGACATCGCCATGGCGTTGCGCACGCCGACCAAGGACGCCGAGGACATCAAGGTCGAGAGCGGCTGCGCCAAGCAGCTGCTGGCCGACCCGGACACCCAGGTCGAGGTGCCCGGTCTGGGCGACCGCGGCCCGCGCATGCTCAGCCGCCAGGCCCTGGCCGGCGTGATCGAGCCGCGCGTCGAGGAGATCTTCGCCCTCGTGCAGCAGGTGGTGCGCGACTCGGGCTTCGAGGAGGTGCTGTCCTCGGGCATCGTGCTCACCGGCGGCAGCGCGGTGATGCAGGGCATGGTCGAACTCGGTGAGGACATCTTCCTCAAGCCGGTGCGCCGCGGCGTGCCCCAGTACACCAGTGCCCTGTCTGACATGGTGGCGCAGCCGCGGGCCGCCACCGTCATGGGACTGCTTGAAGAGGCGCGGCTGGCCCGCGTGCGAGGTCACAAGGTGGCGCAGAAGGCGGGCTCGATGCAGAGCGCGCTGGACCGCGTGAAGAACTGGTTTGTGGGGACCTTCTGATGAACACGATCAACACCGGAGCCCGCCGTCTCGACCGCTGCCGCGAATGCACCGGACCGCCTGGCTGAGGGTTCTCCTCGACAGCTTTCAAAACCCCCGTCAATACAATCGAAACCATGCCCGGACCCCAGCGGAAAAGGGCCACACAGGAGAGTGACATGAGCATCGAAATGATCGAAGTGGAAGAGTTCAACATGGGTACCCAGATCAAGGTCATCGGCGTCGGAGGCGGTGGCGGCAACGCGGTGGACCACATGATCGACCGCAACGTCCAGGGCGTGGAGTTCATCTGCGCCAACACCGATGCACAGGCGCTCACGCGCAGTCTGGCCAACCGCACCATCCAGCTCGGTGGCACCGGCCTGGGCGCCGGCAGCAAGCCCGAAAAGGGGCGCGAGGCTGCCGAAATGGCGGTCGACGAGATCCGCACCGCCATCAATGGCGCGCACATGCTGTTCATCACCGCCGGCATGGGCGGCGGCACCGGCACCGGCGCCGCGCCGGTCATCGCCCGCGTGGCCAAGGAGATGGGCATCCTGACCGTGGGCGTGGTGACCAAGCCCTTCGACTTCGAAGGCGGCAAGCGCATGCAGAACGCCGACGCCGGCCTGGCTGAGCTGGAAGCCAATGTGGACTCGCTGATCGTGGTGCTCAACGACAAGCTGCTGGAGGTGCTGGGCGACGAAGTCACGCAGAACGAGGCCTTCGCGCATGCGAACGACGTGCTCAAGAATGCGGTCGGCGGCATCGCCGAGATCATCAACGAGTACGGCAACGTGAACGTCGACTTCGAAGACGTGCGCACCGTGATGGGTGAGCCCGGCAAGGCCATGATGGGCACGGCCACCGCCAGCGGCCCGGACCGCGCCCGCATCGCTGCCGAGCAGGCCGTGGCCTGCCCGCTGCTGGATGGTGTGGATCTGTCCGGCGCCAAGGGCGTGCTGGTGCTGGTGACGGCATCGAAGGACAGCCTGAAGCTCAAGGAGTCGAAGGAAGCGATGAACGCCATCAAGGCCTACGCCGCACCGGATGCGCACGTGATCTACGGCGCCGCCTACGACGAAAGCCTGGGCGACGAGATGCGCGTGACCGTGGTGGCCACGGGCCTGAGCCGCGTCGGCGCCCGCCGCACCGCGCCGCCCCTGCAGGTGCTGCGCACGGGCACCGACAACACCCCGTTCACCGTGCCCACGGTCAATGCCGCGGTGGCCGGCACCGGGGCTGCGCAGCCCAACTACGAGACCATGGCCGTGCCGAGCGTGTGGCGCACCAACCGCACCCAGGCGGCGGCCAAGGTCGATGCGCTGGCCTCGGGCGGCATGGACGACTTCGAGATCCCCGCGTTCCTTCGCAAGCAAGCCGATTGAGGATCCCCCCGCGCCGCCTGCGGCGTCACCCCCCAAGGGTGCAACACCTGCGGCCCGGCGAAGCCGGTTCCGCGGTGTTTGCTTGAGGGGAAGGGCGCTCTCGCATATCGCGGGGATAGTTTTTCTGCTCGATGCGAAGACGTTTGCCAACCTAAAATCGACGGATGCTCGCTCAACGCACCCTCAAATCTCTGACCAAGGCGGTCGGCGTCGGCCTGCACGGCGGACAGCGGGTGGAGCTGACGCTTCGGCCGGCGGCGCCGGACACCGGCATCGTGTTCCGCCGTGTCGACCTGCCCGAACCGGTGGACATCCCGGTCACCGCCGAATCGGTGACCGACACCCGGCTGGCCTCGACCATCTCCAACGGTAGCGTCAAGGTCAACACCATCGAGCACCTGATGAGCGCCTGCGCCGGGCTCGGGCTGGACAACCTCTACATCGACATCACGGCCGAAGAGGTGCCCATCCTCGACGGATCGTCGGCGTCCTTTGTCTACCTGCTGCAGAGCGCTGGCATCGCGTTGCAGAACAAGGCCAAGCGCTTCATCCGTGTGAAGAAGCCGGTCGAGGTGCGCGAAGGTGAGGGGCGCAACCTGAAGTGGGCGCGGCTGGACCCGTTCCACGGCTACAAGCTCGCGTTCGAGATCGAGTTCGACCATCCGGCGGTGAACGCCACCGGCCAGCGCGTCGAGTTCGACATGGGCAGTGGCCGCTATGCGCGCGAGATTGCCCGCGCCCGCACCTTCGGCTTCACGCGAGACGTGGAGATGATGCGATCGCGCGGCCTGGGTCTGGGCGGTGGTCTGGACAACGCCATCGTGATGGACGATGTGAAGGTGCTCAACGCCGACGGGCTGCGTTACTCGGACGAGTTCGTCAAGCACAAGATCCTCGACGCCATTGGCGACCTGTACATCGTGGGCAAGCCGCTGCTGGCGGCCTACAGCGCTTTCCGCAGCGGTCATGCAATGAACAACCAGCTGCTGCGAGCGCTGCTGGCCCAGCCCGACGCCTACGAGATCGTGAGCTTCGAGCACGAGCGCGAAGCGCCGCTGGGCTTCGCCCAGCTCGCACCGGCCTGGTGACCGGCCCCCCCAGCGACCGGCCATGCTGTTGCTGCGCTTCGTCCTGGTCCTGCTGCTGATCGGGTCCGGCGTGTGTTTCGCCGCCTACGCCTTCACCAGCAATCCCCGTTACCTGCGCTGGGGCTGGATGGTGCTCAGAGTGGCGCTGGTCGCGGCGCTCGGCTTCTTCGGCATCCTGTTCCTTGAGCGCATCCTGTAGCTGCGCCACGCATTGATCCGGCGAGGGTGAACCCCATCCAGTGATGCCGTGGAACCGGCTTCGCCGGGCCACAGGCATCGCCCCCTGGGGGGTGACGCCGCAGGCGGCGCGGGGGGGTCAATAGCTCCGCCCACCCTTGTAGGCCGCGTGGGTGCGCGCCCGGGTCGGGGCCACCTTGTTGATCGCCGCCACGCTACGCGCCACCTGTGCGTGGGTGATGCACAGCCCGAGCGCGTCGGCGGCGTCCTTGCCGGGCAGGCCCGGCAGCTGCAGCAGGCGCTTGACCATCTCCTGCATCTGCGCCTTGTCCGCCCGCCCGTAGCCGACCACGGCCTTCTTCAGCTGCAGCGCGGTGTATTCGGCCACCGGCAGGCCGTTGGCCACCAGCGCCGTGAGGCAGCAGCCTCGCGCCTGGCCCAGCAGCAGCGTGGCCTGGGGGTTGACGTTGACGAACACGATCTCGCAAGCCGCCACGCCGGGCTGGTAGCGCTGCACCACCTCGCCTATGCCATCGAACAGGATCTTCAGCCGCTCGGGCAGCAGGGCGCCGTCTTTGGGACTGGTCTGGATGGTGCCGCTGGCGACGTAGTGCAGCGCAGAACCCTCTGCGTCAACCACGCCGAAGCCGGTGCATTGCAGGCCGGGGTCGATGCCGAGGATGCGCATGGCGGGCGGTTCAGAGGTCGAATGTCCAGCGGACCGAGTGAAAGAACACTGGCGCGGCGAAGCACAGGGCATCGACCCGGTCGAGCACACCACTGGCGCCGGTGACCGAGCGGCCGGCGGCACCCCAGTGGGTCACGCCGCGGTCGCGCTTGATGGCCTTCATGACCAGGTGACCGAGCGAGCCGGCCGCGCAGGCGATCAGCGCCATGGCCAGCGCCCGTCCGGGTTTGAATGGCGTCAGGCCGGCGAGCGCGGCGCCCAGCAGACCTCCGGCCACCAGACCGGCGGCCCAACTGCGCCACTGGAAGCTCTCGCTGATGGCCGGGGCCACCGGCCGGTCCAGCCGGCGCGCCACCAGGTGCTGCACCAGCATGCAGGTCTGCACCACCAGCACCAGGAAGACCAGCAGAAAGGCCATCCGGCCCTCGAAGCCGCGGAACTGCAGCAGCAACAGGGCGGGCACGTGACTCATGCCGTAGACGCAGACCATGATGCCCCACTGCAGCTTGGCGTTGCGCTCCAGGAAGCGCTGCGGGTCGTTCCCCAGGGCGCTCACCACCGGGATGGCGAGGAACACGTAGACCGGGATGAACACGGTGAACAGGTTGAACTCGCGGTGCCAGACCAGTGCGTACTGCAGCGGCAGCACGATGAAGAAGGCCAGCACCAGGCTGCGGTGGTCGCCGCGTCGGGTTGGCGAGAGGCTGATGAACTCGCGCAGCGTGAAGAACGAGACGATGCCGAACAGCACGATGGCAACATGCTCACCCGCCGCCCAGGCGAGCCAGAACACCAGGGTCATCAGCCAGGAGTTGCGCAGCAGGGTGGTGTAGTCCTGCAGCCGGTGGTGCAGGCGCTCGTCCACCTCGGACTGCCGCCGCTCGCGCAGCGACAGCAGCACGGCCGCGCCACTGGCCAGGGTGAGCAGCCCGAACAAGACCACGAACAGCAGGCTGACCTGCTGTTCGGCGCTGAGGCTGCGGAGGAAGGAGGTCATGCGGGGCCTACACGTCTCGCAGGGTGATCACGGCGTCCCGGGCGCGCCGCAGGAAATCGGCCCGGTCCTCGTAGGCGCCCAGCTTCAGGGGCTCGCCGAAGGTGACCGAGCACAGCACCGGCACCGGGATCACCTCGCCTTTGGGAATCACGCGCTGCACGTTGTGGATCCAGGCGGGCACCAGCACCACGTCCGGAAAGCGTCTGGCCAGGTTGTACAGCCCGGACTTGAAGGGCTGCGGTTCTTCGCCGTGGCCGCGCGTGCCCTCGGGGAAGATGATCAGCGAGTCGCCGCTGTCCAGTGCGTCGATCAGCGGCTGCAGCGGGTCCTCGTCGCCCTTGCGCTCGCGCTCGACATAGACGGCGTTGAACACCGCGGTGGTGATCCAGCGCTTGAAGGTGGAGGCGGTCCAGTAGTCCCGGGCCGCGATGGGCCGGGTGATGCTGCGCAGCTCGGTCGGCAGGGCGGCCCAGATCAGCACCAGGTCGGCGTGGCTCTGGTGGTTGGCAAAGTAGATGCGCTGTTCGGCCTTGGGGGGGCAGCCGTGCCAGCGCGCCTGGGCGCCGGTGAGCGCGCGCACCAGCCCGAGCAGGAACATGCCCATGGCCTGGGCGCGCCAGTTCATGGTGGACTCACATCACCCATGCGCGCGACGATGGTGGCCGTGCGCCGGGACAGGTAGGCCGAGCCCGGGCGGGTTTCAAAGAACTTGGGGCTGGGCAGCATCACCGCCAGCCGGGCGGCCTCATAGGCACTGAGCTTGCTGGCCGGTTTCTTGAAGTACCGCTGGGCGGCCGCCTCGGCCCCGAACACCCCTTCACCCCATTCGACGCTGTTGAGGTAGATCTCCAGAATGCGGCGCTTGGACAGCAAGGCTTCCAGCGTCAGGGTCAGCACCAGCTCCTGGCCCTTGCGCAGCAGGTTGCGCTCGCCCGAGAGCAGCAGGTTCTTGGCCAGTTGCTGTGTGATGGTCGATCCGCCGAGGATCTTGGCCGGCTTGATGGCCCTGAGCGCGGCCTCCGCGGCCTCGGGTTTCTTCGCCAGCTTCTTCTCGATTTGCTCTTGGCGCTTCTCGATCAGCTCCTGCCGGCGTTCGTTCTTGGCCCAGGCGGCCTCGATGGCCTCCCAGTCCACGCCGCCGTGCTCGGCAAAGCCAGCGTCTTCGGAGGCCATGACCGCGCGCTTGAGGTTCGGACTGATGTTGTCGTAGTCGACCCACTGCGAGGACCAGCGCCATTGCTTGTCGGCGGTGGTCAGGCTCTCGGTCGCCACGCGCCACGCTTCCGAGCGCATGAAGGCCGTGCTTTGCGGATCGACCACCAGCATCAGCGCGATCCGCAGCACGAAGAACAGCTGCAGCGCCACGCCCGCCAGCAGCATCCACAACAACCAACGCCCGAACGAACGCATCACCGCTCCCGACCTACTGCGAACTCATCTGGGTCTGCAGGCCCGCATCCCGGGTGAACCGGAAGCGCGACACGACCACGATCTGGTCGGCGCGCCGGCGCATGGCCTCATTGAACTTGCCGAACTTCAGGCTGCGCACGATCGACTCGGCCCGCCGGTCCAGCGTCAGCGTGCCCGAGGTCTGGACCACCTCGGTGTCCAGCACCGCGCCGGTGTGGTTGACCGTGATGACCATGGTCAGCTCGCCATAGAGCTTGCGCCCGGCCACCTCGGGGAAGTTGGTCGTGCCGCGGTCCTCGATCCGGCGCCGCAGTTCGTCGTAGTAGATCGCGTAGACCTCTTCCCGCGTGGCAGGGCTGATGTAGCGCTTGCGCGGGCGAGCGTTCTCTTCGTTGATGCGCTTTTCGATCTCGGCCAGCAGCTTGGTCAGCAGCTGCCGGCGCTGTTCGCGTTCGACCGATTCCGGGCTGGGGTTGACGGCCTGCAGATCGGGCGGCGGCATGCTCGCCAGCTGTTGCCGGACCTGGGCCAGGATCTGGCTCTGGCGCTCCTTGAGCGCTTCGATCATCTGCTCGTCCTTCTCGGGGGTGTCGCCGATCCGGGCTTGCTGCATGGACGGCAGGGGCGAGGTGGCGCGGCCTTTTTCCACATCCCCACCACCGGCCAGGGAGGCCTGTGCGATGGCCTGCGCCTTGTCCGGCCGGTCGTTGCTCTTCGCGTTGACCAGGATCACTTCCAGCGGCGTGTCCTGGAACACGCGGTTGAAGCCTTCGGGGTCGACGAAGCGCACCGTGAGCAGGGCGGCATGCACCGCCACCGAGATGCCCAGGGCGATCTGGAGCGTGCTCAGCCGCCGCAGGAAGTTCAGAACCGGATTCACGGGCGCGATTATCCGTGCAGCGTCAGGAGGCCGCGGGGTCGGCGGCACCGGCCTCGGCTTCGTTGACGTCGATGGCCAGGGCCAGCGGCGCGGCCAGCTCTTCGTCCTCTGCCTCGGCCGATTCGTCCAGCGCTTCGACCGGCCCGTCCAGCCGCTCGACCACGGTGCCCGACACATCCAGCGCGATCTCATCGATGGCGCCCAGGCGCACGCGCACATGGGCGCCGCGAGGCAGTCCCTCGGCGCCCAGCACGGGCAACACCAGCGGCAGGGTGTCGGCGCGCACCAGGTTGTCCTTGATCAGCGTGGCCGTCAGCTCGGTGATGCCCACCTGCTGCAGGTGCTTGAGCGTCCAGAAGCGTTCCATGCCGTTCTGGAAACCGTTGTAGGCGGTGTAGGCCGCGTCGAAGCCGCTGATGATGGCGAACAGATTGGCGTCCTTGGGCTTGAACGGTGCGGCCAGCGCGGCCGTGGTGCCATGGCGGGCGCAGGCAATGATCTGCCACTGGTTGACCAAGTCCACGTAGCGGCGCAGGGGCGAGGTGCTCCAGGCGTAGGCCTTGACGCCGAGGCCGGCGTGCGGCGCGACCTTGGTGCCCATGCGCACCTTGACGCCGGGCGCCAGGCTGGCCTGGCTGCGGTAGATGCCGGGCACGCCGCAGGCGGCCAGCCACTGGCCCCAGTGGCTGTTGGCCAGGATCATGGCTTCGGCCACCATCAGGTCCAGAGGGGCGCCGCGCGAGCGGGTGCCGATCACCACGGTCTCGCTGCCGTCGGGCTCGTCGCCCGCCATGCCCTGCAGCTTGAAGGTGTAGTCGGGCCGGGTGAACGTCTCGGGCTTGCCACGCACCACCTCGCGCTGGGCCTTCAGGTGCCCGGCGAGGCGGAAGATGAAGGCCAGCTGCGGCTGCAGCGCGGCGATCTCGCCACCCGCCGCGTCGACCGGCGACTCGCCGTTCAGCCAGGATTCGGTGATCACGCTGTCGAGCTGGTCGTGGCGCAGGTTGTGCGCAATGGGCACGCGCTCCAGCGCGGTGCGGCTGTCCCTGATCTCCAGGGTCGCTTCGTCGAAGCTCACGTACAGCGACACCGCCGGACAGTCGCGCCCGGCCTCCAGCGTGTAGCGCTGCACCACCTCGTCGGGCAGCATGGTGATCTTGTGGCCCGGCATGTAGACCGTGGACAGGCGCTGGCGTGCCACGTGGTCGATGGCGTCGTCCGGTTTGATCGCCAGGCCCGGCGCCGCGATGTGGATGCCCAGCGTGACCGTGCCGCTGCCCAGCCCCTGCAGCGAGAGCGCATCGTCGATCTCGGTGGTGTGCGAGTCGTCGATGGAGAAGGCCTGCACCGCGGCCACCGGCAGCTCGTCGGTGATGGCCGGTGCCTGCAGGGCCGGGAAGCCCGTGCCCTTGGGGAACTGGTCGAACAGGAAGCGCTGCCAGTGGAACTGGTAGGCGCTGGTGATGGCGCCGGCCTTTTCCAGCAGGGCCAGCGGGTTGAGGTGGCTGCTGCGCGCGGCCTCGACCACGGCCTTGTATTCGGGCGCATTCTTGTCCGGCTTGAACAGGATCTTGTAGAGCTGCGCGCGCACCGGCTCGGGGCAGGTGCCGGCGACCAGCTCGGCCGCCCAGGCGTCGATCTGCGCCTGGATCTGCTTCTTCTTTTCGATGGCGGCGAGCGCCTGGGCCACGACCTCGGCCGGCGCCTTCTTGTAACGGCCCTTGCCGGCGCGGCGGAAGTAGTGCGGCGCGCCCTGCAGGCAGATCAGCGCCGCCACCTGCTGCTCGGTGGTGGCCGGGTCGCTGAAGTAGTCGGCGGCCAGGTCGGCGAAGCCGAACTCGTCCTCGGGCGCGAACTCGTAGGCCAGCTCCAGTTCCATGGTGGCGGCCAGGGCGGTGGCGGCAGGCATGAGCTGGGCGGGGGCGGGCTTCTCGAAACGCAGCAGGGTGTTGGCCAGCTTGACCTTCACGCGCTTGCCCGAATCGAGCTCCACCTGCAGGGAGCTCTCGGCTTCGGACATGAGGCGGCCGGTCATCAGCTTGCCGGCTTCGTCGAACAGGATGTGCATGGGCGCGATTGTCCCACGCAGGGCAGGGCGTTCCTCGTCTCAGGCTGCCAGCCCAAGAAACTGGAACAGCCGGTCGATGTGCCGGTCGAAGTCGGAAATGGCGTGGTCGCCTTCTGGCAGGCGGTGGATGCTGCCGCCTGCGCAGAAGGTCATCATTTCGCGCCAGTCCAGTACCTCGTCCTGCTCGGAGACGATTGCGAAGAGGCGGTCGGGAGTGATCGGTTGGGCTGGCGCCAGCCGGGAGATGTCGCCGGCCAGCGCCACCAGCTCGTCCACGAACTCGGCCCGGAAAAAAATGTGTTCGTCCGGGTTCTGCCAGACCGGGTGTTCGCCGATGTACTTCGCCAGATCGCGCTGCGGAAATGGCGCCGGGTTGAGCAAGGCCGCCACGCAGCCCCGTTGCAGCGACAGCCAGCGGGCGTAGAAGCCGCCCAGCGAAGAGCCGATGACGGCCATGCGGTCGGCCGGCCAGCCGTCTGTGAGCCGCCGCATCAGGTCCGCGGCTTCGCGCGGGGACGGCGGCAGCTGCGGGCAGCACCAGACCACGCCCGGGTGCTGCGAGCGCACCCGCTCGGCCACCAGCAGGGCCTTGGCCGATTGCGGCGAGGAGCGGAAACCGTGCAGATAGAGCAGGTGGCTGACCGGAGGGCGGGGAGGGGTGTGCATGCCGGAAGGATAATGGCTGCCTCATGGCCGCCGTACTCGACAAACCTTCGCTCTGGCAACGCATCCGACCCATCTTCCAGGGCTTTGACGGACCGCTGGCGCTGGCCATCCTGCTGCTGGCCGGCGCGGGCCTGATGACCATGTACTCGGTCGGCTTCGACCACGGCACGCGCTTCACCAGCCATGGCCGCAACATGCTGCTGGCCGCTGTGGTGCTGTTCACCGTCTCCCAGGTGCCGCCGCAGCGGCTGATGGCGCTGGCGGTGCCGATGTACGTGGTCGGCGTGATGCTGCTGCTGGGGGTGGAGCTGTTCGGCATCACCAAGAAAGGCGCCACGCGCTGGATCAATGTGGGCATCGTGATCCAGCCCAGCGAGCTGATGAAGGTGGCCATGCCGCTGATGCTGGCCTGGTGGTTCCAGCGCCGCGAGGGCATGCTCAAACCGCTGGACTTCGCCATGGCGGGGCTGCTGCTGGCGGTGCCGGCCTTCCTGATCCTCAAGCAGCCCGACCTGGGCACCACGCTGCTGGTGCTGGCCTCGGGCCTGGCGGTGATCTTCTTTGCCGGCCTGAGCTGGAAGCTGATCATCCCGCCCGTGCTGCTGGCGGCGGTCGGCATCGTCACGCTGATCATCATGGAGCCCCAGTGGTGCGCACCGGACGTCGACTGGAAGGTGCTGCACGAGTACCAGCGCCAGCGCGTCTGCACCCTGCTAGACCCGTTCAAGGACCCACTGGGCAAGGGCTTCCACATCATCCAGGGCATGATCGCCATCGGCTCTGGCGGCGTGTGGGGCAAGGGCTTCATGCAGGGCACGCAGACCCACCTGGAGTTCATTCCCGAGCGCACCACCGACTTCATCTACGCCGCGTTTTCCGAAGAGTTCGGCCTCGTGGGCACCCTGGGCCTGATGGCGGGGTTCATCTTCCTGATCGTGCGCGGCCTGACCGTCGCGATGGAGGCGCCGACCCTGTTCGCGCGCCTGCTGGCCGGCGCCATGACGCTCAACATCTTCGTCTACGCCTTCGTCAACATGGGCATGGTCAGCGGCATCCTGCCGGTGGTGGGGGTGCCGCTGCCCTTCATCAGCTACGGCGGCACGGCCATGGTCACGATGGGCGTGGGGCTGGGCATCCTGATGTCGATTGCCAAGTCCAAACGACTCATGCAATCGTGATGACCCCGTCCTTTCCCGTCGTGGTCGTCGGCGCCGGCAACATGGGCGGCGCCATGGTGGAGCGCATGTGCGAGGCCGGCACGGCCGTGGTGGTCTGCGATATCGATTCCGCGCGGCAGCAGCAGGCCCTTGTGGCCGGCGCCGAACTGGCCGACACGCCGTCGCTGGCGGCTTCTGTGCTGGAAGACGGCGGCGTCCTGATCGTTTGTGTCGTGGATGCGCAGCAGTCGCACGATGTGCTGTTTGGCACCGACGGCGCGGCCTCTCGCATGCGCGCCGGCCAGACAGTGATGCTCTGCCCCACCATCGCGCCGCAGGACACCGAGGCCCTGGCCGCCCGCCTGGCGGAGCATGGCATCGGCTGCATCGATGCTCCCATGTCGGGCGGCCCGGCGCGGGCGCGCGACGGCAGCATGAGCCTGATGCTGGCCGCACCGGAACCCTTGCTGCAGCGCCACGAAGCGCTTCTGGCCCGGTTGTCCTCGCGCCGCTTCGTCATCAGCGGGCGCGTGGGCGACGGCGCCCGCACCAAGCTGGTCAACAACCTGCTGGCGGGCATCAACCTCGTCGGCGCGGCCGAGGTACTGGCGCTGGCCGACCGCATGGGGCTGGACCTGGGCACCACGCTGGACGTGATCGAGCAGTCCAGCGGCCAGAGCTGGATCGGCTCGGACCGCATGCGCCGTGCGATCGCCGGCGATTTCGAACCCCGCGCGCACGTGACCCTGCTGGAAAAGGACACGCGGCTGGCGGTCGAGGCCGCCCGGCAGGCCGGCTTCGACGGCCCGCTCGGCGCGCGGGCGGCGGCCGTGTTCGCCCAGGCCCGCGCCGCCGGACTGGCCGACCGCGACGACGGCACCCTGCTGCCGCTGCTGCGCGGGCAGGCCGGGCAATCCCACTGATCCGCCCGGGGTCACGACCGGCGGCAGGCGCTCTGGCGCCCGGCTTCCTACAATCGACCCATGATTGCCCGCGAACCCACCCTGGCCCGACTGGCCACCGCCGAAAGCCTGTTGCTCACCCCCTACGGCCTGAGCATGTCCCACCTGCAGCGTGCGCTGGGCGAGATGACCTCGCACGGCGTCGACGACGCCGACCTCTACTTCCAGACCACGCGCAGCGAGGGCTGGAGCCTGGAGGAGGGCATCGTCAAGACCGGCAGCTTCAGCATCGACCAAGGGGTCGGCGTGCGCGCCGTCAGCGGCGAGAAGACCGCTTTCGCCTATTCCGACGACCTGTCCTGGGACTCGCTGCTGGACGCGGCGCACACGGTCCGCTCGATTTCCGGCCAGGGTCAGAGCCGCAAGGTCCGTGTGCCAGCCGCCAAGACTTCGAAGTCGCGTTCGCTTTATCCAGGGCTCGACCCGATCGGCACGCTCGACAGCGCGGCCAAGATCGCCCTGCTGGAAAAGGTGGAGAAGCTGGCCAAGGCGCGTGACCCGCGCGTGGTGCAGGTGATGGCCGGGCTGGCCGCCGAGCACGACGTGGTGCTGATCGCGCGCGCCGACGGCACGGTGGCGGCCGATGTGCGTCCGCTGGTGCGGCTGTCGGTGACGGTGATCGCGGAACAGAAGGGGCGCCGCGAGATGGGCAGCTCGGGCGGCGGTGGCCGCTTCGGTCTGGCCTACTTCGACGACGCTGTGGTGAGCGGCTACGTGGACGAGGCGGTGCAGTCGGCGCTGACCAACCTGGATGCCCGCCCGGCGCCGGCCGGCGAGATGACGGTGGTGCTCGGCCCGGGCTGGCCCGGTGTGCTGCTGCACGAGGCCGTGGGTCACGGGTTGGAGGGCGACTTCAACCGCAAGGGCTCCAGCGCGTTCAGCGGCCGCATCGGCCAGCGCGTGGCAGCCAAGGGCGTGACGGTGCTGGACGACGGCACCATTGCCGACCGCCGCGGCTCGCTCAACGTCGACGATGAGGGCCACACCACACAGAAGAACGTGCTGATTGAGGACGGCATCCTCAAGGGTTACATCCAGGATGCGATGAACGCGCGCCTGATGGGCGTCAAGCCCACCGGCAACGGCCGCCGCGAAAGCTACGCCCATGTGCCCATGCCGCGCATGACCAACACCTACATGCTGGGTGGCGACAAGAGCCCGGACGAGATCGTGGCGTCGATCAAGAAGGGCCTGTACGCCACCAACTTCGGGGGCGGCCAGGTGGACATCACCAGCGGCAAGTTCGTCTTTTCCGCCAGCCAGGCGTACTGGGTCGAGAACGGAAAGATCCAGTACCCGGTCAAGGGGGCGACCCTGGTCGGCAGTGGCCCCGAGTCGCTCAAGAAGATCAGCATGATTGGCAACGACATGCGTCTGGACAGTGGCGTCGGCACCTGCGGCAAGGAAGGCCAGAGCGTGCCGGTGGGGGTTGGCCAACCCACGCTGCGCATCGATGGTCTGACCGTCGGCGGGACCGCCTGACCCGGTTTGTAAGACGCTTGTCAAAACCGCTGTGATACAGTCGTCAGCCATGCAAACCCGCGCCGCCATCTTTTTTGGCTTTTACTTTTGGTTCTCTGTCCCCGGCGGACGAGAGGCAAGGGTGTAAGCGCGCCAAGAAACCCAGAACCTCCGAAACCGCCGGGCCTCCAGCCCGGCGGTTTTTTTTCACCTGTTCACTTTCCAACCCTGCGAGGAGCTTTCGATGAACGCCAAGAACACGACCACCAGCGATGCCTGGTATGCGCGGCCTGCCGACAAGACCAGCCAGACCGACGACCAGCGCATCAAGGACATCACCGTGCTCCCGCCGCCCGAACACCTCATCCGCTTCTTCCCCATCGCCGGCACGCCGGTTGAAACCCTCATCAAGCAGACCCGCAGCCGCATCCACGACATCCTGCACGGCAAGGACGACCGCCTGCTGGTCATCATCGGTCCCTGCTCGATCCACGACCCGGCCGCCGCGCTCGACTACGCCCGCCGCCTCAAGCCGCTGCGCGAGAAGTACGCCGACACGCTGGAAATAGTGATGCGCGTCTACTTCGAGAAGCCGCGCACGACGGTGGGCTGGAAGGGGCTGATCAACGATCCCTACCTCGACGAGAGCTACCGCATCGACGAAGGCCTGCGCATCGCGCGCCAACTGCTCATCGAGATCAACCGCCAGGGCCTACCGGCCGGCAGCGAGTTCCTGGACGTGATCAGCCCGCAGTACATCGGTGACCTGATCGCCTGGGGTGCCATCGGTGCGCGCACCACCGAAAGCCAGGTGCACCGCGAGCTGGCCTCGGGCCTGTCGGCACCGATCGGCTTCAAGAACGGCACCGACGGCAACATCAAGATCGCGACAGATGCCATCCAGGCCGCGGCGCGCGGCCACCACTTCCTTTCGGTGCACAAGAACGGCCAGGTCGCCATCGTGCAGACCAACGGCAACAAGGACTGCCACGTCATTCTGCGCGGAGGCAAGACGCCGAACTACGACGCCGCCAGTGTCGCTGCAGCGGTCAAGGAGCTGGAGGCCGCCAAGCTGACGCCGCGCCTGATGGTCGACTGCAGCCATGCCAACAGCAGCAAGCAGCACGAGAAGCAACTGGAGGTGGCGCGCGACATCGGTCAGCAGATGGCCGCTGGCAGCAAGAGCGTGTTCGGCGTCATGATCGAAAGCCACATCGAGGCCGGTGCCCAGAAGTTCACACCGGGCAAGGACGACGTGAACAAACTGGCCTACGGCCAGAGCATCACCGACGCCTGCCTCGGCTGGGGCGACTCGGTGCAGGCACTGGAAATCCTCTCCCAGGCGGTGGTCCGCCGGCGGACCGTGCGCTGACCGGCCGTTCGTCGCGTAGCTCGCAGATCCTTGTCGCGAACGGGTGCGCCCACCCCTGGGGACAATGGTCTAATGCGAGCAGTTGGTGATGCGCATCGTGGGTGCCGCAGGGGGTGTGTTTGGAGCAGCCGGTTCTGGGTCTGGGATTGTTGGGTTTTTCCGACGCAGCGGGACTGCGCCTGCAGGCTTGGGCGGCCCAGACGCCTGCCGGCTGGCCCGAATGGCGCACCTGCGATCCGCATCTGGCCGACGCCTGGATGATCGCTGGCGATGCCGTCAATGTGCTTGGTCGCGATGAACTGGTGATCCGTCATCCCCACGGCAGCGGTGAGCGCCTGACCCTCAACCGTGCCGAAGTCGACCGACCGCTGGCGTTCGCCATTCCCTTGCCCGAGGGTTTTGCGTCGGCAGAGTTCTTCGAGGCCGACAGTGAAGGCAGCGTGCGCCAGCGCCTGCAGCGTTTCGAGGCCTGGCTGCGTCCCCTGCGCACGCAGTTCGCCCTAGGCGCACGCATATACGACCACATGGACCAGATGCGTTCCGGTGGTGTGGTCCACCTCTCGGCGGGTGACCGGCTGCTGGCGGTCATCGACATTCAACGCTGGCAGGCGTCCCTGCTGATTCCGGCCCGGCCGATCGATCTGGCGATGGCCGAATGGACCTTCGGCGCCAAGCTGTCGCTGGAGGTGCCACCATCGTTCATCCGCCTTCCGCTGCACCGCGTGATGTGGAACTACGCGGTGCGAACCCGGCGCGATGTGTTGCCCCACCGGTACCGCGAGCAGAGTCTGTACCTGCGCCGGGTGCCGCGCCTGCCGGCGCACTGGTTCGGCGAGTTTCACCTGGTGCTGATGCGCGAACTGATGGACCGGCCGGCCACGTTCGCCCAGCTGCGCGAGCGAACCTCGTCGTCGGATCTGGACCTGGCGCGCCATCTGGCAGCGCTGTACCACGGCGGTGCGCTGACGACCGATGTGGACAGCGCCCGCCGGGCCGAAAGAGACAACAGGCGCTCAATGGTGGCACTGCGGTTTGACCATCTCGACGCTGACCTTTCCTCGCGTCAGCACAATCCAGAGTCGGTGGTGCCGTCCAGCCTCTTGCGGCAGGCGGTTCATTCGCCACTGCGTGTGTCGACGGGCGCACAATAACAATGTAAGAGGGGGGTCCGGTTTGCGGACCGCCGTGTTCATCCCTAGCCGTCAGGAGTATTCCCATGCGCAGCCAAGTCACCGTGACCTGGGGCGAACCCGCCACCTACCGCTTCGACCTTGAAGAGGTGCAACCCATGCCGCACGACCAGGCGCGCGCCTGGCTGGACCAGCAGTTCACGGCGTTCGACTGCGAGCCCATCCGCCTGACCGGCAAGGTGCTGACAGCCGACAAGGTGCTCGGCGTGGCGCAGGCGGCTGGCCAGGACCGCTTCCGCGATGCGGCGCACCGGGACTGGGCGATGGAGTTTGCGCGCGCCAGCAGCGCTGCCCTGGCCAAGCCGACCGTGACGGTCGACCTGGCCACGATGTCGGTCGGTTACTGATTCGTCGAACCCAGGGCGGTGAGCAGGCGGGTGTGGACACCACCGAAGCCGCCGTTGCTCATGCAGACGATGTGGTCTCCGGCCCTGGTGGCCGAGACCACCTGCCGCACCAGTTCGTCGACGGTCTCGGCGACCGAGGCGCGTATGCCCATTGGCGCCAGTGCCTCGCGCGCATCCCAGTCCAGCCCGCCCGAGTGGCAGAACGCGAGGTCGGCCTGCTCCAGGCTCCAGGGCAGTTGCGACTTCATCGTGCCCAGCTTCATGGTGTTGCTGCGCGGCTCGAACACCGCCAGGATGCGCCCGCCCGACGGGCCGAGATGCCGGCGCAGTCCGTCCAGCGTGGTGCGGATGGCGGTGGGGTGGTGGGCGAAGTCGTCGTAGACGGTGATGGCGCCGCCTTCACGGGCCACCGCGCCGCGGACCTCCATGCGCCGGCGCACGTTCTGGAAGTGGCCCAAGGCCTTCGCCGCATCGGCGGGCGACACCCCCACGTGCTGGGCCGCGGCAATGGCTGCGAGCGCGTTCAGCTGGTTATGTTCGCCAGTGAGTGCCCACTCTACGCGAGCCACTGTCTGGCCTCGTTCAAGCACGTCGAACGCGTGGGGTTCGCCTGCCGCACTGAAGTCGCTGACGGCGGCGCCGAAGCTGCGCACCTCGCTCCAGTGCCCCATGTGGAGCACCCGGTCCAGGCTTTCTTCAAGGCCGTTGACCACCAGCCGACCGCTGCCGGGCACCGTGCGCACCAGGTGGTGGAACTGCCGCTCGATCGCGGCCAGGTTGTCGAAGATGTCGGCGTGGTCGAACTCGAGGTTGTTGAGCACGGCGGTGCGCGGGCGGTAGTGGACGAATTTGCTGCGTTTGTCGAAGAAGGCGGTGTCGTATTCGTCTGCCTCAATCACGAAGGTCTTGCCTGCGCCCAGGCGTGCGGACACGCCAAAGTTCATCGGCACGCCTCCCACCAGGAAACCGGGTTGCAGGCCGCTGGCTTCCAGCACCCAGGCCAGCATCGAGGTGGTGGTGGTCTTGCCGTGGGTGCCGGCGACCGCCAGCACATGGCGCCCTTGCAGCACGTGCTCTGCCAGCCACTGGGGGCCGCTGGTGTAGGGGGCTCCCGCTTCCAGGATGGCTTCCATCAGTGGGAATTTCGGGCTGCCGTCGGCCAGTCGGGCGCGGCTGACCACGTTGCCGACCACGTACATGTCCGGGGCCAGGTCCATCTGGTCGGCAGAGAACCCCTCGATCAGGTCGATGCCCAGCGCGCGCAGCTGGTCGCTCATCGGAGGATAGACCCCGGCGTCGCAGCCGGTGACGCGGTGGCCGGCTTCGCGTGCGAGTGCGGCCAGGCCGCCCATGAATGTGCCGCAAATGCCCAGGATATGAATGTGCATCCAGCGATTCTAGGGGGCACCCATGCACAATCCCCGTCCATGGACAGCTTCCGCACCGACACGTCCGCCGAGATCGCCTCGGTGGCAGCGCGCCTGGTGGTCGACGAGGGCCTGGAATACGCGGCAGCCAAGCGGCGTGCGGCCAGGCAGCTCGGCCTTCCACCCTCGCGCACCCCCTGGCCCGACAACCAAGCCGTGGAGGAAGCGGTGCGCGAACACATCGCGATCTTCTGCTCCGACACACAGCCTGTGGAACTGCGGGCGCTGCGGGAGCTGGCACTGGCGTGGATGGAGCGGCTGGCCGCGTTCAGACCCCATCTGTGCGGTGCGGTCTGGCACGGGACCGCCACCCGCCACAGCGACATCTATGTGCAGCTGTACTGCGACGATCAGAAATCTGCCGAGTGGGCGCTGCTGGACCAGCGGGTCGAGTACCACCCGGGGACGGCGGCCAGCGATGCGCAAGGGGATCCGGTCGAGGCCCTCACGCTGAGGCTGCGCTGCGAGGCACTGGGGCAGTGGGTGCTCCTGCACCTGCTGGTGCTGGACCACGACGCCTTGCGCGGCGCGCTCAGGCCGGACGCGCAGGGGCGGCGCCCCAGGGGCGATGCACAGGAGGTGCGCGCCTTGCTGGCCGCCGACGCCGGTTCCCAGAGGGCGCCAGCATGAACCGGCGGACCTTGTTGATGGGGGGGGTGGGCGCGGCGGCTGCGGCGGCCGGTGCGGGCGTGGCCTGGTGGCGGCTGCGCCCGGGGCCGGTGCTCGGTGAGGCAGAAAGCCAGTTCTGGGCGAGCGCGTTTCCTGATGTGTTGGGCGCTCCGGTGTCCATGGCGGGCTTCAGGGGGCGCCCCTTGCTCGTGAATTTCTGGGCCACCTGGTGCCCGCCCTGTGTGGAGGAGCTGCCGCTCATCAACACCTTCTACCGGGAGCACTCGGACCGCGGCTGGCAGGTGCTGGGGCTGGCGGTGGATCAGGCCGCTCCGGTGTCGCGGTTTCTGGCGCGGTTGCCGCTGGACTTTCCCGTGGCGCTGGCTGGCTTCGCCGGTTCCGACATGGCCCGAAGCCTGGGCAACCCCAGCGGAGCCTTGCCTTTCAGCGTGGTGTTTGACGTGGACGGGGCTGTGCTGCACCGCAAGCTGGGCAAGGTCAGTGCCGAAGAGCTGGCACAGTGGGCCCTTCTGGTCTGAGTCCGCCACCGGACGGGCGGTGCCCGTCAAACGTTGCGAACAGAATTAAAAAGCGGTTAAAGTCCCGCCAACTTTGACCAGTTTGCGGGCCTGCCGCGGCCCGCCACCCGCTTCTTCGGGTGTGACGAGCGGCACTTCCGGTGTGGTCCGCCTCGTGTACACTGCGCACCCCGGCAAGACGGCAGTGCTTCGTTTGATCGAAAATAAGCGAAGTTTGACCAACTTGACTGCAATTCGTTGGAGAAATCATGGATCTTAGAAAACTGAAGACACTGATCGACCTGGTGTCCGAGTCGAACGTGTCCGAGCTGGAAATTACCGAAGCCGAAGGCAAGGTCAGGATCGTCAAGAGTGCTCCAGCGGCCGCAGTGGCCCAGGTTGTCGCCGCAGCGCCTGTGGCGGCGGTCGCAGCCCCCGTAGTGCAGGCCGTGGCCGATGCCGCGTCTGCAACTGCCGCTGCGCCGGCTCCGGCCGGGCACACGGTCAAATCGCCCATGGTGGGCACCTTCTACCGAGCGTCCAGCCCGGGTGCCAAGCCGTTTGCCGAGATCGGGCAGGCCATCAAGGAAGGCGAGACCATCTGCATCGTCGAGGCCATGAAGATCCTCAACGAGATCGAGGCCGACAAGAGCGGCACCATCACGCAGATCCTGGTCGAGAACGGCCAGGCGGTGGAATACGGCCAGCCGCTGTTCATCATCGAGTAAGGGGATCCTCGCCCCATGTTCAAGAAAATCCTCATCGCCAACCGCGGCGAAATCGCCCTGCGTGTGCAGCGTGCCTGCCGCGAGATGGGCATCAAGGCCGTGATGGTGTATTCCGAGGCCGATCGAGACGCCAAGTACGTCCGGCTGGCCGACGAGGCGGTCTGCATCGGCCCGGCGCCATCGGGTCAGAGCTACCTCAGCATGCCGGCCATCATCTCGGCCGCCGAGGTCACGGACGCAGAAGCGATCCACCCCGGCTACGGCTTCCTGTCGGAGAACGCCGATTTCGCCGAGCGCGTTGAGCGCAGCGGCTTCACCTTCATCGGCCCGACCCCCGAGTCCATCCGCATCATGGGCGACAAGGTCTCGGCCAAGCAGGCCATGATCCGCGCTGGCGTACCCTGCGTGCCGGGGTCCGAAGGCGCGCTGCCTGACGACCCGGCCGTGATCAAGAAGACCGCCAAGGCGGTGGGCTACCCGGTGATCATCAAGGCCGCGGGCGGCGGTGGTGGTCGCGGCATGCGCGTGGTGCACACCGAGGCGGCGCTGCTGCACGCAGTGCAGACCACCAAGGCGGAAGCCGCGGCGGCCTTCGGCAACCCCGAGGTGTACATGGAGAAGTTCCTCCAGAACCCCCGGCATATCGAGATCCAGGTGCTGGCCGACACGCACCGCAACGCGGTCTATCTGGGCGAGCGCGACTGCTCTATGCAGCGCCGCCACCAGAAAGTGATTGAGGAAGCGCCGGCGCCGGGTATTCCACGCCGCCTGATCGAAAAGATCGGCGACCGCTGCGCGGCGGCCTGCAAGAAGATCGGCTACCGCGGTGCGGGCACCTTCGAGTTCCTGTACGAAAACGGAGAGTTTTATTTCATTGAGATGAACACCCGTGTGCAGGTGGAGCACCCGGTGACCGAGTGGATTTCGGGTGTGGACATCGTGCGCACCCAGATCGCGGTCGCAGCCGGCGAGAAGCTGCCGTTCACGCAGCGCCAGATCCAGCTCAAAGGCCACGCCATCGAGTGCCGCGTCAACGCGGAAGACCCCTACAAGTTCACCCCGTCGCCCGGGCGCATCACCACCTGGCACATGCCTGGCGGGCCGGGTGTGCGCGTGGACTCGCATGCGTACACCAACTACTTCGTGCCGCCCAACTACGACTCGATGATCGGCAAGATCATCGTGCACGGCGATACGCGCGAACAGGCGCTGGCGCGCATGCGCACCGCCTTGTCCGAGTGTGTGGTCGAAGGCATCAAGACCAACATCCCGCTGCACCGCGAGCTGATGGTCGACGCCAGCTTCGTGGCCGGCGGCACCAACATCCACTACCTCGAAGAGTGGCTGTCGCAGCGTGAGCGCTGACGTGTCCGGTGGCTCGCTGTACGAACTGGTGCTGCTGGTGCCCGAGGCCGGTGTCGAGCCGGTCGGTGATGCCTTGGTGGCGCTGGACGCGCTGAGCGTCTCGGTCGAGGACGCCGATGCGCTGACCCCGGCCGAGCAGGCGCTGTTCGGTGAACCCGGCATGCCGCCACCCAAAGAAGGCTGGAACCGCTCGCGCGTGGTGGCGCTGTTTCCGGACGAGGCGGCGGCGCGCGAGGCGGCGGAGTTGCTGCTGCCGCAAGACTTCTTCGAGGGCTCGCAGGTGATGGGCGTGCGCGCCGTGGTGGACCAGGACTGGGTGCGCCTGACCCAATCGCAGTTCGATCCGGTCGAGATCACCCCGACCTTCTGGATCGTGCCGACCTGGCACGAGCCGCCTGCCGCTGCGAAGGAAGTGATCCGCCTGGACCCTGGCCTGGCCTTTGGCACGGGCACCCACCCGACCACCCGCATGTGCCTGCGCTGGATCGCTGCCCATGCACCGCAGGGACAGCGCGTGCTCGACTACGGTTGCGGATCGGGCATCCTGGCCATCGGCGCGGCCAAGTTTGGCGCCGAACCCATCGTGGCGGTCGACATCGACCCGGCCGCCGTCGAGTCCACGAGGCTCAACGCCGATGCCAACGGCGTGGTACTGCGCACCGGCTTGCCCGATGCGGTCGACGGGCACTTCGATGTCGTGCTGGCCAACATCCTGGCCACGCCGCTCAAGGTGCTCGCGCCTCTGCTGTGCGAGCGTGTGAAGACGGGTGGCCATCTGGTGCTGGCCGGCATTCTGGCCCGGCAGGAAGACGAACTGCGGGAAGCCTATGCGCCCTGGGTGCAGCTGCGCGTGAGCGACGAGGAAGACGGCTGGATTCTCATGACCGCCCGCAAGGCGTGAAGCGTCTCTGCCGCCGGGCGTGCTGCGGCCGCCTGCAATAATTGATGAGTTTCACCACCCGCTGTCCGGCTTGCGGAACGACCTTCCGGATCGTTCCCGACCAGCTCAAGATATCCGACGGCTGGGTGCGTTGCGGGCATTGTTCCGATGTGTTC
Source organism: Hydrogenophaga pseudoflava NBRC 102511 (assembly GCF_001592285.1). Lineage (GTDB taxonomy): Bacteria > Pseudomonadota > Gammaproteobacteria > Burkholderiales > Burkholderiaceae_C > Hydrogenophaga > Hydrogenophaga pseudoflava. The sequence goes on along the minus strand of NZ_BCWQ01000005.1, from coordinate 2,059 downwards.
GATGCCACGCTGTTCCTGGAGGGAGACCCGGTGGCTGTATCCGCACCGGTGCAAGCCCCTTCCGTCGTCGCCGCCTCGCCGCCTCCAGTCCCTGTGGCGCACGATGACGCGGATGAGGAATGGCTGCTGCACTCGAAGCCATCGACCGACGAGCTGCCGTCAGGGCCGGGCCCGGCAAATGCCGACGACGGGTTTTCCGACGAGTTGCGCCGGTTCGCAGCGCAGGCCAAAGACGATGTCCAGGCTTCGGAAGTCTCCGTCGCACCCCCGGCTCCTGAGCCAACGTCTACCGAAGAGGCGGCGGCGACGGACGTGAGTCCGCCTCCTGCGCGCCCTCCGGTGGCGGCAACACAGCCACCGCCGGTGGCGGCGGAACCGGTGCGGGATGACGATGTGCCCGTGCTGACAGAACCCAGCTTCGTTCGGCAGGCCCGGCGGAAGGCTTTCTGGCAGTCCCCGGGGGTGCGCGTGTCCCTGGTGGCGGTGTGCTTCGTGCTGCTGGCCGGGCTGATGGCTCAGTGGGCCGTGCACGACCGGGACCGGCTGGCGGCCCGGTATCCGTTCAGCGCGCCCCTGCTGGCGATGCTGTGCCGGCCTCTGGACTGCAGCATCGGTCCGGCCCGCGAGATCGAGGCGGTGCTCATCGACAGCTCCAACCTGGTGCGTCGCCTGGGCAACTTCTATTCATTCGACCTGGTGCTCAAGAACAGTGCCGCGCTGCCGCTGGCGGTGCCCGCGCTCGAACTGAGCCTGACCGATACCCGGGACAACGTGATCGTCCGGCGGGTGTTTCTTCCGGCCGAGCTGCCGGGAGCACCAGAGGTGTTGCCGGCGCAAGGCGCCGTGTCCATGAGCCTGCGGCTGTCCATCGCCGACAGCGGTGTGTCTTCCATGACGGGCTACCGTGCCCTGGTGTTCTATCCCTGATCCCTTTTTCTTTTCATCATGTCCATCCTCATCTGCGGCTCCCTGGCGTTCGACACCATCATGACTTTCGAAGGTCGTTTCGCCGAACAGATCCTGCCCAGCCAGTTGCACATCCTCAATGTGTCCTTCCTGGTGCCCGGCATGCGCCGGGAGTTTGGTGGCTGTGCCGGCAACATTGCGTATGGGCTGCGGCAACTGGGGTCTGATGCGGTGCCGCTGGCCATGGTCGGCAACGATGCGCAGGACTACCTGTCGCGGCTGCAGGGCCTGGGTGTGGACACGCGCTTCATCGGCACGACGGCGGACAACTACACCGCGCAGGCGATGATCATGACCGACCGCGACAACAACCAGATCACGGCGTTCCACCCCGGCGCCATGTCGCAGGCCCATGAAAACCGTGTGCCCGTCGACGCCGGCATCCGCCTGGCGATCGTGGCACCGGATGGCAGGGACGCCATGCTGGAGCATGCGCAACAGCTGCACGACGCGGGCATTCCCTTTGTGTTCGACCCCGGTCAGGGCCTGCCGATGTTCAACGGCGACGAACTGCGCCACTTCGTGTCGATGGCCAGCTGGGTGGCGGTCAACGACTACGAAGGCAAGATGCTCAGCGATCGCACGGGCTTGAGCCTGTCGGAGATCGCTGGCCAGGTTCAGGGGCTGGTCGTGACGCTGGCCGAGCACGGCTGTGATGTGTATGCAGAGGGGCGCCAGACCCGGGTGGCTGGTGTGTCTGCGAGTGCGGTGGTGGACCCGACCGGTTGCGGTGATGCGTTCCGTGCCGCGCTGCTGCACGGGCTGTCGCAAGGTTGGTCTCTGGAGCGTTGTGCGGAACTGGGCAACCGCCTGGGGGCCACCAAGATCGCCAGCAGGGGTGGCCAGAACTACACGCTCTGACTGGGCGCGGCAATGAAAAAGCCCGGCGTTTTCACGCCGGGCTTGTCAATCATCCCGGAGGATGAATCAGGGCTTGCTGGACGTGGGGAACGGCCAGGCAGCCTGAGGGTTCAGCTTGGTTTGCGCTGCAGGGGCCGCAGGGGCTGCCGGCTTCTTGGCCGGCTCAGCTTTTTTTGCGGGGGCTGCCTTTTTGACGGCAGCCTTCTTGGGGGCAGCGGCTTTCTTGGCCGGA
>NZ_BCWQ01000004.1 GCF_001592285.1 Hydrogenophaga pseudoflava NBRC 102511 | reverse complement strand
CTCAACAAACAGCGAGACCGAAGCCAAGCCGTCCGAAAACACCCACTGCATGGGAGACGCCCCGGATGCGACGGTGTCGTCTTCCCTGGTGTGGCAGCTCATGGACTGGAAACCGGGAACAGGTTCCTTCAATCGCCAGCCTTCCGCCTCAGGCGTGGTCTTTCGCAGCGTCTGACGATGCACTTCATAGCCCTTGGTGTCACCCATGAGCCGTTTGAGCTTGTCCATCCGGACCGGCGCATCCAGTTGCAACTCTGAAAACGCCACCTGTTCCAGCACCGAGCCCTGCTCCCCAAGGGTCTGCAGCTTCACCACCAGGCCCGTTTTCTTTTCCGACCAGATGCGATAGCCGAAACGCAGTGCATCGCGTGGGGCGATCTGCACCACGTCGGCCAGATGACCCGCCACCCTTTCGACGCCCGATTCGCTCACGCTGTAGAAGTCTGGAATGGCGTTGCTGGGTGTGCGCAGCAGCTCGGGAAAAACGCCCAGCGACTCGCGTTTGTCCACCCAGGCCACCTTGTGATCCGGCGCAAAGGTGATCACGTCGTTGTTGTGGCGAATGGTCGAGCGTGGTGCACCCGTCAGCGTCTCCACGCGCTCCATCTGTTGCGTGCCATCGCAGACATGCCAGATGCGCGAGGCAGACATGGCCGAACCAGCCGATACGACCAAGGTCCCCGTGTAGGCCCGCTGCCGGGAGGCCTCGTGCATGCGCGTGAGCCACTCGGTGATGGACCGCGAGGACGGCGACGTTACAGGCACGGTCTGTGCAAAGGACGACTGCCACAACCCCAGAGCCAGCAGCCCCACCGCAGGCCAGCGGGTCCAGGCCTTGCGCGCCGACGACATGCCCAACGAAGCAGCACTTCCCATGTCGGCCTCAGCGCTGCGGAGCAGCATCGTAGGTTGCGTTGCGAAGGAATCCGGCGGGAGCCTGAAGCGCAGACATCCCGCCAAACTGGCGGTGCTCGGACAGCAACTGTTCCAGCCGGGCATCGCGCAGCACCTGACCCTGCGCAGTCTGCACAACCACCGGTTGAATTGTCGACGCGGACTCGGACATCGGGGTGGCGCTGGCCATCTGGGGACCGGCCAACTGACCGTCCTGCCCCCCTGTTCCGATGGTCCAGGTCACGGCGACGACGGCGGCAAGCGAAGCGAGGCCCGCCACCAGCTTCCAGCGAAACACCGCATCATTGGCCGCCACGGGCCGGCCTACTCGAGCCTGTCGCACCACAGGCTGAGGCAGCGCCAAAGGTTCATCGCGCAAACGGGCCATGACCGCCCCAGCAAACGCCGCCCCGCCGACCGAGCCCTGCACGGGTCGCCCACGCAGAGCGTCGCCAATCAGCTCGTAGGTATGCCCATCGGACAGCAGGGCTGCCATCTCCTCGGAGCCAGGCGCGAGCAGCAAATCCAAGTCGTCTGTGCGCACCTCTCCGTCCAGCAGTGCGGAGAGCGCCTCGCGGCTGCGCTCCCGGACAAGCATCTGCCCTGAATCTGTGGTTTCATGGATTGGGACGGCATTCATGTTCGACATCCGATACGGTGTTCCGGCATCAACAAATCAATCTCACCAGCGCTTGCCGGATTGACGCTCCAGCATGGGCTTGATTCGGGAAGAGATCGCTTCGCGGGCTCGGAAGATCCGGGAACGCACCGTTCCGATCGGACAATCGAGCGCCAGGGCAATCTCTTCATAACTCAACCCTTCGATTTCACGCAAAGTGATGGCCATTCGCAACTCGTCTGGCAATGCGTCCATCACCGCGTTCACTGCCTGGGCAATCTCTTTGCTGGCCAACACTGCCTCAGGGGTCTCGGTGTCGGCCACGCTGCTGTTTAGTTCGCGTTCCGCCGAAGAAGTTTCGTCTTCGTCCCCGGAATTGAGCTGGGACTGGAATACCAGCGGGTCCCGCTTGAGCTCCAGCAGCTGCTTCTTGGCGGTGTTGACGGCAATCCGGTAGAGCCAGGTGTAGAACTGGGCATCCCCCCGGAACTGGGCCAGTGCCCGGTAGGCACGGATGAACGTCTCCTGTGCGATGTCCTGAACGAGATCGCTGTCGCGGACCATGCGCCCGATCAGGCGTTCCACACGGCGCTGGTATTTGATGACCAAGAGCTCATAAGCCCGCATTTCCCCGGCCAGTGTGCGCTGGACCAGCATGGCATCGCTGTCGGGAGAGGGTGGGGCTGAGTGGTCGTCGGAAGAAGTCATGCAGAGGGTGTGAGGGCCGCGGAAATATACCCCAAAGGTTCGAGCCGACGCTCGCCGTCAGGCATGTGCCAGGAGCGCCCGCCGGAGATCCAGCCATCGGGACGGCTCCGCCAACCGCTCCACCCAGATCCAGGTGCGCGCACCGTCGGGATTGTGCAGGCGCAGCAACATGGCCCGTTGCAGGTCATACACGCGCTCTACCCTTTTCAGTTCCACACCTTCCCGATACGCCTCACTGGCCCAAGACCAGACACCCGACGAGCCCTGAGGAGCCTCGGGCCGCATCCGATCCGACTGCCATGCGAGCTTTCCTCGCGGCATCCGCCGCCAAGCCCACATCGACCCCAACAGCCACAAGCACCAGACCACGCCACAGAACACGGCCGTCCGCCATGATCCGTAGACGAAGCTCATGAGCACGCCCAGCAAGCCCGATACGCCGGCACCCCACATCAGACGGGCGTAAAAAGACGAACGCCCCACCGGGTACGTGACCGATGGGGCGTTGCGCATGTTCGGGAAGGACCGCGTCCGAACAGAGTTCGTCAGACGCGCTTGAACACCAGGGTGCCGTTGGTACCGCCGAAGCCGAAGTTGTTCTTCACCGCGACATCAATCTTCATGTCCCGCGCAGTATTGGCGCAGTAGTCGAGATCGCACTCGGGATCCTGATTGAAGATGTTGATGGTCGGAGGGCTCTTCTGATGATGCAACGCCAGCACCGTGAACACGCTTTCAATGCCGCCAGCCCCGCCCAGCAAATGACCCGTCATGGACTTGGTCGAGTTCACGACGATCTTGCTGGCATGGTCACCGAGCGCCGCCTTGATCGCATTGCTCTCGTTCACATCGCCCAGCGGCGTCGAGGTTCCGTGGGCATTCAGGTAGTCCACCTGGTCGGCATTGATACCCGCATTGCGCAGCGCATTGACCATCGCGCGACGGGGCCCGTCCATGTTCGGCGCCGTCATGTGGCCGGCATCGGCGCTCATGCCATACCCGATCACTTCGGCGTATATCTTGGCACCGCGCGCCTTGGCGTGCTCGTATTCTTCGAGCACCATCACCCCGGCGCCCTCTCCCAGCACGAAACCGTCGCGGTCCTTGTCCCAGGGTCGTGAGGCCGTTTTGGGATCGTCGTTGCGGGTGGAAAGCGCCCGCATGGCGGCGAAGCCACCCACACCCAGAGGAGAGACCGTGGCTTCGGAGCCACCAGCGACGATCACATCGGCATCCCCGTACTCGATCTTCCGAGCCCCTTCACCGATGCAGTGCAGACCAGTGGTGCAGGCCGTGACCACAGCCAAGTTCGGCCCCTTGAACCCGAAGCGCATCGAGACATGTCCAGAGATCATGTTGATGATCGATGCGGGGACAAAGAACGGCGAGATCCGCCGTGCGCCACGGTTGACATACTCGGCGTGGGTTTCTTCGATCAGCGGAAGCCCGCCGATACCGGACCCGACGATGCAGCCGATGCGCGTGGCCAGTTCGTCATCCAGCGCCTCGCCCGTAGGCAGGCCCGAGTCGACCACGGCCTGGTGGGCTGCGGCGATTCCGTAATGGATGAAGGTGTCCATCGACCGCGCCTCTTTGGCACTGATGTAGGACTCCAGATCAAACCCCTTGACCTCACCAGCGATCTTGCAGGACATGCCCGAGGCATCGAACTTGGTGATCAGGTCAATGCCGGACTGTCCGGCGACAAGGTTGGCCCAGGCTTCTGGCACCGTGTTACCCACGGGCGAGACACAACCCAGGCCGGTCACGACAACGCGACGACGGCTCATGGATGCATCAGGCCTTCTGGTGCGACATCGCGTAGTCGATGGCGTTCTTCACCGTGGTGATCTTCTCGGCGTCTTCGTCGGGGATCTCGATACCGAATTCGTCTTCCAGGGCCATCACCAGTTCCACCGTGTCCAGGGAGTCGGCGCCCAGGTCGGCCACAAAAGCCTTCTCAGGGGTCACTTGCCCTTCTTCCACGCCGAGTTGCTCGGCAATGATTTTCTTCACACGTGCTTCGATATCGCTCATAAGTCCCTCTGAGGGTGGTTGGATGACAAACCGCCATTTTAGCCGGGCTAGGAAGTAGCCCCTAGGTGGCCCGCCGGACGGCTCCGCGGCGGTAAGAGTGGATCAGGCCATGAACATGCCACCGTTGACGTGCAGTTCCTGCCCCGTCACGTAGCCGGCCTGCGGGCTGGCCAGGTAGGCCACTGCATGCGCGATGTCAGAAGGTTTGCCCAGATGCCCCAGGGGAATCTGGCCCAGCAGGGCCTTTTGCTGTTCTTCGGGCAGCGAGGCCGTCATATCGGTCTCAATGAAGCCAGGCGCCACACAGTTGACCGTGATATTGCGGCTGCCGAGTTCGCGCGCCAACGCGCGGGTCATGCCCGCAACGCCTGCCTTCGCAGCGGCGTAGTTCGCCTGGCCAGGGTTGCCAGAGGCGCCGACCACACTGGTGATGCTGATGATGCGCCCATAGCGCTGCTTCATCATGGGTCGGATCACCGCCCGGCTCATACGGAATACTGCCTTGAGGTTGGTGTCGAGCACCGCATCCCAGTCCTCATCTTTGAGGCGCATGGCAAGCATGTCGCGCGTGATGCCGGCGTTGTTGACCAGCACGTGCAGGGCACCATGGGCTTTGGTCATTTCGTCGATCAAGGCCTCGGCGGCAGCGCCATCGTTCACGTCAAGCTTCACCCCCCGGCAGCCCTCAGCCGCTCCAGGCACCGCCTTCAGCGCATTCGAGATCTTGGCTGCCCCCTCATCGGAAGTGGCCGTGCCGACGACGATCAGCCCCTTCGACACCAGTTCGGCCGAGATGGACGCGCCAATGCCACGGGAAGCACCGGTCACCAGGGCCACTTGGCCCGCAAATTTCACTTCGGACATACCAGTCTCTCCCTTCAGGCCAGCAGGTTTTTCACTTCGGCCAGCGTGGCCGGGTCGTAGAGCGCCGCGCCGGTCAGCTCGCCGTCGATGCGCTTGGTCATGCCAGCCAGCACCTTGCCAGGGCCGCATTCGACCAGCGTGGTGATGCCACGTGCTTTGATTGCACGCACGCACTCCACCCATCGAACCGGACCGAACGCCTGGCGAAACAGTGCATCGCGGATGCCGTCCACATCGGACTCCACCGACACATCAATGTTGTTGAGCACCGGAATCCGGGGTGCCGCCAGTGGCATGGTCGCAAGCTTCTCGCGCAGCTTGTAGGCCGCAGGCTTCATCAGGCTGGAATGGAACGGCGCCGACACTGGCAACGGCAGGGCCCGCTTGGCGCCGTTGGCCTTGAGCACCTCGCAAGCCTTCTCAACCGCAGCCTTGCTGCCAGCGATCACGGTCTGAGCCGGGTCGTTGAAATTGACCGCCTCCACGACCTCGCCACTGCCCGGGGGGAAGAAAGCCTGCGCCTCGGCGCAACCCGCGATCACCTTGTCCGAGTCCATGCCCAGGATGGCGGCCATGGCCCCAGTTCCGACCGGCACCGCTTCCTGCATGGCCGCCGCACGAAAACGCACCAGCGGCGCCGCTTGCGCCAGAGTCAGCACGCCAGACGCCACCAGGGCGCTGTATTCACCCAGCGAATGCCCAGCCACCACGGACGGAGCTGCCCCGCCTTCGGCGCACCAGACACGCCAGGCAGCGACCCCCGCCACCAGCATCACGGGCTGGGTGTTGGTGGTCAGCGCCAGCGCCTCCTTGGGGCCTTCCTTGATCAGTAGGCCAACGTCTTCACCCAGGGCATCGGAAGCCTCCTGGACGGCCAGGGCCACCTCCGGATGGTCGCCCCAGGCGTCGAGCATGCCGACTGACTGAGAACCTTGGCCGGGAAAGACGAATGCAAATTCGGTCATGGACGTATCAGCAATGAATCAACAAGAAACGGGGAAAGGAGCCAACCGCCAAAGCGGCGTCAGAAGTCCAGCAGCACCGAACCCCAGGTAAAACCTCCGCCCACACCTTCCAGCAACAAGGTGTCACCTTTCTTGACCTGGCCGTTGCGGACCGCATGATCCAGCGCCAGTGGAATCGAAGCCGCCGAGGTGTTGCCATGCTGGTCAACAGTGACCACCACCTTGTCCATGGGCAGCTTCAGCTTGCGCGCCGTGCCGGTCATGATGCGGATGTTCGCCTGATGAGGAATCAGCCAGTCGATGTCGGCCTCGGTGCGGCCAGCCTTCGCCAGCACAGCACGTGCGGTCTCCTCCAATACACCAACAGCCAGCTTGAAGACGGCCTGACCATCCATCTTCAGCAAAGGATCACCCAGGATCTGGCCACCGCTGACGTGCCCCGGCACACACAGAATGCCCACGTGCTTGCCGTCCGCATGGATATCGGTCGCCAAGATCCCCGGCACATCGCTGGCTTCGAGTACCACGGCGCCGGCACCATCGCCAAACAGCACACAGGTGGTACGGTCATTGAAGTCCAGCAGGCGCGAAAACACTTCGGCCCCCACCACCAGCGCCTTGCTGGCAGATCCTGTGCGGATCATTGCATCGGCAACCGTGAGCGCATAGATGAAGCCGCTGCAAACGGCCTGCACATCGAACACCGGGCAGCCTGCAATGCCCAGTTTGTGCTGGAGGATGGCGGCCGTCGAAGGAAACACCATGTCGGGTGTCGATGTGGCCACGATGATCAGATCGATATCGCCCGGCCCAACCTGGGCGGCCGACAATGCCTTGCGGCAGGCTTCAGCGGCCAGATCGCTCGAGAAGACGCCGTCGCCCACAAAATGCCGCGCTCGGATCCCCGTGCGCTCAACGATCCACTCGTCACTCGTTTCAACACCCCGCGATTTCAAAAGACCCACCATGTCGGCATTGGTCAGGCGCTGAGGCGGCAGGCAACTGCCGGTGCCAGTGATGCGGGCAAAACGTGTCATGCGGGCGGGGGAGAAGGTCTCAGATCGTCGGAATGCTCTTGAGATCGCTGGGGATCGCTTCTGGATCGATGAGCGGTGCTGCGTGTGCAATACGCTCCCGGACCTTCTCGAGCAACTGATTGTGGGCTGCATCATAAGCCCGGGCCAAGGCCTGCTCAAAAGCGAAAGCGTCGGCCGACCCGTGGCTCTTGAACACCAGCCCACGCAAACCCAGCAGTGCTGCGCCGTTGTAGCGGCGATAGTCCATCCGCTTCTTGAATGCAGATATCACTGGATAAGCAAACAATGCCCCCAGTTTCGTGAAAATGCTGCGCGAAAACTCGGCCTTGATGAAACCACCAATCATGGTCGCCAGCCCTTCGCTGGCCTTGAGCGCCACATTGCCGACAAATCCATCGCACACCACGATGTCTGTCGTGCCCTTGAAGATGTCGTTGCCCTCGACATTGCCGAAAAAGTTCAGATCACCGGTGTTGGCCGCGTTTCGCAGCAGAACGCCGGCCTGCTTGATGACCTCGCTACCCTTGATCACCTCCTCACCAACGTTGAGCAGCCCCACCGTCGGATCTTCCCTGCCCGAGATCGCCACGACCAAGGCAGATCCCATGACGGCAAACTGGAGCAGGTGCTCGGCGGTGCAATCCACGTTGGCCCCCAGGTCCAGCACGGTGGTCGCTCCACCACGTGCGTTGGGCATCTGGCTGGCGATGGCTGGGCGGTCAATGCCTTCCATCGTCTTGAGCAGGTACCTGGAGATGGCCATCAGGGCGCCGGTGTTTCCGGCGGACACCGCCGCCTGCGCCACGCCATCCTTGACGTGCTGGATTGCCACGCGCATGGAAGAATCCTTCTTCCGGCGCATGGCCACCTCGACCGGGTCGTCCATCGTGACCACCTCGGACGCATGCACAACCCGGCAACGGACGTTGTTGAGCAACTGGGGCCAAGATTTGAATGCCTCCGGCTGCCCCACCAGAAGCAACTGGGCCTGCGGGTGGCTGGCAAGAAAGGCCGCGCAGGCCGGCAAGGTGGCCGCCGGACCGACGTCTCCTCCCATGCAATCCACGGCAACGGTAATCATGTCAATGTCCCGATGCGGGCACTGCAACGCAGCGCCACCAACAAGAAAAAAGCCCGCATGGTGCTCATGCGGGCCCGTACTGGACCTGTTTGCAGGCGGCAATCACGGCATCCGGCGCTCAGACGCGGCAGGATGGAGCCGCCCAGAACTCAAGCCTCGGACTTGTTCTTCAGCACCTGGCGACCACGGTAGAAGCCGTTGGGGCTGATGTGGTGGCGCAGATGGGTTTCGCCGGTGGTCGGCTCCACGGCGATGCCGGGCACGGTCAGGGCATTGTGCGAACGGTGCATGCCGCGCTTGGAAGGGGACTTTTTGTTTTGCTGGACGGCCATGATGGGCTCCTGGAATCGGTTGGGTGTCGGTGGGTTGCGCCAATCAGCAGTCCTGCCCTCTGATCCGGGCGGCAGCGCAAAGCCAAGGATTATAGCCTGAATGACAGGCGGTGCAAAACTCCGACTGCGATCACTTCTTAAGGCGGCTCAGGGTGGCGAACGGATTGGGGCGCACTTCCGACGCAGCCTCGTCACCGTTCACCGTCCCCGCAGAAAGCAGCAAGGGCTGAGGGCAGACGTCATGCATCGGCACCAGAGGCATCGCCATCAACAACTCGTCTTCGATCAGCGCCAGCAGGTCCGGCTTGGGCTCCAAAGCCAGGACATCCTCCTCGCTCTGGTCATCCTCGGCCTCGGCCTTGGATTCGTCGGCAACGAACCTGAACCAGCGATCCACCTCCAGCGGAACAACCACCGGACCGAGGCATCGCTGACACCCCACAGGCAAATCAAGCGCCGCACGCAGGCGCATCCAGACAGACGACTGGCCGGCAGCGTCCGGGCGAATCTCTCCCTGCACCGACCATCGAACCAGAGCGCCGACCTCGCCGTCAGCATGAATCTCGGCAGACAGACGATCAAAGGATGCCAATGAATCCTCGCTCTCCAGCACACCGCCCGCCTCGGCGAAGGCACGGGCATCGAATCGACGAGGGTTCCAGGACCTGTGGGGAGACACTTTCATACGGCCAGTGTAAAAGATGACACCAGAAAGCCGCGGACAATAGGGCGATGAGCGCTCCTTCCTCTCAAATTCCTGCGCCGCCCCAACGCAAGATCATCCTCGGCTCGACTTCTCGCTACAGACGGGAACTGCTCGAGCGCCTGCGCGTGCCGTTCGACACTGAGCGCCCGAACGTGGACGAAACCCCGCTGCCAGGCGAGGCGCCAGCGACTCTGGCGCGGCGGCTCGCTCTGGCCAAGGCCCGGGAGGTGTCCCAGCGCTTTCCGGAAGCAGTGGTGATCGGCAGCGATCAGGTGGCCGACCTCGGTGGCGAACCGCTTGGCAAGCCCGGCACCCATGATCGGGCGATCGCTCAATTGCGGCGCATGCGCGGGCAAACCGTGGTGTTCCAGACCGCGGTTGCCGTGGTCTGCGCGGCCACGGGCTTCGAACAACTGGACCTGGCTGCAGTCAACGTGGTGTTCCGCGACCTCGACGACCAGGAAATCGAACGCTATCTTCGGGCAGAAGAACCGTACGACTGCGCCGGAAGCGCAAAAAGCGAAGGACTTGGCATCGCCCTGCTGTCCCGGATTGACAACGACGATCCCAGCGCCCTGGTCGGCCTACCGCTGATTCGCACCTGCCACATGCTGCGCGCCGCAGGCGTGTCCATCCTGTGAGCACCCCGGCTGCGCCCAAAGGCGCGCTGTTTCTCGTGCCAACGCCGCTGGACTTCGGATGCAGCCCGCAAGATCCGGTGCCATTGGGGCTGCTGTTGCCCGATGACACCATCCAGGTCGCGGCGCGCCTGGTCCACTGGGTTGCCGAGAATGCAAAGAGCACAAGGGCGTTCCTGAAGCGGGTGGACGCCGCACACGGTCTTGCCACCCCTGTGCAAAACCTTCAAATCGTCGAACTGCCCCGCCAGGCCCACAAGAAAGGGGACCATGCACCCGCCGGCACCGCGGATGCACAGGCCAAGTTGCTGCTCGGCCCCGCGCAGCAAGGACACGACATGGGCCTGGTGAGTGAGGCGGGGATGCCCGCGATTGCCGATCCAGGCAGTTCGGTGGTTCGCGCAGCACATGCCCTGGGCATCGACGTCCGCCCCCTCACGGGCCCCGTGTCCCTGATGCTCGCGCTGGCGGCCAGCGGGTTGAACGGTCAATCGTTTTCTTTCGTGGGCTACGTCCCACAAGACCCTGCCGAACGCAGCCGGCGCTTGCGCGAACTGGAGTCCACCGCCCTCAAAACAGGCCAGACCCAGATCCTGATCGAAACCCCCTATCGCAACGCAGCCCTCCTGCAGGCGCTGCTTCAAACGCTGCACCCTCACACCCGGCTGGCGGTGTCTAGCGGCCTAGGTCTTCCACAGCAACGCACCCGCAGCGCGCTGCTGAGCGAATGGAAATCAGGCGCGCTGGCAGCGCAATTGCCGCTAGATCTGCCGTCGGTGTTCCTGCTAGGGCGCTAATAACGCTCCCGGTCAGGCCGCCAGAGCAGCCTGCATGTGCGCGCGCACCGCAGCGCTCAGAGCCGGGTTGGCCAGCGCCAGGTCGATGGTGGCCTGGAGAAAGCCCTCCTTGCTGCCACAGTCGTAGCGCTTGCCGTCGTAGCGGAAGGCATAGACCTTCTCCTCGCCGATGAGCGCTGCGATGCCATCGGTCAGCTGGATTTCGCCGCCTGCACCACGGGGCTGGCGACGGATGCTCTCGAAAACGCCGGGTGTGAGGATGTAGCGTCCCGCCACTGCGAGCGTGGAAGGCGCCACGGCCGGTTTCGGCTTCTCGACCATGGCGAACACTTCGGCGATCTCGGCGTGGGCGCCATGCACGTCCACCACCCCATACCGCCCAGTCTCTTCCTTGGGAACGTCCTGCACTGCCAGCACCGTACCGGGATGCGACCGGTATGCCTCCACCATCTGCTGAAGCACCGTCGGTCCACCCGCGTTCTGGCGAGTTCCCAACATCAGGTCGTCGGCCAGCAGCACCGCAAACGGCTCGTTGCCGACCACCCGCTCCGCACAAAGCACCGCGTGCCCGAGTCCCAATGGGCGCGGCTGGCGGATGAAGACGCAGTCCATGTCTTCCGGTTTGATATCGTGCACCAGCTTGAGCAGCTCGGTCTTGTTGCCCCGTTCCAGTTCGTATTCCAGCTCGAAAGCCGCATCGAAATGATCTCCGATGGCGCGCTTGTGGCGCCCGGTGATGAAGATCATCTCGCGGATCCCGGCCGCATAAGCTTCTTCGACCGCGTACTGGATCAGCGGCTTGTCCACCACCGGCAGCATCTCTTTGGGAATCGCCTTGGTGGCTGGCAGAAACCGGGTGCCGAGCCCGCCAACCGGGAACACCGCTTTTTGAATGCGCATTACCATTTCCTCTCTTAATTTAACCATCACCGCAGTTCAATACCTGCTCCGCGGGCAGCTTTGAAGATGCCTTCGCCCATGTGCACACCCAACTCGCGAGCCAGTCTCAGCCCCACGTTTTCTCGCTGGGTGTAGTCCACGATTTCCTCGGCCTTCACCAATTCGCGCGCCACATAGTCCAGACTGCCCAGTCCGTCGGCCAACCCCTGCTGCACGGCCTGTTGCCCACTCCAGACCAGCCCCGTGAAAGTGTCCGGCGTTTCCTTGAGTCGCGCGCCCCGCCCCTTCTTGACCACCTCGATGAACTGCGCGTGGATCTCGCCAAGCATCGACTGGATATAGGCCCGTTGCGCCTCGTCCTGCGGACTGAAAGGGTCGAGCATGGCCTTGTTCTGGCCCGCCACCATCAGGCGACGCTCCACCCCCACCTTGTCCATCAACCCGGTGAACCCGAACCCTTCCATCAACACGCCAATACTGCCCACGAGACTGGCCTTGTCGACATAGATTTCGTCGGCTGCTGCGGCGATGTAATAGGCAGCGGAGGCGCAGGTCTCCTCCACCACGGCATAGACCTTCTTCTGGTGCAAGGCCTTCAGTCGCGTAATCTCGTCGTTGATGATGCCCGCCTGCACGGGACTGCCACCCGGGGAGTCGATCAACAACACCACCGCCTGGGCACCTTCGTCGTCGAACGCCGCCCGCACCGAGCTGAGCACGTTGTCGGCGCTGGCTTCTGCACCCGACGCGATCTCGCCCTTGACTTCGATCAGCGCGGTGTGCGGTGCGCTCACGGCCCCGGCCATCTCCGCCTGCTGAAACCAGAGCCAGAGCACCGAGCCGATGATCACCAGCCACACCAGCCGGAAAAACAGCTTCCAGCGGCGTGCGGCCCGCTGTTCGCGCAGCGTCTCGAACATCAGCCTTTCAAGGGTCTCCCGCTCCCAGGATCCCTCTTGCCGGGAGGTCGCCGATGCCGGCACCGGGTTGTCCAGTGGATCGAGGTTCATGGTGGTCCTGGTCAAAACGCCAGCGGCGCAAATGGATATTGTGCCTGCCAGTACACAACGCCCTCCCGTTCCTGCAGAGGTACCGTCACCAGCCCACCGCGACAAGGCCCGCCTTTGCAAGCACCGGTGGCAGGGTCATAGGCGGCGCCGTGGGTAGAGCACAGCAGCCACTGCCCGCTGTCGTCGAAAAAGCGGTTGGGCTGCCAGTCCATTTCCATGGCCACGTGGGAGCAACGGTTCAGATACGCGTGGACCACACCCCGGAACCGGATCGCGAACGCCCTGCAGGTCTGCCCGGCGTACATCACGTCAAAAGGCACGGCCAGCCCGCCATCCAGCAGGTCGCGGCTGTTGCACAGGGCATGGAGGTCGCTTTCACCGCTCATCGCCATCCCTCAGGCATGTGCCTTCAGCCAATCGCTCAGCTCTCCGACCGAGTGGGCGACAAACCTGGGTGACAACGACGCAAACGCGGCGGGTTCGTGGGCGCCATAGCTCACTCCGACGCTGTCACATCCGGCATTGACCGCCATCTGCAGATCGTGGGTCGTGTCACCGATCATCAGGGTGCGGCCAGGGTCGACACCGAACTCGCGCATCAGTTGCTCCAGCATCAGCGGACTGGGCTTGCCGGCTGTTTCATCGGCCGTGCGGGAACCATCAAACACGTCCCGAAGCTCCACGGCGTCCAGCGCCTCATCCAGCCCCCGCCGGCTTTTGCCCGTCGCCACCACCAGCCAGTGGTGACGTTCCTTGAGGGATGCCAGCATGGGCAGCACGCCATCGAACAGGCTGATGTCGTGCTGACGGGACAGGTAGTGATGCCGGTAACGCTCGCCCAGCCGGGGATACAACTCAGGAGGCACGTCGGGCGCCGCGTGGGCAAGGGCCTGCATCAGGCCCATGCCAATCACGTAGCTGGCCGCTGCCTCGCTCGGAACCGCCCCCCCCACGTCCCGCACCGCTGCCTGGATGCTGCGCACGATGATGGCGGTGGAGTCGAACAGAGTGCCGTCCCAGTCGAAGGCGATGAGGTCGTATTGGCGTGGGCGCATGGAAAGGGAGTCGAAAGCAGTCGATTATTGCTGCGGCTCAACAAAAAAGGCACCCGCAGGTGCCCTGTGTGCGTTGGGGCTCTTACACCCTCAAATGCGGTAATCCTCAAGGCTCTTGCCCGCAGCCAGCACCGCGCGCACCCACTCCGGCTTGCGGCCCGGGCCGCCGGCCCACAGTTCCCCGTTGGGGCCACGGTACTTGGCGACAGCCTTGGATTTCGACTTGGCGGCCTTTTTGGCGCCAGCCGCTGCACCACCCAAATCAGCCACCGTGATGCCATATTCCTTCATCTTCGCTTTGATGTCGGCGATAGCGGCGGCCAGTTCGTTCTTGCGCGCCTGCTCGGCCTGACTCATCAATGCCTGCGCCTGTGCCATCAGTTCAGAATAGGTTGCCATTGCGTTTCCTTTGGTATTGGTAAATTTCAGCGATATGGACATCCCAACGATGCCGGCAGAAATTCTAATGGGATTTTCAGGAACCTGCCCAAGGCCCAAGCTCGACAGGCAATTCAGAATGTAACTCCATCGACTGACCAGAAATCGGATGGGTCAGGCGCAATCGCCAGGCATGAAGAAACATGCGGCGCAAACCAGCCTTCGCCAACAGCCGGTTGAAATCAAAATCCCCGTACTTGTCGTCCCCGACGATTGGAAAGCCGGCATGGGACAGATGGACACGAATCTGATGGGTGCGCCCGGTCTTGATAGTGACTTCCAGCAAAGTCAATCCATCCGGGCAAACCGCCTCCAGCCCAGAGGGCGCGGGCAGATGCTTTCGCACCGCCACGAGCGTGACAGCGCGCATGGCATCGGGATGGGCGGCATCGACCACACGCACCCGCCGCTCTCCATCGGGCAGCAGGTATTTGTGCAGCGGCTGGTCTAAAACTTTCAGTTTGGAAGGCCAGCGCCCCCGGACCAGAGCCAAATAGGTTTTACCGGTTTCACGCTCGCGGAACTGATCCTGCAGCGACTTCAGGGCACTTTTCTTTTTTGCGATCAACAGCAGACCGCTGGTTTCGCGATCCAGCCGATGGACCAACTCAAGGAAACGGGCATCCGGACGTGACCTGCGCAACTGTTCAATCACCCCGAAACTGACCCCGCTGCCCCCATGCACAGCCACACCCGCCGGTTTGTCTAGCGCAAGGAAAGCGTCGTCTTCATGGATGACCGGGAAATCGCGCACAGGAACCGGCTGCGCCGCTTTCTCGGCTGGGCGCTCAGATAGACGGATGGGAGGAATGCGCAGCACATCCCCGGCCTGCACCCGGTCGTCCGCCGAGATCCTGCCTTTGTTGCGCCGCACCTCACCCGAACGGATGATCCGGTAGATGTGGGTCTTGGGAACACCCTTGAGCTCACGAAACAGGTAGTTGTCCAGCCGTTGCCCGGCCGAATCCTCGTCCACAAGGAGATGTCGCACGGCCCCGGGACCGTCAGAAACTGGAGAATTCAAGGGAAAAACACCATCAGACCTGCGCCATCATCAGGGGCAGCCCCCTATAATGTGTCACGCCAGTCGCGCGTTGTAAGTGATTGATTTTCCTGAGTTTAAGGCAGTCACGTCCAGCGACCCGGAACAGCAAGGCTGAAACCGGATGCGATTGACGACCCGTGCCACCTGTGGCACCCGGCTCGAACCATCCTGCGCACGACGTCCCAGACGTCTCCATGGCGGGAAACGATCCGGATGGAAGCCACAGGAGAGCCGACAAAAGAGTAGCGAACCAGATTACGGAATACCCCAATCGGTCAGCCCTTCTTGCAACGCCACAGGCGGGCTGGTGCGGCTGACCGAGGACAAAGTGAAGACAGTGACCGAAACGGCAAGATCCATGTCAACGACATCCGTCATGCCCTGCCTGCTCACCCACATCCACGCGCCTACGCCCTGACCCGGCCGCAGGGCCTTGGCGCGCCGCTGTGCGCACAGCCCCTGCCGACAGACCACCCGATGCAGTCGGGACATCACCGGGTCAACGGCTCTCCGGCAATTCCTCCCGTTCGCGTTCTTTCGCTGGCTCACGGCATCCTGGTGTGCGGCCTGTCCGCGCGCCTTGTCAGCGACAGTGAAAAGGAAACGCAACATGAAGCGCATGCTGATCAACGCCACGCAGGCCGAAGAGCGCCGCCTGGCGATCGTGGACGGGCAGAAACTGCTCGACTACGAAATCGAAATCGAAGGGCGCGAACAGCGCAAGGGCAACATCTACAAGGCCGTCGTCACCCGCGTCGAGCCCTCGCTCGAAGCCTGCTTCGTCGATTACGGCGAAGACCGCCACGGCTTCCTGCCGTTCAAGGAAATTTCCAAGCAGTACTTCCAGGGCAATGCCTCGCCCTCCCAGGCCCGCATCAACGACGTGATCAAGGAAGGCCAGGAACTGCTGGTCCAGGTCGAGAAGGAAGAACGCGGCAACAAGGGCGCAGCCCTCACCACCTTCGTGAGCCTGGCCGGCCGCTATGTGGTGCTGATGCCCAACAACCCGCGCGGTGGCGGCGTCAGCCGCCGCATCGAGGGAGAGGACCGCCAGGAACTCAAACAGGCCCTGGACCAGCTCGAATACCCCAACGGCATGAGCATCATCGCCCGCACCGCCGGTATCGGCCGCGAGGCGGCCGAACTGCAGTGGGACCTGAACTACCTGCTCAAGCTGTGGAACGCCATCGACGGCGCCGCCAAGGGCGGCAAGGGCGCCTTCCTGATCTACCAGGAGTCGAGCTTGGTGATCCGCGCCATCCGCGACTACTTCAACAGCGACATCGGCGAGATCCTGATCGACACCGATGACATCTACGAACAGGCTCACCAGTTCATGAGCCACGTGATGCCGGAGCACGGCCACCGCGTCAAGCGCTACCGCGACGACGCGCCGCTGTTCAGCCGCTTCCAGATCGAACACCAGATCGAGACCGCCTACAGCCGCATCGTGCAGCTGCCCAGCGGTGGCGCCATCGTGATCGACCAGACCGAAGCGCTGGTGGCGGTGGACGTGAACTCGGCGCGCGCCATCAAGGGCGGCGACATCGAGGAAACCGCCACCCGCACCAACCTGGAAGCCGCCGACGAAGTGGCGCGCCAGGCCCGCCTGCGCGACCTGGGCGGCCTGATCGTGATCGACTTCATCGACATGGAAGAGTCGAAGAACCGCCGCGAGGTCGAGAACCGCCTGCGCGACGCGCTGCGCCAGGACCGCGCCCGCGTGCAGTTCGGCTCCATCAGTAAGTTCGGCCTGCTCGAAATGAGCCGCCAGCGCCTGAAGCCCACGCTCAGCGAAGGCTCGTCCATCCCCTGCCCGCGCTGCGGCGGTTCCGGCCACATCCGCGACACCGAAAGCTCGGCGCTGCAGATCCTGCGCGTGATCCAGGAAGAGTCACTCAAGGACAGCACGGCCGCCGTACTGGTGCAGGTGCCTGTTGAAGTGGCCAGCTTCCTGCTCAACGAGAAGCGCACCGAGATCACCAAGATCGAACTCAAGCAGCGCATCAACGTGCTGTTGGTGCCCAACAAGTCGCTGGACACGCCGAACTACAAGCTCGAGCGTCTCAAGCACGACGATCCGCGCCTGGACAACCTCGACTCCAGCTACAAGCTGGCCGAGGAAGTGGACGATGTGGCCAGCTTCACGCGCCGCAGCCAGGAGCGCACCAACAAGCAGGAGCCGGTGATCAAGGGTGTGCTGCCCGACGGCCCGGCACCAGTGGCTGCGCCCAAGCCCGAGGTGGCTGCGCCCGCACCGGTGGTCGCGTCCCCTGCGGTGGTGGTCGAGCCCGCGCCAGCGCGTGCCGCCGCCCCCGCCGAAAAAGGCTTCTTTGGCTGGCTCAAGAGCCTGTTCGGCATGGCACCCGCTGCAGCACCAGTGACGCCTGCTCCGGCACCGGCCGCTGCTGAGGCGCCGAAGACAGATCGCGGCGAAGGCAAGTCGTCCAGGGACGGCCGTGGTCGTGGTGGCCGCAATGGCGAAGGTCGCGGTGACCGCGGCGAGCGCCAGGGCAATCGCCCGCCCCGCAGCGAAAACCGGGGAGAGCGCACCGAGATCCAGGGCCGCGGCAATGGTGAAGGCCGCCGTGGTGACCACCGCGCCGAGGGTCGCAGCGGCGAACCGCGGGGTGAACGCGCCGAGGGACAGGGTCGCAACGGAGGTCGTCGCGACAACCGCCGGGACAACCGCCAGGACCAGGTCGCCGACAGCACCGCACTGGAAGGACAGGTCTCCACCACGCCGGCAGGTGAAGCACCTGAGGCCGCCGCCGAAGGCGCTCGCCGCGAACGCCGTGGTGGCCGTGGTGACAACCGCCGGCGCCAGGGGCAGGAGCCCGGCGACAACGCATCACAAGGCGTGGCGGACACCGCGCTGCTCAACGCAGCCCCTGCTGACGCGATGACCTCGGAGCCGTCCGAGGCAGCGCCCGCAGAGATGGCGGAAGGCGATGCCGCCGCACCCCGCGCGCCGCGCGAACGCCGCAGCCGCGACCGCTATGGCCGCGACCGCCGCGAGCGCGCGCCTCGTGACGGTGAAAACAGGGAAGACGTCCCCGCAGGTGCGGAGCCGGTGGCCCCGGTGGCCGCCGACCAGCAGGACGAGCAACGCCCGGTGCGCAGCTACTTCACCCAGCCCGCCAGCGCAGCGCCGTCACAGGTCGAGCCCGCGCCCGTGGTGGTGGCCGAACCGGTCGCGGTGATTCCTGATGTGGTGGCTCCCGCCGCCCCCGCGCCTTCGGTCGCGGCGGCAACCGCCGGCATGCCCAAGGTCGTGCCGTACACGTTGTCGATGGACGACCTGCACCGCGTGGCACAGGCCAGCGGGCTCGAATGGGTCAATTCGGATGCAGCAAAGGTCGCCGAGATCCAGGCCGCCATCGCTGCCGAGCCCAAGCCGATCCATGTGCCCCGCGAACCCAGGCCGGTGGTGCTGGTCGATGAAGGCCCGCTGGTGCTGGTGGAGACCCGCAAGGACCTGCGCGATGTGAGCCTCCCGTTCGAGAACCGCTGATCACGGACTCAGGTTCCCAGCAAAGAAAAAGCCGACCCTGAGGTCGGCTTTTTCTTTGTGTCAATGGTGGCTGCAAGGCAGCGGGCAAACCAGCCCGCCAGCTTCAGTCGCCCAGCAGCGCCGCCCGCTTCCACGCGGCCTGGGCACCCGCCTGGTCCTGGCGTTCCTCCGCCAGCAACGCCAGGGCACACCACGTACGGCGCAGCAGGGCCGGCTCGTGCAGGCTGTGGCTGGCCTGGCCCAGCAACTGGGACGCCTTGCCCCAGAGCTGGCGCTGCCGGCAGGCCTGACCGGTGAGGTACTGCAGGTAGGCGTTGTTGGGCCACTGCCGCTGGCTCTGTTCGAGACGCGCCAGCCCCGTGGCGTCCAGCCGCATCAGCCCGGGTTCCATTGCCAGCGCCAGCTTGTGCTGCAAGCCCTCATCCAGTGCAGCAAATCCCTGCCAGACGGGTTCCAGCCAGCCACCGGTCAATTCGTGGGCCTGTGCTGCCATGTCTTCGTCAGGCGCCAGGGCCACCAGCCGATGGGCACGCTCCACTGCCGCCAGGATCAGCTCGGGCATGGCACGCTCGGACGCATCCAGGCGCGACCACACGGATTGCAGCTGGGCCAGGTCGTGCGCCTCGCGCAGCGCATCCAGCGCCAGACCACGCACGATGCTGCGCGAGGCCTCTGGCGAAAAGGCGCGGTGCTTGGCGAGCAGACGCGCTGTTTCCAGTGCCTCGGCGGTCGCTCCCCCCAGACGCGCCACCCGAAGCTTCAGGCGCAGCGTCTGGATGCGGCGGGACGCTCCCTGGGGAAGTTCGTCCAGGTGGCTGCGGGCCGCCTGGAGGTCACGGTCTTCGACCGCCCAGCGGACCGCCCGCATCAGGGCACCTTCGCGGGCCTCGGCCGACTCCTTGGCCAGCTTCGGATGCAGGGCCTCCTGCAGGTGCTCGTCGCGGGTGCGGCGGTTCTGCAGCGATTGCGCCGCTTCGGCCACCAGCAGGTGGGCCAGCAGCTGGAGTTGTCCACGCCGTGGCCACTGGGCCGCCGGGTGGCTGTTGAGCTGCTCCAGCGCCGACAGCCCGGCCGCCTGCGCCCGGACAAACCGGCCCGCGATCTGGTTGGACAAGGCGTCCATCAGCGCGCCGACCGCCGCCCGCTCCATCTGCTGGCTGCGCCAGCGCTGCGCCTGGCGGGGCAGCTCGCGGAACATGCTCAATGCCCGCAGGGCCAGGTACAGCAGCACGAAACCCGCTACCAGGCAGAACAGGACAAAGTTGAACGAGACATCGAACCGGTAGGGCGGCCAGAACAGGCTCACCATGGCCTGGTTCTGTCCGGTCAGCAGGGCCAGCGCCACCGCCAGGGCGGCCAGACCCAGCAACCAGAAGACATTGCGCATCGCACCCCGCTGGCGCCGCGGCCCGTTCATCAGCGTCCTCCCGCGGCCACCGCGAGCGCCGCCAGGCTCTCTTCGGGCCGGGGCCATTCGGTGAGCACCAGTTCGGCGCGCAGCTGCGTGACAGCGGCCTGTGCGGCGGCCACGTCGGGAGCGGTGGTGTCGAAGTGGCGGGCGAGCGCCGCATCAATGGTCTTGAGGTCGTCCTGCACCGCGTCCATCTGGCGGGCCAGCAGGCCCAGCCGCGCGTTGAGCAGCCGCAGCTTGAGGTTCTCCCGGAGGAAGAACGCCTGCTCCGGCGCCAGCAGCACCGCTTCGGGCCGGTCGATGCGGCTCACCCGCACCAGCTCCCGTCCGCTGCGGGTGGTTTCCTCCCACACGCGCGACCAGAAGCCGGACCAGGTCTGCACCGCGCGGTCCCAGCCGCCGGCCGCGGGCGCGGCAGGTTCGGCAGGGTTCGCGGATGCTGTCGAGGCGCTGCCGGAGCCAGACGCCTTGCGTGCCGCCGGTGAACGGGGGCCGACGTCGTTGGGCACCGGCCACTGGTCCACCCGTTGCACCAGCTCGTCCAGCCGCTGTACCAGCGAGGGCACATCGGCCACCGAGGTGCTGCGGATGCGCTGCACATCGCGCGCAATGGCGCGCTGGACCGGGTTCAGCCGCGGCTGCGCGGCACGGGCGATGCGCTCATCGGCCGACTGCAGGGCCGCGAGCAACGGCTGCACGCTGCCAGTGAGCTGAGACTGTTGCTGGGCCAGGCGCAGGGAGGACTCCAGATCCTGCACCAGGTTGTCGTCCCGGGACCGGGACAGCGCCAGCATCAGCTCTTCGAGCTGGGAGCGCTGCAGACTGACCTCGGACAGGCGGACCTCGGCCACCGCCAGACGCGCCTGCAGTTCCTTGACCTGGGCCTCGGCCTGCGCTGCCACCGTCCGTGTTTCCGACGACTGGGTTTCGCTGACCTGGGTGCGGCGCGCCAGTTCCTTCTGGGTGAAATCCACCTTCTGCCACAGCAGGCCGGCCATCATCAGCGTCAGCACTGCCAGCAGCAGCGCCAGCGCGCCCAGCCAGACCCCACCGCGCCGGGCAGGTGCAGGGGAGCCTGAGCCGGTGGTCACCACGGGAAGAACCGGGGTCGGCGCAGCGGGGGAAGGTTCGGGAGTGTCGTTGCTCATATCGGGCTCCGCACCGATTCTAGGGCGACCAACACATCGGGCAATGACGGGCGGCTGGTGTACACGTGTACAAAGCCCGCCGCCCGCGCCGCCGCCGCGATCCGTTCGTGGGTGCACAAGGCCCCGGCGCGGGACCAGTCGGCCGCTGGCATCGCCGTCCGCAGATGGGCCACAGCCTCTGAACTGCTGAAGAGCCAGAGGGCATCCTGCTCTGCCAGGGCCCGGTCGGACGGGGTCCACCGGGGAGCATGCCGTTCGTAGGCGGCGCAGGCCTCAACCGCGGCCCCGCGTGCGCGGCACTGCTCCATCAGCCACTCGCGCCCACTGCCCTCGGTCCCACCCGTGGGCACGCCGTCGGCCGAGGTGGACACGCCCCGCACCACCAGCAAACGGGCACCAGGCTTCGCCTGAGACGACACCACAGGCCACAGATGCTCGGAATCGAACTGCAGTGCATCGGCCGGTGGCTGGTCGATCCGCTCGGGCCCCAGGCCGAGACGCTGCAAGGCCATCGAGAGCGTTCGCGCCGTGCCCGGCCCCGGCGCCCAGAACCGTGTGCCTGCCCGATGCGTCCCGGCATCAGGAACCACACCGTCGAAAAAGTGCTGCACCGCCGCGGCACTCACGAACATCAGGGCGTCCCATCGGCTCCAGTGCGCCTGCGCGTCGCGCAGCCGAGCCAGCACCTGCGGGTCGCGCGGCGCGCCGATGTCGATCAGGGGCAGGCTGTGCGCCGCCCACCCCCGGGCCTGCAGCGCCGCCACCCATGCACCGGCTTCGCCGGCGGGCCGCGTCACGATCACCCGGGACCAGCGGGACGGCACGGCCGCGTGCCCGGCCAAGGCTCAGCCTCCCGCTGCGCGGGCACCACCGGCGCGCAGGGCCTGCGCCACCCGGTGACCCAGGGACTCCGCCTGTTCGAGCGTCTCGACGCGCGCCTGCTCCTGCACCCTCACCACCGCCAAGCGCCCCTCGGGATCGCCCCAGGCGGCGTCCAGGCGCAGGGTCTGCGGCGCCTCGGCGTCCCAGCGGGCATAGGCGGCCAGCGGCATCGAGCAGCTGCCGCCCATGGTGCGGGAAACCGTGCGTTCGGCCGCCACGCGCAACCAAGTGGGCATATGCACCAGCGGCGCAAGGGCCTGCATCAGATCGGTGCGGTCGCTGCGAATCTCGATGCCCAGCGCGCCCTGCCCGGCGGCGGGCAGCGACTGTTCGGGGTCGAAGATGCCGCGGATGCGCGAAGACAGGCCCAGACGCTTGAGACCTGCGGCCGCCAGCACGATGGCGTGGTACTGGCCTTCGTCGAGTTTGCGCAGGCGGGTGTCGAGGTTGCCGCGCAGCGGTTCGATGCGCACGTCCTGCCGGCCCAGACGGTCCAGCGCCTCGCGCAGCAACACCAGACGGCGCAGGCTGGACGTACCGACCACCCCGTCCCTGGGCAGGTCGGCCAGCGAGGCACAGGAGGCGGACACCCAGGCATCGCGCGGGTCTTCGCGCTCCATCACACAGGCCAGGGCGAACCCGTCGGGCAGGTCCATCGGCACGTCCTTGAGCGAGTGCACGGCGATGTCGGCCCGCCGCTCTTGCAGCGCCACCTCCAGCTCCTTCACGAACAAACCCTTGCCACCCACCTTGGACAGGCTGCGATCCAGGATCTGGTCGCCCTGGGTCGTCATGCCCAGCAGCGTCACGCGGTGGCCCAGAGATTGCAAGAGCGCCTTGACGTGCTCGGCCTGCCACAGCGCCAGACGGCTCTCCCGCGTGGCGATCGTGATGTCAAGCGGGGCGGGCGGGATTGAAATGGACACGGTGCACTATCAAAAAAAGATCAGGCCGGAACCGGCGTTTTCGTACCCCGTTGGTAACGGTGCGGGGAACTTTGGATGCTAGCATGGCCCCTGCCCAAAATTTCAGCAATACCTCTCTCGGCATCCCCTCGCCACCACCCCGCATGAGCCCCTCCCCCGCCCGCAAAGCAGCCCCCGCATCCCGCAGCCGTGCCAGCGCCGACAAGGACCTGCCCCTGGTCGAAGACATTCGCCTGCTGGGCCGCATCCTGGGTGATGTGATCCGGGAACAGGAGGGAAAGGCGATGTTCGAACTGATCGAGCTGATCCGCCAGCTCTCGGTGGCGTTTCGCCGGCACGCCGACGAATCGGCCGACAAGACGCTCAAGAAGCTGCTCAAGGGTCTGTCGGGCCAGCAGACGGTCAGCGTGATCCGCGCCTTCACCTACTTCAGCCACCTGGCCAACCTGGCCGAGGACCGCCACCACATCCGCCGCCGCGCCATCCACGAGCGCGCAGGCGATGTGCAGCCCGGCAGCCTGGCCATGACCCTGCAACGTCTGCACAAGGCCGGCATCGCGCCGCCGCAGATCGTGCAGACCCTGGCCGAAGCGCACATTTCCCCCGTGCTCACAGCCCACCCCACCGAGGTGCAGCGCAAGAGCATCCTGGACGCCGAGCGCGACATCGCCCGCCTGCTGGCCGAGCGCGACCACCTGCTGCCGCGCGAGCTGGCCGACAACGAGCTGCAGCTGCGCGCCCGCGTCACGCAGCTGTGGCAGACCCGCCTGTTGCGCTACACCAAGCTCACCGTGGCCGACGAGATCGAGAACGCGCTCAGCTACTACCAGGCCACCTTCCTGAGCGAGATCCCACGCATCTACCGCGACCTCGAAGAGGGGCTCGGCGAGGCTGCGGCCGAGGGCCTCGCGCCCTTCCTGCGCATGGGCCAGTGGATCGGCGGCGACCGCGACGGCAACCCCAATGTCACCGCACCCACGCTGGACCTGGCCTTGCGCAGCCAGTGCGAGATGGTGCTGCGCCACCACCTGACCCAGATCCACCTGCTCGGCGCCGAACTGTCTGTGTCGGCCATCCTCGCCCAGGTCTCGCCCGCGATGCAGGCGCTGGCCGAGCGCTCGCCCGACCGCAACGCCCACCGCCAGGACGAACCCTACCGCCGCGCCCTCACCGGCATGTACGCACGTCTGGCCGCCACCCTGCAGACGCTCACCGGCGGCGAAGCGGCACGGCATGCCATCGCACCGCAGGACCCCTACAGCGGCCCCGAAGAGCTGCTGGCCGACCTGCGCACCATCGAAGCCTCGCTGCTGGCGCACCACGGCGCCCACCTGGTGCGCGGCCGCCTGCGGCCGCTGATCCGTGCGGTGGAGGTGTTCGGCTTTCACCTCGCCACGGTGGACCTGCGCCAGAGCTCCGACAAACACGAAGAGGTGGTGGCCGAACTGCTGGCCACGGCCCGCATCGAGCCGGACTACAGCGCCCTCGACGAAAACGCCAAACGCACCCTGCTGCTGAAACAGCTCAACGACGCGCGGCCGCTGCGGGTGCCTGGCGTCGACTACTCGGCCCACGCGCAGAGCGAGCTGGCCATATTCGAAACCGCGCGCCTGGCACGACAGCGCTACGGCAATGCGGCGATCCGACACGCCATCATCAGCCACACCGAAACAGTCAGCGACCTGCTCGAAGTCCTGCTGCTGCAGAAAGAAGTCGGACTGGTCCACGGCCTGCTGTCCGAAAACGCGGTGGCCGAACTGATCGTCGTGCCGCTGTTTGAGACCATCGAAGACCTGCGCAACGCCGCACCCATCATGCGCGAGTACTACGCACTGCCGGGCGTGCGCGAGATGGTGCTGCGCGGCGCGGCCGACGGCTATGGCGAGCAGGACATCATGCTCGGCTACTCCGACAGCAACAAGGACGGCGGCATCTTCACCAGCAACTGGGAGCTCTACCGTGCTGAGATCGCGCTGGTCGAGCTGTTCGACCACCTCAACGCGGGGGCCGAGAAGACCATCGGTCTGCGCATGTTCCACGGTCGCGGCGGCACCGTGGGCCGTGGCGGCGGTCCGAGCTACCAGGCCATCCTGGCCCAGCCACCGGGCACGGTGCGCGGCCAGATCCGTCTGACCGAACAGGGCGAGGTCATCGGCTCGAAATACGCCAACCCCGAGATCGGCCGGCGCAACCTCGAAACCCTGGTCGCTGCCACGCTGGAGGCCACGCTGCTGCAGCCCACGCGCAACGCGCCCAAGGCCTTCCTGGACGCCGCCGCCGAGCTGTCCATCGCGAGCATGAAGGCCTACCGCGCGCTGGTTTACGACACGCCGCGCTTCCCCGAGTACTTCTTCGCCGCGACACCGATCCGCGAAATCGCCGAACTCAACATCGGCTCGCGCCCCGCTTCGCGCAAGGCGACGCAGAAGATCGAAGACCTGCGGGCCATCCCCTGGGGCTTCAGCTGGGGCCAGTGCCGCCTGACGCTGCCCGGCTGGTACGGCTTCGGTTCGGCCGTCCAGGCTTTCCTCAAGGGCGGCGGCGCCAAGGGCCAGACCCAGCGCAAGGAGCTGCTGCAGAAGATGTTCAAGCAATGGCCCTTCTTCAGCACCCTGCTGTCCAACATGGACATGGTGATGGCCAAGAGTGACTTGGCCTTGGCCACGCGCTACGCCGAGCTGGTCGAGGACAAGAAGCTGCGCAAGAAGGTGTTCGACGCCATCGAGGCCGAGTGGCACCGCACGGCCGAAGCCCTGACCCTGATCACCGGCGAGAAGCAGCGGCTGGCCAACAACGAAGCCCTGCAGCGCTCGGTGCGCCACCGCTTCCCCTACATCGACCCGCTGCACCACCTGCAGGTCGAACTGGTACAACGCCACCGGTCGGGTGATCTGGACAACGAGGATGAGAAGGTGCGCCGGGGCATCCACCTCTCGATCAACGGCATCGCAGCCGGTCTGCGGAACACCGGCTGAGGCCATCCCCGCGACGACAGCGGGGGCAGAGGGCGGCCACTAAAATGATCAGGTGACCCATTTGACCAACGCCGACCTGCACTGCCACTCCGTTGTCTCGGATGGCACGCTCATGCCCGAGGAGCTCGCGCCCCGGGCCAAGACCAATGGCGTCGAACTCTGGGCGCTGACCGACCACGACGAGGTCGGCGGTCAGGAGCGCGCGGCAGCGGCGGCCCGGCAGGTGGGTCTGCCCTACCTCACCGGCACCGAAATCTCGGTCACGTTCGCCAACGTCACGGTGCACATCGTCGGGCTGGGCTTCGATCCCACCGATCGGGCGCTGGTCAACGGGCTGCGCCAGACCCGTGGCGGCCGCGAGGAACGCGCCCGGCAGATGGGTGTGGAGCTGGCGCGCGCGGGCATCCCCGGCGCCTTCGAAGGCGCGATGAAATACGTCGGCAACCCCGACCTGATCTCGCGCAGCCACTTCGCCCGCTATATCGTCGAGTCAGGCCATTGCCCCGACACCAACGCCGTGTTCCGCAAGTACCTGGCAGAGGGCAAGCCCGGGTTCGTGCCGCACCGTTGGGCCAACCTGGGTGATGCGGTGAAGTGGATCACCGGCGCCGGTGGTGTCGCAGTGATCGCTCATCCCGCCCGCTACAAGTTCACCGCCAACGAAGAATTCGCGCTGTTCAACGAGTTCCGCACGCACGGGGGCCGTGGTGTCGAGGTGGTCACTGGCGCCCACAGCCAGGCCGACTATGTGAAATACGCCGAGTTCTGCAGCGAGTTCGATCTGCTGGCCTCGCGCGGCAGCGACTTCCACAGCCCCGACGAAAGCCACACCGACCTGGGCAAGCTGCCCGACCTGCCGGGCGGCGTCACGCCGGTCTGGTCCCTGCTCGAATCGCGCATCCAGTGACGGCTGCGCTTCCGGTTGTCCACGGCCATTGCGCCGTTGTGGGCTTGGCCTGGCTGCCACCGCAAGGCTGAAACCACGCTCTGTCCAGCGCACAATCGCGTCATGTCCCAGTTCTTTGAAGTCCACCCCGACAACCCCCAGCCGCGACTGCTCAAGCAGGCGGTGCAATTGCTTGAACGGGGCGGCGTGCTCGCCGTGCCGACCGACTCCAGCTACGCCTTGGCCTGCCACCTGGACGACAAGGCTGCGGCCGACCGGCTGCGCCGCATCCGCCAGGTCGACGACAAGCACCACCTGACCCTGCTCTGCCGCGACCTGAGCCAGCTCTCCAGCTACGCCAAGGTTGACAACCGGCAGTACCGGCTGCTGAAGCTGGCCACGCCGGGGCCCTACACCTTCATCCTCGAAGCCAGCAAGGAGGTGCCCCGGCGGGTGAGCCACCCCTCGCGCAAGACCATCGGGCTGCGTGTGCCGCAGCACGCTGCCCTGCTGGCGCTGCTGGACCTGCACAACGCCCCGCTGCTGGCCACCACGCTGATCGCACCGGGCGAAAGCGACCCGATGAACGACGCCAGCGAGATCCGCGAGCGCTTTGAACGCGAGGTCGACGGCGTGATCGATGCGGGCGCTT
Source organism: Hydrogenophaga pseudoflava NBRC 102511 (assembly GCF_001592285.1). Lineage (GTDB taxonomy): Bacteria > Pseudomonadota > Gammaproteobacteria > Burkholderiales > Burkholderiaceae_C > Hydrogenophaga > Hydrogenophaga pseudoflava. Next base: position 252,923 of record NZ_BCWQ01000004.1, on the reverse strand, counting down.
GCGCTCTGGAACCCACCACCGTGATCGACCTGACCGCGATGGGCGCCGGTGGCGAGCCCGAGGTGGTGCGCGAGGGCCGCGGGGAGCTGCAAATCCTGGGTCTGGGACAATAGGCCGATGGATTTCGCCCAGATCGTTCAAACCGTCGCCATCTACGCCCTGCCCGTGCTGTTCGCCATCACGGTGCACGAGGCGGCCCACGGCTACGCCGCCCGGCACTTCGGCGATGACACCGCCTGGAAGCTGGGCCGCATCACGCTCAACCCGATCAAACACATCGACCCGATCGGCACGATCCTCATGCCACTGGTGCTGTATTTCGCGACGTCCGGGGCCTTCCTGTTCGGCTACGCCAAGCCGGTGCCGGTGCAGTTCGGGCGTCTGAGGAACCCCAAGCGGGACATGGTCTGGGTGGCGCTGGCCGGGCCAGGCGCCAACCTGGCGCAGGCCATCGGCTGGACCCTGGCGCTGTACCTGATGATCTTCTTAGGTGTGGACGAGCGGTTTTTTCTGGAAATGGGCCGCGCTGGCGTGCTGGTGAACCTGGTGATGTTCGCCTTCAACCTGTTTCCAGTGCCGCCCCTGGATGGTGGCCGCATCCTGGTCGGCCTGCTGCCCTGGAAGCAGGCCGTGATGGTCTCGCGCATCGAACCCTGGGGATTCTTCATCGTGATGGGTCTGGTCATCATGGGCGTGATCGGCTCGCTCTGGATGTACCCGCTGATGGGTTTGACCAACTCGCTGATTGAGCTGCTGCTGACACCCGTGCGCGCCCTGCTGTTCTGATTTTTTCCCCGACTGTCCATGAGCCTCCAACGCGTCCTGACCGGCATCACCACGTCCGGCACTCCCCACCTTGGCAACTACGTCGGCGCCGTGCGCCCCACGGTGCGCGCCAGCCGCCTGCCCGACACCCAGAATTTCTACTTCCTGGCCGACTACCACGCGCTCATCAAGACTGGCGGCGACCCGGAACGCGTGCAGCGCTCCACGCTGGAGATCGCGGCTACCTGGCTGGCCTGCGGCCTGGACCCCGAGAAGGTGACCTTTTACCGCCAGTCCGACATCCCCGAGATTCCGGAGCTGACCTGGCTGCTGACCTGTGTCACGGGCAAGGGTCTGCTCAACCGCGCCCATGCCTACAAGGCTTCGGTCGACAAGAACCACGCAGCCGGCGAGGACCCGGATGCGGGCGTGACCGCCGGCCTGTTCATGTACCCGGTGCTGATGGCGGCCGACATCCTGATGTTCAACGCCCACCAGGTGCCGGTGGGCCGCGACCAGATCCAGCACATCGAGATGGCGCGCGACATCGCCTCCAGCTTCAACCACCTCTATGGCGAGCACTTCACGCTGCCAGAAGCGGTGACCGAGGACCATGTGGCCCTGCTGCCCGGCCTGGACGGCCGCAAGATGAGCAAGAGCTACGACAACACGATTCCGCTGTTCGCCCCGAAGGAGCAGTTGCGCAAGCTCATCATGGGCATCCTGACCGACTCGCGGGCGCCGGGCGAGCCCAAGGACACAGCAGGCTCGGCCCTGTTCCAGCTCTACCAGGCCTTCGCCAGCGCCGAAGAAACCGCAGCCCTCGCCCAGGCCTACGCCGACGGCATCGCCTGGGGGGAAGCCAAGCAGGTGCTGTTCGACCGGCTGGAGCGCGAGATCGCGCCGATGCGCGAGGTCTACGACGCCCTCATCCAGAACCCGGCACAGATTGAGAAGACCCTCAAGGCGGGTGCCGAGAAGGCCCGTGCCATCGCGACGCCATTCACCGCCCGGCTGCGCCACGCGGTGGGCCTGCGCTCGCTGGCGGATCTGCCCAGCGGATCGACCACCAAGGCGACCAAGGCGGCTGCGCCAGCCTTCAAGCAGTACCGCGAAAAAGACGGACAGTTCTACTTCAAGCTGGTCGACGCACAAGGCAAACTGCTGATCCAGAGCGCCGGTTTCCCGGCTCCGAGGGACGCGGCGGACGCCATCCGGCAGTTGCAATCGCAGGGAGAGGCCGCACTTGGGGCTCTTCAGGACCGGCTGTCGGTGACCGGGAGCCCCTCCGAGGTCGCCTCGGCCCTGCAGCATTTCGCGGCAACCGTGACCTGAGTCCGGGTTTGGCCGCCCATCCAACCCTCGTCTTTCCCCATGAAATGACCCCGGTGAGACAATGCAGCATGAGGACTGGAGTTTCACGTACAGCGCCTTGAGCCGGGGAAAACTAAAAACAAGGACTGCAACGGGGCGCAAATTGGTATCGCCAAGTACCGTCGATATCTATATGCTGGATCCTCGAAGCACCTATTCCTACCGCATTTGCCATGAGTATCTTTGTCATTGACGACCATCCCCTGATGCGCGAGGCCGTCGTCATGCTGCTTCGCCGCCTGCGGACCTCGACCCAGGTGATTGAACTGGAGCGTCTGGCGACCGTCAGCCGTGCCATCGCCGAACACGGCGAGCCCGAACTGGTGTGCCTGGACCTCAAGCTGCCCGACACCCATGGTGTGTCGGGTGTGCGGGAAATCCGCCAGATGCTGCCCGACACCTCGCTCATCGTGCTCTCGGCTTCCCCGGCTTCCGACTACGAGGACCTGGCCCGCGAAGCCGGCGCCGACGCCTATGTGGAGAAGTCGGCCGGAGCGGCGCAGATCGGTCGCGTGCTGCGCGAATTTCTGGCCGATGAGCCGGAAGACGAGAACGCCCCGACGATTCCCGAGAAGCTATCCAAGCGCCAGAAACAGTTGCTGGTCATGCTCGACCGGGGTCTGTCCAACCGCGACATCGCCGAGCAGCTGCAGATCAGCGAGCACACGGTCAAGGTGCACCTGTGGCGCCTGTTCCGCCGCCTGAACGTCAAGAGCCGCTCGCAGGCCAGCCACCTCGCCCGTACCGCCGGCCTTCTGGACATGTGATTCAGGTCGGCACGTCCGGCACACCCTGCTGCTGGGTGTAGAGCGGGATCATCACCCGGAACACGCTGCCCCGGTTGGCCTCGGAGGAAAGGGCCAGCTGGTAACCCATCATCGTCGCCAGCTTGGAGACGATGGTGAGCCCCAGACCCAGGCTGTCCTCGGTGCCATGGTGCTGCGAAACCCGGAAGAACTCCTGGAAGATGGCCTGCTGGTGCTCGCGGGCGATGCCCACACCGGTGTCCCACACCTCGAACAGCAGCATGTCCTCGCGGTAGCGCAGGCCCAGCAACACGCCCCCCTTGCTCGTGTGCTTGAGGGCATTGGACAGCAGGTTGCCCAGGATGCGCCGCAACACCACAGGATCGGCCCAGATCACGGCAGGACGGGTGTGGGTGCGCAACCGGATCGACTTGCCCGCAGCAACCGGTGCGAATTGCAGCGACAGATCGGCGAACAATTGCTGGACATTCACGTGCTGGAGCCGCACCTTGTAGTTGCCTGCGTCGATGCGTGTGAGGTCGAACAGCGAGTCGAACAGCTCGTTGATCGCCCGGGTGGACTGCAGGATGCGCGGTGAGATGTCGCGCGCCATCTCCGGCTCGGTGGCCAGCCAGTCGGCGTACAGGCTGAGCGCATGCACCGGCTGGCGCAGGTCGTGTGCGGCAGAGGCCAGGAAGCGGTTCTTGGTTGCCACGGCGCGCAGGGAAGCCCGGGTTTGCTGCGTCAGGGAGTCGATCAGCTCCTGGTTTGAAAACTGGAGCTCGAAGCTGGAACGGTAGACCTCGTTGAGGCGTTTGCCGGCAGACATCAGCAACCACCAGAACAGCACCAGCAAGACCAGCAGACCCGCGCTGGTGTCAATGGGCATCGCATTGGGCGACTGCTGGGACACCGTGAAAGGCGCCGCGACCAGAGCGCCCGCAACCACCAGCACCACGGTGTTGGCGTAGACGCGGAACACGGGCAGATAGGGGCTGAACGAAACCAGCGAAATCAGTCCCTGGCCCATCACCAGCATCCCGCAGATGAACTGCACCCCGACACCCGATCGTCCGTAGCTCATTGGCACGACACTGGCCCAGAGGAAGGCGATGGCCACCCAGGACCACTGGTAGCGCCTGATGAAGGTCTTGCGCCGCGAGCCTTCCTGAATGTCAAACTTGAGGCGGTAGACGCCCAGCATGCGGTAGCGGAACCCGATCATGAAGAGCAGCGCGATCACCCAGCCCAGGAGCACGAACAGGTTGACCTCGTTCCACAGCATGAAGACCACCAGGGGAATGGCCATGAGGGCGGCCCCGAGGGTGGACATCACGTTGTCCATGAGCACGGCAATCAACCGGGAATTCACCCACTGGTCTCGTACCTCGGCGGTGGCCGGTACGTGCTGGTAGGTGGCGGGCTGGGTGTCGACAAGCATGTGGTGCGCTCTGGGTGGATGGCATTGTCGCACCGCGCCCGGACCTGTGAGTCGCGGAAAAAGCGACACCCAAGCTGCTGCTAGAATGCAGAGCTTGACCGCGGAGAGGTGGCAGAGTGGTCGAATGCACCGGATTCGAAATCCGGCATACAGGATCTCCTGTATCGAGGGTTCGAATCCCTCCTTCTCCGCCAGGAATTCGTTCCACTTCAGCGCCCACTTCCGAGTGGGCGTTGTCGTTTCTGAGCGTTGTTCAGTCCCCCAGCAGGGCCGCCAGACCGCCCTCTGGCTCGAAGCGCCGGTTGCGGTAGCGCAGCCGTGTCGGCCCGATCCAGGCGGGCTCGCGCACCGGGTGCGCGGGATCACCCGGGTAGCAGATCACGCGCTCGCCGTGGTCGTCGAACGGCTGCGGCTCGATCAGGGCCGGCGGGCGCTGGCGAGCCAGGTCGAGCGCCCCGACCACATCCCGGATGCGCACCAGCTGCACCAGGCTCATGATCTGCGGCGGCGCCAGGTCGATCTCGCCGGCCCAGTAGCGCCGCAAGCCTTCGGCCGGAGGCACCCACACCACCTCGGTGGCCTCGAAGTCGTCGTGCACCGCCTCCTGGTCCGGCGGCGCGACGGCAACGAAGAAGCGGGTGTCGAAGCGCTTGCGGGTCACCGACGGCTTGCGTGGCGTGATCCACCGTGACCAGGGCCACAACGAATCCGCTGGCAGCGCCAGCGCGCATTCCTCGCGGGTCTCGCGCAGCGCCGAGGCGAACAGGCCGCGCGCCACCACCGGCGCCAGACCGGGCTCGGCCAGCGCCTGTGCAAACCAGCCGGCGTCGTGGTCCAGGCCCGGCAGCGCCGCCTCGCTGTCCTGCGCGTCCAGCTTGCCACCCGGGAACACGTGCACGCCACCCAGCACGCCCGAATCCCCGTGGCGGCGCACCATCAGCACCTCCAGGCCGCGCGCGCCATCGCGCAGCACCATCACGGTGGCGGAGTCGATTGGCGCGCAGTCGACCGCGTCGAAGTGGATCTCGATGGCCATGCGGATCAGCCGGCGGCTTTCGGTGGTGGCTGCCAGCGGAAGAACATGGGGTAGACCTTCTCGACCACCGGTCCATCGAAGGCCCAGGCCTTGCACTGGCCCAGGTGCATGGGCGGACGTCCGTCGCCTGCAGGCGCAAACGAGGACGAGCGGGTCTGGAAGGCCGCAGTGGCCAGATTGAACAGCAGCTCGCGCAGGTGGGTGCAGCCGATGGTGCCGCCCAAGTGGCGTTCAATGGTCTTGCGCCAGCCCTTGCCCAGCGTCTCGCCGATCAGGCCCTGCATCGGCGGCATGGCCTGCGGGCAGGGGTCGTGCGGGTGGGCATCCATGCAGACCTGCACATCACGGATCACCATGGCCTCGTCGACCGTGACCCGGATGCTCATGTGGTGGATCGGCTCGTGGGGTGCCCATTCCCCCTCGCCCTCGATCTCGAAGGCGTGCGGCTTGGTGTCGAGCATCTCGCCCTCGATGTCCCACAGGCCGTCGTCGCGGCAGAAGCCGCGGTACTCGACGCGGCGGGTGTGCATGGGGGTGCGGGCAACGGGCGGCGGCAGGGGCAAGGCAGAAGCTCCATCGGGGAACAGACAAACAGACGCCATTGTCTCCGCAGCGCCGGCCCGGTCATGTCACCCGAGGCGCTGCGGAGGTGGCGGCTGCTGGCCGCGGTGCAGGCGCCACTGCGCGGCGGCACCGCACAGCGCCAGGCCCAGCATCAGCCAGCCCAGGTTGACCGCGCCCTCGTGGTGGAACAGGCCGACGGCAAACCCACCGACCGCGCCCATGAGCTGCTGCGACAGGCCGGCCACGGCGGCGGCCGACCCTGCCAGCGCCGGCAGCAAGCCCACCGTGCCGGCCAGCGCCGGCGGCACCAGCAGGCCGTGGCCGATGCCCAGCAGCACCAGCGGCAGCGCAAACGCCAGCGGTGTGTTCAGCCCCATCAGCGCCAGCAGCAGCATCAGCGCCACTCCGCCGACCGTGAGGATCTGTCCAAGCCGCATGATGCGGCGCTCGCTGATTCGGTGCGACAGGTGCGTGGTCAGGTAGTTGCCCAGGATGTAGGAACCCGGGATTGCCATGATGTAGAAGCCGATGCCGTCGGGCTTGACGCCATAGCTGCCCAGCACGATGGGCGCGCCACCGAGGAAGGCGTAAAAGGTGGCGGTGGTCATGGCCAGCAGCAACACGTGCAGCCCGAACGAAGGTTCGCGCGCCAGCTGTGCGTAGGACGAGAGCATGGCCTTGAGCCAGTGCGGCTGCACGCCGGTGCCGCTCTGGTGCTCGGGCAGGCCGCGCCAGGCCGCGATGAACAGCAGCACGGCGAGCACCGCCATGACGACGAAGTTCGACTGCCAGCCCAGGCGCACATGCAGTTGCCCGCCGATGATGGTGGCCAGCGGGGGACACAGGCCCATGGCCATGCCCACGTAGGCCATCACGCGCGTGCGCTCGGGCCCGGCGAACAGGTCCTGCACCAGCGCCCGGCCAATCACCATGCAGGCCGCACTGCCCGCCCCCTGCAGCAGCCGCGCCAGCACCAGGGTCGGCAGGTCGGGCGCGAAGACCGCCATCACCGAACCGGCGAAGGCGATGACCAGTCCGATCATCAGGATGCGCTTGCGGCCCAGCCGATCCGACAGCGGGCCATAGACCAGTTGCAGCGAGCCGTAGGTGACGACGTAGCCGCTGAAGGTCAGCTGCACCGCCGCCTGGCTGGAGCCGAAGATCGCACCCCATTCCTGCATCGACGGCAGGCAGATGGTCATGGCCAACAGGCCGAAGGCAAGCTGAGCCAGCAGGTTGGCGATCAGCAGGCCGTGGGGAGCGGGGCGGGCAGAGGTTTCGGTCATGGAGCCCCGAGGCTACCGTGATTCGGGCAGGCCCCGCGTCCACTGCGAGATACCCCCCGCTAACATGGCGCCATGAACACCCAGTACTGGCTGATGAAGTCCGAGCCCGAGGAGTGCTCGATCGACGACGCCCTGGCCGCGCCCGGCGCCTCCGTGCCCTGGACCGGCGTGCGCAACTACCAGGCGCGCAACTTCATGCGCGACGCGATGCAGGTGGGCGACGGCGTGCTGTTCTACCACTCCAGCTGCGCCGAACCGGGCATCGTGGGCCTGGCGCGTGTGGCGTCCGAGATCCGTCCCGACCCGACACAGTTCGACCCGGCCTCGCCCTACTTCGACCCCAAGTCCTCACCCGACAAACCGCGCTGGCTGCTGCGGGATGTGCAGGCGCTGAAGAAGACCCGGCTGATCGGTCTGCCCGAGTTGCGCGCCACGCCCGAGCTGGCCGAGATGGTGGTGCTGCAGCGCGGCAGCCGGCTCTCGATCACGCCGGTGAGCGAGGCGCACTGGACCTTCATCACTCGGCGGCTGTTGGGCGATTGACAACGCGCATCGGGCCGGCGCCGGCGATCACCGCCGCGCGCACGTCGCGCTGCAAACCCACCGCCATCTGCACCTCGGCCACCAGGAACATCGGGCCCACGAGCAGGCCGCGCAGGTCGTCGAAAAAGGCCGGTTTGCGGCCTTCCCACACATGCCCGACCGCCTGGAACACCCAGCCGACCACAAAGCTGCCCAGCCCCCAGGCGAGCCAGGAGGGCATGTCCGCCTCAGCGAGGGGATCGGCCAGCGCCACCATCGCCCCCAGCACCGCGAGGGTGGGCACCGTCAGCGACCAGCGCCCTTGCCTCAAGTACCAGACGCCTGTCAGCGCCCAGACCAGCCAGTGCGCGCCCGGCAGCAGGGCATCGGCCCCGCCCAGCGGCACGCGCGCCAGTATCACCGCGATGCCGAAGGCGATCAGCGGGATGCCGACAAAGTGGGTCGCGATGTTGCGCGGGTCGCGGTGGTAGCGCGCGTACTCGATCAGCTGGCGGGTGGCGGTGTCCATGCGTGTCTCCTTGTCGTGGCAGCCGTGAAAGCGGCAAGGATGGCGGTACGGCGCCAGGGCGTCTGTCAAAATTTCGACAAACCCCGCCGGCACCGCACCGTCTTGCGGGCAAACCCCTAGCCGCCATGCCCGCATCCACCCCGGCCCCGCCCGGCCTGCACACTGCCCTGGCCAGCGATGAATGGTTCAGCGCCTGCGACCCGGCGCTGCAGGCCGAGTTGCTGCGCCTGGCCCGCATGCGCCACCTGGTGCCCGGTGAACCGCTTTTCGCGCGTGGCGGCGAAGCCGACGGCCTGTGTGCCGTGGTCGCGGGCGCGTTGCGCATTGGCGCCCTCAACGCCGAGGGCCACAACGCCTTGCTCGCCTACCTGGAGCCCTACCAATGGTTCGGCGAGATCTCGCTCATCGACGGTCGCCCGCGCACCCACGACGCCGTGGCCGACGGTCCCACCCAAGTGCTGGTGGTGCCGCGAGAGGCGCTGCTGGCCTGGCTGGACACCCACCCGGCGATGTGGCGCGAACTGGCTCGGCTGGCCTGCCGCAAGCTGCGTGTGCTGTTCATCGCGGTGGAAGAGCTGGCCCAGCTGCCGCTGGAAGAGCGCGTGTGGCGCCGGCTGCAGCTGGTGGCCCGCGGCTACGGCAGCCGCGACGCGCCGCGCCGGCGCATCCGCCTGTCGCAGGAGCTGCTGGCCCAGATGCTGGGCGTGAGCCGCCAGAGCATCAACAAGGCGCTCAAGGCGCTGGAAGCCGGCGGGCGGCTGCGGCTGCACTATGGGGAGATCGAGCTGCCGGCCCCTAGTGAAAATCCCGGCTCCCCGGCGCCAGCCGGCCCAGCAGCGGGTTGAGGTTTTCCAGCCGGCCGGCGATCAGGTTGCAGACCTCCCCTTCGCGCTGCCAGACGCCGTGCACAGCCAGCAGGCGTGAGCCGGTGAGCTCGGCGCGCTGGCGCTCGCGCAGCGCGCGCCAGACGATGACCTGCACCGTACCGGTCTCGTCCTCCAGCGTCACGAAGACCACACCTTGCGAGGTGCCCGGCTGCTGGCGGCAGGTGACGATGCCGCAGGCGCGCACCAGGCGGCCGTCGGGCGCGGCCTTCAGTTGTTCGGCGGTCATGAAGCGGCGCTTTTGCAGCCGCTCGCGCAGCAGGGCCAGCGGGTGCCGGCGCAGGGTCAGGCTGGTGCTCGCGTAGTCCCAGACGATGGCCTCGCCTTCGGGCGCTTCGTCGAGTGCAAGCGTGGCCTCGTTGACCGGCGCGCGGCGCAGGATGGCGGGCGCCGCCTGCAGCGCGGAGGCGTCCCAGACCTGCTGGCGGCGGTGGCCGGCCAGGCTCTGCAGCGCGTCGGCGGCGGCCAGTTGCTGCAGGGTCTGGCGGTCGAGTTGCGCGCGCAGGGCCAGATCCTCGGTGCTGGTGAAGGGCCGTTCGGCGCGGGCGGCGCTGATGCGCAAGGCCTCTTCTTTGGACAGTCCGCTCACCAGCCAAAGCCCCAGCCGCACCACCGGGTGGCCCGGTGCCTCGGGCGCGGGCATGTCTTCGAGCGTGCAGTCCCAGTCGCTGTGGCCCACGTCCACCGGTCGCACCACCACGCCGTGGCGCTGCGCGTCCTGCACCAGCTGGCTGGGGGTGTAGAAGCCCAGCGGCTGGCTGTTGAGCATGGCGGCCAGGAACTCGGCCGGGTGGTGGCGCTTGATCCAGCAGCTGTCGTAGACCAGCAGCGCAAAGCTGACCGCGTGGCTTTCTGGGAAGCCGTAGCTGGAGAAGCCCTTGACCTGTTCGACCACGCGCTGCGCGAATTCGAGCGGGTAGTCGTTGCGCGTCATGCCGTCGATCAGCCGGTGTTCGTAGGCCCCCAGGCCGCCGGTGCGCCGCCAGGCGCCCATGGCGCGGCGCAGGCCGTCGGCCTCGCCGGGGGTGAAGTCGGCCGCGATCATGGCGATCTGCATGCACTGCTCCTGGAACACCGGCACGCCCAGCGTGCGTTCCAGCGCGGCCTCCAGGCCCTTGGGGTAATCGACGTCTTCCTTGCCCTGGCGGCGCCGCAGATACGGATGCACCGCCCCGCCCTGGATCGGGCCGGGCCGCACCAGCGCGACCTCGACCACCAGGTCGTAGAAGGTGCGCGGCCGCAGGCGCGGCAGCATGGCCATCTGCGCGCGGCTTTCGATCTGGAACACGCCCACGGTGTCGGCGGCGCAGATCATGTCGTAGGTGGCCTCGTCCCCGTCGGGGATGGTGTGCATCGGCATGGGCCGTCCACGGCGCTGGCCGATGAAGTCCAGCGACTTGCGGATCGCGGTGAGCATGCCCAGGGCCAGCACGTCCACCTTGAGCAGCCTCATGGCATCCAGGTCGTCCTTGTCCCACTGGATCACCGTGCGGTCGGGCATGGACGCGTTCTCGATCGGCACCAGCCGCGCCAGCGGTCCGCTGGTGAGCACAAAGCCGCCGGTGTGCTGCGAGAGGTGGCGCGGGAAGCCTAGCAACTGCTTGACCAGGGTGACGAACTGGCGCGCCGCCAGGCTGTCCGGGTCCAGCCCGGCCTCGCGCAGCCGCGTGTCGGCCAGGCCGTCCTCGTCCCACCAGCGGTGGTCGCGCGCCAGCCGCTCCAGCAGCTCGTCGTCAAAGCCCAGGGCCTTGCCCACGTCGCGCACCGTGCTGCGCGGGCGGTAGCTGATGACGGTGGCCGTCAGCGCGGCGCGGTCGCGCCCGTACTTTCTGTAGAGGTACTGGATGACCTCTTCGCGCCGCTCGTGTTCGAAGTCCACGTCGATGTCGGGCGGCTCGTTGCGCTCTTTCGAGAGGAAGCGCTCGAACAGCAGCGAGGAGCGCGCCGGGTCCACCGCCGTCACGCCCAGGCAATAGCAGACCGCGCTGTTGGCGGCCGAGCCACGGCCCTGGCAGAGGATGCCTTCGCCACGCGCGAAGGCCACGATGTCGTGCACGGTGAGGAAGTAGTGCTCGTAGCCCAGCTCGGTGATGAGGGCGAGTTCGTGTTCGATCTGGTCGCGCACTTTGCCCGGCACACCCGCCGGCCAGTGCGCGGCGGCGCCGGCTTCGGTGAGCGCACGCAGATGCTGCGCCGGCGTCCGGCCTTCGGGCACCACCTCGGCCGGGTACTGGTAGCGCAGCTCGTCCAGCGACCACTTCGTGCAGCGGCCGGCAATGTGCAGAGTTTCGGCCAGCAGATCGGGCGGAAAGCTCTGTGCCAGCCGCACGCGGGTGCGCAGGTGCTGCTCGGCGTTGGGCGCGAGCGCGAAGCCGCACTCTGTCAGCGGCCGGCCAATGCGGATGGCGGTCAGCACATCCTGCAGCGGCTTTCGCGAGCGCACGTGCATGTGCACATCGCCCACCGCCACCAGCGGCACGGCCGTGAGCGCGCCGGCCTCGCGCAGGCGGTGCAGGTGGATGGCGTCATCCAGCCGGCCCAGCTGCGTCACGCCCAGCCAGCAACGCCCCAGGAAGGCGCCGAGCAACCATTGCGCGGTGGCGTTGCACTGGTCTTGTGTGGTGCCGCGCGGCGGCACGGCGATGGCCAGGCAGTCGGTCAGGGCCTCTGGGTTCACATCGCCGAGCCGCAGTCGGTACGTGCCCTTGTCGGCCGAGCGGCGCAGCCGCGTGATGAGCTCGCAGAGGTTGCCATAGCCGTGGAGATTCGTGGCCAGCAGCAGCAGGGTGAAGTCGCCGCTGGGGCCGCCCTCGGCCTGCACGCGGAACTGGCTGCCCACGATGAGCGGCAGGCCGTGCTTTTTGGCGGCCACGTGCGCCCGTGCGATGCCGGCCATGGAGCATTCGTCGGTGACGGCCAGTGCGGTGTAGCCCATGGCCTGGGCGCGCAGCACCAGTTCCTCGGCGTGGCTGGCGCCGCGCAGGAACGTGAAGTTGGAGCAGCACAGCAGCTCGGCGTAGTCGGGCAGGGACATGGCTGGTCTTCAAGCAAAAAAGCCGTGAAGAAACCAGGCCGGCTCTTGCGCCAGCCGCGTCTGGAACACCCACAGCACCCCCGCCAGCGGCGACTGGGCGACCCAGTAGTCGCGCACCGCGTGGCGGGAGTGACCTGCGGCCTCGTCGCGGTCCCACCAGCCGCCCTCCACGCGCTGGGGACCGAGCAGCAGCTGCAGCTCGCCCTGGTACAGCGGCCGGTGCTGGCGCACCAGCAGCTTCAGCGGCCGGTCCAGCAGCAAGGATGGCTGCGGCCCCGCGGGCACCACCGGCCAGGCCCCGCGCGGCAGCGCCTGCGCGGCCGGCTGCCAGCGGCCCATCGCCTCGGGCCGGTGGTCTTCGCACAGCAGCGGCCGGACCACCCGGTCCTCGCCCAGCCGCACCGCCAACCGCTCCAGCACCAGGGCCAGCGGCTCCCGGCCGCGGGCGTCGTCGGGCAGCCACGACGCGCTCTGCGGCGCCAGCGGCACCACGCCTTCGGCCGTCAGCCGCAGATCACCCACCGGGGCGGCCAGCGCGACATGCGAGAGGTGCTCGGCCAGCAGCCGCGCGAGGTGCCCGGCCTCGCGCGTGGGCTCGGCCGTGCGCACGGTCAGCTGCCCGCCCTCGCTCACCCCGCGCGAGCGCATCGCGTCGTGCGCCCAGTGCAGGGTGAACGCCGTCACGCCGCTGTGCCGCGCCGACAGCCAGGCCGCAAGCTGCAGCAGCAGGCGGCGCGCGCCGAAGACCAGGGCTTCCGCGCTGTCCACCCGGTGCGGCAGCTCCAGCCGCGCATCGAACACCGCCGGCAGCGTGACCCAGACGTGCGTCTCGGGGGCGCGGCCGTAGGCCTGGTCCAGCGCCGCCAGCAGCGCCGCATCGAACCGCCGCGCCAGCCCCGCGCGCGGCAGCCGCCGCAGATCGCCCAGCGTGCGACAGCCGATGCGCGCCAGGGTCGGCTGGTGCGGCCGCACGGCGCTCAGGGTCGCCATCGGCAGCGCGTCCAGCGCGCGCGCCAGCGGCGGCGACACCCCGTCCTCCACCTCCGCGCGCGCCAGCGCCAGCGCGGCCAGGGCGTTGGGTGCCCAGGCCAGGGCCACCGCCCCCAGTTCCTGCGCCTCGCCCCAGAGCCGTTCGCGCAGCGCCGCCCGCCCGCCGAACAGGCGCAGGCTGGCCGCCACCTCCAGCAACACGGCCTCTTCGGCGATGGCGACACGGGGCGTGAACTGCAGCGCCCAGACCGCCAGCGCCTGCAGCGCCGCGTCAGTGGGGGACGGCGGGTCGTCGGTGCTCGGCAGTCGGAGTGCGGACCACAGCATGGTCGGCCTCGCGAGGAACAGGGAAACGGTCGGCGGCTCCATGGCCCAGGTCCAGGTCCAGCAGCCGGGGCGGCAGCACCGCCGACAGCCCGGCCGGCAGCGCCGGCAGCTGCAGCGTGTGCGCCAGTGGTGGGCCCTTGCGCTTGATCACGTCGACCGCCAGGGCCCAGCCGGCACCCGGACGCACCAGCAGGCGCAGGGGCGCCGCCGACGATTCGCGCGCTGAGACTGCCGGCCGGCACAGCCACACCGGGCCTTCGTGCTCACTGGCCAGCACCTGCAGGCGCCTCAGCTGCGCCGGCCGTGCCTGGGGCAGCCAGGCCAGCACCGCCCCGCAGCTGCCGGCCTTGACCAGCTGTTCGGTGGCCCAGAGGCGCTCGGACGGGGTATCGGCCTGCACCCAGACCAGCTGCCGGGCTGTGACGCCGTACGGCAGCAGACCCGGCAGGTGCGGTGGCTGCGGCGGCCCGACCAGCACCACCTCCCGCCCGGTGGCACAGACCCGGCCCAGCGCCGGCCCCAGCAGGCGGAACTCCAGGGCACCCGCTGGGCTCGACAACAGCTCGGTCAGCCCGAATCCGGGCCAGCCCCCGCCCGGCAAGGCTGCGTCAAGCGCCCCGAACCCGCTGGCGCAGCTGGCCGTGACCGGCCGGCCCAGCGCATCGCCGCGCCAGACCATGGCGGACAGGCTGGCCGGCAGATCGCCGGACGGGCGGATGAACGGGGTGGGCATGGTGGCAGCAAGGATTCAAATACTGTTTTTATGTACAGTAAAAGAAATCGAACCGATTGTCCACCCCCGGATATCACGGTCATGGAACCATTCAATTAGCACTCACTCATAGAGAGTGCTAACATTTCTGCAAGACCACTGAGGAGGTTCTTCACATGTCCACCACCCTGCTCGCCCCCGCCGCCCTGCCGACCACCACGCTGGCCGTCGCCAGCCCGTGGAACCGTTCGCTGACGCTGCCGCCGCTGGGCAATCTGGACGCGTACATCTCCGCCGTCAACCGCATGCCGCTGCTGACGCTCGAAGAAGAGCAGTCGGCCGCCCGCCGCCTGCGCGACCACAACGACCTGGAAGCCGCCGGCCAGTTGGTGATGTCGCACCTGCGCCTGGTGGTGTCCATCGCCCGCCAGTACCTGGGCTACGGCCTGCCGCACGGCGACCTGATCCAGGAAGGCAACGTGGGCCTGATGAAGGCCGTCAAGCGCTTCGACCCCGACCAGGGCGTGCGCCTGGTGAGCTACGCGATCCACTGGATCAAGGCCGAGATCCACGAATACATCCTGAAGAACTGGCGCATGGTCAAGGTCGCCACGACCAAGGCCCAGCGAAAGCTGTTCTTCAACCTGCGCTCGATGAAGCAGGGCTTCCGCGCCGAGGCCGCCGAAGGCGACACCCACCGCGAGGCCCTGTCCGACAGCGAGATCGACGTGGTCGCGCGCGACCTCAAGGTCAAGCCCGAGGAAGTGCGCGAGATGGAGACCCGCCTGTCCGGCGGCGACGTGGTGCTCGACCCCTCGCCGGCAGACGACGGCGAAGAGACCTACGGCCCGATCGCCTGGCTGGCCGACGCCAACCACGAGCCAACCGCGATGATCGAATCGGCCCAGCGCGACGTGCTGGCCACCGAAGGCATCGCGCAGGCCATGGGCGAACTGGACGACCGCTCGCGCCGCATCGTGACCGAGCGCTGGCTCAAGGTGAACGACGACGGCTCGGGCGGCATGACGCTGCACGAACTGGCCGCCGAGTACGGCGTGAGCGCCGAGCGCATCCGCCAGATCGAGGTCGCGGCCATGAAGAAGATGCGCAAGGCCCTGGCCGAATTCGCCTGAGCCCGCGTGCTCAGCGCACGAGATCGATGCGGTCGATGGTCGGCCGCACCCCCAGCCGCGCCGGCAGGCCGATCGTGCCCACACCGGGCGTCACCAGCAGCTGCCCGGCCCTTGTGCCGTACAGCCCGTTCCACCAGGGCTGCAGGGAATTGGTCTTGCGCAGGAACCAGGGCGAAAAACCGGGAATCCAGATCTGCCCACCATGGGTGTGCCCGGCCATGGACAGGAACGCCGCGCCCTTCGGCAGCAGGGCCACGGTGTCGGGCTGGTGCACCACCACCAGCCGCCGGGTTGAGTCGTTGCTGAGGCCGCCTGGCCAGAGGCGCTCAATCTGCGGCTGTGGCCGCCCGCCCCACTGATCGTCCAGGCCCACCAGCTCCCAGCCCTTCAAGGGCACGGCCTGCCCTTCGATCAGGCGAACACCGTGCTGCGTCAGCGCTTCGCGCAGCGGCGCGGTGAGTTTCGGCCCCGGCGCCTGCACATCGTGGTTGCCCAGCACGCCCCAGACCGGATGACGCAGACGGGCCAGCGGTGCGAAGCCCGCACGCAGGTCCTGCGTCGGCTCGTGCGTCCAGTCGCCCGCGACGATCACCGCGTCCACATCCATGGCGTTGAGGCGGTTCACCAGATCGTCCAGCTGCCGGTCGCGGAAGAACAGGCCCCAGTGGATGTCGGCGACCAGCGCCAACTTCAGCGGCTGTGCTTCGGCCGGAATGCCGGACAGGGTGGTGTGGCGCACGCGGATCCAGTAAGGCTCGATCCACGACGACCACAGGCCCACCAGCACCAAAGCCGCATAGACCGGGTGGCGCCAGCGGCGCGCGCCACGCTCGATGCGCCAGCGCAGCCACAGGCCCACCAGCAGCGGCAGCCCCGCCAGGCGCGGCGCCCAGTAGAGCCAGAGCATGACGAAGTTGCGCACTTCCAGGCGCGGGGTGTGCCAGCGCCCCCAGTGGTCCCAGGCCGTGATGGCCAGCGACAGCAGCAGCGCCCCGCCGACCAGCCACCAGACGCGGCGGTCCAGGCGCTGCAGGTCGCTCACGGTGGCGTCAGTGTTCGCGGCGCAGCGCGGGGAACAGGATCACGTCGCGGATGCTGGGCGAGTCGGTCAGCAGCATCATCAGGCGGTCGATGCCGATGCCGCAGCCACCGGCCGGCGGCATGCCGTATTCGAGCGCGCGGATGAAGTCGGCGTCGTAGTACATCGCCTCTTCGTCGCCGCCGTCCTTTGCCGCGACCTGGGCGTGGAAGCGCGCGGCCTGGTCCTCGGCGTCGTTCAGCTCGGAGAAGGCGTTGCCGAACTCGCGGCCGGTGATGTAGAGCTCGAAGCGCTCGGTCACCTCGGGCCGGTCGTCGTTGGCCCGGGCCAGCGGCGAAATCTCGGTCGGGTGCTCCATGATGAAGGTCGGGTTCCAGAGCTTCTCTTCCACCGTCTCCTCGAAATACAGCACCTGCAGGCTGGCGAGCGAGCGGGTCGAGAGCTGGTGCTTCTCTTCGCTCATGCCCAGCTTGCGCAGGGCCGGGATCAGCCAGGCCGGGTCGTCCACGCCGGCGCCGGCGTCGGTGTACTTGAGGATGGCTTCGCGTATGGTCAGGCGCTCGAAGGGCGAGAACACGTCCACCGGCTGGCCGTTGTAGGTCAGTGGCGTGTCGCCATGCACTTGCTTCACGACATGACGGATCAGCTGCTCGTTGAAGTCCATCAGGTCCTGGTAGTTCCAGTACGCCGCGTAGAACTCCATCATGGTGAATTCGGGGTTGTGGCGGACCGAGATACCTTCGTTGCGGAAGTTGCGGTTGATCTCGAACACACGCTCGAAGCCGCCGACCAGCAGGCGCTTGAGGTAGAGCTCAGGCGCGATGCGCAGGAACATCTCCTGGTCCAGCGCGTTGTGGTGCGTCTTGAACGGCTTGGCATTGGCGCCGCCGGGGATGGGGTGCAGCATGGGTGTTTCGACTTCGAGGAAGCCGTGACCGACCATGAAGTCGCGGATGCTGGCCAGGGCCTTGCTGCGCGTGACGAAGCGCTTGCGGGCGCCTTCGTCGGTCATCAGGTCCACATAGCGCTGGCGGTATTTGATTTCCTGGTCGGCCACGCCGTGGAACTTGTCGGGCAGCGGGCGCAGGCTCTTGGTGATCAGGCGGATCTGGTCGGCGTGGATGGACAGCTCGCCGGTGCGGGTGCGCATCAGCACACCTTCGGCCGCCACGATGTCGCCCAGGTCCCAGTGCTTGAAGGCGGCCAGCTTCTCTTCACCCACGCTGTCGGTGTTCAGGTAGAGCTGGATGCGGCCGCCGCTGGGGCCGAAGGACGAATCCTGGATGGTCGCAAAACAGGCCTTGCCCATCACGCGCTTGAGCATCATGCGGCCCGAGACACAGGCGCGCACCGGGTTCGCCTCCAGCGCTTCCTTGCTCGATTCGCCGTGCGCGGCGAACAGCGCCTCGGCCGTGTCGCGCGGTTTGAAATCGTTGGGAAACGCCACGCCCTCGCCGCGCTGCTGCGCCTCGCGCAGGCCTTTGAGTTTCTCGCGCCGCTCCGCAATCAGCTGGTTGTCGTCGGCGGCGGGGATGGCGTGGGCGTGTTCGGTGGTCATGGTGTTGGACAAATAAAAACGGGTTGCGCCACAAAAGCGCAACCCGTCATTGTAGTTTTCCGCGAAACGGTCAATGACCGAGGTAGGCCTCTCGCACCTTCGGATCCACCAGCAGGTCCTTGCCGGCGCCCGTCATGGTGATCAGACCGGAGTCCATCACATAGCCGCGGTCGGCGATCTGCAGCGCGCGCTGGGCGTTCTGCTCCACCAGCACGATGGTCACGCCCTGGGCGGAGACGTCGCGCACCACCTCGAAGATCTTGTCGACCATGATCGGCGACAGCCCCATCGATGGCTCGTCCAGCAGCAGCACCTTGGGCTGGCTCATCAGCGCGCGGGCCATCGCCAGCATCTGCTGCTCGCCGCCCGACATGGTGCCTGCCAGCTGGTCCTTGCGCTCTTTCAGGCGCGGGAAGATGCCGAACATGCGCTCGATGTCGGCCTCGATGCCGGCCTTGTCGGTGCGGATGTAGGCGCCCATCAGCAGGTTCTCGGTGATGGTCATGCGGGTGAAGACGCCGCGGCCTTCCGGCACCATCGCCAGGCCCTGCTTGACCAGATCCCAGGCGCCACGGCCCTTGATGCTCTGGCCCAGGTACTCGATGTCGCCGCCTTCGAAGCCCAGAGAGCCGGTGATGGCTTTCATGGTGGTGGTCTTGCCGGCGCCGTTGGAGCCGATCAGGGAAATCAGTTCGCCTTCGCGCACTTCCAGGTCGACGCCTTTGACGGCCTTGATGCCGCCGTACGCCACCTTCAGGCCGCTGACTTTGAGGAGTGTGTTTGCCATGTTGTTCTCGCTCTCTCTTTCAGTGGCCGCCCGTGCCCAGATACGCCTCGATCACCTTGGGATCGCTCTGCACCTCGGCCGGCGTGCCGGACGAGAGCTGCTTGCCGTAGTCGAGCACGGTCACGCGGTCGCACAGGCCCATCACCAGCTTCACGTCGTGTTCGATCAGCAGGATGGTGCGGTTGTCGTTGCGGATGCGGTCGATCAGCTCGCGCAGCTGCACCTTTTCGGTGGCGTTCATGCCGGCCGCCGGCTCGTCCAGCGCGATCAGCTGCGGGTCGGTCGCCAGCGCGCGTGCAATCTCCAGCCGGCGCTGGTCGCCGTAGCTCAGGGTGCGCGACTTGTAGTCGGCCAGCTTGCCGATGCCCACGTAGTCGAGCAGTTCCTTCGCACGGGCGGCGATTTCTGCCTCTTCCTTCTTGAAGCCAGGGGTGCGCAGCACGGCCCCCAGGATGCCCGAGTGGGTGCGCACGTGGCGCCCGACCATCACGTTCTCCAGCGCCGTCATTTCTGCGAACAGGCGGATGTTCTGGAAGGTGCGGGCAATGCCGGCCTTGGCCACTTCGTGCACGGCCGTCGGCGTGTAGGGCTTGCCGGCCAGCTCGAAGGTGCCGCTGTCGGGCGTGTAGAGGCCGGTCAGCACGTTGAAAAAGGTGGTCTTGCCGGCGCCGTTGGGGCCGATCAGGCCATAGACCTGGCCACGCTGGATGGTGATGCCCACATCGCTGAGGGCCTGCAGACCGCCAAAGCGCTTGGAGACGTTGGCGACTTTGAGAATGGTTTCGCTCATGTTCGTGTCCTCTCGCTCACTTGGCCAACGACTTGCCGTGTTCGGGCGCGGGCCAGAGTCCCTTCGGACGCAACAGCATCACCACCACCATCGCCAGGGCGATCAGGAGTTGGCGCAGGATTTCAGGGCCGAGGCGGCCACCGGTCAGTTCGGTCAGCGGGCCGGCCACGTGGCGCAGCACCTCAGGCAGACCAGCCAGCAGCAGCGCCCCCAGGATCACGCCCGGGATGTGGCCGATGCCGCCCACCACCACCATCGCCACCACCATCACCGACTCCATCAGCGAGAAGGATTCGGGCGACACGAAGCGCTGGAACGAGGCGAACAGCACACCCGACATGCCGCCGAAGGTGGCGCCCATGCCGAAGGCCAGCAGCTTGAGGTTGCGCGTGTTCAGGCCCATGGCCTTGGCGGCGATCTCGTCTTCGCGGATGGCCATCCAGGCGCGGCCGACGCGGGAGTCCTGCAGGCGGTAGGACAGGACGATCGACAGGATCACGAAGAACAGGAACAGGTAGTAATAGAGCGTCACCGGCTGAATGGTGTAGCTCCAGTCGCCAATGGTGAGCGTGTGGCGCTGTCCCATGTTGAAACCGAACACGGTGAGCGGATCGATCTGCGCAATGCCCTTGGGTCCGTTGGTGATGTTCACCGGGCGATCCAGGTTGAGCATGAAGATGCGGATGATTTCACCGAACCCCAGCGTGATGATGGCCAGGTAGTCGCCGCGCAGCTTCAGCGTCGGTGCTCCGAGCAGCATGCCGACCACGCCGGCCACGACGGCCGCCAGGAGCATGACCAGCCAGATGTTGACGTGCAGTCCGTTGGGGAACATCGCCTGGATGGCCGGGAAGGTCTCGGCCAGGTGCGGCGAGGCCAGCAGGCCATAGAGATAGGCGCCGACCGCGAAGAACGCGATGTAGCCCAGGTCCAGCAGGCCGGCGTAACCGACCACGATGTTCAGGCCCAGGGCCAGCAGCACATAGAGCAGTGCCAGGTCCACGATGCGGACCCAGGAATTGCTGCCTGTGGCCTGCAGCAGCAGCGGCAGCATGAACAGCGCGATGGCGGCCAGGGCCCAGACTGCAAGTTTGCCGGGAGTGGTCTTCGTCATGATGGTTCTCCCGGGGTCAGGCGCGGTCGGCCACACGCTCACCCAGCAGGCCCGAGGGGCGCAGCGTGAGCACCAGGGCCAGCACGATGAAGGCAAAGATGTCGACGTACTGGCTGCCCAGCACGCCACCGGTGAGCTGGCCCAGGTAACCGGCGCCCAGCGACTCGATCAGGCCCAGCGCGACGCCGCCCACCACGGCACCGGCCAGGTTGCCGATGCCGCCCATCACCGCGGCCACGAAGGCCTTGAGGCCGGGCATGAAGCCCATGGCGTGCTGCACCGTGCCGTAGTTGGAAGCCCACATCACGCCAGCGATGGCGGCCAGCATGGCACCGATGATGAAGGTGGCGGAGATGACCACGTCGGGCTTGATGCCCATCAGCGCGGCGACCCGGGGGTTCTCGGCGGTGGCCCGCATGGCACGGCCCAGGTTGGTCTTGTTCACCAGCCACATCAGGAAGGCCAGCGTGATGGCCGTCGCGGCCAGGATGACGATCTGCGTCACCGAGATCACGGCGCCGGCAAACTCGATCGGCTCACGCGACAGGGTCGCGGGATAGGCCTTGGGGTTGGGTTCCCAGATGATCATCGCGAAAGTCTGCAGCAGCAGCGACATGCCGATGGCGGTGATCAGCGGCGCCAGCCGGGGCGAGTTGCGAAGCGGCCGGTAGGCCAGCTTCTCGATCGTGTAGTTCAGCGCACCGCACACCACCATCGCAATGACCGTGGCCAGCAGCAGCACCATCCAGCCGGGCAGGCCGGGCGAGGCGTTGCTCATCCAGCCTATGATGGTCCAGCTGGTCAGCGCGCCGACCATGAGCACATCACCGTGCGCGAAGTTGATGAGACCGATGATGCCGTACACCATCGTGTACCCAAGCGCCACCAGCGCATACATACTGCCCAGGACCAGACCGTTGATGATCTGCTGCAGCAAGACGTCCATGAAGTTTTCTCCGTGTTTTTGACAGGCCGGGACACCAGACCGGGAAATCCGATCCCGCGCCGTTGTGCAGCGCGGGGTCCCGTGTTCAGACCCGCTTCAACTTAGCAAAAAACCCGCCAGGCCAGACCCTGAAACAGGGCAGACTGCGGGTTGGAGGCGGATTGTAGCCAAGGGTCGGCACACACCTGATGCGGGCGAGCCCTGATTCCGCGCGGGTTTTCCCTCGGTTTTGGCGCTCCAAAAGTGCTGCATCAGCGCGTCAGGCTCTTCATTAGTCTTTTTGATTGTTGAGCCGCTTGAGCTCCCGCAACTTATCACCGATGCGGATCTCCAGTCCCCGGTCGACGGGTCGGTAGAACTGCGTGCCTGCCATGCCGTCGGGCAGATAGGTCTCGCCTGCCGCAAAACCTCCTGCCTCGTCGTGCGCATAGCGGTAGCCCTTGCCGTAGTCGAGATCCTTCATCAGTTTCGTGGGGGCATTGCGCAGATGCATGGGCACCGGGCGGCTGCCGTCTTTCTTGACAAAGGCCTTGGCCTCGTTGAAAGCCTTGTAGACCGCGTTGGACTTGGGTGCCACCGCCAGGTAGACCACACATTCGGCCAGAGCCAGTTCGCCCTCCGGCGACCCCAGGCGTTCGTAGACCTCGGCCGAGTCCAGTGCCAGGCGCAGGGCCCGAGGATCGGCCAGGCCGATGTCCTCGGCCGCCATGCGGATCAGCCGTCGCGCCATGTAGCGCGGGTCCGCACCACCATCGAGCATGCGCACGAACCAGTACAGCGACGCGTCCGGATCAGAGCCGCGCACGCTTTTGTGCAGCGCGCTGATGGTGTCGTAGAACTGCTCGCCGCCCTTGTCGTAGCGGCGCATGCGCTCACCCAGCACGCGCAGCAGCCACACGTCCGTCACCTGCTCCAGCTTTTCACGCTGGGCGGCGACCGCCAGGGTTTCCAGGGTGTTCAGAAGACGCCGTGCATCGCCATCGGCGTAAGCGATCAGACGGTCCTCGGCCGCCTTTTCAATGGCCGGCACGGCACCGATGCCCTGCGCACGTGTCACCAATTGGCGCAGATCGTCCTCACCCAGCGGCTGCAACACATAGACCACTGCCCGCGACAGCAGCGCTGAATTGACCTCGAACGAGGGGTTCTCGGTGGTGGCACCGATGAAAGTGAACAGGCCGCTCTCGACATGCGGCAGGAACGCATCCTGCTGACTCTTGTTGAAGCGGTGCACCTCGTCGACGAAGACGATGGTGCGCTGGGCGTGCAGACCATCGCGGGCCGCCTCCGCGCGCTCCACCGCCTCCCGGATGTCCTTCACGCCGCCCAGCACCGCGCTGATGGTGATGAACTGGGCGTCGAAGGCATCGGCCATGAGCCGCGCGATGGTGGTTTTGCCCACCCCTGGCGGCCCCCAGAGGATGCAGCTGTGCGGCTGACCGGACTCGAAGGCCAGGCGCAGCGCCATGCCCTCCCCCAGCAGGTGCTGCTGGCCGATCACCTCACCCAGCGAGCGCGGGCGCAGGCGCTCGGCCAGCGGTTGGTGGGCGGCAGCGGTGGCCACGCGACTCCGTTCAGGGGCGGATGACGTCGGCACCGGCCGGCGGCTGGAAGCGGAAACGCTCGGGTTTGACCGCCACATTGCCTTGCCATTGCGCAAAGCTCAGCACCGAGCGCTGGCCGAGTCCGTCGACGATCTCCAGCACCGCCAGCTGCCCCTGCCGGAATCCGACCTTCACGCTCTGCAGTTGCCCGTCCTTCGCCTTGGGCTGGGCGTCGACCCATTCCATGCCATCCCTGGCCGCTCCGGCCTTGAGATCGAACGCCTCGAACAGACCCTTGATGTCGGTGCCCGAGGCGATCAGCGCGGCGGGCGTGCTGCCCAACGCATCCTGCTGCTTGCGCGCCGTGACCTGGTTGAGGTCCACGTCGTACAGCCACAGGGTCTGGCCGTCGGCCACGATGGTCTGCTCGAACGGCTTGGTGTACTCGAAGCGGAAGCGCCCCGGGCGCTGGAACTCGAACCGGCCGCTGGACGTCTTGCTGCGCGCGGTGGCTTCGCCCTCTCGCTTGGGCGAGGTCACGACCTGGGTGAAGCTGGCCTGCGCACTCTTCACTTCGCGCAGGAAGGTTTCGAGATCCTGCAGCCCGTCGGCACGGGCAAGCGACGCCGCCAGGGACAGCACGATGGCAAAAATAGTTCTGTGGTTCATGAGCGTATGGGAGCCGCAGGCCCCGCAAAGGTTTCCGTGCGAGCGTCAGTCGCCGCGCGGCGCCACCAGGATGTCGCGCTGGCCGCTGCTGGTGAGCGCACTCACCAGCCCGGCGTTTTCCATGTCTTCGAGCAGGCGGGCGGCCCGGTTGTAGCCGATCTTGAGCTTGCGCTGGACGTAGGAAATGCTGGCCTTGCGGTCCTGCAGCACGATGGCCACCGCCTGGTCGTACAGCGGGTCCTTCTCGCCGCCCTCGCCGCCACCTTCACCAAACATGTCGCCACCCTCGCCATCACCCGCAGCCGACTCCAGCACGCCGTCGATGTAGTTGGGCTCGCCATACTGCTCCTTGAGGTAAGAAGCCACCCGGTGCACCTCGTCGTCGCTGACGAAGGCGCCGTGCACGCGGATCGGGAAGCCGGTGCCCGAAGGCATGTAGAGCATGTCGCCCATGCCCAGCAGGCTCTCGGCGCCCATCTGGTCGAGGATGGTGCGGCTGTCGATCTTGCTGCTGACCTGGAAGGAGATGCGGGTCGGGATGTTGGCCTTGATCAGGCCGGTGATCACGTCCACGCTGGGCCGCTGCGTCGCCAGAATCAGGTGGATGCCGGCGGCGCGCGCCTTCTGCGCCAGGCGCGCGATCAGCTCCTCGATCTTCTTGCCCACCACCATCATCAGGTCGGCCAGTTCGTCGATCACCACCACGATGTGCGGCAGGCGCTCCAGTGGCTCGGGCTGTTCGGGCGTGAGGCTGAAGGGGTTGCCGATGTGCTCGCCGCGCGCCTTGGCCTCGTCGATCTTGGCATTGAAGCCGGCCAGGTTGCGCACACCCATCTTGCTCATGAGCTTGTAACGCTTCTCCATCTCGGCCACGCACCAGTTCAGGCCGTTGGCCGCCTGCTTCATGTCGGTCACCACCGGGCACAGCAGGTGCGGAATGCCTTCGTAGACGCTCAGTTCCAGCATCTTCGGGTCGATCAGCAGCAGCCGCACGTCCTTGGCGTCGGCCTTGTAGAGCAGCGACAGGATCATGGCGTTGATGCCCACCGACTTGCCCGAACCGGTGGTGCCGGCCACCAGACAGTGCGGCATCTTGGCCAGGTCGGCCACCACCGGCAGGCCGGCGATGTCCTTGCCCAGACCCATGGTCAGCAGGCTCCTGGCGTCGTTGTACACCTGCGAGCCCAGGATCTCGCTGAGCTTGATGGTCTGGCGCTTGGCGTTGGGCAGTTCCAGCGCCATCAGGTTCTTGCCCGGTATGGTCTCGATCACGCGGATCGACACCAGCGACAGCGAACGCGCCAGGTCGCGGCTCAGGTTGACAATCTGCGAGCCTTTGACACCCGTGGCCGGCTCGATTTCGTAGCGCGTGATCACCGGGCCCGGCGCAGCCGCCACCACCCGCACCTCGACGCCAAAGTCCTTGAGCTTCTTTTCGATCAGGCGGCTGGTCATCTCCAGCGTCTGAGCGTCCACCCCTTGCTGATGGGACGGCGCGCTGTCCAGCAGGTCCACCTGCGGCAGCTTGCTGTCGGGCATTTCGGTGAACAGCGGCTTCTGGCGCTCCTTGGCCACGCGCTCGCTCTTGGGTACCTCGACCCGCGCAGGTTCGATCACCACCGGGGTCGGGTGCTGCTCCTCGATCACGTCGCGCTCCACCTGGACCACCACCTCGCGTTCGCGCGCAGCCTGCTCGCCGATGCGCTGGTCCTCCACGGCCTCTCGCTTTTCCCTCCGTGACTGGAACCACTCGTCGAACTGGGCACCCAGGCGCTCTGCCCAGTGGCCCCACGAAAACTGGAACACTCTGGGCGCACTCACGACCATCAAGGCCAGAGCGACCAGTGCCGAGCCGGTGAACCCCAGCCAGCGCACACCCCATGGCCCCAAAAGATGTCCCAGCACGCCCCCACCGTGTCCAGGCAGCAGGGATTCAAACCGGTACAGACGACTCCATTCCAACACCACGCTGCCGACCATCAGCGTCACCAGCGCAAGCCCGTAGAGCGCGCGCTGAACAGCAGGGTTGCGCCAGAAAGAGGGCTCGTCGGCGTCGACCGGTTCGACACACTCCGCATCCTGCCCCCGCAAACGATCGGCCAGAGCCGACAGCCACACGCGCCAGCCCGCCAGCAACAGCCACCAGACAGAGAAGCCGAACAGGTAGTAGCTGGCATCGGACAGCCAGGCACCCAGCTGCCCTCCCCAGTTGTGGACATCGCCCTCATTGCCCGTGGTGCTCCAGGCAGGATCGTTCAGGCTGTGGCTGAGCAGAGCGATCAGCCAGAACCCGAGCAGAGCGGCCCCCAGCACCAGGGCCAGCTCATGGGCGAACCGGGAGACGCCACTTGCAGGCGGATTCGCCCGGTCGGCATTGAGCGTGTTGATGGAATACGTCATAGACCTCGACAGATTGCGGCAACGAGCTTACCGCACCGGGTTGCCCGATCCGCGTGGCCGCAGACCGGAATGTGACCAGTCGTGAGTCGACGAAACGTATGGGCGATAGAAGGATCAGCCCAGCGACGTCAGGCGGTCCTTGATGATGGTGCTGCCGTCCTCACCCACCTCGATGAAGCCCCGATCCTCCAGGTCCTTCATCACCCGGCTGACCATTTCTCGCGATGCGCCGATCATCTTGGCCACATCCTGGCGCGAGACCCGCTCGCGGATCACCAGACGACCATCCTTGTCCGGAATCGCAAATTCGAGCAGTGCCCTGGCCACGCGCCCATACACATCCATCAACGCCAGGGATTCGATCTTGCGGTCGGCGTGCCTCAGGCGGAGCACCAAGCCCTTCATGACCGCATAGGCCATCGACGTGTTCTCGGGCAGGCAACGCGCAAACTCCACCCGCCCCAGAATCAGCACATCGGTCTGCACTTCGGCGCGCACCGTGGCCGAATGGGGCTGGTTGTCGATCAGGCTCATCTCGCCCACGTAGTCGCCCGGGTTCATGGTTGCCAGGATCACCTCCCGCCCCCTTGAATCGGTGGTGACCACCCGGGCACGCCCGGTGAGCACGATGGCGAGGAAGTTAGATTTCTTGCCCTGCTCCACGATCACCTCTCCGCGCTTGTAGCGCCGCTTGACCACGGCTTCGGCGACAGATTCGGCCTGGGCCTGCGTGAGCGTCGAAAACAGGGGAACCCGACGGATCAGATCCAGATTGGACAGGATGGCCATGTCTAAAACCTTTGTGTCGAATGCGCCCAAGGCGCGTTTCATACAATGCTGATCAATCCTCAGCGCGGCGATGTGACCACCGGACATCACGACTCTGAGCACACCCACCGACTCTAAACCACTTGCCCTGAAGATCGATGGGCCTCCGAAATGAAGCATACGAAAGTTCTTATTCTGGGATCCGGCCCTGCCGGATATACGGCGGCGGTCTATGCCGCCCGCGCCAACCTGGCCCCTGTGCTGGTCACCGGCATTGCGCAAGGCGGTCAGCTCATGACCACCACCGAGGTGGACAACTGGCCCGCGGACGTGCACGGGGTGCAAGGGCCGGATCTGATGCAGCGCTTCCTGGAGCACGCCGAGCGCTTCAAGACCGAGATCGTGTTCGATCACATCAACGCTGTGGACCTGTCCAAGCGTCCGTTCGTCCTCACGGGTGACAGTGGCCAATACAGCTGCGACACACTGATCATCGCCACCGGCGCATCGGCCCGTTACCTGGGCCTGCCCTCCGAAGAGACCTTCATGGGCAAAGGGGTGAGTGCCTGCGCCACCTGCGACGGGTTCTTCTACCGTGGCCAGGAAGTGGCCGTGGTCGGCGGCGGAAACACCGCTGTCGAAGAAGCGCTGTACCTGTCCAACATCGCCAGCAAGGTCACACTGGTGCACCGGCGGGACAGCTTCCGGGCCGAGGCCATCATGATCGACAAGCTGATGGACAAGGTGAAGGAAGGCAAGATTGAGCTCAAGCTGCACAGCGTGCTTGACGAGGTGCTAGGCGATGCCAGCGGCGTGACCGGGGTGCGGCTGAAGAACGTGAAGGACGGAAGCACCCAGGATGTGGCCGTCAAGGGGTGCTTCATTGCCATCGGACACAGCCCGAACACCGGGATCTTCCAAGGCCAGCTGGCCATGAAGGATGGTTACCTCGTCACCCAGTCGGGCAACAACGGCATGGCCACAATGACCAGCGTCCCCGGGGTGTTCGCTGCGGGTGACGTGCAGGACCACGTCTATCGGCAGGCCATCACCAGCGCGGGCACCGGGTGCATGGCGGCGCTGGACGCGCAGCGCTTCCTGGAACAGAACCCGGCCTGAAACACCAGACCTCGCCCCCGCAAGCCGACTGACGGTGGACCGCCATCCATCGGTCGGTCTATAATGTGCGGCTTTGCTGAGTGGACCGAGCCTGTTTGACTTGGTTTGAGGCAATTTCCCGGGTTACCGCCACCCTTTCCTGGCGAGGTGAGGCTCAACCGCCAGTCGGTCGTTTCTGACGCATCAGATCGGCCGACCCGCTGCGGCAGCTGTATAGAAGTATCGGAGTGTCCTCATGGCACGCGTCTGCGACGTCACGGGCAAGAAGCCCATGGTCGGGAACAACGTTTCCCACGCCAACAACAAAACCAAGCGCCGGTTCCTGCCGAACCTGCAATACCGCCGTTTCTGGGTCGAGAGCGAGAACCGCTGGGTTCGTCTGCGCGTGTCGGGCGCTGCCCTGCGCCTGATCGACAAGAACGGTATCGACGCTGTGCTCGCCGACCTGCGCGCACGTGGCCAGGCTTAAGGAGTCACGACATGGCAACCAAAGGCGCACGCGAGAAGATCAAGCTGGAATCCACTGCTGGAACCGGCCACTTCTACACCACCACCAAGAACAAGAAGACCACACCCGAGAAGATGCTGATCAAGAAATTTGATCCCAAGGCTCGCAAGCACGTGGACTACAAGGAAATCAAGCTGAAGTGATTCGGCCCTGCTTCCGGTTCGACCCAACAAAAAAGCCGCTGTTTTCACAGCGGCTTTTTTGTTGCCCGCGCCACGTCGTGGCACGGGCTGCTCGATTCCGTCAGGCGCGCGCGGAACGCAGCTGGATCGAAAAATCGCGCAGGGCGGCGATGCCGCTCTCTTCGGCACGGCGGCACCAGGCTTGCAGGTCGGCGGCCAGTTGTTCACGTGTGGCGTTCGTACCAGTCCAGAGCGAGCGCAGCTCTTCCCGCATGGTGACCATCTTGTCCAGCACAGGGTGCTCGGCACGGGCCTGTGCCAGCTGAGGCTTCACCGCCGCCGGCACCTTGTCTTCATCTCGGTGCAGCCAGCGGCGGGCCGCTTCGAGCGCGGACACATCGCCACTGCGGCTCTTGAGTGCCTCGACCTCGCGCTGGCAGGCCACACGCAGTTCGCGGGCATAGCCGGCCATGACCTCATAGCGGTTGGCGATGATCGCTTCCAGGGTCTTTTCATCCGCCACCGGCTTGACGGCACCGAAGGCCATCTTGGGCGGCAGCTTCTTCACCGAGGCCAGCCCGAAAGTCTTCAGGATGGTGATGTACATCCAGCCGATGTCGAACTCGTAGGGCTTGACCGAGAGCTTGGCGGACGTCGGGTAGGTGTGATGGTTGTTGTGCAACTCCTCACCACCAATGATGATGCCCCAGGGCGACACGTTGGTGCTGGCATCCGCCGCCTCGAAGTTGCGATAGCCCCACCAGTGACCGATGCCGTTGATGATGCCGGCGGCAGTGATGGGGATCCACGCCATCTGGATCGCCCACACCGTCAGCCCGAGTGCACCGAAAAGTGCCACATCGATGATCAGCATCAGGCTCACGCCCAGCCGCGAGCGACCCGTGTAGAGGTTTCGCTCGATCCAGTCGTCCGGGGTGTTGTGGCCATAGCGGGCCAGGGTCTCCTGGTTCTTGGCCTCGGCACGGTACAGCTCGCTGCCTTCGAAAAACACCTTCTTGATGCCGAACACAACCGGGCTGTGCGGATCGCCCTCGTGTTCACATTTCGCGTGATGCTTGCGGTGGATCGCGGTCCACTCCTTGGTGACCATACCCGTGGTCATCCACAGCCAGAAGCGGAAGAAGTGGGAGGCGATCGGGTGCAGGTCCAGCGAGCGGTGCGCCGAGTGGCGGTGCAGGTAGATCGTGACACTGGCGATGGTGATGTGCGTCATCACCAGCGCCGCGATGATGGCTTGCCACCAGGTGGCCTGGGTAAGGCCGTCGGCCAGAAACTGAATCAGCCCGTCCCAGAGATAGGACAGGAGGCCGTAATCGGAAGAAAACATTGATTTCCTATGTGCGCGCCCGGCGTAACAACATGAAGATCCCGCTGCGGGCGCCTGGCGGGATAGCCTTCAATTTTACTGGTGGGGGTGAAATTCCCCAAGCCGCACACCACAATATGAAATCAACGCGGTCGTGTCAGCCTTTTTTCTGCCATGCGGCGGCGAAGAAGCCGTCCGTGCCGTGCCGGTGCGGCCACAACCTCATGTGCAGCCCATCCGGACTGCACAGGGACGCGGCCTCTCCGACCTGGGCCACGGCGAGCAGATCGGCCACCGACAGAGGCTCGAATTCGGGATGCGCCAACCCGAAGGCCCTCGCCACGGCTTCGTTCTCCTGAAGCAGCAGGCTGCAGGTCGCGTAGACCAGCCGCCCACCGGGTTTGAGCAGACGGGCCGCGCTGAGCAGAATGCGCTGCTGGAGATCCGCCTGCGCCGCCACGGTCTCGGTCGTCTGGCGCCACTTCAGATCCGGGCTGCGGCGCAACGTCCCCAGCCCGGAACACGGTGCGTCGACCAGCACCCGGTCCATTTTCCCGGCCAGCCGCTTGATGCGCTCATCCCGTTCGTGGGCAATCGCCACCGGATGCACGTTCGACAGGCCGCTGCGCGCCAGCCGGGGCTTGATGGCATCGAGTCGGTGGGCCGAGGTGTCGAAAGCATAAAGGCGGCCTGTGTTCTTCATGGACGACCCGATCGCCAGCGTCTTGCCCCCTGCGCCAGCGCAGAAGTCGGCCACCATCTCCCCGCGCTTGGCCCCGAGCAACAGGGCCAGAAGTTGCGAGCCCTCGTCCTGCACCTCCACCTCGCCCGCAGTGAACAGAGGCAGCTTGGACAGATTGGGCTTGCCCTCCAGCCGAATGCCCAGCGGTGAGTACGGCGTCGGCTCGGCAGGCCATCCGGCACTGCGCACACCCGCCAATGCAGCGTCGCGCTTTTGTTTGAGCGCATTCACCCGCAGGTCCAGCGGTGCCGGACGCAGCAGGCTTGCGGCCAGGGCATCGAACTCGTCTCCCAACTGCTCTCGAAGCGCCTGCGCCAGCCACTCGGGCAAGTTGTGGCGATGCGGAGCCAGCAACTGCGCATCGCCCACTTTCCCGCAGGCGTTCCACCATTCCTTCTCTGCATCCGTCAGCGCGCTCTTGAGGTAGTCGTGCTCCCCGGGAAACCCCAGAATGGCCAGTCGACGCCATTTGGACCCGCTGCCGGAACGGGCCAGCCACTCGAACTTCAGGCGTTCGCGCAGCACGGCAAACACGGTGTCCGACAGAGTGGCCCGCTCGCGCGGGCCGAGCGACCTGTTCTCGCGGAAATGGCGCGCCACGATGGCATCGGCCGGGTGGTCGAACTTGAAGACTTTCTCGATCAGGCTGGCGCTTTCGTCCAGAAGGGCTTTCGGGTTCATGCCGGTATTGTCCCACCGGGGATAATCGAGGGTTATGTCCGACATCGCCCAACAGGTGCAGCGCCGCCGCACCTTCGCCATCATTTCGCACCCCGACGCGGGTAAGACCACCCTGACCGAGAAGCTGCTGCTGTTCTCGGGCGCCATCAACATCGCCGGCTCGGTCAAGGCGCGCAAGGCCGCGCGCCACGCCACCTCCGACTGGATGGAGATCGAAAAGCAGCGGGGTATTTCCGTCGCGTCGTCCGTGATGCAGATGGAGTACCGCGACTGCGTCATCAACCTGCTGGACACCCCGGGCCACCAGGACTTCTCGGAAGACACCTACCGCGTGCTCACCGCGGTGGACGCCGCGCTGATGGTGATCGACGCCGGCAACGGCGTGGAACCGCAGACCCGCCGCCTGCTGCAGGTCTGCCGTGCGCGCAACACGCCCATCCTCACCTTCGTCAACAAGATGGACCGCGAGGTCAAGGCCCCGCTGGACCTGATGGATGAGATCGAACGCGAGCTGGGCATGACGGTCGTGCCCTTCACCTGGCCGGTCGGCATGGGCAAGACCTTCCGCGGCGTGTACGACCGCCGCGAAGACCAGATGCGCGTGTTCGCCGCCGGTGAAGACCGCCGCGGCGGCGACGAGGAAGTGCTGGCCGGCCTGGACAACGCCGAGAGCGCCCGCCGCTTTGGCATGGAATGGAGCGCCGCCAAGGATGAGCTAGAGCTGGTCGAGGGCGCCTCACCCGCCTTCGACAAGCAGGCCTTTCTCGACGGTCATCAGACGCCCATGCTGTTCGGCTCGGCCGTCAACAACTTCGGTGTGCGCGAGGTGCTGGATGCGCTGGTCGACCTGGCCCCGTCCCCGGG
The DNA here is from genome assembly GCF_001592285.1 of Hydrogenophaga pseudoflava NBRC 102511. Taxonomy (GTDB): domain Bacteria; phylum Pseudomonadota; class Gammaproteobacteria; order Burkholderiales; family Burkholderiaceae_C; genus Hydrogenophaga; species Hydrogenophaga pseudoflava. Next base: position 220,602 of record NZ_BCWQ01000004.1, on the reverse strand, counting down.
CGCCAAGGCCGCGATCCAGCGCACGGTGGAGCCGACCGAGCCCAAGTTCACCGGCGTGGTGTTCAAGATCCAGGCCAACATGGACCCGGCGCATCGTGACCGCATCGCCTTCGTGCGCTGCGCCAGCGGCCACTTCGAGCGTGGCATGCGCCTGAAGGTGGTGCGCAGCGGCAAGGAGCTGCGGCCCAACACCGTGGTCAGCTTCCTGTCGCAGCGCCGCGAGCTGCTGGACGAGGCCTTTGCCGGCGACATCATCGGCATACCGAACCACGGCGTGCTGCAGCTGGGCGACACCCTGACTGAGGGAGAGGCCCTGCAGTTCACCGGCCTGCCCTTCTTCGCGCCGGAAATCATCCGCAGCGTGGAAGTGGCCGACCCGCTCAAGACCAAGCAGCTGCGCGCCGGCCTGACCCAGCTGGGCGAAGAAGGCGCGATCCAGGTGTTCCGGCCGATCGCCGGCACGGTGCTGCTGCTGGGCGCTGTCGGTCAGCTGCAGTTCGAAGTGGTGGCCCACCGGCTGGAGCACGAGTACGGCGTCAAGGCCCGCATCACGGGCAGCAACTACAACGTGACGCGCTGGGTGACCTGTGCACCCGAGGACGGCGGCGAACAGGAGCTCAAGCGCTTCATGGACGCCAACGCCCACCGCGTGGCGCTGGACGCCGTGGATGCCCCCACCGTGCTGCTGGACCACATGGCAACGCTGCGCGCGGTCGAGGCCAACTGGCCCAAGATCAGGTTCCACGCCATGCGCGAGCACGCAGGCCTGGTGTTCCACAAGTCGATGTGATCAGCTGATCAGCCGCTCGACCACCCGCGGATAGATCAGGTGTTCCTGCGTGAGCACGCGGGCGGCGAGGGTCTGGGCGGTGTCGCCCGGCAGGATGGGCACCACCGCCTGGTCCAGGTACTCACCGTGGTCCAGCTCGGCCGTCACGCGGTGCACGGTGCAGCCGCCGAACCGGCAGCCGGCGTCGATGGCGCGCTGGTGGGTGTGCAGGCCAGGGAAAGCCGGCAGCAGGCTGGGGTGGATGTTGATCAGCCGGCCGTCATAGTGCTGCACAAAACCGGGCGTGAGGATGCGCATGAAGCCAGCCAGCACAACCAGCGCCGGCTGGTGGCGGTCGATTTCGGTCATCAGGGCCGCATCGAAGGCCTCGCGCGAGGCGTAGGCCTTGTGGTCGAAACTGGCCGTCGGGATGTGGTGTTCGCGGGCCCAGGCCAGCCCACCGGCCTCGGCCTTGTTGCTGATGACGGCCGCCACCTGGGTACCAAAGCGCTCACGCCAGCGGCCCTTTTGGGCCGCCTGGACGATGGCGGCCATGTTGGAGCCGCTGCCTGAGATGAGAATGACGATGTTCTTGTTCACGACCCGATGTACCGACCGATTCAGCGCCCGCTGGGGCCGCCAAGTGTAATGAACCACGATTTCCGCACCCGCCCCCTGTCGCCAGTCGAAGCCCGCGTGTTGGCCACCCTGATGGAAAAGGCCCGCACCGTGCCCGACAGCTACCCGCTCTCGCTCAACAGCCTGCACGGCGGCTGCAACCAGAAGACCGCACGGGAACCGGTGATGAGCCTCAGCGAGGCCCAGATCAGCGACGCCATCGATGTGCTGCGCGACTACAGCATGGTCATCGAGTCCAGCGGCTCGCGCGTGCCGCGCTATGAACACAACCTCCCGCGCGCGGCCGGCGTGCCAGACCAGTCGGCCACCTTGCTGGGCCTGCTGATGCTGCGCGGCCCGCAGACGGCGGGCGAACTGCGCATCAACGCCGACCGCTGGTACAAGTTTCTGGACATCGCCTCGGTGGAGGGCTTCCTGGAAGAAATGCAGGACCGCAGCGACGAGAAGGGTGGCCCGCTGGTCGTCAAGCTGCCGCGCGCGCCCGGTGCCCGCGAGCAACGCTGGACGCACCTGCTGTGTGGCCCGGTGGACATGTCGGCCCCGGCGGTACCCGAAAGCTCACCCGGCGACAGTGCCCTGGTGGAGCGCGTCGCCACTCTGGAAGCCACGGTGGCGACCCTCCAGGCCCAGCTGGCCGACCTTCGGGACCAGCTGGGTTTGTCGCAGCCCGGACAGCCATAAAACGAACGGTCGTGCGAAACTTCGTGGATCGGGCCGCCGCCCCCGGCGACCAACGATCACCCGACCACGGAGACAAGCATGGATTTGGCATTCACGCCGCAAGAGCTGGCGTTCCGCGACGAGATTCGCGGCTGGGTCAAGGACAACCTGCCCGCCGACATCGCCCACAAGGTCCACAACGCGCTGCGCCTCTCGCGCGACGACATGCAGCGCTGGGCCAAGATCCTCGGCAAGAAGGGCTGGCTGGGCTACGGCTGGCCCAAGGAGTTCGGCGGCCCGGGCTGGACAGCCGTGCAGAAGCACCTGTTCGAAGAAGAATGCGCCCTGGCCGGCGCGCCGCGCATCGTGCCCTTCGGCCCGGTGATGGTGGCGCCGGTGATCATGGCGTTCGGCAACAAGGAACAGCAGGAACGTTTCCTGCCCGGCATTGCCAGCGGTGAAGTGTGGTGGAGCCAGGGCTACAGCGAACCCGGCTCGGGCTCGGACCTGGCCTCGGTCAAGACCCGCGCCGAGCGCCAGGGTGACCACTACCTGGTCAACGGCCAGAAGACCTGGACCACGCTGGGCCAATACGGCGAGTGGATCTTCTGCCTCGTGCGCACCAGCACCGAAGGCAAACCGCAGACCGGCATCAGTTTCCTGCTGGTGGACATGAAGTCGCCCGGCGTGACGGTGCGCCCGATCAAGCTGCTGGATGGTGAGTGCGAGGTCAACGAGGTCTTCTTCGACAACGTCAAGGTGCCGGTGGAGAACCTGATCGGCGAAGAGAACAAGGGCTGGACCTACGCCAAGCACCTGCTCTCGCACGAACGCACCAACATCGCCGACGTCAACCGCGCCAAACGCGAGCTGGAACGCCTCAAACGCATCGCCAAAGCCGAAGGTATGTGGGACGACCTGCGCTTCCGCGACCAGATTGCGCTGCTGGAAGTGGACATCGTGGCGCTGGAAATGCTGGTGCTGCGGGTGCTGTCGGCCGAGAAGTCGGGCAAGCAGTCGCTGGACATCGCCGGTCTGCTCAAGATCAAGGGCAGCGAGATCCAGCAGCGCTACGCGGAGCTGATGATGCTGGCCGCCGGCCCGTTCAGCCTGCCCTTCATCGAGGAAGCCATGGAGGCCGGCTGGCAGGGCAACTTCCCGGGCGGGGTGGTGGCCAACGCACCGCTCGCGTCGACCTACTTCAACATGCGCAAGACCACCATCTATGGTGGCTCCAACGAAGTGCAGCGCAACATCGTTGCCCAGACGGTCCTCGGCTAAGGAGACAGACATGGATTTCGATTTCAGCGACGACCAGGAACAGTTGCGCGACGCGGTGCGCAAGTGGGTCGACAAGGGCTACGACTTCGAGCGCCGCCGCGCCATCGTGAAGGCCGGCGGCTTTGACCGCACGGCCTACAACGAGCTGGCCGAACTCGGCCTCGGCGGCCTGTACATCAGCGAAGCCGACGGAGGCCTGGGCATGGGACCGGTCGAAGGCATGGTGGTTATGGAGGAGCTGGGCCGCGGCATCGTGCTTGAACCGTTGGCGCAGACCTTGGTCACCAGCGGCGTGATCGGCGCCTACGGTGGCGCCGAGGTGAAGGCGGCCTGGCTGCCGAAGATCGCAGCGGGCGAGGCCTTGGTGGTGCTGGCGCAGCAGGAGCGCGGTGCGCGCTACCAGCTCGACCTCTGCAAGACCACCGCCGCGCAGGCGGGCAGCGGCTGGACCCTCAGCGGCACCAAAAGCGTGGTGCCCGCGGGCGACCACGCCGACGCCTTCCTCGTGCCGGCCATGGCCAACGGCCAGATCGCCCTCTTCCTGGTCGAGCGCAACGCCGATGGCGTGTCCACTCAAGGGTATGGCACCCAGGATGGCGGCCGTGCGGCCGAGGTGAGCTTGCAGAACGCCGCGGCCACGCTGGTCACGGCGGATGGCCTGACCGCCTTGGAACACGCGGTGGACATCGGCATCGCCTGCGTCTGCGCCGAGGCGGTGGGCGTGATGGACAAGACGGTGGCCGTGACGGCCGACTACCTGAACACACGCAAACAGTTCGGCGTCGCCATCGGCAGCTTCCAGGCCCTGCGCCACCGCATGGCCGACATGAAGATGCAGCTGGAGCTGGCGCGTTCGATGAGCTACTACGCCAGCCTCAAGCTCAACGCCCCGGCGGACGAGCGCCGCCGCGCGCTCTCGCGTGCCAAGGTGCAGCTGGGCCAATCGATGCGCTTTGTGGGCCAGCAGGCGGTGCAGCTGCATGGCGGCATCGGCGTGACCGACGAGTACATCGTCAGCCACTATTTCAAGAAACTCACGCAGCTGGAAATGACCTACGGCGACACACTGCACCACCTGGGCGAGGTGTCGGCGCGGATGGAGGATTCGGCGGGCGTGTTCGCCTGATCGCCAAGTACACCTCACCGAAAGCCCCGCCTGGCGGGGCTTTTTCGTTCCATTCAGGCGTGCAGCCGGGAAGTCTTGGGCAAGTGCGACATCAGGAACTCCATCTGGTCCGCCAGGATGCGGCGGTTGCGCAGGATGAAGTCCTCCCAGAGGCTGGGCACGTAGGGGGCGTACAGCAGCGGCATGTTCGCCTGCTCGGGGGTGCGGTTGCCCTTGCGGTGGTTGCAGGACCTGCAGGCCGTGACCACGTTCATCCAGATGTCGCGGCCGTTCTGGGCCATGGGCAGGATGTGCTCGCGCGTCAGTTCGTCCTCGTGGAACTGGTGGCCGCAGTAGCCGCAGAGGCAGCGGTCGCGAGCGAACAGCTTGGCATTGGTCAGGGTGGGCCGCAGCTCGAAGGGGTTGATGTTGGGAACGCCCTTGGTGCCGATGATCGAGTTGACGGTGATGATCGACTGCAGACCCGTGACTGCGTTGTGCCCGCCATGGAACACCGCGACCTCGGCGCCCATTTCCCAGCGCACCTCGTCCGCGGCGTAGTGCAGCACGGCTTCTTCCAGGCTGATCCACGATTGCGGCAGCCCCTGGGCAGACAGCTTCAAGACCTTCAAGACCTGGCTCCTTCAACGGAAACTGAAGAGGCCAGCCGCACCGTCACCTGCGGCTGGTGCGCCCACAGGCCGGTGCCCGCGGGGCTGTGTCAATATAGCGTGCTTTTGTGACGCCCTCGCGAACCCCGCGCAATCCCTCATGAAAATCCTCCGCGGCCTCTGGAACCGCTCCCTGCCCGCGACCCAGGGCTGCGCACTCACCATCGGCAACTTCGACGGCGTGCACCGTGGCCACCAAGCCATGCTGGCGCTGCTGCAGAACGAGGCGCGCCACCGGGGCGTGCCCACCTGCGCGATGACCTTCGAGCCCCACCCGCGCGACTTCTTCGCCGCAGTGCACCGCAAACCCGAGCTGGCGCCCGCCCGCATCGCCACGCTGCGAGACAAGCTCGAGGAGCTGGAACGCTGTGGTGTGGACCAGTGCGTCGTGCTGCCGTTCAACCAGCGCCTGGCTTCGCTGCCGCCACAGGCCTTCATCGAGGACATCCTGGTGCGCGCGCTGGGGGTCAAGTACGTGCTGGTGGGCGACGATTTCCGTTTCGGCGCCCAGCGGGCCGGTGACTATCGCCTCCTCGACGCCGCCGGTTCGGCCATGGGTTTCGATGTGGCGCGCATGCAGAGCTACGAGGTGCACGGCACCCGTGTCAGCAGTTCGGCGGTGCGAGAGGCCCTGGCGGCCGGCGACATGGAGCGCACCGCCGCGCTGCTGGGCCGGCCCTACGCCATCAGCGGCCACGTGGTCCATGGGCGCAAGCTGGGCCGCCAGCTGGCCGAATCGGCCCCTGGGCGCAGCGACGGCTTCCGCACGCTGAACCTGCGCTTCTCGCACTGGAAGCCCGCTGCCAGCGGCATCTTCGCGGTCCATGTGCACGGCCTCACTCCCTCCGGGGAGCCCTTGGAGGGCGTGGCCAATCTGGGCGTGCGCCCCTCGCTGGACCCGAACGACGTCAACGGCGGCCGTGTGCTGCTGGAAACCCATTGCCTGGACTGGCCAGCCGGGCTCTCGACCACCCTGCCCGGCGGAGAGGCCTACGGTAAAATCATCCGGGTGGAACTGCTGCACAAACTGCACGACGAGCTCAAGTACGACAGCCTGGACGCCCTGACGCAAGGGATTGCCAACGACTGCGACGACGCTCGCGCGTTTTTTGCTTCGCTGCACGCCCAGACCCGCCGCCAGACCACGCGCGACCGAATTCAAGGCTGACCGCCCCGGTCGCCGCCCCTGCACAGGCTCGGGGCGCCCTGCCCCACCCCCTGCGGCCACCGCGCCGCCCACCGAGCCTGCAAGCCCCACCCACCGAAAGCCGAACACCATGGCTGAAAAGAACGAGAACGCCAGCGGCGGCGCCTACCGCGCCACGTTGAACATGCCCGACACGCCCTTCCCGATGCGCGGCGACCTGCCCAAGCGCGAGCCGGGCTGGGTGGCCGACTGGAACAGCGGCGGCCTGTACAAACGCCTGCGCGACGCCCGCCAGGGCGCGCCGCTGTTCGTGCTGCACGACGGCCCGCCCTACGCCAACGGCAAGCTGCACATCGGCCACGCGCTGAACAAGGTGCTCAAGGACATGATCGTCAAGAGCCGCCAACTGGCCGGCTTCGACGCGCAGTACATCCCCGGCTGGGACTGCCACGGCCTGCCGATCGAGAACGCGATCGAGAAACTGCACGGCCGCAATCTCAGCCGCGACGACATGCAGGCCAAGAGCCGCGCCTACGCCACCGAGCAGATCAACCAGCAGCGCGAGGACTTCAAGCGCCTGGGCGTGCTGGGCGACTGGGAGCGTCCCTACCGCACCATGGACCCGGCCAACGAAGCGGGTCAGATCCGTGCCTTCAAGCGCGTGATCGAGCGCGGCTTCGTCTACCGCGGCCTCAAGCCCGTGTATTGGTGCTTCGACTGCGGCAGCTCGCTGGCCGAGTTCGAGATCGAATACGCCGACAAGAAGAGCGACACGCTGGACGTGGCCTTCGAGTCCAACGACGCGGCGGGCCTGGCCCAGGCCTTCGGCCTGAGCGCCCTGCCAGACGGCAAGCAGGCCTTCGCCGTCATCTGGACCACCACCGCCTGGACCATCCCGGCCAACCAGGCGCTCAACGCCCACCCCGAGCTGGAGTACGCCCTGGTCGACACGCCCAAGGGCGTATTGCTGCTGGGCGCCAGCCTGGTCGATAAGTGCCTGGAGCGATTCGGCCTCACCGGAAACGTGCTGGCCACGGCCAAGGGCGAGGCCCTGCGCGGCCAGGTGTTCCGTCACCCGCTGCACGACCTGCCGGACAGCGGCAACGAATACAGCTACCGCCGCCTCTCGCCGCTGTACCTGGCCGATTACGTGAGCGACGGCGACGGCACCGGCATCGTGCACTCCGCGCCCGCCTACGGTGTGGACGACTTCAACAGCTGCGTGGCCCACGGCCTGCGCTACGACCAGATCCTCAACCCGGTGCTGGGCAACGGCGTCTATGCAGAAGAACTGCCGCTGTTCGGCGGTCAACACATCTGGAAGGCCTGCCCGGTCATCATCGAGACCCTGCGCGAGCACGGCCGCCTGATGGCCACGCAAGGCATCACCCACAGCTACCCGCACTGCTGGCGCCACAAGACGCCGGTGATCTACCGCGCCGCCGCGCAGTGGTTCGTGCGCATGGACGAGGGCGAAGGCGTGTTCACCAAGGACAAGGCGCCCAAGACCCTGCGCCAGCTGGCCCTGGACGCGATCGACCACACCAGCTTCTACCCCGAGAATGGCAAGGCCCGCCTGCGCGACATGATCGCCAACCGGCCCGACTGGTGCATCTCGCGCCAGCGGTCGTGGGGCGTGCCGGTGCCCTTCTTCCTGCACAAGGATTCGGGCGAACTGCACCCCAACACCATGGCCATCCTCGACCAGGCGGCCGACATCGTCGAGAAGGGCGGTATCGAGGCCTGGAGCCGCGTGACGGCCGAGGACATCCTGGGCGCCGATGCGCCGCAGTACACCAAGAGCACCGACATCCTCGAAGTCTGGTTCGACTCGGGCTCGACCTTCTGGCACGTGCTGCGCGGCAGCCACGCCAAGGCCTACCCGAACGGCGCCAGCCACGCGCAAGGCCCCGAGGCCGACCTGTACCTGGAAGGCCACGACCAGCACCGCGGCTGGTTCCACAGCTCGCTGCTGCTGGGCTGCGCCATCTACGACCGCGCGCCCTATCGTGGCCTGCTGACCCACGGTTTCGCCACCGACGGCCAGGGCCGCAAGATGAGCAAGTCGCTGGGCAACACGGTGGAGCCGCAGTCGGTGACCACCAAGCTGGGGGCCGAGATCGTGCGCCTGTGGGTGGGTGCGACCGACTACTCTGGCGACCTGAACATCGACGACAAGATCCTGGCCCGCGTGGTGGACGCGTACCGCCGCATCCGCAACACGCTGCGCTTCCTGATGGCCAACACGGTCGATTTCGACCCGACCACCGACGCCGTGCCGCTGGACCAGATGCTGGAGATCGACCGCTACGCGCTGGCCCGCGCCAGCGAACTGCAGGCCGAGATCCTGAAGCACTTCGACGTCTACGAGTTCCACCCCGTGGTCGCCAAGCTGCAGGTCTATTGCTCGGAAGACCTGGGTGCGTTCTACCTCGACGTGCTCAAGGACCGGCTCTACACCACCGCCCCCAAGAGCCTGGCGCGCCGCTCGGCCCAGACCGCCCTGCACCAGATCACGCACGCCATGCTGCGCTGGATGGCGCCCATCCTCAGCTTCACCGCCGAAGAAGCCTGGGCCGTGCTCGCCAAGGACTCGACGCAGGGCTCGATCTTCTTCGAGACCTTCAGCGCCCTGCCCTCAGCCAACGAAGCGCTGCTGGCCAAGTGGGCCCGCATCCGCGAGATCCGCGACGTGGCCAACAAGGCGATCGAAGACCTGCGCACCGAAGGCAAGGTGGGCGCGTCGCTGCAGGCGACGCTGACCATCACCGCCGGTGCGGACGATGCGGCCCTGCTGCGCGCGCTGGGCGCGGACCTGAAGTTCGTGACCATCACCTCGGCCGTGACCGTGGTGGACGGCGCCGAACTGGCGGTGACCGTGACCCCCAGCACCGCCACCAAATGCGAGCGCTGCTGGCACTACGCCGACGATGTGGGCGCACACGCCGAGCACCCCACGCTGTGCGGCCGCTGCGTGGGCAACCTGGCCGAAGCAGCCGGCACCGGCACTGGTGAAACGAGGAGCATCGCCTGATGGCCAAAACCAAGGCAAGCCTCTGGCCATGGCTCGGTCTGGCCGCTGTTGTCTTCCTGCTGGACCAGTTCACCAAGACCCTGATCCTGGGCTACTACCAGCTGGGCGACAGCACCTACGTCACCAGCTTCTTCAACATCGTGCGGGTGCACAACACCGGCGCGGCCTTCTCGTTCCTGGCGTCCGCTGGCGGCTGGCAGCGCTGGCTGTTCACCGGCATCGGCATCGCGGCGGCCGTATTCATTGTGTGGATGTTGCGCTCTCACCCCGGACAGAAGCTGTTCGCCTTCGCTCTGTCCTGCATCCTGGGCGGCGCCATCGGCAACGTGGTGGATCGCGTGCTGCACGGCTACGTGGTCGACATGTTGGATTTCCACTGGTCCTTCCTGTCGGGCCTGTTCCCCGGCGGCCATTTCCCGGCGTTCAACCTGGCCGATGCGGGTATCACTGTCGGCGCGGTCGCACTGATCCTCGACGAAATCCTGCGGGTGAAGAAGAGCCGTTAAACCGATGGCACTCCGGGTATAGTTTTCCCGGACATGAAACACCTGCTGAATCTGCTGGCCGCCATCGCGCTGCTGGTCTGGGGGACCCACCTGGTGCGCACCGGCGTGCTGCGCGTGCTGGGCAGCAAGCTGCGCCAGGTGCTGGCGGCCAGCATGGGCAACCGCCTCACCGCGGCGCTGTCGGGACTGGGCGTCACCGCCCTGGTGCAGTCCAGCACCGCCACCGCCCTCATCACCGCGTCCTTCGTCGGCCGCGGCCTGATCACCCTGCCCGCGGCCCTGGCCGTGATGCTGGGCGCCGACATCGGCACCAGCGTGATGGCGGTGGTGTTCTCCTTCGACCTGTCATGGCTCTCGCCGCTGTTCATCTTTGTGGGCGTTACGCTGTTCATCCTGCGCCAGGGCACCCAGGTCGGTGACGTGGGGCGCGTGCTGATCGGCCTGGGCCTGATGCTGCTGGCCCTGCAGCTGGTGAGCCAGGCCACGCACGTGCTGACCGCCAACCCCGCGGTGCAGCTGATGCTGGAATCGCTGACCAGCGACCGCATGCTGGAGATCCTGGTCGGCGCCACGCTGGCAGTGCTGTCGTACTCCAGCCTGGCCGTGGTGCTGCTGACCGCGACGCTGGCCATCAATGTGGTGGGCATCGACGTGGCGCTGGGCCTGGTGCTGGGAGCCAACCTGGGCAGCGGCCTGCTGGCGGTGCTGACCACGGCCAAAGCCAACCGCGCCACGCGCCAGGTGCCGCTGGGCAACCTGCTTTTCAAGCTGATGGGCGTGGCCATCGCGCCGGCGCTCATTCCGTTCTGGCTGCGCTGGGTGCCGCCCTGGGTACCGGACCCGGCGGCGCAGACCGTGCTGTTCCACCTGTGCTTCAACCTGATGGTCGGCCTGGTCTTCATCGGCCTGACCGGCACCGTGGCCCACTGGGTGGAGAAGCTGCTGCCGCTGCAGAAAGCCGGCAGCGCGCTCGAACGCCCCAATCACCTCGACCCCTCCGCCCTGGCCACGCCATCGCTGGCGATCTCGTGTGCGGCGCGCGAGGCCCTGCACCAGGCCGATGTGGTGGAAACCATGCTGCGTGGCGTGATGACGGTCATCCGGACCAACGACCTGCAGCTGTCGCAGGACCTGCGCAAGATGGACGACACGGTGGACGACCTGTATTCGGCCATCAAGTACTACCTGACCAAGATCTCGCGCGAGCAGCTCAACGAGAAGGAAGGCCGGCGCTGGACCGACATCATCAGCTTCACCATCAACATGGAGCAGATCGGCGACACCGTCGAGCGCGTGCTGCTGGACATCGAGGACAAGAAGATCCGCAAGGGCCGCGAGTTCTCCGAAGCCGGCATGACCGAGATCAGCGCGATGCACGCGCGGCTGCTGGACAACCTGCGCCTGGGCATGAGCGTCTTCCTTGACGGCGACGTGCGGGACGCGCAGCGCCTGCTGGAAGAAAAGGTGCGCTTTCGCGAGATGGAGCGCGAATACGCCAGCAGCCACCTTGAGCGCCTGACCGAACGCGCGGCCCCCAGCATGGAAAGCAGCTCGCTGCACATTGACCTGATCAGCGACCTCAAGCGCATCAACTCGCACATCTGTTCGATCGCCTATCCCATCCTCGACTCGGCCGGCGCGCTGGCGCCCAGCCGCCTGCGCGAAAGCCGGTTGCAGAGCCTGGAGACACCGCACGGCCGGCACTGAACATCCGCCCCACGCTCCGCCGCCACGCGGGTCGCTGCCCCCAAGGGGCTACTTTCATCTTGGGGCGGCCCTGCGATGAAAGTGCTGGGTGCTGTGCTAATCTGGCCGGCACACCTGTTGACGGAGACACCCTCATGCCCGGACTGCTGCCCCACATCGACCCCGACGGACTGCTGGAATTTTCGGTGGTCTACACCGACCGCGCGCTCAACCACATGTCGCGGCGCTTCCAGGGTGTGATGACCGACATCTCGGCCATGCTCAAGCAGGTCTATGGCGCGCACTCGGCGGTGCTGGTGCCCGGCAGTGGCACCTTCGGCATGGAGTCCGTCGCGCGCCAGTTCGCGCACGGAAAACACGTCATGGTGATCCGCAACGGCTGGTTCAGCTACCGCTGGACGCAGATCTTCGACATGGGCTCGATTCCCGCCAGCCACACCGTGCTCAAGGCGCGCAAGACCGCTGACGGTGCGCAGTCGCCCTGGACGCCCTGCCCGATCGAGGAGGTGACCGCAGCGATCGCCAAAGAGAAGCCGGCGCTGGTGTTCGCACCGCACGTGGAGACGGCCGCCGGCATGATGCTGCCCGACGACTACCTGCAGGCGGTGGCCGAGGCCGTGCACGCCGTGGGCGGCCTGTTCGTGCTGGACTGCATCGCCTCCGGCGCCATGTGGGTCGACATGAAGACCACCGGCGTCGACATCCTGATCTCCGCACCGCAGAAGGGCTGGAGCAGCTCGCCCTGCTGCGCCATGGTGATGCTCAGCGAGCGCGCCCGACAGGCCATCGACACCACCCAGAGCACGACCTTCGCCATGGATCTGAAGAAGTGGCTGCAGATCATGGAGACCTACGAAGGCGGCGGCCATGCGTACCACACCACCCTGCCGACCGATGCGCTGCAACGCCTGCGCGACACCATGAAAGAGACCGAGGCCTACGGCTTTGCCAAGGTGCGCGATGAACAGGTCGCTCTGGGCCGCGAGGTGCGTGCGCTGCTGGAGTCGAACGGTTTTGCCAGCGTGGCCGCGCCCAGCTTCCAGGCGCCCGGCGTGGTGGTCAGCTACACCAGCGATCCGGACGTCCAGAACAGCAAGAAGTTCCTCGCCGCCGGCCTGCAGACCGCCGCCGGCGTGCCGCTGCAGTGCGACGAAGGCGCCGACTTCAAGACCTTCCGCATCGGCCTGTTCGGCCTGGACAAGTGGCACGACGTGGCGGGCACCCTCTCGCACCTGCAGGATGCGCTGAAGACGGTAAGTCCAAAGATATAATCCCGCCGCTTTCCACCAGGAAAAGGAGCCCGACAACGGGCTCCTTTTTTCTTGTGTGCCGCCCGTCAAGCGGAAGAAGGCGACCCAGCGTTTTTTTGTTTTTTCAGGGAGTTCCCATGCAAACGATGAAGAAGCTCATCGCGCTCGGCGCGATGGCTGTGATGACCTGCGCCGCCTCGGCGCAGACCGTTCAGAAGAAGGCCAGTGCCGGCGCCGCCAAAGGCGAGGCCTATGTGGAAAAAAGTCTGGCCTCGCAAGGCCTGGACGGACAGGTGTACGGAGAGCTCGGCCTGAGCTTTCTGCACTACAAGATCGCCCGCGCCGGCATCTCGGCCAAGCCCATCATGCTGCGCGCTGTCGCCGGCTACGACTACCACCCCAACCTGGCCGCCGAAGCCATGCTGGGCCTGGGCCTGCGTGGCGCCGATGCCGTGGGGCCCTGGGGCACCGCCTACAGCGTGAGCGCCGGCACCCTGCTGGGCGCCTACGCCAAGCCGCGGCTGCGCATCGGTGGTGAGACCGAGTTCTTCGCCCGCCTGGGCATCGCCAACGCCGGCACCAGCGTCGGCGGCTACACCGGCACCGACGGCGGCGCCGGCCTGTCCTACGGGCTGGGATTCAAGACGGTGACGCCCTGGAAGTCCTTCGGCAACCGCCCGGTCAGCGTGGCCGCCGACTACATGAGCTACTACAGCGGCAGCGGCGTGAAGCTCACCGGCTTCACGCTGGGCGCCGGCGTGGCCTTCTGAAACAAGCGCGCCTTGAGTCCAAGGGCCACCTTCCGGTGGCCTTTTTTGTTGTGCCCACGGCCTACATTTCATTACCTCGTTTGCGCAGCGTTGTCCCAATCACCGGAACCCGCTGTCCCGCGCGTCCCTCCTACTGGGCGTTGGCCTGTCCGGGTCAGCGATCTTCACAACCAGGAGGTTTCATGAAACGACGTCTGCAAACAGTGCTCATCGGCTCCGCTTCGCTGCTCGCCCTCGGCGCGCAGGCCCAGGGGGTGTACGGCGAGGTGGGCTACAGCCAGTTCAACCTCAAGCAGGACAGCCGGGGCTTCGACGCCAAGGTCAAGCCGACCGCCGCCCGCGCCATCGTGGGCGTGGAACTCGCGCCGCACCTGGCCATCGAGGGCCACGCCGCCACCGGCCTGAAGGACGACTCGGTGCGCATCGGGCCGGCCAGGGCCACGGGTGAGGTCGACAACATGCTGGGGGCGTTCGTCAAACCCAAGGTGATGCTGGGCGACACCGTGGAGCTGTACGGCCGGGCCGGCGTGGCCAGCACCAAGGTGAGCACCTCGGCGTTCGGCGTCGGCGACTCGAACCGCACCACCGGCTTCGCCTATGGCGGTGGCGCGAGCTTCAGCCTCACGCCGCAGCTCTCGCTGAACGCCGACTACATGAACTACCTGGACCGCCGCGGGACCAAGGTCGACGGCGTCACCTTCGGCGTCGGCTTCAAGTTCTGACCGTTGCCGGCTCACCATTGAAAAAACCCCGGGGCTGCTGGCTCCGGGGCTTTTTTTATGGCTCTCTGGCTCAGGGCAGGAGCACGGTGCACCCAGTGGTCTGGCGCGCTTCCAGGCTTTCGTGCGCCTTCCTCACATCGGTCAGTGCGAAGCGCTGGTCGATGCGGATCTTCACCGCGCCGCTGCCCACCACGTCGAACAGGTCGTCGGCCATGGCCTGCGTGCGCTCGCGGCTGCTGATGTGGGTGAACAGAGTTTGGCGCGTGACGTAGATCGAGCCCTTGGGACCCAGGATGCCCGGCGCGAACGGCGCCACCGGGCCGCTGGCGTTGCCGAAGCTGACCATCAGGCCGAACGGCCGCAGGCAGTCCAGCGACTTCTCGAAGGTGTCCTTGCCGACCGAGTCGTAGACCACCTTCACACCCTGGCCGCTGGTGATCTCCTTCACGCGCGCGGCGAAGTCTTCGGTGCGGTAGTTGATGGTGAACTCGGCGCCGTGCTCGCGCGCCAGCGCACACTTCTCGTCCGACCCCGCCGTGCCGATCAGGCGCAGGCCCAGGGCCTTGGCCCACTGGCAGGCGATCAGACCGACGCCGCCGGCCGCGGCATGGAACAGCACGAAGTCGCCCTTCTCCAGACCTTCCACCGGCTTGCAGCGCTTGAGCAGGTACTGGGCGGTCAGGCCCTTGAGCATCATGGCCGCGCCGGTTTCGAACGAGATGCCGTCGGGCAGCTGGCAGACGTTCATCGCCGGCATCACGCGCACATCGCAGTAGCTGCCGGGCTTGCCCGCCGCGTAGGCCGCGCGGTCGCCGACCTTGAGATGGGTCACGCCCTCGCCCACCGCCTCGATCACTCCCGCACCTTCCATGCCCAGTGCCAGTGGCATGGGGTTGGGGTAGAGGCCGGTGCGCTGGTAGACGTCGATGAAGTTCAGGCCGATGGCGTGGTGGCGGATGCGGATCTCGCCCGGGCCGGGATCGCCGACCTCGACGGTGTCGACAACAAGCTGTTCGGGGCCGCCATGGGCGTGGATGCGCACGGCGCGGCTGGTCTGGGTCATGCAGGTCTCCTCAGGTTGGCAATGCCGCACATGCTGCCACGATTCGCGACCGTCCCGAGGGTGTCAGGCCGTCAGCCCCAGGCCAGCCAGGGGATGCCACCGGTCGCTACAGTGCAGGCATGTCGAACCCCTCCCAGCGCCTGACCCCGGCCACCGCGGCCCTGCTCCTGATACCGCCGCTGCTGTGGGCTGGCAACGCCGTGGTCGGCCGGCTGATGCAGGGCAGCATCCCGCCCATCACCTTCAACTTCCTGCGCTGGGTGCTGGCCTTCGTGATGCTGCTGCCGCTGGCCGCCTGGGTGCTGGCACCGCGCAGCCCGGTGTGGGCGCATGGCCGGCGCTTCGCCGTGCTGGGCCTGACCAGCGTGGCGCTCTACAACGCGTTGCAGTACATGGCGCTCAAGACCTCGACGCCGATCAACGTCACGCTGGTCGCCGCGAGCATGCCAGTGTGGATGATCCTGCTGGGTCGGCTGTTCTACGGCGTGCCGGTGACAAGGCGCGCTGCCCTGGGCGCCGCGCTGTCGCTGGCCGGGGTGGTCGTGGTGCTGGTGCGCGGCGACTGGCACCAGCTGGGCACCCTGCAGCTGGTGCCGGGCGACGCCTGGATGCTCGCGGCGTCCATCACCTGGGCCTGGTACAGCTGGATGCTCGCCCGCCCGGCGCCCGGCAGCGAGCCGCCCGAGGTGCGGCGCGACTGGGCCGCCTTCCTGCTCGCCCAGGTGGCCTTCGGGCTCACCTGGTCCGCCGCCATGACCACCGGGGAGTGGCTGATGCTGCCGTCCCTGCCCGAGGGCGAACACCACCTGCGCTGGGGCTGGCCGCTGGTGCTGTCGCTGCTGTACGTGGCCATCGGCCCCTCGCTGCTGGCCTACCGGGCCTGGGGCGCGGGTGTGTCTCGGGTCGGTCCGACCGTGGCCGGTTTCTTCAGCAACCTCACCCCGCTGTTCGCCGCGCTGATGTCGGCGACCCTGCTGGGTGAGCCGCCGCACCTCTACCACCTGGCCGGCTTCGTGCTGATCGTGGGCGGGATTCTGGTCAGTTCCCGGCGCTGATCAGTAGGTTCCGGGGTACAGCCCGCCGTCGGGCAGGATGTTCTGGCCGTTGAGGTAGCCCGCCTGCCGGCTGCAGAGGAAGGCGCAGATGGCGCCGAACTCCTCGGGCGTGCCGAAGCGCCGGGCCGGTACCAGCGCCAGCTGCGCGGCGCGCACTTCGTCCACGGTCTGGCCGGTCTTGGACGCCGTGCCCGCGATCGTGCCCTGCAGGCGCTCGGTGGCGAACTTGCCGGGCAACAGGTTGTTGATCGTCACGCCCTTGGCCGCGATGCCACTGCGCGCGACACCGGCCACAAAACCCGTGAGGCCGCTGCGCGCGCCGTTGGAGAGGCCCAGGATGTCGATCGGCGCCTTCACTGCGCTGCTGGTGATGTTGACGATGCGGCCAAAACTGCGCGCCGCCATGCCGTCCACGGTGGCCTTGATGAGCTCGATGGGCGTGAGCATGTTGGCGTCCACCGCCTTGATCCAGGTCTCGCGGTCCCACGAGCGGAAATCGCCCGGCGGCGGGCCACCGGCGTTGGTGACCACGATGTCGAAGGCCGTGCCAGGCCCGCCCGGCGCAGCGAACGCGGCGTCGCGCCCCTCGGGGGTGGTGATGTCGGCGGCCACCGCAATCACGGCCACGCCCGGCGAGGCCGCCCGCAGCGCGGCGGCCGAGGCGTCCAGCACCTCGCGGCCACGCGCCACCATCACCACGTTCACGCCCTCGGCCGCCAGCGCCTGCGCGCAGCCCAGCCCGAGGCCCTTGCTCGCGCCGCACACCAGCGCCCATTTGCCTGCAATGCCCAGATCCATGTTTGATTTCTCCTAGTCCTGTTTGGGTTGCGCCGCCTGGCCGCCGAAGCGCGTCACCAGGAACACGCCCGAGACCACCAGCACCGTGCCGGCCACGATCCAGCCGTTGAAAGACTCTTCCAGAATCAGCACCCCCATGGCGATGGTCGACATCGGCCCGATCATGCCGGTCTGCGCCGCGAGCCCCGCGCCGATGCGCTCGATGGCCATCATCACCATGATCACCGGAGCGAAGGTGCAGGCGGTGGCGTTGAGCACCGACAGCCAGATCACCTCGGGCGCCACCTCGGCGGCGCTCAGCGGCCGCAGCAGCACGAACTGCAGCAGGCACAGCAGACAGGCCACACTGGTCGCCAGCCCCACCAGCCGCATCGATCCCAGGCGCTTGACCATCTCTCCGCTGTAGACGAGGTAGATCGCGTAGCTGATCGCGCTCAGGAACACCAGCAGCGCGCCCAGCGCCGCGCCCGGGCCGGCGAAGTCGGCCTCGTGGCCGAACACCAGCAGCACACCCGCGTAGCTCACCGCCATCGCCACCGCCTGCGTGGCGCTGATGCGGCGGCCATACAGCAGCCAGCCCAGCAGCAGCACCAGGGTGGGGTTGAGGTAGAGGATCAGGCGCTCCAGGCTGGCGCTGATGTAGCTCAGGCCCCAGAAGTCCAGGAAGCTGGCGAGGTAGTAGCCCGTCACGCCCAGGCCCAGGATGCCCAGCCAGTCCCGCCGACTCAGCGGGTGCTTCGCGCCACCGCCCTGCCGGTAGGTGGCCCACCAGGCCAGGGCCAGGAACATCGGCAGCGCGAACAGCATGCGGTACATGATCAGCGTCACCGCATCGACCCCGTGGCGGTACGCGAGCTTGACGATGATGGCCTTGCCGCTGAAGGCGATGGAGCCGGCGCAGGCCAGCAGCAGTCCGGAAACGAGGTGGGGCGGGCGGGAGGCGGTGACCGTCATCCGGGAATTATCGGCAGGCCACGCCGGCGCCGCTGTCGTGTTCGGCGATGGGAGCCTTCGCGCTCAGTCTTTGGGCGCGGTCAGGCGGGCCGCGTCGACGATGCGGTAGGCGCGGCCGATCCGGTCCATCGGCTCGATCAGGCCCTCGCGCACGAAGGCGTTGAGCGTGCGGCTGACGGTCTCCAGCTTGAGGTCGAGCATGGCCCCCATGTCCTCGCGCGAGAACAGCGTGCACAGGGAGGGGTCCTGGTCGGTGCGCATCTTGAGGATCAGACCCGCCAGGCGCTGGCGCGCGTTGCCGAAGTTGAGGTCGGCCAGCCAGTCGTCGGCCTCCTTGAGGCTGCGGTGCCAGCGCTCCAGCAGGCGCTGGTGCAGGCGCGGTGTTTCGCGGTTCAGGCGCTGGATCACCTGCAGCGGCAGGCGGCAGACGCGGACACTGGTCAGCGCGATGGCGTCGGCGTCGTAGGTCGGCCCCATGAGGGCCTCCAGGCCGATCACGTCGCCGCTGCGCAGCACCCGCACGATGCGCTGGCGGCCGTCCACCGTGTTGCGCACCAGCTTGACCATGCCGGCCCGCAGCGTGAACAGCGAGGTGGCGGTTTCGCCCATGCGCACCAGCGCGTGTCCCGGCGCGTATTCGAGGTCGTCGATGGGCGCGTGGATCAGGTTGAAGTCGTCTTCGTGCAGGTCCGCGAACAGCACCATGTCGCGGATGCCGCAGGCGCGGCAGTCGGCGGTGCCGCGCCATGCCGACTCGGTCTTGATGGGGATCATGGTTCTCAGGGTGTCATTGCACCGGCGGTGTGCAGGCCAGCACCTCGTCCAGCGTGGTCAGGCCTTCGGCGACCCGGGCAGCCCCGGCCAGGCGCAGCGGCCGCATGCCGTCGGTCACGCCCTGGCGGCGCAGGCTCTCCATCTTCGGCTCGCGGTTGACCTTGTCCTTGAAGGCCTCGGTGATGGTGAGCAGCTCGTACAGGCCGGTGCGGCCGCGGAAACCGGTCATGCGGCACTCCACGCAGCCCACCGGCTGGTAGGGCCGGTACTTCCCGCTCACCTGCCAGGGCTTGACCAGATCGGCCAGCGACGAGAGCGAGGCCTCGGCCGCCGCATCGTCCTCGCGCACCTTGCACGACGGGCAGAGCGTGCGCACCAGGCGCTGCGCCAGCACCCCGAGCACGGTGGCGTTGATCAGATAAGGCGGAATGCCCAGTTCCATCAGCCGCATGATGGCGCTGGGCGCGTCGTTGGTGTGCAGGGTCGAGAAGACCAGGTGGCCGGTCAGCGCCGCCTGCACCGCCATCTCGGCGGTCGGCAGGTCGCGGATTTCGCCCACCATGATGATGTCCGGGTCCTGGCGCATCAGCGAGCGCAGCCCCTGCGCAAAGTCCAGGTCGAGGTGCGGCTGCACCTGGGTCTGGTTGAAGGCCGGCTCGATCATTTCGATCGGGTCTTCCACCGTGCTGACGTTGACCTCTTCGGTCGCCAGGCGCTTGAGCGTGGCGTACAGCGTGGTGGTCTTGCCCGAGCCGGTCGGACCGGTCACCAGGATGATGCCGTGCGGCCGTTTGGTCAGCGACTCCCAGCGCGGCGCGTCGGTGGCCGAGAAGCCCAGTGCGGCCAGGTCCTTCACCGTCGCGTCGGGGTCGAAGATGCGCATCACCAGCTTCTCGCCGAAGGCGGTGGGCAGGGTCGACAGACGCATTTCGACCTCGTCGCCCTTGCCATTGCCACGCTCAGGCCGCAGCGTCTTGATGCGGCCGTCCTGCGGGCGGCGGCGCTCGACCACGTCCATGCGGCCGAGCAGCTTGATGCGCGCGGTCATGGCGTTCATCACCGTCATCGGCATCTGGTAGACCGGGTGCAACACGCCGTCGATGCGGAAGCGGATCACGCCCTGGTCGCGGCGCGGTTCCAGATGGATGTCGCTGGCGCGCTGGTCGAAGGCGTACTGCCAGAGCCAGTCCACCACCTGCACCACGTGCTGGTCGTTGGCGTCCAGCTTGTTGGCCTTGCCCAGCTCGACCAGCTGCTCGAAGGTGCCGAAGGGGTTGCTCTGGTTGCCCATCTTGCTGGCCGCCCGGACGGACCTGGCCAGCGCGAAGAACTCGGCCGTGTAGCGTGCGACATCCTGCGGCGGCGAGACCACCACGCGCACGCTCTTGCGCGTCTGGCGCTCGACCTCGGGGATCCAGTCGCGCACAAAGGGCTCGGCCGTCGCCACCACCACCTCGGCGGGCCCCACCTGCACCGGCAGCACCTTGTGGCGCTCGGCGTAGGCCGCGCTCATCACGTCGCCCACCTTGCCCACATCGACCTTGAGCGGGTCGATGCGGAAGAACTCCAGACCGCTGCGCGCGGCCAGCCACTGCGTGAGCATCTCCACGTCGAGCACCTGGCCGTCCGACTGGCGCGACATGCCCACCACCGCCAGCCGCACCAGCGGATGCTGGGCGCTGTGGGCCGAAGCGCAGCGGGCGATGGTGCGTGCGGCCTCGTCGGCCGAGATCACGGCGTCCTCGCGCAGCCACCCCACCAGGACACGCCAGTCCAGCGGACCGGCGTCGGCGGTTTTCGGGGCGGCGGGCTTGTGGGTGGTTTTCATGCGGGTCTCATTCAACCGGTTTGAAGATGCGCAGCCATTTCACCGCGGGCAGGTCCCAGCGCGTGCGGATCTCTTCCGCGCGGGCCAGCAGTTCCATGCGCGTGGGTCGCTGGGGGGTGCGCTGCGCCAGGACGATGGTATTGCCTTCGCGCGTGGGCTTGAAGGCCCAGACCGCGTCGCGCCCGAACGCGGCGCAGATGCTTTCCAGCGAGCGCTCGTAGCTGGCATCGCGGCCGAACAGGTTGACCGTCATCGCGCCCTCGTCGGTCAGCAGGGCGCGGCAGTCGGCATAGAAGTCGGGGCTGTCGAGCACGGGCGCCGCCGCCTCGTGGTCGTACAGGTCCACCTGCAGGGCGTCGATGCTGCCCAGGTGCACCGCCTGGCGAACCTCCTGCGCCGCGTCGGCCAGCAGCACGCGCAGGCGTGGCCCGTCGGGCGGCAGCTTGAACCAGCCGCGGCAGGCGGCGACCACCTGCGGGTTGATCTCCACCGCCGTGGTGTCCATGCGCAACTTTTTGTAATGGAACTTGGTCAGCGCGGCCGAGCCCAGGCCCAATTGCATGGCTCGGCGTCTGGACACCGAGTCGGGGTCGACAAACAGCAACCAGGCCATCATGCGCTGCACATAGTCCAGCTCGATGGCGAAGGGGTCGTCGATGATCATCGAGCCCTGGATCCACTCGGTGCCCAGG
Source organism: Hydrogenophaga pseudoflava NBRC 102511 (assembly GCF_001592285.1). Lineage (GTDB taxonomy): Bacteria > Pseudomonadota > Gammaproteobacteria > Burkholderiales > Burkholderiaceae_C > Hydrogenophaga > Hydrogenophaga pseudoflava. Next base: position 199,177 of record NZ_BCWQ01000004.1, on the reverse strand, counting down.
TGCAGGAAACGCACCTCGCCGTCTTCAGAGAGTGTGACGTCCGGCAGCGCGCCGGCTGCGGCGCGTGAAGAACTCCTCATCGGGGCGCCCTCCACTCACAGGAATGCGACAGCGGCGGCGCAAACGACACGGCGTTGCGCGTCAAGGCGTCGGCCTGTCGAAAAGAGTTCGCATGGGCGAAGGAAGATCGCATCGGGACAAGGTGTTCCAGGAGAAAGGATTCATTATGAACATGGAAGTGGTCTGGAATTTCCTCAGCACCCAGGGGGCCGACTTCGGCCTGAAGATCCTGGGCGCGATTGCGGCCTGGGTGGTCGGGCGCTGGCTGATCGCGCTGGCGGTGCGGCTGATCGGCGCGGCGCTGGAGAAGGGCCGCAAGGTCGACGCCACGCTCACGCAGTACCTCAAGTCCATCATCTCGGTGCTGCTGACCCTGGTACTGGTGCTGGCCATCCTGGACATCTTCGGCATCAAGACCACCTCGTTCGCGGCCCTGCTGGCCGGCGCGGGCCTGGCCATCGGCGCGGCCTGGAGCGGCATGCTGGGCAATTTCGCGGCCGGCCTGTTCCTGCAGGTGCTGCGGCCCTACAAGGTGGGCGACTTCATCAACGCCGGCGGCACGCTGGGCACCGTGAAGGAACTGGGCCTGTTCGCCACCACGGTGCTCACGCCGGACAACGTGCTGACAGTGGTGGGCAACAACAAGGTGTTTGCAGACAACGTGCAGAACTTCAGCGCCGAGCCATACCGCCGCGTGGACTGCGTGGCCAAGGTGGCCAACAGCGTGGACGTGATGGACGCCATGGCGCGCCTGCGGCCGGTGATCGCTGCGATCCCGAACGTCAAGGCCTCACCGGCCCCGGACATCGAGATCCTGCAGTTCACGCCCGAAGGCCCGCTGCTGTGCGTGCGCCCGTACACGCACACAGACCACTACTGGCAGGTCTACTTCGACACCAACAAGGCCATCGTCACGACCTTTGGTGCGGCGGGGTACCCGGTGCCCGAGACGCCCATGGCACACCGCACGGTGTGAGGGCTCAGGCCAGCAGACCGCTGGCCCTGAACACCTCGTCCCACGCCGCCAGCTTGCGCTCGAACGACCAGCTGGCGTTCGCCGGGCTGGTGGACGGCAGCCGGTACACCGGCAGGCCCCACGCCTGCGTGTGCCTCGCATGCCGAAAACTCTCGCCACCGTTGTGGGCAATGGCCACCAGGTTCGGGCACTCGCGAAGCACAAGGCCGAAGTCGTTGAGTTCGGCGTTCCGGATGGCCGTGTCCAGACTGCCCTCGCGCTCGCAGGCGGCATAAACATCCCAGATACCCAGCCCGCGCTCGCGCACCACGGCCAGCCGCTCCGCGTAGCCCAGGGCCACCAGATCCACCGACCAGAGCGCCCCCAGAATCTTCCAGAACTGGTTCTGCGGGTGGCCGTAGTAGCGCTGCTCGCGCAGCGAAGCCACACCCGGGAAGCTGCCCAGCACCAGCAGCCGGGTCTGCGGCCCGATCACCGGCGGCAGGCCGACCAGGCGGGTCATGAGGTCACCGGCGCCAGCGCCGCCAGCCGCGGCAGCACACGACAGGCGTTGGCGCTGGTCGTCGCCGCGAATTCGTCGGGCGCCATGCCCCGCAGCCCGGCGATCACGCCACCGATGCGCGGCAGCTCGGCCGGCGTGTTCAGGCCCTGTGGCCGGCCAGCAGCCCGTTCGGCGGCGGTGGCGTAGAGCCACTGCGGCGGGATGTCCGGCGCGTCGGTCTCCAGCACCACCGCCGACAGCGGCAGTTCGGCCGCCAGCGCGCGCAGGCGCTTGGCCGGCTCGAAGGTGGACGCGCCGCCGAAGCCCAGCGCGAAGCCCAGGTCGGTGAAGGCGCGCGCCTGTTCGGCGCTGCCGCTGAAGGCGTGGGCGATGCCGCCGCCGGTGGGCAGCTCACGCAGGTGCTTGAGCAGCCCATCCGCGCTGCGGCGCACGTGCAGGATCACCGGCAGGCCGTGCTGGCGCGCCAGCCGCAGCTGGGCGCGGTAGAAGCGCTCCTGCCGTTCGCGCATGGCGGGTTCGCACAGGGCCGGCACAAAAAAGTCCAGCCCGATCTCGCCCACCGCCACCAGGCGCGGGTCGTTGCGGTGTTTGGTGAGCGCCGCGTCCAGCGCATCCAGGTCTTCGTCCGCGGCCCGGGGCACGTACAGCGGGTGGATGCCCAGCGCGTAGGCGTCGCCCAGCCGGTGTGCCAGCCGCCGCACCGTGTCCAGGTTCTGCCGCATCACCGCCGGAATCACGCACAGCCCCACGCCGCGCTGCGCCGCCAGCGCGCGCGCCTGCACGGCGAGCGCGTGGTCGGCGCCGAACTCGGGGGCGTCCAGATGGCAGTGCGTGTCGATCCACATCGGGGGTATAACTCCTCGAACGATTGTGCCCCGACCCCCGGGGCCGCTAGGCTCCACGGAGGAATTCCCATGTCACTGCGCACCACCCGTTTGTTTTCCATCGCGACCCTGGCCATCGCCGGCACGCTGGGGGCCTGCGCCGCCCCTGCGCCCTCGTCGGCGCCCGAACCGCTCTGGGGCAGCGAGTGGCGGCTGCAGTCCATCGCCGGTCAGGTCGCGCTACCGCAGCCGGCGGCCACGCTGGTGTTCCCACAGCCGGGGCAGGCAGTGGGCCACGGCTCCTGCAACCGATTTTCCGGCGCGGTCGAGATCGACCGGGACCGCCTGACGTTCGGCCCGCTGATGTCCACCAAGATGGCCTGCCTTGGTGGCGCCAGCGAGCAGGAATCGCGCTACCTGGGCGCGCTGCAGAAAGCCCAGCGCTACGAGGTGCAGGGCGACACGCTGCTGATCCATGCGCAGGGCCTGGACCAGCCGCTGCGCTTGGTCAGGACAGCACCCCGGAAGTGAGTCGCAGCACCCGGCCGCAGCGCGCGGCCAGGGCGTCGTCGTGGGTCACGACGATGAAGGCCGTGCCCTGGTCGCGGGCCAGCTGCATCATCAGCTCGAACACACCGTCGGCCGTGCTGCGGTCCAGGTTGCCGGTGGGTTCGTCGGCCAGCACGCAGGCCGGCTTTGTCACCAGCGCGCGCGCGATGGCGACCCGCTGGCGCTCACCGCCCGAGAGCTCGGCCGGCCGGTGCTGCAGGCGTTCGGACAGCCCGACCTTGGCCAGCACCTGGGCCGCTTGGGCGCCCGCCTCGGCGCGCGGCATGCGGCGAATCCACAGCGGCATCGCCACGTTGTCGCGCGCGCTGAACTCCGGCAGCAAATGGTGGAACTGGTAGACGAAGCCCAGGTGGCGGTTGCGCAGCGCGCCCTGCTGAGCGGCGCTGAGCCCGGCGAGCGGCTGCTTCATCAGCGTGACGCTGCCGGCGGTGGGCGCGTCCAGCCCGCCCAGCAGGTGCAGCAGCGTGCTCTTGCCCGAGCCCGAGGCGCCGACGATGGCCACCGTCTCGCCCGCGCGCACCGTGAGGTCCACACCCTTGAGCACGGTCACGTCCAGCCGGCCCTCGGTGAAGCGCTTGGTCAGGCCTTGCGCCTGCAACACCACATCACTCATAACGCAAAGCCTCAGCAGGATTGACGCGGCTGGCGCGCCAGCTCGGGTAGATCGTGGCCACAAACGAGAGGATCAGCGAGATCACCGCGATCGGCAGGATGTCGGCGCGCTGCGGGTCGCTGGGCATGCGGCTGATGAGGTAGACGTCCTGCGGCAGGAAGCTGGCGCCCAGCGCGCGCTCCAGCGCCGGCACGATGGTGTCGATGTTGAAGGCGATGCCCAGCCCCAGCAGCAGGCCCAGGCCGGTGCCGATCACGCCCACCATGGCGCCCTGCACCATGAACACGCCCATGATGCTTTTCGGGCTCGCGCCCAGGGTGCGCAGGATGGCGATGTCGGCGCGCTTGTCGGTCACCGTCATCACCAGCGTCGACACCAGGTTGAACGCCGCCACCGCCACGATGAGGGTGAGGATGATGAACATCATGCGTTTTTCCAGCTGCACGGCCGCGAACCAGGTGCGGTTCTGGCGCGTCCAGTCCTTCACCAGCATGCCCTCGGGCAACTGGCCGGCCAGCGAGATCGCCACCTCGCGCGCCTGGTGCAGGTCGCGGATCTTGATGCGCACGCCCGTCGGCCCCTCGACGCGGAAGATGCGCGCCGCGTCTTCGACGTGCAGCAGCGCCAGCGCCGAGTCGTACTCGTAGTGGCCCGAGTCGAAGGTGCCGACCACGTTCATCTGCCGCACCCGCGGCACCACGCCGGCCGGTGTGACCTGGCCGCTGGGCGCGATCAGCGTGACCGTGTCGCCCATGCCCACCCCCAGGCTGCGCGCCAGTTCGCCACCCAGGATCACGCCGAAGCCGCCCGGCACCAGCCGCGGCAGTGAAGTCTGCGCAAGGTCTTTCGCCAGGTCGGCCACCTGCGGTTCCTGCGCCGGATCGATGCCGCGCACGATGGCGCCCTTCATGTCCTCGCCGCGCGCCAGCAGCGCCTGCGCGCCCACATAGGGCGCCGCGCCGACCACCTCGGGGTGCTGGCGCACGGTGGTCAGCACCGCATTGAGGTCGGGAATGGCCTGGCCGCTGGCGTCGTACAGCTCGATGTGCGAGAGCACGCCCAGCATGCGGTCGCGCACCTCTTTCTGGAAGCCGTTCATCACCGACAGCACCACGATGAGCGCCGCCACACCGAGCGCGATGCCCAGCATGGACACGCCCGAGATGAAGGAGATGAAGCCGTTGCGCCGGGTGGCGCGGCCGGCGCGCGTGTAGCGCCAGCCGAGGATGAGTTCGTAGGGGGTTTGCATCGATGAAATCCAGCGGCGATTGTGGCATCCCCGACAATCCCGGCTGTTCCCCCGTCCGGCTTGTCCCTCGTGCCCCACCACCTGCTGATCCCCTTTGCCGCCGCCAGCGCCCCCGAATGCCAGGCGCTGCTCCCCGGCCTGAAACTGCCCAACCTGCAGGCCCTGCTGGCGCGCCTGGCCGAGCAGCCCGCCGACCGGGGCGACGACCACAGCCTCACACCCCCGCACGAGCGGGCCCTGGCCCGCGCGCTGGGCCTGCCAGTGGCCGACGGGCAGATTCCCTGGGCGGCCGCTCAGAGCGAAGCACCCACCGCGCCCCAGGCCTGGTTCAGCCTCTGCCACTACCAGGTCGGCATGGAACAGGTCACGCTGCTGCCGGGTGCGCAGCTGGCGCTGGACGACGCCGACTCGCGCGCCCTGTTCGAGGCCTTCGAGCCGCTGTGCGCCGAAGACGGCCTCACGCTGCGCCGGGAGAGCGCCACCGAGTGGCACGCCAGCGGCGAGCCGCTGCGCGGCATCGCCTGCGCCAGCCTGGACCGGGTGAGTGGCCGCATGGTGGACGCCTGGCTGGCCGAGAGCCCCGCCAACGTGGCGGGTGCGCGCCTGCTCAAGCGCCTGCAGAGCGAGGCGCAGATGCTGTTCTACACCCACCCGGCGCATGACGCCCGCACCGCGCGCGGCCTGCTGCCGGTCAACGGTTTCTGGGTGCATGGCGCGGGCGCGCTGGCCGCGCCCCCGGCGCTGGCCGAGGCGCCGGACATGCCCGACACCCTGCGTCAGGCCGCGCTGCGCGGTGACTGGGCCGGCTGGCAGAAGGCCTGGCAGGCGCTGGACGCGGGCGAGATCGCCGCGCTGCTGGCGGCCGCCCAGCGCGGCGAGCCCGTCACCCTCACCCTCTGCGGCGAACGCCACGCCCGCACCTGGACCACCGCCCCGGCCGGCGCCTTCGCGCGCCTCGGCCGTTCGATCAAGCAGCTGTTTGGCACCACGCCGGTCAGCGACACCCTGAAAGACCTATGAAGATCATCACCCGCGATGTGCCACCGCGCGCCGCCTGGGCGCTGGAGCAGGCCGGCCTGCACCCGCTGCTGGCCCGCCTGTTCGCCGCCCGAGGCATCACCGCCAAGGAACAGCTGGACGACGCGTTGTCCCTGCTGATCCCGCCCACGCAGATGCTGAACGCCACCACCGCCGCGAAGCAGCTGGCCGACGCCATGGCCGCTGGCCAGCGCCTGTGCATCGTGGCCGACTACGACTGCGACGGCGCCACCGCCTGCGCCGTCGGCGTGCGCGGGTTGAAACTGCTGGGCGCCCCCATGGGCTGGGACAAGGTCGAATACCTGGTGCCCGACCGCGTGACCGACGGCTACGGCCTCACGCCGTCGATTGCGCAGCGCGTCAAGCAGCGTGACGCGGACTGGCTGGTCACCGTGGACAACGGTATTGCCAGCGTGGCCGGCGTGCGCGCCGCGCGCGAGGCGGGCCTGAACGTGCTGGTGACCGACCACCACCTGCCCGCCGTCATCGACGGCGCGGTCACGCTGCCGACCGACTGCACCATCGTCAACCCCAACCAGCCGGGCTGCGGCTTCGAGAGCAAGAGCATTGCGGGTGTGGGCGTGATGTTCTACGTGCTGCTGGCGCTGCGCGCCGAGCTGCGCGAACGCGGTGTGTTCGACGCAAAAACGCAGCCCAAGATCGACACGCTGCTGCCCCTTGTCGCTCTCGGCACCGTGGCCGATGTGGTCAAACTCGACGCGAACAACCGCCGCCTCGTCGCCCAGGGCCTCAAGCGTGTGCGCGCCAGCGCCATGCCGCCGGGCATGGCCGCGCTGTTCGCCGTGGCCGCGCGCCAGCCGGCCAAGGCCAGCGCCTTCGACTTCGGCTTTGCGCTGGGCCCGCGCCTGAACGCCGCCGGCCGCCTGGCCGACATGACGCTGGGCATCGAATGCCTGCTGACCGACGACCCCGGTCGCGCCGACGAACTGGCGCGCACGCTGGACGGCATCAACCGCGAGCGCAAGACGATTGAAGGCGAGATGCGCGAGCAGGCGCTGATGATCGTGGAGGAGCTGTTCGACGAGAGCGAGGAGCCGCCACCGGCCATCACCGTGTTCGATCCCGACTTCCACGAGGGCGTGGTCGGCATCGTGGCCTCGCGCCTGAAGGACAAGCTGCACCGCCCGACTTTTGTGTTCGCGGCCAGCGGCGCCGAGGGCAAGGAGCACGAGCTCAAGGGCTCGGGCCGCTCGATTCCGGGCTTCCACCTGCGCGATGCGCTCGACCTGGTGGCCAAGCGCCACCCTGGTGTGCTGCTGCGTTTCGGCGGCCACGCCATGGCCGCCGGCTGCACGATTGACGAAGAACACATCGACACCTTCGAGCAAGCCTTTGCACAGGTGGCCCACGAGTGGCTGGACGCGGCCACGCTGCAGCGCCGGCTGGAAGCCGATGGCGTGCTCGACAGGCAGTACCGGCGTCCGGACCTGGTGGACACGCTGCACGCCGAGGTCTGGGGCCAGGGTTTTGCCCCGCCGGTGTTCTGCGAAGAGGTGCAGGTGGTGAGCCAGCGGCTGGTGGGCGAGAAGCACCTGTCGGTGAAGCTCAAGCACCAGGGCGACCAGGTCGACGGGATCTGGTTCGGTCACACGGAACCGCTGCCGCCCTCGGTGAAGATTGCGTTCCGGCTGGATGCGGACGAGTGGCAGGGGCAGCGGCGGGTCCGGTTTTTGATCGAGGCGGCGGAGGTCTGAGGTCCTTTCACGCCGGCACTTGGGCGTTGCTGGGGAGGGCGGCCGGCACTGTTCCGCTCATGTCCCCCGACGGCCTTCGGCCGTCTCCTCCTTTACTTCGCTGCACAGCACTGTCCACCCTCCCCAGCCCGTGACATGGTCTGCGCTCCCCGACTGGCTCCCGCCAGGAGGTCAGCGGTGGCTGGGGTGACCGGCGCAGCGAAGTAAAGGAGGAGGATCGGGCACGGCCCGATCCGGGGGACATGAGCGGAGCCGGTCACCCGAGTCGCCGCTGACCGGAGCTCCGTCAACGCCAACAAAGCGGCGAACGGAAAGTCAGCCGACCAGCGACTCCCGCACCGCCGCCAGCTGACGGCGCGACACCGCCAGGCGCTCGTCGCAGCCATCGAGGCGCACCGTCCAGCCCTCGCCCTCGACCGGATCGTTGTGCTTCTCCACCGCCCGCACACAGCGCCGCGCCACCAGCGCGTTGCGGTGCACGCGCACGAACAGGTGGGCGTACTTCTGCTCCAGATCGCTCAGCGCGCCGTCGTAGATGTGCTCCTTCTCCGCCGTGCGCACGGTGATGTACTTCAGCTCGGCCTTCAGGTAGATCACCTCCGACAGCGCCACCCGCTCGCTGCGGCCCCGCTCCTGGATCAGCAGGCTCTCGGTTCCCCCGCCCGCCTCCGACGGCTCCGCCGTCATCAGCCGCTGCACCTTCTGCAGGGCCTGCTGCAGGCGCTCCAGACGCACCGGCTTGGTCAGGTAGTCGACCGCATCCAACTCGAAGGCATGCACCGCATGCTCGGCGTGCGCGGTCACGAACACCACCCGGGGCGGGGCGGCCATCGAGCGCAGGTTCTCCGCCAGTGCCATGCCGTCCACGCCCGGCATGTGAATGTCCAGCAGCAGCAGGTCGCAGGGCGCGCGCTGGATCTGGTCCATCGCCTGCACCGCGTTGCCAGCCTCGCCGACCACCTCGGCGCGCGGATCGGTGCAGTCGCCCAGCAGCGTGCGCAGCCGCGACCGCGCCAGCGCTTCGTCGTCCACGATCAGTACCTTGAGTGCCATGTCACGCTCCGTTGATCCCTGCGTCCAGACTGTCTTATATCGGTATTTCGAGTCGAACCTGGTACACGCCATTCACCAGCGCCGACTGGAACCGGCCCTCGACATCGTGCAGCAGCGCGAGCCGCTGACGCACATTGTCCTGGGCCAGACCGTGCCCCGGTGGGCCGCTGCCGGCGGGCACGGTGTTCGTCACCTTGATGACCACCATGCCACCGCGGCGCTTGGTGGTGATGCGCACGGTGGCGCCGGTCGGACTCGGTTCGACACCGTGCTTGACCGCATTCTCGACCAGCGGCTGCAGGATCAGTGGTGGCAGCTTCGCGCCGGCCGCTTTCGGGTCCAGGTTCCATTCCAGCCGCAGGCGCTCGCCAAAGCGCACCTGCTCGATCGCCAGGTAGTGCTCGGCCAGCGCCAGCTCCTGCGCCAGCGGCACCGCCTCCTGCGAATCTGCCAGGGCGTGGCGGAACAACTCGCTTAGGTCTTCCAGCAGGGCCTCGGCCTTGGCGGGTTCGGCGCGCACCAGCGCGATCGCGCTGTTGAGCGTGTTGAAGAGAAAGTGCGGGCGGATGCGCGCCTGCAGCTCGGCCAGGCGCGCCGTGGTGCCGGCCGGGGCCTTGGCCCGAAGGCGCCAGACCAGGCCCGCCACGACCACGGTCGCGACCAGCGCGCCGCTGGCGGCGCTGGCCAGCCAGGGGGCCGGAGACACCAGACCGGCCCAGACCAGCATGCCGCAACCGTAGATCGCCGACACCGCGCCCAGGCCGATGCCCGCCGCCCACTGGGCCGGCATGGGCAGGCGCGCCAGTTGCCGCTTGAGGCCGCAGGTCACCAGCAGCCAGATCAGCACCGAGGGCAGCGTGGCCGCTGTCAGCACTGCCAGCGTCTCCAGCCAGTCGACCAGACTCTGCGCACCATACAAGGCCGCCACCCAGGCGATCGCCTGCACGAACAGCACCACGCGCAGCACCACGCCCAGTTGACAGGTGTCGTACACCAGTTCGACGTCGCGCCGGTGCTCGGGCATCTGCGACAGCGGCAGCGCGCCCATGGTCGACGACAGGTCCTGGAAGCTCGATAAAATTCTGGAGTCCCGCATGGCTCGCACTATAGGTTGTCGCCGTCAGACCGCATGGTCCACAGCGCCCGGGGCCATTCCTCCAGGCGCACGCGCCGCCCTCCGATCCTTTCTCTCGCCGCTGGCACCACCATGTCCACCAACCAACTCGACAAGAAATCCGAAGCCTGGTCCGCCCTATTCTCGGAGCCCATGAGCGAGCTGGTCAAGCGCTACACCGCCAGCGTGTTCTTCGACAAGCGCCTCTGGCTGGCCGACATCACCGGCAGCCTAGCCCACGCCGAGATGCTGGCGGCGCAGAACATCATCGCCGCCAGCGACCTGGCCGACATCCAGCGCGGCATGGCGCAGATCCGCTCGGAAATCGAGGCGGGCACCTTCGAGTGGAAGCTGGACCTGGAAGACGTGCACCTGAACATCGAGGCCCGCCTGACCCAGCTGGTGGGCGACGCCGGCAAGCGCCTGCACACCGGCCGCAGCCGCAACGACCAGGTCGCCACCGACGTGCGCCTGTGGCTGCGCGACGAGATCGACCTGATTTCGGATCTGCTGAAAGAACTTCAGGTCGCGCTGGTGGATGTGGCGGAGAAGAATGTGGAGGTGATCCTGCCCGGCTTCACCCACCTGCAGGTGGCGCAGCCGGTGAGCTTTGCGCACCACCTGCTGGCCTACGTGGAAATGTTCAGCCGCGATGCCGAGCGCATGGCCGACGTGCGCCGCCGCACCAACCGCCTGCCGCTGGGCAGCGCCGCGCTGGCCGGCACCACCTACCCGCTCGACCGCGAGCGCGTCGCGAAGACGCTGGGCATGGAAGGCTTGTGCCAGAACAGCCTGGACGGCGTGAGCGACCGCGACTTTGCGATTGAATTCACTGCGGCGGCCAGCCTGTGCATGGTGCACATCAGCCGCTTCTCGGAAGAGCTGATCCTCTGGATGAGCCAGAACTTCGGCTTCGTGAAGATCGCCGACCGCTTCACCACCGGCTCGTCGATCATGCCGCAGAAGAAGAACCCCGATGTGCCAGAGCTCGCGCGCGGCAAGACCGGCCGCGTGGTCGGTCACCTGATGGGCCTGATCACCCTGATGAAGGGTCAGCCCCTGGCCTACAACAAGGACAACCAGGAAGACAAAGAACCGCTGTTCGACACGGTCGACACGCTCAAGGACACGCTGCGCATCTTCTGCGAGATGGTGGGTGGTCAGCTGAACCCGGCCACGGGACAGAAAGAAGGCGGCATCACCGTCAACGCCGCCGCCATGGAGGCCGCCGCCAACAAGGGCTATGCCACCGCGACCGACCTGGCCGACTACCTGGTCAAGAAGGGCCTGCCCTTCCGAGATGCGCACGAAACCGTGGCCCACGCCGTCAAGGCCGCCACCAGCCACAACTGCGACCTGTCCGAACTGCCGCTGGCCGTGCTGCAGGGCTTCAACGCGTTGATCGAAAAAGACGTGTACGAGTGCCTCAGCCTGCGCGGCAGCCTGAACGCCCGCAACACCCTGGGCGGCACCGCGCCTGCCCAAGTCAAGGCGCAGATCACGCGCCACCGCACCCGCCTCGCCTGACAGCGGTCAGCCGGCCAGTTTCCTCAAGACTGGCGCACAGATGCCGATCTACGGGGGGTAAAAAAGTCCGTGGCCCACGGACACTCATCCCTGAACGGAGGTTGTCTTGTCCCTGCTCATGTACTGGATGGCCGGTGTTCTGGCGCTGGCCCTGGCCTGGTGGTTCTTCCGCCGCCCACCGGTGAAAGCGGCGCCCGCACGACCCATCGCTGCACAGCGCAGCAATGCCCCCGCGCTGCGCGCCGCCGCCCCGACACCCGCGCCCGCCGCCCGTGAAACCACCCTGCCGCCGGCCGAAGCCATGCCGGCGGAACTCGCTGGATTCCGCTGGCTGCGGGAACAGGACATCGACCCCGCACGCCGCGACGCCCTGCTGGCCGCCTTCCGCGGCATCCCGCGCCCCCCGCGTTCGATGCAGAAGCTGCTGTCGCCGGATTTCGTGGCCAAGGCCGGTTCCGCCGAGCTCAGCGAACTGGTGATGGGCGAGCCGCTGATCGCCGCCAAAGTGCTTTCAACGGTGAACTCGCCGATGTACGGGCTGCGCACCCCCGTGACCAACATCGGCCATGCGGTGACCTTCCTGGGCATGAACACCGTGCGCAGCATCTGCCTGCAGTACATGCTGGCCGAGGCCTTCAAGCCCAAGCTGGCCGAGGCGCAGCGCTGCTTCGACGCCATCTGGCAGGCCAGCGCCATCGCCAGCGAACTCTGCGTGCGGCTGGGCAAGGCGCTCAACCTGCCCGATGTGGGCAACCTCTCCACCCAGGTCGTGCTCAGCTTCGTGGGGCAACTGGCGGCCGCATCCCTGATTCCCGCCTCGCGCCTGGAGCCGTGGCACCACCAGAACCGGTTGCAGCGCGCCCACACCGAGCAGGAACTGCTGGGCCTGAACGCCAGCGAAATCGGCAGCCTGCTGATGAAGTCCTGGGAGCTGCCCGAGAGCCTGATCGACGAGGTCTGCGGCGTCGGCCGCCAGCTGGCGACGCCTTTCATGGTCACCGACCGCGCCCGGGCACCGCGGTTTGCGCTGGGCTATCTCTGCGCCCGACTGGGCGAGCACTTTGCGCTGGGAGAGCTCGACAGCCTCGAAGGCTACGACCCGGCGCTGGACATTGCCGCCGACACCCACCACCTGCGCGCCAGCCTGGCCCACCCCGCCCTGGCCCGGCTCGATCAGGCGCTGGCCGCGCCCGAACTGCAGGCCGCGCTGGACCAGATGATGGGCCGCGCCACCGCCGAGGCTTGACCCCGGTCAAGCGCCCGGGCAGCGGTTTGCAGCTACAGTGGCACCCCATGGAAGCGACCACCACCCCCGAAGCCCCCGCCCAGGCCACCACCGGGCTGGACTGGACCCCGCAGCTGCAGACCGGCGACGGCCGCATGGACGACACCCATGAAGAGTTCGTGGAGATGCTCAACCGGCTGCTGGCCACCCCGCAAGACCAGCAACTGCCGCTCTACCTCGAGTTCATCGAGCACACCAAGGAGCACTTCGCCCAGGAAGAGCGCTGGATGGTGGCCACCGGCTTCGCGCCCGACAACTGCCACGCCGGCCACCACGCCACCATCATGGAAACGCTGCACGCCGTGGTGGAGCACTACGAAAAAGACGACAAGGAAATCATCACACGCCTGGCCGAGGCGCTGGTCGAGTGGTTCCCGCAGCACGCCGCCACCATGGACGCCGGCCTGGCGCTGCACATGAAGGACGTGGGTTTCGACTCCCGCACCGAAACCCTGGCCGACCCCAGCCGGGTGCGCCCGGCCACCATGAGCGGCTGCGGCAGCGTCAGCTGCTCCTGACCGCCACCGGGCGGCTACAGTGGGTGGATGAACACACCCACCGCCGTCGCCCCGCCCGCGGGCAGCCGCATCGCCCTGCGCCTGGAAGGCGCCGACTTCCACGATGCCTGGGCCATCGACGCCGCCGACCCCTCGCTCAGCGCCCTCGGCCAGTTCCTGAAATCGGCCCGGGCGACGCCGCGCTGGGTCGATGCCTGCATGACGCTGCGCAACCGCGCGGTGCAACTGGTGGGCCTGAAGAACCTGGGCGAACTCTCCGGCATCCACCCCGCCCGCCCCGACGCCGACTACCGGCCTGGCGAGCGCGTGGGCATCTTCACCCTGTTCGAGAACACGCCCGACGAGGTGCTGCTGGGTGACCGCGACAAGCACCTGGACGTGGTGGTCTCGGTGCATTGCGCCCGCCCAGCCGGACAGCCCGTGCGTGTGACGGTCACCACCGTGGTCCACACCAAGAACCGGCTCGGACGGCTCTACATGCTGCCGGTCAGGCCCATGCACAAGCTGATCGCGCCGTCGGTGCTGCGCGCGATCGGTGCATGACGCACCACTCCTGCAGAAGAACCTCTCCATTGGTGCGTTTTTTGCTTTGACATGGTGCGATTCGCCATGCAGATCCTGTTTTGGCGCCAATCACGCACCAAAAACGCTTTCTGCACGGAGATTCCTCATGGACGCACTCAAACAGGGCGCCGACGCCCTGTTCATCCTGCTCGGCGGGATCATGGTTCTGGCCATGCACGCCGGTTTCGCCTTTCTTGAACTCGGCACGGTCCGGAAAAAGAACCAGGTCAACGCCCTGGTCAAGATCCTGGTCGACTTCTCGGTCTCGACCATCGCCTACTTCGTCGTCGGCTACGGCGTCGCCTACGGCACGCACTTCTTCATCGGCGCCGAAACGCTGGCCCAGAAGAACGGCTACGACCTGGTCAAGTTCTTCTTCCTGCTGACCTTTGCCGCCGCCATCCCCGCCATCATCTCGGGCGGCATTGCCGAACGCGCCAAGTTCTGGCCACAACTGATCGCAACGGCCGTCATCGTCGGATTTTTCTATCCGTTCTTCGAGGGCATCGCCTGGAATGGCCACTTCGGCGTGCAGGCCTGGATCGAGGCCACCACCGGCGCCACCTTCCACGACTTCGCCGGCTCCATCGTGGTGCACGCGGTCGGCGGGTGGATCGCGCTGCCCGCGGTCATCTTCCTCGGCGCCCGCGCCAACCGCTACCGCAAGGACGGCGGCATCTCGGCCCACCCGCCCTCGAACATCCCCTTCCTGGCGCTCGGCGCCTGGATCCTTTGCGTGGGCTGGTTTGGCTTCAACGTGATGAGCGCGCAAACACTGGACAAGATCTCGGGTCTGGTCGCGGTCAACTCGCTGATGGCCATGGTCGGCGGCACGCTGGCCGCGCTGATCGCCGGCAAGAACGACCCCGGCTTCGTGCACAACGGCCCGCTGGCCGGTCTGGTGGCTGTGTGCGCGGGCTCTGACCTGATGCACCCGCTGGGAGCGCTGGTGGTGGGTGCCGTGGCCGGCCTGCTGTTCGTGGTGATGTTCACCGCCACGCAGAACCGCTGGAAGATCGACGACGTGCTGGGCGTCTGGCCGCTGCACGGCCTGTGCGGCACCTGGGGCGGCATCGCCGCCGGCATCTTCGGCCAACAGGCGCTGGGCGGCCTGGGTGGCGTCAGCTTCGGTGCGCAACTGCTGGGAACCGCCATGGGCGTGACCTGGGCGCTGCTGGGCGGGACGGTGGTCTACGGGCTACTCAAGCTCACGCTGGGCCTGCGGCTGGACCAGGAAGAGGAATACGACGGCGCCGACTTGAGCATCCACAAGATCAGCGCCACGCCAGACCGCGAAGTCAGCTGGTGAGCGCGGGCCGGTGCGGTGGCGCTCATCAGTGCGCCACCGACTTCGAGAACAGGTTGATCACCACCACGCCGGCAACGATCAGGCCCATGCCGATCAGCACGGGCGCATCCAGCGTCTGGCCGTACACCCACCACGCGATCAGCGAGATCAGCACGATGCCCACGCCCGACCAGATGGCGTAGGCCACGCCGGTCGGCACGCTGCCCAGCGTCTGCGCCAGACAGTAGAACGAGATCGCGTAGCCGATCACCGTGGCCACGCTGGGCCACAGGCGGGTGAAGCCTTGTGAGGTCTTGAGCAGGGAGGTGGCGATCACCTCGGCCAAGATGGCCGCGCCAAGGTAGAGGTAGGCGGCTTTCATGGAGGGAATTTTCCCCAACCGGAACCCCGCAGCCCGGACCACCATGACCCTGACCGCAGGGTCCGCCCGGCGCTTGTCCTACAGTGCACGAATGCCCAGGGATCGACTCAACGTCCTCTTCGTCTGCAGCCGCAACCAGTGGCGCAGCCCCACGGCCGAGCAGGTCTGGCGGCGGCATCCGCTGCTCAACGTGCGCTCGGGCGGCACCAGCCCCAGTGCGCGCCACACGGTCTCGGACACCGACATCGACTGGGCCGACGTGGTGATCGTGATGGAGCAGAAGCACAAGTCGCGGCTCGTCGCGGAGTTCGGTGACCTTCTGGCTGACAAGCCAGTTCACGTGCTCGACATCCCCGACGAGTACAAGTACATGGACCCCGAGCTGGTCGAGCTGCTGGAGCAGTCGGTCGGCAGCCTTCTGAACATCGAATGACCCATCCCGCCAAAGCCACCCCCCGCGAATGGTGGGGCCTGGCCGTCATCGCCCTACCCTGTCTGGTCTATGCCATGGACCTGACGGTGCTCAACCTCGCGGTGCCGGCGCTCAGCCGTGCACTGACGCCCAGCGCGTCGCAGCTGCTGTGGATCATCGACATCTACGGCTTTCTCGTGGCCGGCTTCCTCATCACCATGGGCACGCTGGGCGACCGAATCGGTCGCCGCCGCTTGCTGCTGACCGGCGCGGCCTTCTTTGCCGTGGCCTCGGTGCTGGCCGCGTTCGCGCGCACACCCACCGAGCTGATCGTGCTGCGCGCGCTGCTGGGCATTGCCGGCGCCACGCTGGCGCCGTCCACGCTCTCGCTGATCCGCAACATGTTCCACGACGAGACGCAGCGCCAGTTCGCCATCGGCGTGTGGATCACCGCGTTCTCAGTCGGCAGCGCCATCGGCCCGCTGGTGGGCGGCTGGCTGCTGGAGCACTTCTGGTGGGGCTCGGTGTTCCTGCCCGCGGTGCCGGTGATGGTGTTGCTGCTGGTGCTGGGGCCGCGCCTGCTGCCCGAGTACCGCGACGAGAATGCCGGCCGCATCGACGCGCCGAGCGTGCTGCTCTCGCTGGTGGCCGTGCTCGGCACCATCTACGCGATCAAGGCCATGGCCGAAGCCGGCCCCAGCACGGCGCGGCTGGCGCTGCTCGCTGCGGGCGTGGCGGTGGGCTGGGTGTTCGTGCGGCGCCAGCGCGTCATCGACTACCCGCTGCTGGAGCTGCGGCTGTTCACCATTCCCACCTTCCGAACCGCCATCGTGGCCTACGCGCTGTCGTGCCTGGCCATGTTCGGCGTCTACATCTTCATCGCGCAGTACCTGCAGATGGTGCTGATGCTCACGCCCCTGCAGGCCGGCTGGGCCACCGTGCCCTGGGCGGGTGGCTTCGTGTTCGGCTCGATGGTGCTGGCGCCGCGCATGGCCGCACGCTATGGACCCGGCCCGGTGCTGGTGTGGGGCCTCGCGTCGGCCGCCGTGGGCATGGGGTTGATGGTGGCGGCCGACGGCCCGTGGGCGCTGTGGGTGCTGGTGGCCGGCATGGTGGTGGTCAGCCTGGGCATGGCACCGGTGTTCGCGGTGGGCACCGAACAGATCATCACCTCGGCGCCGCCCGAGCGCGCGGGCGCGGCCTCGTCCATCGCCGAAACGGCATCGGAGTTCAGTGGTGCACTGGGCATCGCGCTGTTCGGCAGCGCGGGCACGCTCATCTACCGCCACCAGCTGGGCGGCGCGGGGTTGGCCGATGTGCCGGCGCAGGCGCAAAGCACGCTCGGTGGCGCCCTGGAAGCCGCGAACCGGCTGCCACCGGACATGGCCCAGACGCTGGTGAGCGCCGCGCAGGCTGCGTTCACCGACGCGCTGCAGTTCACCGCGCTGGCCAGCAGCGTGCTGGTGCTGCTCGCCAGTGTGCTGGCCGCGCGGATGCTGCGGCGGCCGTAGCCGCCCCGCGGGTCACACCATTGTGTTGACCTGCGTGCCCACCGGGCCGCTGCCCGCCAGCGGCAGGTTGCCGGCCACCCCATTGAGCAGCGCGGCCGCGGCCGACTCCTGCGTCTGCATGGCCTCCTTGAGCACCGCGATCTGCACCTGCTGCTCGGCCGCGCCACGGCGCGTCTGGGCCACGCGGTCCACGACCAGGGCGGGAGAAACGGACATGTCCATGGGAAATCCTTTGAAGCTGTTCAGCCTGTATCGGCCGGTGGGACAGGCGGCTTGAACTGGCGGCGCTGCTGGCCCCGGTGCGCCGCTTGCCTCACTGGTAACAAAACGAACAAAATGGCCGCAGAGCCATTCCGGCCAGACCACACGCACCGCCCGGGGAGGGAGCGACATGACAGCAGAGGCACCGCCGCGCCGGTTTCACATCCGCGTTGACCGCGAACTCACGCACCCGCAGGTGCTCAGCCTGCTGGACGAACACCTGGCCGGCATGCGCGCCGCTTCACCGCCCGAATGCGTGTTCGCGCTGGACCTGAACGGCCTGCGCCAGCCCGAGATCACCTTCCTCACCGCCTGGCGCCTGCCAGCGGACGCCCAGCCGGGGGACGAAGGCGAACTGCTCGCCATGGGCGCCCTCAAGGAACTGACGCCCACCACCGCCACCGAAGGCGGGCACGGCGAACTCAAGTCCATGCGCACCAGTGCGCGCCACCTGCGCCAGGGCGCCGCGCAGGCCATCCTCACCGAGTTGCTGACCCTCGCCCGCGAGCGCGGCTACGCGCGGGTCAGCCTGGAAACCGGCAGCACGCCGGCGTTTGAACCGGCGATTGCGATGTACCGGCGGTTCGGGTTTGTGGAATGCGGGCCGTTTTCGGATTACCGGGAGGATCCGTTTAGTCGGTTTATGGAAGTCAATTTTCAATAGCCACAACAATCTGACACAAGCACCCGAAAGAAGATGAGTCAATCAAATGATCAACGACAATAAAAACACAAGCCTCGCCGAGCAGGTAAAGCAAGCCTATGAAAAGCTATTTATAAAAATTCTTGTTTACAGCGAAGCATACATCTTTGTTCTGGAGGGTAGCGTGGAATCAGCAAACAAGCTGATTGAAATAGCCAAAACCAATGCAACTACCTCAAGCCAAGAACTAGATAAAAATACAATTCAAGCTTCATATCTAAGACTAAACAAGCTCTTGTCTCAACACAATACAAATGCGAATGAGTATTTCAGATCAGTTTTATTCATCGACCTCATATCCAGCACTGAAGCATTTTTCGCAGAGATCATCAAGGCAGTAGTGGCAGTTTATCCACAAAAAATAGGGAAAACGCAGTTTGAACTAAAGGATATAGTTGAAACCACATCACTAAACGACCTTATTCAAAGAGCGGCTGATGAGTACGTATACAAGCTAATGTACGAAAAACCCGAAGACTATTTAGAAAAAATATGCACCACACTATCGATAGATAAAAATCTCATTCAAACCAACTGGAGCACCTACATTGAAGCAAAAGCCAGAAGAGATTTAGGTGTACACAACAACTGGAAGTGCAACAAAACTTACCTACGGAAGCTAGACTCACAAAAAATCAAATACACTTGCAAGGAAGGAGAGACTCTCATGCCAATTGATAGAGAATATTGCTCACAAACAAGCAATAAGATACTCGAAATCTGCAAAACAATGACGTCAGCCGTCATTGAGAAACATGGCAAACAAGATTAGCATAACCCTGCACATTTCGACCCAGCAATCTTGAGAAAATAGATTCAATTCAATCAAGCGAAAAACCTACACTCTCCGGCAAATAGAAGCGACCTTTGGCAAAGTCTTGCTTCATACATTTTCCGTCGCCCACCCTCGCAACACCGTCTTCAACACCTTCCCGTAGTTGTTCTTCGGCAGCGCCGCCACAAACTCGTACCGCTTGGGCCGCTTGAAGCGGGCGATCTGGTCGAGGCAGAAAGCGTCCAGCGTCTTCGCATCCAATGCCGCCCCGGGCTGCGGCACCACGAAGGCCACCACGATTTCGCCCCATTCGGGGTCGGGCGCGCCGACCACGGCGACTTCGGCCACGCCGGGCGCGTGCAGCAGCACCTCTTCCACCTCGCGCGGGTAGATGTTTGATCCGCCGCTGATGATGAGGTCCTTGCTGCGGTCCTTGAGGGTCAAAAAGCCGTCGGCGTCGAGCGCGCCCATGTCGCCGGTCCAGAGCCAGCCATCGCGGATGGCGGCTGCGGTGGCCTCGGGGTTGCGCCAGTAGCCGGCCATGACGCTGTCGCCGCGGATCAGCACTTCGCCCACCTCACCCGCGGGCAGCGCTTGGCCGTCCGGCCCCGCGACGCGGATGCACACGGGCGTCTGCGCCACGCCGACGGAGGCGATGCGCGCTTCGTGCTGCGGGTGCGCGGTGTCGGCCAGGTGGGCGCGGCTGAGGGCGGTGCCGGTCATGGGGCTTTCGCCCTGGCCGTAGATCTGCACGAAGCGCGGGCCCATGGTGCGCAGCGCGCGGCGGATGTCGGCGGCGTACATGGGCGCGCCGCCGTAGACTATGGTCTTGAAGCTCTGGCCGCACTGCTCCGGCGTGAGGCCCTGCGCCTCGGCCTCGTCGACGATGCGTTTGACGATGGTCGGGGCAGCGAACAGCGAGAGCGGGCCGAGCTGGCGGCCGAGCTCGAACAGCTCGGCGGCGTCGAAGCCGCCCGAGGCGGGCACCACGTGCCGCGCGCCGGCCATGAGGTGCGGGAGGGCGTAGAGCCCCGCCCCGTGCGACATGGGCGCGGCGTAGGCGATGGCGTCCTGCGCCGCGACGGGATCGACGTCGTTGAAGTAGCCCAGCCCCATGGTGAGCAGGTTGCGGTGCGTGATCATCACGCCCTTGGGCCTGCCGGTGGTGCCGCTGGTGTAGAACAGCCAGGCGGTGTCGTCGGGGGCGCGCTCTTCTATATATGAGAGGCCTTCGCCGTCGTTGATCCAGGCGTCGCATTCGGCGCTGTCCACGTCCGTCACGCCATCCAGCCCAGTGAGTTCGGCCGGGTCCGGCACGATGTCCGACGTGGCGAAGGCCCAGCGCGCGCCGGCGTTCTCCACGATCCACTGCACTTCCTTGAGGTGCAGTTTGGCGTTCACCGGCACCGCCACCAGCCCGGCCCACCAGGCGCCGAACAGCAGTTCCAGGTATCGCGGGTGGTTGCGCATGAACAGCACGACGCGGTCGCCGGGCTGCAGGCCGGCGGCGCACATGTGAGCGCCTACTCTCTCGGCACGCTCGGCCCACTGGCCATGAGTGGCCACGGGCCGGGTGCCGCTGTAGATGGCCGGGCGGTCCGGGTGTTCGAGGGCCTTGCGCTGCAACAGGTGGGCGAGGTTCATGGAGCCGTCTCCGGTGGGGGGCAGGAAAGGGGATTGTCAGCCGGCGTCAGGCAGCCGGAGGGTGTGCGGCCTTACAGTGGTTCGCATGAGCGACACCCTGCCCCCGTTGATCACCGCGCTGCTGGAGCCTGCGCGCTACACACACCCCGTCGACCGCGTCGAGCTGATGGAAACGCACGGCGCCTGGGTGCTGCTGGCGGGCGAGTTCGCCTACAAGGTCAAGAAGCCGGTGCGCTTCGCGTTCATGGACTTCGGCACCCTGGGCGCGCGGCGCCACGCCTGCGAGACCGAGATCCGGGTGAACCGGCGCTTCCAGCAACACGACCGCCCGGCCACCCACCTGTACCTGGGCGTTCTGCCCATCGTCGGCACGCCGGACAACCCGCGCTGGGGCGCGGCGGGCGACGGGCTGCCGGCCATCGAATACGCGGTGCAGATGCGGCGCTTCGACGAAGCGGCGCGGCTGGACCATGTGTGCCGGCGCGGCGAACTGACGGCGGAGCATGTGGCGGGGCTGGCGCGGCGCATGGCGGCGTTCCAGGCGCGCGCGGCGGTGGCCGGCAAGACCCAGCCCTGGGGCCACGCGACGGCGGCGATGCGCTGGCCGCGCGACAACTTCAACACCCTGCGCGCAATGCTGAAGGCGCCCGCCGACGCTGCGCTGGTGCAGGCGCTGAGCGACTGGACCGAGCAGCGCTTCATCGCCATCGAACCCCTGCTCTCGCGGCGGCGGCAGAAGGAGCGTGTGCGCGAGGGCCACGGCGATCTGCACCTGGCCAACCTCGTGCTGGTGGACGATGAGGTCCTGCCCTTCGACGCCATCGAATTCAACGATGAGCTGCGCTGGATCGACGTGACCAGCGACATGGCCTTCTGCTGGATGGACCTGCTGGACCACGGCCAGCCGGGGCTGGCGAACGTGCTGCTGAGCGAGTGGACCGACGCCAGCGGCGACGTGTCGGCGCACACCGTCTGGGGTTTTTTTGCGAGCTACCGGGCGGGCGTGCGCGCCAAGGTGGCGGCGATCCGCGCGGGGCAGCTGGCCGGCACGCCGGAAGCGGACGAACACCTGGCCGAGGCGCGGCGCTACCTGGCGCTGGCGCAGGACATCGCCCACCCGCCCGCGCCGCAGCTGGTCATCACCCACGGCCTGTCGGGCAGTGGCAAGACCTGGGCTTCGGGCCGCTGGCTGCAGACCGAAGCCACGGGCCGCGCGATCCGCCTGCGCTCGGACGTGGAGCGCAAGCGCCTGCACGGCGTGAGCCCGCTGGCGGCCAGCGGCTCGGGCCTGAACACGGGCCTGTACCGTCCGCAGGCGCATGAGGAAACCTACGCCTCGCTGCGCGCGCGCGCCCGCATGCTGCTGCAGGACGGCTGGTCGGTGGTGGTGGACGCGGCCTTTCTGCGCGAAGCCGAGCGGCGCTCGTTCGCCGAGCTGGCCGAGGCCGAGGGCTGCCCCTTCCACATCCTGGCCTGCGAGGCGCCCGCGGACGAGCTGCGGCGGCGCATCAGCGCGCGCCAGGCCAGTGGCAAGGACGCCTCGGAGGCGACGTTGGCGGTGCTGGAGCAGCAGTTCGGCTGGCTGGAGCCGCTGACCGAGGCCGAGCGGGTGCTGGCGCTGCCGGCCTGAGGCCGGCGGGCGCCGCGCAAGCGCCCGACTTCGCGAACGCTCAGCGCCCGAAGATGCCGCGCAGGATGCTGCCGGCCGCGCCGGGCAGGCCGCCCGAGGGCTTTTCTTCCTGCGGCGCCGGGGCGCTGTCGCGGCCGCTGGCCATGCCCGCCATGTCCATGCCGAGCATCGCCATGGTCTGGCTCTTGGCGCGCACGCGCACCGCCCACTCGGGCTGCCAGTTGTTCGGGGCCTTGGGCGGGCGCACCGGGTGGCTGAAGTGGCTCTCGGGGCCGTAAGCGATCATGCGCAGCATCGCGCCGCCGGCCTCGGCCCGGCCGCCGCCGCCCTGCCCACCCGCGAAGATGCCCTGGGGCACGGCGCACTGCGTGGTCTCGGGCGAGAGCAGCACCTTGTCCTTCACCCACTTGGTGGCCGTGGTTTCGGTGAGGTAGTCGAACAGGCCCAGGCCGGCGTCGCCGTTGTCGGCGCTGGACCAGAGCACCATGTCGTCGCCCGCCATGCCCATGGCGTGCAGGTGGTAGGCGGCGGCGCGCGGCACCGGCTGCCAGGCGAGGCGGATGCTCTGCGACGGGTCGCCCTGCTGCTGCAGCTGGATGGCGGGCATCAGGTCCTGCCGCTCGGCCAGGGTGAACTGCATCGACTCGGGCACGCCCTCGCCACGCACCTGGTGCACGCCCTGCAGCGAGGTGTCGGCCTTCGGGTTCACCGTGTTCTTCTCGTTCGGGTAGAGCGCGTGCTGCGCGCCCACACGGGCCGCACGCTCGGGCGCCATGCGGCCAGCCAGCGCACCGGCCCAGGCGGCGGGGTTGTTGGAGAGGTTGATGACCTTGGGCTGGCCGGCACGCACCGCCTCGCCGCAACCCCAGTAGATGAGGATGCGGCCCTTGATCTCGGGCACCTCGGTCGGGCCGCCCTCGCCCGCCTCCTTGAAGCTGGGGCTGGGTGGCACCAGCGGCAGTGATTCGCCCATGCCCATGGTCAGCGGCACGAACAGCGCGGCCTCGGTGCCGGGCTTGCGCGGGTTGTACAGCGCCACGTCGATCACGCGGCTGGGCGGGAAGGCGCCGGTCAGGCCCGGTTGGCTGCCCTGCTGGATGAAGCGGCCGCTGGCGTGGCCGTAGACGTGTGACCCACCACCACCCTTGCCGCCGCCGAACAGCCCGCCGATGACGCCGCCCACGCCGCCCTGCATGAACTCGGGCATGCCGGTCATGGTGGAGGTGGAGAGGTCGATCCAGAGCTGGGTGGGTGCGGTCTGAGCCTGCGCCACCAGTGGTGTGCACGCCAGCGCGGCGACCGCCGCCAGGGGTTGAAGGGATTGCACAAGCTGCTTCGAAAAACGCTGCACCATGGGGTTCCTCCGTTGCGGGCGACGGCCTGCAAAAACCATGATACGCCGCGCCCCTGGCGCTTCCAAGACGGCGTCTGGCGCCGCGCTCCCCCGGGCAAGGCATGCGGGCACCGTGTCGGCGCTGTCCGACACGGCGGCGCGGGCGCGGCCGACAGGCACCCGCGGCCGGCGGCCGGAACATCCGGTCACCTGCGACCTCCGGACCCCCGCCATGAACATCCCCCACACGGTCATTTCCACCACACCCGCACCGGCCCAGCCGGTAATGCCCGGCGTGCAGCGCTTCGTGCTCTGCGGCGTCGCGCTGGCGCTCGGCATCCTGGGTCTGCACTTCGGCAAGGCGCTGCTGATCCCACTGGCGCTGGCGGCGCTGCTGGCGTTCGCGCTCGACCCGGCGGTGAACTGGCTGCAGCGCCGGCGGCTGCCGCGGTGCCTGGCTGTGGGCATGGTGATGACGCTGGCCATGGCCGGGCTGCTGGGTGCGGCGGCCGTGGCGACGGTGCAGGTGGGCGAACTCGGGCAGGAACTGCCCACCCACCGCCAGAACATCCAGAAGAAGCTGCGCGAGCTGCGCCCGGCGCTGACGCCCTCGGGCACCACGCGGGAGGTGACGCGCCTGATGGACATGGTGGCGCGGGAAGTCGAAACCACCACGCGCGCGTTCGAGCCCCCGGGCACCGCGGCCCCCAAGGTGCAGCAGGTGGCGGTGGAAACCCGCAGCGGCAGCGCCCGCACCATCGACCTGGTGATGACGGTGGGCGTGCAGCTGGCCACGGTGGCCTTCGTGCTGATCCTGGCGGTGATCATGCTGCTGCAGCGCGCCGAGCTGCGCGACCGCCTGCTGCGGCTGCTGGGCGGCGACACGCCGCGCATGGCCGAGGCGCTGACGGAGTCGGGCCGGCGCGTGAGCCGCTACCTCACCGCGCAGCTGATGGTGAACCTGGGCTATGGCGTGCCCATGGCCCTGGGGCTGTGGTGCATCGGGGTGCCGGGTGCCTGGCTGTGGGGCGGGCTGGCGACGTTGCTGCGCTTCGTGCCCTACCTGGGACCGGCGCTGGGTGCGGTGTTCCCGCTGGTGCTGGCGTTCGCGGTCGACCCCGGCTGGTCGATGGTGCTGTGGACGCTGGGCCTGATCGCCACGCTGGAGCTGGTCAGCAACAACGTGGTCGAGCCCTTGGCCTACGGCGGCTCCACCGGCGTCTCGCCGCTGGCGGTGCTGCTCTCGGCCGCGTTCTGGGCGCTGCTGTGGGGGCCGGTGGGGCTGGTGCTGGCCACACCGCTGACGGTGTGCCTGGTGGTGATGGGCCGGCACCTCGCGCCGCTGCGCTTCCTGGACGTGCTGTTCAGCAGCGCACCGCCGCGCCAGGCGGTGTCGGCAGCGTCCTACACGCCGCGCTGACCTTGGCCGACACCAGCGCCTGCGACCGGCGCGCACACTGAATCCATCGCAGCCGTGGCGCTGCGGTAACCAACCAGGAGATCGCCATGCTGCATTACGCCGTTGTGTTCTTCGTGATCGCGCTGATCGCCGCCGTGCTGGGCTTTGGAGGCATTGCCGCCAGCGCCGCCGGCATCGCGAAGATTCTGTTCTTCGTGTTCCTGATCATGGCCGCGGCCACCTTCGTCTTCGGACTTTTCAAGCGCTGACGGGTGTTTACACCGCCCGGTTTCATTCCCTTCCTTTCAACCACAGGAGATTCGCATGAGCACCAAAGTCAAGACCACCATGGACAACGCCCAGGACATGATCGACACCGGCGTGGACACCGCACAGCAGGCCGTGGCCCGCACCGCCGACCGGGCCGATGAGCTGCTGAGCGAGTCGCGCCGCGCCGCGGCCGAGGCGGAAGCCAGCATCCAGGCCGGCCTGCGCCAGGTGCGCGACGCCGTGCCGGTGCACCTGAACCGCGCCGCCCACCGCGCCGAAGACCTGGCCCGTGCGGGCATCGACAAGGCCCGCGCCGCGGGCACGGTCGTGGCCAACAAGGCCCACGAGGTGGGCGAGCGCACCACCGACTACGTGCGCCAGGAGCCGGCCAAGGCCCTGCTGATGGCCGCCGCCGCCGGCGCCGCGGCCACGCTGCTGGTGACCTGGGCCGCCCGCCGCCGCGCCGAGCGCTACTGACACCGGCCAGGGCCCGCACGGTGATACACCCCGCCTTCATGGCCCTGGCGCGGCAGCCCGGCCTGGTGCTGGAGCATGCCGACGCCTACGTGGACCTCGCCTCGGCCGAGCTGGACGAGTGGGGCACGCAGTGGAAGCACCGTGCCGGTCTGAACAGCGCCGCTGCCCTGCTGGCGGTGCTGGCCCTGGGGCTCGCGGGTGTGGCAGGCATCGCGGTGGCCGTCGTGCCGCTGGCGGCCATGCCCATGCCCTGGCTGCTGGTGGCCATTCCCGCGGTGCCGCTGCTGCTGGCGGCCCTGCTGGCCTGGCGGGCGCATCGCCTGGAACATTCACCACCCTTCGCAGCCTTGCGCCAGCAGATGGCGCAGGACCTGGCGACGCTGCGCATCCTGGACGAAGAATGAACCCGCAGCCTCCGTTGCCCGAACGACCGCCGACGGCCGCCCAGCGCAAGGCGCTGGCGCTCGCGCGTCTGGATGCCTCGCGCACGCTGCTGATCCAGCGGCTGTACCCGGCACCATCGGAACGCGGCGCTCACGCTGCCAGCGGTGATGCGGGCGTCGTGGGCCTGGTGGCCTCGCTGATGAATTCACTCATGGCCCGCGCCCGGCGCGACGGCCTGCCCCGGGCCGCCTGGCGCACCGCGCGTGCGCTGGCGCGCCGCTGGTGGACGCGCCAGCCCTGGCACGCGTCGGTGGAGCTGGTGGCGGGCACCCTGGCCGACGAGGTGCGGCCGGTGGTGCGGCGGCACCCCTGGGCCAGCCTGGCGGCGGCTGCCGCCGTGGGCGGCGCATTGATGATGGCCCGGCCCTGGGTGGCGACCACGCTGCGCCGCCAGACCCGCGACCTGCCCCACCGCGTGGGCCGCCTGCTGTGGCAGCAGCTGGCGCAGGCGCCGGTGCAGCTGGCCCTGATCGGTGCGCTCACGGCCTGGCTCAAAGGCAGGGGCCAGCCACCGCCCCCTGCACCTACACCAACACCTGCCCCTCCTCCCACCGACGGCCCCTGAGGCCGCCCGGCGCCCGCGGGCTCACTGGATCAGCC
The DNA here is from genome assembly GCF_001592285.1 of Hydrogenophaga pseudoflava NBRC 102511. Lineage (GTDB taxonomy): Bacteria > Pseudomonadota > Gammaproteobacteria > Burkholderiales > Burkholderiaceae_C > Hydrogenophaga > Hydrogenophaga pseudoflava. The sequence continues at coordinate 172,440 of NZ_BCWQ01000004.1, read as the reverse complement.
CGTTGGTCATCGCGTAGTAGGTGAGTTCGCTGTTGCTGGAGAGCTTGAGCTTTTCCAGCACGCGGGTGCGGTAGGTGCTCACCGTCTTCACGCTCAGGAACATCGCCTCGGCCATGGCGCCGATGGTCTCGCCCTTGGCCAGCCGCAGGAACACCTGCAGCTCGCGCTCGGACAGCAGCTCGTGCGGCGGCCGGTCCAGACCGCCGGCCACACCTTCGGCCAGCAGCGTGGCCACCGCCTGGCTGATGTACTTGCGCCCCATGGACACGGTGCGGATGGCCAGCACGATCTCGTCCGGCTCGCACTCCTTGTTGAGGTAGCCGCTGGCGCCCAGGCGCAGCAGGTTGGTGGCGTAGTGCGCCTCGGGGAAGCCGCTGAGGATGAGCACGGCCAGGTCGGGGAAGCGGGCCTTGATGGCCTTGAGCGCGTCCACGCCGCTCTGGTCGGGCATGGAGATGTCCAGCAGCAGCACGTCCACCTCGCCCGCGCGGGCCAGCTCCAGGGCTTCGGCGCCGTTGGTGGCTTCCCCCGTGACGCGCAGGTCCACATGGTCGGCCAGGTACTGCCGCAGCCCGGCCCTCACCACCGCGTGGTCGTCGACGATGCCAATCCGGATCATGCGTTCTCCTTGAGTCTGGTTCTCTCGTGCGTGCCGCCCGCAGGCGGCTCAACCAATGTAGCGCGGGGTAGCCGCGCTGTCCGTCAGACAGTTCCTACACCCCTCCGACAGCCGGGCGGGGCGCTGTCCTACAGGGGCACAGGGGCCCGACCGACAGCCCGCGGGCGCTGCGTTTTCTACAGTGACCACACAGCGCGGCGAGTCCTTCGCCCTGGCTGTTCCGGGTCGGTCCACGCACCGGCCCGGCCTTCCGCCAACCCATCCAAGGAGCACGAGATGAAACTTTCCAACCGAGCACAAGTGGTCATTGCCACCACCGCCGTTCTGCTGTCGCTGACCGCCTGCGGACAGAAGGAAGAGGCCACGGTCGGCCAGAAGATCGACGGCGCCATGACCAGCACCGAGCAGGCCGCCTTGCAGGCGCGCCAGGACATGGAGAGCACTGCCGCCGACATCAAGCGCGAAGGTGAGCAGGCCGTCCAGTCCGTGACCACCGCGGCCACGGACATGGCCATCACCACCAAGGTCAAGGCCGCACTGGCCGCCGACGACCAGCTCAGCGCCCTCAAGATCGACGTCGACACCGTGCAGGGCGTGGTGTCGCTGACCGGCCCGGCGCCCAGCGCCGAAGCCGCCGAACGGGCCACCACACTGGCCAAGGCCGTCGAAGGCGTGACCGAGGTCCAGAACAAGCTGGTGGTGGGCTGACAGGGCCGACCCTGAACCGACCACCGATCACCCCCCCAACACAGGAGATCCACATGCTCAAGACCATCGCCCTCGCCTCGGCCCTCGCCCTCGGCGCTGTCACCATCACCGGCTGCGCCGTGGCGCGCGACCAGCAGACCGTGGGGTCCTACATCGACGACACCACCATCACCACCCAGGTCAAGGCCCGCTTCGCCGAAGACCCGATCGTCAGCGCCATGTCCATCAAGGTGGAAACGCTCAAGGGTGTGGTGCAGCTCTCGGGCTTTGCCAAGAACAGCGCCGAACGCGATCAGGCCGCCACCATCGCGGCCAACGTGAAAGGTGTCACACGTGTGACCAACGACATCATCGTGAAATAAAGTGTGTCAGACACGTCCTACAGCGGTGGCCGCGCACAGTGGCTATCGTTGCAGGACCTTCCTGGCCCGAGTTCCATGCCGACCCTCAGCGCATTCATCGTCGAAGACAACCCCACCATCCTCAGCAACCTGGTCGCCACCCTGGAGGAGCTGACCGATGTCCGGATCGTGGGGTCTGCGCCGTCCGAAGAGGCCGCGGTGCGCGGGTTGCACGAACATGCCACCGACCTCGACCTGGTGATCGTCGACATCTTCCTGGCCGCCGGCAGCGGCCTGGGCGTGCTGGAAGCGGCGCAGGGCATGCAGATGCGCGCCCAGCGCGTGGTGCTCTCCAACTTCGCGACCCCGGAGGTGCGGCGGCGCTGCCTGGCGCTGGGGGCGGCCGAGGTGTTCGACAAGTCCCGCGACCTCGACGCCCTGATCGACTATTGCGACAAGCTGGCCGAGGCCTGAGACTGCCGCATGCCTCCGCCGCCCAGCCTCACGCCCGACGCCGAACGCGTCCAGCGGTTCCGCCACCGCTTTGAACTGGCCGCCCGCGGCCGCTACACCATGCCCATCGTGATCGCCCTGGGGGTGGTGGGCATGGTGGTCAACGAGAGCGCCTACCAGCACTCCGGGGCCACGCTGGACAACGACATCGCACTCACCGACGCCCGCGTGAAATCGGCCGAGACGCTGCAGCGGCTCACCGAAGTGGGCCTGTACGCCCGCTCCTACATCCTCACCGCCAGCCCCGAGGAGGCCATCCGCTACCGCGCCGCGGTGGAGGAGCTGCAAGCGGTCAAGGACAGCGCCTTCGCCCTGCTCACCCGGGAAGTTCCGGAGGAGACGGTGTCGGTGGAACCGATCGAGCGCCTGATCGACGAACACATCCGCACCACCGAGTCCTGGATCGCCATGGTGGCGCGCGGCGAGCGCGCCCCGGCGATCGCCGCCGCCGCCAGCAGCGCCAGCCTGGAGCGCCGCAACGCCCTGCGCCAGGCCTTTGCCGAGGTGCTGGAACAGACGGCCGCGGTGCAGCAGAAGTCGCGTGTCAACCTCTACGACGCGCTGATGATCAACCGCATGGCCGTGCACCTGCTGGCGCTGGCCACCATGCTCGGCCTGTTCCTGTTCCAGCGCCAGCTGCACCGGGGCGACCAGCAGATGCTCGAAGAAGGACAGCGCCTGGCGGCCCGGGTGAAGGAACGCACCGCCGAGCTGAGCGAGATGGCCACCCACCTGGTCAACGTGCGCGAAGACGAACGCGCCCACATCGCCCGCGAACTGCACGACGAGATGGGCGGGCTGCTGACGTCGATGAAGCTGGACTTTGCCCGGCTGCGCCGCCAGCCCGACCTGCCCGCGAAGGCGGTCGAGCGCATCCTGGCGATCGAGGCCCGCCTGGGCGAGGGCATCGCCCTCAAGCGCCGCATCATCGAAGACCTGCACCCGTCCGCGCTGTCGCAGCTGGGCCTGGTGCAGGCGCTGGAGATCCTGTGCCGCGAGATGGCCGAGCGGCTGGACAGGCCGGTGCACGCCGAACTGCAGGATGTGGCCCTGGACAAGCCGGCGCAGCTCGCGCTCTACCGCATCGCACAGGAGTCGCTGACCAACATCGGCAAGTACGCCGGTTGCACCGAGGCCCGGGTGCGCCTGCAGGCCGAGGGGCCCACGGTGCGCCTGAGCGTTCACGACAACGGCAAGGGCTTCGACCCGCAGCGCGTGCCGCACGGTCGCCACGGTCTGCTGGGCATGCGCGTGCGGGTGGAGTCGCACGGCGGCACGCTGCGGGTGGACAGTGCGCCGGGCGCCGGCACCACCATCGTCGCGACGCTGCCGTCCCGGCCGGTGCCGGCCTGAGCCGGGCCGCCCCCGCAGCAAATTTCAAAGCCGAAAAGCGGTTTTCAATGGGCGCGCGCCACCGCCGCCGCTACGATCCGGTGCATTCAAGCCCACCCCGGAGACAACCCATGCCCGTGATCACCAACATCGAAGACCTGCGCGTCCTGGCCGAGAAGCGCGTGCCGCGCATGTTCTACGACTACGCCGATTCCGGCTCGTGGACCGAGGGCACCTACCGCGCCAACAGCGAGGACTTCCAGAAGATCAAGCTGCGCCAGCGCGTGGCGGTGAACATGGAAAACCGCACCACCGCCACCAAGATGGTGGGGCAGGACGTGAAGATGCCGGTGTGCATCGCGCCCGTGGGCCTGACCGGCATGCAGAGCGCCGACGGCGAGATCAAGGCGGCCAAGGCGGCCGAGCGCTTCGGCATCCCGTTCACGCTCTCGACCATGAGCATCTGCTCGATCGAGGACATCGCGCAGAACACCACGGCGCCGTTCTGGTTCCAGCTCTACATGATGCGCGACCGCGAGGCCATGGCCCGCATGATCGAGCGCGCCCGCGCGGCCCGCTGCAGCGCGCTGGTGCTGACGCTGGACCTGCAGGTGATCGGCCAGCGCCACAAGGACCTGAAGAACGGCCTGACCGCGCCGCCCAGCCCCACCATCGCCAACATCATCAACCTGATGACCAAGCCGCGCTGGTGCCTGGGCATGGCGGGCACCAAGCGCCACAGCTTCGGCAACCTGGTGGGCCACGTGAAGGCGGTGACCAACATGAAGTCGCTGGCCTCCTGGACCAACGAGCAGTTCGACCCCACGCTGTCGTGGGAAGACGTGGCCTGGGTCAAGGCGCAGTGGGGCGGCAAGCTGATCCTCAAGGGCATCATGGACGTGGAGGACGCGAAACTGGCCGTGGCCAGCGGCGCCGACGCCATCGTGGTGAGCAACCACGGCGGCCGCCAGCTCGACGGCGCGCCCAGCAGCATCGAGGCCCTGCCAGCCATCGTGGCCGCGGTGGGGGAGCAGATCGAGGTCTGGATGGACGGCGGCATCCGCAGCGGGCAGGACGTGCTCAAGGCCTGGGCCCTGGGCGCGCGCGGCACCATGATCGGCCGCGCCATGGTCTACGGCCTGGGCGCGATGGGCGAAGAAGGCGTGTTCAAGGCGCTGCAGATCATCCACAAGGAACTGGACATCACCATGGCCTTCTGCGGCCACACCAACATCCAGAACGTGGACACCGGCATCCTGCTGCCGGGCACCTACCCGACCGCCTGAATCAGCTCAGCGCGTCGAGGATTCGTTTGAGGGCCCACCACAGCGTGGCCATGTCGGACGACGGTCCGACCGCGCGGGCCTCGTGCCAGCGCAGGCCACGGGCCTCGGTCGCGCTGCGCAGCGAGTCGCTGAACCAGCTGTCGGCCCCCAGCCCGACGATCACCGGCTGGTGGTGCACGTGCTGGCAGGCCGTCAGCAGCCGGTCCAGCAGGTGTTCGTTGCGTTCGGCGTCGGCATCCAGCAGGATCACCACCGCTGCGTAGTCGGGCAGAAAGGCGTGGGTCATGCCCATCGCCAGGCCCTTGCGGGCATTGACGATCAGCCGCCGGCCGGCGGCGGCCTGCTGCGGCAGGTCGAGGTAGTCGCTTTCCACGTCCAGCGCATCGCGCGCCGCACCAGCAAAGCGCCGGTGCACCACGGCCCGCTGTTCGTGGGCGGACAGCCAGCGCAGCAGATCGAAGGCATCGGTGCGGGCGGCCGACATCATCATCACCCGCTGGTAGCTGCCGTCGTTCGCAGCGGCCACCTCGACGTGTCCCGGCAGCGGTGAACACAGGCAGCGCCAGACGCTGGCCGGCTCATAGCCCTTGCCCTTCTGGTGGCGCTCCTGCAACGCCATCACGCGGCGCGCGAACTCGCCGGTGGTCTCGGTGGTTTGGGCGATGGAGCCGATCCAGGGCTTGAACAGGCGCGGCTTGCCCACGCTCTCGTGCACCACCCGCAGGCTGCGATGGCGCGGGTCAAGCGCGACCCGTTCCAGCAGTGCCCTGATGCCGTCGGGCGGCCCCTCGATCCACTCGACGAACCAGCCGCAGCGGTGCATCAGCGCGACACGGAGGTTGTGGGCCTGGTTGTTGACCACCGCGTGGTCGCGGATGCGGCGCATCTCGTCGAGCACGGGCCCATCGACCTGGCAAATGCTGGCGTAGATCAGGCGGCCGAGCTCCTGGCGCGACAGTTCGCTGCCGCTGTCCGGCCAGTTGGTGTTGTCGGGGTCCTGCAGTACGGAACTCATGCGAAATTGTCCCCCTGCAACGACCGGACGAGCATGCACAGGCTGTGCAGGATGTCATGCCTGCAGGGGTTTTGAAGCCACGGCGAGGGGCGCCAGCCGGGTTCAGAGACTGGCCGGCTGGGTCTCGGCCAGCCAGGGCGACAGCGCCACCGGAGCCTGCGGCCGCAGCACCCAGGTGCGCCGCAGCACCCGCTCGGGCTCGTCGTGTGCATGCAGGGCCAGTTGTTCGGCCAGGTTGATGATGCGGACTGCGGCGGATTCGTCGGTGCCGGCCGGCACGTCGACCACACCGATGGCCACTTCCGGCTGGAACGGCAGCGAGAGCGGATCGGGACCGACGCTGACCGACATGCGCAGTTCGCGCAGCACCCGCTCGGTCACCAGCTCGGCGCGCGTCGGGTCCTGAACGGCCGAGAGGGCCAGCACGAAGCAGCGCTGGTGGTACAGGCCCACGACGTTGCGGAACCCCACCAGTTGCCGGATGCGCGCCGACAGCGCCACGAGGATGTCCCCTTCCGGGTTCATGACCGGCGACTCGCGGTAGGCGTACAGGTTGGACACCGACACCGCGGCCACGAGGCAGGGGCGGCCCATGCGCTGGCTGCGCCAGAGCGCATCCTCCACCCGTGCCACCAGATGGGCGCCGACGGGGAGGCTGGCCGAGGCCATCGCCGGCACCTGGCCCGCAGCCTGGCGCCGCAGGTGCCGGAAGTGGCGGCTGCGCTGGCGCACCAGCACGACCACGGTGGTGAAGTAACCGACGGTGGCACAGGCGGTGAGCGTCCAGTAGGCGTTGCCCATGTCCATGCCCAGGCCCTTGGCGTACAGCCCGGCGGTCATCTGGGCCAGGCAGAGACAGGCCAGCACCATCCAGCGCGAGAGCTGGTCGCCCAGTGTCACGCTGCGCACGGCGATCAGAACGCCCATCAGCACCGCCAGGCTGTTGACCGCGCCGGTCAGCAGGAGCACGGTGTCGGCCGGCAGGCCGGCGACCACCAGGCCCAGCAGGAGGAAGGTGCCGCCCACCAGAAACGACGCACCCGGTCCCATCACGCGCCGCACCAGCAGGTCTTCGCTGCGCAGGCCCGACCACAGCCCGAGGTAGGTCATCGCCAGCGCGCCGCACAGGGGGCCGATCGTGGCCTTCAGCGGCAGCCAGTTGATCTCGTTCCAGGAGGGCCACAGCGCCTCCGGCAGGCCCGACATCAGGATGCAGGCGCCACCGGTGAGCACCAGGCTCAGCCACGAGCGGGCCGACGACAGGCTGGGGCGGGTGGCCACGTCGAACGTCGCCGCCACGGTCAGGGTCACCAGGACACCCGCCATGGCAGACCAGATCGCCATTTCTAGAACTTGCATGTCTGGCCGTGAGTGAAAAAGGACCTCCGCTTCTGTGGCATCGGATGCCGGCGCCGCAGGCGGTGGACGGCGTTCAGTATGCGGCGCAGTGTACCGCCGCTGGTGTCAGACAGCGCCCCGGCCCCCCGCTCCTCGCGGGCATACTTCCGGCATGAACGATCCGCACACCGTCCCGACCGACACCCCCCGCACCCCCGCCAGCCGCCGCGTCTCGCCGTGGTGGCGCGCACTGGCCATCGTCCTGCTTCTGGCGCTGATGCTGGGCTGGGCCGCCAGTGCCAGCCTCTACGAGCAGCTCAAGGCGCAGATCGGCCACCTGCAGGCCAAGGTGGCCAATGTGCCGCAGATCCGCCACATCGCGGTGCTGCTGGACGACCAGGGGACTGCGGCCATGCTGGTGACCATGGACCCGCAGGCCGGTGTGCTGCAGCTGCAGCGCCTGAACGAGGTCAAGGAAGGCCGCGAAGACAGCATGCAGCTGTGGGCGGTGAAGGACGGCCAGGCGCCGCGCTCGCTGGGCGTGATCGAGAGCAAGTTCAAGACCCTGCAGCTGCCGGCGCAGGAGGCGGCGCTGGCGGGCGTGGCCGAGCTGGCGATCAGCGTCGAAGACAAGGGCGGTGTGCCGGAAGCCCAGGGCCCGCGCCTGCCCTGGCTGTTCAAGGGCGCCCTGGTGCACAAGGCCATATAAGGGCCGCTCCGGGGCGGGCTCGGCAGGGCGCTGCGGCGCTATGCTCGCGGCACCGTGACCGAGTCCGCGCCCCGACCCCGCCGCATCGCCCACCTCGACATGGACGCGTTCTACGCGTCGGTCGAGCTGCTGCGCTACCCGCAGCTCAAGGGCCTGCCCATGGTCATCGGCGGCGGGCGCCGGCGCGAAGCCGAAATGTTCGAACGCCTGCGCCAGGCCTGGCCCGAACGCGAGTGGGGCCCGGCCACGCTGGACCGCATCCCGGTGGACTTCTTCCCGCGCCTGAAGGACTACGTGGGCCGTGGCGTGGCCACAACCGCCACCTACGCGGCGCGCCAGTTCGGCGTCGGCTCGGCCATGGGGCTGATGAAGGCCGCCAAACTGTGTCCGGACGCCATCCTGCTGCCGGTGGACTTCGAGGAGGTCAAGCGCCTCTCGCGCCTGTTCAAGCAGACCATCCTGGAGATCGCGCCCGTGATGCAGGACCGCGGCGTGGACGAGGTCTACATCGACTTCACCGACGTGCCCGGCGGCCAGCGCGAGGGCGGGCGCGTGCTGGCGCGGCTGATCCAGAAGTCCATCTTCCAGGCCACGGGACTGACCTGCTCCATCGGCGTGGCGCCCAACAAGCTGCTGGCCAAGATGGCCAGCGAGTTCAACAAGCCCAACGGCATCAGCATCGTGCGGCCCGAGGACCTGGAAGCCATGATCTGGCCCCTGCCCTGCCGCAAGATCAACGGCGTCGGTCCGAAGGCCGACGCGAAGCTGCAGAGCCACGGCATCCACACCATCGGCGAGCTGGCGGCGCGCGAGAAGCCCTGGCTGGTCGAGACCTTCGGCAAGAGCTACGGCGCCTGGCTGCACGATTCCGCCTGGGGTCGCGACGACCGGCCGGTGGAGACCGAGAGCGAGCCGGTCAGCATGAGCCGCGAGACCACGTTCGACCGCGACCTGCACGCGGTGCGCGACCGGGCCGAAGCCGGCGCCGTGCTCACGCGGCTGTGCGAGCAGGTGGCCGCGGACCTGCAGCGCAAGGGCTACACCGGCCGCACCATCGGCATCAAGATCACCTTCGACAACTTCGAGAAGGTCACGCGCGACACCACCATAGCCGTGGCCACCGCCGATGCGGCCGTCATCCGCCGGCACGCGGGCCTGTGCCTCAAGCGGGTGGACCTGTCCCGGCGCTTCCGCCTGCTGGGCGTGCGCGTGGGCAAGCTGGTCAAACCCGGGACAGAAGGTGCCGAGGCGGCGCACTACAGTGGCGCGACCCCTCCCCCCCGACACCCGAAAGCCGACCATGAGCGCACCGACCTGCTTTTCCCTGAACTGGATTGACGGGCACATTGCCCATCTGGTGCTCAGCCGCCCCGAGGCGATGAACACCATGCACCCGACCTTCTGGCGCGAGCTGGACGAGATCGTCACGCAGCTGCACCGAGAGGGCACGGCGCGCGCGCTGGTCATCAGCTCCACCGGCAAACATTTCAGTGCCGGCATGGCACTGGAGACCTTCGCCGGTGCCATCCAGATGGACGACCAGAGCCCGGAAGGCCGCGCCGCCATCTTCGACCTGCTGACCGACATGCAGGCCACGTTCACGAAGATCGAGGCGCTGCGCTGCCCGGTGATCTTCGCCATTCAGGGCGGCTGCATCGGCGGCGCGGTGGACATGGTCACCACCGGCTGCATCCGCTACGCCACGCAGGATGCCTTCTTCTGTATCCAGGAAATCAACATCGGCATGGTGGCCGACGTGGGCACGCTGCAGCGGCTGCCCAAGCTCGTACCCTTCGCCGTGGTCAAGGAGCTGGCCTACACCGGCCGCCGCCTGGGCGCCGCCAAGGCGGAGCAATACGGCCTGGTCAACGCCGTGTTCGACACGCCCGAGGCGATGCTGGCCGCCGCGCTGCAGTGCGCGAAAGAAATTGCCAGCAAGCCGCCCATCGCCATCTGGGGCACCAAGCAGGCCGTGACCTACGCGCGCGACCACAGCGTGGAGGACAGCCTGCGCCAGATGGGCTGGCTGCAGGGCGCGATCTGGAGCAACGCACACGTGCGCGAGTCCATCGCCGCGATGAAGGACAAGCGCGCCGGGCAGTTCACGCCGCTGTCGGCGCTGCAATCCTTCAAGGAACTGGGCTGAGCGCGCGGCGGGCGCCGCTCAGGGCTTGCAGCTGGCGTTGCCGCGCACCACGGTGCCGTCGCGGCACTCGGTGATGATGTCCGCGTCGTCCGTGCGCGAGGCCACGGTGGCGGCCGGCCGGGCCGGACGCCCCGCCGCCGGTGGCGTGCTGGCCCGCACGTAGACCAGCTTGCGCGCGCCGCGGGCGCAGGTGCCGACCACCTTGCCCGCCACCTCGGCGTCCGCGTCCACCACGATCACCGCAAAGCCGGTGGCACCGGTGCTGGCGATCTGGAACTCGATGTGCTCGCGCAGCGGTTCGCAGATGTCGGCGGCAAAAGCACCGCTGCTCACCAGGCCCAGGGCCAGCGCGGCCCAGCGTGTGGATCTCATCGCACGCCCCCTCAGGACGCCAGCAAGCCATCGAGCCGCCGCAAACCGGCCACGGTCTGCAGGCAGGCGTCGGCCGCCTCGGTGCCCTTGACCGCAAAGTGGCGCAGGAAGTACTTGCGATGCTCGGCGTGTTCGCGGAAGTGGTGCGGCGTGTGTACGGCCAGGATGGTCGGCACACCGGTGTCCAGCTGCACGTTCATCATGGCCTGGACCACGGTCTGCATCAGCGCGTCGAACCGGTAGATGCCGTCGTCCACCACCAGCGCGCTGCCGACCACGGCGGCGTAGCGGCCCGAACGGGCCAGGCGCTGGGCGTGCAGCGGAATCTCGAACGCACCGGGCACATCGAACAGGTCGATGCGCTCCGGGCCGATGCCGGCTTCGGCCATGCGGGCGAGGAAGGCGTCGCGCGCCTGCTGGACGATGTCGGCGTGCCAGACGGCTTCGACGAAGGCAAACCGCAGATCGGCAGGCAGACCGGTGGGAAGGGTGGCGGGGGTGGAGGTGCTCATGGGTGCCGGTATTGTCCGGGATGTCAGGCCCCGGTGATCCAGCCTTCGAGCGGGTCGAACGGTGGCAGACCGTAACAGGGGTGACCCGAGGTGTGCTGCTGCAGCGCCCAGGCCGCCTGCAGCAGGCACAGCACTGCGTCGAGGGTGTCGCCGCTGGCGTCGTCGGCCAGGGCGTCGCGCTGGGCGTGGCTGAGCTTGAGGCGCAGGCCGGCGCCGCGCAGCAGCGGCGCGTCGCCCAGCTCCAGCGCGTGGATCAGGGTCTTGCGCGCGATCAGTCGCTCGGGCGTCTGCTTCGCCCGGTCATCGCTCTTGTACGAGGTGCTGCCGAGCACACTGCGCGCCAGCAGGCCGGGGTAGGCCTCCAGCGCCACGCGCCGCGGGTCACCCTCGTGCAGGCCGGGCAGGCTCGCACCGGCGGCGATCAGGCGCGGCACGCCCGCGTGCAGCATGAAGGCCACCGGCGGGTTGACCCACTTCATGCTCGGGCTCGACCCGGCCGGGCCGTCGGTGGCGCGGTGGGCGAACTTGCCACCGGCGGGGCGCGCATCGCAGAAGGCCGCGAAGGTATCGCGGATCTGTTCGCGCGTGAGCGCCGCATAGTGCGCCATGCAGTCGCACCAGGCGGTGGGCCAGCCCAGGGTTTCGACCAGCTCGCGCGGCAGGCCGAACGGCAGGTCGAAACCGCCGACCCAGCCGCCGCCGGGCGACTCGGCCAGCCGGGCCTGCCAGGCGTCCAGGGTCTCGAAGGTCTCGATGCGCTCCAGCAGCACGCGCCCGCGGTCGCTGCGGCCCACGGCCAGTGTGACCGGCTTGCGCTTCGAGGGCGCGCTGGTGAAGTCGCAGCCCAGCAGGGTGACGGGGTGCCTGTCCATCGCCGTCACCCGAGTCCCAGCGCCGCCACGCCCGCCGCGATGCAGCAGGCCCCCAGGATGCGCAGACCGCGTTCGCCCTCACCCAGCAGCTGGCCGCCGATCAGCGCCGCGAACAGCATCGACACCTCGCGCGCAGGCGCCACGTGCGAGAGCGGCGCCTGCTGCATGGCGTAGAGCACCAGCACGTAGGCGATGGGGCTGACCGCAGCGACGGCCAGGGCGTAGCGCCACTGGCGCTGCCACAGCACCCAGGCGGTGGCGCGGTCGCGCAGCACGGCCGGCGTCAGCAGGGCCACGCGCACGAAGTTGCCCATGTAGTCGACCAGGATGGGCGACATCAGCAGCCAGCGCACCGCATAGCCGTCGACCAGGGTGTAGGAGGCGATGAAGGCGCCGGTCAGCACGCCGTAGAACATGCCCTTGCGCACCCGCTTGCGCGCCACCGGGTCGTGCGCCGCGCGCCACAGGCCCGGACCACCGGCGATCAGGAACACGCCGAGCACCACGCCCACAATGCCCGCCGCGCCCAGCGCCGAGATGCGCTCGCCCAGGAAGACGATGGCCACCAGCGACGACAGCAGCGGGCCGCTGCCGCGCGCCAGCGGGTAGACCACGGTCAGGTCGGCCTTGCGGTAGCCGCGCAGCAGGATCACGTAATAGAAGACGTGCAACACGCCGCTGGCCACCACCAGCGCCCACTCGGTGCGACCCCAGGTGGGCACCACGTCGCGCCCCAGCCACCAGCCCAGCGGGGCCCAGAGCAGCATCATGATGAAGGCGGTGAAGAACGCGAAGCGCGCGTCACCCGCCGCCTTCTTGGCGACGATGTTCCAGCCCGCGTGGATCAGGCCGGCAAGCACGATGAGCGCGAAGGCGGTGGGGGTCACTCGAAACCAAAAGAAAGACCGCAGGCCCGTCAGCGGGGCACTGCGGCCTCAGAGGGAAGGGGTCAGGCCCGACCAATGATGCTGGCAGTCGCCATCAGCTCTTCGAGCAAGGCCAGCGACACCTTGCCCGAGACCTGGTACGGGTCGAACTCGGGCCGCTCGGAGTACTTGAGAACGATGGAGGTGTTGAGCTTGGCCAGGTTGACCGTGCCCATGGTCCAGCCGCCGAAGCGGCGCTCGCTGATTTCCTCGTAGTGCAGCAGCGCCACGTCGGTGTGGCGCTTGTCGAGCACGATGTGGTTGTAGAGCGTGTTGACCGCGTCGCGCCCGCCCTCGATGGCTTGCAGGAAGATGCCGCCGCCGTAACACAGCACGCCGGTGATGCCGTGGTGGAGGTTGTGGGCGCGGGAGGTTTCGAGGATCGACTCCATGGACTTGGCGCAGTCCTTGTCGATCGCACGGCTGACGTAGAGCAGGCGTACCAGCATGGTGGCTTCCTCAGGATTTGCGGGGAATGAGGGAGAGGAATTCGCGGCGCAGGTTGGGGTCCTTGAGGAACACGCCGCGCATGACCGAGTTGATCATCTTGCTGTCCATGTCCTTCACGCCGCGCCAGGCCATGCAGTAGTGGCTGGCCTCCATGACGATGGCCAGGCCGTCGGGCTGGGTCTTCTCCTGGATCAGGTCGGCCAGCTGCACCACGGCCTCTTCCTGGATCTGCGGACGGCCCATGATCCACTCGGCCAGCCGCGCGTACTTCGAGAGGCCGATCACGTTGGTGTGTTCGTTGGGCATGACGCCGATCCAGATCTTGCCGATGACCGGGCAGAAGTGGTGGCTGCAGGCGCTGCGCACCGTGATCGGGCCGACGATCATCAGCTCGTTGAGGTGCTCGGCGTTGGGGAATTCGGTGACGCTCGGACCCTTGACGTAACGACCGTTGAAGACCTCCTTGAGGTACATCTTGGCCACGCGGCGCGCGGTGTCGCCGGTGTTGTGGTCGTTCTCGGTGTCGATCACCATGGCGTCGAGCACACCCTGCATCTTGACCGTCACCTCGTCCAGCAGCTTCTCCAGCTCGCCGGGTTCGATGAAGTCGGCGATGTTGTCGTTGGAGTGGAAGCGGTGGCGCGCGGCCTTCAGGCGCTCGCGGATCTTGACCGAGACGGGGGTGCCTTCACCGTCGTCCAGCTGTTCTGAATTGCTCATGGGTGTTCCGGATTTCATCAGCATCGGGCCATGCTAACACCGCACCCCCGGCCCACGGCCCCCAGGGGTTTCAGTACCGGTGGCCGGTCAGGAACAGCAGGGTCCGCATGGCCATGAAGGCGATCCGGTCCAGCAGGCGCTGGTGCCAGGGGCGGCTGTCCAGGGCCCGGGCGTCCAGTTTCTGTCCGGCGTGTTCCAGCAGCACGTCCAGTCGCTGGTGCAGCAGTTCGGCGAACCGCCGGTCGGTGGTCATGACGTTGGCCTCGCGCGCCAGCAGCAGGGACAGCGGGTCCAGATTGGTCGAACCGACCGTGGCCCAGGCGCGGTCCACCACCGCCACCTTGGCGTGCAGGGCGCTGGGCGCGTACTCGCGGATGTCGATGCCGGCGTCCACCAGCCGCTGGTAGACCGGGCGGGCCGCGCGGTACTGGAAGAAGTTCTCGTAGCGGCCCTGCATCATCAGCCGCACCCGCACCCCGCGGGCCGCCGCCATGGTCAGGGCCTTGCGCAGCTTGCGGCCGGGGATGAAATAGGCGTTGGCGATCACGATGTCGTGCCGGGCCGTGCCCAGGGCCTTGAGGTAGGCCCTTTCGATGTCGTGCCGGTGGCCCACGTTGTCGCGCAGCAGCAGGGTGGCCCGCGCGTCGTTGACACCCATCGGACCGTCGCTGACCAGCACCGAACTTCCGCTTTCGGCGTCGGTGTTGACCCGCGACCCGAAGCCGGTGTAGAGCTCGACCTTGCGCAGCAAGCGCGTGAAGTCGCCCACCGGCTGGGCTTCCTTGAACGCCTCCCAGGCGGCCCGGAACTCGCGCTCGCGCGCCTTGCGCACGGCCTGCAGCCGCCACCACAGCGTCTCCATGGTGTCCACCATGTCCTCCACCAGCGGCCCGGCCACGCGCAGCGCGAAATCGAGCCGCGGCACCTCCAGCCGGCCCAGCGACACGTCGTCGCGGTCGTCGATGATGTTGATGCCGCCACAGAATCCGACCAGCCCGTCGACCACACACAGCTTGCGGTGCAGGCGCCGCCAGCTGCTGGGAATCAGCAGACCCAGCCCGCCCAGCGGCGCATACACCCGCCAGCGCACGCCGGCCGCGGCAAAGCGGCGCTGCCACTCCTCTGGCACCCTGGGCGTGCCCACGCCATCGACCACCAGGCGCACCAGCACGCCGCGGCGGGCGGCGCGTTCCATCGCCTCGGCCACACTGAGCGCGGAGCCGGCGAATTCGAAGATGTAGGTTTCCAGGTGCACCACGCGCCGGGCCGCGTCCATCGCCTCGACCAGCGCGGGGAACAGCGCGTCGCCACCTTCGAGCAGCAGCAGCTGGTGGCCAGGTCTGGGCGGCGCCAAGGGCCTGTCGTCGGCCAAAGGGGGGTCGACAGGTCCGTCGGCTTTCACAGTTCCAGCTCGGCGATCAGCGGCAGGTGGTCGGACATGCGCGTCCAGGCCCGGCCGTGCGGCACATGCGCGCTCACCGGCCTGAGCCCGCGCATGTAGATGCGGTCCAGGTGCAGCATCGGCAGGCGCGCCGGGTAGGTCGGCAGCCGGATGCCGTCGAAGGTGCGCAGGTCCAGCGCCGCCATCGGCTTGAGCAGCTGGGCGCCCCAGTCGTTGAAGTCGCCGGCCACGATGAGTGGCGCGTCGGCCGGCACCTCACGGGCCACGTAGCGCCCCAGTCGCTGGACCTGGCGCTCGCGGCTGGCGTGGATGAGGCCGAAGTGAACCACCACCACATGCACCTCGCGCCCGTCGATCAGCAGGTGCACGTGCAGCAGGCCGCGCTGCTCGAAGCGGTGGTCGGACACATCCGAATGGCGGGTGTCCAACACCGGCCAGCGCGACAGCAGCGCGTTGCCGTGTTCGCCGTGGCGCGTCACGGCATTGGTGCGGTAGACCGACTCATAACCCTCGGGCGAGAGGTAGTCGGCCTGCTCCAGGTCGGGCCAGCGGGTGAAGTGCTTTTCCAGCTTGCGGTGGTGGCGCCGCACCTCCTGCAGGCAGACGATGTCGGCGTCGAACTGCTCCACCGCATGCGCCAGGTTGTGGATTTCCAGCCGGCGCACTGGCCCCAGGCCCTGAACGCCCTTGTGGATGTTGTAGGTCGCGACTCGCAGGATGCTCATATACGAATGATCGCACGCCAGCAACCCGCGCAAGCAGCGGAGCTTGGGGGCTTAGAAGCCGCCTTCCCGCACCAGCACAGATGCCACCTTGCGGAACACCCCCGCGGCCAGCGACTCGGCCTCGCCCTCGATGCGCACCCGGAACAGCGCGCCGCGCACCACGTGGCCCCGCCTGCGCCTCTTCGATGCAGGCATCCACCACCCAGCTGCGCCATCGGCTCGCGCGGCTTGACCCAGACGCCGGGCGCCGCTGACAGGTCTTCCTCCAGCCGCAGCAGGTTCAGCGGGGGCGCTGTGACGGCCGTCCCGAAGATTTGGCAAAACAACACAAGATCAGGCCTAGCCGAAGGTTGCAGAAAGCCTATCTTTCTGCTTGAAAGATGCGTGGCAACTGCAGGATGGCCTCCGCGTTGGAGAACGAGTAGCACCGGTCCGCCGCCTCCAGGCGGGGCAGCCAGACCTGCGCCCGGTGTTCCCGCGGGTTCAGCACCACCGGCCGCGCCTCGGGCACGCACAGACCGAACACCCGCTCGGTGTTCAGGACCACGCCGGGCGCATACCGGTGGCGCCACTGCGGATAGATCTCGTAGATGTTCTGCAGGCCCCAGTCGCTGAGCCGGTGACCTGGCGCGGACACATCCAGCCCGGTTTCTTCCGCCACCTCGCGCGCAGCAGTGGCTTCAAAAGGCTCGTCCCACGCATCCTTGGACCCGGTCACCGACTGCCAGAAACCCGGCGACTCGGCCCGCTCGATCAGCAGCACCTGCAGCGCCGGGGTGTGGATCACCACCAGCACCGACTCGGGGATCTTGTAGGGAGGAGAGGACGGCACGGTGGTTCGGTCGATGGCGCAAAAAAAGGCGCCCGCAGGCGCCCTTTCATCCTAGCCGAAGCCCTGTTCAGGCGGACTTGACCGCGTCCGGGTTGCGCAGGCGGATGTGCAGCTCGCGCAGCTGCTTCTCGTCCACCGGGCTGGGCGCCTGGGTCAACAGGCACTGGGCGCGCTGGGTCTTGGGGAAGGCGATCACGTCGCGGATCGACTCGGCGCCGGTCATCAGCGTGACGATGCGGTCCAGGCCGAAGGCCAGGCCGCCGTGCGGGGGGGCGCCGTACTGCAGCGCGTCCAGCAGGAAGCCGAACTTGAGCTGCGCCTCTTCGGGCGTGATCTTCAGCGCGTCGAACACCTTCTGCTGCACATCGGCACGGTGGATGCGGACCGAGCCGCCACCGATTTCCCAGCCGTTGAGCACCATGTCGTAGCCTTTGGCGATGCACTTCTCGGGCGCGGTGACCATCCAGTCCTCGTGGCCGTCCTTGGGTGCGGTGAAGGGGTGGTGCACGGCCGTCCAGCGGTCTTCTTCCTCATCGTGTTCGAACATCGGGAAGTCCACCACCCACATCGGCGCCCAGCGGTCCTCGAACAGGCCGTTCTTCTTGCCCAGTTCGCTGTGGCCGATCTTCAGGCGCAGCGCGCCGATGGCGTCGTTGACGATCTTGGCCTTGTCAGCGCCGAAGAAGATGATGTCGCCGTCCTGCGCACCAGTGCGCGAGAGGATCTCGGCAATCGCCTTGTCGTGCAGGTTCTTGACGATGGGCGACTGCAGGCCGTCCTTGCCCTTGGCCACTTCGTTGACCTTGATCCAGGCCAGGCCCTTGGCGCCGTAGATCTTGACGAACTCGGTGTAGGCGTCGATCTCGCTGCGGCTCATCTCGGCGCCGCCGCGCACGCACAGGGCGACCACGCGGCCGTTCTTCATGGTGGCGGGCGCGCTGAAGACCTTGAAGTCCACGTCGGCCATCACGTCGGTGAGCTCGGTGAACTCCATCTTCACGCGCAGGTCGGGCTTGTCGGAACCGTAGCGGTGCATGGCTTCGCCGTAGGCCATGACCGGGAACTCGCCCAGATCCACGTTCAGCACGTTCTGGAACACCGTCTTGATCATGCCCTGGAACATGTCGCGGATGTCCTGCTCGGTCAGGAACGAGGTCTCGATATCGATCTGGGTGAACTCGGGCTGGCGGTCGGCGCGCAGATCTTCGTCGCGGAAGCACTTGGTGATCTGGTAGTAGCGGTCGAATCCGGCCACCATCAGCAGTTGCTTGAACAGCTGAGGGCTTTGCGGCAGCGCGAAGAAGTGGCCGTCGTGCACGCGGCTGGGCACCAGGTAGTCGCGCGCGCCTTCGGGCGTGCTCTTGGTCAGCATCGGGGTTTCGATGTCGATGAAGCCGTTGGCGTCCAGGAACTTGCGCACTTCCATGGCCACGCGGTAACGCAGCATCAGGTTGTTCTGCATGTACGGGCGGCGCAGGTCGAGCACGCGGTGCGTGAGGCGCGTGGTCTCGCTCAGGTTGTCGTCGTCCAGCTGGAACGGCGGCGTGACCGAGGGGTTGAGCACCTTCAGCTCGTGACAGAGCACCTCGATCTGGCCGCTCTTGAGCTTGTCGTTGGTGGTGCCGGCGGGGCGGGCGCGCACCAGACCGGTGACCTGCACGCAGAATTCGTTGCGCACGTCTTCGGCGGTCTTGAACATGTCCGGGCGGTCCGGATCGCAGACCACCTGCACGTAGCCTTCGCGGTCGCGCAGATCGATGAAGATCACACCGCCATGGTCGCGGCGGCGGTTCACCCAGCCGCAGAGTTGCACGGTTTGCCCCAGCAGGGCTTCGGTCACCAGACCGCAATAGTGGGAACGCATGGCCATATCGGTTCTTCTTTCAGCAGGCGGGCTGCACAGCGGCAGCCCCGGGTATCAGGCGGTCGCGGAAGCGGTCGCCTTGAGGTTGGGGTTCTTGGGTCCACCGGGCACGATCACACCCATGGAGACGATGTAGGTCAGCGCTTCATCCACCGACATCTGCAGCTCCACGCAGTCGCGCGCGCGCACCATGACGAAGTAGCCGCCCGTGGGGTTGGGGGTGGTGGGCACGTAGACGCTGACGAAGTCTTCGTCGGCGGCACTGCCCGGCTTGGTACGCAGCTGCTGCAGCACCTCGCCCTGGGGCGTGCCCGTCAGAAACGCGATGGTCCACATGCCCTCCTGCGGCCACTGCACCAGCAGGGCCTTGCGGAAGGCATTGCCCTTCTCGGAGAACAGGGTGTCGGAGACCTGCTTGACGCCCGAGTAGATGGAGCGCACCACCGGAATGCGGTGCAGCAGGGCGTGCCACCAGTTCACCAACTGGTGGCCGATGATGTTGGACGCCAGGGCGCCGATGGAAAGCACCACCACCAGCGCAAAGATCACGCCCAGGCCGGGCACATGAAAGCCGAACAGCTGGTCCGGCTGCCAGGCACCGGGCAGGATGCGCAAGGTCTGGTCGAGCGTGGACACCACCCAGTCCAGCACCCAGAGGGTGATGATCAGGGGCACCAGGACCAGCAGGCCCGAGAACAGCCACTTGCGCAGGTTGGCCACAGGGAAGGTCTTTCCGTTTCGATCAGTGGCAGGCGCAGGAGCCGCCACAGGCGGCGGCTGGTGCGGCGCTGGCCGTTTCAGCCGGTTTCGAGTCGGTCGAGGACGCGGCTGCCGTGCCAGTGGCCGCGGCGGCCGAGCCACCTGAGCCGCCCTTGAAGTCGGTCGCGTACCAGCCCGAACCCTTGAGCTGGAAACCGGCGGCGGTCAGCTGTTTGCTGAACGTGGCGGCACCACAGGCCGGGCATTCCGTCAGCGGCGCGTCGGAGATTTTCTGCAGGACGTCCTTGGCATGGCCGCAGGACTCGCACTTGTAGGCATAGATCGGCATGGCGTGAACGGTGGAATGGTCCGGCGACCACAGCCCCAAGGGCCCGAAATGCACCGCAGCGGTGCAAAAACGGCAGGGCGCCGGGAAGTTGAACAAAACCCGTCATTATAGGTGGGGTACCCCACCCGCGCCTTCAAGGGCGGCCCGCCGGTCGGCCCCTCACCACAGGCGGATGCGCAGCATGACCTGGGTGACGATCAGCCCCAGCACGAAGCCGATGCCGCCGTAGATGATGTACTGCAGCAGGCGGTTGGTCCGCCGCTGCTCGGCCATCAGTTCGTCCAGTTCGGCACGCAGCTGGTGCGGCCGGTGCTGCAGGTAGTCCTGCAGCAGGCGCGGCAGGGCCGGGAGCAGCTTGGCGTACTGCGGCGCCTCGGCCTTGAGCTGCTGCAGCAGCTTCTGCGGCCCCACCTGCTCCAGCATCCACTTCTCCAGGAAGGGCTTGGCGGTGTTCCACAGATCCAGTTCGGGGTCCAGATCGCGGCCCAGACCCTCGATGTTGAGCAGGGTCTTCTGCAGCAGCACCAGCTGAGGCTGGATTTCGACATGGAAGCGGCGTGAGGTCTGGAACAGGCGCATCAGCACCATGCCCAGCGAGATCTCCTTGAGCGGCCGGTCGAAGTACGGTTCGCACACCGCCCGGATGGCCGACTCCAGCTCGTCCACCCGGGTGTCAGGCGGCACCCAGCCACTCTCGATGTGCAGTTCGGCCACGCGCTTGTAGTCGCGCCGGAAGAAGGCGGTGAAGTTCTGCGCCAGGTATTCCTTGTCGAACTCGGTCAGCGTGCCGACGATGCCGAAATCGAGCGAGATGTAACGACCGAAGGTGGCCGGGTCGACGCTGACCTGGATATTGCCCGGGTGCATGTCAGCGTGGAAAAACCCGTCGCGGAACACCTGGGTGAAGAAGATGGTCACACCATCGCGCGCCAGCTTGGGTATGTCCACGCCTTTCTGGCGCAGCTCGTCCACCCGGTTGATGGGCACCCCATGCATGCGCTCCATCACCATCACCTCGGTGTGGCAGTAGTCCCAGAACATCTCCGGAATCAGCACCAGATTGAGGCCCGCCATGTTGCGGCGCAGCTGGGCCGCGTTGGCGGCTTCCCGCAGCAGGTCCAGCTCGTCGTGCAGGTACTTGTCGAACTCTGCGACCACCTCCAGCGGCTTGAGCCGCTTGCCATCGGCCGAGAGCTTTTCGACCCAGCCGGCCATCATGCGCATCAGGCTCAGGTCTTTCTCGATCACCGGCAGCATGTTGGGCCGCAGCACCTTCACCGCCACCTCGCGCCCGCCGTGGCGTCCGTCCCGCAAGATGGCGAAGTGCACCTGGGCGATCGAGGCGCTGGCCACCGGTGTGTGGTCGAAATGGCTGAACACCGCATCCAGCGGCTTGCCAAAGGCGCGTTCGATGGTGGCCACGGCGATGGCACTGTCGAACGGCGGCACCCGGTCCTGCAAGCGCGCCAGTTCGTCGGCGATGTCGGACGGCAACAGGTCGCGCCGGGTCGAGAGCACCTGACCGAACTTGACGAAGATGGGCCCCAGGCGCTCCAGCGCCTCGCGCAGGCGCTGGCCGCGCGGGGCATCCAGGTTGCGACCAACCGACACAATGCGCGTCAGCAGCCGGATGCCTGGCCGCTGGAAACTGGACAACACCAGCTCGTCCAGGCCGTGGCGCAGCACCACCCAGACGATGAACAAGCCGCGGAACAACCGCGTCATGCCGAGCGTCCGTCGCTGTGACCCGGTTCGGTCGGCGAACGGCGACCGACGAATGCCTTGATGCCGGCCACCGCCGACTTGGCGCCACCCACCAGAGTGTGCGCAGCGGCGTCACCGACCAGCCGCGACAGGTCTTCCTCGACGTCCCAGCGCACGTTGTCCACCAGCCAGGCCACCTCGGCCGCCAGCTGCACATCGCCCTGGATGTCGACATTCGGTCGCTCGCCGCCCAGCACCTGCTGGGCCAGGGCGAAAGGCGAGGTCTGGGTCACGGTCACGTGCAGTTCGGGTTGCCGGTCGCCAGCCGGCCGCTCCAGCAGGCCGGCGGCGGTGGGAGCGAGCGTGAGGTGGAAGTCGCCCCAGGCCACGCGCACCGGCTTGCCCAACTGGCGGCGCAGACGCTGCTGCGCCTGGGGTTCCTGCATCAGGACGTGGTTGAGGAACAGCACCACCCGGTTCTGGACCTCGTCCACCACCCATTCGGGCGGCCGGACACTGCCCAGCAGGGACTGGAGCATGCCCAAAGGAGAACGGGAACTGGTCGAATGGTTGGGGGATTCACTGTTCATGATCCCCCGATTCTGACGGATAACCGTGCCGCCTTTTACCGCAGCGCCTGCACCCCGGCCACCAGCCAGCCAGCATCCCCGGACTTGGGGCGGGTGATGTTCCAGATCTCCCGGAACGGGTTCGGGCCAGCCGACGGGTCCTCGCGGATCAGACCGGAGAACTCGACGCTCGCCAGGTAGGCTTCGTCCTGCTCCTCCAGACCGAGCAACTGCGCTTCCAGCATGACCACCTCGGTCTTGTTCGGGGCGGCACCGGCGCGCTCGCGCTCGGCCAGCTGGGTCTGGATCTCGGCCAACATGCCGCCGGTCATCATGGCGCGCAGGCTGGCAATGTCGGAGCGGTCCCAGGCGTCCTGGAGATTCACGAAGTTCGTCTTGGACGCCCGCAGGAAGCTTTCGGCATCAAACCCTCCGGCATTCTGGCCAGCCGGTTCGGGCGGACGCGGAGCATCCGCCAGAGATTCCCAGGGCCGCGCCGACGCGTCGTTGCCCACGTTCTTGGGGCTGTATCCCCGGGGCGCCGACACCGCGCCGTCCGGCCCCACCCCTGCCAGCAGGCCGGGCGCTCCGGTCGTGGACTCGTTGCGGCGCAGCGTCTTGCGCTGCGCACGGCGCCCCCCAAGCAAATCCGACCACCACCGAGCTTCCATGACGCTGTCCTCCTCTTGTCCCCGTCATCAACACTTGATACCGACGTGGAGTGCCACCACCCCCGCGCTGAGGTTGTGCACGTCCACATGACCAAAGCCCACCGACTTCATCAGCTGGCGCAGTTCCTCCTGCCCGGGATGCATGCGGATCGACTCCGCCAGGTACTGGTAGCTGTGGGCATCGCCCGCCACCATCTGACCCAGCTTCGGCAACACGTTGAACGAATACCAGTCATAAGCCTTTTCCAACGGCTTGGCGACGCGGGAAAACTCCAACACCAGCAATCTGCCCCCCGGCTTGAGGACGCGGCGCATCTCCGACAGGGCCTGGTCTTTGTGCGTCATGTTGCGCAAACCGAAGGCGACCGAAACGAAATCGAAGCTGTTGTCGGCAAATGGCAGCTTCTCGGCGTCGCAGACCATGGTCGGCAGCACCAGGCCTTCATCAAGCAGGCGATTGCGGCCTTCGCGCAACATGGCCTCGTTGATGTCGGTGTGCACCACCCGGCCGGTCGGGCCCACGCGCCGGGCAAATGCACGCGAGAGGTCGCCGGTGCCGCCCGCGATGTCCAGCACCTGCTGGCCCGGTTGCGGGTTGGCCACGGTGATGGTGTAGCGCTTCCAGATGCGGTGCAGGCCGGCCGACATGAGGTCGTTCATCACGTCGTACTTGGGCGCGACCGAATCGAACACGCTGCGCACGTGTTTCGCCTTCTCCTGTTCGTCGACGGTCTGGAAGCCGAAATGGGTCGTGGCCATGGAATGGGTCTCCGTCGGGGTCAGTGGCTGCCGCAGGCGTGCCCGCCCTTTTCCGGCATCGGTGCATCGCGGTCCACCCCCGCGGCCTGAAGCCGCTGGTGGTAATCGTTCCAGAGTTGTTCCTGCTGCGATCCCAGGAAATACAGGTAATCCCAGGCGTAGATCCCGGAATCATGGCCATCCGAGAAGGTGGGCTGCACCGCGTAGTTGCCCACTGGCTCCAGCGCCACCAGGGTCACATCGCGCTTGCCGGTCTGCAGCGTTTCCTGTCCAGGCCCGTGGCCCTGCACCTCGGCCGAAGGCGAGTAGACGCGCATCAGCTCGAACGGGATGCGGAAGTGCGCACCGTCGGAAAACGCCACCTCCAGCACGCGCGAGGCGCTGTGCACGGTGATGTCCTGCGGCGTCGGGGTGTCCTTGTTGAGTCCAGCCATGGGGGCCTCCAATGTGTTCAGACCAGCACGCGCTCGATACCGCCCTGGTTCGCTTTCTCGACGTATTCGGGCAACCAGTTCTCGCCCAGGATCTGGCGCGCCATTTCGACCACGATGTAGTCGGCCTCCAGCAGGCCGTTCTGCAGGTCGTCGGTGTAGCGGGACAGCCCCTGGAGGCAGCTGGGGCAGGACGTGAGCATCTTGACGTTGGCTTTTTCGCCCACCGTACCCGCCGCGCGCAGAGCCGCTTCACCCTTTCGGATTTCCTCTTCTTTTCGGAAGCGCACCTGGGTCGAGATGTCGGGGCGGCTCACGCCCAGCGTGCCGCTCTCACCGCAGCAGCGCTCGCTCTTGATCACGCCATCGCCCACCAGTGCCTTGACGGTCTTCAGGGAATCCTGGATCTTCATCGGGTTGTGGCAGGGCTCGTGGTACAGGTAGCCCCCCTGCCCGGCCGGCAAGGTAATGCCCTTCTCCAGCAGGTACTCGTGGATGTCGATGATGCGGCAGCCGGGGAAAATTTCCTCAAACTTGTAGCCCTGCAGCTGGTCGTAGCACGTGCCGCAGGAGACCACCACCGTCTTGATGTCCAGGTAATTCAGCGTGTTGGCCACACGGTGGAACAGCACCCGGTTGTCGGTGATCATCTTCTCGGCCTTGTCGTACTGGCCCGAGCCGCGCTGCGGGTAGCCGCAGCACAGGTACCCCGGCGGCAGAACGGTCTGAACACCCGCGTGCCACAACATGGCCTGGGTCGCCAGACCGACCTGGCTGAACAGGCGCTCCGAACCACAACCCGGAAAGTAAAACACCGCCTCGGTCTCGCTGGTCGTGCCTTGCGGGTTGCGAATGATCGGAACGTAGTCCTTGTCCTCGATGTCCAGCAGCGCGCGCGCCGTCTTCTTGGGCAGGCCACCCGGCATCTTCTTGTTGATGAAGTGGATTACCTGCTCCTTGACCGGCGCTGGCCCCAGGCTGGCCGGCGGCGCATTGGTCTGCGCCCGTGCGGCGGGCTTGAGCAGGTTGTTGGCCAGGCGCTGGGCCTTGAAACCCACGTCCACCATGGCCGAGCGCATGAACTTGATGGTCTCGGGGTTGGTGGCGTTGAGGAAGAACATGGCCGCCGCGTTGCCCGGCCTCCAGCTCTTCTGGCCCATCTTGCGCAGCAGGTTGCGCATGTTCATCGACACGTCGCCGAAGTCGATCTTCACCGGACAGGGCGTGTAGCACTTGTGGCACACCGTGCAGTGGTCGGCCACGTCTTCGAACTCTTCCCAGTGCTTGATGCTGATGCCGCGGCGCGTCTGCTCTTCATACAGGAAAGCCTCGATCAGCAGCGAGGTCGCCAGGATCTTGTTGCGCGGGCTATAGAGCAGGTTGGCGCGCGGCACGTGGGTGGCGCAGACAGGCTTGCACTTGCCGCAGCGCAGGCAGTCCTTGACCGAATCGGCGATCGCGCCGATGTCGCTCTGCTGCATGATCAGCGACTCGTGGCCCATCAGGCCGAACGAGGGCGTATAGGCATTGGCCAGATCGGCCTGGCGCACGCTGGCATCGCGCGCCACCAGGACCTGGTGCGCGGCACCGCGCAGCAGCTTGCCCTTGTTGAAGCGACCCTCGGGATCGACCTTGGCCTTGTATTCGGCGAACGGGCTCAGCTCGTCGTCGGTCAGGAATTCGAGCTTGGTGATGCCGATGCCGTGCTCACCCGAAATCACGCCGTCCAGGCTGCGCGCCAGCACCATGATGCGGGCCACCGCCTCGTGTGCGGTCTGCAGCATTTCGTAGTCGTCGCTGTTGACCGGGATGTTGGTGTGCACGTTGCCGTCGCCGGCGTGCATGTGCAGCGCCACCCAGACGCGACCCTTGAGCACACGCTTGTGGATGGCATTGCACTCCGCCAGGATGGGGCCGAAAGCCGCGCCGCTGAAGATCTGCTGAAGCGGAGTGCGGATCTGCGTCTTCCAGCTCGCGCGCAGCGAGTGGTCCTGCAGCTGAGGGAACAAAGTGTCGACGTCGCGCAGCCAGCCAGCCCACAGGTCGCGCACCTCGCGCACCATCGCAAGCGCCTGCTGCACGCGGTCTTCCAGCAGCTCGGCGTTGGGCAGGTCGTTGGCGTCGTCGGTCTTGCCCAGCGGCAGGCTGCCCCGGGCAAAGAAGGCCTCCAGCGCATCGCACAGCTTGAGCTTGTTGCGCAGCGAGAGCTCGATGTTGATGCGCTCAATGCCCAGGGTGTACTCGCCCATGCGCGGCAGCGGGATCACCACGTCTTCGTTGATCTTGAAGGCGTTGGTGTGCTTGCTGATGGCCGCGGTGCGCTTGCGGTCGAGCCAGAACTTCTTGCGCGCTTCATAGCTGATGGCGATGAAACCCTCGCCGCTGCGGCCGTTGGCCAAGCGGATCACCTCGCTGGTGGCGCGCGCCACGGCATCAGCGTCGTCACCCACGATGTCGCCGATCAGGACCATCTTGGGCAGGGTGCCGCGCTTGCTCTTGGTCGCGTAACCCACGGCCTTGAGGTAGCGGTCGTCCAGATGCTCCAGGCCGGCCAGCAGGGTGCCGCTGCGCTTCTGCTCGGCAAACATGAAGTCCTTGATCTCGACGATCGAGGGCACGCCATCCTTGGGGTTGCCGAAGAACTCCAGGCACACGGTGCGTGTGTGCTCGGGCATGCGGTGCACCACCCAGCGGCCGCTGGTGATCAGGCCGTCGCAGCCTTCCTTCTGGATGCCCGGCAGGCCGCTGAGGAACTTGTCGGTCACATCCTTGCCCAAGCCTTCCTTGCGGAAGGTCCGGCCCGGAATGGCCAGCTGTTCGGTGCGCAGCGGTGTCTTGCCGTCGGCGGCGAAGTACTTGAGTTCGAAGGTCGCGACCTCGGCGTCGTGGATCTTGCCCAGGTTGTGGTCCAGGCGAGTCACCTCGAGCCACTCGGCCTGCGGCGTCACCATGCGCCAGCTCACCAGATTGTCCAGTGCCGTGCCCCAGAGCACGGCCTTCTTGCCACCGGCGTTCATGGCGATGTTGCCGCCCACGCAGGAGGCCTCGGCCGAGGTCGGGTCCACCGCAAACACATAGCCGGCGCGTTCGGCCGCATCGGCCACGCGCTGGGTGACCACACCGGCCTCGGTCCACACCGTGGCCACGGGTTGCACATGACCCGGAATCGAGACATGCTCGACCTCGGTCATGGCTTCGAGCTTCTCGGTGTTGATGACCACGCTCTTCCAGGTCAGCGGGATGGCGCCCCCGGTGTAGCCGGTGCCGCCCCCGCGCGGGATGATGGTCAGGCCCAGCTCGACACAGCCCTTGACCAGGTGCGCCATCTCGGCCTCTGTGTCGGGCGTGAGCACGACGAAGGGGTACTCCACGCGCCAGTCGGTCGCGTCGGTAACGTGCGACACGCGCGAGAGGCCGTCAAACTTGATGTTGTCCTTGGCGGTCAGCTTGCGCAGCACCTTGTTCGTGCGCTGGCGCAGTTCGGCCATCTCTTCAAAAGAGCGGGCAAACGACTCGACTGCGGCCCTGGCTGCGGCCAGCAGCTGACCCACCGACTCGTCACGCCCCGGGTCGTCCTGCGGCGTGCGGCGCTTCTGCACCTCGCCCAGACGGTGGTGCAGGGCATAAACGAGCGCCGAGCGGCGCTTGGGGTTGTCGAGCAGGTCGTCCTGCAGGTAGGGGTTGCGCTGCACGACCCAGATGTCGCCCAGCACCTCGTACAGCATGCGGGCAGAGCGGCCGGTGCGCCGCTCGCCGCGCAGTTCGTCCAGCAGCGCCCAGGCCCGGGAGCCCAACAACCGCATCACGATTTCACGATCCGAGAACGACGTGTAGTTGTAGGGGATCTCGCGCAAACGGGGTGATTCGTCTGCAGCGGTTTCCAGAAGCGGAAGCGGCGTGGGGGCGTTCATGAGGGAAATGGGCCAGCAAACGGAGCTGAGCCAAGGATGGTACCGCAGCGCAACATGCGCGACACCGTCTCATGGAAAGCCCTTGTTGTCACCTTTCGGAAAGAAAGCTGCAATGCCTTGGTCACATTCGTTGCCTAGGCTGGCTTTTTTTGTGTCATCGAAACCGTTCCCAACCTACAGGAGACCCACCATGCCCATGCGCCAACATCTCTCCACACTCACCGCCGCGCTGCTTGTGTTCGGCTTCAGCAGCAACGCCCAGGCACAGACTGAAATCCAGTGGTGGCATTCGATGACCGGCGGCCTGAACGACTGGGTCACGGACCTGGCCAATGGTTTCAATGCCAGCCAGAAAGACTACAAGGTGATCCCCACCTACAAGGGGACCTACGACGAAACCATGCCGGCCGCCGTGGCCGCCTTCCGGGCCGGCAATGCGCCCCACATCCTGCAGGTCTATGAAGTGGGCACGGCCACGATGATGTCAGCCAAGAGCGCGATCGTGCCCGTGGGCAAGGTGCTGGCCGACGCGGGCTACAAGTTCAACCCCCAGGCCTACATCCCGGCCGTCGTCGGCTACTACACCGCGCCCAACGGCCAGATGCTCAGCTTTCCGCTGAACAGTTCCACGACGGTCTTCAACTACAACAAGGATGCCTTCCGCAAGGCCGGCCTCGACCCGGAGAAGCCGCCTCAGACCTGGCCCGAAGTGGTGCTGGCCGCAGCCAAGCTCAAAGCCGCCGGCGTCAGCTGCCCGTTCACCACCAGCTGGCAGGGCTGGACGCAGCTGGAAAGCTTCTCGACCTGGCACAACACCGAGTTCGCCACCAAGGGCAACGGATTCGGTGGCACCAGCGCACGCCTGAACTTCAACAGTCCGCTGCATGTGCGCCACATCGAGAACCTGGCCAACATGGCCAAACAGGGCCTGTTCGTCTACCGCGGCCGCGGCAATGCGGCGGATGCGCCGTTCTATTCGGGTGAATGCGCGATGGCCACAGCGTCTTCATCGACCTACGCCACCATCAAGAAGAACGCCAAGTTCGATTTCGGCATTGCCCCTCTGCCTTACTACCCGGACGTCGCGGGTGCCCCGCAGAACACCGTGATCGGCGGCGCTTCGCTGTGGGTGATGGCGGGCAAGAAGCCGGACGAGTACAAAGGCGTGGCCGCCTTCTTCAACTACCTGACGAACGCCGAGATCCAGGCCAAGAGCCACCAGCGCACCGGCTATCTGCCCATCACCATGGCCTCCTTCGAAGCCACCGAGAAGTCCGGTTTCTACAAGCAGAACCCCGGAACCGACGTGGCGGTGAACCAGATGATCCGCAAAACCACCGACAAGTCGCGCGGCATCCGACTGGGCAACTTCGTGCAGATCCGCGCGATCGAGGACGAGGAACTCGAGCAGGTGTGGGCGGGCAAGAAGACCGCCAAGGAAGCCCTGGACAGCGCCGTCAAGCGCGGCAACGAGCTGCTGGTGCGCTTCGAGGCCGCCAACAAATAAGCGCAAGCTCGGCGAGCCCGCGGACGGCATGGCAGTGCCGCCGCTGGCCGCCGTTGTGCGGCATCGCCTGCCTGATCCAGTCCACCTCGTCCGACAACCCGAATGGCCTCAGAAAAACGCGTCGTTTTCCGCTCCCGCTGGCTGCCGTGGGTACTGCTCGCGCCCCAGGTCTCGGTCATTCTCGTGTTCTTCTTCTGGCCGGCCGGCCAGGCCTTGCTGCAATCGTTCCAGCAATCCGATGCCTTCGGGACTTCGACGGAGTGGGTCGGCCTGCAGAACTTCGCCAACCTGCTCGAGGACGACACCTACCTGGCATCGTTCAAGACCACGGCCATCTTTTCGGTGCTGGTGGCCGGGCTGGGCATCGGCATCTCGCTTGTGCTGGCCGTGTTTGCCGACCGGGTTGTCAAGGCCACGCTGATCTACCGGACCCTGCTGATCTGGCCCTACGCGGTGGCTCCCGCCGTGGCCGGTGTGCTGTGGCTGTTCATGCTCGCGCCCTCCATCGGCGTCGTGTCCCACGCGCTGCGCGCCCTCGGCATCGAGTGGAACAGCCTGCTCAACAGCAACCACGCCATGATCCTGATCGTGCTGGCGGCCGTCTGGAAGCAGATCTCCTACAACTTCCTGTTCTTCCTCGCAGGTCTGCAGAGCATTCCCAAATCGCTCATCGAGGCCGCCGCCATCGACGGTGCGCACCCCTGGCGGCGCTTCTGGACCATCCAGTTCCCGCTGCTCTCGCCCACCACCTTCTTCCTGTTCGTGATCAACGTGGTGTATGCCTTCTTCGACACTTTCGCCATCGTGGATGCGGCGACCCAGGGCGGTCCCGGCAAGGACACCGCGATCCTGGTCTACAAGGTGTACTACGACGGCTTCAAGGCCCTGGACCTGGGCGGCTCGGCCGCCCAGTCGGTCGTGCTGATGGCGATCGTGATCGCCCTGACGGTGATCCAGTTCCGCTTCGTCGAAAAGAAAGTGCAGTACTGACATGATCGAACGCCGCCCTGGCCTGACCTTTCTGTCGCACGCCGTTCTGATCCTCGGCATCTCGGTGGTCTGCTTTCCGCTCTACCTCACCTTCGTGGCATCGACCCAGACCGCTCAGGAGATCATCCACGCCCCCATGTCCCTGCTGCCAGGCAGTCACCTGATCGAAAACTACGTTGCGGCGCTGCAAGGGTCGGGCATGGGAGCGGCCTCCAACGCCCCGGTGGGCCGGATGATGATGGTGAGCCTGATCACCGCCCTGGTGATCGCCGTGGGCAAGATCGCGATCTCGCTGCTCTCGGCCTTCGCCATTGTCTACTTCCGGTTCCCGTTCCGCATGCTGTTCTTCTGGTGCATCTTCGTCACCTTGATGCTGCCGGTGGAGGTCCGCATCGGCCCGACTTACGCGGTCGTCGCCAACCTGGGCATGCTCAATTCCTACGCAGGCCTGACCGTGCCGCTGATTGCGTCGGCCACCGCCACCTTCCTGTTCCGCCAGTTCTTTCTGACCGTGCCCGACGAGCTGGTCGAGGCCGCGCGCATAGACGGCGCTGGCCCGATGCGCTTTTTCAAGGACGTGCTGATGCCGCTGTCGGCGACCTCGATCGCGGCCCTGTTCGTCATCCAGTTCATCTACGGCTGGAACCAGTATCTGTGGCCACTGCTGGTGACCACCGAGGAAAACATGTACCCGGTCGTCATCGGGATCAAACGCATGATCAGCGGTGGGGACGCGGCCACCGACTGGAATATCGTGATGGCCACCGCCGTGCTGGCCATGATTCCGCCGGCACTGGTCGTCATCCTCATGCAGAAATGGTTCGTCAAGGGCCTGGTCGACACCGAAAAATAAGCACCCTCATGGCTTCCCTCTCCTTCCGAAACGTCGTCAAGCAATACCACCAGGGAAAACAGTCGCTGCAGGTGATCCACGGTGTCAACGCCGAGATCACCGACGGTGAATTCATCGTCATCGTCGGCCCCTCGGGCTGCGGCAAGTCGACGCTGCTGCGCATGGTGGCCGGGCTCGAAGAAATCAGCGGTGGCGAGATCCGCATCGGCGAGCGCGTGGTCAACCAGCTCGAACCCGCCGACCGCGACATCGCCATGGTGTTCCAGAACTACGCGCTCTACCCGCACATGAGCGTGTTCGAGAACATGGCGTACGGGCTGAAGATCAAGAAGCTGCCGGCCGCCGAGATCCGCCAGCGCGTGGACAAGGCCGCCGCCATCCTCGAACTCGGTCACCTGCTGGACCGCAAACCGCGCCAGCTCTCGGGCGGGCAGCGCCAGCGCGTCGCCATGGGCCGCGCCATCGTACGCCAGCCCCAGGTGTTCCTGTTCGACGAACCGCTGTCCAACCTCGACGCCAAGCTGCGCGCCCAGACCCGGCTGGAGATCCAGAAGCTGCACCGCGAGCTGGGCATCACCTCGCTGTTCGTCACCCACGACCAGGTCGAGGCGATGACGCTGGCCCAGCGCATGATCGTGATGAACGCCGGCCGCATGGAGCAGTTCGGCACGCCCGAAGAAGTCTACTCCCGCCCCGCCACCACCTTCGTCGCCAGCTTCATGGGATCGCCCCCGATGAACCTGCTGAACAACGCGCCTGGGGGGCGGCCGGGCTGCACCATGGGCATCCGCCCCGAACACATCGATCTCGCGCAGGAAGGCTGGAGCCTGCAGGTGGAGACGGTGGAATTGCTCGGTGCCGAGCGACTGATCCACGCCCGCCTGGGCGACGAGGCGCTGATCATCCGCACCCACGAGGACCAGGGCGCCCCCGAAGTCGGCAGCACGGTGGTGGCGCGCCCGCGCGAGGACCGGCTGCACTGGTTCGACCAGCAGACTGGAGCACGCCTGTGAAGGACACCCCCACACACTGGCCCTACCCGCGCTGGATCGCCCACCGCGGCGCCGGCAAGCTGGCCCCGGAAAACACCTTGGCCGCGTTCCGCCTGGGCGCGCAGCATGGCTACCGCATGGCCGAGTGCGACGCCAAGCTCAGCGCCGATGGCCAGGTCTTTCTGCTGCACGACGACACGCTGGACCGGACCACCGACGGCCAAGGGATCGCCGGCCACCAGCCCTGGGCGGAACTGAGCCTGCTCGATGCAGGCAGCTGGCACTCGCGCCAGTACGCGGGCGAGCGCCTGCCCACGCTGGAGGGCGTGGCGCGGTTCTGCCGCGCCAATGCCTTCCTGCTCAACATAGAAATCAAGCCCACACCGGGGCTGGAGGAAGAAACCGGGCGGGTCGTCGCGCGGGAAGCAGCCCGTCTATGGGCGGACGCCCCCATCCCGCCGCTGCTGACCTCGTTCCAGCCGCAGGCGCTGGCTGGCGCCGTCGAAAGCGCACCCGAGCTGCCCAGAGGACTGCTGCTGGAGACCCTGTGGGACGGCTGGCTGGAGATGGCGCAGCGGATGGGCTGCGTGGCCGTCGTCTGCGACCAGGTGCTCTGGACTTCCGAGGTGATGGCCACCGTGCACGGCCGCCAGATGCGCGCCCTGGCCTACACGGTGAACGAGCCGCAGGAAGCCGAACGGCTCTGGGGACTGGGCATCGACGGCCTGATCACCGACCGGGTCGACCTGTTCGCGCCCGACTGACCGGGTGGCGCCTGGTCAGCGCCTGCGCAGCCACCAGCCCAGCGAACCCTGGGCCAGCACCAGCGCGGTGTAGCTGAGCATCTTGCCGTCCCTGCCGAAGAGGACCAGCCCGGCCAGCAACACCGCCACCCCCAGCGCGCAGAGCGCCATCAGTTCGTGGCGGGCGCCCCACCGCCCCGCCCGCGCCTTCGGCCAGATCCGGGGCATGCCCCACAGCAACAAGGCCACCCCGATGGCCGGGGCGATGAAGTTGGCAAGGTGCCCGATCAGGGCCAGAAACGACATGGGTGGTGAAATCCGTCCGGGCAGAGGCGGCGAATTTTATAATCGCGGCCATGTCTGTCTGGGCGCTCGGCATCAACCACCACACGGCTCCGCTTGATTTGCGGGGCCGTTTCGCGTTCGCGCTCGACCAGATCCAGCCCACGCTGCACGGCTACCGCAGCAGTCTGGCGCGTCAGCCCGAGGCCACGCTGCTGTCCACCTGCAACCGCACCGAGCTGTACGCCGCGGGCGAACAGTCAGCCGTGGAGCCCACGCTGGAATGGCTCGCACAGACCGGTGGTGTCAGCACCCATGTGCTGAAAGACCACGCCTACATCCTGCGCGAAGGCGAGGCCGCGCGCCACGCCTTCCGCGTCGCCAGCGGCCTGGACAGCATGGTGCTGGGCGAGGCGCAGATCCTGGGACAGATGAAGGACGCGGTGCGTGCCGCCGACGAGGCCGGAGCCCTGGGCACCACGTTGCACCAGCTGTTCCAGCGCTCCTTCGCAGTGGCCAAGCAGGTGCGCACCTCCACCGAGATCGGTGCCCACTCGATCAGCATGACCGCCGCCGCCGTGCGCCTGGCCAGCCAGCTGTTCGAAGACCTGAAGGACATCAAGGTGCTGTTCGTCGGCGCCGGCGAGATGATCGAACTGGCCGCCACGCACTTCGCGGCCAAGACACCCAAGAGCATGGCCATCGCCAACCGCACGCTCGAACGCGGCGAGACCTTGGCCAGCCGCTTCGGCGCCCAGGTCATGCGCCTGGCCGACATTCCCGAGCGCCTGCACGAGTTCGACGCCGTGGTCAGCTGCACCGCCAGCACCCTGCCCATCATCGGCCTGGGCGCGGTCGAACGCGCGCTGAAGAAGCGCAAGCACCGCCCCATGTTCATGGTCGACCTGGCCGTGCCGCGCGACATCGAGATCGAGGTCAAGGGCCTGTCCGACGTGTACCTCTACACCGTGGACGATCTGGCCAGCGTGGTGCAGACCGGCAAGGAAAACCGCCAGGCGGCCGTGGCCCAGGCCGAGGCCATCATCGACGCAGGCGTGCTCAGCTTCATGCACTGGCTCGACCAGCGCGACCCGGCCAAGGGTGGCGTGGTGCCCCTGATCCAGCAGATCAACGCCCAGGCCGACGCCTGGCGCGCCGCCGAACTGGCCCGTGCGAAGAAGCTGCTGGCCAAGGGCGAGCCGGTCGAGAACGTGCTCGAAGCCCTGTCCAAGGGACTGACGCAGAAGATGCTGCACGGCACCCTGGCCGAGCTGCACGCCGGCGACGCCGAGACCCGCGCCGCGACGGCGCAGACCGTCTCGCGCCTGTTCCTGCGCGAAAAGTCCTAGCGACGCCGCCCGGCGCCCTCGGGCGCCCTGCACGGTCCGCCGGCCCCGTGCACCCCTTGCCGCCGTCGCTTCTTGTCCGCTCCCGCATGAAACCCTTCGTCCGCGACACCCTGCTGCGCCAGAAAGCCCGCCTGCACGAGCTGGACGCCCTGCTCTCCGCTCCCGACGTGGTGAGCGACCTCGAGCGCTTCCGCACCCTCAGCCGCGAACACGCCGACGCCTCCGTCATCGGCGAGGCCTTCGACCGCCACCAGCAGCGCGAGGCCGATCTGGCTGCGGCGCAGGAGATGCTGGCCGACCCCGACATGGCCGAGATGGCACAGGAAGAGATTGAGGCGGCCCAAGCCGACCTCGAACGCCTGGACCAGGAGTTGCAGCACCTGCTGCTGCCCAGGGACCCGGACGATGAACGCCCGGCCTTCGTGGAAATCCGTGCCGGCACCGGCGGCGACGAGTCGGCCCTGTTCGCGGGCGACCTGGCCCGCATGTACACCCGCTACGCCGACAGCCAGGGCTGGACCACCGAGATCGTGAGCGAGTCGCCCAGCGAACTCGGCGGCTACAAGGAGTTGGTGCTGCGCATCGCCGGACGCGGCCCAGGCGCCAACGTCTACGGGCAGCTGCGCTTCGAGTCCGGCGGCCACCGCGTGCAGCGCGTGCCCGCGACCGAAACCCAGGGCCGTATCCACACCAGCGCCGCCACCGTGGCCGTGATGCCCGAGCCCGACGAGGCCGAGGCCATCAAACTCAACCCGGCTGATCTGCGCATCGACACCTTCCGCGCCAGCGGTGCGGGCGGTCAGCACATCAACAAGACCGACTCCGCCGTGCGCGTGGTGCACCTGCCCACTGGCATCGTGGCCGAATGCCAGGACGGCCGCAGCCAGCATAACAACAAGGCCAAGGCGCTGCAGGTGCTGCAGGCGCGCATCCAGGAAAAGGAACGCAGCGAGCGCGCGGCCAAGGAAGCCGCCACCCGCAAGGGCCTGGTCGGCAGCGGCGACCGCAGCGACCGCATCCGCACCTACAACTTCCCGCAGGGTCGGCTGACCGACCACCGCATCAACCTCACGCTCTACAAGCTGCTGCAGGTGATGGAGGGCGACCTGGGCGACGTGATCCACGCGCTGCAGGTGGCGCGTGGTGCCGAGCTGCTGGCCGACCTGGAACAGCAGAACAGCCGATGAACACGCTGCAAGACGCCCTGCGGCAGGCCGCCACCGCCAGCCTGGACCGGCTGGATGCCCAGATGCTGCTGCTGCACGCCCTGGGCCGTTCGCCGCACGACAGGGCCTGGCTGATCGCGCACGACAGCGACCCGCTGCCACCGGAAGCGGCGGCTCGCTGGCAGGCGCTGCAGCAGCGCCGCCGGGCGGGCGAGCCGGTGGCCTATCTGCTGGGTGAAAAGGAATTTGGCGGACTCACGCTGAAGGTCGATGCTCGCGTGCTGGTGCCGCGCCCGGACACCGAGGTGCTGGTGGACTGGGCCCTGGACGCACTGCCAAAGCCCGGTGGTGCCGAACCTCCCCGCCTGCTGGACCTGGGCACCGGCAGCGGCGCCATCGCGCTGACGGTCGCCGCCCGCCGCCCGGACGCACAGATCAGCGCCACCGACGCCAGCGCCGACGCCCTGGCGGTCGCGCAGGCCAATGCCCAACGGCTGAACCTGCCGCTGCGCTTCGCCCAAGGCGCCTGGCTGGCGGCGGTGCCGGGCGAGCGCTTTGATGTGATCGCCAGCAACCCTCCCTATATCGCCGAAGGCGACCACCACCTGGTCGCCCTCAGCCACGAACCCCTCACCGCCCTGACCGCCGGCCCCGACGGACTGGACGACATCCGCCAGATCGTGGCGCAGGCCCCCGGCGCGCTGCGCCCCGGTGGCTGGCTGCTGCTCGAGCATGGCCACGACCAGGCCGCCGCCGTGCGGGAACTGCTGGGCACCCAGGGGTTCGAAGAAGTCTGCAGCCGGACCGATCTGGCGGGCATTGAACGCTGCAGCGGCGGCCGCTGGCCCGGCTTGCGATAATCCACCATCGGCCGGCAGCTTCCGGCGCCCTCAACGAACCGACACAGGACAAGCCCATGAGCGACGTGCAAACCCAGATCGACCAACTGGTCAAATCCAACGACATCGTGCTGTTCATGAAGGGCAGCGCCAGTTTCCCCATGTGCGGCTTCTCCGGCCGCGCGATCCAGATCCTCAAGGCCTGCGGCGTGGACACCAAGGCGCTCAAGACCGTCAACGTGCTGGAAGACGACGGCATCCGCCAGGGCATCAAGGAATACAGCAACTGGCCCACCATCCCCCAGCTCTACGTCAAGGGCGAATTCATCGGTGGCTCGGACATCATGATGGAGATGTACGAGTCGGGCGAACTGCAGAAAACCATCTCCGGCCAGGCCTGACCTGCCAAGCCCCTCGCAAAGCCACCTTCGGGTGGCTTTGTGCTTTGCGGGGTGCGATCCTTCACGGTGAGTGGCAACCACAGGGCTTTTCCGACGTTGAGCAGTGGCACGTCTTGTGCTTGAATGAAGCTGTCCTTCGAACCTCCAGGAGAACCGAATGAGCTCTAGCAGCCTGGTCGCTTCCCCCACCCTCGGACTGCCCATCGCCCGGATGCGCAGCGTGTTCAGTGCCGATGCGGTCGAACGCAAGCTCGAACAGCTTCAGGCGAGCGGCAACGAGCGCGAACACGAAGGCCTGCGCAACACCTACCAGCGCATGCTCGAACGGGGTCCCCAGCGTTTTGCCGTCAAGCCTTCGGGCGTGCCCGACATGGCGCCGCTGTACGACCTGCTGCCCAACTTCACCGAGGTGCTCGACGACGTCAAGCGCCATGTGGCCCTGAGCCAGGACAGCCACGACAGCCTGGAAGTCACCCCCATCCTGCTGCTCGGCCCGCCGGGCGTCGGCAAGACCCACTTCGCCAGGCAGATCGCCGACCTGCTGGGCACCGGCATGAGCCTGGTGCCCATGAGCAGCATGACCGCCGGCTGGCTGCTGTCGGGTTCGTCCTCGCAATGGAAGGGTGCCAAGCCCGGCAAGGTGTTCGAAGCGCTGGTGGATGGCCAATACGCCAACCCGGTGATCGTGGTCGACGAGATCGACAAGGCGGCGGCCGACGCGCAGTACGACCCGCTCGGTGCGCTCTACGGCCTGCTGGAGCACGACACGGCGCAGAACTTCATCGACGAGTTCGCGGAGGTGCCGATCGACGCCAGCCAGGTGATCTGGGTCACCACCGCCAACGACGAGCGCAGCATCCCCGACCCCATCCTCAACCGGATGAACGTGTTTGAGATCCAGCCGCCCTCACCCGATGCGGCTCGCCGCATCGCCGCCCACCTCTACGACAGCATCCGGGGCGAACACGACTGGGGCAAGCGCTTCGACCCGGAGCCGGCCGACGATGTGCTGGACTTGCTCGCCACCCTGGCGCCGCGGGAGATGCGTCGGGCGCTGGTCACGGCCTTTGGCAACGCCCGCCTGGCGGACCGGTTCAGCGTGGAAGCAGGGGACCTGCCCAAGGTGGGCAGCGGCAAGACAAGGATCGGTTTCCTGCAGTGAGCGCTCTGGCCCTCAGGCGGCCGGAGGCACCCAGTTTCGGGCCGCCGCGTACACCGCGTTGGGGTACTCGGCGCGGCCACGGCTGCCGTTGTAGCGCCCCAGCGCCATGAAGGTGTCGCCACGCTCGCGGTCCAGGTAGTGGCGCAGGATCACGCAGCCGAAGCGGATGTTGGTCTGCATGTGAAACAGCTTGCCCGGGTCGCCGTCGCCGATCAGGCGCGACCAGAACGGCATGATCTGCATGTAGCCCCGGGCGCCCACGCGGGAGATGGCAAATTTGCGGAACGCGCTCTCGACCTGGATCAGCCCCATCACCATGGTCGTGTCCAGCCCGGCGCGACGGGTCTCGTACCAGACGGTCTGCAGGAACTCGATGCGGGTCTGGAAATCCGGCTTGCGCTTCTTGAGGCGCTCGCTCATCGCGCCCATCCAGCGCAAATAGGCCAGCCGCTTCTCGGTGTCGGTGAACTCGGGCACCGGCGGCGCGCTGTTGGCGATGGCCGAACTGAGCGCCGTGCGCACCGAATCGGCCAGCGGCTCTTCCACCTGACCGCCCGCGTGCACCAGACCTGCGCCGAGCCATCCGGCCGAGCCCAGTGCTGCCGCACGCAGCAGGCACTGGCGGCGATCCAACGAGGACATGGCTGCGGTCATCGAGCAACCTTCCGTGCTGCGCACTGCAGGGCTGAACGCCTTCGGAGCGGCCGTTCGGCGTTCACGCGCCCAGTCGACCCTTGACGAAGGCCAGGGCTTCGGCGGCCGGCACCTTGGTCGCAGCGGCATCGCGGCGGTGCTGGTACTCGACCATGCCCTCCTTGAGACCCCGATCGCCGATGGTCACGCGGTGCGGCACGCCGATCAGCTCCCAGTCCGCGAACATCGCGCCCGGGCGCTCGCCGCGGTCGTCCAGGATCACGTCCACGCCCGCGGCCAGCAGGCTTGCGTAGAGCTCGTCCGCCGCGGCTTTCACAGCTTCGCTGCGGTCGGCACCGACCGGGCAGACGACCACCGTGAACGGTGCGATGGCGTCGGGCCAGACGATGCCGCGCTCATCGTGGTTCTGCTCGATGGCCGCCGCCGGCAGGCGCGTGATGCCGATGCCGTAGCACCCCATCTCGAAATGCTTGGGCTTGCCATCGGTGTCCAGGAAGGTCGCGTTCATGGCCTTGCTGTACTTGGTGCCCAGATAGAACACGTGGCCCACCTCAATGCCGCGCTCGATCGCCAGCGCCCCCTTGCCGTCGGGCGACGGATCGCCTTCAACGACGTTGCGCAGATCCGCCACCAGGTCGGGCTCGGGCAGATCGCGGCCCCAGTTCACGCCCGTGGTGTGGAAATCCGGCTCGTTGGAACCGCAGATCCAGTCGGCCATCACCGCCACCTCGCGGTCGGCCACGATCTTGAGCGGCTGCTTCAGACCGACCGGCCCCAGGTACCCGGGCTTGCAGCCGAAATGCGCGTCGATCTCGGGGATGCTTGCGAAGCGGAAGCCCTTGTCCAGACCCGGCACCTTGCTCACCTTGACCTCGTTCATGTCGTGGTCGCCGCGCAGCAGCAGCAGCCAGACCTGGCTCCTGACGATTTCCCCGGCCTCATTGAGCTCGTCGGTCGCCAGCACCAGCGACTTGACCGTGGTGGCCAGCGGCACGCCCAGGTACTCGGCCACATCGGCGCAGGTGCTCTTGCCCGGCGTGGGCGTCTTCACCATCGGGTTGGCCGGTGCCGGGCGCGGACCCGCGGGCGCCAGCGCCTCGGCCTTCTCCATGTTGGCCGCGTAGTCGCTGGCTGGGCAGTACACGATGGCGTCTTCGCCTGTGGCCGCGATCACCTGGAATTCTTCGCTCAGATCCCCGCCGATGGCACCGCTGTCGGCCGCCACTGCGCGGTACTTCAGGCCGAATCGGTCGAAGATGCGGCGATAGGCCGCCGCCATGACCTGGTAGCTGGCCTTGGCGCCGGCCTCGTCACGATCAAAGGAATAGGCGTCCTTCATGATGAACTCGCGCCCGCGCATCAGGCCAAAACGCGGCCGGCGCTCGTCGCGGAACTTGGTCTGGATCTGGTACAGGTTCTTGGGCAGCTGCTTGTAGCTGCGCAGCTCTTGGCGCGCCACGTCGGTCACCACCTCTTCGCTGGTCGGCTGAATGATGTAGTCGCGCTCATGCCGGTCCTTGATGCGCAGCAGCTCCGGCCCCATCTTCTCGAACCGGCCGGTCTCCTGCCAGAGCTCGGCCGGCTGCACCACCGGCATGGTCATTTCCACCGCGCCGGCGCGGTTCATCTCCTCGCGCACGATGGCTTCCACCTTCTGGATCACGCGCAACCCCATGGGCATGTAGTTGTAGATGCCGGCGCCGAGCTTGCGGATCATGCCGGAACGGGTCATGAGCTGGTGGCTCACCACCTCGGCATCGGCGGGGGCTTCTTTCAGGGTGGTGATGAGGAACTGGGAAGCTTTCATGGGCGAACCACCACAAAGGTGGAAAAGGCATGGGGACAGGTCGGAATGGGGCTGGAGAGCAGCGGCTCCGTCGGTCGGTGTTTACCCGGCGTTGGGCCGATGCCGCATCGCAATTGGTACGCAATTTGTCATGCGCGATGCATAATCCAGACAGTTCAAAAAATTTGGGGTTGATTATGCTTGACAGAGAAGGCTTCAGGCCCAATGTCGGCATCATTCTGCTCAACCAGAGAAACCAGGTGTTCTGGGGCAAGCGCATTCGCTCCCACTCCTGGCAGTTCCCGCAGGGCGGCATTGACCGGGGTGAAACCCCCGAGCAGGCCATGTACCGGGAACTGCACGAAGAGGTGGGGCTCAAGCCCGAACACGTCTGCATCGTCGCCCGCACGCGGGACTGGTTGCGCTACGAAGTGCCAGACCGGTTCATCCGCAGAGATGCACGTGGTCACTACAAGGGTCAGAAGCAGATCTGGTATCTGCTGCGCCTTGTCGCGCAGGACTGGAACCTGAACCTGCGCGCCACCGATCATCCGGAGTTCGATGCCTGGCGTTGGCACGACTATTGGGTACCGCTGGATGTGGTGGTCGAGTTCAAGCGCGGTGTATATGAAATGGCGCTGACCGAGCTGGCCCGTTACCTGCCCAAAAACGACCACCGCAACCGCTACCTGCGCGCTGGTGGTCGCCCTCAGCGGTCAGCCGCAGATCAGGTCCCCCATGTCATGCCTCGCCTGTGCCCGGGCGGGATGGAACTGCCCCCGGGCGCCAGCTTCGACCCCGACCCTCAGGCCCAACCCCGCCCCAGCCTGGACTGAACCGACCCCCTGGGCCGAATCCCCTGCTCAGGTGCGCGTGAGCACCAGGTTGTCCCGGTGGATCATCTCGGGCTCGGCGGCGTAGCCCAGCAGGCGCTCAAAATCTGCCGACGACCTGCGGCAGATCAGGCGCGCTTCCGGGCTGGCGTAGTTCGCAAGGCCGCGCGCGATTTCTGCCCCGTCCGGCCCCCGCACAGCGATCACGTCGCCGCGCGAGAACTCCCCCTCGACGCCGGTCATGCCGATGGGCAGCAGGCTCTTGCCTTCTCCCACGATCTTTTCGACCGCCCCGGCATCGACCACCACCGCACCCCGCATCTGCAAGTGGTCGGCCATCCACTGCTTGCGCGCCTGCTGCTTCGCGGTCTGGGCCACCAGACAGGTGCCGATGGCCTCACCATCACAAAGGCGCTGCAGCACGCGCGGCTCACGCCCCCACGCGATCACGGTGGACGCACCCGAACCGGCGGCACGTTTGGCCGCCAGGATCTTGGTGATCATGCCGCCCTTGCCAATGCCAGAACCCGCGCCACCGGCCATGGCCTCCAGTTGCGGGTCACCTGCGCGCGCCACATGCACAAAGGCCGCCGAAGGATCACGGCGCGGATCTGCGGTGTACAACCCTTTCTGGTCCGTCAGGATGATCAATACATCCGCCTCAACCAGATTGGCCACCAGGGCGCCCAGCGTGTCGTTGT
Source organism: Hydrogenophaga pseudoflava NBRC 102511 (assembly GCF_001592285.1). Lineage (GTDB taxonomy): Bacteria > Pseudomonadota > Gammaproteobacteria > Burkholderiales > Burkholderiaceae_C > Hydrogenophaga > Hydrogenophaga pseudoflava. The sequence continues at coordinate 130,407 of NZ_BCWQ01000004.1, read as the reverse complement.
CACCGAACTTGATCTCGTCGTTGACAACGGTGTCGTTTTCGTTGATCACTGGAACCACACCAAGCTGCAGCAAGGTCAGCAGCGTGGACCGTGCGTTGAGGTAGCGCTCGCGATCAGCCAGATCCGCGTGTGTCAGCAGCACCTGCGCACTGCCGACGCCACACTCGCGCAGCTTGGTCTCATACATCTGGACCAGCCCCATTTGCCCGACGGCTGCCGCAGCCTGCAGTTCGTTGATTTCTTTCGGACGGCTCGTCCAGCCCAGCCGCTTCATGCCCTCGGCCACGGCGCCGCTGCTGACCATGATCAGCTCACGCCCGTCTTGAACAAGGGCTGCCAGTTGCTGACTCCAGTGGCCGATGGCCGCCTCGTCCAACCCCCGCCCTTCATTGGTGACCAGACTGGAGCCCACTTTGACGACAATGCGTCGCGCAGACCTCACCACCGAAGGAATACCGCTCAGGTCGTTGATAGGAGCGGTCGCTGGGCTTCCCACATCTGCCATGGTCGTATAGGAGTTTCGTCAATCGGGTTGTTGATCACTGCCTGCGAAGCGCGGGTCCACCACAGCAGGTGCCTGCGCGTCTTCATGAACCTTGGCAATGTGAGCATAGATCTTCTGCACCAGCAGTTCGCAGCCTTCGCGGGTGAGCGCTGAAATCTCGAACACCGGCCCCTTGTGCTTGAGTCTCTTGACGATGTCTTTCACCCGTGATTCCCGCTCTTCGGCCGGGACCATGTCCAGCTTGTTGAGCACCAGCCATCTAGGCTTGGCGTACAGCTCCGGATCGAACTTCTTGAGCTCGGCCGCAATGGCCTTGGCCTGCTGCACGGGATCCACGGTGTCGTCGAACGGAGCCACGTCCACAAGATGCAGCAACAGCCGGGTGCGCTGCAGGTGACGAAGGAACTGATGCCCCAGACCTGCTCCTTCCGAGGCCCCCTCGATCAGACCCGGCACATCGGCCACCACAAAGCTCTTCTCAGGCCCCACACGCACCACACCCAAGTTGGGGTGCAGCGTGGTGAAAGGGTAGTCCGCGATCTTCGGGCGCGCGTTGGAAATGGCCGCAATCAGTGTCGACTTGCCCGCGTTGGGCATGCCCAGCAGACCGACATCCGCCAGAACCTTGAGCTCCAGCTTGAGCGTGCGGCGCTCCCCAGGCCACCCGGGCGTCTTTTGCCGGGGCGCCCGGTTGGTGGAACTCTTGTAATGCATGTTGCCAAAGCCGCCATCACCTCCTTTGGCAATGGTGATCTGCTCGCCCGGCTGGAGCAACTCGAACAGCACTTCACCCGTCTCGGCATCGGAAATGATAGTTCCCACTGGCATCTTGAGGACGATGTCATCCCCCTTGACGCCAAACATGTCGGACCCCTTGCCGTGCTCGCCTCGCTGTGCCTCAAAACGGCGCGTGTAACGGAAATCCACCAGCGTGTTCAGACTGGCATCTGCAAGAGCGTAGACATGGCCGCCACGGCCGCCGTCCCCACCGTCCGGACCACCGAACTCCTTGTACTTCTCATGCCGGAACGACGCGCAGCCGTTGCCGCCATCGCCTGCAGCAACATCGATCGTGGCTTCGTCCACAAACTTCATGATCAGCGCTTCCGAAAAATCAAACAAAAAAGGCCCGCGAACGGCGGGCCTTTCCACGGGATGCTGCCATCCAGCCAGTGGCCCGAGAGGGCCACCGCATCACACCGGCGTGATGCTCACGGTATGGCGGTTCAGTGCACCCTTGGTGGCGAAGGTCACATGCCCGTCCACAGTCGCAAACAGAGTATGGTCCTTGCCCACACCGACGTTGGTACCGGGATGGAACTTGGTACCGCGCTGGCGCACGATGATGGAACCAGCCGACACCAACTCACCACCGAATGCCTTCACGCCAAGCATCTTTGGCTTAGAATCGCGCCCGTTTCGCGTAGAGCCGCCGCCTTTTTTCTGTGCCATTTCAAACTACTCCTCAGGCAGCGATCGCAGCGATCTGCAGCTCGGTGAAATTTTGACGATGACCCTGGCGCTTCTGGTAGTGCTTACGACGACGCATCTTGAAAATGCGCACTTTGTCGTGCCGACCATGAGCCACCACGGTGGCCTTGACTGTCGCGCCAGAGACCAGGGGAGTGCCAACCTTGAGTTCGCTGCCATTGCCGACAGCAAGAACCTGGTCGATCACGATTTCCTGGCCCACTTCCGCAGCAATCTGTTCTACTTTAATTTTTTCGCCGGCAGCAACGCGATATTGCTTGCCACCGGTTTTTATGACCGCGTACATAGGAACCTCATAAAGTTGTTGCCAGCAGGGATTTGCCTGGCACTCGGCAGACGAACCTCCGCCGAACCGCGAATTATAGCACCCTCGCACCTTCTGACAGGAAGAAGTACGATCCCCTCAAACGAGCACCCTGAAGATCGCAACACGGACACGGCATGCCGATCAGGCACACCTTGCTCGGTTCCTATAATCCGCGCACTTCATTCAGCCGAACCGCGGTAGCCGATCTTGACACCAGCCAGCCCTTCCAACGACTCGCCTCTCGACCTGATACGGCTGGACATGCGGGCCGTTGATCTGGTGATCAATGAACGCCTCACCTCCGAGGTCCCCCTGGTCAAGGAAGTATCCCAGTACATCATCTCTGCGGGCGGCAAGCGGCTGCGCCCCGCCCTGCTTCTGCTCGTCAGCGGGGCATTGGGGAGCGACCATCCACACCGTCACACGCTTGCCGCTGTGGTTGAGTTCATCCACACTGCAACCCTTTTGCATGACGATGTGGTTGACGAGTCCACGCTGCGAAGAGGTCGCGCCACTGCCAATGAACGGTTCGGAAATGCGCCCAGCGTACTTGTGGGAGACTTCTTGTACTCCCGCGCATTCCAGATGATGGTAGACGTGAACAACATGCGGGTCATGCAAGTGCTGTCCGATGCAACCAACGTCATTGCCGAAGGGGAAGTACAGCAACTGGTCAACATGCACGACCCCTCCCTCGACGAGGCAGCCTACCTGCGCGTCATCCGGTCAAAGACCGCGAAGCTGTTTGAAGCAAGCGCCCGACTGGCTCCGATCCTTGCAGGAGCACCTACCGAGGTGGAAAGCGCATGCGCCGTTTACGGCCAGGCACTGGGGACCGCGTTCCAGGTGATCGACGATGTCCTGGATTACGAAGGAGACGCCCAAGAGCTGGGCAAGAACCTGGGCGATGACCTGCGCGAAGGAAAAGTGACGCTGCCCATCATTTGTGCACTCAAAAAGGCGTCGCCCGAACAGCATCAACTCCTGCAAGCCGCCATCATTGAAGGCGACGTGGAGCATATGGACGCCATCCAGAACATCATTCGCGAAACAGGCGCCCTTGAGGCAGCCCGATTGAGCGCCATGAAAGAGGCCCGTCGAGCCATGGAGGCCGCCCGAACGCTTCCTGACAATCCGTACCGCTCGGCTTTGCTACAATTGGCGGCTGACTTGTTGGAGCGACGCTCCTGAAAGACAAAAAACAGCGCAGATCGGTTCGCACCAGATCGCGCGCTTCGGCGGGGTGTAGCTTAGCCTGGTAGAGCGCTACGTTCGGGACGTAGAGGCCGGAGGTTCGAATCCTCTCACCCCGACCATCGTTTTTTGTCTGCCCGCCCCGGTTTCCACCGGCTTCGTGGGCATCAATCGACACCTCCATACAACGTACGGCCTGTGCGCAGGTACGATTTCGACACAGTTTGGGTGAATTGTGTCTTCCAAGTCATTGATTTACGATAGATTACGCGGTTATGGCATCTGTCGAAACAGCCCCTCAAGATACACCTTCCATGGCTCTGCCCGGCTTGGGTAGGGCGCTGGTGAGCGCAGGAAAGCTGGGACAAAAGGCCGCCGAAGATCTGTACAAGAAGGCTCAAAGCGGGCGCACCAGTTTCATCGCAGAACTGACCGGTTCCGGGGCCGTTTCTGCTTCCGATCTCGCTCATACGATGTCCACGGCGTTCGCAGCGCCCCTGCTGGATCTTGATGCGATCGACCTACAGAGACTACCCAAAGGCCTGCTCGACCCCAAGATCTGCAGCGACTACCGCATTGTTGTCCTGAGCAAACGCAACAACAGGTTGATGGTCGCTACGGCCGATCCGGCCGATCAACAAGCGGCAGAGAAGATCAAGTTTGCGACCCAACTGGGTGTGGACTGGGTCATCGCCGAGTACGACAAGCTCAGCAAACTCATTGAAGCGCAATCCACCACAGCCAATGAGGCGATGGACCAGATTGTCGGTGGAGAGTTCGAGTTCGACGAATTTGCAGCCGAAGCTGTCACGACGGAAGCCGACAAGACCACATCCTCGGAAGTTGATGACGCGCCAGTGGTCAAGTTCTTGCACAAGATGCTGCTGGACGCATTCAATATGCGGGCGTCTGACCTCCACTTCGAGCCGTACGAGCACAACTACCGGGTGCGTTTTCGCATCGACGGTGAGTTGCGCGAAATCGCCTCACCGCCCGTTGCGATCAAGGACAAGCTCGCTTCCCGTATCAAGGTGATCTCCAGAATGGACATCTCCGAGAAGCGAGTTCCGCAGGATGGCCGCATGAAGCTCAAGGTGGGGCCTGAGCGGGTGATCGACTTCCGTGTCAGCACGTTGCCGACGCTGTTCGGTGAAAAGATCGTGATACGTATTCTCGACCCCAGCAGTGCCAAGGTTGGCATTGATGCCCTTGGGTACGAGCCGGAGGAGAAGGAGCGTCTGCTCAGCGCGATTTCACGCCCATACGGCATGGTGCTCGTCACTGGTCCGACGGGCTCGGGCAAGACAGTTTCGCTTTACACCTGCCTGAATTTGTTGAACAAGCCTGGCATCAATATTTCCACGGCGGAAGACCCGTCGGAAATCAACCTACCAGGAGTCAACCAGGTCAACGTCAATGAAAAGGCGGGGCTGACGTTTGCCGCCGCGCTCAAGGCGTTCCTGCGACAAGATCCGGACGTCATCATGGTCGGCGAAATCCGCGATCTCGAAACGGCGGACATCTCGATCAAGGCTGCCCAGACAGGCCACATGGTCCTGTCGACACTACACACCAACGACGCCCCCACCACCCTCACGCGGATGATGAACATGGGCATTCCCACGTTCAACATTGCTTCCAGCGTGATTCTCATCACCGCCCAGCGACTTGCAAGACGCTTGTGCCCCAATTGCAAGGCGCCGCTGGACGTTCCCCGCAAAGCCTTGCTGGACGCCGGGTACAAGGCGGAAGAACTGGACGGGAGTTGGACTCCGTACAAGCCGGTGGGCTGCTCGTCCTGCAACAACGGCTACAAAGGCCGTGTCGGCATCTATCAGGTGATGCCCATTTCGGAGGAAATCCAGCGAATCATCCTCAAGGGTGGCAGCGCTCTGGACATTGCCCAACAGGCGTCGCGTGAAGGGGTCAGAACCTTGCGTGAGTCCGGGCTCCTCAAGGTCAAGCAGGGTGTGACATCGCTGGACGAAGTGCTCAGCGTCACAAACGAGTAATCGCCATCCGGACCGGGAAACGAGGAACACATGGCTACTGCAGCATCAAAAGGCACCCAGGATTTCGTGTTCGAGTGGGAGGGAAAGGATCGCAACGGAAAAGCGGTTCGGGGCGAGACACGGGCGATTGGAGAAAACCAAGTGCTGGCTGCCATGCGACGCCAAGGCATCGTGGTCACCAAGGTCAAGAAGCGCCGGATGCGTTCGGGCAAGCGGATCAAGCCCAAGGACATCGCCATCTTCACGCGGCAGTTGGCAACCATGATGAAAGCAGGCGTCCCCCTCCTGCAGGCTTTCGACATCGTCGGACGTGGCAACCCCAATCCGAGCCTCTCCAAACTGCTCAACGACATCCGGTCCGACGTCGAAACCGGTACATCCCTCAGCGCAGCCTTCCGCAAGTATCCTCTGTACTTTGACAGCCTGTACTGCAATCTCGTCGAAGCGGGGGAAGCGGCCGGCATCTTGGAAGAGTTGCTGGACCGCCTGGCGACCTACATGGAGAAAACGGAGGCACTGAAGTCGAAGATCAAGTCGGCCCTCATGTACCCGGTCGCGGTGATCATCGTGGCGTTCGTGGTGGTGGCGGTGATCATGATCTTCGTGATTCCGTCCTTCAAACAGGTGTTCACCTCGTTCGGTGCCGATCTGCCTGGCCCCACACTGTTCGTGATTGCGATGAGCGAGTTCTTCACCGAATACTGGTGGTTGATCTTCGGCGGCATCTTCGGCGTCTCGTACTTCTTCATGCAGGCTTGGAAGCGCAATGAAAAAGTGCAAATGTTCATGGACCGACTACTGTTGAAAATACCCATCTTTGGGGCATTGGTGGAGAAGTCGGTAATCGCACGATGGACCCGCACACTGGCCACCATGTTTGCGGCTGGTGTACCGTTGGTCGAGGCACTGGACTCTGTCGGTGGCGCATCGGGCAACTCGGTTTTCTCCAAAGCCACCGAGCGCATCCAGCAGGAGGTATCGACCGGCACCAGCCTGACCAATGCCATGACCAATGCCAACATCTTCCCTTCCATGGTGCTGCAGATGTGTGCCATCGGTGAAGAATCCGGCTCCATCGACCACATGCTGGGCAAGGCCGCGGACTTCTACGAGGCCGAAGTGGACGACATGGTCGCTGGGCTGTCCAGCCTGATGGAACCCATCATCATCGTGGTGCTCGGTACGGTGATCGGTGGCATTGTGGTGTCGATGTACCTGCCAATCTTCAAGCTGGGCCAGGTCGTTTGATCAGCATGGTCAACCTGCTGGACGCTGCACTTCTGGGCGTTCTGGGGCTGCTGGTCGGCAGCTTCCTCAATGTGGTCATCCACCGACTGCCCAAGATGATGGAGTTGCGGTGGGCCGCCGAATGTGCAGAACTGCAAGGCACAGCAACAGACACTGATGCTTCGGCCCCCTACAACCTCATGGTGCCTCGCTCTGCCTGCCCGCATTGCGGACACCAGATCCGGTGGTTTGAAAATGTTCCGGTGGTCAGCTATCTTGCCCTTGGAGGCAAATGCGCCGGCTGCAAAGCGCCCATCAGTCTCCGCTACCCGACAGTGGAGCTCGTTGCGAGCGCTCTGTTCGCCTGGTGCGGCTGGACATGGGGGCTGGGTTGGGAGGCGTTGGTCTGGAGCGGGTTCGCCGCAAGCCTCGTGACACTGACCTGCATCGACTGGGACACCACGCTACTGCCCGACGACATCACTTTGCCGCTGCTTTGGGCAGGCTTGTGTGCGTCGGCGCTTGGACTCACTGGCGTGGCGCTGGCCGAAGCGCTGTGGGGCGCTGTCGGGGGCTATCTGTCACTTTGGCTGGTGTATTGGGGATTCAAGCTGGCGACGGGCAAGGAAGGCATGGGCTACGGCGATTTCAAGCTCTTCGCCGCGCTGGGAGCATGGTTCGGCTGGCAGGCACTCGTGCCGATCATCCTCATGGCATCGGTCATCGGTGCCATCGTTGGCATTGGCATCAAGATGTTTTCCCAACTGCGCGAAGGAGGCTATGTTCCGTTTGGCCCCTTCCTGGCCCTGGCCGGACTCACTTCGCTGTTCTTCGGGCCCCGCGCCATTCTGGCCGCGATTGGCCTCTGAACTGCCCGCCAGCCATGCGTCGCGTGGGCCTGACAGGAGGCATCGGCAGCGGAAAGAGCACCGTGGCCAAGATCCTGCAAACGTGCGGAGCCACCGTTCTGGACGCTGACCACATTGCGCGCATGTGCACCCAAGCCGGCGGTGCAGCCATACCGGACATACGGCACCATTTCGGCGAGACCTTCGTCTCCGCCGACGGCGCTATGGACCGCGACAGGATGAGGACACACGTGTTCGCAAACCCGCAAGCCAAACAGCTGCTGGAGTCGATCATCCATCCACGGGTCCATGAGGAGCTGGAGCGGCTGTTGCAAACAAGCCCTGCTGATTGCGTGGTGTTTGATGTGCCCCTGCTCGTCGAATCGGACCGCTGGCGCCCTCAACTGGATACAGTGCTCGTGGTGGACTGTGAGCACGAAACCCAGATCGCCCGGGTCATGGCTCGCAACGGTTGGCCTCGCCAGCAGGTCGAGAGCGTCATCGCCCAGCAAAGCCAGCGCGCCAAACGACTGGCCAGCGCTGACGGCGTGCTCTGGAACGATGGAATCGATCTACCGGCGCTGCAAGCCTTGGTCCTGGGAATGGCTCGCCGGTTGGGACTATGATGAACAAGCCCATGACTGAACCTCTGCGCCCTTTGACGCTGTGATCCTGTACGAATACCCCTTCAACGAGCGCGTCCGGACTTACCTCCGACTGGAGCATCTGTTCACACGGCTGTCCGAGCTTGTGACTCGCTCTGACGCGCTGGATCACCACTTCGCCATTCAGACCATCTTCGAGATCATGGATGTGGCCGCCCGTGCGGACATGAAGTCAGATGTCCTCAAAGACATTGACCGGCACCGCATCCAGCTCAACGGCTACCGCGGCAACCCTGCCATCTCCGAACGGGTGCTTGACGAAGTCATTGGCCAGCTGGACGCCAGTTTTTCGGAACTCAGCGGTGCAACCGGCAAAACCGGCCAGTCCCTGACCGACAACGACTGGCTGATGGCCATTCGGAGCCGCATCGGCATTCCGGGCGGTACCTGCGAGTTTGACTTGCCCGGTTACTTCCACTGGCAGCACCAGTCAGCGTCGCTGCGCCAAGCAGACCTTCAGCGCTGGGTACAGCCCCTGGCACCGCTGGCTGAAGCCATCATGTTGCTGCTGAAGATGATGCGGGACTCCGGGTCCCCTCACAAAGTGGTGGCTCCCGGCGGCCAGTTCCAGCAAAACCTTCCCCAAGGCCGTACCTACCAGTTGCTGCGCCTTGCCATAGATCCGCGCCTTGGGCTGATCCCAGAGATCAGTGGCAACCGCCTGATGCTGTCGGTCCGATTGCTGCGCTTGGGAGTGGATGAACGCCTGCATCCCGCCGGGGAGGATGCGTCTTTCGAGCTCACGCTCTGCTCCTGAACGCCTTCATGAGCCAGGTACCCAAACAGGTGACATGCCCGACCTGCGGAAGTGCAAGCCTGTACGCCGCCACCAACCCCTACCGACCTTTCTGCAGCGAACGCTGCAAGCAGATGGATCTGGGCGCCTGGGCGAGCGAACAGTTCAAAGTGCCCGAGCAGGCGTCCGATCGCGAGCCTGGCTTCGAAGAACACTGAGTCGTTTCAGCAGGCAGGCGGAGCAGCGGCAGCCTCTTCTTCGGCCAGCCAGGCGAGCACCGGCACCGTCCCCGGCAGCACAGGCTCGCAGCTCACCGGCAACCGCTCCCAGCGATGGCTCTGACCCTCATGCATGTGCAGGTCCCCGGACCACTCGTAGACCTTGCAGAAGTTCAGGCGGACCAGCGCGTGGGGATAGTCGACCAGTGATCGCCGCCAGGCCATGGCCGGGCCAATGGTGACGCCGATCTCCTCCTGCAGCTCCCGTCGCAAGGCCTGCTCCACGCTTTCACCGACCTCCAGCTTGCCGCCCGGGAACTCCCAATAACCAGCGTAGACCTTGCCAGGTGGTCGGGATGTCAGGAGATAGCGGCCCTCTGCATCGACGAGGATGCCGACCGCAACCTCCGTGACCGGGCGCTGCGCGCCCTCGGTGGTGCCGCCGCCATCGACCACCAGCACCGCGGTCTGCCTCATGGCTGCGAACGATGAGAGCCCGCGTAGTCGCGGGCAAACTGGTAGGCCACGCGTCCGCTGCGCGAACCGCGTTCGAGCGCCCAGACCAGGGCCTGCGGTCGCGCCGCTTCGATCTCGGCTGCAGGCACATCAAACGACGCCAGCCACTGGGCCACGATACTCAAGTACTCGTCCTGGCTGAACGGGTAGAAGCTGACCCATAGCCCGAAGCGCTCAGACAGAGAGATCTTTTCCTCCACCACCTCGCCGGGATGCACCTCGCCATCGGCGGTATGGGTGTACGTGAGGTTCTCCTTCATGTACTCCGGCAGGAGGTGCCGTCGATTACTGGTCGCGCAGATCAGGACGTTCTGCCCTGCCGCCGACACCGAACCATCGAGGATGGATTTGAGGGCCTTGTACCCCGCCTCGCCGTCCTCGAAACTCAGGTCATCGCAGAAGACCAGGAAGCGCTCGGGTCTGTCGGCCACCACATCCACGATGTCGGGGAGGTCCACCAGATCGGCCTTGTCCACCTCGATCAGCCTCAAACCCTGCGGCGCATACTCGTTCAGGCAAGCCTTGATCAGAGACGATTTGCCGGTACCACGCGCGCCCGTCAACAACACGTTGTTGGCGGGCAAACCTTGCACGAACTGCTCGGTGTTGCGCTGGATCTTTTCCTTCTGCCCGTCGATTTCCTGCAGGTCGGACAGACGCATCTGGGCCACCTGGCGCACCGGCTCCAGGACGCCATGACCGCTGCTGCGTTTGCGGTAGCGAAATGCGATGGAGGCGTTCCAGTCGGGAGCACCCAACGGCTGGGGCAGCACCGACTCGATGCGGGAGATCAGCTGTTCGGCTCTTTGCAGGAGCCGTTCGAATTGCTCGTTCATGCCCAGCGACCTTGGGTCAGGACCGGTAGTCGGCGTTGATGGTCACGTAGTCGTGGCTGAAGTCGCAGGTCCAGACCGTCTCGGTGGCGCTTCCGCGCCCCAGCCCGATGCGCACCAGGATCTCGGCTGCCTTCATGACGCGCTGCCCGTCTTCTTCGCGGTAGTCGGGGTTGCGACCACCCGCCTTGACGACATGCACATCCCCCAGATGCAATTCAATCTTGGACGCATCTAGGTCGGCGATGCCGGCGTAACCGACGGCGGCAAGAATCCGGCCCAGGTTGGGGTCGCTGGCAAAAAAAGCTGTCTTGACCAGCGGCGAGTGGGCCACGGCGTAGGCCGCCTTCAGGCATTCGTCGCTGCTGGCCCCGCCTTCCACCCGCACCGTGATGAACTTGGTGGCGCCTTCGCCGTCGCGCACGATGGCGTGGGCCAGGAACTGGGCCACTTCTGTCATGGCCGCCAGCAGGGCCCGGCCGTCGGCGCTGGCCAGGTCGGTCACGACCGGATTGCCAGCCTTGCCCGTGGCCACCACAACAAAGGAGTCGTTGGTCGATGTGTCACCGTCCACTGTGACGCGGTTGAAGGAACCGTCGGCCAGCCGTTTGGCCAGGGCCGGCATCAAGGCGGGCGCCACCGCCGCATCGGTGGCCACATAACCCAGCATGGTCGCCATGTTCGGGCGGATCATGCCCGCCCCTTTGGCGATGCCACTCACGGTCACGGTCTGGCCCCCCACCGTCGCCTGGCGGCTGATCGCCTTGGGAAGCGTGTCGGTGGTCATGATCCCCTCGGCCGCCTTGAGCCATTGCGCACCTGTGGCACCGGCGGCACTGCCGGCATCTGACAGAGCGGCAGGCAGTCCGACGAGCAGCCGCTCCAGTGGCAGGGGCTCCATGATCACGCCGGTCGAAAAAGGCAGCACCTGCTCGTGCTGCACACCCAGGGCCAGCGCCAGTGCATTCGTGGTCTGACGGGCGTTCTGCAAACCCGGCTCACCCGTGCCGGCATTGGCGTTGCCCGTGTTGATCACCATGGCCCGGATACCCAGGCCCGCAGCGAGATGGTCCCGGCACACCTGCACGGGCGCAGCCGCGTAGCGGTTCTGCGTGAACACAGCCCCGACGACACTGCCCTCATCCAGCAGAAAAACGGTCAGGTCCTTGCGGTTCGCTTTGCGAATGCCAGCTTCGGCCACGCCGATGCGAACACCCGCGACGGGCAGCAGGTCCTGGGCTTGGGGGGCAATGTAGTTCACAGCCATGGCATCAGATTCCGGTCAAAAGGGCATCAAGTCAGTGCGCCGTGGCAGTGCTTGTACTTCTTGCCGCTGCCGCAGGGGCAGGGGTCGTTGCGCCCCACACGCGGCACCTCGGCCACCGCAGTCGCGGGGTCGACAACGCTCTCGGCTTCGCCGGTTTCGGTCGGCGCGGTGTAGGTCACGTTGGCAATCTGTTCGGCGCTGGCCTCCATCTGCTCGGTGGCTTCAGAGATCTGCTCGGCCGACTGCACGCGCACGTTCATCAGGATGCGGGTCACGTCGTTCTTCACACTGTCGAGCAACTGGCCAAACAGCTGGAAGGCCTCCCTCTTGTACTCCTGCTTGGGCTGCTTCTGGGCGTAGCCCCGCAGGTGGATGCCCTGCCGCAGGTAGTCGAGTGCGGACAGGTGGTCCCGCCACTGGCTGTCGATGGTCTGCAGGAGCACCATGCGCTCGAACTGGGTGAAATTTTCATCGCCGACCAGTGCCACCTTGTCTTCGAACACTTGCTTGGCAGCCTTCTGAACACGCTCGACGATGTCGTCGACCTCGACCGCCTCGGACTCAGACACCCAGCTGGCAACCGGCAGATCCACCGACCACTCTTCGCGCAGCACACGCTCGAGGCCGGGCAGATCCCATTGCTCCTCCACGCTGCCTTCGGGCACGAACTGGTGCACCAGATCCGTCATGCAACCCTCGCGCAATGCGTCGATCTGGGCCCGCAGGCTCTGTGCGTCCAGGATGTCGTTGCGCTGCTGGTAGATCACCTTGCGCTGGTCGTTCGACACATCGTCGTATTCCAGCAGCTGCTTGCGGATATCGAAGTTGCGGGCCTCGACCTTGCGCTGGGCACTTTCGATGCTGCGTGTGACGATGCCGGCCTCAATGGCCTCGCCCTCTGGCATCTTCAGCCGGTCCATGATCGCCCGTACCTTCTCGCCTGCAAAGATCCGCATCAGCGAGTCGTCCAGGCTCAGGTAGAAACGGGACGAACCCGGGTCGCCCTGACGGCCCGATCGGCCCCGCAGCTGGTTGTCAATGCGGCGGCTTTCATGGCGTTCGGTCGCGATGATGCGCAGGCCGCCGAGCGACTTCACCTTCTCGTGGTCCAACTGCCACTGATCACGAAGCGCCTGCACGCGCTGCGCCTTGCTGGCGTCGTCCAGCGACTCGTCGGCATCAACCGCCGCGACCATCTTTTCCAGGTTGCCACCGAGCACGATGTCGGTGCCGCGGCCAGCCATGTTGGTAGCAATGGTGATGGCGCCCGGGCGCCCCGCCTGCACGATGATGTCCGCTTCTCGGGCGTGCTGCTTGGCATTGAGCACCTCGTGCGGCAGCTTTTCGGCGGTGAGCAGACCGGAGATGATCTCCGAGTTCTCGATCGAGGACGTGCCCACCAGCACCGGCTGCCCACGCTCGTGGCACTCGCGGATGTCCTGGATCGCCGCAACGTACTTTTCCTTGGTGGTCTTGTACACACGGTCGAGCTGATCGACGCGCTGGCTGGGGCGGTTCGGCGGGATCACCACGGTCTCCAGACCGTAAATTTCCTGGAATTCGTAGGCCTCCGTGTCGGCGGTACCGGTCATGCCCGACAGCTTGCCGTACAGACGGAAGTAGTTCTGAAAGGTGATCGAAGCCAGCGTCTGGTTCTCGGGCTGGATCGCGACGCCTTCCTTGGCCTCCACCGCCTGGTGCAGTCCGTCGCTCCAGCGGCGACCGGACATCAGCCGGCCGGTGAACTCGTCCACGATGACGATCTCGCCGTTCTGCACCACATAGTGCTGGTCGCGGTGGTAGAGGTGATGAGCCTTGAGCGACGTCACCAGGTGGTGCATCAACGCGATGTTCGCAGGGTCGTACAGCGAAGCGCCCTCTGGCAACAGACCCGCCTGGCTGAGCAGGCGCTCGGCATTTTCGTGCCCCTGTTCGGTCATGTGGATGGAGTGTGCTTTCTCGTCCACCGTGAAGTCACCCGGCTTGATCACGCCTTCGCCGGTGCGGGGATCGGCCTCGCCTTCCTGGCGGGTCAGGTGCGGCACCAATTGCTTGATGGCGGTATAGACCGGCGTCTGATCCTCGGCCTGGCCACTGATGATCAGCGGCGTACGGGCTTCGTCGATCAGGATCGAGTCCACCTCGTCGACGATCGCAAAATTCAGTCCCCGCTGCACGCGGTCCTTGGCCTCGTGCACCATGTTGTCGCGCAAGTAGTCAAAGCCGTACTCATTGTTGGTGCCGTAGGTGATGTCGGCGCCGTACGCGGCTTGCTTTTCCTCGCGCGGTGCCTGGGGCAGGTTGATGCCGACCGACAGCCCGAGAAAGTTGTACAGCCGCCCCATCCACTGGGCATCGCGGCTCGCCAGGTAATCGTTCACGGTCACGACGTGAACGCCTTTGCCAGACAGCGCATTGAGGTAGACCGGCAGCGTGGCGGTCAGTGTCTTGCCTTCACCGGTTCGCATCTCGGCGATTTTCCCGGAGTGCAGCGCAATACCACCAACCAGTTGCACATCGAAGTGACGCATCTTCATCACGCGCTTGCTTGCCTCGCGCACCACAGCGAATGCCTCGGGAAGGATCGCATCGAGGGTGGCGCCGTCGGCCAGGCGGCGCTTGAACACCTCCGTCTGCGCTGTCAACTCGTCGTCGCTGAGCTTCTCGAATTGAGGCTCCAGACTGTTGATGCGTTCCACCGTTTTGCGGTAGGTCTTGAGCAGACGGTCGTTGCGGCTACCGAACAGTTTGGTGAGGAAATTTGTGGCCATAAGTGCGGACCGGCAGCAGGCATGGAAATGCCAGGCAGGCGAAATGATCGAACAACTCCTGCCAGCCGTATCGGCTTGCACGGGCACGCGGAAGGTGCCGGCAAACGCTGCTGTTTCAAGAGCAAAGCCGCAATTTTACCCGGCGGCTTCGGAGGCTGATCAGGGCCTCCGCGGGTTGCCTGGAACCAGTTGAGCCGCCGCGAGTGTCTCTCCTGCAGCCAGGAACCGGGATGGGTCCTGTGGTACGCCCGACACCCACACCTCGAAGTGCAGATGCGGACCCGTCGATCGCCCCGTGGAGCCCACCGCGGCGATGACCTGACCACGCTTGACGATGTCCCCCTTCTTGACGAGCACCCTTGACGCATGGGCGTAGCGGGTGATCAGGTCATTGCCATGATCCACTTCCACCATGTTGCCGTAGGCAGGGTGCATGTCCTGAACCACCACCACGCCTCCTGCGGCAGCCAAGATGGGTGTTCCGGTGTCTGCGGGGAAATCCAAGCCCGTGTGCAGGGCTGAGCGCCCGGTGATGGGGTCAATTCGGAACCCAAATGGCGAGCCAATGCGGCCACCCGCTACCGGCTCTTCGGTCGGGACAAGCGTGCGCTGTATCTTCTGGTCGAACAGTCGCGACTCGATCACCGTCAGCCAATCCACGCCCGCGCCACTGACTCTGTCCAGTTGGTTCATCGCAGACATCAGCTCAGGCAGCGTGATATCCCGCCCAGACACCAAGGCCCCGCCGGATCCCGGCTGTACCTTGAACTCTTCGGGCTTCAGCCCTGCGAGTCCGGCCACACGCTCCCCCAACGACTCGATCTGGAGCATGCGGGCCTGCATTTCGCCGAGCTTGCGCGCCATGGCGTCCAGGTTCTCTCGCATGTACAGCTCTTTGGAGTCGACATCGCCCTGAGTCACCAGACGGGCAACCGAGTTGAAGCCAGGCCACTCCTGACGCACGCCATGCAGGAACACCCAGTGGTATGCGGCCACGGAGCCCAACATGACCAGTATCGACAAAAGAATGCCAGATAGTGCCAGCTTGAGGCCGCTCAAATGGAGTGCTTGGCTTTTGGCCAGCCAGGCATCCGTGATAATGATGTGCACTGTCAGACCACCTCTTTCAACGGCAGCGAAGTGTTGCCAAACCTGCCAAGCATGAGCACCGCCTACCGGTACAACAGACGCGTGTTCAGCCTCGAACAGGCTGTTGGCGAAGAACCCACATTGGCACTTCTGCAGGAGCGCATTCGCGCGTCCCGGAACTGCTTGGAAGCGGTTACGGCATTGATACCAGCACCGCTGCGTTCACAGGTTCAACCTGGCCCGCTGGCGGACGGTGAGTGGTGTTTGCTGGTCAGCAGCGCCGCCGCATCAACCAAACTTCGCCAACTCCTGCCATCCATGCGGCAGCGTCTGGCCCAAAACGGAATGGAGATTACCTCCATTCGTTTGAAAATCCAAACACCAAGACACTGAAGTCCCCGAATGGTGCCGCTTGTCTGACTCGAACAGACGACCTATCGCTTACAAGGCGAGTGCTCTACCAACTGAGCTAAAGCGGCTTCTGGAAGAAAATTCTACTTGACGCGCTTGAGTTGGGGCCGACCGCCACTGCGACCCGCTCCATCTGGCGGAGGCTCCGCTCCGCCATCTTCAGACCCAACAGGCACCGGGACCGACCGGAGTGAAGGCACGCGATCAGCCGCCGCCTGCTCACCAGACTCCGGCGTCATCTGCACGGGTTCCTCGGTGGCCGTTTGCAGTTCATCCGGCGGAGGAAAAGCCATGCCCTCCCCGTTCTCTCGCGCGTAAATCGCGATCACATGGGTCGTCGGCACCACCACGTCTCGTGGAACGCCACCAAACCGCGCCTTGAACTCGATGAACTCATTGCCCAGGCGCAAACCATTGGTCGCGTCAAAGCTCACGTTGAGCACGATCTCGCGGTTGCGAACGTACTCCATCGGAACATTCACCGACCCATCCACACGCACGGCGATATGGGGCGAATACCCGTTGTCAGTGCACCACTCGTGCAAGGCACGTATGAGGTAGGGACGGGTCGAGGTTGATTCCATGTCGTCACGAATCATCGCTGAAGGCTCGCCTCAAGCGAGGCAGAACCTCATCACTTGCGCATCACCTTCTCGGACGGCGTCAGTGCCTCGATATAAGCAGGACGGGAAAAAATCCGCTCGGCGTATTTCAGCAGAGGCGCAGCGTTCTTGCTCAACTCGATGCCATAGAAATCAAGGCGCCAAAGCAAGGGAGCAATTGCCACATCCAGCATGGAGAAGTTGTCTCCCAGCATGAACTTGTTCTTGAGGAACACCGGCGCGAGTTGGGTCAAGCGGTCGCGAATGTGGGCACGTGCCTTTTCGAGCGCCTTTTCGTTGCCCTTGCTGCTCCGAGACTCGAGCACGGACACGTGGGTGAACAGCTCCTTTTCGAAGTTCAGGAGGAACAGGCGAACCCGGGCGCGATCCACAGGGTCACCAGGCATCAGTTGGGGATGCGGAAACCGCTCATCGATGTACTCATTGATGATGTTCGACTCATACAGAATCAGGTCCCGCTCCACCAGGATCGGCACCTGACCGTACGGATTCATGACACTGATGTCTTCTGGCTTGTTGTAGAGGTCCACATCGCGGATCTCGAAATCCATGCCCTTCTCGAAAAGCACGAAGCGGCAGCGGTGAGAATAGGGGCAGGTGGTGCCCGAGTACAAAACCATCATGTGGGAGTCTCCTAAGACAAAACAGTGGTTTGCTAGCCCGCGAACCCGCGGAACCGCAAACCACTGCAAATTTCATGGGTGACCCCGATACAGCTTCGGGGCCCCTGCATGCTCGATTTACTTGACGTCTTTCCAGAACGAAGCGTTCAGTCGCCAAGCCACGATGGTAAATGCCGCCAGGAAAAGAAGCACCCAGACGCCAATGCGCACCCGGCTGTTCTGTGCCGGCTCAGCCATCCACTGCAGGTAGGCCACCAGGTCACCGACGTTTTGATCGTACTGCTCTTGTGACATGGTGCCGGCCTTGCCGGGCTCCCAACTCTTGAACAGTTCGACTTGCTGACCGTGGCTCTCGTGTTTTTCGAAGACAGGCTTGCGTTCGCCCTGCAGTTCCCACAGCGGGTGTGGCATGCCGATGTTCGGGAACACCAGGTTGTTCCAGCCCGTGGGCTTGGTTTCGTCGCGGTAATAGCTGCGCAGCAGGGTGTAGATGTAGTCGGCACCAGTGCCGGCGCCGCTGGAGCGCGAGCGCGCCACCAGGGTCAGGTCGGGTGGATTGGCGCCGAACCAAGCCTTCGCCTGCTTGGGATCGATGGCCGCCTTCATCGTGTCACCGATCTTGTCGGTCGTGAAGGTCAGATTTTCGGCAATCTGCTTGTCGGTCAGGCCGATATCGCGCAGACGGTTGTAACGCATGAACGAGGCCGAATGGCAGCTCAGGCAGTAGTTGACGAACAGCTTGGCACCGTTTTGCAGCGCCGCCATGTCGTTCGTACGGGCTGGCGCCTTGTCCAGCGGAAAGCCAGAGCCAGCGGCCATGGCGACCCCGCTCAGACCGAAGGCCAGCATCAGGCCCAGAAACATCTTTTTCATGTTGGTGATTCTCCGGATCGCACTCAGTGGGGCTTGAAGGTGACGCGGCTGGGCACTTGCTTGAACTCGCCCAGGCGACTCCACCACGGCATCAGAAGGAAGAAGCCGAAGTAGAACAGCGTGCCAACCTGAGAAACACGCTCACCCACGGGGGACGGAGGCTGCACACCCAGATATCCCAGAATGAGGAAGTTGATCACGAAGACGGTGTAGAGCCACTTGTTCCAGCTCGGGCGGTAACGGATCGACTTGACCGGGCTGTTGTCCAGCCACGGCAGGAAGAACAGGATGATCACAGCGCCACCCATGGTCACGACGCCCCAGAACTTGGCATCGATGGCCAGCATCAGCACCACGGTGACCGCAGCGGCACCCAGCACCACCAACTTGAACATCGCCGCAAGCTTGGACTTGAGCACGGCGAACAGGGCGGCAGCCAGCACGCAGGCGATCAGCGCATACATCATCTCGCTGGTGATGGCGCGCAGCATCGAGTAGAAGGGCGTGAAATACCAGACAGGCGCAATGTGCAGCGGCGTGACCAGCGGGTCCGCGGGGATGAAGTTGTTGAACTCCAGAAAGTAGCCGCCAAACTCCGGCGCGAAGAACACAATGGCCGAGAACACCATCAGGAACATCGACACACCGAAGATGTCGTGCACCGTGTAGTACGGATGGAACGGAACACCATCGGCCGGAGCGGACACCGACCAGCGATTGCCCTTGGGGCCCGCCTTGATTTCCACACCGTCGGGATTGTTGGAACCCACATCGTGGAGCGCCATCAAGTGGGCGACCACAAGGCCCAGCAGCACCAGCGGCACGGCGATCACATGGAAGCTGAAGAAGCGGTTGAGCGTGGCGTCACCGACCACATAGTCTCCACGGATCAGCAGCGCCAGATCGGGGCCCACAAACGGAATGGCAGAGAACAGGTTCACGATCACCTGCGCACCCCAGTAAGACATCTGACCCCACGGCAGCAGGTAGCCCATGAAAGCCTCAGCCATCAGCACCAGGAAGATGCCGCAGCCGAACAGCCACACCAGCTCGCGCGGCTTGCGGTAGGACCCGTAGATCAGGCCTCGGAACATGTGCAGGTACACGACCACGAAGAAGGCGGAAGCCCCCGTGGAGTGCATGTAACGGATCAGCCAGCCCCATGGCACGTCGCGCATGATGTATTCGACCGAGGCGAACGCCACCGGCACACCAGCCGCATTGAGGTTGGCGTCGGGCTTGTAGTGCATCACCAGGAAGATGCCCGTCACGATCTGGATCACCAGCACGAGCATTGCCAGCGAGCCGAAGATGTACCACCAGTTGAAGTTCTTCGGCGCGTAGTACTCGGCCATGTCGCGCTTGTAGATGTAGAAGGCGGACGGAATCCGGTTCTCGAACCAGTTCGTGACCTTCTGGACAACGGGCGCGTCGGGGGAAATTTCTTTGAATTCAGCCATGGATGCCTCTGTGGGGTCGTATTGCCTGCTGAAAGCAGGTCAGGCCTTTTTCTCTTCGCCGATCAACAGCGTGGTGTCGGACGTGTAGTAGTGCGGAGGCACTTCAAGGTTGTCCGGTGCCGGCTTGTTCTTGAACACGCGGCCAGCAAGGTCGAACGTCGAGCCATGGCAGGCACAGAGGAAACCACCCACCCAGTCATCGGGCAGCGAGGGCTGGGGACCGGGCGTGAACTTATCGCCAGGCGAACATCCCAGGTGCGTGCAGATACCCACACCGACGAAGACCTCCGGCTTGATGGAACGGTGGCGGTTCTTGGCGTATTCAGGCGTTGGGTAGGCCTTGCGTTCAGAAGTCGGGTCGGCCAGCTGAGGCTCGACCTTCTCAAGAGCCGCCAGTTGCTCGGGACTGCGACGCATGATCCACACAGGCTTGCCGCGCCATTCGACCACGCGCTTCTCACCGGGCTGCAAGGTGGAGATGTCCACTTCGACCGCAGCACCCGCGGCCTTTGCGCGCTCGGACGGCTGAAAACTGCTTACAAAGGGGACGGCGACGGCGGCTGCTCCCACGCCACCCATGGCGGCGGAGGTGATCAGCCAGGTACGGCGGCTGTTGTCCACAGACGCAGCGACGGTTGCTTCACTCATGGGGATCTTTCAAGGAAGTTCAAGACGTGGCCCACTAGGGTCAACCCTGCATTGTACCGGAGCGTTACAAGCCGATTTTTCACTGATCCAGACACGACAAGTCAACCACCTTGCGAGCATCGAGCCTCACTGCCTTCGTCAGGAAAAGGTAATACAAATGTGTTCTGTGCGAGAATTATTTTTCTTGGTCCAAGGGGCCATCGTTTTGTGGAACGACCATTGAAGGAGTTCATCGAATGGCCATGTTGCAAGAGTTCAAAGAATTCGCCCTCAAAGGCAACGTCATGGATCTGGCTGTAGGCGTGATCATTGGTGGCGCCTTCGGAAAGATCGTGGACTCGATCGTGGGCGACCTGATCATGCCCATCGTCAGCAAGGTTTTCGGGGGCCTTGACTTCTCCAACTACTACATTGCCCTGGCGGGCCAGGCCGCAGGCCTTCCGCTGGCAGAGGCAAAAAAAGCGGGGGCGGTGCTCGCGTACGGCAACTTCATCACCATCGCGCTGAACTTCGTGATTCTGGCGTTCATCATTTTCATGATGGTCAAGCAGATGAACCGCATGCGCAAAGAGGCGCCTCCGGCGGCACCGGCCCCGACGCCGGAAGAAGTGGTTCTGCTGAGGGAAATCAGGGACAGCCTGCGCAAGTGAGCCAGCAGCCCAACCCGGGGCGGCCGACGACCCGAACCCAAGACATCCGCAGCCGTTAGGACGGGTTCAAACGGCTCATCTCGATGGCCGCATCCACCGCCTCCAGCAGGCTTGCGGCACTCGCCCGTCCGGTACCGGCCAAATCGAAGGCGGTGCCATGGTCGGGGCTGGTACGAACCATGGGCAAGCCCAGGGTGGTGTTGACACCATGCTCCAGGCCCAGAAGCTTGACCGGAATCAGCCCTTGGTCGTGGTACATCGCTACCACCACATCGAACTCACCTTGGCGAGCCCTCATGAACACGGTGTCGGGCGCGTGCGGGCCGCTGACCTTCAATCCATCGGCACGGGCACGATCCACAGCCGGCTGCAGGATCTCGATTTCTTCCCGACCGAACAGGCCGCCCTCGCCGGCATGAGGATTCAATCCCGCAACGGCGATGCGAACATCTGGCATACCGCAGCGGCGATAGTGCGCTGCCGTGATGCGGATGGTGTCCATCACGCGTTCGGTGGTGACAGCCTCAAGCGCCTGCCGCAACGACATATGGATGCTCACCAGCACGGTGGCCAGCCCAGGCGCACTGAGCATCATGCGCACCGGCATCTCGCTCACAGGCACACCCGCGTGTTCGGCCGCCAGGGCTTGAAGGAACTCTGTGTGCCCCGGGTGTGGCAACCCCGCGACGGCCAGAGACTCCTTGTGCACAGGTGCGGTGACCAATGCCCTCGCCTGACCCGTCAACACCCACCGTGCGGCAGCAGCAATGCTGTCAGCTGCGGCACGGCCGGCTTCGGCGCTGATTCGACCCCATGGCACCATGGCGCCCGGCGCACAGGTCTGTATCAGTGCAAGCCCCTGGCGAGAAGCATGAGCCCATTCCCCGGGGCCATCGAGCACCACCACGTCCAGCGGCGCCCCCCCACACTGCGGCCGAACCACATCCGCTGCGCGCCGCAGGGTGGCCTCGTCACCGGCCACCACCACCTGCCCCCGGAGATCGGGGCGTTCCAGAAGGGCACGGACCACGATCTCGGGCCCGATCCCAGCGGGGTCTCCCATGGTGATCACAAGCGGGCGGTGACGCCCGGGACTCTCGAAAACAGGAGTGGTCACAGTGTTACGCGGGGTTGGGAATGTCGATGAACTGATGCTCAATGCCGAGCAGCTCCGCCACGTGACCAGCCACCGCTGGCGCGCCGTAGCGCTCCGACGCGTGGTGACCACAGGCGATATAGGCCACACCAGCCTCCCGCGCGTAGTGCGTCTGGGGCTCGGATATCTCCCCCGTGATGAATACGTCGGCGCCAGCGGCGATGGCCGCCTCGAAATAGCCTTGGGCACCGCCCGTGCAGATCGCCACGCGCTCCACACGGCGCCCCGGATCGCCGACCAGCAGCGCGGCGCGTCCCAAAGAACACTCGATGTCCTTAAGCAGTTCGGCAGCCGGCGCTGGCGCGCGCAACCCCAGGAAACCCAGCGACTGGTCGCCAAAGCGCCCTTCCCCTGCATCCAGCACGCGCACACCGATTCGGCGTGCCAGCTGCGCGTTGTTGCCCAGCTCGGCATGTGCATCCAGCGGCAGGTGATACGCCAGCAGGTTGATGTCGTGCGACAGCAGGCGCGCCAGACGCTGCTTCATCCAGCCCGTCACCCGCCCGTCCTGGCCACGCCAGAACAGTCCGTGGTGCACGAACAGGGCATCTGCACCGGCGTCGATGGCCGCATCGATGAACGCCAGGCTGGCGGTCACCCCGCTGACCAGCTTGCGCACCCGCACCCGGCCCTCCACCTGAAGACCGTTGGGTCCGTAGTCCTTGAAAAGCGCAGGTTGCAGGAGGCGGTCGCAGGCTGCGAGCAGTTCGTCGCGCGAGACGCCTTGACCGGGAGATGTATCGGGTGGCATGGAGGCGGTGATATCAGAACCGGCCGCCAGGGACATCCTGGCGACAGCGTTCTATTCTGTCATCGCCCACCCGGGGACGCTGCCGCGACAGGTGCTGCTCAGCCGCGCTTGCGCTCGGCGCGCTCGGACTCCACCATCTTGCGGTTGAAGAACCGGTAGAACCAGATCGCCATACCGATCATGAAAGCGATGCCAGCGATGCTGAAAAGACCATAGTCGGTGGAAAAAAGATCTGCAATGGCTTTCATCGTGTGCTCCAGTCCTCTGTGACAACAGACGGCCATTGCATCCCCAAGCCACGCCATCCGCATTGATCTGCATCAATCGGCTTGAACCGGCGAGCCACGTGGTCATATACGTGACAATGTCAGCAGGGATGCCGCGAAACGCTCCCGAGCGCCCGTTCCTTTTGCACCCGTTCACCATGAAACGCATCTGGCTCCTCTTTGCCCAAACCGTCACTGTTGCGGTGGCTGTCATTTTTGTCGTGGGCACGCTCAAACCCCACTGGCTGGACCGACGCAATGTGCTGCCTGCGGTGGTGCCGGTGATTGAATCGCCCGGAACTCTCTCTGGCGAACCGTCGCCCAACAGCTTCAGGGAAGCGGCCAAGCGGGCCTCCCCTGCGGTCGTGAGCATCAACACCAGCAAGGCCCCCGATCAGGCGCAGATGGCCGACCCCTGGTTCCGATTCTTCTTTGGAGAGCAGGGACAGGGACAACCTCAGGCCGGACTGGGCTCCGGAGTGATCGTGAGCGAAGCGGGTTACATCCTCACCAACAACCACGTGATCGAAGAAGCAGACCAGATTGAGGTGGTGCTCAACGATGGCCGGCGAAGCACCGCCCAGGTCATCGGCACCGACCCGGAAACCGATCTGGCCATCCTGAAGATCAATCTCGGTGGCCTGCCCGTGATCACCCTGGGCAATTCCGAGGCGCTGTTCATCGGCGACCAGGTGCTGGCCATCGGCAACCCCTTCGGGGTCGGTCAGACCGTGACGAGCGGCATCGTCAGTGCCCTGGGACGCACCCAGCTGGGCATCAACACGTTCGAGAACTTCATCCAGACCGATGCAGCCATCAACCCGGGCAATTCGGGCGGTGCGCTGGTGGATATCCACGGACACCTGATGGGCATCAATACCGCGATCTATTCGCGTTCGGGCGGGTCGATGGGCATCGGTTTTGCCATCCCCACCTCCACCGCGCGCAGCGTGATGGACGCCATCGTGCGCGATGGCAAGGTCACCCGGGGCTGGATCGGTGTGGAGCCGCAGGATTTGACCCCTGAGCTGGCCGAGAGCTTCTCGATCCCCTCGGGCACGGGTGTCATCATCACCGGCGTGCTGCAGAACGGGCCGGCCGCCCAGGCTGGCATCCGTCCTGGCGATGTGGTGACCCAAGTGGGAGACAAACCGGTCAGCAACGTGTCCCAGTTGCTGTCTGCCGTGGCGGCTCTCGCGCCGGGCGAACCCTCCAGCCTGGAGATCGTGAGGAAGGACGGAAAACAGCGCATCCAGATCACGCCGGGCAAGCGCAACCTGCCCAGGCCCCAGCCCAACCGCTGATCAGGACGCCGCGCTGTCCTTCACGGATTCCTCGGGGGCCTTGGTATTGCGCACAAACCACTGCGAGCCCCAGATGCCCAGCTCGTACAGCAGGCACATGGGCACCGCCAGTGCGAGCTGTGAAATCACGTCCGGCGGGGTCACGACGGCGGCGATCACGAACGCCACCACGATGAAGTAACCCCGGAACTCCTTCAGCTGCTTGACGCTGACCATGTTCATCTTCACCAGCAGCACCACCACGATCGGCACCTGGAACGCCAGGCCAAAAGCAAGATAGAGCGACAGGATGGCTTCCACATACGAGGCAATGTCGGGGGTCGCTGCCACGCTTTGAGGGGTGAACTGCTGGATGAAGCCAAACATCTTGTCCAGCACGAAGAACTGGACAAAAGCGATGCCCACGTACGCAAGCAAGCTGCCCAGGATGATCAGCGGAACCGCAAAACGCTTTTCATGGCTGTAAAGCCCCGGCGCCACAAACGCCCAGATCTGGTACATCCACCAGGGCAGCGAGAGCAGCAATGCTCCCATGGCCAACACCTTGAGCGGCACAAAGAACGGCGAAAACACCCCCACGGCGATCAGCTTGGCATCGGGAGGCATGTGCGCCCGGATGGGCACCGCAATCAGATCAATCAGTCCGCTGGGCCCGGGCCAGATGGCCAGCAGCGCCATGCAGACCCCCAGACCAGCGATGCCATAGAGCAGCCGGTCGCGCAGCTCCATGAGGTGCTGGACAAACGGCTGCTCTGAACCGGCGAGCTCGTCGGTGGATTTGTCAGGATCGGACATCAGCGAGAAGCGGAAGAGGGGCGCGGGCGGAATCGGGCCACGCGGGCCGCACCGGACTGGGCACGCGTGCGCACGCCCGTGCGGGCCTTGTACCACTGGGGCATCGCTTTCTGCTTGATGCGCCAGTTCTTCCGGGGGTGTTTGTAAGACGGGAAACCATCGGTCCCGAGCCGAGAAAGCGCCTCCGAGGTGTCGGAGGAAAACGCCGATCCATCCAGACCCGAGGTGGCTTCGGACCACGACTTCTCGAAATCGCTGGCACCGGAGGCGACCGACGACTCCACGTCGCGCGCCGCCGTCTCCACCGACTCTTTCATTTTCTTGAGCTCTTCAAGCTCCATGGAGCGGCTGACCTCAGCCTTCACGTCGGCCACGTAGCGCTGGGCCTTGCCCAACAGGGTCCCGACCGTGCGAGCCACGCGCGGAAGCTTCTCGGGGCCGATGACAACGAGCGCCACAGCGCCAATCAGCGCAAGCTTGGAGATACCGAGATCAATCATGGACCGGTGTGCGGCAGGACGTCATAAGTGGTTGGCGCCGCAGTGAGCATGCGCCACCTTGAGTCAGCTTTTTTGCTTGGCTTCAACGTCGATGGTGGTCTTTTCGCTCCGAGCGTCCTGGCCCACCTGAGCGGCCGGTGTTGCATCGGCGGCCTGGCCACCGTCCTTCATACCGTCCTTGAAACCTTTGACGGCGCCACCGAGGTCGGAGCCGATGTTCTTCAGTTTTTTGGTGCCGAACACCATCACCACGATCAGCAGCACGATCAGCCAATGCCAAATCGAGAATGAGCCCATGAGTATCTCCAAAACGTTGTGTGAAAGCGCGACCGGCGCCAATACTGGGATTCTACGACCGCGGATTTGGTTCAGCCGCGCGCCCAGGGACGAGGACCGCCCATCACGTGCCAGTGCAGGTGCTGAACCTCCTGGCCACCTTCGATGCCGGTGTTGCACACCATGCGAAAGCCACCTTCGGGATACGGATTGCAGCCCTGTTCCAGTGCCAGCTTCGGCGCCAGCACCATCAAACGCCCCATCCAGCCCTCGTCGGCGGGCGCCAACTGCGCCATGGAGGCAATGTGCCGCTTGGGAATCAGCAGGAAATGCACCGGCGCCCAGGGATGGATGTCGTGAAACGCGTACAGCTCCTCATCCTCATACACCTTCCGGGACGGGATCTGGCCAGCAACGATCTTGCAGAAAATGCAATTGGGGTCTTGATGACTCATGGAGTTTCGGGCGGTTTCAGGAAGGCATGGCCTGGCTGGCATTCATGCGCACCATGCCCCGGACAATGCGGTAGAGGAACCAGATGGAAATGATGGCCCAGGCGATCATGCCCGGCAGCAACAACAGCAGCCACAGAGGCCAGGTGACGACATACAGGATGCCGGCCCAGATCACGGAGCGGATGCGCCAGGAGAAATGACTGGCCTGCCAGGTGCCTTCGGCGTCGCCCTTTTTCACCAGATCGATGATGAGCGCCACCAGCAGGATGCCGACGCCCACCTGCGCGCCCGGCAACACCGCCGCTACCGCCACGATCAGGTGCAGCAGATAGCTGATCCAGCCGACTGTCTTGAGGGATTCTGCCTTTTCGCTGTCCACCGCCTTGACGTCGATGATGTCGCTCATGTCGGCTCCTTTCAGGATTTGGGTTCCGCCTCGCGCGCCACCGCCTTGCGCAGGGCTTTTTCTTCCAGACCACTCAACCCCTCGCGGCGCGCCAGCTCGGCCACCACGTCGGCCGGTGTCTTGCCGTAGTGGGCCAGCGCGATCATGCTGTGGAACCAGAGATCGGCCACCTCGTTGACCAGCTTCTGCACGTCGCCGCCATGGTCACAGTCCTTGGCGGCCATCACCGCCTCGGTGGCTTCTTCACCGATCTTCTTGAGGAAGGCGTCCGGCCCCTTGTGCAGCAGTCGCGCGACATAGCTCTTCTCGGGATCGCCGCCGTTGGCTGGCTTGCGGCTTTCGATGACCGCGGCCAGGCGCGCGAGCGAATCGGTGTCGGACATGGCACTCACTTGTAAATCGATTCCGGGTCCTTGAGCACCGGATCGACCGGCACCCACTGTCCATTCTGGTGGCTCTGGAAGAAGCAGCTGTGACGCCCGGTATGGCAAGCGATACCGGGCTCGTGGCCCAGTTGCGTCACCTTGAGCAGCACCACGTCGTTGTCGCAGTCCAGCCGGATGTCGTGCACCGTCTGCACGTGGCCGGACTCCTCGCCCTTGAACCAGAGCTTGTTGCGCGAACGGCTGAAATACACCGCACGCCCCAGCTCGGCCGTCTTCCGCAGCGCTTCCCGGTTCATCCAGGCGAACATCAGCACGTCGCCGGTGGCCGCTTCCTGCGCGATCACGGGAACCAAGCCCTGCGCATCCCACTTGATGGCGTCGAGCCAGTCCATCACAACCTCACCGGAATGCCGCGTTCGGCCATCCGCTGCTTGGCCTGGGCCACGGTGTACTCGCCGTAGTGGAAGATGCTGGCAGCCAGCACCGCATCCGCCCCACCCTGCTGCACACCGTCGGCCAGGTGGTCGAGATTGCCCACGCCGCCGGACGCGATGACGGGCACGCTGACCGCGTCGGCGACAGCGCGCGTGAGCTCCAGGTCGAAGCCGCTTTTGGTACCGTCGCGGTCCATGCTGGTCAGCAGGATCTCGCCAGCACCGTAGTCGGCCATCTGGCGTGCCCAGGTCACCGCATCCAGCCCGGTGTTCTTGCGGCCGCCGTGGCTGTAGACGTCCCAGCCCTCGCCGCGCGCAGCAGCGTCGTCCCCGTGGCGGCGCTTGGCGTCGATGGCGACCACGATGCACTGCGAGCCGTATTTGTCGGACGCGTCGCGGATCACCTGCGGATTGGCGATGGCCGCCGAATTGAAGCTGGTTTTGTCAGCACCGGCATTGAGCAGTCGGCGCACGTCTTCGACCGTGCGCACGCCGCCACCAACCGTGAGCGGGATGAATACCTGCGAAGCCACCGCCTCGATGATGTGCAGGATCAGGTCGCGCCCGTCGCTGGTGGCGGTGATGTCCAGGAACGTCAACTCGTCGGCACCCTGCTCGTTGTAGCGGGCAGCGATCTCCACCGGGTCACCAGCGTCGCGCAGTTCCACGAAATTGACGCCCTTGACCACGCGACCACCGGTCACGTCCAGGCAGGGGATGATGCGTTTGGCGAGCATCTCGGCCTTATCCGTTCAACTCGTCGGCCAGCGCCTGCGCCGCCTCGAAGTCCAGGTCACCGCTGTAAATCGAACGACCGCAGATCACGCCCTCGACGCCCTCATCTTCCACAGCACACAGCTTGCGGATGTCTTCCAGGTTCGACAGGCCGCCCGAGGCGATCACCGGAATCGACAGCGACTGCGCCAGCTTGACCGTCGCCTCAATGTTGATGCCGCTGAGCATGCCGTCGCGGCCGATGTCGGTGTAGATGATGGATTCGACCCCGTAGTCCTCGAACTTCTTGCCCAGGTCCACCACCTCGTGGCCGGTGAGCTTGCTCCAGCCGTCGGTGGCGACCTTGCCGTCCTTGGCGTCGAGGCCAACGATGATGTGACCGCCGAACGCGGTGCAGGCGTCCTGCAGAAAACCGGGGTTCTTGACCGCGGCGGTGCCGATGATCACGTAGCGCAGACCGGCGTCCAGGTAGCGTTCGATGGTGTCCAGGTCGCGGATGCCACCCCCCAGCTGCACGTCCACCTCGGCGCCGACCTCCTTGAGCACCGCGCGGATCGCCTGTTCGTTCTTGGGCTTGCCCGCGAAGGCGCCGTTGAGATCGACCAGGTGGATGCGCCGCGCACCCTTGTCGACCCAGCTGCGGGCCATGGCTGCCGGGTCCTCTCCGAACACCGTGGTCTGGTCCATGTCCCCCTGCTTGAGGCGAACACACTGGCCGTCTTTCATGTCAATGGCGGGAATCAGCAGCATGATGGTCGAAAAAGTGAGGGCACTCAGGGTTTCCAGGACAGGAAGTTCCGGTACAGCGCCAGGCCCTGATCGGCGCTTTTTTCCGGGTGAAACTGGGTTGCAAAAATGTTATCGCGCGCGATCGCCGACGCAAAGCGGCCGCCAAAGTCGGTCTCGCCCACCACATGCGCCGGATCGGCAGGACGCGCGAAGTAGCTGTGCACAAAGTAGAAATAGGCGCCATCGGCGATGCCGGACCACATCGGGTGCTCTGGCCGGCCAGCCAGGCGGTGGAACACCTGGTTCCAGCCCATCTGGGGCACCTTGAACCGGCTGCCGTCTTCCTGCAGCCGGTTCTGCAACTGGAACCGGACGACCTCGCCGGGCATGAGGCCCAGCCCATCGGTCGGTCCCTCCTCGCTGCGCTCCAGAAGCATCTGCATGCCCACGCAGACACCAAACAGCGGCTTGTGAGCCGCAGCGTGCAACACGGCCTCTTTCAGACCCGAAGAGGCGAGTTCGTTCATGCAATCGGCCATGTGACCCTGCCCGGGCAGCACCACACGGTCGGCATCGAACACGGCCTGCGCATCGGAGGTGACGATCACGTCCACCCCCGAACCGATGGCGGCGTGCATCACCGCCTGCGAGACGGAACGCAGGTTGCCGCTGCCGTAGTCCACCACGGCGACTGTCTTGGATTTCATCAGGACCCTGAAGAGGAAAGACTCAGAGCGAACCTTTGGTCGAGGGGATCACATCGCCCAGGCGTTCGTCACGCTCCAGCGCCATGCGCAGCGCACGGGCGAAGGCCTTGAACACGGTCTCGGCCTGGTGATGGGCATTTTCGCCGTGCAGGTTGTCGATGTGCAGCGTCACACCGGCATGGTTGACAAAGCCCTGGAAGAACTCGAAGGCCAGTTGGGTGTCGAACGCGCCGACCATGCCGGCCTTGAAGGGCACACGCATGTGCAGGCCGGGACGGCCGGAGAAGTCGATCACGACGCGCGAGAGCGCCTCGTCCAGCGGCACGTAGGCGTGGCCGTAGCGGCGGATGCCTTTCTTGTCGCCCACGGCCTTGGCAAAGGCCTGGCCCAGAGTGATGCCCACGTCTTCCACCGTGTGGTGGCCATCGATGTGCAGGTCGCCCTTGGCCTCGATCTCCAGGTCGATCAGCCCGTGGCGGGCGATCTGGTCGAGCATGTGGTCGAAAAAGCCGATGCCGGTGGACAGTTGGGCCTTGCCCGAGCCGTCTAGGTTGATACGCACGCGGATCTGCGTCTCGGACGTGTTGCGCTGGACGTCGGCCACGCGGGGGCTGGCGGCAAAAGAAGGGGTGGTCATAGGCTGGCTTGCAGGGCAGCGATCATCTGCGTGTTCTCGTCGGGGGTGCCGACCGTCAGGCGCAGGCAGTTGCCGAGCAATGAGTGCATTTTAGAAACATTCTTGACCAGCACGCCGCGCGCCTTCAGGCCTTCGAAGGCCTTCTGCGCATCGGGGACCCTCACCAGCACCATGTTGGCCTGGCTCGGGAAGGGCTGCACGCCCGGCATGGCCGCCAGCGCGGCGATCAGGCGCTCGCGCTCGGCGCGGATGGTGGCCGCCTGTTGCGCGAACACGTCGGCATGTTCCAGCGCGAACAGCGCGCATTCGGCATTGAGCACGCTCACGTTGTAGGGTGGGCGCAGCTTGTCGATCTCATGCACCAGCGCCTGCGGGCCGAGCATGTAACCGAGCCGCACGCCCGCCAGGCCGAACTTGGACAGGGTGCGCATGAGCAGCACATTGGCGTTGGCCGCCGGGTGGGCGCGTATCTCGTCCAGCCAGCTGCGGCTTGAAAACGGCTGGTAGGCCTCGTCCATCACCACCAGGCCGCCGAAACTGCCGGCCTCGGCGATCAGGCGCCGGATCACGCACGCGTCCCACAGGTTGGCGGTGGGGTTGTTCGGGTAGGCGATGTAGGTGATGGTGGGCTGGTGCTGGCGCAGCGCGGCCAGCATGGCGTCTTCGTCGAGCTCGAAATCGGCCGTGAGCTGGACGCCGTGGAAGGCCAGACCCTGCAGCTGGGCGCTCATGGCGTACATCACGAAGCCCGGCAGCGGCGCGAGGATGGAGGCACCGGGCACGTCGCAGCCCATGGCCAGCAGCGAGATCAACTCGTCCGAGCCGTTGCCCAGCATCAGGGCGCAGCCCTCAGGCAGATTCACGTAGCGCGCCAGCGCCTGCTTCAAGTCCTCGATGCGCGCGCCAGGGTAGCGGTTGACGGCCACGGCCCCCAGGCGCTCGCCCAGGGCGGCCTGCAGTTCGGGCGGCAGCGCAAACGGGTTTTCCATCGCATCCAGCTTGACCATGCCGGTCGAGTCCTGGATGGCATAGGCGTGCATGGACTGGATGTCCTGCCGGATGTTCTGCAACGGGTTCGGGGTGGTCATCGCGTTCACTTCGTGCCCCGCATCGGTGGCACGGTGGACAGGCGCAGCTCGGCGGCGCGGGCGTGGGCTTGCAGGCCTTCGCCGTAGGCCAGCTCGGCGGCGATGGCACCCAGCGGCTGGGCTCCGGCCTGGCTGACCTCGATCAGGCTGCTGCGCTTCTGGAAGTCGTACACGCCGAGCGGCGACGAGAAGCGGGCCGTGCCGCTGGTGGGCAGCACGTGGTTGGGGCCGGCGCAGTAGTCGCCCAGGCTTTCACTGGTGTAGGCGCCAAGGAAGATGGCCCCCGCGTGCTTGAGCAGCGGCTCCCAGCGGTGCGGGTCGCTGCTGCTCACTTCAAGGTGCTCGGGTGCGATGCGGTTGCTGATGGCGCAGGCCTCCTCCATGTCGCGCGTGAGGATCAGCGCGCCGCGGTCGTTCAGGCTCTTGGCGATGATGGCCGCGCGCGGCATGGTGGGCAACAGGCGGTCGATCTCGCGCTGCACCGCGTCGAGGTAGGCGGCGTCGGGGCACAGCAGGATGCTCTGGGCCAGTTCGTCGTGCTCGGCCTGGCTGAACAGGTCCATCGCCACCCACTCGGCTGGCGTGCTGCCGTCGGCGAGCACCAGGATTTCGCTTGGGCCGGCGATCATGTCGATGCCCACGGTGCCGAACACGCGGCGTTTGGCGCTGGCCACGTAGGCGTTGCCGGGGCCGGTGATCTTGTCGACCTTGGGCACGGTGGCGGTGCCATAGGCCAGCGCGGCCACCGCCTGGGCGCCGCCAATGGTGAAGGCGCGCGTGACGCCGGCTACATAGGCGGCGGCCAGCACCAGCTCGTTGCGCTCGCCACGCGCGGCGGTGGCCGCGCCCGTGCCGCCGGTGGCGACACTGCCGCGCACCGGGGTTGGCACCACCATGATGATTTCGCCCACGCCGGCCACGTGCGCCGGCACCGCGTTCATGATCAGGCTCGACGGGTAGGCCGCCTTGCCGCCGGGCACATAGATGCCCACGCGGTCCAGCGGCGTGACCTTCTGGCCCAGCAGCGTGCCGTCCTCGTCGCGGTAGGTCCAGCTCTCGCCGGAGGCCTTTTTCTGCGCCTCGTGGTAGCTGCGCACGCGACGCGCCGCGCTCTGCAGCGCCTCGCGCTGGGCGGCTGGCAAGCCGTCGAACGCGGCCTTGAAGTCGGCCTGCGTCAGCTCCAGCTCGGCCATCGAGGCGGCCTGCAGGCCGTCGAAGCGCGCCGTGTATTCCAGCACCGCGGCATCACCGCGCTGCTTCACGTCCCCCAGGATGTCCGCCACGCGCTGCTCGATCGCATGGTCCGTGTCCGCCGACCAGTGCAGCCGGGCTGCAAACTGCGCCTCGAAATCGGACGCGGTGGTGTTCAGGCGGGCGGGCTGGGCGGACAGACTCATGATGGAACGGACTGTTTGGAAATGGCTTGTGAGAAAGCGTCAAGGATGGGGCGGATGGCGGCCTGCTTGAGCTTGAGCGCGGCCTGGTTGACCACCAGGCGCGAACTGATGTCCATGATCTGCTCGACCTCGACCAGGTTGTTGGCCTTGAGCGTCTTGCCGGTGGACACCAGGTCGACGATCGCGTCGGCCATGCCGGTCAGCGGCGCCAGTTCCATGCTGCCGTAGAGCTTGATCAGGTCCACGTGCACACCCTTGCTGGCGAAGAACTCGCGCGCGATGGTGGTGTACTTGGTCGCGACCTTCAGGCGCGAGCCCTGGCGCACGGCCGAGGCGTAGTCGAAATCGGCCGGAACCGCCACGCTCATGCGGCACTTGGCGATCTGCAGGTCCAGCGGCTGGTACAGGCCCTGGCCGCCGTGCTCGATCAGGGTGTCCTTGCCCGTCACGCCGAGGTCGGCGCCACCGTATTCCACATAGGTCGGCACGTCGGACGCGCGCACCAGCACCACCCGCACGTCCGGCTGGTTCGTC
This sequence comes from Hydrogenophaga pseudoflava NBRC 102511, assembly GCF_001592285.1. Lineage (GTDB taxonomy): Bacteria > Pseudomonadota > Gammaproteobacteria > Burkholderiales > Burkholderiaceae_C > Hydrogenophaga > Hydrogenophaga pseudoflava. The sequence goes on along the minus strand of NZ_BCWQ01000004.1, from coordinate 96,884 downwards.
GGCAGGATCAGCTTGCGGGAGGTTTCCGGGTCTTCCAGCACCTCGATGCCCGCGGCCGCGAGCAGCGGCAGGGTTTCGTCGAAGATGCGGCCTTTGGACAGCGCCAGGGTGATCATTTGATTCTTTCGATATCGGCACCGATGCCACGCAGCTTGGCTTCCATCTGGTCGTAGCCCCGGTCCAGGTGGTAGATGCGGTCGACGATGGTTTCGCCCTCGGCCACCAGGCCGGCGATCACCAGGCTGGCCGAAGCCCGCAGGTCGGTGGCCATGACGGTGGCGCCCTGCAGGCGGTCGATGCCCTCGATCACGGCCACCTTGCCGTCGGTCTGGATCTTGGCGCCCAGACGGACCAGTTCGTTGACGTGCATGAAGCGGTTTTCGAAGATGGTCTCAGTGACCTTGCTGGTGCCGGTGGCGATGCAGTTGAGCGCCATGAATTGCGCCTGCATGTCGGTCGGAAAGCCGGGGTACTCGGTGGTGCGGAAGCTCTGCGCTTTCAGGCGACCGGAGGCGCGCACGCGGATGAAGCCGTCACCGGCCTCGATTTCAGCGCCCGCGTCGCGCAGCTTGTCGATGACCGCGTCGAGGTGGTCGGCGCGGCCGTGGCGCAGCACCACATCGCCTCCGGTAGCGGCCACCGCGCACAGGAAGGTGCCAGCCTCGATGCGGTCGGCCACCACCTGGTGGGTGCAGCCGTGCAACCGGTCCACGCCCTGGATGTGGATGCGGCTGGTGCCATGGCCTTCGATCTTCGCGCCCATGGCGATCAGCATTTCGGCCAGATCGGGAATCTCGGGTTCCTGCGCCGCGTTCTCCAGCACCGTTTCGCCCTCGGCCAGCGCGGCGGCCATCAGGAAGTTCTCGGTGCCGGTGACGGTCACCATGTCGGTGGCGATGCGTGCGCCCTTGAGGCGGCTGCGACCCTGCGGCAGCTGGGCCACCATGTATCCGTGTTCGACCACGATCTCGGCACCCATGGCCTGCAGGCCCTTGATGTGCTGATCCACCGGGCGCGAGCCGATGGCGCAGCCACCCGGCAGCGACACCTTGGCGCGGCCGAACCGAGCCAGCAGTGGGCCCAGCACCAGCACCGAGGCGCGCATGGTTTTCACCAGCTCATAAGGCGCTTCCGGGTTGAGGCTGTCGGGCGCCACGAAACTCATGCCACCGCGCTCGCCATGCGTTTCGGTCTGCACACCCATGTTGTCGAGCAGCAGGCGCATGGTGGCCACGTCGCGCAGACGCGGCACATTGTTCAGGTACACCGGATCAGCGGTGAGCAAGGAGGCACAGATCTCGGGCAGCGCCGCGTTCTTGGCGCCCGAAATGGTGACCTCGCCGTTGAGGGGACGTCCACCGGTGATTCGCAGTTTGTCCATGGTGTCGGGGCGCTCAGTTCTGGGCCGCCCATTCGGCGGGGGTGAAGGTCTTCAAGGACAGGGCGTGCACCTCGTCCGTCTTGATGCGTTCGCCCAATGTGGCATAGACGCGCTGGTGGCGCGCGATCGGCCGCTTGCCCTCGAACTCGGGCGAGACGATCACGGCGGCCCAGTGGCGGCCATCACCGGTGACTTCGATGTGCTCGCAGGACAGGCCGGCGGCGATGAGTTGTTGCAGCTGTTCAGCAGTCATGGAAGGAATCGCTCAGTGACGGATTTTGTAGCCGGTGCGCAGCAGGTGCAGGGCCAGGGCACTGACGGCCACCAGCGCGCCGCCCACCAGACCCAGACTCATCCAGGGCGACACATCGCTCACCCCGAAGAAGCCGTAGCGAAAGCCGTCGATCATGTAGAAGAACGGATTGAGATGGCTCACCGTCTGCCAGAAGTCGGGCAAGGAATGGATGGAATAGAACACGCCCGAGAGAAAGGTCATGGGCATGATGATGAAGTTCTGGAACGCAGCCATCTGGTCGAATTTCTCGGCCCACAGCCCAGCGATCAGGCCCAGCGCCCCCAGCAAGGCGGCCCCCATGAAACCGAACACCAGAATCCACAGCGGCGCCACCAGACTGGGCTGGGCATACCACCAGGTCACGGCCATCACACCCGCGCCCACCGCGAGGCCACGAACCACCGAGGAGCCGACGTAGGCAAAGAACCAGGCGCGGTGGGACAGCGGCGTGAGCAGCAGGAACACCAGGTTGCCCATGATCTTGCTCTGGATCAGTGAAGAGCTGCTGTTGGCAAACGCGTTCTGCAGCACGCTCATCATCACCAGGCCGGGCAGCAGGAAGGCGGTGTAGTTCACCTCGCCGTAGACCTTGGCGCTGCCTTCGAGCACATGCCCGAAGATCATCATGTACAGGATGGCCGTGATGACCGGCGCCGCCACGGTCTGGAAGCCGACCTTCCAGAAGCGCAGCACCTCCTTGTAGAACAGGGTCTGCCAGCCGTTCATGGGGTGGCCTCCTGTACCTGACCGGAGGCTCGCTCCATCACCTCGATGAACACATCCTCAAGGTCGGCCTTGCGGATTTCCACGTCCTCGGCGACCACGCCGGCCTCCCGAGCGCGCGCCAGCCACTGCTCGACCTCGATCGCGTTGTGCGCCGGCAGCTGCACCACCCGACCCGTGACGCGCGCCTGCGCCGCCAGCTCCGGCGGCAGCGCCTGGTCGGTCTTGAACCGCAGCACGTTGGACGAGGCCTGGCGCAGCAGATCGGACGTCTTCTCCAGCGCCACCACCCGGCCCAGCTGCAGCATGGCGATGCGGCCGCACAGGGCCTCCGCCTCTTCCAGATAGTGGGTCGTCAGCAGCACCGTGCTGCCCTGCTTGTTGAGCTGGCTTATGAACTGCCAGAGGGTCTGGCGCAGTTCCACGTCCACACCCGCCGTGGGCTCGTCGAGCACGATCACTGGCGGTTTGTGCACCAGGGCCTGCGCCACAAGCACCCGGCGCTTCATGCCACCCGAGAGCTGGCGCATGTTGGCGCCCGCCTTGTCGGTCAGCCCCAGCCCTTGCAGCAGTTCGTCGATCCAGTCGTCGTTGTGGTGGATGCCGAAGTAGCCGGACTGGAAGCGGAGCGCCTCACGAACGTTGAAGAACGGGTCGAACACCAGCTCCTGGGGCACCACACCGAGCGCCCGCCGCGCGGCCGCGTAGTCGGACTGGACATCGTGCCCCTGCACCAGCACACGACCACCGCTGGCCCGCACCAGTCCGGCCAGCACGCTGATCAGTGTGGTCTTGCCGGCGCCATTGGGACCCAGCAGGCCAAAAAACTCGCCGGGCTGGATGTCAAAGGACACGCCTTTGAGCGCCTGCAGCTCGCCACGGGCCGAAGCGTAGGTCTTGGAAACGTTCTGAAAGGAAACTGCGGGCATTGCGGAAGCGGGCCAGGTCACCGGACGCTGGCAGGACATCTGCTGACCGCGGGTGAGCCGTCGATTTTATGTCGCGGCGCGCAATGCCGCTGGCGAGCGGCTCAGGCGGGCAGCAGCTCGGCCACGCCGTAGAGTGTGACCAGCGCCTGCAGGCGCTGCGGCATGCGGGCCACCTGCAAGGTCTTGCCCTGGGTCAGCAGCGCGTTGCGCAGCTCCAGCAACACCGCCACCGCCGAGGTGTCGAACACCTTCAGCGGGTCGGCGTTCAGCACCACGGTCGGGCCTGCCTGGCGGACCAGCGCGTCCCGGAGCCTTTCCAGCGTCTGGGCGGCACCGGACAGGGTCAGTTGTTCCGGCATGGGGATGGCGGCGGTTTCAGACACGCTCATCTGCCCTCAGCTGGTCTTACCGGCTGCGCTCTTGTTGCGCTGGACCAGGTTGGCAATCAGCCCGTCGATGCCCTTGGTGTTGATCTCCTGGGCAAACTGGGACTTGTAGGTTTCCACCAGCCAGACGCCCAGCACGTTCAGGTCGTAGATCTTCCAGCCGCTGTCCGCCTTTTCGAGGCGGTAATCGAGCTGGATCGGCTCGCCCTTGCCACGCACTTCGCTGCGCACCACAACCTCGGTGTCTTCCGGCTTCGAGCGCATTGGCTTGAAGCTCAGGGTCTGGTCGCGGACTTCGCCGAGGGCACCGGCATAGGTCCGGACCAGCAGGGTCTTGAACTCGTCCTGGAGCTGTTTCTGCTGCTCGGGCGTCGCCTGGCGCCAGGCGCGGCCGACGGCCATGGACGTCATGCGGGAGAAGTTGACGTTCGGCATGATCTTGGCGTCCACCAGTGCAACGATGCGGCTGATGTCCCCCTTCTGGATCGCCGGATCGGCTTTCACGGAGGCGAGCACATCGCTGGAAATGCGCTTGACGAGCGCATCCGGTGCTTCCACCTCTGCCATGGCCAGCGGGCTTGCGAAAACAGCGGCGGCGGTGATGAGGCTGAATATCCAATGACGGCGTTGCATGTGCGATGTCCTTTCAGAAGCGGTGTGTGACCCGGCGCAGTGCCGGATCTTCGGTCCGCATGGGACAGGGACTGTACGGCACCGGTTCCGGGTGAATGTGTCGGAACTGTAATTCAGAGGTATCGGTTTGTGGGTCAGTCGGACCCGTCCTTGAGCCCGATGCCCTTGTCTTTCAGGTCCTCGATCTGGCTTTCCCGGCGCTGCAGATAGAGGTCGCGGGTGAAGCTGTACTTGTCCAGCGCAGCGCCCTCCAGCAAGGTCGTTGCGCGCAACAGGTTGGCCCTGGTTTCCACCGCTCGCAACACATACAGGGAGTTGCGGGTCGGGATATCGGAGATGCCTTGCACCAGGTCGCCACTGGACTCGATGCTGAAGCCCGCCGCGTCGCGCACGGTGGAGGGGCCGAAGATCGGCAGCACGAGGTACGGCCCCGAGGGGACGCCCCATCGGCCCAGCGTCTGACCGAAGTCCAGGCGGGTGCGCTCGATCCCCATTTCAGAGGCCACATCGAAGAGGCCGGCAACGCCAAAGAAGGTGTTGACGTTGAAGCGGAGGAAGTTCTCGGCGGCCTCACGGGGCCGCAGCTGCAGCGAGGCGTTGATGAACGACCAAACGTCGCGCAGATTCTCAAAGAAGTTGTTGACACCTGTGCGGACCGGGTCGGGCGTGACGTCGCGGTACACGGTGGCAACAGGTTTGAGCACCGCCCCATCCACCGCATCATTGAACGCTGTCACCTGCCGGTTCAGGGGTTCCAGCGGGTCGCGTGGGCTTGCGTTCGGACCGCTGGCACAACCCGTCAGCACGCCGACGAGCAGCAGCGATGCCAGCCAGCGCAAGAGACGACGGCCATCGAATCTCATGTCAATCTCCTGGGCACGCACCATGGCGCACTCACTGCGGTTTCTGTTCACCGCCATCGGCGGCCTTGTTGAACAGGAACTGGCCGATCAGGTTTTCCAGCACCACCGCAGACTGGGTTTGCGTGATCACGTCACCCGCTTGCAGATTCTTCTCGTCTCCGCCGGGTTCGATGCCGATGTACTGGTCACCCAGCAGCCCCGAAGTCAGGATCTTGGCCGACGAATCCTTGGGAAAAGCCACCCCCTTGTTGACTTCCATGGTCACCACCCCGAGGTAGGTCTGGGGATCCAGGGTCACGCTGGTCACCCGCCCGACATGGACGCCCGCCGAGCGCACCGGCGCGCGCGCCTTCAGCCCGCCGATGTTGTCGAAGCGCGCCTGCAGCGTGTAGGTGTCGCCACCGTTGGTGAAGCTGGCCAGGTTGGCCGCCTTGAGTGCGAGGAACAGCAGCGACAGAGCGCCGAGCACGACAAACAGGCCAACAAAAATTTCAATGCTTTTCTTGTTCATAGGTTCTCCCGAATCAGGGGGTCGAGAACATCAGGGCGGTCAGGATGAAGTCCATCGCCAGCACACCCAGCGAGGCGGTGACCACCGTTCTTGTGGTTGCATAGGCCACACCCTCGGGGGTGGCTTCGGTTTCATAGCCCTGGTAGAGCGCCACGGCGGTGCAGATGACACCGAACACTGCACTCTTGACGACACCGTTGCCAACGTCCCGCCAGACATCGACGCCGCTTTGCTGGATCGACCAGAAGTTGCCGGAGTCGATGCCGATCAGCAGCACGGCGACCACATAGGCGCCGAGAATACCGACGGTGGAAAACAGGGCGGCAAGCAAGGGCATCGACAGGATGCCGCCCAGGAAGCGCGGTGCCAGCACCCGGGCCTTGGGGTCGATGGCCATCAGCTCCATCGCCGCGATCTGTTCGCCGGCCTTCATCAGTCCGATCTCGGCCGTCAGCGAGGTGCCGGCGCGCCCCGCAAACAGCAGCGCCGTCACAACCGGTCCCAGCTCCCGCACCAGCGCCAGATTGACGATCAGGCCCAGCGACTCGGCGGCACCATAGGTGGTCAGCGCGTAGTACATCTGCAGTGCCAGCACGAAGCCGACGGACAGGCCTGAGGCAACGATGATCACCAGAGAACGGTTGCCGATCGCATGGATCTGCCCGACCACCAGACCGAAGCGCCGCAGCGCCGCCGGCATTGCACGCAACAGGTCCAGAAAAAACAGCGCGCCGTGACCCCAACGCGCCAGCAAGGCCAGCACCAGCTGGCCAATCTTCTGTAACAGGTTCATGCGGCAGCCCTCGGACCATAGTCTTCGGCGACAGACCGGGCCGGGTAGTGGAACTTGACCGGACCGTCCGGTTCGCCACGCACGAACTGGCGCACCTCGGGATCGGTGCTGGCCATGAGTTCGGCGGGCGTGCCCTGCGCCACCACACGACCGCCCGCTGCGAGCAGCACCACATGGTCGCTGATCGCCATGCACTGCGGGATGTCGTGGGAAATCAGCAGCGAGGTGGCACCGGTCACATCGGTCAGGGTGCGGATGAGCTTCGCGGCCACGCCCATGGACACCAGATCGAGGCCTGCAAAGGGTTCGTCGTACATGATCAGCTCCGGATCGAGCGCGATCGCCCGGGCGAGCGCCACGCGACGCGCCATGCCACCGGAGACTTCGCTGATCTTTAGGTGTGCCGCGCCCCGCAAGCCCACCGCATCGAGCTTCATCAGCACGATGTGGCGGATCAGCGGCTCGGGCAGGTCGCTCATCTCGCGCAGGGGAAACGCGACGTTGTCGAACACGTTCAGGTCGGTGAACAGGGCACCGAACTGGAACAGCATGCCCAGGCGGCGGCGCAGCCGGAACAGCTGCGCCTTGTCGGCGGTGTTCACCACCTCACCGTCGAACACCACGCGGCCGCTGTTCGGCGCATGCACGCCGCCGATCAGGCGCAGCAGAGTGGTTTTTCCGCAGCCGGAACCGCCCAGCACGGCCGTGATCTTGCCGCGGGCGAACTGGAGGGAGATGTCGTTGAGGATGGTCCTTCGGCTGTCGTAGCCGAAGGTGACATGGTCGATGTCGATAAAAGGGGTATCGCTCATGAGGCCAGATGTGTGACCGGGCATTGTCGCATGGGCGTCGAAAACGCCCGGCCCGCCTCCGGCAATCCCCCAGGACTCATCGCGGCAGGTCGGACTGCCCCATCAGGAACTCGTCCACCGCCCGCGCCGCCTGGCGTCCTTCGCGGATGGCCCACACCACCAGGGACTGGCCGCGGCGCATGTCACCGGCCGCAAACACCTTGGGCACGTTGGTGACGTAACCACCGGTAAAGTCCGTCGAGGCCTTGGCGTTGCCACGGGCGTCCTTGTCGACACCGAAGGCGTCCAGCACGGTGGACACCGGGTTCACGAAGCCCATGGCCAGCAGCACCAGGTCGGCCTTGTATTCCTTTTCGGTGCCGGCCACCTCGACCATCTTCCCGTCCTTGAACTCCACGTTCACGGTCTTGAGGCCGGTGAGCTTGCCGTTCTTGCCGATGAACTCCTTGGTGGAGATGGCGAATTCGCGCGCGAGGATGCCTTTCTCGGCGCTCTCGTCGTGGCTGGAACTGGTGCGCAGCTTCAGCGGCCAGTAAGGCCACACCAGCGGCTTGTTCTCCTGCTCGGGCGGCTGCGGCATCACCTCGAACTGGGTCACGCTCACGGCGCCGTGGCGGGTGCTGGTGCCCACGCAGTCGGAGCCGGTGTCGCCGCCACCGATCACGATGACGTGCTTGCCGTCGGCGCGCAGCTGGTTCTTCAGCTTGTCGCCGGCGTTGACTTTGTTCTGCTGCGGCAGGAACTCCATCGCGAAGTGCACGCCGTCCAGGTCACGCCCCGGAACTGGCAGGTCACGGCTCTGCTCGGAACCGCCGGTCAGCAACACGGCGTCGAACTGGGCCTTGAGGTCTTCGGCGCTGATCATGGTCTTGGCGTCGTTGGTGACCTTGCTGCCCTCGGGCATGGTGCCGATCAGGGTACTGGTCTTGAACACCACGCCTTCGGCTTCCATCTGCGCGACACGACGGTCGATGTGCGACTTCTCCATCTTGAAGTCGGGGATGCCGTAGCGCAGCAGACCACCGATGCGGCTGTTCTTCTCGAACACCGTCACATCATGACCGGCGCGCGCCAGCTGCTGGGCCGCGGCCAAGCCGGCCGGTCCGGAACCCACCACCGCCACCTTCTTACCGGTCTTGTGCCGGGCCGGCTGCGGCTGGACCCAGCCGTTCTCCCAAGCCTTGTCGATGATCGCGTGCTCGATGGACTTGATGCCCACCGCGTCGCCATTCACGTTGATGGTGCAGGCCGCCTCGCAAGGCGCGGGACAGATGCGGCCGGTGAACTCGGGGAAGTTGTTGGTGCTGTGCAGCACGGTGATGGCGTTCTGCCAGTCGCCCTGGTACACGAGGTCGTTGAAGTCCGGAATGATGTTGTTGACCGGGCAACCGTTGTTGCAGAACGGCGTGCCGCAGTCCATGCAGCGCGCGCCCTGGATCTTGGCCTGGCTGTCGTCCAGCGCAACCACGAATTCCTTGTAGTGCTTCAGGCGTTCGGCAACGGGCTTGTAGCCCTCTTCCAGACGCTCATATTCCATGAAGCCGGTGACTTTTCCCATGATGTTGGTCCTGCGTGGGGTGGTTGCTTCTTACTTGGCGGGGGCCGTTTGCTTCTTGGCACTGCCCTGGGCCTTGCCGGTGGCGGCCACGGCCGCCTTCTTGGCGTTGATCTCGGCCAGGGCGCGCTTGTATTCGGTCGGGAAGACCTTCACGAACTTGGCGCGGGCTTCGGCCCAGTTGTCCAGCAGCTCGCGGGCACGCTTGCTGCCGGTCCAGCGGTTGTGATCCTGCAGCAGCTTCTTGAGCTGGGCTTCGTCGGTCTGGTCGCGGTGCCAGATCGCCTTGTCCGTAGTGGCTTCCTGTTCGGTGGCGGACAGCACCTTCTCCAGCGCGACCTGGGCGGTGTTGCAGCGCTGGGCGAACAGGCCGTCCTCGTCGTAGACGTAGGCGATGCCGCCGCTCATGCCGGCCGCGAAGTTGCGGCCTGTCTTGCCCAGCACCACCACGGTCCCGCCGGTCATGTACTCGCAACCGTGGTCGCCCGTGCCTTCGACTACCGCCGTGGCGCCCGAGAGGCGCACGGCGAAGCGCTCGCCTGCCACGCCGCTGAAGAAGGCTTCACCGGAGGTGGCGCCGTACATCACCGTGTTGCCGACGATGATGTTGCGGGTGGACTCGCCTCGGAAGTCGATGCTCGGACGCACCACCACACGGCCGCCCGACAGGCCCTTGCCGGTGTAGTCGTTGGCGTCGCCGATCAGGTACAGCGTGATGCCGTTGGTCAGGAACGCGCCGAAGGACTGACCGCCCGTGCCTTCGAGCTGGATGCGGATGGTGTCGTCCGGCAGACCCTCGGGGTGCACCTTGGTGACCGCACCCGAGAGCATGGCGCCCACGGAGCGGTTCACGTTGCGCGCCACCTCGATGAACTGGACCTTCTCGCCCTTCTCGATGGCGGCCTTGCTCTTGGCGATCAGCACGTTGTCGAGCGATTTTTCAAGACCATGGTCCTGCTTCTCGACATGCAGGCGCGGCACATCGGCCGGCACCGCCGGCGTGGCCAGCAGACGGCTGAAGTCCAGGCCGCGGGCCTTCCAGTGCTCGATGCCCTTCTTCATGTCCAGCAGATCGGCGCGGCCGATCAGCTCGTCGAACTTGCGGATGCCCAGCTGCGCCATGATCTGGCGCGCTTCTTCGGCGATGAAGAAGAAGTAGTTGACGACGTGCTCGGGCTTGCCCGAGAACTTCTTGCGCAGCTCCGGGTCCTGCGTGGCCACGCCCACCGGGCAGGTGTTCAGGTGGCACTTGCGCATCATGATGCAGCCCTCGACCACCAGCGGCGCGGTGGCGAAACCGAACTCGTCGGCGCCCAGCAGCGCGCCGATGACCACGTCGCGGCCGGTCTTCATCTGCCCGTCGGCCTGCACGCGAATGCGGCTGCGCAGGCGGTTGAGCACCAGGGTCTGCTGGGTTTCGGCCAGGCCGATTTCCCAGGGCGAACCGGCATGCTTGATCGACGACCAGGGCGAAGCGCCCGTGCCACCGTCGTGACCTGCGATCACCACGTGGTCGGCCTTGCACTTGGCCACGCCCGCGGCGATGGTGCCCACGCCCACTTCGGACACCAGCTTGACGCTGATGTCGCTGTGCGGCGCCACGTTCTTGAGGTCGTGGATCAGCTGGGCCAGGTCTTCAATCGAGTAGATGTCGTGGTGCGGCGGCGGGCTGATGAGGCCCACGCCCGGCACGCTGTGGCGCAGCTTGCCGATGTATTCCGACACCTTGCCGCCGGGCAGCTGGCCACCCTCGCCCGGCTTGGCACCCTGGGCCATCTTGATCTGGATCTGGTCAGCGCTGGCCAGGTACTCGGCCGTGACACCGAAGCGGCCCGAGGCGACCTGCTTGATCTTGGAACGCAGCGAGTCGCCGGCTTCGAGCGGGTAGTCCACCTCGAAGATGTTGCCCAGCAGGTCGGACATGGTCTGACCCTGCTTGATCGGGATGCCCTTGAGCTCGTTGCGGTAGCGCAGCGCGTCCTCGCCGCCTTCGCCGGTGTTGCTCTTGCCACCGATGCGGTTCATCGCCACGGCCAGCGTGGCGTGTGCTTCGGTGGAAATGGAACCCAGCGACATGGCGCCGGTGGCAAAGCGCTTGACGATCTCCTTGGCCGGCTCCACCTCGTCGATGGAGATGGCCTTGGACGGGTCGATCTTGAACTCGAACAGGCCGCGCAGCGTCATGTGGCGCCGGCTCTGGTCGTTGATGATCTGGGCGTATTCCTTGTACGTGTTCCAGTTGTTGGCGCGCGTGCTGTGCTGCAGCTTGGCAATCGCGTCGGGCGTCCACATGTGCTCTTCGCCACGGGCGCGCCAGGCGTACTCACCGCCGGTTTCCAGCATGCTGGCCAGCACCGGGTCGTCACCATACGCCGCCTTATGCATGCGGATGGCTTCTTCGGCGATCTCGAACACGCCAATGCCTTCCACGCGGCTGGCGGTGCCGGTGAAGTACTTGGACACGGTCTCGCTGTTCAGGCCGATGGCCTCGAACAGCTGGGCGCCGCAGTAGGACATGTAGGTCGACACGCCCATCTTGGACATGATCTTGGACAGCCCCTTGCCGATCGCCTTGATGTAGTTGTAGATCGCCTTCTCGGCGCTCAGCTCGCCCGGCAGGTCTGCGGCGATCGCCTGCAGGGTTTCCATGGCCAGGTAGGGGTGCACGGCTTCGGCGCCATAGCCCGCCAGCACGGCGAAGTGATGCACCTCGCGCGCGGTGCCGGTTTCGACCACCAGACCGGCGGTCGTGCGCAGGCCTTCGCGCACCAGGTGCTGGTGCACGGCCGACAGCGCCAGCAGCGCCGGCACGGCCACCTGGGTGCGGCTCACGCCACGGTCGCTGATGATCAGGATGTTCTTGCCACCCTTGATCGCGTCCACGGCTTCGGCACACAGCGAGGCCAGCTTGGCTTCCACGCCTTCCTTGCCCCAGCTGACCGGGTAGGTGATGTCCAGCGTGGCGCTCTTGAACTTGCCCTGCGTCACCGACTCGATGTTGCGCAGCTTGGCCATGTCGGCAGCGTCCAGCACCGGCTGGCTCACCTCCAGCCGCATCGGCGGGTTGACCTGGTTGATGTCCAGCAGGTTGGGCTTGGGACCGACGAAGGACACCAGCGACATCACGATCGCTTCGCGGATCGGGTCGATGGGCGGGTTCGTCACCTGGGCGAACAGCTGCTTGAAGTAGTTGTACAGCGGCTTGTTCTTGCCCGAGAGCACGGCCAGCGGACTGTCGTTGCCCATGGAGCCGATGCCCTCTTCGCCGTTGGCGGCCATGGGGCTGAGCAGGAACTTGATGTCTTCCTGCGTGAAGCCGAAGGCCTGCTGCTGGTCCAGCAGCTCGGGCGACACGCGCTCGGCGCCCGTGGACTGGGGCTCGGTTTTGGTGATCGGCAGTTCGACGGCATCTTCGCCGGCCACCGGATGCTCCACATCGTCCAGGCGGATGCGCAGGTTCTCGATCCACTGCTTGTAGGGCTTGCTGTTGGCGAGGTTGGCCTTCAGCTCCTCGTCGTCGATCATGCGCCCCTGCTCCAGGTCGATCAGGAACATCTTGCCGGGCTGCAGGCGCCACTTGCGCACGATCTTGTTTTCCGGGATCGGCAGCACGCCCGACTCGGACCCCATGATCACCAGATCGTCGTCGGTGATGCAGTAACGCGAGGGGCGCAGGCCGTTGCGGTCCAGCGTGGCGCCGATCTGGCGGCCGTCTGTGAACACGATGGAGGCCGGGCCATCCCAGGGCTCCAGCATCGCCGCGTGGTACTCGTAGAACGCGCGGCGGCGCGGGTCCATCATGGTGTGCTGTTCCCAGGGCTCGGGAATCATCATCATCACGGCCTGGCTGATGGGGTAGCCAGCCATGGTCAGCAGTTCGAGGCAGTTGTCGAACGTGGCGGTGTCGGACTGGCTGGCGAAGCTGATCGGGTAGAGCTTCTGCAGGTCGGCGCCCAGCACGGGCGAGGACATCACGCCTTCGCGCGCCTTCATCCAGTTGTAGTTGCCCTTGACGGTGTTGATCTCGCCGTTGTGCGCCACATAGCGGTAGGGGTGCGACAGCGGCCACTCGGGGAAGGTGTTGGTAGAGAAGCGCTGGTGCACAAGACCCAGGGCGGAAACGCAGCGCGGGTCCTGCAGGTCCAGGAAGTAGGTGCCCACCTGGTCGGCCAGCAGCAGGCCCTTGTAGACCACGGTGCGGCTGCTCATGCTGGGCACGTAATACTCTTTGCTGTGCTTGAGCTTGAGCGCCTGGATGTGGGCGCTGGCGGTCTTGCGGATCACGTACAGCTTGCGCTCCAGCGCGTCCTGCACGATCACGTCGTTGCCGCGACCGATGAAGACCTGCCGCATGATCGGCTCTTTCTCGCGCACCGTCGGGGACATCGGCATGTCCTTGTTGACCGGCACGTCGCGCCAGCCCAGCAGCACCTGGCCCTCGGCCTTGATGGCGCGCTCCATTTCCTGTTCGCAGGCCAGGCGGCTGGCGTGCTCCTTGGGCAGGAAGATCATGCCCACACCGTATTCGCCAGCGGGCGGCAGGGTCACACCCTGCTTGGCCATCTCCTCGCGGTACAGCGCGTCCGGCAGCTGGATCAGGATGCCGGCGCCGTCGCCCATCAGCTTGTCGGCGCCGACGGCACCGCGGTGATCGATGTTCTCCAGGATCTTGAGCGCCTGGGTCACGATGTCGTGGCGCTTTTCGCCCTTGATGTGGGCCACGAAACCGACGCCGCAGGCATCGTGCTCGTTGGCCGGGTCGTACAGACCCTGTTGCTGGAACTGCTGTTGTTCGGCTGCCGTGGTCATGGCGCTTCCTTTTCTGGACAAGGGCTTGGCAAAAATGCGCGGGACGCGAAGCTTAATGCACTGCAACATCGGTGCCAAGGAAAATAATTAGGGTCAGATTCTTATAAATTCTAATCAAAGCACTCAAACAATAAATAAGGGTCAGATTAATTTCAGCAAAACAACGCTGATTCCAAAGGATTTTTTCTGAACGCCATCAGGGCGGAGTCTTTTTGGGTCGCCCGGCACGTGCAGGAATCAGCCGACGATCGGTGTCCTTGCTAAGCGAGGCGAGATAGTCCGGGTCACCCAGCGCCCAGCCATGCCACAGCGAGTTGGCGATGGCGCCCATCTGTTGCGCATTCAGTCCGGCACGCACCAAATCGGCGTATGCGGCTTCGCGCGCAAACGGCGTGTTGCCCAGTGCCCAGTACATCGCATGGGGCGTGATGTGGCGGTCCTGCGCCTGGCCCGCGTGGTGGCGGTGACTGGACCAGAGATAGGACTGCGCATCGGCGCACAGCCCCTCCCGCACCGGGTCCAGATCAATGAAGACCATGCAGGACAGCAGGTGGCGCTCCGCCTGGATCAGTGTGGACCGGTAGCGCCCTTCCCACAACGTGCCGCTGCGGCCGTGGCGCCGGTTGAAGCAGCGCACATAGTCCCGGCCCACGCCCTGCATCAGGCGGGGCACGCCGTCGGCGGTCGAGGGCGTGCACAGCAGCTGGAAGTGGTCCGGCATCAGCACATAGGCGTGCACCGCCACCTTCAGCTGTTCGGCCCGAGCCCAGAGCAGGTCCAGCAGGGTGTCGCGGTCGGTGTCGTCCAGCACGATGGCCTGCCGGTTGTTGCCACGGTGCATCACGTGATGGACCTGACCGGGCAGGGTCAGGCGGGCCAGTCGAGCCAAGGCAGTCTCCGTTGAAATCTGTCCCCGATTATGTCCCCGAGGTGTTCAACCGCCTCACAGGAACTGGCTGGGCTCTCCCACAATCAGGCGCGCCAGTTCGTCCAGCCGGGCCGGGTTCACCTGGCCCACCGGCAGTTCGGTCGTCACAACCTCCATGCCGCCGACGCAGGCCAGCCGGAACCTCAGCAGCGCGGCGTCGTGGTCGGCTGTGACCATCACGCTCGCCCGCGCCGCCATGTCGAACTCGAAGACGATGGCCAGAAGGGCATTGGACTCTGGGTGCCGCTGCTCAACGCGCTCATGCACCACATGGCCCGCAGCCAGGCGCTTCTGCACCCGCTCCAGGTCCGGCGGGAAGTTCACACTCACCCGGCCCCGCCGCACCTCGCCCTCGCGGGGGCCCAGCTTCCAGCCCAGCGCCAGGTAGTCGAACACCTCGCGGTCGCGCAGGCGCTTCTTCCGGGCATCGAAACGGAAGTCGTGTTGCCGCATATCGGGCCAGAGATGCTTGTGATCGAGCCCCAGCCGCTGCGCCGGCGGCTGGATGACGCTCAACTGGCGGGCGAGTTCGGACAGGTAGTTCCAGACCACCTGACAGGCCGCTTCCGTCGCCGCCGTGCGGGCTTCCAGCCCGTGCTGCTGCTCGCCCTGCTCGGCCTGCCGGGCCTGCGCCTGTCGTTTGAGCTGCTGGAGATAGCTCATGGGATGCGTTCCGTCCTGTTGGTCCTGCCCTGGGCTGCCGTCGCGAGCGCCCTCGTCGGCGGCAGTGTATCGCCCCTCAATTGGCCGGGGTTCCAGGCCGTACAGTCCACTCCCGCTGCAGCCGCACCGCCAACAGCAGGCCCAGCAGAGAGCACGCCCCCGTCAGCACCCAGGTCCAGTGCCAGCCACCGACACGCGTCACCCACCAGGCCACTGCAGGCGGGCCGATGAACTGACCCAAAGCGGAGAACTGCTGCATCCAGCCGACGGTGGTGGAGACCGTATCCCGGCCCGGGGCCAGCACCACGGCCACGCCAAAGAGCGTGCCCGGGATCAGCCCACCGACCGCCGAAAACAGCAGCACGGCCAGGTACTGCAGCACCGGGTAACCAACAGCACCAAACGCAACCACCGCTCCCGCCGCCATCGCCCCGTACCCCAGCGCCACCAGCACCCCGGGCCGCGCCCCCCTGGCCAGCCACCGCCCGGCGGCCACATTGCCCACCATGTTCACCGCTGCGGCCAGTGCGCTCAGCACCGCCACGTTGGCAGCCCCCAGGCCCGCCTGCACATAGATCGTGGGCAGGAAGCCCACCACCGCCAGCCACTGGCCCGAATACAGAAGAAAGCCCAGCGCCACCAGCCAGGGCCCTGGCGCGCGCAAGGTTCGCTTCAATCGCGGCCAGAGGGACGAAGAAGTGGCCGGTCCGGCATCGCCGGCGACTGTTGCCGGCACCCGCAGCGCCAACCAGGCCGCCGCCGCCAGACTGCACAGCGCCAGCAGCCACCAGGTGGCGCGCCAGCCCGACCAGGCCATCAGCGGCACCCCCAGCAACAGCGCCAGCGCGGTGCCCATCGGCATGTAGGTGCCCCACCAGCCCAGCGCACGGGACAGACGCACCGGGTCGCGCAGGTGCAGCCTCAGCAGGCCTGGCGCCGGCAACACCGTCAGAAGGAATCCGGCACCCTCCACCACCCGGAACACCAGCAACCGGTTCACGTCGAGCGCCAGTGCGCCCCCTGCACTGCCTGCGGCCAGCACACACAGCCCCACAAGCATCACCCGGCGCGGGCCCAGCCGATCGGCCAGCAGGCCGACGAGCAACCCTAGCGAGAGGCCTGCCAGTTGCACCAGCGACAGCAGAAAACCGGCCTGCACCAGGTTCAGCGCCAGCTCGGCCTGGAGGTGCGGGATTGCCACCGGCAACTTGCCCACGTGCAGCGCGGAGCACACGCCCACACCGACCACCACCAGGGCCAGGCCCTGGCCATCGGTGGAGCGCGGGGGGGCTGACGGATGGTTCATGGACACTCAGGGAAACAGCACACGGCCACTGAGACGCTGGTGTTCGCGGATGGCAAAGCGGTCCGTCATGCCGGCGATGTAGTCGGCCACCGCCCGCGCAGGCTGGCGCGCCTTGAGCGGTGAATGCGGCCATTCGTCCAGGCGCTCGAGGTACATCGAAAACAGCTCGGTCACCACCTGGGCCGCCCGCTCCGTGGTGTCCATCACCTGGGGATGGCGGTAGAGGTTGCGCAACAGGAAGTGCTTGAGCTTCTGCGATTCGGCTTTCATCTCGTCGGAGAAACCCACCAGCGGACGCGCCTGCGCGCGCACCTGATCGATGGTCTCCACCCCCGAGGCCGCGATGCGTGCCCGTGTCGTGTCGATCACGTCGTAGACCTGGTCGCTGAGCATCAGCCGGATCGACTCGAACAGCAGCCGACGCCCCCCCAGGTCGGGGTGTGCGCTCAGGGCCTGGCGGAGGTAGCGGTCGAACAGGGGCACCTCGGAGATCTGTTCCAGCGTCAGCAGCCCGGAACGCACGCCATCGTCGATGTCGTGGGCGTTGTAGGCAATCTCGTCGGCCAGGTTGCAAAGCTGCGCCTCCAGCGACGGGCAGCCGCCCGACACAAACCGCTGGGCCACGCCACCCGGTTCGGCTTTCAGCAGGCGTTCCGCATGCATTCTTGAACAGTGCTTGAGGATGCCCTCCCGGGTCTCGAAGGTCAGGTTCAAGCCATCAAATGCCGGGTAGCGCTCTTCCAGCGCATCGACCACCCGCAGGCTCTGCAGGTTGTGCTCGAAGCCCCGGTCCACCTCGTCGGTCAATGGCTCATTCGGGCGCGCGGCTTTCATCGACGCGTTGAGCGCATCCTGGCCGGCATGGCCGAAGGGCGTGTGGCCCAGATCGTGGGCCAGGGCAACCGCCTCGACCAGGTCTTCGTTCAGACCCAGCGTGCGGGCGATGCTGCGCCCCAACTGCGCCACCTCCAGGGAATGCGTCAGACGGGTGCGGAACAGATCGCCTTCGTGGTTCAGGAAGACCTGCGTCTTGTAGACGAGGCGCCGGAACGCGGTGGAGTGAATGATCCGGTCGCGGTCGCGCTGGAACACTGAGCGTGTGGGCGCCTCTGGCTCGGCAAAACGGCGGCCTCGGCTGCTCGCCGGATCGGCCGCGTAGGACGCCAGCAGCATCCGTCCAGGCATTGGCGGAATGACCATCCGGGGCGTCAGCACGAAGACCAGGACCTCACGCGACGCAGCTTTCGGCAATCACCTCGCCCACCACCGCATCGGGCGCCCCCTGCATCAGGGCCTTCCCGCCTCCGTCCACCAGCACGAACCGGATCTCGCCCGCCTCGGACTTTTTGTCCAGTCGCATCAAAGAGAGGTAGCGCGCCACGTTGTCACCTTCGTCCAGCACAGGCGCGCGAACCGGCAATCCGGCCGCCTCAACCACCGCCTTGATGCGCTCGACAAACGCGTTGTCGACCAGCCCCATGCGCGCGGACAGCCGGGTGGCCATCACCATGCCACAGCCCACCGCCTCACCATGCAACCAGGCGCCGTACCCCATGCCCGCCTCGATCGCATGGCCGAAGGTATGGCCGAAGTTCAGGATCGCCCTCAAGCCCGACTCGCGTTCGTCCTGGCCCACCACCTCCGCCTTGATCTGGCAACTGCGCTTGACGGCATGCGCCATGGCCCGGGGATCCCGCGCGCGCAGCGCCCCCATGTTGCGTTCGATCCAGTCCAGAAACGCCATGTCGGCGATCGGCCCGTACTTGATCACCTCGGCCAACCCCGCGCTGAGCTCGCGCTCCGGCAAGGTATCGAGTGTTGCCAGATCGCACAGCACCCGCTGAGGCTGGTAGAAGGCACCTATCATGTTCTTGCCCAGCGGGTGGTTGATCGCCGTCTTGCCCCCCACTGATGAGTCCACCTGCGCCAACAGCGTGGTGGGCACCTGAACAAAGGGCACGCCTCTCATGAACGCAGCAGCGGCAAAGCCGGTCATGTCACCCACCACGCCGCCCCCAAGGGCAAACAGCACGGTCTTTCGGTCACACGCCGCACCCAGCAAGGCATCGAAGATCCGGTTCAGCGTCTCCCAAGTCTTGAAAGCCTCGCCGTCCGGCAACACCACATGCAACACGGTGCGGTAGTGCGGTGCCAGCGAACTCCTGAGGCGCTCCAGGTAGAGGGGCGCCACGGTGTCGTTCGTCACGATCATGGCAACGGATGCCGACGGCAATCCCGAGAAGGCGTCGGCCCGATCAAGCAAGCCTGCCGCGATGTCGATGCAATAGCTGCGTTCGCCCAGGTCGATGATCACCTGTTCGCCGCCAACGGGGGAAAGATCTCTGCGCATGGCCCAAGTGTAGGGCCAGGAATTGCCCGCCCGAAAGACAGGCGAAGTCAAACCGGGCCGGGCCCACCTCGCGTGGCAGCTCCAGGCGCCAGCTCCAGTTGCATGACGATCATGTTCACCAGCGTGGCCACCGAAGGCCGGCCCGTGTCGATGACGTAGTGCGCAGCCTCCCGGTACAGGGGGTCGCGCGCTGAATACAGGTCCTTGAGCCGCTGAAGGGGATCGGCTACCTGCAGCAACGGCCGGTTGCGGTCATGGCGCAAACGCCGAAAAACCTCTTCTGGCGAAGACCGAAGGTAAACCACCTGGCAACGGTCATGAAGCCGCTGCCGGTTGGCTGGGCGCAACACTGCCCCCCCACCCGTGGAGAGCACACGGCCCTGCCCTTGGGACAACTCATCAATCACCGACTCTTCGATGTCCCTGAACCGGTCTTCACCCTCGCGCTCGAAGAACTCTCGAATCGAACATCCCAAGCGATGCTCAATCACATGATCGGAGTCCGAAAAAGACAGAGAAAGCCGGCGCGCCAGTTGCCGGCCGATGGTCGACTTGCCGGAGCCAGGCAAACCGATCAGTGCGATGGAGGACAAGTGATCAACTCATGAAAGACATAAGCGCCCGCCACCGCGGGAGGACAGCAAGCGAATTCAGGTGCCGATCAATTGACAAGAAACCCCAACTGTCCGGGCACAGGCTCGGAGCGTTACTCAGTGGTCGGGGTTTCCGTATCTTCCGGCTCTTCCGATTCCACCGTGATTTCCACCACCGTGGTGCGCGAGTGGTAGTCCAGCACAGTGATGATAAACGGATCGCCACAACGCCCGCGAAGCCAGACATTGAACTTGGGATCCTTACCGGTCGCCTCAGTTTTATCCACTGTCAATGCATCAGGCACAGCGTTGACAATGCGGAAGGGAGCCTGCCCCCCGATGATGGTAAACACATAAGGACCACTTCCATTGAGTCCAGTGCAATTGTTCTTTCCCACCGCCACGGTGGACACCTTCCACTCACTCGGCGAAACGGAAAACTCTGTCGAGTCTCCAGCAATGTCCCCACCTCCACCGCAAGATGCCAACGCGATTGCCACCGCAAGACTTCCCGCAACTCGCGCCGTTTGTTTCAGCATGCGTAACTCCTAAATCCAGTCAGTTCAGCGGCGCGCCATGGCGCCTTCAGTGATCGAACGCGGCGTAATGAAGATCAGCAACTCCTGCTTACGCGACGACTTGTTCTTGTTCTTGAACAGGTTTCCAACAATCGGCAGATCTCCGAACAGGGGAACCTTGGCGACGTCTTCCGTTTCCTCTTCCGTAAAAATGCCACCAATCACCACGGTACCTCCGTTCTCCACCAGCACCTGTGTCTGCACATGTTTGGTGTTGATGGCAATGCCGGCAGCCGTCGTTTCGCCACGGCTGTCTTTGTTGATATCCACATCAAGAATGATGTTGCCTTCCGGGGTGATCTGGGGAGTTACCTCTAGCTTGAGATTGGCCTTGCGGAAAGCCACCGCAGTAGCACCGCTGGATGTGGCGGTCTGGTAGGGGAATTCAGTTCCCTGCTCAATCAGCGCCTTCACCTGATCGGCAGTCACAACACGCGGGCTGGAGACGATCTTGCCTCTGCCATCCGCCTCAAGTGCCGAGATTTCGAGGTTGAGGAATCGATTGGCAGCCGAACTGAACAGCGACACCGCGAAAGCAGCAGGCAGGAAGCCCCCTGCACCCGTCGATGGCAGATTGACAAAGCTTGTATTGACGGTATCCAGGGTATTTTCTGACTCCACAGTGGTGCTGGAAACCGCGTTATAGCTGCCACCAATGGCCACTCTGTTGGGCCCGCTGACAGGATACCCCGCCTCACCTCCACGGACACCACGCAAGTCGCTGCCCCCCAGCCGCACGCCCAGCGACCGGCCAAAACGGTCGTCGGCTTCCACAATGCGCGCCTCGATCAACACTTGGCGAACAGGGATATCCAGTTTGGCGATCAGTTGCTGAACTTGCTCAAGCTTGGAAGGAATATCCGTCACGAATAACTGATTCGTTCGAGGCTCAGCGATGACACTTCCTCGCGGGGAAAGGATGCGGGCACTGGCTCCACCAGCAGCACCAGCACCGGTGATTTGCCCGGCAATGTCACTGGCTTTGGCGTAATTCATCTGGAAACCCTGCGTGCGCAAAGTTTCCAAACTCTCGACAGATGCTTTGGACTCAAGCTCCTGCTTCTCACGCGCGGCAATTTCATCCTTCGGTGCAATCCAGAGCACGTTCCCGCTCTTGCGCATTCCCAGACCCTTGGCTTGGAGAATGATGTCCAAAGCCTGATCCCAAGGCACATCTTTGAGACGCAAGGTCACGGCACCAGAAACGGAGTCGGACGTCACCACGTTGAAGTTGGTGAAATCGGCGATCACCTGCAACAGAGAACGAACCTCGATGTTTTGGAAGTTCAGAGACAACTTTTCCCCGTTGTAACCCGGCCCCTGAGTCAGCTTGGACGGATCCAGTTTCTGTTCCCGAATTTCCAGCACAAACTGGTTGTCACTCTGATAAGCGGAGTGCTCCCACAGCCCCGTGGGGGTCACCAGCATGCGCACCCTATCGCCCACCTGGCTCGTCACAACCGACTGAACCGGGGTGCCAAAATCGGTCACATCCAGTTTCCTCCGCAATCCTTCCGGAAGTGTGGTCTTTAGGAAATCGACCACCAGATCTTTGCCCTGTTGCCGGATATCCACGCCGGTTTGATTGTTTGCAAGCTCAACCACCACCCGACCGGAGTTGCCCACTCCACGACGAAAGTCGATGTCCTTGAGCGCCGCGGGATCCACGTTCCCTGACGGGGCAAATGCCGCCGCAGGAGCCGCCTGCGCCACTGAAGTAGGCGAAGCGGACGATGAACCATCCAGAACCAGCAACAATGTCTTACCATCCAGCTTGGCTTGGTATGTCGATGGCTGTTTGAGATTGATGACTACCCTGGTCCGGTCTCCCGCTTGCACAACATTGGCAGAGCGGATGTTACCTTGGCCGATATCCAGTGCACTGCGTCCGATCCCATTGACGACACCTGGGAAATCCAGCGCGATCCGCGCCGGGGACTGAATCGTGAACCCCGAGGGAACCGCGCTCAGCGGTTCAGCGGTTTCAATGCGAATCACTTCAGCACCCGACTGAACACTGCCTGTCAGCGACTGAATGGAGTTTTGCGCAAAAGCAAAAGTGCAGGCTAGCAAAGAGCCAGCAAACAATGACAAACCACGCAGAACGATCTGACGCCCACCAAGCAACTCTACCTGATGCATTTTTTTCATTTGGTCGATTCCTCTTGTAACTGCAATGCCGCAGGTCGCTCAATCCACTCGCCGGCCGCGTCCTGCACGATTTCGCGCAAAACGATCTGGTTCTCTTCAATCTTCAGGATGCGTCCGTAGTTTTGACCCAGATAACTCCCCGGAGTTACCTGATACAACAGAGCACCGACCTTCAAAAGCCCCACAAGTTGACCGCTTCGATTCAAGCTGCCGACCATCTTCATGGTATCAAGAGGAAACGCCTCAAGCGGCTGCTTCCTCCGGTTGAGTTCCGGCTCAATAAGAGCGGATTGCCCAGAAGGCAATGCCTGCCCGCTTTTCAGGATACTGGCGAGTTTTTCATTGCTGAAAGGCTCAACAAAGCGCTCACCACCATAAGCGTACGGCTCAAATTTGGTCGGCTCGGGAATCGGCTTGACATCTGGCTTTATGGAATTTCGTTCACGCTGCATCCATGCACTCAACTCCTCCTGATCAGAGTCAGCACAGCCCGCAACTCCCAATGTCAACGCCAAAATCAAGCACCCTCCGGCGAAGTATCTAATATTCATTTGGCCGCCCCAGTCGCCTTCTTACCCGCAGGCTTCTTCCCCGGGGTCGCTTTTTGTTGCATAGCGACTTCCTCCGGATCAAGGTACCTGAAAGTCTTGGCTACACAGTCCAGAGTCAAAAAGCCATCCCTGTCTTTCACTGGAACAATCGCCAAGTTGTTCAGTGTCACGATGCGGGACAAATTGGCAATATCCGCTGCAAAGAGTCCGATGTCGTGATAACCACCAGTGACCCTGACAGTGATCGGTAACTCTGCGTAGTACTCCTTGACAGAAACCTGGCCGGGGCGGAACAGCTCAAACTGAAGACTTCGTCCCAAACCCGCCTGGTTGATATCGGACAGCAGCGCATCCATTTCGGCCTTGCTCGGAAGCTGTTTCTCCAGTTGCGCAACATATTGCTGCACCTGCTCAAGCTGCTTCTTCAATGCATCCAGATTGACGGCCTGTACCAGCTTCTTTCGATAGTCATCACGAAGCGTCTGTTCGCGGGCCTGTTCGGTCAGAAGCTCTTCATCAACCGTCTTGAGCCAAGTAAACCAGAGCGCGACAATGACCGCCACACAAACCACAATGAAGAGCAGATTCCTCGGCAGCGCTGGCCATTGAGACGGATCGTTGGGATCCAAGCCAGAGAACTGAGCACGCAGCTTTTCCTGGACCGATTTGAGGTCAAGCGAGATTTTGGAGGGTTTTGCCATTTTGGAGAACCCTTCAGACTTTGCTCGAGGCAGCAGAACGCGCGGCCGGTTTGGACGGTTTCACCACAGTCGATTCAGGCGCCTTGGAGGTACTGGACGGGCGATTCAGCATGGCGCGGATGGTGAAATTGGACACCCTGCGCTGCTCTTTGCTGGATACAGAGGCATTGGCCGCAACGATTTCAACAAGCTCCGGCTTGATCAACCATTTGGTCTTGGTTGAAAGACTTCGGAGGAAATCGGATACCCGCTCCTGTGATTGCGCCGTCCCCGTCAGCAATACACTCTGACTCTCTTGCTTCATGCTTCGCAAATAAATGCCATCAGGCAACTCGCCAACCAACTCTTCCAGCAGATGAACCGGCATGTTACGGTCCGCTTGAAGATCTTCAACTGCTGTCTGTCGGGCGCGAAGCGAGGCGATCTGGGCTTGCAAAGTCGCAATATCCTTGATTTCCGCGTCAAGGCGTGCGGTTTCCTGCTTCAAAAATGAGTTACGAGCCTGCTGATCGGCAATGCGTCCCTGGTACCAAGTGTACACAGCCCCACAAATGATGCCCCCAAGCAGAGCAGACAAGCCCAATTGGGTGAAAAACTGCTCTTTCCGCCGCTTCCGTGTTGCTTCACGGTGCGGTAGCAAGTTGATGAGAATCATTGATGAAACCTCCGCAAGGCCAGACCGGTGGAGGTGAGATAGGAGGGAGCCTCCCTGGCGATCTTTCTTGCTTGGACCGAGGACGCCATTTCCATGCCATCAAACGGATTTATCACCATGCACGCAAAGGAGGTCTGATGGGTAACTGCTTCGGTCAATCCGGGCAGTGCGGCGCTTCCACCAGCCAGCAGGATGTGATCAACCTTGTTGTGCGGCGTGCTGGTAAAGAAAAACTGGAGTGCCCTGCCAACCTCCTGGGCCATGCTCTCAATAAACGGCTCCAAAACGGCAGATCGGTAGTCGTCCGGCAAATCCCCCGAGCGCTTTTTCGCCTCCGCCTCGTCAGCAGAAAACCCGTACTGCCGAACGATCAGCTGCGTCAGCTGTGCACCACCAAATGCCTGGTCCCGCTCGTACAGAACATCATCATTGCGCATCACCTGCATGCTCGTGGTCATCGCTCCCACTTCAAACAACGCCACCAGCGAGTCGACGCCTTGATTGGGAAGTGTCTCGATCACGCGCCCCGCGGCCATTCGAGAGGCAAAGGGTTCCACATCCATGATCACCGGCTTCAGCCCCGCTGCTTCAGCGAGACCTTGGCGATCAGACACCTTTTCCTTGCGAGATGCAGCAATCAGCACCTCGGCATCCCCAACGGAATTGGCACTAGGACCAATCACACAGAAGTCCAAGCTCACTTCGTCAAGTGAAAACGGAATGTACTGGTTGGCTTCGGACTCAACCTGCGCCTCCAGTTCCTTGTCCGACAGGCCTCCAGGAAGAACAATCTTCTTGGTGATGACGGCCGATGCCGGCAAAGCCATGGCGACGTTTTTTGTCTTGCTGCCGCTCTTGCGAACCACCCGACGAACCGCCTCCGCCACCTCGTCAAATTTCTCGATGTTGCCATCGGTGATCCAACCCCGCTCAAGCGGCTCGATGGCACACCGCTCCAGAACCAGATCTCCCGAGCGGTTGCGGCCCAGTTCAACCAGCTTGACGCTCGACGAGCTCACATCAATGCCCAGCAGCGGCGCCGGATCCCGGCTGAAAAACGACCCCAATGAGATCAAGGTGGCCCCCAGAAATGGTGGCGCCAGAGGGCGCCGGACTTAAGAAATCACTTCAATGCTAGCAGCAAGCCCTTTGTGCAGCAAAGAATTTACATGTTTGGCACAAACAGAAACGTTGTCAAAAGCATACGCAAAAAGACAGGGGCAGACCGGGCAACACCCCCCCAGGACCGCGGCAAGCCCTGACCGCCGACAATATGGGGCCAGTGTTCCGGGTCGTCACTCAGGGGCCTGAGTTTTGATGTCCCACCCCAGCTTTCAACCCCACGCATGGCCCAAGAAACCGACGCATCACGACCAGAACATCCGACCGGTGCGCCCCTCGTGCTTCGATGGATTGGCACGGCGCTGGCCACCCTCGCGGGGCTTGCGGTCGCTTCAACGCTGGCATTGCTGATGGGCGTCGGATTGGCGCTGGCGGTGGCCTATCCCAATCTCCCGGACGTGGCCGACCTGGCCGACTACCGCCCGAAGTTGCCGCTGCGCGTGCTCACCGCCGATGGCCAGCTGATCGGGGAGTTCGGAGAGGAGCGTCGCAATCTGCTGTCCATCAAGGACATTCCGGATGTTATGAAGAACGCGGTGCTGGCCATCGAAGACTCCCGGTTTTTCGAGCACAGCGGGGTTGACTACCGAGGCATGCTCAGGGCAGCTCTTGCCAATCTGGGACAGGCCAAAAGCCAAGGCGCTTCCACCATCACGATGCAGGTGGCCCGCAACGTCTACCTCTCGGCAGAAAAAAGCTACACCCGCAAGATCTACGAGGTGTTGCTGACGTTCAAGTTGGAGCACCTGCTGACCAAGGAGCAGATCCTCGAGATCTACATGAACCAAATTTTCTTGGGCCAGCGCGCTTACGGGTTTTCCACCGCCGCGCAAACCTATTTCGGCAAGCAGCTCAAGGATGTCACCATTGCCGAAGCGGCCATGCTGGCTGGCCTGCCCAAGGCACCATCTGCCTACAACCCGATCAGCAATCCGAAGCGGGCCCGCACCCGGCAGCTCTACATCATTGACCGGATGCTGGAAAACGGCTTCATCACGGCCGACGAGGCGCAGCAGGCCAAGGCTGAGGAGCTCAAGCTTCGCCCGATGCACGTCCAGCTGAAGGTCCATGCCGAATACGTGGCCGAGATGGTCCGCCAGGCCATGGTGCAGCAATACGGGGAAGAGGCCTATACCCGAGGTCTGGTGGTCACTACCAGCCTGAAGGCCAACGAACAGGAGGCGGCCTATCGGGCATTGCGCCAGGGCATCCTGGACTACGAGCGTCGCCAGGCGTACCGGGGCCCAGAACAGTTCATCAACCTTCCCGAAGACAAAGCCGCGCAGGCGGATGCAATCGACGATGCTCTCAACGAGCGCCCTGACAACGATGACCTGCTGTCAGCCGTGGTGCTGTCCGCCAGTCCGCGCAAGGTGGTGGCCATCCGGCAGGACGGTGACCCCTTTGAAATCACGGGAGAGGGTTTGCGCCCCGCCGCGTCGGGCCTGAGCGAGCGCGCCGCGCCGAATATCCGTATCCGACCCGGGGCGGTCATTCGAGTGGTCAAGGGGTCGAACAACTCCTGGCGGATTTCCCAGTTGCCCGAAGTCGAGTCTGCGTTTGTGGCGCTGGACCCTCGCAACGGAGCGATTCGGGCCTTGGTGGGTGGCTTCGATTTCCAGAAAAACAAGTTCAACCACGTGACACAGGCCTGGCGCCAACCGGGCTCCAGCTTCAAGCCATTCGTGTATTCGGCGGCCCTGGAGAAGGGGGTGACGCCAGCGACCGTCGTGAACGACGCACCGCTGTTCTATTCCGCAGCCGAGACCGGCGGCAAACCCTGGGAACCCAAGAACTACGACGGTCAGTTTGAAGGACCGATGTCGGTCCGGCGTGCGCTGGCACGCTCCAAGAACATGGTGTCCATCCGTGTGCTGCAGCTCGTGGGCACACAAAGCGCCCAGGAATGGGTGACCCGCTTTGGCTTCGAGGCCGACAAGCACCCGCCGTATCTCACCATGGCCCTGGGAGCCGGAGCCGTCACCCCCATGCAGATGGCAGCCGGATACGCCGTGTTCGCCAATGGCGGCTATCGGGTGACGCCCTCGCTGATCACCAAGGTGGTCGAGCACAAGGGGCGGGTGCTGTACGAAAGCCAACCCGAGGCTCCGGCCGAATCCCAGCGAGCCATCGAGCCGCGCAACGCCTTTGTCATGAGTAATCTGCTGCAGGAGATCACCCGCTCGGGCACGGCAGCGCGTGCTCAGGCGGTGCTCAAGCGCCCCGACCTGTATGGAAAGACTGGCACCACCAACGATTCGATGGATGCCTGGTTCGTCGGCTACCAGCCAACCGTGGTGGCGGCCGCCTGGGTCGGCTACGACACGCCACGCAACCTTGGCAGCCGCGAAACCGGTGGTGGCCTCAGCCTGCCAATCTGGATTTCCTACATGTCAGAGGCACTCAAGGGTGTGCCGGTGGCTGAGGTGGAAGCCCCTCCCGGGGTGATTCACGTTGGCAACGAGTGGTACTACGAAGAATACGGACCAGGCCGTGGCGTGCGCGGATTGGGATTGAACGATCCCTGGCCAGGATCGCCGTCGGCCGGAGACCCCGCTTCCGGCGATCAGGACACCGGAGATGCCGGCAAGCCGCCCGCGGAAGGGGAGGACCGGCGCAGCATCCTGGACCTGTTCAGGAACTGAAGCTCAGCGGTTGCCCCGCCTGTTCGCTGGCGCAGCGCGACAGGTGGTCGAAGAACTCGCCATGTCCTTTGGTGTCCATCCACTGGGCCCCATCCCACCGGTAGTGGAAGCCGCCCGCGCGCGCCGCCATCCAGACTTCATGCAGCGGCTTCTGCAGGTTGATGATGATCTGGCTGCGGTTGGAAAACGTGAGTGTGACCATGCCGCCCACCCGCTGGTTGTCCAGATCGGCATCGCTCTCATCGTTGATGCGGTCACAGCCGCGCTCCACAGCCTTGAGGAGCGCTTCGGCCAGGTCCATGTACTCGGAATCGGTCATTACAATGCCACCACTATGTCGAACAAAACCATTGTAGGTGGCCGTATGTTCCGTTGCAGTGCCTGGTCTGCGGTGGCCTTGCTGGTCGCGTCGACAGCAATCACGGGCTGCGGCCAAAAGGGCCCGCTCTACATGCCTGCCCCGAAGGCATCCGCATCGACTCCGGCAAAACCAGCTCCCACGAATCCCGCCAACAATGCGGCCCCGGCCCAACCAGCCGAACCCGCTACCGATCCCGCGCGCTGACCATTCCCACCGCGCCGTTTCGCATGGGGCGCTTGAGCCAGCGCCACAGACGCCATCCCAGCAGGCCGCCAAGAATGGCTGCGTACACCGCGACCTCCGCAAAGTCCTGCTTGCCAGCCCTCATCCAGAAGAAGTGAAGCACCGCCAGTGCGGCGACGGCATAGACCGAGCGGTGCAGGGCTTGCCAGCGGGCAGCACCAAGCCAGCGGATGGCCCGGTTGAACGACGTGGCCGCCAGCACCAGCAACAGCAACCAGCCCAGTGTCCCGACCAGGATGAAGGGTCGCTTGGGCACGTCGGCCACGATGTCCCGCCACACGAAGCCCATGTCGAACCAGGCATAGGCCAGCCAATGCAGGCTGGCGTAGAAGAACACGAACAGACCCAGCATGCGGCGCAACCGTGCCAGTTGTGGCCAGCCCATCCCCACGCGCAGCGGTGTGACCAGCAACACCAGCACCAGCGCGCGCAGGCTCCAGTCGCCCAGCGAACGGATCAGAGCCTCGGCCGGATTGGCACCGAGCCGGTCATTGAAAGCCGCCCACACCAGCCATGCCGCAGGCAACAGCCACAACACAAACACCACCGGCTTGACCGCCGGATGGCCCAGCCAGCGCATCAGTAGAACTTCTTGAGGTCCATGCCCGCGTACATCGAGCCGACCTGCGCTTCATAGCCGTTGAAACGCTCGGTCTTCCGTCGTTTGGCCAGGAGACCCCCCTCATCGCCGATGCGGCGTTCGGTGGCCTGGCTCCAGCGGGGGTGCGGCACGTCGGGGTTCACGTTCGAATAGAAGCCGTACTCCTGCGGCGCGGCAATGTTCCAAGCCGTCTTCGGCTCTTTTTCCACGAACCGGATCTTCACCAGCGACTTGCCGCTCTTGAAACCGTATTTCCACGGCACGACCAACCGCACCGGCGCGCCGTTCTGATTCGGCAACACCTCGCCATACATGCCAAAGGCCAGCAGGGTCAGCAGGTGGCGGGCCTCGTCCATGCGCAGGCCCTCCACATAGGGCCAGAGCAGCACATTCGAGGTGACTCCGGGCATCGTGTTGCGATCGGCCAAGGTCACGAACTCGACGTACTTGGCGCTGCCTTGGGGCTCCACCTGGCGGATCAGCTCGGCCAGCGAAAAGCCCACCCAGGGAATCACCATCGACCAGCCCTCGACGCAGCGCAGACGGTAGACACGCTCCTCCATCGGTGACAGCTTCATCAGATCGTCGATACCGAACGTCCGCGGTTTGTTGACCAGCCCCTCGACCGACACCGTCCAGGGCCGTGGTTTCAGCGTCTTTGCATACGCCGCAGGGTCGGATTTGTCTGTGCCGAACTCGTAAAAATTGTTGTAGGTGCTCGCGTGCTCGTAGCTGGTTAGCTTGTCGGGGGCTTGGGCACCCGCCACCGTGGACCGCACCGACGGCAGAGGCAGCAGCTTGCCGGGCCGAGTCACCGCCGCCTGCGCGAGCGCATCGCGCGATGCCCACGCAGCGAGGGCTGCGCCGCCGGCACCGAGCGCCATGCGCCGCATCCATTCACGGCGCCCAAGGTATGCGTCGCGTGGCGTGATCTCGCTGGAAAGGGGGTGCTGGAAACCGTTGTCGGTGGACCGGATGATCATGGCGTGCTCCTGAGGATGGACATCCGTCGTGGGAGCCGCCAGTTTCTTACAAGTTCGGCAATCAGAGTTCGCCGTAGCTGTGAAGCCCCGACAGGAACATGTTCACACCCAGGAACGCGAACGTCGTCACGGCCAGGCCGACCAGGGCCCACCAGGCCGCGACCGTGCCGCGCAGGCCCTTCATCAGGCGCATGTGCAGCCACGCCGCGTAGTTCAGCCAGACGATCAGGGCCCAGGTTTCCTTGGGGTCCCAGCTCCAATAACCACCCCAGGCCTCGGCGGCCCAGAAGGCGCCAAGCACCGTGGCGATGGTGAAGAAGGCGAAGCCGACTGCGATCGCCTTGTACATCACGTCGTCCAGCACCTCGAAGCTGGGCAGGCGCGCTGCAATGCGACCACGCACCGCCAGAATGCCACCGACGATCAGGGCCGAAACGCCGAAATAGATGAACCAGTAGCTGCCGCCCTTCTCGGTCGCCCCCTGGCGGAACACGATGGGTTCAAAACACAGCACCACGCCGAGGATGAACAGCGGTGCCAGCTTGTACCAGCGGGTTTCGCTGGCGCTCTGCTTGATCAGGTAGGCAAAGGCCAGCATGGCCGAAATCGCGAAGGTGCCGTAGCCGATGAAGTTGGCCGGCACATGCAGTTTCATCCACCAGCTCTTGAGCGCCGGAACGAGGGGCTGGATCTGGTGGGCTTCGCGCACCACCGTGTACCAGAGCAGGAAACCGACCGCGGCACTGACCACCAGCATCACGAAGGCGCCCATCGCGCGCGTCTTGTACTGGTCTTCGTAGTACAGATAAAAGGCTGCGGTCATCCAGCAGAACAGCACAAACACCTCGTAGAGGTTGCTGACCGGGATGTGACCGATGTCCGGGCCAATCTGGTGGCTCTCGAACCAGCGCACCATGGTGCCGACCAGGGCCAGCGTCACCGCCACCCAGGCCAGGCGCGAGCCCAGAGTCTCGAAAGTGCTGCCGTCGCGCGAGAACATGCCCACCCAGTAGAACGCCGTGCTCATGAAGAACAGCATGCTCATCCACAGGATCGCCGACTGGCTGGAGATGAAGTACTTCAGCAGGAACACCGTGTCGGCGCGCGCCAGCACGGCGGCACCTCCCTCGGGCGGCAAGTACAGCCAGATCGCCAGCAAGGACAGGGCCGCAACCACCGCCATCAGCCGGCTCATCGGGCGCCAGAACCAGCCCAGCCAGATCAGCACCGGGGCGGCCCCCACCAGGATCCACTTTTCGTAGATGTCCATCGCGGCGTCGTAGCGCACAAAAGCCCAGGCGGCGCCACCGATCACCAGGGCGGCGAACAGCCAGTCCCACGCCGTGCGGCTCGCCAGAAAACCCGGACCAAGGCCCGTGCCCTGCCGGTTGTTCTTCAGTTCAAAGGTCTGGGTTGCGGTGTTCATGCATTCACCTTCAGCAATTGGGTCTTCAACTGGTCGAACTCCTGGTCCGACTCCATCGTCTTGCGGTTGGACGACAGGGCCATGGACGCCTGGCTGTGGCCATCCGCACGCGGTGCGAGCCAGATCCAGACGCGCCGTTCACGCACATACAGCATCGCAAACACGCCGAGGATCAGCAACACGCAGCCCAGGTAGACGATGGTCTGGCCGGGTGCACGGGCCACCTGGAACACGCTGGCCTGCACATGCTGGAAATCCTTGAGCTGGAAGGTCATCGGCGCCGGGTAGTAGAAGCTGTCGCTCAAGCTCAGCACCGCGCGCGACATGAACTGTTGGGTGGCGTCGTCCCGGGGCAACGGCGCCAGGCCCGCCTTCTCACGGCCCAGCTGGGCCAGCTCGAACAGCGTGCCGTTGAGGATGCGCACCAGCACCTCGCTGGCGCGTTCGCGCTCGGCCTCGGGCACATTGGATTCAAGGAATGCAGAAACCGCCGGGAGGCCGCCACGGATCTCGGCGTCCGTCCCGGGGGGCATGTCCTTGGCAGGCGGCAACTTCTCGGCACCGGAAAACAGGCTGATGGCCCGTTGCGCCGAAGCCTCCAGCGCCTGGCTGAGCTCTGGCTTGTCGGGCTCGACAGCCAGCGCAGCATATCGCTTGACCGCCTGGGCCCGCATCGCCGGATCGGCCAGCGCCGAGCGCAGGCGCACAAAGCCTTCGATGCCGTCCTTGTCATCCACCGGAACGCGCAAATAGCGCATCGGCTCGGACGGGGTTTCGCGGGCGCCCATCAGATAGACCCGGGCGCCGTCCAGCTCCATCGGCAGCATGTAGTTGTGGAACTCGACCGCCTGACCAGCCGCGTCGCGCAGCTTGTAGGTGATGCTGGGACCGACGTTGCGCAGCTTCTTTTCAGTGACCGTCTTGTGGCCCGAACCCAGCCGGCTCTCGATCGACTCGCGCAGGTCGACCTTTCGCACATCGGTGGCAGCGCTGTCATCCTGGCTGAAGTTCTCGACGTTGATGACCCGAAGCCCGGTGTATTCCAGGGTCAGTCTGCTGTCGCCATTGGTGAGCGAGGACGAACCGCCGATCACACCCGAAATCTCGAACGGAGCGACCACCGCCCCCATCGGGTAGGCCTGCAGACTCACCTTCGATCCACCGTCGTCAAAACTGGACTGGTAGATGTTGATGCCGCGGTGACTGGCCGGGTGGTTGACCTCGACACGCGCGGGTTTCTTCTCACCGGTCTCGTGGTCGTGGATCACGATGTCGCTGGCAAACAGCTTGGGCATGCCGGTGTCGTAGTACTCGACGATGAACTTCTTGAGCTCGACCGAGAACGGGAGATCCTGCAGCAGCACACCGTCGGACTGGCTGAGGATGGCGGTGGACGAACTCGTACCTTCGGTCACCAGCAGGTTGCCCCGGAAGGTCGGGTTGGACGGCGAGAGGCGGTGCTGTGCGGGCACGTCGGCGATCATGCCGCCGCCACTGAACGAGCTCTTGCCGTTGAACCACATCTGGGCACGGACGATCAAGTCACCGTCCAGCAGGCCGCCGATGCACACCAGGACAATGGCGCTGTGCGCGGCCAGATAGCCGATCTTGTTGGCCACACCCTTCTTGGCGGCGACCATCCAGCCCAGCCCTTCCGACAGCGCGCGCGACTGCAACTTCACCCGCCACCCGGAAGCCAGCAGCGTCTGACCAACCCGGTGCGCAGCCGCTTCCGGCGGTTCGGCCAGCGTGCTCTCCGCCCGGTGCGGAAAGGACTTCAGGCTCTGCTCGCGGATGTTCTCCTTGAAGGCCTTGAAGTCGGCAAAGATCTTGGGAGTGTTGCGAAAGATGCACAGGGAGGTGCTGATCACCAGAAACGCCAGGATCAGCAGGAACCACCAGACGCTGTAGACCGTGAACAGACCGGCCTTGCCAAACACCTCGGCCCAGAACGGACCGAACTGGTTGACATAGTTGTTCAGCGGTTCGTGCTGCTTGACCACGGTGCCAATCACCGAAGCGATGCAGATGACCGTCAGCAGCGAGATCGCGAACCGCATCGACGACAGCAGCTCCACCATGTTGCCGAGCACACGGGAACCGGATCGGAGCTGGAAACCTTGGGTGGAAGCGGTCATGAAGGCGTCGAAAACAGAAACAGGGCGGTTCCGGAACAGCCAGAACACACCCTGTTGTGAGTCGTCAGTGGGCTGGCGGTTCAACCGGCATGCAATCGCATCCGCATTTTCTCGCCAAATATTATTGGTCGCTTATATCACCCCCGAGACCTCGGGGGTGTTCCTGTCAACGCAGGCCGGCGATGTAATCCGACACGGCCTTGATTTCCATGTCGTTCATCTTGGCAGCGACGCCGGTCATCTGGGCGTTGTTGTTGCGGGCACCAGCGCGGAACGCGTTGAGCTGGGTGCGGGTGTACTCGGCGTGCTGACCCGACAGGCGCGGGTACTGAGCGGGGATGCCGGACCCGGTGGGGCCGTGGCAGCCGGCACAGGCGGCGATCTGGCGGTCGGGGATGCCGCCGCGGTAGATGCGTTCACCGGCGCGGACCAGGTCCTTTTCAGTGGCGAACCCGGTGGTCGCCTTCTGGTCGGCCAGCCAGTAGGCGATGTTGCGCATGTCCTCATCGGACAGGGCAGAAGCAAACCCCTTCATCACCGCGTTGTCGCGCTTGCCCGACTTGAACTCCTGCAGCTGCTTGACCAGGTACTCGGGATGCTGGCGGGCGATCTTGGGGTTGGCGGGCGTGGTCGAGTTGCCATCGGCCGCGTGACAGGCGACGCACACCTGGCCGTACAGGGCAGCGCCCTTGGCAAGGTCGGGCTTGGCGGTCTGAGCATGAGCGCTGAACGACAGGACGGCCGCTGCGGCGGCGCAAAGAAGTGATGCAGGCAATTTCATGTCTGGGGCTGTCGTCGCAGGGACGGCGTCGGGTTGATTGGAATTCGCAGGGAAACAGAAGACAACCAGGGGATTTTACAATGGCCCATTGGTAATACCCCTGATGACCCACACCCCCACCACCTCCTCCACCGCCCCGCGCCCCACACGCCCGGACCCCAAGATCGCACACAGCTGGCTGCACACGGCGCGATTCCTGACCACCGCGCCACAGCTGGAGCATCTGCCGGCCCTGGATCTGCCGGAAATCGCCTTCGTCGGCCGCTCCAACGCCGGCAAGTCGACTTCGATCAACACGCTGACCCAGCAAAAGCGCCTGGCTTTCGCATCCAAGACGCCGGGCCGCACGCAGAGCATCAACCTGTTCGCACTGGGCAAGCAGGGCGTCACCGATGCGGTGCTGGCCGATCTTCCGGGCTATGGCTACGCCGCTGTGCCCAAGGAAGCCAAGCTGCGCTGGCAGCGCGTGATGGCCAACTACCTCGTCACGCGGGAAAACCTGCGTGCGGTGGTGCTGCTGTGCGACCCGCGCCTGGGACTGACCGAGCTGGACGAGGCCCTGCTGGAGATCATCCGCCCTCGCGTCGAGGACGGTCTGAAGTTTCTGGTGTTGCTGACCAAGGCCGACAAGCTCAACCGGGCGGAAGCCAACAAGGCGCTGTCGATCGCGAAGCTGCAGGCTGGCGGCGGCGAGGTCCGGCTGTTCTCGGCGCTCAAAAAGCAGGGCCTGGACGAAGTCGCGCTGCTGCTCTGGAACTGGGCCCATGAAGCGCCCGCCGCGCCCCCGGCTGCGGACGAAGGCGCCGATGACTCCGACGACGCTCAGCGATAGAACGAGGCTTCACCCGCCGGTCGGGTCTTGAAGCGCTTGTGCACCCAGTAGTACTGCTCGGGTGTTTCGTCGATCCACTCCTGCAGCAGCCGGTTCATGCGCGCGGTGTCGGCCACCACGTCCTCGGTCGGAAAGTCCTGCCAGGGTGGCAGCACCGTGATGTCGTAGCCCTCCGGCGTCAGGCGGCTCAGGATGGGCAGCACGCGAGCACCGCCCATGCGCGCAAAGCGCGAGAGCGAGGGAATCGTCGCCGCCGTCACCCCATAAAACGGCACGAACACAGAATCGCGAGGCCCGTAGTCCATGTCGGGCAGCAGGTACAGCGGCTCCCCGGCCCGCAACGCGCTCACCAGGGCTTTTAGCCCCGCACTCTTGGCCACGATGTGCGGCTCGCCGAAGCGGCGCCGGCCTTCGGCCATCCACTGGTCCATCACCGGGTTGCGCTGGCGTGCATACAAGCCACAGAAGCGCCGCTCCACATGGGCCGTCAGCCCGATCCAGCCCGCGTCCATGCCGACAAAATGCGGCGCAAACAGCAGCGTCGGGGCCGTGCTCTGCAGCTCGTGCACCGCACCACGCAGGCGCAGGCGGCTGCGGACCTGCTCTGCGCTCCCCTCCCACAGCCAGCCCCGGTCCAACCAGGCCTGGGCAAACAGCACGAAATGTTGGCGCACCATGCGCCGGCGCTGGGCAGCGTCATGTTGCGGGAAACAGAGCGCAAGGTTGATTTCTGCGATGCGGCGGCGACGGCCGACCAGGGCATACAGCAACCAGCCCAGCACCGCACCCAGAGCCCGCAGCCAGGACAGCGGCAGATGCCGGGTGATGCGCAACATGCCCAGCACCGCCAGGCTCAGCAAGGTTTTCAGCAAAGGGCCGCGCGAAGGTGTTGTGGAGGCCGTCATGAGGTGCGCTCTGCCTCCAGCCGTGCCGCATGGCTGACGCCTGACGGCGCCTTGTAGCGTTCGTACGACCACAGGTACTGGGCCGGACACTCCCGCACCAGGGACTCCATGGCGAGATTGATCTGGTGCGCCGCTTCCTGCGGGTCGGACGACAGCTGTCCACCCGCTTCCGGGCGGAAGGGCCGCAGGCGCACCCGGTAGCCACGCCCCCAAGACAGGCGTTCGCCCCAGATGAGCAACACGCGGGCCCCCGCCGTCAGCGCCAGCCGGGCCGAGAGGGTCATGGTGTAGGCGTCACGGCCGAAGAAAGGTGCCCAGACCCCTTGCCCTTCGGGCGGCACCTGGTCGGGCAAGAGCCCCACCCCTTGGCGTTGCTTGAGCGCCTTGATCAGCTGCTTGACCCCCGCGAGCGTGGTCGGAGCGGTCAGCAGGCCGGGCCGGCTGCGCGCCTGCTCCATGATCTCGCGCAGCCAGGGCTGGCGCGCCGGCCGGTACAGCACCGTCACCGGCATGCGGTCGCCAAAATGCTGGGCGAACAACTGCGCGGTGACTTCGAAGCACCCCAGGTGCGGCGTCAGGAACAGGACGCCATTGCCCTCGGCGATGGCCTGCTCGATGAGCTCACGGCCTTCCCACTCCAGATGCACAGGAGCGCCCAGCCACAGGCGCGGCAGCTCGGTGACCATCTTGCCAGCCTCGGCCACCGACGCGAGCGCCACCGAACGGGGAAAACCGGCCTGCTCGGCGTGGCTGAACAGCGTGCGCCGGTAGCGACCGGACAAGGCAAAGCTCAGCCAGCCCAACAGCCAGCCAAGGCCATGCAGCAGCGGAAGCGGCAGGCGCGACAGAAACCGGAACAGAAGTGGATACAAAGCTTTAGAACCGGATGGGCGTAAAATCCGCCCATCGCCGAGTTATTGAACTAATTGCGGGGCGATTCACAAATGCCGCTAAAGCGTTCGCCGAACCCAGAAAGACCGGCAACGCCGGTTCAAACACTCTGGAGTTTATATGGCGAACGACTTCCTCTTCACGTCCGAATCCGTCTCCGAAGGCCACCCCGACAAGGTTGCCGACCAGATCTCGGACGCCATCCTCGACGCGATCTTCAAGCAGGACCCGCGCTCGCGCGTGGCCGCCGAGACGCTGTGCAACACGGGCCTCGTGGTGCTGGCCGGTGAAATCACCACCAACGCCCATGTCGACTACATCCAGGTGGCGCGCGACACCATCAAGCGCATCGGCTACGACAACACCGAATACGGCATCGACTACAAGGGCTGCGCGGTCATGGTCTGCTACGACAAGCAGTCCAACGACATCGCCCAGGGTGTGGACCACGCCAGCGACGACCACCTCAACACCGGTGCGGGCGACCAGGGCCTGATGTTCGGCTACGCCTGCGACGAGACGCCAGAGCTGATGCCCGCGCCGATCTACTATGCGCACCGCCTGGTCGAGCGCCAGGCCCAGCTGCGCAAGGACGGCCGCCTGCCCTTCCTGCGCCCGGACGCCAAGAGCCAGGTCACCATGCGCTACGTGGACGGCAAGCCGCACAGCATCGACACCGTGGTGCTGTCCAGCCAGCACGCGCCCGAGTGGAGCCTGGGCAACCAGATGAAGCCCGAGTTCAACGAGGCCATCATCGAAGAGATCATCAAGCCGGTACTGCCCAAGGAATGGCTGCAGAACACCCGCTACCTGATCAACCCGACCGGCCGTTTCGTCGTTGGCGGCCCGCAGGGCGACTGCGGTCTGACGGGTCGCAAGATCATCGTCGACACCTACGGCGGAGCCTGCCCGCACGGTGGCGGCGCCTTCTCGGGCAAGGACCCGTCCAAAGTCGACCGTTCCGCCGCCTACGCCGCGCGCTATGTGGCCAAGAACGTGGTCGCCGCCGGCCTGGCGCGCCAGTGCCAGGTGCAGGTGGCCTACGCCATTGGTGTGGCCAAGCCGATGAACATCACGGTGTACACCGAAGGCACCGGCAAGATCAGCGACGAGAAGCTCAGCGCCATCGTGGCCGAGGTGTTCGACCTGCGTCCGAAGGGCATCATCCAGATGCTGGACCTGCTGCGCCCGATCTACGAGAAGACCGCCGCCTACGGCCACTTCGGCCGCGAGGAACCGGAGTTCAGCTGGGAACGCACCGACAAGGTGGAGGCGCTGCGCGCTGCCGCCGGTCTGTAAGTCCTTTGCCTTCCTCTGGACAAAAGCCCCGCATCGCGGGGCTTTTTTATGGTTCCAAGCAGCGGGTCACAGGTCCACAATGCCTGAAGTTTTCCGTTTGGCCGCCGATACGGGCTGAACGGCAACCCATGCCTATTGCAACGCCACGACCTGGAGCCTGGAACCATGGAACCCCCTGTCTGCCCGGATCGGACCGACAACGCCAGTCCCGAACTTGAACGACTGGTGGCTTTGCGCACGCAGGAGCTCAAGATCGCCCTGGAGCGCGCCCAGTCACTGTATGACCAGGCCCCCTGCGGCTACTTGTCGCTGGATGCCGACCTGCGTTTCGTCAACCTCAACCGCACCTTGCTGGACTGGCTCGGCTACGAGCGCGAAGACCTGATCGACCAGCATCGCGACCTGGCATCGCTGCTGGAGCCGGAGTGGGTGGCGCTCATGCGTGTCCGCATGCAGAACCTGATCGATACAGGCCGCACCGATCCGCTGGAACTTGAGATTCGCCGCAAGGACGGTTCCCGCTTCCACGCCCTGTGCTCCTCGACCGCGGTGGTCGATGAGCAGGGCCGCTTCCTCTACAGCAACACCACGATCACCGACATCAGCGAGCGCAAGGCCGCCGAGCAGCGGCTGGCGGCGCACGACGCCTTCCTGCGCAGCATCACCGACCGCATCCCGACGCACCTGGCCTACTACGACAAGGACCTGATCTGCCGCTTTGCCAACACCGCGCATGCGGCGCGCAGCGGCCGGCTGGTCGGAGAAATGGTGGGCGCGCACCTCAGCCAGCTGGTGGACCCCGAGCAGTTGCCGGACATCCTGCCGCACGTGGCCGACGCCCTCAACGGCCAGAAGCAGACCTTCGAGTCCGAGCGCACCGAAGCCGACGGATCGCGCAGCTTCTACGAAATCCACTACATCCCCGACTTCCAGCTGGGCACTGTCGAAGGCATCTTCATCGAGCTGCACGACATCACCGATCGCCGCCGCACCGAGGAGTTCGTGCTGGAGGCCAACCGCGACCTCGAAGAGCGCGTGCGCGAACGCACCGCCGAGCTGTTCCAGAGCGAGCAGCGCTACCGCCTGATGGTCGACGCCATCCAGGACCACTGCATCTACTTCGTCGACGAGTCCGGCGCCGTCACCGAATGGACGGAAAGCGCCCAGCGCCTGCACGGTTTCACCCGCACCCAGATGATCGGCAAACCCTACCTGCGGCTGCTGGCGGTGGACAACGCCGGTGAGGACGAGGTCGACCCGGCGCAGGTGCTGCGCCTGGCCACGGCCCATGGCCAGTGGGAAACCCGCGGCTGGCGCCTGCGCGACGACGGCTCGCGCTTCTGGGCGCACACGGTGCTGACCGCGCTGCGCAACGAGGCGGGCGAGCTGCAGGGGCTGTCCTGCATCACCCGCGACATGACCGCCGCCAAGAGCCTGGAGGACGTGATGAACGACCTCAACAAGGAACTGGAAAAGCGCGTGGCCGAACGCACCCAGCAGCTGGTGGCGGCCAACAAGGACCTGGACGTGTTCTCGCACATGGTCTCGCACGACCTGCGCGCGCCGCTGCGCCACATCAGCAGCTTTGTCACCCTGCTGCAGGAGCAGCTGGGCGAGGTCAACGACCCGATCGCGCAGCAGTACCTCAACTCGATCAACAAGGCCAGCAAGCGCATGAGCCTCATGATCGAAGGCCTGCTGGAATACGCCCGCCTCGGCCGCGTGGCCATCGAGGCACAGCCGGTGCCGCTGGCACCGCTGCTGGAGGGGCTGATCTCGCACTTGAAACAGGAGAGCCAGGGCCGGACCATCGAATGGGTGGTCGAGGACGACCTGCCTGTGGTGCGCGGTGACGCCATGCTGCTGGCCCAGGCCTTCGGCAACCTGCTGAACAACTCGGTCAAGTACACGCGGCCGCGCGAGAAGGCCCACATCGAGATCGGCTGGAAGATCAACCCCGTGGGTGGCCGCACCTTCTACGTGCACGACAACGGCGTCGGCTTCGACCTGGAAAAGGCGCACAACCTGTTCGTGATGTTCCAGCGCCAGCACCACTCGATGGACTTCGAGGGCACGGGCACCGGCCTGGCCCTGTCGCAGCGCATCATCGAGCGCCACGGCGGCCGCATCTGGGCCGAAAGCGCGCCCGGCGAGGGCTGCACCTTCTACTTCACGCTGCCGTTCGAGGGACCCGAGCCGGAGATGGACTTTCCGAAGTCGTCGATGGCCGACCTGACGGTCTGAGCAACCGGCCCGCCGCCGGGCTCAGACCTGCAGCGGCGGCTGAGAGAGGTGCAACACCACCTTGCGCGGATCGTCGGAGAGGCGGTCCAGCGCCCGGTTCAGGCGCGCCAGCAGGCGTTCGTCGCTGAGTGCATCCTCCAGCGAATCCTTGTCGTCCGGCGGGGTGCTGGAGACCAGGCGGAAGCGCAGCGGCAGTTCGACGGGCAGGTTGGGCACCTTCTCCAGCCCCTTGGCCACCACGTGCTGGCCCAGCAGCTTGAGCAGCTCGGGCTTCTGCGGACCTTCGATCAGCATGGCGAAGCGGGTGTCCGAGATGCGGCACACCGTGTCCACGTCGCGCACCACGCCGCTCAGGCGCGACGCCGCCACCACCAGCGCCCGGTCACCGGCCTCGCGCCCTTCGCGCGCCACGATGTCCGCATGGTTGGACAGCTCCACCAGCATCACACCGCAGCGATGCCCCGAACGGCGCGCCCGCTTGAGCGCGTCGCGCAGGCGCAGGCGCAGCACCGGCGCGATCGTCAGCCCCGTCAGCGGGTCGGTGCTCTCCATCGCCCGCAGCCGCGCCCGGTTCTCGCTGAAGTCCTTGGCCCGCCGGTGCAGGATGTACAGCAGCAGAGGGATCTCGATCGCCGAGCCGATCAGCACCCCGTACTGTGTCGCCAGGCTGTCGGGCAGCACGCCGGCACTGCGCAGCGCCGGGAACGGGTACCCCAGGTGGACCGGCAGGAAGCCCAGGAAGAGCCAGCCGGCGTAGGTTTC
This sequence comes from Hydrogenophaga pseudoflava NBRC 102511, assembly GCF_001592285.1. Taxonomy (GTDB): domain Bacteria; phylum Pseudomonadota; class Gammaproteobacteria; order Burkholderiales; family Burkholderiaceae_C; genus Hydrogenophaga; species Hydrogenophaga pseudoflava. The sequence goes on along the minus strand of NZ_BCWQ01000004.1, from coordinate 55,485 downwards.
GCCCCGGCGCCAGGTCCAGAGGCAGAGCGCAATGCTCAGCACCACCGACAGCAGGCCGTAGAGGTTGAGCAGCTTGAATGCCAGCGGCGACAGCAGGGCCGCGTAGACCAGGGAATAGACCACGCCGAACAGCGACCAGGCCACCACGAAGCGGTCGACACCCCGGGAATGGCGTGGCACCGCACAGGCCTCGCGCACGAACCAGATGCCCGAGCCGGTGAGCCAGAGCATGAAGAACGACGGCGCCAGATCGTTCCACACGGCCCAGTGGGGCCAGAAGAACAGCCCCCCGATACCAGTGAACGAGGCCTGGAAGCCCAGCATGGACGCCACGTAGAAACAGTAGGCGACAAAGGCCCGGTCACCATAGAGCCGGACGTGGACCCAGCCCAGGAACAGCACCAGCAGCCCGAACCCGAGGTAGCCGCCGATGAACAGGAAGGTGGTGTAGCGCTTGGACTGCAGGTTCTCTTCGGTCAGCAGCTGCAGCCGAGGGCTGGTGGGCGCCGGCGCGTTGGCCAGCCGCAGCCACAGTGGTTCGGTGAGCAGGGGATCGACCGAAAACACCGGCGTCTGGTCGGGGTGGCTCCACTGGGCCACCGGCAGGTGGTCGCCCGCACGCTGCTCGGTCCATCCACCGTCCGCCCCGCGGGTGTAGAGGCGGGCATCGTTGGTGAAGGCGGCCGCGGTCAGCATCAGGTACCAGCGCCGCCGGGAGTCCAGCTGGCCAGGCTCGATGCGGACCCACAGCGCCGACGAACCGAGCTCGAAGGACCGGTAGTGGTCCATCGCCTCCCAGGTGCCCGGGGACTCGGCGGCGACCTGGTCCACCGTGGCGCTGCCGGAGGAGTCGATCCAGAACCGCGTGGACAGGGTGATGTCGCCCTCGCCCGGCACCTTGTCGGCCCGGGCCGTCAGGGGCAGCAGCGCGGCCAGCGCCAGCAGTCCCAGCAACACCATGCGCCAACAGGCATGGAAGCTGGAGCGGAGGCGGGCAGTGGCGCTGGACGGCATGCCCGGATCGTAGCGGCTGCACCGCGCAGCTGTTACAACTTTCACGCCACTCATCCGGCCTTGGCGCCATCTGTCGCGTGAACGCCTCGAAGCGGTCGCCGGTGCCAGTCGCCGGTGGTCGTCAGCCGGTCTTCCAGCCGGTTCACCCAGCCTGGCGCGAGCGGGTCGTGGCTCCAGCCGGTGATCAGCTCGCCCATGGGATTGAGCACCCGGTCCGGCAACGCTAGGGGCCGGGTCTGGTTCATCAGGAAGCGGGTGAGCAGGTGGTAGCCGATGGCGCGGGTGAACAGCCGGGACAGCGAGAAGCCGGGCACCACCAGGCCGACGACGCCGTCGGTCACGCCCACGAGCAGCCGCCCGAGCTGGAACACCAGCCGCGTGGCCCAGGACACGTGCCCGTCGATGCCGATGCGGGCCGCCGTCTCGGGCCCGATCAGCCACCGGGTCAGCGGCACCGGCAGGCCGCGCAGCACCGGCACGCGGATCGAATGCGCCATGGCCGCCACGAGCGCCCGGCCCAGCGGCGGCCGCGGGTCGGCCTGGCCGGGCAGCAGCGGGGCCTGGGCCTGCAGCAGGTCGAACAGCGCGGCCGCCTCGTCCATGGTCCAGGCCATGAGCTCGCGGCGCACGCCCAGCACATGGCCCATCACGTTCCAGGCGTGCAGGTAGGCCTCCTCGTCCTCGCGCGGCAGGCCCAGCCCGAGGGTGCGCATGCCCTTGAGGAAGGAGTAGCTGAAGGTCAGCAGGGTGTAGGCCAGTTCGATCTGGTTGCAGGGCAGCCCCTGGGCGTCGACGTCCCAGCCGTGCGCGGCGAGTGCGCGGTGCATGCTGCGGTCGGCGCCCGCCAGCAACTGCGGCAGCACGCGACCACGCACCTTCTGCGGGTCGCCGCGCAGGATCAGGTGCCGGATCGTGGCGTGGATCAGCCGCACCTTGAGCACCTGGGCCACGCCCGAGCCCTCGGGGTCGGTCAGGCCGCCTTTCATCATCACCGGGAACACCATGGCGGCGGTCTGGCGGATGCGGTGCTCGGTGTGCTGTTCCAGCTGGCCGGCGATGTGCAGCACCTCGGCCAGCTGCGGCATCACGTAGCACTCGGGCAGGCTGGAGCAGAACAGCAGGGTGCAGGACAGCGGGCCGTGCTCCATGAAGATCGCCTCGGCCCGTGCGATCTTGCCCGCGTCGGCCCAGTCGGGCAGCGCCCGGGCCTGGGCCACATAGGCCTCCAGCGCAGCCGCCACCTCGGGGTCGGCCTGGCTGGCCGCCGCCCAGCCCGGCGCCAGCGCCGCGTTGTGGGTCCAGGCCGACATCAGCTGGTTGGCCTGCGCCAGACGGGTCGCCCCCTCGCCCGTGACCGCGCTGTCGCCCGTGCGCCGGCCGATCAGGGCGGTGATGGTGTCGTCCGCCGCTGGGTCGGCCTGCATCGATTGTGCGGCCAGATCCAGCCCGGCCAGCGGACGCGCATGGGCGGCGCGCTGGTGCGGGTGGGACCACTGGCGCCAGACGGCCCAGGCCACGACCACCGGCAGACCCATCGCAAAGAAGGCGATGGCCCGCACCTCGATGGGGTGGCCCAGCAGCACCTGGAACACCAGCCCGCTGGCGTAGATGAGGATGGGCACCAGCACCGCCAGCGGCAGGCCATCCGCGGGCGGTGGCGAGCGGCGCGGCGCGGCCAGCGCCTGGAAGCTGCCAACGATCAGCAGCGACACCGCCATCCAGCCGGCAAAGCCCTGCAGGGTCTCGCCGAACCAGCCGCCGTCGGTCTTCTGCATGATCCAGGCCTTGAGCACAAACACGAAGTACGGGTCGGCGCCCAGGTCGAAGGCGGTGATCACCATCGCCGCCAGCCAGGCCGTCAGCAGGCCACTGCGGAAACCTGGATTCGCGTGGACCGGCTGGCGCCAGAGCATCAGCGAGGCCATCACGTAGCCGATCAGCGCCAGCGCGAACCACATGAGCGGAATGGCCATCGGCACGTCCCCCAGGCGCGGGCCGAGCACCTCGGTGTAGGTGTAGCGGCCGAAGAACCAGCCGTGCGAGGAGCCCATCTGTTCGGCGAACCAGCCCAGGCCCAGGGCCAGCAGCATCAGGGCGCGCGACCGCCGGTAGCCCAGCAGCCGGGTGGCCGACCAGGCGCAGACCCAGAACATCACGGCGCACGAAACCACCAGGGCCAGAGTGAGGCCGGGGTAGTGCCAGGCGGTCCAGATCAGCAGCAGCGCCGTGCCAGCAGCCGCCGCCTGGAACACGGCGCGGTCAAGAACAGATGGGGCGGAGGAAGTGAGGGCAAAAGAAGGGGCCACAGCCAACGGCTTTCATTGCTTGGTCAACCCCCTTGGGCCGGCATTGTGACCGCAAGCACGGCGCGATACCCGCGCGGGTTCCCCCGCCCCGCGCGCAGGCGCCGTCAGCGCGGCACGAGGAAGGTGGTCTTCTCGTCCAGCCGGATCGCCTCGTCGGTGCTCGACTGCAAGCGGAACAGGATGGGGTGCGAGCCGCTCGCGGCGCCCGGGGGCACCTGCACCCGCACGGCCAGCGTGCGCACCTCGGTCGGCAGCACATCCACCACCGGCTCCGAGGCGAGCGCGATGCCCTCCATGCCCTCCACCGCCAGCCGGATCAGCTGCCGGTCCTCGGTGGCGTTCATGATCTGCAGGCGGTAGACGTTCTCGATCCGTCCCTGGTCGACCATGCGGGCGAGTGCGCCGCGGTCGCGGATCACGTCCACCTTCATCGGCACGCGCAGGTACAGGCTCACGCCCACCGCCACCGCGATCGCCCCCAGGATGGCCGAATACACCAGCACGCGCGGGCGCAGCGCGCGGCGGATCGTCTGTGCCTTGTCCCAGCCGCCGGTCATGGCGTTCTGGGTCGAGTACTTGACCAGACCGCGCGCGTAGCCGAACTTGTCCATCACCTCATCGCACACGTCGGCGCAGGCGCCGCAGCCGATGCACTCGTACTGCAGGCCCTTGCGGATGTCGATGCCGGTGGGGCAGACCTGCACGCACAGCGTGCAGTCCACACACGAACCCAGGCCCTTCTCCTTCGGATCGACCTTCTTGCCACGCGAACCGCGCGGTTCGCCGCGGGCGGCGTCGTAGGTCACGATCAAGGTGTCCTTGTCGAACATCGCGCTCTGGAAGCGCGCATAGGGGCACATGTACTTGCAGACCTGCTCGCGCATGAAGCCCGCGTTGCCGTAGGTGGCGAAGCCGTAGAAGAAGATCCAGAAGGTCTGCCAGGCACCCATGGTGCCCGCCAGCACCTCGGCGGTCTGGGCGCGGATCGGCGTGAAGTAGCCGACGAAGGTGAAACCGGTCCACAGCGCGAACAGCACCCAGGCCAGGTGCTTGGCACCACGGCGCGCGAACTTGGCGCCGCTCATGGGCGCGTCGTCCAGCCGGATGCGGGCGGCGCGGTCGCCCTCGATCTTCTTCTCGATCCACATGAAGATCTCGGTGTAGACCGTCTGCGGGCAGGCGTAGCCGCACCACAGGCGCCCGGCCACCGCGGTGAACAGGAACAGCGACAGCGCCGACATCACCAGCAGGCCGGTGAGGTAGATGAAGTCCTGCGGGTACAGCACCAGACCACCCAGGTAGAAGCGGCGCGAGAGCAGGTCGAACAGCACCGCCTGGCGCCCGTTCCAGTTGAACCAGGGCAGCGCATAGAACAGGATCTGGGTGAACCAGACCGCGGCCCAGCGCAGGTGGGTGAAGGTGCCGCTGACCGAACGTGTCTGGATCTTCCGGCGCGACTCGTACAGGGAGATTTCAACGGCGTCCGGCTCGGGACTGGCCGCCGGTGCGGCGGTGGCTGCAGTGGTGGTGGACATGGTGAGGGTGGGGGAAAGTCTGCCGATGCCTGCCACTTTCCAAGAACCGTGCCAGACAAAAAATTCTTTGAATTCAGGCACTTGCCATCGGCCAAGTCTCTGCGAAACACTGCCACTCCGCCAATGGCTGCCAATATGGCAGATCATCTGGCAGCCTGGAATTTCCGGGGACGCACTTGAAATGGGCAGGACCGGCCCTTATGATTAGCACTCGCTGGAGTTGAGTGCTAACACCCGACTCCCAGTCGATCCGCGGGGCCTAGCCCCATGGCCAGTGGCCCCGCCCATCTGACCCCCAACATTTGATCCATTTCAGGAGATGCAATGAACCTTCGTCCTCTCGCCGATCGCGTGATCGTCAAGCGCATTGACAGCGAAACCAAGACCGCCTCCGGCATCGTCATCCCCGACGCCGCCGCAGAGAAGCCCGACCAGGGCGAAGTCCTGGCCGTCGGTCCCGGCAAGAAAAACGACAAGGGCGAACTGTCCGCCATGAACGTCAAGGTCGGTGACCGCGTTCTGTTCGGCAAGTACAGCGGCCAGACCGTCAAGGTCGATGGCAACGAACTGCTGGTCATGAAGGAAGACGACCTGTTCGCGGTCGTCGAGAAGTAATTCGCCCCTCATCCATCCCCAATTACTGAATCGGAGAAATCAACATGGCAGCAAAAGACGTCATTTTCGGCGGCGAAGCCCGCGCCCGCATGGTTGAAGGCGTGAACGTCCTGGCCAACGCGGTCAAGACCACCCTGGGCCCCAAGGGTCGCAACGTGGTGCTTGAGCGCTCCTTCGGCGCCCCCACCGTGACCAAGGACGGTGTGTCCGTGGCCAAGGAAATCGAACTCAAGGACAAGCTCCAGAACATGGGCGCCCAGATGGTCAAGGAAGTTGCTTCCAAGACTTCGGACAACGCCGGTGACGGCACCACCACCGCCACCGTGCTGGCCCAGGCCATCGTGCGCGAAGGCATGAAGTACGTGGCCGCCGGCATGAACCCGATGGACCTGAAGCGCGGTATCGACCGTGCCGTCGAGTCCCTGATCGCCGAGCTGAAGAAGGCCTCCAAGCCCACAACCACCAGCAAGGAAATCGCCCAGGTCGGCTCCATCTCCGCCAACAGCGACACCTCCATCGGCGAGATCATCGCCAACGCGATGGACAAGGTCGGCAAGGAAGGCGTGATCACCGTGGAAGACGGCAAGTCGCTGCAGAACGAACTCGACGTGGTCGAGGGCATGCAGTTCGACCGCGGCTACCTGTCGCCCTACTTCATCAACAACCCCGAGAAGCAGGCCGCCCTGCTGGACAACCCGTTTGTCCTGCTGTTCGACAAGAAGATCAGCAACATCCGTGACCTGCTGCCCACGCTGGAAGCCGTGGCCAAGGCCGGCCGTCCGCTGCTGATCATTGCCGAAGACGTCGAAGGCGAAGCCCTGGCGACCCTGGTGGTCAACACCATCCGCGGCATCCTGAAGGTTGTGGCTGTGAAGGCTCCTGGCTTCGGCGACCGCCGCAAGGCCATGCTGGAAGACATCGCCATCCTGACGGGCGGCAAGGTCATCGCCGAAGAAGTCGGCCTGACCCTCGAGAAGGTGACCCTGGCCGACCTGGGCCAGGCCAAGCGCATCGAAGTGGGCAAGGAAAACACCACCATCATCGACGGCGCCGGCGCTGCCGCTGACATCGAAGCCCGCGTGAAGCAAATCCGCGTGCAGATCGAAGAAGCCACCAGCGACTACGACCGCGAGAAGCTGCAAGAGCGCGTGGCCAAGCTGGCCGGCGGCGTGGCCGTCATCAAGGTCGGTGCCGCCACCGAAGTCGAGATGAAGGAAAAGAAGGCCCGCGTGGAAGACGCCCTGCACGCCACCCGCGCTGCCGTGGAAGAAGGCATCGTCGCCGGTGGTGGCGTGGCCCTGCTGCGCGCCAAGCAAGCCGCTGGCGCCATCAAGGGTGACAACGCCGACCAGGACGCCGGCATCAAGCTGGTCCTCAAGGCCATCGAAGCCCCGCTGCGCGAAATCGTGGCCAACGCCGGTGGCGAGCCCTCCGTCGTGATCAACAAGGTGCTGGAAGGCAAGGGCAACTTCGGTTTCAACGCCGCCAACGACACCTACGGCGACATGATCGAAATGGGTATCCTGGACCCGACCAAGGTGACCCGCACCGCGCTGCAGAACGCCGCCTCCGTGGCGTCCCTGATGCTGACGACCGAGTGCATGGTTGCCGAGTCCCCCAAGGACGACGCACCCGCCATGCCCGGTGGCGGCATGGGCGACATGGGCGGCATGGGCATGGGCATGTAATGCACTGACCCGGCCCGGGGGCTTCGGCCCCCTGCCCAACAAAAGCCCCGCAAGGCGACTTGCGGGGCTTTTTTGTTGGGCCCCGCCGTGGGGTCGGCAGCGTTCAGGCCACCCGCTGCGGACCGGCCAGCGCATCGCGCATCGCCAGTGGCCGGAACAGGCGCCACCACGCCAGGCTGATGCCGATGGTGCCCAGCCCGCCCAGCACCACCGAGCCCACCGGACCGAAGGCCGCGGCCGTCACGCCCGACTCGAACTCGCCGAGCTGGTTGCTGGCGCCGATGAAGAGCGTGTTGACGGCCGCCACGCGGCCCCGCATCTGGTCCGGCGTTTCCAGCTGCACCAGAGTCTGGCGGATGACCACGCTGACCATGTCGGCCGCGCCGGACACCGCCAGCGCCAGCAGCGACAGCCAGAACGAGGTGGACAGACCGAACACCACCATGCACAGGCCGAACACGGCCACCGACACCAGCAGCTTGGGGCCGACGCGCCGCTCCAGCGCATAGCGCGACAGCACCAGACCGGCCGCCAGCGCACCGACCGCCGGGGCCGAGCGCAGCAGGCCCAGCCCCTCGGGGCCGACGTGCAGGATCTCCTTGGCGAAGATCGGCAGCAGCGCGGTCGCTCCGCCCAGCAGCACGGCGAACAGATCCAGCGACACCGCCCCGAGCAGCACCGGGTGGCCCCATACGTAGCGCACCCCGGCCAGCAGGGTCTGCGCGCTGACCGGCTCGTGCGGCACCGGCTGGCGCTCGTAGCGCACCCACAGACAGGCCAGCGCCGCGCCCAGGAACATAACGGTGCAGACGATGTAGACCGCGTTCAGGTTCACCGCAAAGATCAGCCCACCCAGGGCCGGCCCGCCGATGACCGCCGCCTGCGTGCCGGTGGAGGTGACCGCCGTGGCGCGGGCCAGCAGCGGCGCCGGCACCAGGGACGGCAGCAGTGCCTGCTGCGCCGACATCTGAAACGGCCGGATCGCCCCGAGCAGGGCCGACAGTGCCAGCAGCCACTCGCGCGAGACCGCGTGCGCCAGCGTGCCGGCCACCAGCAGCAGCGCCACCACCGCCTGCGCGGACAGGCACAGCGCCACGATGCGGGCGCGGTGGTGGCGGTCGGCCGCATGACCGGCGGGCAGCGTCGTCGCGAGTGCGGGGCCGAACTGGAACAGCCCGACCAGCCCCAGGTCCCAGGCGCTGGCGGTCAGCTCGTACATGTGCCAGCCGATGGTCAGCATCAGCATCTGGGTGCCGGCGACCGCCGCCACCCGGGCACACCAGAAGCGGACGAACGACGGATGGGACAGCAGATCGGACATGGCCGCAGGCTAGCACGCGCCCCGGGACGGCACCGGGGGGCCGGAAGCTCAGTCGCGGACCACCGGCTCCCAGCGCCCGCTGCGCTCGGACTGCCACAGCGCGTCGATCACCCGGGCCTGGGCGACCGCCTCACCAAGCCCGGACGCGTCGGGTGCTGTGCCGCCGCGCACGCGGCGTGAAAACGCTTCCACCTCCAGCCGGTACTGCTCGGCCGCGGGCAGGGTCTCGACCGTCACGCCGCTGCCGTCCAGCGCCCCTCCCTCGTCCAGCGCCAGCCGCATCTGGCCGCCGCGCGCCGCGTTGAAGGGGATGAAGAGTTCGATGCGACCCGTGGAGCCGACCACCTGCACCCGCTGGAACGGCACGCTCTGGGTCGAGACGGTGAAGCTCACCTGCCGCCCGCCGCCGAAGTCCAGCAGGGCGCTGGTCAGCCGGTCGACGCCCATCACCGGGTCGCGGTCGACCAGCGAGACCGCGCGCAGCGGCTCGGCCTCGAACAGGTAGCGCCCGGCCAGCACCGCGTAGCAGCCGATGTCGTACAGCGCGCCGCCGCCGATGGCCGCCTGGTTGCGGATGTTGGCGCCGTCGTCGTTGAAGTAGGAGAAGAACACCTGCACCGCGCGCGGCGTGCCGATGCGCCCGGCGCGCACCAGCTCGCGGGCCCGCTGCCACTGCGGGTGGTGGCGCACCATGAAGGCCTCTTCGATGTGCACCCGGGTGGCCGCGGCCTGCACGGTCAGCGCCTCGTCGGCGCTGAGGGCGAACGGCTTCTCGCACAGCACGTGCTTGCCGGCCGCGGCCGCCTGCAGGGTCAGCGGCACGTGCAGGTGGTTGGGCAGCGGGTTGTAGATGGCCTCGATGGCCGGGTCGGCCAGCAGGTCCTCGTAGCTGCCGTAGGCCTGAGGGATGCCCAGCTGACCCGCCGCGGCCTGCGCCGCCGGCAGGCTGCGCGAGGCGATGGCGCACAGCTCGACCAGCGGGCTGGCGAGCATCTCCGGGATCACCTTCTCGGTGCCGATCTTCGCCGTGCTCAGCACGCCCCACACCACTGGTTTCATGCGCGCTCCCGGTTCGGTTCAATGCTCAGATGTAGCGGTTGAGCAGGTTCTCCAGCAGCTCCTGCCGCCCGGAGACCGGCCGCGTGTCCTGGTTGCGCTCCAGCGCACGCGCAGCCACCTGGTCCAGCCCCAGGCGGCCCGCCATCAGGTCCTGGCCGAAGGGGGTGTTCCAGCCGGCGTAGCGGGCCTCGACATGGCGGGCGAGCTGGCCGTCGAGAACCATCTGCTCGGCGATCAGCAGCGCGCGCGCCGACACGTCCATGCCGCCGATGTGGCCGTGGAACATGTCCTCGGCGTCGATGGACTGGCGCCGCACCTTGGCGTCGAAGTTCAGGCCCCCAGTGGTGAAGCCGCCGGCCTGCAGGATCAGGTAGAGCGCCAGCGCGGTCTCGGGGATGTTGTTGGGGAACTGGTCGGTGTCCCAGCCGCACTGCATGTCGCCGCGGTTCATGTCGATGGAGCCGAAGATGCCGAGATCAATAGCGGTGGCGATCTCGTGCTCGAAGCTGTGGCCCGAGAGCGTGGCGTGGTTGGCCTCGATGTTGACCTTGATCTCCTTCTCCAGCCCGTGGCGCTGCAGGAAGCCGTAGACCGTGGCGGTGTCGAAGTCGTACTGGTGCTTGGACGGCTCGCGCGGCTTGGGCTCGATCAGGATCGTGCCCTTGAAGCCGATCTTGTGCTTGTAGTCCACCACCATGTTCAGGAAGCGGCCCATCTGGTCCAGCTCCTGGCCGACGCGGGTGTTCAGCAGGGTCTCGTAGCCTTCGCGGCCGCCCCAGAGCACGTAGTTCTCGCCGCCGAGTTTCAGCGTGGCGTCCATCGCCTCCTTCACCTGCAACGCGGCCAGCGCGAAGATCTCGGGGTCGGGGTTGGTGGACGCACCCGACATGAAGCGCCGGTGGCTGAACAGGTTGGCCGTGCCCCAGAGCAGCTTCATGCCGGTCTGCGCCTGCTTGGCCTGCAGCACATCCACCATTTCGTGCAGGTGGCTCACGCTCTCGCGCGGCGTGCTGCCCTCGGGCGCCACGTCGCGGTCGTGGAAGCAGTAGTAGGGTGCGCCCAGGCGCGAGAAGAAATCGAACGCAGCGTCGGCCTTCATGCGCGCCGCCGCCATCGGGTCGGCCACGCGCTGCCAGGGGCGCTCGAAGGTGCCGTCGTAGCCGAAGGGGTCGAAGCCGTTCCAGCAGAAGCTGTGCCAGTAGCAGACGGCAAAACGCAGGTGGTCCTCCATGCGCTTGCCCAGCACCAGGCGGTCCTTGTCGTACCACTTGAAGGCCAGCGGGTTGGTCGATTGCGGGCCTTCGTAGGCGATGGCGGGAATGTCGGAGAAGTAGGTGCTCATGGGTGTCTCGGTCTCGGGTGAAGTCGTTCGTTGGAAGTCGTCAGGGCCTGCGGTACAGGCTGCGGAACAGGTCGTGGCGCGGCGCCAGCAGCGCGCGCTCGGCGGGGTCGGGGCGGTAGACGGTGTCGACCGGCGGCGGCAGGCAGACCGAGGCCATCGGCGCGCCCACGGCGAGCGCACCCAGGCGGGCCGCCCCCAGCGCACCGCCAACGGCCGAGCCGCCGTGGGTGACGATGTCGACGTCCAGCGCGCTGGCCAGCATCTGGGCCCAGAAGCCGCTGCGCGCGCCCCCGCCGACCAGCGACAGGCGCGAGACGGTGCTGCCGGCGGCGTGCAGCGCGGCCAGACCGTCCAGCAGGCCAAAGCTCACGCCTTCCATCACCGCGTAGCCCAGGCGCGCGGCGTTGGTGTCGAAGTCCAGGCCGTGGAAGCTGCCACGCACTTTCGCGTCGTTGTGCGGCGTGCGCTCGCCGCTCAGGTAGGGCAGGAACAGCGGGGACGCGGCGCGGTCGCTGGCGCTCAGCCCCGCGGCGCGCGTGGCCACCTCGCCCGCGTTGGCGGCGCCCAGCAGGTGGGACACCCACTGCAGCGCGCTGGCAGCCGAGAGCATCACGCTCATCTGGTGCCAGCGGCCCGGCACCGCGTGGCAGAAGGCGTGCGTGGCGCTGGCCGCGTTGGGCTGGTAGTCGGGCGTCACCACGAACAGCACGCCGCTGGTGCCCAGCGAGAGAAAGCCCTGGCCGGCCTCGACCGCGCCCATGCCCACGGCGCTGGCCGCGTTGTCGCCCGCGCCGCCGGACACCACCGTGTCCGGCCGCAGGCCCAGCGCCTGCGCCACATCGGCCTTGAGCCGGCCGCCGGCCTGGCTGCCTTCGACCAGGCGCGGCATGTGGGCGCGCGTCAGCCCCGTGAGGGCCAGCAGCTCGTCGGACCAGTCGCGCCGCCGCACGTCCAGCCAGAGCGTTCCGCTGGCGTCCGACAGGTCGCTCACGTGTTCGCCGGTCAGCATCAGGCGCACATGGTCCTTGGGCAGCAGCACCTTGCTCACTTGCCGGAACACCTCGGGCTCGTGGCGCGCCACCCAGCGCAGCTTGGGCGCGGTGAAGCCGGGCATGGCCAGGCTGCCGCCCAGGTCGCTGAGCGCCGGCAGCTCGGCCATCATCTCGGCGCACTCGGTCGCGCTGCGGGTGTCGTTCCAGAGGATGGCCGGGCGCAGCACGCGGTCCTGCGCGCCCAGCAGCACCGCGCCGTGCATCTGGCCGGACAGGCCGATGGCCTCGGTCGCGGCGTATTCGGCCGGGTGCGCAGCCCGCAGCGCGGCCAGCGCGGCCTGGGTGGCGGTCCACCAGTCGGCCGGGTCCTGTTCGCTGTGGCCCGGGTGGGGCCGCGACACGCTGAGCGCAGAACCGGCCGAGCCGATGACGCGCTGGTCTGGGCCCAGCAGCAGGGCCTTCACCTCGGAGGTGCCGATGTCGATGCCGATGTACATGTGTGTGAAGCTCAGTGAATGAGGGAGGGGGCGTGCATGGGTCGCAGCTCGTGGTGCAGCACCAGGGCGGCGGCGCCGACGGCCGAGGCCAGCAGACCGTAGCGCGCCGGCCGCACCGGCGGCGGTGCCACGCCCGCGCTGGTGGCGTAGGCGTCGAGCGTGTCGCGCGCGGTGCGCACGATGTCCGGGTGCCGTTCGCAGGACGGTCCGCCGACCACCAGGGCCCCCGGGTTGAAGGTGGTCCAGAGGTTCTGCAGCACCACGCCCAGGAACACGCCGCCACGCGCCGGGTCGGGCAGCTGGCCCAGGGCCCGCGCGCCGAAAAAGGTTTCGGCGCAGCCCCGGCGGCCGCAGGAACAGGCCGGGCCGTCGATCTGCAGGATGCTGTGGCCGATTTCGCCGGCCATGCCCTGCAGGCCGGTGAACAGGCGGTCGTTGAGCACGATGCCGGCGCCCACGCCGACGCCGCAGGTGACGAAGATCAGCGAGTCCTTCGCGTCACCGTCGGTGAACTCGTATTCGCTGAGCGCGGCGGTGTCGGCCTCGTTCTGCACATGCACCGCCACCGGCGGGCAGCCCGCCTCGGCCAGGGCGCGCGTGATCAGCGGCAGGAAGGACACGTTGCGCCAGCCCAGGTTGGGCGCGAAGCGCACGGTGCCGCTGGCTTCGTCGAAGGCGCCGGGCAGGCCGATGCCCACGCCCGAGACCAGCACCGGCCGCGCCGCCAGCGCGGCGTGCGCGCGCACCACCAGCTGCGCCACCTGGCGGCACACCGCCGCCGGCTCGTGCTCGGCCAGCGCTTCTTCGACGGACCACAGCACCTCGCCGGTGAGCGACACGCCCACCACGCGCAGCGACTCGACCGCGATCTCGACGCCGATCATGGCGCGGCGGCTGCCGTCCAGCTGCAGCGGTGTCGACGGCCGGCCCAGGCCATGCGCGGCGGCCGGGCCGGTCTCGGTGACCCAGCCCTCGTCGATCAGCTCGCGCACCAGCAGGCTGACCGTCGACTTGGTCAGGCCGCTCTCCTGCGCGAGCTGGGCGCGTGAAAGGCCGCTGCGCCGCCGCAGCAGCCTCAGCAGCACGCTGCGGTTGATGCGTTTGACAAGTTGCTGGTCGCCGGTGGTTTTCATTCGGTGTGCGGGAGCGCGCAGGCCTCAGAGGCTGTGGGTCTGCGCCTTTCCTTCAGGTTGTTTGCCCGCGATGATCATGCCCAACACCTCGTCCTCGTTGACGTCGGCGGTGCGGTAGGCACCCACCAGGCGGCCGTTCTTCATCACCGCCAGCCGGTCGCTGAGGCCGAACACGTCGGGCATGTCGTGGGTGATCAGGAAGATGCCCACGCCCTCGGCCTTGAGCTGGCGCACCAGGTTGCCGACCATCGCGGTCTCCTCCGGCCCGAGCGCCGCGGTGGGCTCGTCCATGATCAGGATGCGGGCGTTGAAGTAGATCGCGCGCGAGATCGCCACCACCTGGCGCTGCCCGCCCGAGAGGCGGCGCACCGGCGTGCGCACGTTCTTGAAGTTCTTGTTGAGGCGGTGGAACACCTTGCGCGCCTCGGCGTCCATGCGGTGGTCGTCCAGGGTGTTCCAGCGCGTGAGCAGCTCGCGGCCGAGGAACAGGTTGGCCACGGCGTCGAGGTTGTCGGCCAGGGCCAGGGTCTGGTAGATCGACTCGATGCCGCAGCGCTGCGCGTCGACCGGTGTGCGGATGTGGGCCTTCTCGCCGTTGATCCGCACTTCGCCGCTGTCGATCGGGTAGGCCCCGGCCAGCATCTTCATCAGCGTGGACTTGCCGGCGCCGTTGTGACCGAGCAGGGCCACGACCTCGCCCGGGTAGAGGTTCAGGCTCACATCGTCGACCGCGCGCACGCCGCCGAAGGACTTGCCGATCTGGCGCATTTCGACCAGCGGTGCGCTCATGACAGGTCTCCCGTCAGGCGTCGGTAGACGACATCAAAAACAACAGCGGCGATCAGCACCTGGCCGATGATCACGTAACGAAGTCCGATGGAGATGTCCAGCAGCAGCAGGCCGCTGTCGATGCTCTGCATGATCAGCGCGCCCAGCACCGAGCCTAGGATGGAACCGCTGCCGCCGGCCAGCGCCGTGCCGCCGATGACCGCCGCGGCGATCACGTACAGCTCCATGCCGGTGCCCAGCGAGTTGGTGCCGGCGTTCAGCCGCGCGATGGAGACCATGGCGGCGATGGTGATCAGCACACCCAGCAGGGCGAACAGCATCAGCGTGACGCGGCGCACCGGGATGCCCACCAGCGCCGCCGCCTCGGGGTTGCCGCCCATGGCGAACACGTAGCGGCCGAAGCGCGTGCGGTGCACGATGAAGGACAGCACCAGCGCCACGCTGCCCCAGATCAGCACCGGGATCGGCACACCCTGCGGCGCGTCCTTGGTCGGGATCTGGTAGGCGTTCATGGTGGCCACGAAGCCGACCACGATCAGCGCCGGCACCGCCGCCACCAGGGCGTCCAGCCACAGCGGCGGATTGGGCACGTCGTAGGCAGCCTTGGCACGGCGGCGCAGCGCCGTCTGCAGCACCAGCGCCGCCACCAGCACAGCGGCCAGCACCCAGCTGGCCTGCACGCCGATGGCGCCGTCGAAGCCGCCGCCCAGGCGCTGGAAAAAAGCGTCGTTGACCGGCTGCGTCTTGCCGTCGGCCACCAGGAAGGCCGCGCCGCGGAAGGACATCAGCCCGCCCAGCGTGACCACGAAGGAGGGCACGCCCAGCATGGCCGTCAGCGCGCCCTGGTAGAGCGACACCGCGATGGCCACCGCCAGCCCGGCCAGCGAGGCCTCGACCCAGTGCCAGCCGGCGGTGTACATCAGCGTCGCGATCAGCACGCCGACAAAACCCATCACCGAACCCACCGAGAGATCGATGTGGCGCGCCACGATCACCAGCACCACGACCGTGGCGACGATGCCGACGACCGCCGTCTGCTGGGCGATGTTGTAGAGGTTCTCGGGCGAGAGGAACAGGCCGCCCGAGAGGATGTTGAACACGATGGCGGTGGCCACCAGGACAGCCCCCATCAGCACCAGCCGCCAGTCGACGGCCAGTTGTCTCAGCACATTGGGAACAGGACTCACAGACGCACTCCGCCGAAAAAAAGGACCGCGGGCTGAACCCAGCCCGCGGTCCGAGGGCCTCCATCCATCAGGAGAAACGCAAATTCAAATGCCGGGTCATTTGCAGGCGGCCGGACCCTTGGCCATGTCCACGCCCTTGCACAGGTCTTCCTTCTTGATCCAGCCGGCCTTGACCACCAGGTCCAGGTTCTTGGCCGTGATCGGCACCGGCTTGAGGAACTGCGCCTGCAGCGACACCTTCTTCTCGCCGCCGGCCCAGGCCGCGGCGCCCGCGACCTTCTGGCCCTTGGCCAGGGACACGGCGGCAGTGGCGGCGTCGCGGCCGAGGTCACGGGCGTCCTTCCACACCGACACCGTCTGCGTGCCCATGGCCACGCGGTTGAGCGCGGCGTGGTCACCGTCCTGGCCCGACACCGGAATGCCCTTGATGCCTTTGGCGGTCAGCGCCGCGACCACACCACCGGCCGTGCCGTCGTTGGAGGCCACCACGGCGTCGATCTTGCCACCGGTCTTGGTGATGATCTGTTCCATGTTCTTCTGCGCCACTTCCGGCTTCCAGCCGTCGGTGTACTCCTCGCCCACGATCTTGATGTCGCCCTTCTTGATCGCCGCGTCCAGCACCTCCTGCTGGCCGCCGCGCAGGAAGTTGGCGTTCGGGTCGGTGGGCGAGCCCTTGATCATCACGTAGTTGCCCTTGGGCTGGGCCTCGAAGACCGCGCGCGCCTGCATGCGGCCGACCTCGACGTTGTCGAAGGTGATGTAGAACACGCCGGGCGCCTCGATCAGGCGGTCGTAGGCCACCACCGGGATCTTCTGCTGCGCGGCCTTGTTGACGGCGGGCAGGATGGCGTCCTTGTCCATGGCCAGCACGATCAGCACCTTGGCGCCCTTGGCGATCAGCGAATCCACGTCGGACAGCTGCTTCTCGGGTGAGCCGCCCGCGTCGGCGCTGATGTAGCTGGCGCCCAGCTTGGCCAGTTGGTCCTTGATCGCCTTCTCGTCGGTCTTCCAGCGCTCTTCCTGGAAGTTGGACCAGCTCACACCCACCACCTGGGCGAACGCACCGGCGCTGGCCAGACCGAGCGCCAAAGCGGTCAACGTTGTCTTCAGTTTCATCCTTGTCTCCAGTGAACGGCCTGCTTGCGGGCCGCGGTTATTGAACGGATTGTTGGGACTTATCGTGCGCTGGCCCCCTCGCCGGCAGCCATTTAGTACGAACGACAAACTAATTATTTGTCGCCCCGGGTGCCGGCTCCTATTGGGACAAACCCGACATAGTTTGATGATTGAACTTAATAAGATGGGCCATGACCTTCCCACTGACAGCAAGCGCGGGGCGCATTCACTGGCTCGACGACGGCCGCCAGCGCCTGGGCCTGGTGCCCGGCTTCGGCGGCAGCGCCGCCGCGTGGTTCCTGCACCCGCAGGCCGATCCGGACCCGCGCCACCCGGACGTGCCGTTCCACCTCTGGCGCCCCTGGTTTGGCGACCCCGACCCGTTCAGCGTGGCCTCGCTGCCCCTGGTGCCCTGGTCCAACCGCATCAGCGGCGGCGGTTTCGAGCAGGACGGCGTGTTCCACCCGCTGGCGCCCAACCGCGCCGGAGAAGCCTGCCCCATCCACGGCGAGGGCTGGCTGCGGGCCTGGGACGTCATCGCCCACGACGAGCGGCAGATCGAGCTGCGGCTGGACTCGCGCCACTTCATGGGCAGCCCGTACGACTACATCGCCACGCAGCGCTATCAGCTGCTGCCCGACGGCATCGAACAGACCCTGTCGGTGACCCACCAGGGCGTTGCGCCCCTGCCCTTCGGCCTCGGGCAGCACCCCTGGCTGCTGCGCACGCCGGGCACCCGGGTGCAGGCCCGGGTGGGTGGTGTCTGGCTCAGCCACCCCGACCGCCTGCCCCGGGCGCACACGCCCGTTCCGCCAGACTGGGACCTGAGCGCCGGCATCGATGCCCACGGGTCGCTGATCGACAACGCCTTCACCGGCTGGGACGGCCTGGCCCGCATCGAATGGCCGGAAAGCGGCTGGGCCCTGACCGTGGAAGACACCGCCGCGACCGGCGACGGCTGCCTGCTGCTGTTCCGGCCCGAGGCCGGGCCGAGCTTCTGCGTGGAACCGGTCAGCCACCCGGTCGACGCGGTGCACCTGCCGGGCCGGCCCGGGCTGCAGCAGCTCGGGCCGGGTGGGTCGATGACCCAGTGCCTCCGGTGGCGTTTCCACCGGATCGGCGGGCCTGCGCTCAGCGCATCATCGCTTCGAGCTTGATGGTGTCGGCCACGAAGGCGCGGATGCCTTCGGCCAGCTTCTCGGTGGCCATCGCGTCCTCGTTCAGCGCGAAACGGAAGGCGGCCTCGTCGTACTGCACGAACGGGATGTCCATGGCCTGGGCCGCGGCAGCGTCCAGGGCCTTGGCCAGCGGCGCCTCGCTGGCCTGCAGCTGCGCCAGCAGGTCGGGGCTGATGGTCAGCAGGTCGCAGCCGGCCAGCGCGGTGATCTGGCCCACGTTGCGGAAGCTCGCGCCCATCACCTCGGTGGCGATGCCGTGCTTCTTGTAGAAGTTGTAGATCGCGCGCACCGACTGCACGCCCGGGTCGTTGGCGCCGGCCATCGCGGCCTCGTCCCACTTCGCGCCGGCCTGCTTCTTGTACCAGTCGTAGATGCGGCCGACGAACGGGGAGATCAGCTGCACCTTGGCCTGGCCACAGGCCACCGCCTGGCAGAAGGAGAACAGCAGCGTGAGGTTGGTGTGGATACCGTCGCGCTCCAGCCGCGCCGCGGCCTGGATGCCCTCCCAGGTCGAGGCGATCTTGATCAGGATGCGGTCCACGTGCACGCCCTCGCCCTGGTAGAGGTCGATGATGCGGCGCGCGCGCGTCACGGTGGCCTCGGTGTCGAAGCTCAGTCGGGCGTCCACTTCGGTGGACACGCGGCCGGGCACATGCTTGAGGATCTCGATGCCGAAGCGCACCAGCAGGCGGTTCATCACCTCGTCCGCTCCATGCTGCCCGTACTTCGCCACGGTTTCCTGCAGCAGGTGCGCGTACTCGGGTTTCTGCACGGCCTTGAGGATCAGCGACGGGTTGGTCGTCGCGTCGCGCGGTGAATAGGCGGCGATCTGGTTGAAGTCACCGGTATCGGCGACCACGGTGGTGAGCTGCTTGAGGGCATCGAGCTGGTTCATCGGTCTCTCTCAGGGTTGTCGAGGTTTCACAGAAAGATGTAACTGGGTTACCATTTTCGCATGCTTGACCGAATCAGAGCCTCCATGCCCTCACTGGCGCCCGCGGAACAGCGCGTGGGCAAACTCGTGCTGCTCGACCCGCGCAGCTTCGCCAGCCTGCCCGTGTCCGAACTGGCCGACCGCGCCCATGTGAGCAAGCCGACTGTGGTGCGCTTCTGCCGCAGCATGGGCTACGACGGCCTGTCCGACTTCAAGCTGAAGCTGGCCGGCACCGTGAGCGAAGGCGTGCCCTTCATTCATCGCAGCGTCGACGTGGACGACAAGGTCAGCGACGTGCTGGTCAAGGTGATCGACAACACGGTCGCGGCCTTCCTCAAGTACCGCAACGACGCCTCGACGCACTCGATCGAGAAGGCGGTCGACGCGCTGCTGACCACCTACAAGAACAAGGGCCGCATCGAGTTCTACGGCGCCGGCAATTCCGGCATCGTGGCGCAGGACGCGCAGCACAAGTTCTTCCGCCTGGGCATCAACGCCATCGCCTACAGCGACGGCCACATGCAGGTGATGAGCGCCTCGCTGCTGGGCCCGGGCGACTGCCTGGTGATCGTCTCCAACTCGGGCCGCACGCGCGACCTGATGGACGCGGCCGACATCGCGCGCAAGCACGGCGCCACGGTCATCACCGTCACCGCCAGCGGCTCGCCCCTGGCCACCGCCGGCCACATCCACCTGGCCGCCGACCACCCCGAGGGCTACGACCGCTACAGCCCCATGACCTCGCGCCTGATGCACCTGATGGTGATCGACGTGGTCGCCACCTGTCTGGCGCTGCGCATCGGCGGCAACAAGCTGCAGCCGTTGCTCAAGGAAATGAAGAACAACCTGCGCAGCAAGCGCTACGCCTGAGCCCAGCCCGTCAGGGTGCCGGCTTGTGCGACTTCAGCTCCGTCAAGGTGCTGGTGTTCAGGCTGCTGTTGCGGTAGTCCTTGTAGTCGGACTTGACCGCGCGCCCAATGGAAGGTGCGAACCAGATGGTCTGGGACACGCGGATTGCACCTTGCCAGTTGACTCCATTGATCCAGCCGTTCGACTCGATGCGAAAGGCATCGAACTCTCCACCGGGCGTCGCGACTTTCTCCTGCGCCACCACCTTGACTTCCAGTTCGGAGCGGGAGCGGCTTCCTGTCAGTCCCACCGCCTCAGAGCGGGTCCTCCAGGAATCGCCCACCTTCAAGGGAAACCGGTAGATTTCGATGGCCGGCTCGAACTTGGTTCCGGAAGCGCCTGAGACCAGCGGATTCAGATCGAGGTTGGTCACACCTTCGAGCTCCGGAGGATTGCGGTCCGGACGAACATGCTTCGTCTTGATCTGCCCTCCCTCCACCGAGGTGACCGTGACCGTCTCTTCCGACTGCTTGTTGTCGCTGCGGTTGTTGACCATGTAAACCGAGACATCGCCCACTTTGACCGAGGGCCTGGCGTTGCCGTCCGCCTGCGCCAGAACCACCACGGGCCAGGCCAGGAATCCAAACAGAAGATGTCTCAGCAGCATGGGACCTCCTGATCAAGAACGCGTGGCCCACTGTAGGACAAAGCCCCCGGCGGCTCAAGCCCTAGCCTGAAATCCGCCCCTCTTCCACCGCGTGGCAGGCCACACGGGCACCACCGAAGTCCAGCAGCACCGGCCGCTCGACCCGGCAGCGCTCGTTCGCATGCGGACAGCGCGGGTTGAACGCGCAACCGGCCGGCGGGTCCAGCGGATTCGGCACCTCGCCCTGCACCGGCGTGCGCGCCCGGCCGGTGTCGTGGATCTTCGGGATCGCGTCCAGCAGCATGCGCGTGTACGGATGCCGCGGGCTGTCGAACAGCGTGTGCTTGTCGGCCAGTTCCACCAGCCGCCCGAGGTACATCACCCCCACCTGGTCGCTCACATGCCGCACCACCGCCAGGTTGTGGCTGATGAACAGGTAGGTCAGGCCCTGCTGCCGCTGCAGGTCCTTCATGATGTTGAGCACCTGCGCCTGCACGCTCACGTCCAGCGCCGAGGTCGGCTCGTCGCAGACCAGGAACTCCGGGTGCGTGGCCAGCGCTCGCGCGATGGAAATGCGCTGGCGCTGGCCACCCGAGAACTGGTGCGGGAACTTGGCCGCGTCCAGCGGCGAAAGGCCCACCGACTGCAGCAGCTCGCCCACCCGCTCGCGCAATTCGCCGCCCCCCGAGAGCAGACCATGCTCAACCAGCGGTTCGGCCACGATGTCCTGCACCCGCCAGCGCGGGTTCAGGCTGGCATACGGGTCCTGGAAGATCATCTGGATGCGGCGGCGCAGCTGGCGCCCCTGCGGCGTCCTGAACGCCGCGTGCGCGTCCTGTCCGTCGAACTGGAAGCCCCCGCGCGTCGGCGCGTACAGGCCCACCAGCAGGCGGGCGACGGTGCTCTTGCCGCAGCCCGATTCGCCCACCAGCGCCAGCGTCTGGCCGCGCTGGATGTCGAAGCTCACCCCGTCCACCGCGCGCAGCAGCTGGCGCGGGCGCCGCTCCAGCACGCGGTTGAGCCAGGGTGCCGAGACATCGAAGGTCTTGGCCAGGTCGGTGGCGCGCACCAGAGCTTGTGCAGAAGTGGCATTGCTCAAGAAGCGCCTCCCGTGGCATCGGCATGCAGCCAGCAGGCGGCCCGAGTCGTCCCGGCCGGCATCAGCTCGGGCCGCTGCGCGTGGCAGCGGTCGAACGCGCGGTCGCAGCGCGGATGGAAGGCACAGCCCGCCGGAATGGCATTGAGCCGCGGCATGGCGCCGTCGATCTGGTGCAGGCGCTCGCGGTCCTGGGTCATGTCGGGAATGCAGGCCATCAGGCCCGCGGTGTAGGGGTGGGCCGGCCGGTGGATCACGTCGTGCACCGGTCCGATCTCCGCGATGCGGCCGGCGTACATCACGGCCACCCGGTCGCAGGTCTCGGCGATCACGCCCATGTCGTGCGTGATCAGCATCACCGCCGCACCGCGCTCGCGGCAGATGCGTTTGAGCAGGGTGATGATCTGCGCCTGGATCGACACGTCCAGCGCAGTCGTCGGTTCGTCGGCCACGATGAGCTTGGGCTCGGCGGCCAGCGCGAGCGCAATCACGACCCGCTGGCGCATGCCGCCGGAAAACTGGTGCGGGTGGTGGTCGATGCGCTGCTCGGCGGCCGGGATGCCGGTGTCGCGCAACAGCTGGATCGCCCGCTCGCGCGCCTCGGCCTGGCTCACCGGCAGGTGGGTGCGGATGGTTTCGGTCAGCTGGCGACCCACGGTGTACAGCGGGTTCAGCGAGGTCAGCGGGTCCTGGAAGATCGCGCCGATCTGCCGCCCGCGCACCTTGCGCAACTCGGCAAAGGGCAGGTTGTTGATGCGGCGCCCCTCCAGCAACACCTCGCCGCCCGCGATGCGCCCAGGCGGTTCCAGCAAGCCGATGATGGACGCGCCCGTGAGCGACTTGCCCGCACCCGATTCGCCCACCACGCCCAGGATCTCGCCGGGCGCGATGTCGAAGGACACGTCGTCGAGTGCCCGCAGCGTGCCGCGGCGACCCGGGAACTCGACGACCAGGTTCTTGACTTGCAGCAGGCTCATCGCAATTTGGGGTTGAGGGCGTCGCGCAGCCAGTCGCCCAGCAGGTTCACCGAGAGCGCGATCAGCACCAGCATGGCGCCGGGGAACACGGTGATCCACCACTCGCCCGAGAACAGGTAGTCGTTGCCGACCCGGATCAGCGTGCCCAGAGAGGGCGCGGTGATGGGTGCGCCGACGCCGAGGAAGGACAGCGTGGCCTCGATGATGATGGCGGTTGCCACCTGGATGGTCGCCAACACCAGCACCGGCCCCATCACATTGGGCAGCACGTGCCGGCGCATGATGCGCAGCGGCGGCACGCCCGTGACCCGCGCGGCCTGCACGTACTCCTTGTTGCGCTCGACCAGGGTGGAACCTCGCACCGTGCGCGCGTACTGCACCCAGCCGGTGAGCGTGATGGCCAGCACCAGCACACCGAACGCGAGCTCGTCCTGCGAGTTGGGAAACAGCGCGCGGCCCACGCCTGCGATCAGCAGCGCCACCAGGATCGGCGGGAACGAGAGCATCACGTCGCACAGGCGCATCAGGAAGGCGTCCACCCAGCCCCCCAGAAAACCGGCCAGCAGGCCCAGCACCACCCCGATCAGCACCGACAGCGCGACCGAGGTCAGTCCCACCGCCAGCGAGATGCGCGCGCCGTACATCAGCGCGGACAGGATGTCGCGCCCCTGGTCCTCCGTGCCCAGCAGGAAGGCGGGATTGCCGCCCTCCATCCAGGCCGGCGGCAGGCGCGCGTTGCTCAGCTCCAGCGTCGCCAGGTCGAACGGGTTGTGCGGCGCCACCCAGGGGGCGAACGCCGCACAGAACACGCAGGCGAAGGCGATCAGCGCCGCCACCATGGCGGTGGGCGACGAGCGGAAACTGTGGCCGACGTCGCCGTCGAGCCAGCGTCGAAGGGCGGCGATCAAGGCTCAGCCGATCACTTCACCGACATGAAGCGAAACGGCATGAAGTTGTCCGCCAGCTGGACCAGCTGCACGTTGCTGGCCACGCCCCAGGCCAGGGCCTGCTGGTGCAGTGGCAGATGGCCGACATCGTCGGCGTGCAGCTTGAAGGCCTCCTTGATCATCGCGTCGCGCTTGGGCTTGTCGGTCTCCGACTGGATCTTCAACGTCAGCTCGTCCACCTTCGGGTTGCAGTAGGAGCCAAGGTTGAACTGGCCACTGCCCTTGTCGTCGACGCAGCGCATCAGCGCGTTCAGCGCGTTGTGCGAGTCGTAGGTGCCCGGCGTCCAGCCCAGCAGATAGAAGCTGGTGTCGCGCTTGAGGATCTTGGGGAAGTAGGTGCCCTTGGTCTCGGCCTGCAGGTTCACCTTCACGCCGATCTTCGCGAGGTTCGCGGCCACCGCCTGGCAGATGTCGCCGTCGTTCACATAGCGGTCGTTCGGGCAGTTCATGCCCACCTCGAAGCCGTTGGGGTAGCCGGCGTCGGCCAGCAGCTTCCTGGCGGCGTCGGGGTCGTAGGGCAGGCGGGTGTTCATCGCGGCGTCAAAGCCGTTGATGCCGGGGCCGACCATCAGCGCCGTGGGCTTGGAGGCGCCCCGCATCACGACACGCTGGATGGTGTTGATGTCGATGGCCTGGTAGAAGGCCTGGCGCACGCGCTTGTCCTTGAACGGGTTCTTGCCCTTCACGCTGGAGTACAGCAGCTCGTCGCGCTTCTGGTCCATGCCGAGGAAGATGGTGCGCAGCTCCGGCCCCTGCAGCACCTTGGACTTGCCGCTGGCGTTGATGCGCGCCACGTCCTGCAGCGGCACCGGCTCGATCACGTCCACCTGCCCGGACAGCAGGGCGGCCACGCGGGTGGCGTCGTTGCCGATCGGCGTGTACTCCACGTTCACCACGTTGCCTTCGATCTTGCCCCAGTAGCTGCCGTTGCGGACGAAGCTGGTCTTGACGTTGGGCTGGCGCTCGCGCAGGCGGTACGGACCGGTGCCGTTGGAGCGGAAGGAGGCCGCGTTCTCGATGCCCTTGCGCCGGTCCACCGGCCGGGTGGCCTGGTTCTCCTCGGCCCACGGCTTGCTCATGATGTAGACCAGCGCCAGCAGGTCGGGCAGGATGGGGAACGGCGTCTTCGTCTCGATCTCGATCGCGGAATCGCCCACCTTGCGCACTTGCTTGAAGTCGTTGGTGTAGCTCTGCATGTCCGAGCCTTCGCCCGCTGCGCGGGCAAAGGAGAACAGCACATCGTCGGCCGTGAACGGCTTGCCGTCATGGAACTTGACGCCCTTGCGCAGTTCGAAGCGCCACACCGTCGGCGAGGTCTGCTTCCAGCTGGTGGCCAGCGCCGGCACCAGCCTGAGGTCCTTGTCGCGGGCCACGAGCCCTTCGTAGACATTGCCCGTGACGCTCAGTTGCAGGGACTCGTTGAGCGAGTGCGGGTCCATCGACAAGGCGTCGCCCTGGTTGCCAATGCGCACCGTCTGCGCCACCGCCGTGCCCGCGATGGCGGCCAGAGCGATGGAGGTGATCAGCGAATGCTTGAAGTTCATGGTTTCTCCTGGTCGGTTGGATGAAAGCTCAGGGGGACTCTTCGGACAGGGGCATGCCCTGTTCGATCAGGCTGGCGTGCAGGGCCGCACCCAGCGGCAGCACCTCGTCGTTGAAATCGTAGCGGCTGTTGTGCAGGAAGCAGCTGCCCTCCCCGCCCTGCCCCAGCCGCAGGTAGGCGCCCGGTTTGACCTGCAGCATGAAGGAGAAGTCCTCGGCGCCCATGCTCGGGTCCATTTCCGCGTCCACGTGCTCATCACCCACCAGATCGCGCGCCACGCGGGTGGCGAACCGGGCCTCGTCGGGCGTATTGATGGTGGCGGGATAGATGCGCTCGTAGCGGACATGCGCCGAAGCGCCCAGACCCAGCGCCACCCCGGAACACACCTCGTTCAGCCGCCGCTCGACCAGCGACTGGATCTCGGGGCTGAAGGTGCGGACCGTGCCGACCATCGTCGCCTTTCCCGGCACCACGCTGAAGGCCCCGGGATCTCCTGCCTGCATGGAGCACAGGCTGATGACCGCGTTGTCGATGGCCCTCACGTTGCGCGAGACGATGCTCTGCACGGCCGTGATGATGTGGGCCGACACCAGCACCGGGTCCACCGTGAGGTAGGGGTGGGCACCGTGGCCGCCCTTGCCGGTGACCTCGATGGTGATGCGGTCGGCCGCGGCCATCATCGGCCCCGGATTCACGCCGACCGTGCCAGGCCGCATCTGCGGCCAGTTGTGCATGGCGTAGACCGACTGCACCGGGAAGCGCTCGAACAGGCCGTCCTCGATCATGGCCTTGGCGCCGGCGAAGCCTTCTTCGCCCGGCTGGAAGATCAGGACCGCCGTGCCGTTGAAGCGCCGGGTCTCGGCCAGGTAGCGCGCTGCACCGATCAGCATGGCGGTGTGCCCGTCGTGCCCGCAGCCGTGCATCAAGCCCGCCCGGGTCGACTTCCAGGCGAAATCGTTGAGTTCGGTCATCGGCAACGCGTCCATGTCGGCGCGCAATCCGATCATCCGACCGCTGTCCCGGCGGCTTCCGTGGATCAGCGCTACCACGCCGGTCTTGCCGATCTGTGTGTGGATCTCGTCCACGCCGCAGATCTTGAGGGACTCGACCACCCGCCGGGCGGTGTAGTGCTCCTCGAAACCGAGTTCCGGGTGGGCGTGCAGCTCGCGGCGCAGCGCCGTCAGTTCAGGGTGCAGGGCCGCGATGTGGGCGAACGCGCGGCCATGGGCACGGATGCGGGAGGTGTGGGGGATCATCAGTGGGCTCCGGCCCTTTCAATGCGCAAACGGGGATCGACTGCGAAATAGAGCAGGTCGACCACCAGGTTGATCACGACAAAGATCAATGCAATCAGACAGAGATAGGCCGCCATCACGGGGACGTCGGCGAAGGTCACGGCCTGGATGAACAGCAACCCCATGCCCGGCCACTGGAACACCGTTTCGGTGATGATGGCAAAGGCAATCAGCCCCCCGAGCTGCAGGCCGGTGATGGTCATCACGGGCACCAGCGTGTTCTTCAACGCGTGGCCGAAGTGCACCGCCCGGTTGGTCAGTCCGCGGGCACGGGCGAACTTGATGTAGTCGGTGCGCAGCACCTCCAGCATCTCCGCCCGGACCAGCCGCATGATCAGCGTGAGCTGGAAGATCGCCAGGGTCAGTGCCGGCAGGACGATGTGGTGCCATCCTTTGGCGGTGAGCAGCCCGCTGCTCCACCATCCGAGCTGGACCACATCACCGCGGCCAAAGCTCGGAAACCAGCCCAGGTTCACAGCGAACACCAGGATCAGCAGGATGCCGATCAGGAACGTTGGCAGGGACACCCCGAGCAGCGAGACGGTCATGAGCAGCTGGCTCACAAAGGTGCCGCGCTTCAGGGCCGCATACACACCCATCGGGATGCCCAGAAGCAAGGCGAGCACGGCGGCCACCATCGCCAGTTCCACCGTGGCAGGCAGGCGCTCGGCGATCAGGCGCGAGACCTTGGCCCCCTGGCGCAGGCTGATGCCAAATTCACCCCGCGCCGCGTTGACCAGAAAGTGCCAGAACTGCACCACCACGGGCTGGTCCAGCCCGAGATCGGCGCGGAGGTTCCTGATCTGCTCCGGCGTGGCGTCCTGGCCCAGCAGAAACACCACCGGATCACCCACGTACTGAAACAGCATGAAGGCGATGAACGCCACGCTGACCATGACGAGCACCGCCTGGGCCATGCGTCGTAAAACAAATGCAAGCATGAATGACGATCTGAGACGCTCGGCTGGGACATTGGCCGCACCCACAAAGGGCAGCCGCAGAACGCACGGAGACTTTGCAATAACTGTTCCAGCCACCCAAGCGTGCTAACCCTATGGAGCGCCTGAGCAGGATGCCACAAGACTCAGCGAGCGGTGAGGGTCATGCGGCCATACCAGGCACGCAAGCTGGACTGGGTGTTGTCGGTGTCGGTCATGATGGCAACCGCCCGCAAAGGTCCAGGCTCCTCTCCGAAGGCCCGGAAAAAATCTGCTCGGATGTTTCTTTGATAGTCCCGCCAGTGGCCCACCTGCTGCGCACCGCTCTCCACCACCACCTTGCGGATACGGTCAGTTCGTGCGTTGACGATGACCGTCTCTGGGGCATCGTGGTTCGCCCAGACGTACATCAGCGTGGCATAGGGCAACTCTTCCCCCGTCAGCAGACGACTCATTTCGGACATGCGGTGGTTGCGCCCCGTCCACTTGCTGCGGTCGCCTTCGAACGACAGCAGAATCCGGACAGGCGCATCGTCCTTGCCCGCCTCGCCCAGGCGCGCCTTGTCGGGGAGACCATCGACCTTCCATGAAAACGCAATCCGGTCGACCTCGGGCAACGCTTTGTCGAAGCGCTTGCGCAGAATGCTGACAGAACCGTCGGCACTCACCGACAGCGCTGCGCTCCCTGCTTGCCCGGCCACCTCAAAAGCGGCAAAACGCTTCCCCGGTAACAGAAAGGGCTGCCAGGCATCTCCACCGGGCGGGGTTTTCAGCAGCTCATCGACAGTGGCCCGCCACTCGGCCTGCTGATGCAATCCCACATCAGGCTTTAACCCGCCGGTAGAAGCTTCGCCCGTCTCTTCGAGCTGTGGCGCCTTCGCAGCGCAGGCAGCAAGCACCAAGGCAGTCGCGGCCGGCAATGCCCTGATCAGCATGTTTTTCACTAAGCCGCCCATCCATACCCCGCAGACGTTGATTCTTGCGACAAAAAGTAGCTAGTTTGCAGTCTATCGTTTCTGACCTGCGCGTACCCCTCTCTGGGGAAGTCAAAAACCAGGGCATTCGATACATTTTTCGCCGTGGATCCGCCAATGCGCCCACGTTCACCGCTGTCACTTTCACTTTTCAGGAGGAACCCATGTACAAAAAGCTGTTGTCCCTATTCATCGCGGCGTTCACAGCCACATCGTTCGCAGCCGTGGACGTCAACACCGCCAATCCTGCCGATTTGGACAGCATCAAGGGCATCGGCCCAGGCACCTCGACCAAGATTCTCGAAGTCCGCAAGAACGGCAAGTTCAAGGACTGGGCGGACTTGATCGAACGCATGCCTGGCATCGGTGAGAAACGCGCAGCCAAGCTGTCCGCAGAAGGTCTCACGGTGAACGGCGAGGCCTTCAAACCCGTCGCAGCAACCGACAAATCCGTCAAGCCCGGAACGACGCCTGCGTCCACTTCCAAGCAATAAACAACCGAGAACAAAAAAAGCCACTTGGCAATGCCAAGTGGCTTTTCAACTTTCGGAATCAAGCGGCCGAGGCCGCCGTCATCAGAAGGTGTGCTTCAGGCCAAAGCCGTAGCGAGTGTCGGGACCGGTGTTCTTCGTGTCCAGGAAACCGCCGTAAACGGTGGTGCGCTTGGACAGCGAGTAGGCAACGCCCAGACCCAGGCCGGACAGGCGCTCAGCACCGTCGGTCTTGGAGGAAGCGTAACCAGCAGACAGCACCAGATTGGCACCCAGCGGCACGTCGGCGCCGAAGGACAGGTCGGTGGTCTTGACGCTACCGGCCTTCACGTTGCCGTAGCCAGCCAGCAGCTTGGCAGCGCCCAGATCATAGGAGCCGTTCACGCGGGTGAACTTGGTGTCGCCAGCGGCGGTCTTGTCCACTTGGTAAGCGACGCCAGCGTACACCGGGCCACCTTCGTACTTGACGTGGAAAGCGTTGGACTGGTTGTCCGAACCTTCCTTCAGGTTGGTGCTGAAAGCACCGCTGACGCCGCCCATTGCCGGCGTAGCGTAGTAAATACCGTTGGACGGATTGGCAGCGTAGCCAACGCTGGCCCACACAGAGTTGTTGGGCGACAGAACGGAGTCGAACACCGGGTTGGTGGCGCCAGAGATGTCGTCATAGGCGGTCCAGATGCGGCCCAGCTTGAACTCACCGAAGCCACCGGACAGGCCAACATAGGCTTGACGGTTGAACGAAGAACCTTCTTCGCCTTGCTTGCCGGTGTCGATCTTGAAGCCGTGCTCCAGCAGGAAGTTGGCCTTCAGGCCACCACCCAGGTCTTCCGTGCCCTTGAAGCCCAGACGGCTACCGCTCACACCACCCGAGGTCAGAGCAGCGGACGCATCCTTGTCCTTGTGCAGCACAGCGTCGGCAATGCCGTAAACGCTGACGGAGGACTGGGCCTGGGCCACACCGGCCACCGAACCCAGAACGGCGAGAGCAATCAGAGATTTCTTCATATCAACATCCTTTAATGCTGGGCTTTACAGCCCGGTTGAGAAACTGACACTTCATGGTAGCGCGAGCCATCCCGCACTTCGAGGGAAAACCCGTAAAAAGATAGCATGCCGTTGGATTTTGGCGACACGCCGACATCCCCATACCAAAGGTCGCGGGTAAGAGCAAAAAAAGCCTGTCTTGTTCCCAAGACAGGCTTTGATTCTCCTTACATCAACCGGCTTTCGCCGGCAGACGATCAGAAATTGTGGTGCAGAGTGAAGTCGGCGCCGCCCACGTTCTTGCCGGTGGCGGTCTTGGCCTTGCTGTCACGACCGTAGGTGAATTCCAGCGCGGTGCGCTTGCTCAGAGGGTAGTAGTAACCCAGGCCAACCTTCTGGTTGGTGGTGGTATCGGTGGTTTTGTTCTTGGCTTGAGCAACACCGACCAGCACCTTGCCAGGACCTGCAGGGATCGTGGCACCGAACAGCAGGCCTTCGGTCTTCACGCCAGCGGCGGTCTTCTTGTTGCCCAGGCCGAACGCCAACTTGGCAACGCCCAGATCATAAGTGGCATAGGCGTTGGTCACATCGCTGCCAGCATCCTTGTCGGCACCGACGCCCACGTCCAGAGGACCATTGGCGTATCCGACGGCAAAGCTGTTGTGTGCCTTGGCTGCGCCTTCCTTCAGACCGGTCGACACGGCGACGTTCACACCACTGAAGCTGCCACTGTAGTGGATGATGTTGGCGGTACGGACGTGGGTCGTCTGCATACCGATGCCACGCAGTGCGCCAGCGCCGTCACCACCGAAGGGGTCGGGCTTGTTGTTGGCGCCCAGGAAGTTCGCGCTGTAGTAGCGGCCCAGACGGATTTCACCGAAGGAACCGGCCAGACCAACCGTGGACATACCGTTCCAGAAAGTCGACGAAGCGGGAGTCACGACACCGGTCGTGGGATTGGTGCCACCCGGGCTGTAAGTTGCATCCATGCCCGTATCGGGGCTGAAACGGTGCTCAATCTGGAACTTGGCTTGCAGACCGCCGCCGAGGTCTTCAGCACCGCGGAAACCCAGACGCGAGCCGTGGATGTTGGTCATCTTCAGCGAATCGCCGTTCATCTTCTGCAGACCGGCTTCCACCTTGCCGTAAATCGTCACGGAGGACTGAGCGAATGCAACGCCGGTGGCAGCCACAGCGGCCAGAGCAATCAGGGTCTTTTTCATTGAGGGTATCTCCAAGGTTGATGAATGGGCCGGCGGTCTGAGCCTCCGAGCCAACCTCCGTTACTGGAAGTGTCTTCATTGCACCAGAAGGGCTCGGGGGGTGCAAAGCTTTCAGGGGTGTTTGTCGTTCATGGACAACAAGGAAAAGCCCTTCCTCGGGTGACTACCTAGAACAATAGTAATCATCGCCTTTAATGCATCGAGCGACAATCAATTTGCCATTTTTCATGACTGCCAAATCCATGGACTCTCTTCTGGTTGCTGCCGACACTGCTTTGCGAACCCTTTTTGCCAGGCCGCGCGCGACTCGACCTTGCAACACTGTGGCTGAATCTCCGC
The DNA here is from genome assembly GCF_001592285.1 of Hydrogenophaga pseudoflava NBRC 102511. Lineage (GTDB taxonomy): Bacteria > Pseudomonadota > Gammaproteobacteria > Burkholderiales > Burkholderiaceae_C > Hydrogenophaga > Hydrogenophaga pseudoflava. The sequence goes on along the minus strand of NZ_BCWQ01000004.1, from coordinate 24,477 downwards.
ACACCCACCTGAGTGCGGAGGACAAGGCGACATCTGGTGCGCTGATGCGCGTGAATCACGTCGGCGAGGTCTGCGCCCAAGCGCTTTACACCGCTCAGGCCATGGCTGCGCGCAGCAGCACCCATCCGCAACGAGAACGGCTGGCGCAACAGCTGGAAGCAGCAGGACGGGAGGAGACCGACCACCTGGCCTGGACCCGGGACCGACTGGATGAACTGGACGCCCACCCGTCTATCCTCAACCCTCTGTGGTATGCAGGAGCGTTCGGAATCGGTCTGCTCGCTGGGCGGATGGGGCCCGGCGTCAGCCTTGGGTTTGTGGTCGAAACCGAGCGGCAGGTCGAGGATCACCTGGCCTCTCACATGGACCGGCTGCCCATCTCGGACCACGCATCAAGAGCCATCGTGGCCCAGATGCAGGCCGATGAAGCCAGGCATGCCCGGGAAGCACAGCATGCAGGCGCCATGGAACTTCCCTTGCCTGTCAAGCTGCTCATGAAGACTGCAGCGAAGGTGATGACCACCGTGGCTCACCGGATCTGAGCCCAAAGAGAGGGTAGTCAGGCTTCCAGCAGATCGAAGCTGGTGCTGATCTCCGCTGTCTTGCCCAACATGATGCTGGCAGAGCAGTACTTCTCGTGACTCATCGCGATGGCACGTTCCACGGCAGCGGGAGGAATCGCCCGACCGGTCACAGTGAAATGCATGTGGATTCGCGTGAACACCTTCGGATCGGTCGGCGCGCGCTCGGACGTGAGCTTCACACTGCAGCCCCGCACATCATGGCGGCCGCGCTTGAGGATCAGTACCACATCGTAGGCCGTGCACCCACCCGTACCGGCCAGTACGGTTTCCATGGGCCTGGGCGCCAGATTCGCGCCCCCGTTTTCCGGCTTGGCCGCATCCGGGGCGCCGTCCATGGCCAAAATGTGACCACTGCCTGTTTCAGCGACAAATCCCATGTGGGAGCGGGTACCGGCGGCGCCGGTCCAGGTCACGGTGCATTCCATATCTGTGTCGGTTGTGAAAAATCTGACAGTTCGAGAGTCAGCTCCCTAAAAGGTAGCAAAAACACTTTCAACCGTGTTGCGCCGCAGCATTTCTCGATACAATGGCGGCATTGTATTGAAGGTTGTCTCCTCTGCCCTCTACGGGTGGATTCAAACCCGGACCGGTTCCACCAGTCCGGGTTTTTTTTCGCGACCTCGGCTCGCTATCATCGTTGGACAGGACAAACAATGACCACACGATCCAACAGAAAGAGGGCCGCGGCACCGGCGCCTCGCACCAGCGCCCCGCTCAGTCCGTCGGACTACCTCACCAGAATCCTGAATGCGCGCGTCTACGACGTCGCAGTGGAGTCTGCACTGGAACCGGCCCGCAACCTCAGTCGCCGCCTTCACAACAAGGTGCTCCTCAAGCGCGAGGACCAACAGCCGGTATTCAGTTTCAAGCTGAGAGGCGCCTACAACAAGATGGCGCATCTGACTCCCGACCAACTTCGCAAGGGCGTGATCTGCGCTTCGGCCGGCAACCACGCGCAAGGCGTTGCCCTGGGCGCCCACAAGCTGGGCACTCGAGCCGTGATCGTCATGCCCACCACCACACCCCAGGTGAAGGTGGATGCAGTCCGCTCCTTTGGCGGAGAGGTGGTGCTCCACGGCGACAGCTATTCCGATGCCTACGGACATGCGGTTCACATCCAAAAGAAGGAAGGGCTTACGTTCGTTCACCCTTTTGACGATCCGGACGTGATCGCGGGACAGGGCACGATCGCCATGGAAATCCTGCGCCAGTTGCAAAGCCTCGGATCGGACCATCTGGACGCGGTGTTCGTTGCCATTGGCGGAGGAGGTCTGATCTCCGGCGTGGCCAACTACATCAAGGCCGTGCGCCCCGAGATCAAGGTGATCGGCGTTCAGACGGTCGACTCGGACGCCATGCTGAAGTCCGTCCAGGCGGGAGAGCGGGTCACCCTGGGAGACGTCGGCCTCTTTGCAGACGGCACCGCGGTCAAGCTGGTGGGGGAAGAAACCTTCCGGATTGCCAGCGGTCTTGTGGACGAGTTCGTGGTGGTGGACACCGACGCGGTCTGCGCGGCCATCAAGGACGTCTTCGTGGACACCCGCAGCATCGTCGAGCCGTCGGGCGCCATGGCCGTGGCGGCCATGAAGCAGTACGTGGCGAAGCACAAGACCAAGGGCGAGACCTACGCCGCCATCCTGTGCGGTGCCAACATGAACTTCGACCGCCTGCGTTTTGTCGCCGAGCGGGCGGAAGTCGGCGAAGAGCGCGAGGCGCTGTTCGCAGTCACCATTCCTGAAGAGCGAGGCAGCTTCAAGCGCTTCCTCGAGTCGTTCGACTCACTGCCCGGAGGCCCGCGCAACATCACCGAGTTCAACTACCGCATTGGTGACGCGAAGGTTGCCCATGTGTTTGTTGGTCTCACCACGCAGGGGCCTGGCGAGTCGACCAAGATCGCCAGCAACTTCCGCAAACGGGGTTTCGAGTCGCTGGACCTCACGCACGACGACCTGGCCAAGGAACACATCCGGCACATGGTGGGCGGCCACTCGCCACTGGCCCAGGATGAACGCCTGCTGCGCTTCGTGTTTCCGGAGCGACCCGGCGCGCTGCTGAAGTTCCTGAGTCTGATGCGTCCAAGCTGGAACATCAGTCTGTTCCACTACCGCAACCAGGGTGCCGACTACGGCCGAATCCTGGTCGGGCTGCAGGTGCCGCCCAAGGACGACAAGGCGTTTGCAAAGTTTCTGGGAACCCTGGGCTACCCCCACGTGGAAGAAACCCACAACCCGGTGTATCGACTGTTCCTCAAAAGCTGAGCAAGCCCATGAATCAACGGCCCAGGTCCCTTCCTGACCTGTCGACGGACAGGGATGACCGGGCATTGCCACCATGGCCTGAGGTGTCACCGACGGCGAACGCCCAACTCGGCCTGATGGTGCAGAACCGTCTGCGCGGCACCCATGGAGAGGAGCCGCCTCTTGGGCGTCTTGAGGGATTGGCCATGCAGTTGGCCCGCATCCAGCACCCCTCAGGGCACGGATTGGAGGAACTTCGGTTCGAGTCTCCCCAGCTGGTGGTATTTGCTTCCGACCACGGCATCGCGGATGAGGGTGTGTCCAAATCGCCGCAGGACCTGACCCACCAAAGCGCCTGCGAGCTGCTCGCGGGCAAGAGCCCTGCCAGTGCGCTGGCCGGGCACCATGGCTTCGATGTGACCCTCGTGGACGCCGGTGTCGCCCACCATATTCAGCTGCCCGAGGGCACCGAGACCGCCGCCACCCTCCTTCGGCGCAAGATAGGCTACGGCACACGCAACGCGGCGCTAGCGCCGGCCATGTCGCAGGCACAGGCGCGCTCTGCCATCCAGGCAGGCATGGATGTGGTGCGGCACCTGCCCGGCAATGTGCTGGCGCTGGGCAGCATCGGCGTTGCGGGTGAGGCCTCGGCGGCCTTGCTGTTGTCCCGCCTCTGCGGGGTTCCTCTGTCCGATGCCTGCGGCAAGGACCAGGAAGCAGACGAGGTGTTCGGGCAGCGCAAGCTGGAGCGGCTGTTCGTTGCCGCCAGCAGGCACCGCCGCGCCACCTCGGCGCAGGTGGCTCTGGCCGCCATGGGAGGTTTCGAGATCGCCATGCTGTGCGGCGCGATGATCCAGGCCGCCAGCGAGCGACGGGTGGTGCTGGTCGACGGCTTCGTGGCCGGAACCGCCGCGCTGGTGGCCCGCGCCCTGGTCCCGGCCGTGGCCGACTATCTGGTGTATGCCCACCGCGCGGCCGAGCCAGGGCACCGGCTCCTGCTGATCCACCTCCAGGCCAACCCGCTGCTGGACATGGAGCTTCGCAGCGCAGAAGGCGTCGGGGCCCTGCTGGCCTGGCCGCTGCTGCAAGCGGCACAGCAACTGCTCCAGCGTTGACCCGCGGCCCAGTCCGTTCTCAGCGCCGGGCCAGCCAGCGCCGGCGTCCAGCCAGTCGCACGGCATCGCGCCAGCGACCTCCCTCCGGCGCGATGCGAGGCCACAACCGGAGCAACAGCTCGGCCGTGGCCAGCGTGTCGGCGGACGCCTGGTGCCGGGCCGGGCACCGGATGCCGAAATGCGCCATCCAGTCGTCCAGCGACCGGGCCCGCACCTCCTGGTGGGTCACAGCACAGAGATGGGCCAGGTCCAGCCAAGGGTTGACCAGCCGGCGTCCCAGGTGCCGCCGGCAATGCCGGTCGATCAGGGTTTCGTCGAAGGCGCTGTGAAAGGCCAGCAGCGGCGCCTCGCCAATGAAGTCCACAAAGGCCTGCAGCGCCGTCGCAGGCTCCACGCCGTCCCGCTGACGCTGCTCACCGATGCCGTGCAGGAGAATGTTGTCGTGATCAGACACCGCCTCCTGACGCAGCACCACCTCGAAGCTGTCGCCCAGCACAATCTCCGGCCGCGATGCCGGCGCAGGACCAACCCTGAGACCGATGGCCGCGATGGCCAGGAGCCGGTCATTCTTTGCGTCCAGTCCACTGGTCTCCACGTCGACGACCACCCAGCGTTCGGCGTCGGAAGAAGCTACCGGGTCCTGGGGCCCCCACCATGACCGCACCGACGCCAGCAGCGTTGCAATCATCGCTGGTAGTCGAGCTGCACACGCTGCTGCAGGCTACGCACCACCCGCAGCGTCTCCCGCAGGATGCGGCGGTCGATGTCGTTGAGTGCGCCCACCGCGATGCGGTTGGGGTTGTCGCCCACCGAGGCGCCATCGAGCTGGGCACGCAGACGGAGCATCTGCAGAAACTCGAACCCGGCCACCCAGGCCTGGTGTTCGCGGGCAGGGACGCCGAGCTTCGGACCCGCGGTTTCGAACCGCTCCCGGGTCGAGGTGGCTGCGATGCCGTTGGCCAGCGCGTACAGCCGGGCCACATCGACCAAGATAGCCGTACCCTGCAGCTTGAGATCCAGCGTGTCGAGACCATCCACCGGCTTGGTGTCGATCTGGCCACGCCAGTTCAACGGTGGTGCCTGCAACAGGCCATTGACTGCCAGCTGGCGGACAAACCGCGGGTTGGCCGACGCGCGCTGGGTCACGAAACCGCGCAGACTGGCGGCCATACCGGCCTGCCCGGTCAGGGCGCGAAAGTCGAAGTAGATGCTGGCGTTGAGCAGATCCTTGGGTGCGCCCTGCTCGATCCACTGCACGAAACGCTGCTGCCACTGGGACAGCGTCAGGCAGCAATCGGGGTTGCCCGCCATGATGTTGCCCCTGCACAGCGGATAGCCACAGGCGTCCAGGGCGTGGTTGATGTCCTGTGCCATGTGCAGCAAGGCGTCCCGCTCGCCGGGGTTCACGTCGTCGGCGAGTATCAGCGCATTGTCCTGGTCGGTGGCGATGGTCTGCTCGCCCCGCCCCTCGGACCCCAGGGCGATCCAGCAGAAGCACTGCAGGTCAAGACCGTGTTCGCCGGCCTTCAACGCCACCAGCCGGGTCGTCAGCAGGTCGTTGAGGTGGCTGATCAGCTGTGTCAGCTGCAGCGCCTGCACACCCTGGCCGAGCAAGTGGCGCGCAAACTCGCGGATGTCATGGGCCGCGGCCTGCAGGTCGGGAATGCCTGTCGCATGGCGAATGCGCTCGCTCACCTGGTTGAGGCTCATGCGCTGAAGGGCATAGAGGTCGCGCTCGGACACGATGCCCACCAGCCGCCCCTGCTGCGTCACGGGCACGTGGCGAATGCCCTTGGCCGACATCAGCAGCGCCGCTTCCTGGGCGCTGCGGTCGGACTCCAGCGTGTGCACCGGACCCACCATGACCGCCGACATCGGCACGTCCAGCGACACACCGGCCAGCGCGACGCGGTCCAGCACGTCGTAGCGGGTGAGGATGCCGACTGGGCGCTGCCCTTCGTCCACCACCAGCATCGACCCGATGCGCAACCGGTGCATGTCCTCCAGCGCCTGGCGCAGCGGCGTGCCGGGCGCGCAGCTGACCGGCGCGTGGCGGCACAGACGCTCCAGCGGTGTTTCCATCGACTGCTCGGCCAGAGCCCGCGATGCGTAGGCCGCCTGCAGCGCCGCGCGTGAAAGCTCCAGGAACCGCAGCACACGCCGGTTCAGGAAGTCCCCGAACACCGGACTGAGCTGCGCCAGCGCCTGCATCCGCTCGGCTGGCAGGCGCAGCACGAAGGTGTCTTCGGTGGCCAGGTAGGCGGTGCTGGTGGCGCGCTGGGCGAGCACCGCACTGATCGGGAACAGGTCACCGGCCTCGTACTCGAACGCCCCGCCTGCGACATCAGAAAGCCCCCGCTTGCCCACCACCGCGCCGCGACGGATGAAAAACAGTTCGCTGGCGGGCCCATCCTCTGGCCGAGCCAGTGCCTCGCCGGGAGCGAAGTACGCCTGCCGCGACGCCTCCACGAAGGCCCGGACGTGGCCCGCATCCATCTCGTCAAATGGGGGAAACCGGCCCAGCTCCGCCGCCAGCTGGTCCAGCAGCGAGGCGGACGGGCTGGGGGCAGAAGGTGCCAGGCTCACCGAGACTCCACGGGCTCCGGGAGATTGAGCTCCAGTGCTGATGGGTCTCCAGCGGTGGTGCCCAGGCGGGCCACTTTGGGCCCGACCGAGAGCAGTCGCAATTCGCCGTCGACCACACCACCCACCACCACGGGGCGCGGCGGCTGTCCATCGACGGCGATCAGCGCAGCACCGCTCTGGCCTGGCTGGCTTGCCAGCCCCAGAAGCCTGAAACGGGACGACAGAGGAGCCGTCGCCGGAGCGGTCGCCTGCGCCTCGGGCACGGCACCGAGCACGCGGGCGACGCCCGCTGCGTCCGACTGGATCGGCGGGGTTCCAAGGGCACCCACCGGAACCAGTGGTTCCCGGCCCCACAGCTGCAACATCCAGTAACCCGAAAGCAGCGCCACCACCAGCCAGAGCAGGCCGGCCGCGAGGCTTGCAAGGGAAGGTGTCTTGAGCATGAACACATTATCATCCACCTTCTCTGGCGCACCGCGCCGCGTGCTTCCGGGAGCCTGTCTTGAAATTCGCATCTGTCACTTCGATGTCCACCCCTGGTCCCTCGTCTGCGCACGGTCGGCGTCAGCGCGGTTTCACGCTGATCGAGCTGATGGTGGTGCTGGTCATCATTGGTGTGCTGGCGGCCCTCATCGTGCCCAACGTGCTGAACCGCGCCGACGATGCGCGCGTAACCGCCGCCAGGACGGACGTCAACAACCTCATGCAGGCGCTCAAGCTGTACAAGCTGGACAACCAGCGCTTTCCCACCGGCGCGCAAGGCCTGACCGCACTGGTGGCCCGGCCCACCGCTGCACCGGTGCCGCCCAACTGGCGCCCCTACCTCGACAAGCTGCCGGCCGACCCCTGGAACCAGCCCTACCAGTACGTGAACCCCGGTGTGCACGGCGAGGTGGACGTGCTGTCGCTGGGCGCCGATGGTCAACCCGGCGGAGAGGGCAAGGACGCCGACATCGGCAGCTGGCAGTGAACACCCGCACACGCGGCTTCACACTGCTGGAGCTGCTGGTGGTGGTGTCCATCATCGCGCTGGCCACCGCTGGCGTGAGTCTTTCCTTGCGGGACAGCGATTCCACGGCGCTGGAGAACGAGTCCCTCCGGCTGGCCGCACTGCTCGAGTCGGCGCGGGCGCAGTCGCGCGCCAGCGGCGTGCCGGTGCGCTGGAAACCCAATGGAGAGGGTTTCGAGTTCCAGGGCATCACCTCGCGCTCCAAGTCGGCGGACTCACTGACCAGACCCCGCAGCTGGCTTCACCCGGAAACACGGGTGCGCGTGGTCCAGCCGCCAGGCACCTCGGAGCTGCTGCTTGGGCCGGAACCGCTGATCGCGGCCCAGCGCATCGAACTGGCCCGAGGCGAGCAGCGCCTGGTGCTGGGCACAGACGGCCTCGCCCCCTTTGCCGTGATCGCAGAACCGGCCACGCCATGAACCGGCACAGCCGCGGCTTCACGCTGATCGAGATCCTCGTGGCCCTGGCCGTGGTGGCAGTGGCGCTGGCCGCCGGTTCCCAGGCCACCTCGGCACTCACACGGGCCGCCGCGCGCCAGAGCGACCAGTGGCTGGCGCAGCTGTGCGCCGAAAACGAGCTCATCCGGCTGCGCCTGCTGCGCCAGTTGCCGGGCACCGGTGAAAGCAGCAGCGAGTGCCTGCAGGCGGGCCGCACACTCAAAGTGAGGCTGTCCGTGCAGCCCACCCCCAACCCGAACTTCCAGCGCGTCGATGCGATCGTGGAGGGCGCGGTTGATGGCAACGAAGTCCGGCTGCTGAGCCTGTCGACCGTGATGGGACGGTACTGATGCGTACGGGTGACCGGACCCCACTGCGACGCGAACGGGGCTTCACGCTGGTCGAACTGCTGGTGGCGCTGGCGGTGATGTCCATGCTGGCCATGCTGAGCTGGCGTTCCATCGATGCCATGCAGCGGACCCAGACCCTGACCCAGGAGCGGGCCGACGAGCTGCTGCGGTTGCAGGCGGCGCTGGGACAGTGGGCCGCCGACCTGGACGCGCTGGTGGACACCAAGGAGCTCAGCCCGCTGGCGTTCGACGGCCGGGTGTTGCGCCTGACCCGGCGGGATGCCGCGGAAAGCGCGCTGCGCAGCGACGGCATCCGAGTGGTGGCCTGGACACGCATGCAGTCCGGCAATGCGGGCGCCCAGTGGATGCGCTGGCAGTCCGGCCCGATCAAGCGCCGGGACGAACTGGCCGATGCCTGGGCCAGGGCCGCGGCATGGATCGAATCGCCCGCGGAGATCGACGGCCGAGACACCCAGGTCGCGCTGGCGGCGATCGACCAGTGGCAGCTGTTCTATCACCGTGGTGAAACCTGGGGGAACCCGCAATCCTCCGTCGGAAACGAAAACGCAGGCGTCACCCTGGGGGGCGGCGACGCGATCCCCAACGGCGTGCGTCTGGTGCTGAACCTGTCGGCGGGAAGAGGCCTCTCCGGAACGCTGACCAGCGACTGGGTGCGCCCGTCCCTGCTGGCCGCACGCTGATGAAGAAGATGCGCGCTTCATCCAAAGAACGTGGTGCCGCCCTGCTGCTGGCCATGCTCACGGTGACCCTGGTGGCGACCCTGGCCTCCGCGGCCCTCTGGCAGCAGTGGCGGTCCTCCGAAGTCGAGGCCGCCGAGCGGCAGCGCCTTCAGGCCGGCTGGATCCTGGTGGGCGCCCTGGACTGGGCGCGGCTCATCCTGCGCGAAGACGGGCGCAGCAACCGCACCAGCGGGGCCGCCGACCACCTGGGCGAGCCGTGGGCGACGCCTCTGGAAGAAGCCCGGTTGTCCTCCTTCCTGGCCGCCGACAAGAACAACAGCGCGGACGACCTGATGCCCGCGTTTCTGTCCGGCGAAATCAAGGACGCCCAATCCCGGCTGAACTTCGGCAACCTCGTCAGGGTCAGCCAGACGGGTTCTCAATCGAAGGTCGAGCTGTCGTCCGCCGACCTTGCCATGTTCGAGCGGCTGTTCGCCCTGCTGAACCTGCCCAAGCCCGAACTGGAAGCGGCGTCGGCCAACCTGCTCAAAACCACCGAACGGGCCCTCAACGACCCGGAACCGTCCACCTCGCCGCTGACGCCCCAGCGCTTCGCCCAGCTGGCCTGGCTGGGCCTGAGTCCGAGCACCCTGCAGGCCCTGCGGCCCCATGTGACGGTCCTGCCCGAACGCACCCTGCTCAACCTGAACACCGTCACACCCGAGGTGCTCAGCGCCAGCGTGCCGGGCCTGGACCTGGCGCTGGCCCAGCAGGTGGTGGCTGCGCGGGACACCATGCCCTTCACCAAACTGGAGGATGCCATCCAGCGCATCCCTGGCGCCAGCCAGCAATCGGTCAGCAGCCAGCGCCATGATGTGCGCAGCCGGTTTTTTGAGGTGTACATCCGTCTTCGACTGGACGACACCGTGATCGAAGAACGCTCGCTGGTCCAGCGTGATGGCTTGAGAACCCGGGTGCACTGGCGCGAACGGGTGGCGCCATCATGAACATCAGCTTCATCCGCTGGCCCCGCCTCGTCCCTAAAATAGCCCTCCGCCCAGTACCCACGGGGCATTGCAGCCCCTCTATCACGTGCTGATCCTCACTCCGACCAACTTCAGCGCCGCCATGCCCACATCGACCTCGGTGCTGGACTGGGTGCTTTCTTCCAACGGACGGGTCGCGTCGGACCACGGGGGCTGCGCACTGTCGTTGCTGCCCGCCGACGACGATGTCGTGCTGGTGTTGCCGCCCCGCCTCGTGTCCTGGCACCGGGTGGCGCTGCCCAAGGTGGCGAGCGCCCGCGTGAGGGCTGCCCTGGACGGGATGCTGGAGGACCGGCTGCTGGATGATCCGGCGGAGCTTCACCTGGCCCTCGAACCGGGCAGCCGTCCAGGGCAGACGCTCTGGGTGGCCGCCTGCAACAAGGCCTGGCTCCAGGCCTGGCTCCAGACCCTCGAGGCCGCCGGACGGCCCGCCACCCGCATCGTGCCGGCCCTCTGGCCCACGTCGGCGGTCGATTCGGAACACGGCGAAACCGTGCACTGGGCGCACGACGAAGGCAACCGCGTCTGGCTGTCCACCGCCAGCCCGCTGGGGGTGCGCAGCATTCCCCTGCGCGAAAACGGTTCAAGCACCTACGGCGCCACCAGCAGGTTCGGCACCGACAGCTCCTTTGGTCCGGCCAGCACCTTCGGCGACTCCAGCTTCGGCAGTCTCGGATCGTCAACCGGCCGAGGCCCCGAGTACACCCTGACCGCAGCGTCCGACCCGGCCACCACGAGCTGGTTCGCGGACCCGTCGATCACCGGTCTGGCCGAACAGGTGTGCAACCAGCGTTTCGACCTCATGCCGACAGCCGACTGGCTGCTGCGCTGCGCGCAGTCCGACTGGAACCTCGCCCAGTTCGATCTCCGGCTGTCCAGCGGAGCGCGGCGCACGCAGCGCATGCGGCAGGGATGGCGCCACTTTGCCAGCGCCGCACCATGGAAGCCGGCGCGCTGGGCCCTGGTGGCGCTTGTGCTGACCGTCCTTGGCGGCGTGAACGCGATGGCCTGGAAAGAACGTTCGGCCCTCCAGGCCAAGCAACAGGCCATCCGGCAGACCTTGCAGAGCACCTTCCCCGAGGTCGGTCTCGTGCTGGACGCCCCGGTGCAGATGCAGCGCGAACTCACCCGGCTGCAGCAGGCCAGCGGCACCCTGTCGGCACAGGATCTCGAAGGCATGCTCGCCTTCATTGCGGCGACCGAGCCTGGCGCGTCTCTCAGCAGCATCGACTTCCTGAGCGGCGAAGCAAGACTGGGCATCGGGGGGCTGCCCGACGACCGCCTGTTGGCACTGCAACAGGCCATGGCCTCGCGGGGCTGGCAGGTCAGCTCGGATTCGGGCATGTTGAATGTCCAGGCGAAGGCCCCCTGATGTCTGCCAAACGATCTATCGCTGTGTCTTCGGCCTTCGCCCGGGTGGGCCAGCGCCTCGGTGCCTCCTTGCAAGGCCTGCCCGCCCGCCAGCAGAAGGCCCTGCGCCTTGCGGCCTGGGTGGTGGGTGTGGCCCTCTTGTGGTGGGTGGCACTGGCGCCGGCCGTGTCCACCCTGCGGCAGGCGCGCACACAGCACATCGAGCTGGACAAGTCCTTGGGGCGCATGCAGGAGATGGCGGCCAGCGCCGAAATCATCCGCACCCAGAACGCTGCCCCCGTGCCCGCACCCGAAGTGGCCAGGCAGGCGCTGGAGCAGGCCACCAGCGGACTGGGCGCCGGCGCGCAGCTCGCGCAGCAGGGCGACCGCGTCACCGTCACCCTGCGGGAGATTCCGGCCGCGACCCTGGCGCAGTGGCTGCAGCAGGTGCGCGTGAACGCCCGCGTGGTGCCGGTGCAAGTGCAGCTCCAGCGCAGCGGCAACAACCCCTCATGGACAGGACAGGTGGTGCTGGCCGGTCCGGGACTGGGGGGCCAATGACGGAACACCGCAAACCCGCACGCTGGGCCTGGCTGGGGGCCATCCTCGGCACGCTGCTCGCCCTGATCGCGTTTGCGCCCGCGTTGTGGGTGGGTGCCCTGCTCTCGCACTACACCAGCGGCAAGGTGCAATTGCTCAACACCGGGGGCACGGTTTGGAGCGGACATGGCGATGTGCTTCTGAGCGGCGGCGAGGGCAGCCGCGGCCAGACGGCGCTGCCACAGGGACTTCGCTGGAAGCTGCGTCCCGGCTGGTCCCAGGGCCCGGTGCTGCGCATGAGCCTGTCCTCGCCCTGCTGCACCGAACAACCGATGTCCATTGCCTTGCGCCCCAGCTTCGGCGGTGCACAGGTGCGTGTCGACGCCTTCAGCAGCCGCTGGCCGGCCGCCATGCTGGTCGGCCTGGGCACGCCGTGGAACACCCTGCGCATGGACGGGCAACTGCTGGTGCAGTCGCCCGGCTTTTCCCTGGCCCTGAACGGCGGGCGTCCCCGCCTGGACGGGCAGCTGGTGGTGGAGGCCCACGACCTCGCCACGCGCGTGTCCACCCTGCGCCCTCTGGGCAGCTACCGGGTCGAGTTCCGCTCGGCGGGGGATGGCGACAACGCCGCATTGAAGCTGGCCACGCTCAAAGGCGGCCTGCTGCTCGATGGCGATGGTCAGTGGTCGGGCGGGCGCCTGCGTTTCCGGGGTGTGGCATCGGCTGCGCCCGGCCAGGAGTCGGCCCTGGCCAACCTCCTGAGCATCATTGGCCGCCGCGATGGCGCCCGTACCCTGTTGACGTTTGGTTAACAGCCAGAGCGAGACTTCGCGATAGGATCAACAGATGAAATCGACCCATTCCCCTGCCGTGCTGGCACTGGCGCTCGCCGTGCTGACCGGTACCCTGGGCGCCCCGACCGCATGGGCCCAGTCCAAGAACGCTGCCGAGCCGGTCGTGCTCAACTTCGTCGGCGCCGAGATTGAAGCCGTGGCCCGCACCATGGCCACCATCACCGGACGCAATGTGGTGGTGGACCCGCGGGTCAAGGGCACCGTCAACCTGTCGACCGACAGGCCGGTGGCCCCCATCGTGGCTCTCAACCAGTTCGCCGCCGCGCTGCGCCTGCAGGGCTTCTCACTGATCGAAACCGGCGGCCTGTACAAGATCGTGCCCGAGGCCGACGCCAAGCTCCAGAGCAACACCGTCAGTGCCGGCCCGGTCAGCCAGCTGCCCGCCAGCAACCAGATCGTCACCCAGATCTTCCGGCTCAACCACGAATCCGCCAACAATCTGGTGCCCGTGCTGCGCCCGCTGATCGGGCCCAACAACACCATCAACGTCAACCCGGGCAACAACTCGCTGGTCATCACCGACTACGCCGACAACCTGCAGCGCATCGGTCGCATCATCGCGTCGCTGGACGTCTCCGGCGCCACCGATGTGGAAGTGATCCCGCTGCAGCACGCCCTGGCCGCCGACCTGGCCCCCATGGTGCTCAAGCTGATCGAGCCAGGCAGCACGGGCGTGGCCGCCGCCGGACAGGCGGGGGACACCTCGTACAAGACCACCCTGATCGCCGAACCCCGCAGCAACAGCCTCGTGTTGCGGGCCGCAAATCCCGCGCGCCTGGCCCTGGCCCGATCCCTGGTGGCCCAGCTGGACCGCCCGAGCAGCGTCGATGCGGCCGGCAACATCCATGTGGTCTACCTGAAGAACGCCGATGCGGTCAACCTCGCGGCCACGCTGCGGGCCGCCATGGCCGGCGAAGGCAGCGGCGGAGCGGCCGGGGCGACCGGCGTCACGACGGTGCGCAGCAGCACCGGCGGCATGTCCCAGACGCCCAGCACCGCCGCCAACCCCGCCACCACGCCGGTGACGGCGAGCGCCGGCCCGTCCACCGGCGGCCAGATCCAGGCCGACCCGGCGACCAACGCCCTGATCATCACTGCGCCCGAGCCGCAGTACCGCCAATTGCGCGCCGTGATCGACCAGCTGGATTCGCGCCGTGCGCAGGTCTATGTGGAGAGCCTGATCGCCGAAGTCAATGCCGACAAGGCCGCCGAGTTCGGCATCCAGTGGCAGGGCCCACTGGGCAACCTCGGCGAGAACACCGTGGGGCTGCTGGGCACCAACTTCGGCACCGGTGGCAACAACATCCTGACCAACCTGCTGCCCATCGCCCAGGCCGACACCGCCAAGATCCAGGCGCCCGGCACGGGCCTGAACTTCGGTATGGCCTCGCGCCGCAACGGCATCTACCTGCTGGGCTTCCTGGCGCGCTTCCTGCAGCAGAACGGCGACGGCAACATCCTGTCCACGCCCAACCTGCTGACGCTGGACAACGAGGAAGCCAAGATCGTGATCGGCCAGAACGTGCCGTTCGTGACCGGGCAATTCACCAACACCGGCGCCGGCAACGGCAACAACGGCTCGGTCAACCCGTTCCAGACCATCGAGCGCAAGGACGTGGGCCTGACGCTGCGCGTCAAGCCGCAGATCAGCGAGAACGGCACCATCAAAATGACCATCTTCCAGGAGGTCAGCAGCGTGCAGGCGTCGTCGGTCAACTCGACCACCGGCCTCATCACCAACAAGCGCACCATCGAATCGACCGTGCTGGTCGATGACGGCGGCATCGTGGTGCTGGGCGGCCTGCTGCAGGACGAATACTCCGGCAACCAGGAGAAGGTGCCCGGCCTGGGCGACATCCCGCTGTTTGGCAACCTCTTCAAGAGCGAGAGCCGCAACCGCAAGAAAACCAACCTGATGGTGTTCCTGCGGCCGGTGGTGTTGCGCGACGCCCGCGCCACCAACAGCTTCTCGCTCGACCGCTACGAACTGATGCGGTCGGCGCAGAAGGACGCGCAGCCTTCCTCCAGCGCTGTGGTTCCCGTGAATGTGGGTCCGGTCATGCCGCCGCAGCGTGCCCCCGAAAGCACACCCCCGGCCGCGCCTGCAGCCACTCCGGCATCGCCGGCTGCGCCGTCGAACTGACGGAGCCCCGATGAAACACCCGCTGCCCTATGCCTTCGCGCGCGAGAACCTCTGGCTGCTGGAAGAGGAGGACGGGCGGCTGACCCTGCGGGGCAGCTCCAGCGCCGCCGAGGACGAAGATGCGCAGACGCGCCGGCTGTCGGCGCTGTCGGAAATCCTCCGCTGCCACGACGTGGAGGAACTGCAGTGGGAGCCGGGCGAGTTGCTGGCCCAGCGCATCAGCGCGGCCTACGCACAGGGCGAGTCCAGCGCCGCGGCGGTGGTCAGCGAGGTGCAGAGCGACGCCGACCTCAGCCGCATGATGCAGGAGCTGCCGGCCATCGAAGACCTGCTGGAGACCGCCGACGACGCGCCCATCATCCGCATGCTCAACGCCCTGCTGACGCAGGCCGCGCGCGACGGGGCCAGCGACATCCACATCGAACCCTTCGAGCGCCATTCGAGCGTGCGCTTCCGCGTCGACGGCACGCTGCGCGAGGTGGTACAGCCCAACCGGGCGCTGCACGCTGCACTCATCTCGCGCCTGAAGATCATGGCCGAACTGGACATCTCCGAGAAGCGCCTGCCGCAGGACGGCCGCATCTCGCTGCGCATCGGCACCCGCGCGGTGGATGTGCGCGTCTCCACCCTGCCCAGCGCCCACGGCGAGCGCGCGGTGCTGCGCCTGCTGGACAAGAGCGAGAGCCGCCTCAACCTGGAAGCGGTCGGCATGCAGGGCGATGTGCTGGAGCGCTTCGAGAAGCTGATCCACCAACCGCACGGCATCATCCTCGTGACAGGGCCGACCGGCTCGGGCAAGACCACCACGCTGTACGCCTCGCTGCAGCGGCTGGACGCGACGCAGCAGAACATCATGACGGTCGAGGACCCGATCGAGTACGAGCTGCCCGGCATCGGCCAGACCCAGGTCAACGCCAAGATCGACCTCGACTTCGCCCGCGCCCTGCGCGCCATCCTGCGCCAGGACCCGGACGTGGTCATGATCGGCGAGATCCGCGACTTCGAGACCGCGCAGATCGCCATCCAGGCCTCCCTCACCGGTCACCTGGTGCTGGCCACGCTGCACACCAACGATTCGGTCAGCGCCGTCACGCGCCTGATCGACATGGGCGTCGAGCCCTTCCTGCTCAGCAGCTCGCTGCTGGGCGTGCTGGCGCAGCGCCTGGTGCGCAAGCTCTGCCCGAAGTGCAAGCGCCAGGATGCCAACGGCCGCTGGCACCCGGTGGGCTGCGCGCACTGCAACCAGACCGGCTACAAGGGCCGCACCGGCATCTACGAGCTGCTGGTGACCGGTGACAAGATCCGCTCGCTCATCCACAACCGCGCCGCCGAAAGCAAGATTTTTGTGGCCGCCGAAGCCGCCGGCCTGCGCACCATGCGCGCCGACGGTCAGCGGCTGATCGACGAAGGCATCACTTCGGAAGCCGAAGTCCTGAGCGTGACGAGAGACTGAGCGTTCTCATGCCCGCCTATTCCTTCGAAGCGCTGAACGCGCAGGGCGCGACGCAGAAAGGCCTGATCGACGCCGACACCGCCAAGGCGGCGCGCAGCATGCTGCGGGGCCGGGGCCTGGTGCCGCTGGCGGTCGAGCCGGCGGTGTCATCCAACAGTGGTGGCCGTGGCAGCGGCCTGAACATGACGCTATGGGGCGGCCGTGTCTTCAACGCCACCACACTGGCGGTCTGGACCCGGCAGCTCGCCGGCCTGGTGTCCTCGGGCCTGCCACTGGAACGTGCGCTCTCGGCCCTGGCCGAGGAAGCCGAAAAAGACGAGCAGCGCCGCCTGGTCGCCAGCCTGCGGGCCGAGGTCAACGCCGGGGCGTCGTTCGCCACCGCGCTTGGCCAGCACCCGCGCGAGTTCTCGCCCATCTACACCGGCGTCATCGCGGCCGGCGAGCAGAGCGGGCAGCTGGGCACGGTGCTGGAAAGCCTGGCCGACGACCTCGAAACCCGCGAGGCCCTCAAGAACAAGCTGATCGGCGCCTCGCTCTACCCGGCCATCGTCACCGTGGTGGCGATCGTGATCGTGGTGTTCCTGGTCAGCTACGTGGTGCCGCAGGTGGCGGGCGTGTTCGCAGGCAGCAAGCGCGCCCTGCCCTTCCTGACCGTGGTGATGCTGGCCATCAGCGACTTCGTGCGCAACTACGGCTGGCTCATGCTGGGCCTGCTGGTGCTGGCCGGTGTGGGGCTGGCCCTGGCCCGGCGCAACGACGCGCTGCGACTGCGCATGGACGCCGCCTGGCTGCGCCTGCCCCTGGTGGGGCGCCTGGCGCGCGGCTACAACGCAGCCCGTTTCGCCGCCACGCTGGCCATGCTGGCGGCGGCCGGCGTGCCCATCCTGCGGGCGCTGCAGACCGCGGCAGAAACCCTGTCCAACCGCTCGATGCGCGCCGACGCGCTGGACGCTCTGGTGCTGGTGCGCGAAGGTGCGCCGCTGGCGTCCGCGCTGGCCAGCAAGAAGCGCTTTCCGCCGCTGGTGGCCATGTTCGCGCGGCTGGGCGAGCAGACCGGCCAGCTGCCGGTGATGCTGCAGCGCGCCGCGGTTCAGCTCGGCGCCGAGGTGCAGCGCCGCGCCATGCACCTGGCGACCATCCTGGAGCCACTGCTGATCGTGGCCATGGGTGTGGTCGTGATGCTGATCGTGCTGGCGGTGCTGATGCCCATCATCCAGCTCAACCAACTCGTCAAGTAAACATGCCGGTCACCCTGGACGGACAGCTCGTCGTCGCCATTTCCTCGCGCGCCCTGTTCGACTTCGAGGAAGAGAACCGCGTTTTCGAAACCGGTGACGACCGGGCCTACATGAAGCTGCAGCTGGACCGGCTGGAGCAGCCCGCCCAGCCGGGCGTGGCCTTCTCGCTGGTGAAGAAGCTGCTGGCCTTCAACGACCCGCAGGCCCAGCGGGTCGAGGTGGTGATCCTCTCGCGCAACGACCCGGTCTCGGGCATGCGGGTGTTCCGCTCGGCACAACACTACGGCCTGCCGATCCAGCGCGGCAGCTTCACGCGCGGCCAGCCGCCCTGGCGCTACCTGCGGCCACTGCGCGCCAACCTGTTCCTATCCACCCACCTGGCCGATGTGCGCGCCGCGCTCGACGCCGGCGTGCCGGCCGCGCAGGTCTACCCGCAGTCGGTGCGCGCCAGCGATGCCCACCCGCACGAGGTGCGCATCGCCTTCGACGGCGACGCGGTGCTGTTCTCCGACGAGGCCGAGCGCGTGTTCCAGGCACAGGGTCTCAACGCCTTCCAGCAGCACGAGCGCGACAAGGCCGCACAGCCGCTGGCCGGCGGACCGTTCAAGCCCCTGCTCGAAGCCCTGCACCGACTGCAGGCCGAAGGCACGAACGCCATGCGCATCCGCACCGCGCTGGTCACGGCGCGCTCGGCGCCGGCCCACGAACGGGCCATCCGCACCCTGATGGACTGGGGCATCGACGTGGACGAGGCCATGTTCCTCGGCGGCCTGCCCAAAGGGCCGTTTCTGCGCGAGTTCGAACCCGACTTTTTCTTCGACGACCAGACCGGCCACATCGAATCGGCCTCGCTCCATGTGCCCGCCGGGCACGTGGCCAGCGGCATTTCGAACGACTGACCCATGAACAAATTCCAGAGCTTTCGCGCCTTCGCGCGCAAGGTGCTTGCGCTCGCCGTGCCCTACTTCAACTCGGAAGAAAAGTGGCGGGCGCGCGGCCTGCTGGCGGCGATCATCGTGCTGAACCTGGCCGCGGTGTACATGCTGGTGCTGCTCAACGAGTGGAACCGCGTCTTCTACGACGCGCTGCAGAACAAGGACCAGGTCACCTTCTGGCGCGAGCTGGGCCGCTTCACCTACCTGGCGTTCGGCTTCATCATCATCGCGGTCTACCGCTTCTACCTGCGCCAGGTGCTGGAGATGCGCTGGCGCACCTGGATGACCAAGCACTACCTCGACCGCTGGCTGTCCAACAAGGCCTTCTACCAGCTCGAACTGCACCGCTTCGCCAAGGACACCGACGCGCCGCCCGACAACCCTGACCAGCGCATCGCCGAGGATCTGAACCTGTTCACCAGCTCGACGCTGGGCCTGTCCATGGGCCTGCTGAGCTCGGTGATCACGCTGGTGAGCTTTGTCGGCATCCTCTGGACGCTCTCGGGCAGTTTCTCGTTCGATTTCAACGGCGGCTCCTACACCATCCCCGGCTTCATGGTCTGGATGGCGGTGCTGTACTGCGCGGTCGGCAGCGTGCTGGCGCACTACATCGGCCGGCCGCAGATCAAGCTCAACTTCCAGCAGCAGCGGGTGGAGGCCGACTTCCGGGTGCACCTGGTGCGCGTGCGCGAATACAGCGAATCGATCGCGCTGGACCGCGGCGAACCGGTGGAGCGCCAGCACCTGGGCGAGCGCTTCGGCGCGGTGCTGGACAACTACTGGCAGCTCATCAAGGCGCAGAAGCGCCTGATCTGGTTCACCAACGGCTTCGGTCAGGCCGCCGTGGTGTTTCCCTTCATCGTGGCCGCGCCGCGCTTCTTCAGCGGCGCAATCCAGCTGGGCGAGCTGATGCAGATTTCCTCAGCCTTCGGCCGGGTGCAGGACTCGCTGTCCTGGTTCGTCGACAACTACGACGCGCTGGCCGCCTGGCGCGCCACCACCGACCGGATCACCAGCTTCGAGGAAAGCTTCCAGGCGCTGCAGGCGGCGCCGCTGCAATCGGCGCCGGCCACCGAGGCCGACACACTGCAGATCGACTCACTGGATCTGGCGCTGCCGGGCGGCGTCGCGCTGGTGTCGGCCGGCGGGCTGAGCCTGAAGGCGGGCGACAGCCTGCTGGTCAAGGGGCCCTCGGGCAGCGGCAAGTCGACCCTGTTCCGGGCCCTGGCTGGCATCTGGCCCTGGGCGAAAGGCCAGCTGCAAAAGCCGGCCGACTTCGAACAGCGCGTGATGTTCCTGCCGCAGCGGCCCTACTTCCCCGTGGGCAGCCTGCGCAAGGCGCTGGCCTACCCCGAACCGGCCGACCGCTACGGCGATGAACAGCTGCGGCAGGCGCTGGTCGACGCCCTGCTGCCGCATCTGGCCGACCGGCTGGACGAAGAAGACAGCTGGGGCCAGAAGCTCTCGGGCGGCGAGCAGCAGCGGCTGGCGGTGGCGCGCGCCCTGCTCAAGCAGCCGCGCTGGCTGTTTGTCGACGAAGCGACCAGCGCGCTGGACGAGGCGGCCGAACACGCGGTCTACGAAAAGCTGCAGGCGCTGGTCCGGTCGCAGAACGGTGCCCTGGTGTCCATCGCCCACCGGCCCACGGTGGCTGCCTTCCATGCCCGGCGCTGGGAGCTGGAACCCGGCGCCGCGGATGGGGCCCGTTTCGCCCTGGCGGCGCGCTGAGCGACGGCTGGTAACACTCTCGGCCAGCCAGGCCTTGCGCAGCCGGTTGCGCCGTCGTAGGCTGGGTCCTTTCTGTGGTGGAGACACGCCGTGGGCACACACCTGCCGTCTGCGGCCAGGCGCCAGTCGGCCGCCCGTCACCAGGCCCTGCAACAGTACAAGGCCCGGGCCGACCGGTACGACAGCGAACTGGAACCGTTCGAACCCCTGCGCCGGGAGGCAATTCAGCGCCTGGACCTGCGGCCCGGCGAGACCGTGATCGACGTGGGCTGTGGCACGGGCCTGAGCTTCGGGCCGCTGCTCGACCAGCTCGGCCCCCGCGGCCACATAATCGGCATCGAGCAATGTCCCGAGATGATGGCCCAGGCACGCCTGCGCTTTTCCGACCAGCGCGCACAACAGCTGCGGCTGGTGCAGGCACCGGTGGAAGAGGCGCAATGGCCGGGCCAGGCCCACGCCGCCCTGTTCCACTTCACGCACGACATCCTGCGCAACCCGCGCGCACTCGACAACGTGCTGACGCACCTCGCGCCCGGCGCGCGCGTGGTCGCCACCGGACTTCAGTGGGCCGCGCCCTGGGTCTGGCCGGTCAACCTCTTCGTGCTCGGCGCGGCGCTGTATTCGGTGAGTTCGCTGGACGGCCTGGCGCAGCCCTGGAGCGAACTGGCCCCGCGGCTCGAAGGCTTCGAGGTGCACCCCACCTGGATGGGTGGCATCTTCATGGCCACCGGTGTCTGGCCGGGCCGGGCGCCCTGAACCCGGGGCGCTGGGCCAGAGGCGGGCTCAGGGCACCTCCGCTGCGTGGCAGGCCACGCAGAGCTTGTTGCCCTCGGTGTCGCGGAAGTAGGCCCCGTAGTAGTTCGAGTGGTATTCGGGCCGCAGGCCCGGCGGCCCTTCGCAGCGACCGCCATGGGCCAGTGCGGCCGCGTGGGCGAGGTCGACCATGGCGCGGCTACTGGCCATGAAGGCTGTCATCGCCCCGTTGCCCGGCGTGTGCGGCTGGCCATCGAAGGGGGTGCCGATCAGCAGCAGCGGGCGCGGGTCGGGCGACGACTGCCAGCCGGCCCAGGGGCGCCCGGGTTCGCAGAAGCGCTCCTGCACACCGAGCACCGGCATCAAGGCGCGGTAGAACGCCAGTGCCCGCGGGAAGTCCGACACGCCGATGAAGATGTGGGAAAACATGCGGTGCGCTCTCCTTGGAACAGGCTTCAGACCCGTGTCCGCAGTTCCTGCATCGTCGTCACGAGCAGGCGCAGGCCGAAGGCGCCGACCAGGCCGGCCGCCCCGCGGTTGAACACCGTGCGCCCGCGCTGGTAGGCGGACTGGACGCGGCCGTGCGAGAACGCGAGCGCCAGGAACACGTGCCAGACCACCGCGTTGAACCAGCACAGCAGCACCGCGCCGGCCAGCACCGCAGGCCCCGGCGAGGGCGGCAGCGCGGTGGCGAACACGCTGCCGAAGAACAGCGCCGTCTTGGGGTTGAAGACGTTGGTGACGAAGCCCATGCGGAACGCCGCCGCGCGGCTCGTCGTCACGGCCTTCACCTCGGTGGCGACCGCCGCTGGCGACTGCCACAGTTTCCACGCGACGTAGCACAGGTAGGCGCCCCCGGCGATCTGGAACGCCTGGCGCAGCGCCGGGTGGGCGGAAAACGCCGCCCCCATGCCCAGGATCGCCAGCAAGGCCCAGAGAAAGGTCACGGTGGTGATGCCCGCCACCGCCGCCAGCGACACACTGCGCGGACTGCCCGCCGCCAGCTGCAGGATCAGCACGAAATTCACGCCCGGCGTGACCAGGGCAACCCAGTGCAGCACGGCGATGGTGAGGAAGGTGGTGAGCATGGCAGGTCGGTTCTTGAATGCCTCAATGGAAGCTGATTTCCCGGGCACAGACCACCCGGTTCCTGCGCCCCGGGTACGACAGCCAGGGCAGCACCGCGTTGAACTCGCGCACGATGGCATCGGCTTCGACCACGGTGCCCTCGCCGGTGTCGAGGCGTTTGGCGATATGGCCGTCGCCGATCAGCGTGAGGTCGTAGCCGCGTTCCAGTGCGGCGTAGGCGGTGGCGCGGATGCACCAGCCGGTGACGGCCCCGCACAGCACGATGTGGGCGACCCCGCGCGCCGCCAGCTCGGCCTCCAGCGTGGTCTGTTCGAACGATGAGTTGTGCTGCTTGTAGACGCGGATGTCGTCCACCTGCGGCGCCAGCGCCGGCACCCACTGCCATTCGGCGCTGCCCCGGGGCAACTCCTCGTCGTCGTGCTGCACCCAGATGATGGGCACACCCGCATCGCGGGCCTTGCGCACCGCGAGCTTGATGTGGTCGAGCTGTCGGGATATGTCGCCCGCGGCGGCGACGACGCCAACCTGCACGTCGACGATGAGCAATGCGGACCGGTTGCCCGTTCGAATGGTGGCCATGCGCTGGATCTCCCAAAAGTGGGCCACAGTCTAAAGGCGGCACCGGCCCGCGGACCGTCCGCGCCTCACCCCAGCGGGTTGATCACCCCGGCGGCCGGTATGTTGCCCTGCCCCTTCATGCTCTCGACGAACTTGAACAGGTCGGTCATGGTGAAGTGGGTTCCCGCCTTCGGCAGGTCGCGCGGCGTGCCGGCGTTGAGCACGCTTTCCGGATCGTCCTTGATCAGGCCCACGATCACTTCGGCCACGATGGCACCGCCGATCGGCCCCAGGTGCTGACCGCCTTCCAGCACCTCGGCCTCCTTGAGGATGTAGAACCACAGCGGCGTCTGGTGGGTCAGGTGGTGCTTCTTGACCACGGCCCCGGCGGTGCCGGATTGCAGCTGCGCCGCCGTCAGCGGCGCGATGCCCATGCGCGCGGCCACCGCCTGGCCTGGCGGCAGCTTGTAGTGTTTCGCGCCGCGCAGCAGGTTCAGCTGCGCCAGGAACGGCGAGTCGGGGGCGTTGCCGATGCGCAGCCGGTCGGTGAGCGCGGCGTCGATGGCGAAGGCCCGCTGCGCCGTGGCGCCCAGGCCGTCGAACATCTGCCGCCAGTCGAGCAGCCAGTTGGTGGGGTAGCGCGTGCCGCCGAGAAACCCCCCGTCGCCGGTGAAGGTGAAGGCCAGCCGGAAGTCCGCGAGCTGGGGCCCCGCGGCGAAGTTGAACACCTTGTTGAAGTGGTAGGCCGGGCGGACCATGCTGTGGCCGAAACGGTAGGCCGCGCCTGAGAACTCCAGCGGCATGTAGGGCGAGCTGGCGAGATAGCCCGGGCCGATCAGGTAGTACTTGAGCTCCTTGAGCGCGTTCTTCACCGCCTTGGCGCCCGCCACCGCCGGCAGGTACTCGTGCAGCACGATCTGCTGGTAGTGGTGGGTCACCACCTTGCGCACATCGGCGAACGAGAGTTCGGGAAAGCGCAGGCTGACCGCGTTGTGGAAGTGCAGCATGGTGCGGTGCAGCTGCGCCACGATGAGGTTCTCGTCGTTGCGCTTGTCGCCCAGAACCGCCGTGCGCTCGGGCAGGCCGTCGGCCACCCGCGGCAGGTCGTAGAGCGCACCGTCCAGCGCCTGCACCTGCGCGTCGCCCCCTCCTGGCGCGGCCGCGGGCACCCTCTGCGCCGGCCCCACCAGCATCTGTGCCGAGGCGGTGGTGGTGTTGCGCTGGTACAGATAGGGCTGGTCGCGCGGGCCGGAGCCGTACACGCTGTCCAGGTCGAGCGCGGGGGTGCGGAAGTTGACCAGGTCGTCCACGTCCACCGCGTTCTCGCCCAGACTGGTGGGGTCGAAGGTCATGTCGTGGTCGACGAACTGGCCGAAGTAGGTGAAGCCGGCGGGAATGACGCCGTCCTTGCGTTCGGCCACGTGCATGGCCTCGCCCAGTTCGCGCAGGATGACCTCGTCCCGGGCGGGATCGCCGGTGGTCCAGGGCACGGCGGCGAGTTCGGGGAAGAGCAGGCCGAAGCGGCCCGGCTTCTGGAGGTTGCTGCGGGTGGGGTTGGCGTTGTCGGTGCTGTACCCGTGGCTGCGGGCGTGGGGTTTCTGATCCATCGTGACACTCCTGAAAGGCGCGGACATGGTCCGCTCAGACATGGATGACAGATTCACGTGGGCGAAGGCTGCTCCCCAGAGCTTGTACTTCTGCAGCGCTGCTCTCGATGATCCGCCGCGGTGCCGGGCGGGCGCCATCGTGCGGCGCGGTTCCAGCGGCGGCGATGCTATGCCCGCCCCCCCCC
>NZ_BCWQ01000003.1 GCF_001592285.1 Hydrogenophaga pseudoflava NBRC 102511 | reverse complement strand
GTAGCCCCCACGCTCCGCCGCTGCGCGGGTCGCTGCCCCGCCTCACGTCCCGGCGACGATCCAGCGCGCGGCCTTCTCCGCGATCATCAGCGTCGGGCTGTTGGTGTTGCCACTGGTGATGGTGGGCATCACGCCCGCATCGACCACGCGCAGGCCGGCCACGCCGCGCACGCGCAGGTGGCTGTCCACCACCGCCAACGGGTCGTCCTCACGCCCCATCCTGGTCGTGCCCACGGGGTGGAAGATGGTGCTGGCGATGTCGCCGGCCAGGCGGGCCAGCTCCTCGTCGCTCTGGTACTGCACACCGGGCTTGAACTCCTCGGGCCGGTACTTCGCCATCGCCGGCTGGCCGACGATGCGGCGCGTCACGCGCAGGCTGTCGGCCGCCACCTTCCGGTCGTCCTCCGTGGCGAGGTAGTTGGGCGCGATGGCCGGCGCGTCCTCGAAGCGCGGGCTCTTGATGCGCACATGGCCGCGGCTGCTGGGGTTGAGGTTGCAGACGCTGGCGGTGAACGCCGGGAAGCTGTGCAGCGGTTCGCCGAAGGCGTCGAGGCTGAGCGGCTGCACGTGGTATTCGAGATTGGCGTGTGGCTGCGACGGGTCGCTTTTCGTGAAGGCGCCGAGCTGGCTGGGCGACATGCTCATCGGCCCGCTGCGCTTGAGCGCGTACTCCAGGCCGATGGCCGCCTTGCCCCAGAGCGAGTTGGCCAGGGTGTTGAGCGTCTTGGCGCCCTGCACCTTGTACACCGAGCGAATCTGCAGGTGGTCCTGCAGGTTCTCGCCCACGCCGGGCAACTCGTGCACCGGCGCCACGCCCGCCGCCTGCAGCACCGCCGCCGGGCCGATGCCCGAGAGCTGCAGGATCTGCACCGAGCCGATGCTGCCGGCGCTGAGCACCACCTCGCGCGCGGCCGCCACGCGCACGCGCTGGCCGTGGCTCACCACGTCGGCGCCGGTGCAGCGCAGCGCACCCGCCGCGTCCCGCTCCAGCCGCAGGCGCTCGACCTGGGTCTGCGTCCACACCGTGAGGTTGGGCCGGTGCTGCACCGGGCGCAGAAAGGCCTTGCTTGCGTTCCAGCGCCAGCCGGCCTTCTGGTTCACCTCGAAGTAGCCCACGCCCTCGTTGTCGCCGCGGTTGAAGTCGTCGGTGGCCGGGATGCCGGCCTGCTGCGCCGCCTGCGCGAACGCGTCCAGCACGTCCCAGCGCAGGCGCTGCTTCTCGATGCGCCACTCGCCCGAGCTGGCCACGCTGCGGTGGCCGTGCAGGGCGGCAAACGTGGTGTCGCCCTGGCCCTCGGTGTAGCGGTCGAGGCGGTGGTGGTCCTCGTGCGCCTTGAAGTCCGGCAGGCAGCGGTCCCAGCGCCAGTCGCTGTCACCCGTCAGCCGCGCCCACTGGTCGTAGTCGCGCGCCTGGCCGCGCATGTAGATCATCCCGTTGATGCTGGAGCAGCCGCCCAGCGTCTTGCCGCGCGGGTAGCGCAGCTTGCGGCCGTTCAGGCCCGGGTCGGCCTCGGTCTGGTAGAGCCAGTCGGTGCGCGGGTTGCCGATGCAATAGAGGTAGCCGACGGGGATGTGGATCCAGTGGTAGTCGTCCTTGCGCCCGGCCTCGATCAGCAGCACGCGTTTGGACGGGTCGGCCGAGAGCCGGTTGGCCAGCAGACAGCCGGCCGTGCCCGCGCCGACGATCACATAGTCAAAGGTGGCGGTGGCGTCGCTCATGCGCAAGGTCTCCTCGTTGTTCATTGGCCGGGCTCATGATGCAACCCGACGATTGCCAGGCACTTTGCCCGATTCGCCCACAGACTTCCAATGAAATGTGGCAAGGCCAGGTATAAGCTCGCCAAATAATGAACCCGCCGAACCGCCTGCCCGCCACCGACCCGCAGACTCTGCGCGCCTTTGTCGCCGTGGCGCGCGAGGGCAATGTCTCGCGCGCTGCGCAGCGCCTGCACCTGAGCCAGCCGGCGGTGAGCCTGCAGCTCAAGACCCTGGCCGAGGCCACCGGCCTGCAGCTCTTCACCCGCACGCCGCAGGGCATGGCGCTCACGCGCGACGGCGCCGCCCTGCTGCCGCTGGCCGACCGCGCGCTGTCGGCCCTGTCCGACTTCGGGCAGGCCGCCGCCGCGCTGCACCAGACGGTGCGCGGCACGCTGCGCATCGGCACCATCCTCGACCCCGAGTTCACCCGCCTGGGCGCCTTCCTCAAACAGCTGGTGGAAAGCGCACCGCAGGTCCACACCGAACTGGGACAGGGCATGAGCGGCGACGTGCTGGCGCGCATCGCGCGCGGCGAACTGGACGTGGGCTTCTTCCTCGACCTGCCGGCCGACCCGCTGGGCCCGCCCTACCGGCTGCGCGCCCTGACCCGCTTCACCTACCGCGTGCTCGCGCCCGCCGGCTGGGGGCCGCAGGTCAAAGGCAAGGACTGGAAGGCCCTGGCCGCCCTGCCCTGGCTCGCCACGCCCCCGGCCAGCGCGCACCACCGGCTGCAGCGCCGCGTGTTCGGCCCCGGCTCGGTCACCGGCATCGAACCGCGCCGGGTGGCGCTGGTGGACCAGGAGGCGTCGATGCTGGATCTGGTCAAGAGCGGCGTCGGCCTGTCCCTGGTGCGCGACGCGATCGCCATGCGCGAGGCGCAGGCGCACGGGCTGGTGGTGGCCGACCAGGTGGCGCTGGAATGCGATCTGAGCTTCCTCTGCCTGGCCGAGCGGGCGGGCGAACCTGTCATCGCTGCGGCGCTGGGGGCGCTGGACGCGGTGTGGGGGTGACATCCTGAGACAGAATGTCCGTCTCATCAGGTACCGCTCGCCATGCTCACCCGCATCCACCACGCCGCCATCATCTGCTCCGACTACCAACGCTCCAGGCGCTTCTACACCGAAGTCCTGGGCTTGAAGGTCATTGCGGAGCACTTCCGCGAGGCGCGCAATTCCTGGAAGCTGGACCTGGGTCTGCCCGACGGCTCGCAGGTGGAGCTGTTTTCTTTCCCCGGCGCGCCGCCGCGCCCGTCCTACCCCGAGGCGCAGGGCCTGCGGCATCTGGCGTTTGTGGTGGACGATGTGCCGGCCTGCAAGGCGCGGCTGGAGTCGCTGGGCGTGGCGGTGGAGCCGGTGCGGGTGGACGAATACACCGGCCGGCGCTTCACGTTTTTCAGCGACCCGGACGGCTTGCCGCTGGAGCTGTACGAGGCGTGAGGCCCATGAATCCAGCGCCGGGTCGCCCCAAGCTGGATTCGCACCCCCTCGGGGGGCAGCGACCCGCGCAGCGGCGGAGCGTGGGGGCCTAGTTCAGCTCCATGACTCTGGCCGGAAAGTCGTAGTTCTCGTCCAGCGCCCGCGCCGCCATCACCGGCAGCATGTGGGTGATGAACACCTCGCCCACCCAGCGGCGCACATCGGGGTCGGCCGGGTTGGTCTTGGCGTGCAGGGTGAAGGCGCAGAAGCGTGTGATGCCGATGTCCTCCGTCAGGCCCGGCGGCACGTGCGGTGCGTGCAGCTGGCCTTCGGGCAGGGCGTGGGTGGTTTCCAGCCGCCAGGCGCCGAGCATGCGGTCGAAGTGGCCCACCGTGCCCTTGCGCCAGATCTCGGCCACGTAGATGTTCCAGGCGCCGGGCTCCTCGGCGATGAAGCCCCAGTCGAATTCGTGCACGGCATCCGGCTCGGTGTCGAACACGCCGACCTCGCGCGCGTCGTCGCGCATCGAGAACTCGGTGAACATCGCGCCCGGCCCGGTCGGGCGATCGTCGATGAAGCGGTTGACCGCCACCGGGTCGGCCACGAACAGCGGCTCGGGTTCGCTCCAGGCGCGCTTGGCGCGGTTGAGCAGGCGCGCGGTGGCGTCCACGCTCTTTTGCGCGTTGATGACCCAGTCCATGAAGGTCTTGCGGCCTTCGGGTGTGGACAGCTGCTCGACCGCCTGGTCGAAGGCGGCGTCGTCCTTGAGGTGGCCGTCCTCGCGCAGGCGCAGCACGATGTCCAGCAGCGAGTTGCGGGTGATGTGCTCCAGCGTGTAGGCCAGGTCGCCGCCGGGGTAGTCGGTCATGGTGCGGCGGATCCAGTCCATCGTCGCCTCGTGCGACAGGCCCTGCGGCGCGCGCGGCAGGTCGTTGAAGAGGGCGCGCAGCACGCGCACCGTGTCCAGATCGCTGGCCATGTCGGTCCCGGTGTCAGAAAGAGAAGAGAAAGCCCGGGCCGGCGCGCCGCAGCGGCGAACCAACCCCAGTGGACAGCATAGTCCCGCCCCCCCGGGGTTGAATACCCGGAAAAGTCACGTGTTTGCGGTTCAAATGCAGGCCATGAACGCAGTGACCCCTTCCCTCTACCGCATCCTTTTTGTCTGCATGGGCAACATCTGCCGCAGCCCCACCGCCCACGGCGTGTTCGAGGCCAAGGTGCGCGAGGCCGGCCTGACCGAGCGCGTCGAGGTCGACTCGGCCGGCACGCACAACTACCACGTGGGCGCGCCGCCCGACCACCGCAGCCAGGCCCACGCGCTGCGGCGCGGCTACGACCTCTCGAACCAGCGCGCGCGCCAGCTCACCGCGGACGACTTCGAGGCCTTCGACCTGGTGCTGGTGATGGACTGGGAGAACCAGGTGGCGGCCGAGCGGCTGTGCCCGCCCCGGCACATCCGCAAGCTGCGCCGTTTCGCCGAGTTCTGCGAGCGGCACGACAGCCCCATCGTGCCCGACCCGTACCAGGGTGGGCCGGACGGCTTCGAACACGTGCTCGACCTGGTGGAGGACGGCAGCGAGGGGCTGCTGGCGCATGTGCGCGGGCAGCTGGGACTCGGAACGGACTGAACCAGCCGCTCAGCCAGGCGCCAGCGCCTGCCGCACCAGCGCCTCCAGGTCCGCGTCGGCCCGGAAACCCGCGGCCTCGGCGCGGGGCGTGACCAGCGGTGGGAAGCGCCCGAACAGGGCTTCGATGCGCTCGTCGGGTGCCCAGCGCACCAGGTCGGCGGCGGGCGTGTCGTGCACGCGCCCGACCGCCCGCACCAGATCGTCCATGGCAAAGCGCAGGGTGGGCAGGGTCAGCACCCGGTGGCCCCCGCTGGTGGCCACGTCGAACATGGCCGCGTGCAGCAGCTGACGGACCACGCAGGGCAGCGAGGACGCCCAGGTGGTGGCGCCGGGCGTGGTGGGGCAGGTGAAGGCGCGGCCCGCCGCCAGTTCGCGGATGAGGTCGCTCAGGAAGGCCGAGAGCTGGCCGGTGCGCGCGGGCGGGCGCGCCAGCACGCCCGGGATGCGCACGGCCCGGCCATCGACCCAGCAGCGCCGGCTGAAGTCTTCCACCCACAGCTCGCCGATGCGCTTCTGGGTGCCGTAGGTCATCTGCGGACGGGTCGGAGCGTCGTCGTCCACCAACGCCGGCAGGTGGCCGAACACGGCGATGGAACTGGCGAACACGAACACCGGCGCGGCATGGCCCGCGGCCACCTGCTGCCGGCCCTGCTCCAGCAGGGTCTGGGTGGCGTCGAGGTTCACTCGGCGCGAGAGCGGGTAGTCCTGTTCGGCGGTGCCGCCGGGGATGCTGGCGAGCTGGAACAGCGCGTCGATGGGTGGCTCCTTCTCCAGCGCGCCGCGCAGCCAGTCCGCGTCGCCCATGTCGCCCTCCACGTACCGCACGCCTTCGGGCGCCGGGCCGTCGAGCGCCAGGTCCAGCAGCGTGAGCCGGGTGACAGTCCGGCCGCCCAGCAGGCTGCCGGGCACCAGGCGCTGCGCCAGCGCCCGCCCCAGAAACCCCGCCGCACCGGTGATCAGCACATGCATGCGCGGGCCTCCGTCACGCCGGCACCACGCGCTGGTCGATGACGCCGAAGGGGCCGGGCCGGCCGTCCTCGAACAGCGCCTGCATGCGCACGCGGTCGCCGAACTTCATGAACCCGGTGCGGATCTCGCCCTGGTCGATCTTCTCGATCACGCGGCGCTCGGCGATGCAGGCCGAGCCCGCGGCGCGCGCCACATTGCTCACCGTGCCCGAACCGACGATGCAGCCCGCGCTCAGCCGGCGCGTGCGGGCGGCGTGCGCCACCAGCTGGCCGAAGTGGAAGTTCATCTCGCCGCCGTGCGGCTCGCCGAAGCGCTCGCCGTTCCACTGCACCTGCAGCCGCATCTGCACCCGCCCGTCGCGCCAGGCGATGCCCAGCTCGTCGGGCGTGACCGCCACCGGCGCGAAGGCGGTGGACGGCTTGGCCTGCAGGAAACCGAAGCCGGTCTTCATCTCGTGCGGCCCCAGCGCGCGCAGGCTCCAGTCGTTGACCTGCACCACCAAGCGCACGCAGGCCAGCGCGGCCTCGGGCGACACGCCCATCGGCACCGGCCCGGTGACCACGCCGTACTCGCCCTCGAAGTCGATGCCGTCGGCCTCGCTGGGCAGCGGCACGTCGTCGTGCGGGCCGAGGAAGTCGTCGCTCGCGCCCTGGTACATCACCGGTACGCTGTCGAACAGCGGGATGGGCGGCGAGTTGAAGGCTTCCTCCATCAGGCGGCCGTGGTTCAGGAAGGCCGAGCCGTCAAGCCACTGCGGGCTGCGGGGCAAGGGCGCCGTGCAGGCGCCTGGGTCGAAATCAAACGCGCCAGCGACGGTACCGGCGTTGAGCGACTCGTACAGGTCGGTCAGCGGCAGCGCCACGGCGTCCCAGCGCTGCAGGGCGTCGAGCAGGCTGCTGGCCACGGGGGCGGCGTGCACCGCGCGGGTCTGGTCACGGGAGACGAGCAGCAGGCGGCCGTCGCGCAGGGAAGCGAATTTCATGGAAGGTCCTTCAACACCATCAGGCCAGTGCCTCGGCAATGGCCGGGTCGTAGACGCCGTCGATCAGCACGAACAGCATGCGGCAGGGCTTGCCCGAGCGGTTGGCCCAGGCGTGGTTGGTGCCGCGCTGCACGACCACGCTGCCGGGTTTGAGCTGCACCTCGCCCTCGTCGAGCACCAGGGTCATCTCGCCCTCGATGACGACGCCGTAGTCCACGCTCTCGGTGCGGTGCATCAGCGGGTGCGGCGAGTGGGCCTTCACCGTCGAGGCCTTCTCGTCGCCGATCTGGGCGAAGGCGTCCTTCATCTTGCCGGCGCCCTGCGACAGGAACTCGGCCGTGTCGGGCGGGATGTCGACGAAGCGCATGCGCGTGCCGTTCTTGGGTGGCGGCAGCATCAGCGGGCCGAGCGTCGGGTCGGCGCCGTTGTCCACCGGGGCCGGGGTGGCGGCGGTGCTCCAGACCTCGTGGAACACCGTGCCGGGGATGGCGGCGATCTCGACCACGGTGGGCAGCGGGCCGCTGCTCGCAACGATGGCCTTGCCATCGGCGCTGTGACCGGTGACGACGCGGTGGATGGGGGGAAAGCTCATGGCGGTTCGGTCCTCAATCAAAAATGGCGACGGCGCGCGTCCAGCCCGCGCTGGCACCTCGGATCTTGTGCGGGAAGCAGCTGATGGTGAAGCCCGTGGCCGGGATGGCTTCGAGGTTGTGCAGCTTTTCGAGGTGGCAGTAGCCGATGTCGCGGCCGGCCTTGTGGCCTTCCCAGATCAGGGCCTTGTTGCCGGTCTCGGCGACGCGCTTCGCGGTGTACGAGAAGGGCGCGTCCCAGCTCCAGGCGTCGGTGCCGGTCAGGCGCACGCCGCGTTCGAGCAGGTACATCGTGGCCTCGTAGCCCATGCCGCAGCCCGCGCCCACGTAGTCGTTGTGGCCGTAGCGGCTGCCGGCGCGCGTGTTGACCACCACGATGTCCAGCGGCTCCAGCGTGTGGCCAACACGTTTCAGCTCGGCCTCGACGTCGGCCGCGGTGGCCACGTAGCCGTCGGGGAAGTGGCGGAAGTCCAGCTTCACACCCGGCTGGAAGCACCATTCCAGCGGCACCTGGTCGATGGTGATGCTGGGCCGGCTGCCGCCGTTCTTGGCGTCCTGCGTGGAATGGAAGTGCCAGGGCGCGTCCAGGTGGGTGCCGTTGTGCGTGGTCAGCGTGACCCACTCGGCGGCCGCGGCCTCGCCGTCGGGGTAGTCCTCGGACCGGGTGCCCGGCAGCATGGCCATGAACTCGTGCAGCGTGTCCTGGTGCTTCTGGTAGGTGATCTTGGGCGCCAGCGGCGGCGGGTCGGAGAGCACGTCGTTTTCCAGGTAGATGGAGAGGTCGACGAAGCGGCGCTGCGGTTTCATGCCGGCTCCTGGACCAGAGAAGAAGGTGCATGCCCCGGCAGGCGGGACATGCACAAGACGGCCAGGCTGCCGATGAGCAGCGCCGCCAGACCCAGACTGCCGTAGCCGGCGGTCTTGACCAGGGTGCCCCCCAGCACCGGGCCGATGGCCGCGCCCACCATCAGCATGGCGGGCGTGGCGGCCATGGCGCGGCCACTGGGTTCGAGCCGGGCCATCAGGCCGAAGGCGAAGGTGTGGGTGAAGATCATCACCGCGGCGAACACCGAGGCCGCCGCGGCGTAAGCGTAGAAGCCGGGCGCCATCATGATGGTCGCCGCCAGCAGGGCCTGGACCACCGGGCCGGCCAGCAGCACGCGGCGCGCGCTCCAGCACTTCTCGAAGAAGGCCGCCAGCGCCGCCGGCAGCAGGTTGACGAAGCCCAGCACCACCAGCACGCCGGTGATGGCGTTCAGGCTGAAGCCGCGGTCGTTGCCGACGCGCTCAAGGAAGCTGAAGGTCATGGACTGCACCAGGGCCATGGCGCTGATGCCCAGGATGCCGAACCACACCGCGCGCGGGATGGCGGCCGCCGGTGCGCCCTGGCGGTCTTCCGCGGCGCGCTCGGGGTCGGGGAAACCGATGGCGCAGACCAGCGCGGCCAGCAGCATCACCCCGCCGAAGATGGCGAACAGCATGTAGCCGCCGGCCGCGGCGATGGCCTTGGGCGAGGTGCCCAGGAACAGCACCGCGAACACGCCCAGGCCCACGCCCACGATGGCGAACTTCAGGTGCGGGTTGGCGCTGCGGGCGATGGTGCCGTGGGTGGCGCTCAGCGCCGCACCGGCCGCCAGGCCACCGGCGGCGTGCAGCACGGCCATGGTGGCGACGTCCAGCGGCTGCGACAGCACGCCGAAGCAGGTGGCGGCGATGGCGTAGCCGCCGGCGGCCACCCAGCGCCCCTTGACGCGCTGGAAGCGCGAGGCCAGGAACACGCTGGAGAGCACGGCGCCGATCAGGAACAGCGTGACCAGGCCACCGGCCTGCTGGGGGTCGAGCTGGTAGTGCTGGATCAGCGTGCCGACCCAGACCGGCAGCGCGACGAGGTCGACCATGCCGGCGCAGTGCGCGACGATGAGGGCCACATGGCCGAAGGTGCTGGTGGAACGTGCGTTCATGGCGGACTCCTTCTCAGATGGGTTGGGCCAGCGCCATGAGCGACTCGCGCATGATGCGGCCGTGCTCTTCCTTGTCGCCGCCGGCGACCTCGATCTCGCCCAGGCGGGCCGAGTTCTGCACCACCATGCGGCAGCGCTCCCAGCGCCGGTTTTCGAACGCCGCCAGGGCCTGGTCCACCGCGGTCGCGCGCGCCAGCTCCTCGGCCAGCACCAGCGCGTCCTCAATGCCGATGCAGGCGCCCGAGGCCAGGTGCGGCGTGGTCGCGTGCACCGTGTCGCCGATCAGCACCACGCGGCCGCTGAACCAGGGTCGCGGCATCAGCAGGCCTTCGAGCGGGCGGTAGACGATCTGCGAATCCGGGCCGATCTGGTCGCGGATGGCCTGCAGCGCGGGCGCCGGAAAGTCGGCCAGCAGGCCGCGCAGGTGGTCCGCGAACGTGGCCGGATCGACGTGTTCGTTGGTAGGGCGCGGCTCGGTGACGAAGAGGTACATCTCGGTCTTCGAGACCGGGTTCACGCCGGGCTTGATGCGCGGCCCCATCCACATGACGCAGGTCTCGATCTCGGCCGGCCGCGGCAGCACGGCGCGCCAGACGGCCTGGCCGCTGTACTGCGGCTTGGGAGCCTGCGGAAACACCGCCTCGCGCACCTTGGAGTACAGGCCGTCGGCGCCGATGACCAGGTCGTAGCGCCGGCGGCTGCCGTCGGTGAACGCCACCTCCACGCCCTCCGCGTCCTGTTCGATGGACGTGAAGGTGCAGCCCAGGCGCACCTTCGTGCCGCTGGCGCGGGTGGCCTCGGCCAGGATGCGCGCGAGCACCGGCCGCATGATGGCGCCGCCGCCCGGAACGTCGGGGCCGGCGATGCGCGGCGTGGGCAGCGAGGCCACCTTGGGGCCATGGGGCAGGCAGATGTCCACGCCGTCGGCGGCGCTGCCATGTTCCAGGAAGGCGTCCAGGATGCCCAGGGTGCGGAAGGCGCGCAGCGTGGCGCCGCCCAGGCTGATGCCGGCGCCGTAGCTGCGCCAGCCCGGATCGATCTCGACCAGATCGACCTCGGCGCCTTGTCTGCGCAGCTGGATGGCGGCGGCCATGCCGGAGAAGCCGCCACCGATGATGAGGATGCGGGATGCGGAGCGGGTCATGTGGGTGTCTCCAGGGGGTGTTGGGGAGCGAGGTGGACCTCGCCGTTGTTGTGGATCTGCAAAGTGACGGGCGTGAGCGATTCGCCCAGACACGGCCCGAGCGTGCACAGGCCGGTGGCGATGTCGAACTGCGCGCCATGGGCCGCGCAGACGATGTGCCGGCCCGTGCCGTCGAGGTAGGCGTCCTTGCGCCAGGCCATGGGCGTGTCGTGGTGGGGGCAGGCGTCGCGGTAGGCGAAAAGCCGCGCGCCCTGGCGCACCACGAGCACCGTGTCCTGCCCCACCTGGTGCGGGTCAAAACCCCGGGAAGCGCCGTCGGGCAACTGGTCGATGTGAC
Organism: Hydrogenophaga pseudoflava NBRC 102511; assembly: GCF_001592285.1. GTDB lineage: Bacteria > Pseudomonadota > Gammaproteobacteria > Burkholderiales > Burkholderiaceae_C > Hydrogenophaga > Hydrogenophaga pseudoflava. The sequence goes on along the minus strand of NZ_BCWQ01000003.1, from coordinate 281,784 downwards.
ACAGCCTCATGGTCGGCAGCCTTCAGTGCGCGGGCGCGCCGGGCGGCGGGCCGGACGGTGCCCACTTCTCCCGGTGCTGGAACAGGAACAGCTGCGAGGCGTCGGCGCCCATGGGCACCTCGCGGGGCGACCAGCGCTCGTCGTGCTGGTCCATGTCGGCGTCGTACTCGACATGGCAGCCCAGCGGCGAGTTGAAGTACCAGAACCAGTTGCTGCCGAACTTGTGGCGCCCCGGGCCCCAGAAACTCTGGTAGCCCTTCTCCACAAAGCGCGCGCCAGCCAGCATCAGATCGGTGGGGCCGCCCATGTGGAAGGTGAAGTGCTCGCAGCCTTTCATGAAGGGCGGCGTCTGGATCATGAAGAGGCTGTGGTGCTCGTGCGTGCCGGCGGGCCGCAGGAAGGGGCCGACGCCGGTGAAGCGGTCGGTGCAGACGAAGCCCAGCCGGCGGTAGAAGGCCTCGGCCTTCGCGGTGTCGGGCACGAAGTACACGACGTGCGAGAGCGAGCGCGGCAGGGCCGGCGCGTTCTGGTCCACCGCGACCGTGTTCGCCGGGCGCTGGACCGGCGCGCCCGGCGCGTTCACCGTCTCGGCCGGCAGGTCCAGCGGGCGGCGCACGCTGACCTGGAAGGCCAGCGCGAAGCCCATGTCGTCGTGCGATCGCACCACGCCATGCTCGTGCGTCACCGTGCGGTCCTTGGACAGCTCCGCAGCAATCACGTCCAGTGTGGCGGCGTCGGCCACACCGTAGACCGTTTCCCGCAGCATGCTGGCGGTGCCCAGGCCGGGCGGCAGCGTGGCGTCGTCCTTCGCGCGGAGCACGACGGCGGTGCCGTCGAGCGCTTCGAAGCGGTCGCCGCCCGCGTCGCGCAGGCCGTAGTCGATGAGGTACTGGCTACAGGCGGCGAGGTCGTCCACGCCAAAGACCAGGGCGTCGAGTCCGATGATGTTCATGTGAGGTTCCCTACTGTTGTGGTGTTTCAGGCGGCCGCGCGGCCGCCCAGGGTTTGGGCCACCCAGTCGGCGATGTAGTGGCCGGCGTTGATGCTGTTGTCGAAGCTGGCGTGCTGCACGCCGCCTTCGCGGTCGGTGAAGATCTTGAGTTCGCGCTTGGGGCTGTTGACTAGCTGTTCGTAGGTGCGGTGCGCCCACTTGAGCGGGATCTGCGAGTCGCGCTCGCCGTGCGTCACCAGGAACGGCACCTTGATCTTCTCGACCACGCCGTCCAGGTGCACGTCCTCGGCGATGCGCATGAAGTCGTCGATGTCCTTGGCGCCCCAGACCCAGCACACGTGGGCCCAGTAGTGCGGCACGGGGAAGTCGCCTTCCTTCTCCAGCCGGCGCTTCTGCACGTCGCGCCAGTCGTGGTTGGCGCCCCAGGCCACGCCGCAGGCAAAGCGCGGCTCCATCGCCACCACGCGCGGGCAGTAGTAGCCGCCCAGCGAGACGCCCTCGCAGCCAATGCGTTTCGGGTCCACCTGCGGGTGCTGCTCCAGCCAGTCGACCACGCGGCTGGCCCAGTGTTCGGCGTCGTAGCGCGCGGTCAGGCCCTGCAGGCGCAGGGCTTCGCCGGTGCCGGGCTGGTCGACCATCAGCGAGGACACGCCGCGCTTGGACAGCCAGGCTGGCAGGCCGACCAGGTACTTCATCTCCTTGGTGGAGTCCAGACCGTTGAGCTGCACCAGCAGCGGTGCGCGCTCGCCGGGCCGCAGGCCTTCGGCCGGGAAGTACAGGGCAGAGATGTGCGAACCCTCGTAGGGGATCTCGACGCGCTGGACGCGGTCGCGCATCAGGCTGGCGCCCTTGTGGAACAGCGCCAGCTCGCGCCGGTAGAGGGCCAGGCGGCCGGGGGCATCGTGCGCCTGCAGACGCTCGGCCGTGATCAGGTAGGCGGACGCGCGGCGGTACTTTTCGCCGGCAGAGAACAGGCGGCCCTTGGCCTCGTCTTCGGCGGCCAGTTCGCAGAGCCGGTCGGCCATGCTCACCCAGGTCTCGCGGAAAGCCTGGGTGCCGGCGGCGTCGGGAGCTTTGGCGGCCTCCTGCAAAGGCCCGCACATGGTTTCGATCTCGCCCATGCGCGCGCCCATCTCGATGGCCAGGTTGACGGAAAGGTTCCAGACGTAGTTGGTGGGGAAGTACTTGAACATGGGATCAGTGGGCCGGGAGGGGGTTGGAAAGGGATGGGGCCGCGGCGACGCGCACAGGCGCGGGCCGCAGCAGGAAGTGCGCGAGCGCGGGCAGCAGCACGAGGGCGCCGAGCATGTTCCAGAGGAACATGAAGGCCAGCAGCAGGCCCATGTCGGCCTGGAACTTGATGGGCGAGGCCACCCAGGTGATCACGCCCACGGCCAGCGTGACGCCGGTCAGCATCACCACCTTGCCGGTGAACAGCAGGGCGCGGTAGTAGGCGTCCGAAAGGCTCTTGCCTTCGCGCAGCTGGGCGAGGGTGATGGACAGGATGTAGAGCGCGTAGTCGACGCCGATGCCCACACCCAGCGCGATCACCGGCAACGTGGCCACCTTCACGCCCATGCCCAGCGCCACCATCAGCGCCTCGGCCAGGAACGAGGTCACCACCAGCGGCAGCACCGCCACCACCACTGCGCGCCAGGAGCGGAAGGTGATGAAGCACAGCAGCACCACGGCGCCGTAGACCATCAGCAGCATGGTGCGCCAGGCGTCCTTGACGACGATGTTGGTCGCGGCCTCGATGCCGGCCGAACCGGCGGCCAGCAGAAACTGCGTGTCGGCCGTGTTGTTCACCTGGGCGAAGCCTTCGACGTGGTCCACCACGCGGGCCAGCGTGTCGGCCTTGTGGTCGCGCAGGTAGACGTAGACCGTGAGCAGGCCGCAGGCGTCGTTGTAGAGGCCGCGCGGCGCGCTGGCCGTCACGGTGTTGAGCATGTCCTGGTTCGGCAGGAACTCGTACCAGCGCGGGTTGCCTTCGTTCAGGCCCGAGAGCACGCGGCGGTTGAGCAGCGCGAGCGTGTTGGTGTTCTCCACGCCGTCGATCTGGCGCAGCTCCCATTCGAGCGCGTCGATCTTGTTGAGCGTGTCGTAGGCCGAGCACTGGCCCTCGGGCGTCTTCACCATCACGGCCAGCACGTCGCTGCCCGCGCCGTAGGCCGCGTTCATGAAGGCCACGTCGCGGTTGTAGCGGCTGTCCGCGCGCAGCTCGGGCGCGCCGGGGTCGAGGTCCCCGATCTTGAGCTGCGTGCTGGCGGCGAAACCGCCCAGCCCCATCAGCAGACCGGCCAGCACCGCCACCGTGGCCCAGGGGCGCCGGGTGAAGCGGTCGAGCAAGGCCCACATCGGGTGTTTGGCGGCGCCGGAGGCGTCGGCCTGCTCGGCGCGCAGGCTGCGCGCGGCGGCGCGCTCACTCACGCCGGTGTAGCTCAGCAGAATCGGCAGCAGGATCAGGTTGGTGAAGATCAGCACCGCCACGCCAATGGACGCGGCGATGGCCAGTTCGCGGATGACCTGGATGTCGATCACCAGCAGCACCGCGAAGCCCACCGCGTCGGCCAGCAGGGCCGTGAGCCCGGCCAGGAACAGGCGGCGGAAGGTGAAGCGCGCGGCCACCAGCTTGGGCAGGCCGCGGCCCACGTCCTGCATGATGCCGTTCATCTTCTGCGCGCCGTGGCTCATGCCGATGGCGAACACCAGGAAGGGCACGAGGATGGAGTACGGGTCCAGCGCGTAGCCCAGCAGCGGCAGCAGGCCCAGCTGCCAGACCACCGCGATCAGCGAGGCGACCACCACCAGCAGCGTGGAGCGCACGCAGCGCGTGTACCAGAACACCATGGCGGTAGCGATGGCCACGGCGATGGCGAAGAACACCAGCACCGCCCGCACGCCGTCGATCAGGTCGCCCACGATCTTGGCGAAGCCGGTGATGTGCACGCGCACGCCCTCGGCCTCGTATTTCGCGCGCAGCGCGTCGAGCTGGCCCGAGAGCCGCGCGTAGTCGATGGCCCGGCCCTCGGCGTCTTTCGCCAGCAGCGGCACGAAGATCACCGACGACTGCGCGTCGCGCGCCACGTTCTGGCCGATCTCGCCCGAGCGCGCCACATTGGCGGCCAGCTGCTGCAGCTTGGCCGGCGAACCGTCGAAGCCATCGGGGATCACCGGCCCGCCCTCCAGGCCGTCCTCGGTCACGCCGACCCAGCGCGTGCTCGGCGTCCACAGCGATTTCATGCGCGCGCGGTCCACGCCGGGCAGCAGGAACACCTCGTCGGAGAGGCGGCGCAAGGTGTCGAGGTACTGCGCGTCGTAAATGCTGCCTTCGGGCTGGGCCACCGCGATGCGCACTGCATTGCCCAGGCCACTCAGCTCGTTCTGGTGCGTCAGATAGTTCTGGATGTAGGGGTGGCTGGTGGGGATGGTTTTCTCGAAGCTGGCGTTGAGCTGCAGGCGCGTGGCCTGCCAGCCCAGCAGCAGCGTGACCAGCGCGCACAGCAGCACCACGATGCCGCGGTGGTTGAACAGAGCGCGCTCAATCAGCGAGCCCGAGCGGGGGTCGAATGCAGAGGTGCTCATTGCAGCGCTCCTGCATCAACAGGCACCACGCCGGCCACGCCCAGCGTGAGCAGCGGCCCGCCCTGCAACGGCAACAAGGCCGAGGGCATGGGCACCGGGGGCGCCTTCAGCGGCACCAGCGCGTCGCCCTGCAGGCGCAGCACCACGCCGGCCTGGCTGGCGAGCAGCAGCCCGCCGTCGGCCGCGGTGGCCATGGCGGTGATGGTCGCCGGCACCGGCGAGGCCAGCGGGGTCCACTGGGCGCCACCATCGGTGGAGCGCCACACGTTGCCGCGCAGGCCCGCCAGCACGGTCTGGCCGTCGGCTCGCAGCTCGCCGGTGAACCAGCTGCCTTGGTAGGGGGAGTTCATGGTCTGAAAGGTCTGGCCGCCGTCGGTGGAGCGGGCCAGCAGGCCCTGCTCGCCAGCCAGCAGCAGGGTGTCGCCCGCGCGCCGCGCCACGTACCAGTGCAGGGCCTTGGGGTTGGGCAGGCGGTCCATCCAGGGCGTCCAGCGCTCGCCGCCGTCGTCGCTGTAGAAGGCCAGCCCGTAGGCGCCCACGGCGAGCAGGCGCTTCGCGTCCCACTGCAGCACGTCCAGGAACGGTTTGTCGGGTCCGTCGGCCAGCAGACGCTCGGCGTCCCGCTGCGCTTCGGGCGTGGTGGCCGCCGCCTTGGCGATCTCGGCCAGACGCCGGCCGTCCAGACGCAGGCGCCAGCTGGCCCCCGCGTCGTCGGTGGTCAGCACCGTGCCGCCGTGGCCCACGGCCACGCCGTGCCGCTCGTCGGCAAAGCGCACCATGGTCAGCGTCACGCTCACCGGGCTGGGCGCCTGGCGCCAGCTGGCGCCGCGGTCGTCGCTCAGGGCCACGATGCCGCGCTCGCCCACCGCCACAAGGCGCGCACCGGCCTGGGCCGCCGCGAGCAGCACGGCCCGCTGCGGCGCCTTGACCGCCAGGGCCGGGCGCTGCAGTGCATCGCCCACCGGCGGGCGGGCCAGCGCGGGGCCCGCACTGGTCGCCGCGCACACCACGGCCAGGAGAAGTGACAGACGCATGGTGCTGCCCGCTCAGCGCACGCCGTCGCCGGCCATGGCGTCGGGGGTGAAGAAGCTGTCCGGACGGCGCGGCACGATCTTGTAGTGCTGGTTGCGCTCGTTGACCACGCCGCTGGCGTACCAGGCGCCCGAGATCAGGTCGTTGAAGCCCCACTGCTGCTGCGGCGTGGTGGCCGGCAGGTCGGGCATCACCACCGGGTGCGACCAGATGGTTTTCCACAGCTGGCCCTTGGCGTCCCAGCGGTCGCCCAGCACGGCCACCCAGGTGTCCTCGTCCACGTAGTAGCGGCTCCTGGGTGCCTGGTGGCGCTGGCCAGCCTTGAGCGTGGCCTCGACCACGTACACCCGGTGCAGCTCCCAGCGCACGTGGTCGGGGTTGAGGTGGTTGGCCAGCAGCACGTCGCTGTCCTTGGCCGGGGTGTGCAGCCGGTTGCTGTTGTAGGGGATCAGCATCTCCTGCTTGCCCACGAGCTTCCAGTCGAAGCGGTCGCTGCGTCCGCCAAAGACGTCGACCTCGTCGAAGCTGGCCACACCCGCGGTGGCGGGGGTGGGCGTGTCGCAGCAGGCATTGGGCAGCTTGCGCACGCGGCGCTGCCCGGTCAGGTAGACCCAGGAGGCGCTCTTGTCCTGGTCGAGGTTCAGCACCCCGGTGATGGCCTCGCCGGCGCGCACGGGCGGGCCGCTGTTGACCAGGCGGATCGACCAGTACCCCCCATTGAATTTGTCGGCCTCGCCGTTGGCGTAGTACGGCATCTGGAAGTCGCCGCGCCCTTCAACGGACAGCACGCGCTGGCCGCTGGCCGTGCCCAGGTAGCCACGGAAGTCGGCCTGCCAGGCCTCGCCGCGCCAGTGCAGCTCGTGGTTGGCCATGACCTCTTCGCCGGTCTTGGGCACCGGGAAGGGAATGCCGCCGAAGGCGCCGGTGACGACCCCGTTCTCGATCTTCGCGCTGGTGGCGTTCTTGAAGGTGTTGTCGTACACCCATTGCGGCGCCGCCGCGGTGCGGTGGGTCTTGTAGACGTCGACGCGGAAGGTCTGCGGGTACTTCTTGAGCAGGGCCTGAGTGCCCTCGGTCAGCTTGGCCGCGTGCTCGGCCATGTTGGCGGCCGTGATGCTGTAGAGCGGCTTCTCGTTCGCAAACGGGTCGCCTCGGCGGCCGCCGTTCTTGAAGCCCGGAATGGGCGTGGTGTAGCCGCCGGTCCAGGCCGGGATGCTGCCGTCCTTGTTGCCGGCGCGCTCGGCGCCCAGGGGGGTCAGGTCGGTCTTGAGGCGCGCGGCCTCCTGGGCGGTCACGCCGGCCTGGGCCGTGCCCAGGGCGAGCAGCAGCGCCGCCGCTGTCCACAGTTGCGGTTGTTTCATGGTGGTCTCCTCGATCAGAAGGTGGTGCGCAGCGACACGGTCAGGTAGTTCCGGTCTTTCAGCGCCTGGCGGTACACGGCGTTGTTGGCGGCGTCCAGCGTCGGCGCGGCCTTGCCCAGGAAGTGCACGTAGTTGATGGCCAGGTTCCAGGCGCCGAGGTAGACGGCGTTGAGCCCCAGGCTCAGGTCACCGCCCCCGTCCACGCCGAAGCCCGGCCCCACGGCCGAGGACTTGCCCTTGGTGTAGCCCAGACCGATCGTGGGCGAGAGGTCCAGGCCCGGCAGCACCTGGCGGTAGCTGGGCGAGAACACCATGCGCGTGGCCACGGCCGACTTGTCGGCATTGGGGTTGAGCATCTGCTCGTTGCGCGTGACCTTCAGCCGCGTGTTCCAGGCCACCTCGCCCACGAACGAGGCTTCGCGCGAGAGAAAGGACGGCCCCAGCGAGGCGATCCACGAGAGCTGCGCGTGCGCCGTCTCGCCCACCGCGTAGCCGGGGTTGCTGTTGTTGTTCAGGCCGGTGTTGACGCGGATGGTCGCGAGCGAGGCCTGGCCCGAGCTGGCCAGCGGCGTGTTCTGGCGCACCGAGACCTCGCCGGCCAGACCCCATTCGCCCACCGACTTGGCAAAGCTGGCGCCGAAGGCGCGCACGCCCTCGTGGTACATCCAGCGGTAGCTGCTGGGCACCAGCGCCGGTGGCACGCCGTTGAGCACGGTGTTGATGTTGCTGGGCGTGGTGGCGTGGTAGCGGATGGCGTAGAGGCCGAAGTCGGTGTCGAGCGACGGTGCGCGGAAGCGCAGCTGCACCCCGCCCTGCCCGCTGTCCTTGGCGTCCAGGTCGGGCTGGCGCTCGAAGCTGGCCGTGGGGCCGGCCAGGATGCGCTCGGCGCCCGGGCCCATGGAGTCGCTGGTGGAGAGGTAGGCACCCGCCGGCATCAGGCGGGTCTTCTCCCACTCGTAGGCGAGGTAGGCCCCCAGCGACACGTCGGGCGTCAGCTGCACCTGGCCGGAGAGCTTGCCGGTGGGCATGGCGACTTCCTTGAAGGTGGCGTTGGGCACCGACAGCAGCTTGATCAGGTCCAGCGGCGCCTGGCCTCCCGCGATGCCGTTGGCACCGAAGAACAGGCTCTCGCCCCAGAGCAGGGTGTGGCGGCCCAGCCGGGCCGAGGCGGGGCGGTCGCCCAGGTCGAACTTGCCGTAGACGAAGGCGTCAAGCAGCTCGGCCTTGCGGCCCATGAGGTCGCGGGTTTCGGGGGCAAACGCGGTGCCAGGCCGGTGGTTGGCGGTGAAGCCGCGGTTGTCGTTCTTGCCGTTGTAGACGCTGTCGTACCAGGCCGCGCCGCTGACGCGGGCGCCGTAGCCCGGGCCGGCGAGGTCCAGCTCGGTCAGCAGGTCCAGCCGGCTGGAGACCAGGCCCTTCCTGAAGTTGTTGTCACCGTCGTCCTGGTTGACGGTCAGCGGCGGCTGCGCCGACAGCGCGGGCGAGGCGTCCTTCAGACGCTGCATCAGGCTGACCTTGACGGTGTTGTCCCAGCGCAGGGTCCAGTCGGGGTTCCCCGTGTCGATCTCGATCGCCTGGGCCGCGGGGGCGGCCAGCAGCGCGAGCAGCAGGGGCGTGAGGGTGCGGCGTCCGTGCGCCCGGCGCGGGGCGGCGGGCCGGGCATTCGCTCGATTCGGCATGGCTTGTCTCCTTGTTGTCGTGGGCTGTCGCCGACCTGGACCACTTGATCCAGATCAAACGAGCCGCGACTTTATGGAGCGGGCAATACCCTGGGAAATGGATTGTTCGAATCTCCGAAATCGGATTTCGAAATATCAGGGCAAACCCTTGATGACCCCGGCTGCACCCGCCTAGGCCCCTCTGCCCTGAGGCACACTGCGCCACCGGCCGACCATGCGATTCAAGAAACTCGACCTCAACCTGCTCGTCGCGCTCGACGCCCTGCTGACCGAAAAAAACGTCACACGGGCCGGTGAGCGCGTGTTCCTGAGCCAGTCCACCATGAGCAATGCGCTGGCGCGGCTGCGCCAGTACTTCGACGACGAGCTGCTGGTGCAAGTGGGCGGGCGCATGGAACTGACGCCGCGCGCGGTGCTGCTGCACGACGCGGTGCGCGACGTGCTGGTGCGCATCGACACCACCATTGCCGCCAAGCCGGCCTTCGACCCGACCGAGTCGGACCGCGAATTCACGCTCTTCGTCTCTGACTACTCGATGGAGGTGCTGATCCCGGGCGCACTGGCGCTGGCCAGTGCGCAGGGCAGCCGGGTGCGCTTCAACCTGGAGCCCCAAGTCACTCAGCCCTACCGACACCTGGAGCGGGGCGAGGCCGACCTGCTCATCATTCCGCAGACCTTCTGCTCACCCGACCACCCGGTGGATGTGCTGTTCGAGGACCGCTTCGTCTGCGTGGTGTGGCGCGAAAGCGCACTCGCGCAGGGCGAGCTGACGCAGGAGCGCTACCAGCGGGCGCGGCACGTCACCATGCGCCCGCCCGGTGGCGGCCAGCCCGTGTTCGACACCTGGCTGGCCAGCGACCACGGCCTCAGCCGCGAGATCGGCCTGGCCACCTACAGCTTCGGCGCGATCCCGCACCTGGTGGTGGGCACCGACCTGATCGGCACCGTGCACGCCCGGCTGGCGCAGCGCCTGCTGCCCCTGCTGCCGATCGAGATCCGCCCGGTGCCCCTGCCGATGCGTGCCTTCAGCCAGGCCATGCAGTGGCACAAGTACCTCACGCGCGACCCGGGACTGATCTGGCTGCGCGGCCTGCTCAAGGAAGCGGCCGCGCGCCTGGACGATCCCGCCGGGTCCGCAGGCCTCAGCTAGAGGCGCCCGCCACGTCCTGCGAACGGATGGCGGCGAAGCGCTGCTCCATCTCTCGCCGCATCGCCTTGCGCAGCTCGGCACCCGCGTGGCGGCGGCGCTCGTCGGGCGTGAAGGGCCGCAGTGGCGGCACGGCCGTGGGCTTGCGGTCCTCGTCCACCGCGACCATGGTGAAGAAGCAGCTGTTGACGTGGCGCTTGTCCTGCGTGCGGATGTTCTCGGCGATCACCTTGATGCCGACCTCCATGGACGAGGTGCCGGTGTGGTTGACCGAGGCCAGGAAGGTCACCAGCTCGCCCACGTGGATCGGCTGGCGGAACATCACCTGGTCGACGCTCAGCGTGACCACGTAGGTGCCGGCGTAGCGGCTGGCACAGGCGTAGGCCACCTGGTCGAGCAGCTTGAGGATGGTGCCGCCGTGCACGTTGCCGGAAAAGTTGGCGGTGTCGGGCGTCATGAGCACGGTCATGCTCAGCTGGTGGGCGGGGAGTTCCATGGGGTTTGGGGGTGGAGGCTGGGAGGCGGAGCGTAGCAGCCATCGTGCCAGTTCTGGCTGTCCTTTGGCTGGCAGAAGGGTCAGCCGCTGCCCAGGCCTTCCCACAGCATCCACAGGCCCCCGGCAATGAGCAGCAGGCCGACCGCCTGTCCCGCCCGCACCTGCGCGCGCCCGCTGCCGCGCAGAAACGCCCTGGCGCGGTCGGCACCGATGACCACCGCGCCGTACACCGCCCCCTGGGTCAGCGCGATGACCGCGCCCATGGCCACCGCCTGCGCCGGCATCGACCCATGTTCCGGCCGGGCGAACTGGGGCCAGACCGCGAGCATGAACAGGTAGGCCTTGGGGTTGAGCAGGCAGGTCAGCAGGCCCTGCCGGAAGGTGGCCGGCCAGGGGCGCGAGACCGGCGCGCGAACCTCGCCCAGCGCCGAGGCGCCGCGCAACAGCGACCAGCCGATCCAACCGAGGTACAGCGCCCCCGCCACCAGCATCAGCGTGAGCAGCGCGGGCACCGCCCGCAGCACCAGCCCCACCCCGAGCGCGGCCATGGCGGTGTGCGCCACGCCGCCCGCGACGATGCCGGCCAGCGCCGCCAGGCCGCCGCGCCGGCCGTCGACCAGCGTGCTGCCGAGCACGAAGGCCATGTCCATGCCGGGCAAGGCGATGATGCCCAGCACGAGCACGAAGAACAGCCAGAGCTGGGTGGTTTGTGTGAGGGTGAAGGTCAGGTGTTCCATGGCTGCGCATGCTGCGCCCCAAACCATGTCAACCAATGTCATGTTTTGCGGGCATGATGCGGACGACCATGCAAGCCAGCCGCCTGCTCTCGATCCTGATGCTGCTGCAGTCGCACGGCCGCCTGACCGCGCCGGCGCTGGCGCGCCTGCTGGAGGTCTCGACCCGCACCATCTTGCGCGACATCGACCAGCTGTCGGCCGCGGGCGTGCCCGTCTGGGGCGAACCGGGCCGCGCGGGCGGCTTCCAGCTGCGCGAGGGCTGGAGCACCACGCTCACCGGTCTGACCGAACCCGAATCGCAGGCCCTGCTGCTGGCCGGGTTGCCGGCTGCGGCGACGGACCTCGGGCTGGGCGAGGCCGCCGCCTCGGCGCGGCTGAAGGTGGTGGCGGCCCTGCCCGCCGAGTGGCGCCAGCAGGCCGACCGCGTCGGGGCACGGTTGCACATCGACCCGCTGGACTGGTACCGCAGCAGCGAGACACCGGCCTGCCTGCGCGCGGCGGCCGAAGCGGTGTGGCATGGCCGGCGCATCGCCGTGCGCTACGAGAGCTGGCGCGGCCCGAGCGAGCGCGAACTGGAACCGCTGGGGCTGGTCATGAAGGGCGGCACCTGGTACCTCGCGGCGCGCACGGCCGGCCAGGATGCGGTGCGCACCTACCGGCTCTCCGCGGTGAAGACCTTGCGCGTGCGGGACAGCAGCTTCCGGAGGCCCAGGGCCTTCGACCTCGCAGCCTGGTGGCGCGCCACCAGCGCGCGCTTCGAGGCGGAGCTGCACCCGATCCGGGCGAGCGTCGCGGTGTCGCCGCGCGCGCTGGGCTGGCTGCGCAACGCCCTCACGCCGTTCACGCCCGATGACCACCCGCCCACCGCCGCGTCCCCGGCGCCCCTGCCCGAGGGCTGGGTGGTGGTGCGGCTGCCGATCGAGTCGGTCGAGCACGGTGCCCGCCGCCTGCTGGGTTTCGGCGCCGAGGCCCAGGCGCTCGCGCCCCCGGCCCTGGTCAGGGCGGTGAAGGCCGAACTGGCCCGGCTGCACACCCGGTACGGCGGCTGACTCAAGCCGGCCCGTCAGGTGCCGATAACCCCTTGGGTGAGATCGCCCGGACACTCGCAGCAGGCCCGCACCATGTCGTCGCCCATCGCCTCTTCCGCCTCCACCATCGGCCTGAGCGGCCTGCGCGCCGCGCAGCTGCGGCTGGACGTGGGCGCGCACAACATCGCCAACGCCCAGACGCCCGGCTTCCAGCGCCAGCAGGTCGTGCAGACGGCCAACCCCGAATCGGGTGGCGTGAGCGCGCGCGTCGAGCGCGAAACCCAGGCCGCCGCAGAAGGTGGCGACCTGGGCCATCTCGCCGAAGACCTGGTCGGCGGCAAGATGGCGCTCTACAGCTTCGCAGCCAATCTCCAGGTCGTGAAGACCGAGCAGGACATGCTCGGCACACTGTTCGACGCCAAGGCCTGAGCTCCGAGGTCTGCGGGCCAGGCAGGCGACCGGGGTCGCCACAGCCAGCAGCCCAAGGCCACCAAGGCGCGGGCGCCGGCTTCCCACCAGCGCCCCAGCCGCCTACGATGGCACCGCTTCGGCACATTCCTTCTTTCCACCCACCTCAAGGAGCTGACATGGCAGGCTGGTACGAACTCTCTTCGAACGACAAGGGCATGTTTTCCTTCGTCCTTAAAGCGGACAACGGCGAGGTGATCCTGCGCAGCGAGCAGTACGACGCCCAGGCGTCGGCCGAAAACGGCATCAAGTCCGTCCAGACCAACAGCCCGCAGGAAGCGCGCTACGAGCGCAAGGACGCTTCGGACGGCCGCTTCTACTTCAACCTCAAGGCGGGCAACCACCAGGTCATCGGCACCAGCCAGCTGTACAAGGACGCCGCTGGCCGCGACAACGGCATCCAGTCGGTCCAGGCCCACGGGCCGAGCACGACGGTCAAGAAAGCCTGAGTTCGGCGCAGAGCCGCTCGCGCACCGCGGCCATGCCGCGGTAGGCCACCACGGCCTCGCTCATCGAGGCCAGTGCGTCGGCCAGTTCGGCTGCGCGCCCGGGCGCAACGGCCAGCACGTCCACCAGCCGCGCCACCACCACGCGGATGAAGAACACGCCGCGCCGCAGCGCGGGCAGCGGCAGTGTGGTCTGGCGTTCGACGCGAAAGAACACCTGGTCGATCAGCCGGCCCGTGGCGTCCGGTGCGTCGGCCGCGGCGAGCGCGTCCTCCCAGCGGGCGCGGCGCGTCTCGGGGTGCTGGGCCAGGTCGCCGCTGGGCGTGAGCAGCCAGACATGGCGCAACATCGGCGCCTGCCGGAAGGCCATGTCGACGATGCCACGCGCGCCCGCCTGCAGCAGCGCGTTGTCGGCCACCGGTGCGTGGATGGCAGTGAAGTCCAGGCCCAGCTTCTCGGCCGGGTTCCAGTTCGAAGGAAAACACACCGAGAGGAAACGCGCCCGGAAGCCGTCGCCTGGCTCGTCGTGCAGGATCACGAAGTCCTCCTGCAGGCCCTCGGCCAGGGCATCGGCGTCGGGCGCCAGGACCACGCCCGTCTGCGAGGCGTAGGCCTGAGCGATCGCGGCCAGCACGGCGGGGTCGGCTTCACCGACCGGTGCCCTGTGGGTCTGCGCCCGCAGCACCGCCCGCTTGTGGTCGGCGTAGGCGCCGGCCTGCGCATCGCGCACGAACAACGGTGGCGCCAAGGCCGCCTCTCCCGCCACGGCCAGCCGCGACAGCCCGGGCCGCATGCGGAACGGGGTGCCGACCGCCCACGGCACCTCGGCGGCCGGCGTGAGCACACGCGGGTTCATCGCGCGGGCCTCAGGGCACCACCGACGCCAGCAGTTGCTGCACCAGCGGGTGCTGCACCTTGCGCGCCGTGCCGATGGCGTAGAAGTGCTCCTGCACGCCCTCGCAGGGCGCGAACCACTCGAGGCCGTAGCCGCTGGAGAGCTTCTCGCGCATGCGCTCGGAGGCAGGGAACACGCCCATGCCCGAGGACCCGAAGGTGACCAGCAGCGCGCTGTCCTCGAACTCGCCGACCACGTTGGGCAGCACCCCCTGCTGCTCGAACCACTGGTCGATGCGCATGCGCACCGAGGCGTGGGCGCTGGGCAGCAGCACCGGCACTTCGGACAGGCAGCGCGGGAAGTCCTTGCGCGCCTGCGCCAGCCATTCCTTCGGCGCGTACCAGCCCAGCGGCGACGACCCCATGGCGTGGCTGTAGAGCTTGAGGTTGGGGTTGGCCGGCGCAGGCCGGTCGGACAGCACCACGTCCAGCCGGTGCAGCGCGAGGTCGGCCAGCAGATCGTCGAATTCGTCCTCGTGGCAGACCAGACGCAGTCGCGGCTCCTCCAGCGCCGGCGCCAGCAGCTCGCGCACCGCCAGCTTGGCCAGCCCGTCCGAGATGCCCACCACCAGCCGCACCGAGGTCTGGCTGGTGGCGTCGCGCACCGCCGCGTGCAGGTGTTCCCCGAGATGGAAGATCTGCTCGGCCACCTGCAGTGCGGCCTGGCCCGCCTCCGTCAGGGCCAGGCCACGGCCAGCCGGCTTGAACAGCGCGTGGCCCAGCGACTGCTCCAGCAGCCGCACCTGCGCGCTGATGGTCTGCACCGCCATGCCCAGCCGGGCCGCCGCGTGCGACATGCCGCCTTCCTTGGCCGTGACCCAGAAGTAATACAGGTGCTTGTAATTGAGTTCCTGATTCATTCTTCGCCTTTTTGGGAGAAATTCTTCGCCATTGTCTGCTTTTTATGAAGAACGCGAAACCCTATCTTTCAGCCTCCCTTTGTTCCCTCCCAGGAGAACCCTCATGGCACAAGTCCGTCGCATCCCTTCCCTGTCCACCGGCAGCTCCCTGTCGCTGGACCGTCCGCAGGCCGCGAAGGTCCTGCGCAACACCTACGCCCTGCTGTCGCTGACGATCCTGTTCGCGGCCGGCATCGCGGCCCTGGCGGTCGCCAACAGCTGGCCCGCACCCGGGCTGGTGGTCACGCTGGTGGGCTACTTCGGCCTGCTGTTCGCGGTGCACAAGCTGCAGAACAGCGGCTGGGCCCTGCCCGCCGTGTTCGCGCTGACCGGCTTCATGGGCTACACGCTCGGCCCGCTGCTCTCGCGCACGCTGGAACTGCCCGGCGGCGCCGACACCATCGTGGCCGCGCTGGCCGCCACGGGCGCGACCTTCGTCGCCCTCTCGGCCTATGTGCTGACCACGCGGCGCGATTTCAGCTTCATGGGCGGCTTCCTGTTCGCCGGCATGGTGATCGCCATCGTGCTGGCCCTGGTGGCCTACTTCTTCACCATGCCCGCGCTGGCGCTGGCAGTCTCGGCCATGGTGGCCCTGCTGTCGGTCGGACTGATCCTGTTCGAGACCAGCCGCATCGTCAACGGCGGCGAGACCAACTACGTGCTGGCCACGGTCGGCCTGTTCGTCTCGGCCTTCAACCTGTTCACCAGCCTGCTGAGCCTGTTCGGCATCGGCGGCAACGACTGAGCGTTTCTGCAACCCAACCCACCAGGAGTCCCGCATGAAAGCCTATTCCGTCAACAGCCCCGAAGCCGCTGCCCGCGTGCTGGCCATGGCCATGCTGGCCGACGGCCAGTACTCGATGACCGAGATCCGTGCCCTGGACCGGCAGCAGGCGCCCGAGCGCCTGGGCCTGAGCCCCGAAGCCTTCAAGGCAGTGGTGGACGACTTCTGCCAGGACCTGCTGCTGGCCGGCGGCGGGCAATGGACCGGCGCGGTCGACCCCGCCATCCGCGACCAGCTGATGAGCGAGGTCACGGACCGCGGCCTGCAGGACCTGATCCTGCTGCAGTGCGAGACGCTCATGCTGTCCGACGGTCACCTGGCCGATGGCGAGGTGGAGCTGCTGGATGCGCTGAGCGCGGCCTGGCGCCGGCCGGTGCTGGTGTGACGCCATGAAGACCCTCATCTGGAGTCTCACCGCGCTGCTGGCGGCCCTGTGGACCGGCTTCATCGCCGCCGTGCACCAGCTCACCGGCTGGCTGCTGTCGGCCATCGACACCGGGTCGCTGCAGGGCGCGGCGGGCACGGTCGGTGGTCTGGCGCTGCCGCCCGTGCCCGCCTGGCTGGAGCCCTGGATCGACACCGCGTCGATCGCCGCCCTGCAGTCGTTCGTGGTGTCGCTGGTGGAATGGCTGGGCGCGGTGATGCCCTCCGGCGACGCCCTGATGGCCTGGGTCGGCCCGCTGCTGTGGGTGGGCTGGGCGATGGTGCTGGTGCCGATGCTGGCCATCGCCGGCCTGCTGCACTGGCTGGTCGGGCGCACCACGGCGCAGCAGACCGGTGCGAGGCCTGTGGGCGCATGAGCGCCATCCGGAGGATCGTCCGGTGAACGAGGGCATCGCGCAGCGCCTGCGCGGCGCGGCCTCCGAGGGACCGCAGGCCTTGCGCCTGTCGCTGCGGGAGCTGCTGCAGCTGCACGGCGAGGGATCGGGCGCGGTGCTGCTGATGCTGATGGCGCTGCTGAGCACGGTGCCCATCGCCGGCGCGGGCACGGTGCTCAGCCTGGGCATCTTCGCCCTGGCCGGCGCCTGGCTGCGCGGGCGCGACACCCTGCCCCTGCCCGAACGGCTGGCGCGGCTGACCCTCAACGAAACCTGGACGCGCCGCTGCCTGCACGGGCTGGCCTGGACCTACGAGCGCGCCGAGCGCTGGATGTGCCCGCGCTGGCAGGCGCTGTGCCATGCCCGCGCCAGGTTCTGGTGGGCGCTGTGGATCGCGCTGATGGCCGCGCTGATCTTCCTGCCGCTGCCGCTGGGCAATGTGCTGCCCGGCACCAGCCTGATGCTGCTGAGCCTGGGCTGGCTGTTCCGCGACGGCATCGCGCTGCTGCTGTCCGCGGCCACCGGCGCGGTGGGCGTGGGCTACGCCATTTCGGTCGGCCACCTGGCGTTCGCGGCCTGGCAGCACATGGGAGCGTGGTTCGGACTGTGACGCCCGGTCAAAGGCGTGAGAAGAAGACGGCACTCATGACCAGCCCGGTGACGATCACGCCCCTGCGCACCCAGGCCACCGGCAGCGCCTTGGACCAGCGCGCGCCGAAGTAGCCACCCGCCGTGGCCGCGACCATCATCAGCAGGCCTTCCTTCCAGGCGATCGCGCCCGCGACCACGAAGGCCGCCACGGACAGCCAGGACAGCACCAGCGAGTTGAGGTTCTTGAGCGCGTTGACGGTGTTCAGCCGTGTCTCGCCAGCCACCGTGTACAGCGCCATCAGCAGGATGCCCAGCCCGCCGTTGAAGTAGCCACCGTAGATGGCCACCGCCATCAGGCCGGGTTCGCGCCAGCGCGCCAGGCCATGACCACTGGCCGAGGCCGCCATCGCCCGGCGGGCGATGGCCGGACCGGCCGCAAACAGCACGGTGGCGAACAGCAGCAGCCAGGGCACGATGCCGGTGAACAGCTTGGCGGGCGTGACCAGCAGCAGCAGCGCACCCACGACACCGCCGATGGCCGCGATCAGCGTCTCGCGCCGCAGCCGCTGCGCCGGCAGTTCGCGCAATTCGGCCCGGAAGCCCAGCGTGCTGCCGAGATAGCCGGGACTCACCGCCAGCGCGCTGGTGGCGTTGGCGACGATGGGCGGCACGCCGGTGAACACCAGCGCGGGAAAGGTGAGGAAACTGCCGCCGCCGGCGATGGCATTGAGGGCCCCCGCGCCGAACGCGGCGGCCGCCAGCAGCGGCGCGGAACTCAGGAGGTCCAGGCCGGGCTCACTTGGCAGCGGGGATGGCCACGTAGCGGAAGCCCTTGCCGCGCATGCAGTGGGCCACCATCTGCTCGCGCTCGTCCTCGGGCACCTTGGCCAGACCGACCTGGTACTGGCAATCGGAGAGCTGGGTGTAGGTGTCGTCCTTGCTGGCCTTGGGCTTGACCCACTCGGCCTTGGGGGTGGACGAACAGGCAACCAGGGACAGCAGCAGGGCGGCGGCGAAGACGGTCTTCATGGATGGGGCGGGGTCGGTTTTCAGAGGGAGGCCAGCATACCAAAGCCCCCCGTCCCCGAGCTGCAACCAGATGCATCGCCCCGCGGGCGGGCGGCCTATCGCGAGCGGCCGAGCTTGTCCTGCAGGCGTCCCAGCACCTCGCTGACCGTTTGCGGGTCGGCGGTGGTGCCACCGCAGGCGGTCAGCTCCTGCTCGGCCAGCGAGAGGTTCAGGCGCACATAGGTGCTGTCCAGTGCGTGGCGCGTGGCCAGCAGCTGCTGGGCGATCTTGGCGCAGTCGGCCCCCTCTTCCAGCAGCCTCTGAAGGCCGCGCACCTGGCCCTCGGCGCGGCGCAGCCGGTGCATGAGCTCGGCCTTGCGTTCGGTGGCCAGGGTGCGCGGCGCGGTCATGGACGGCTCCGGTCCGGCTCAGGCGGAAACCGGCGCGATGGCGGCCACCGGCTCGGGCGCGAGCAGCGAACCGTCGCGCAGGCCGCGCACGGTGGCAAAGCCCAGCCACAGCACCACCATCGACGTGGCGGCCAGCAGCAGCACCGCCGCGGTCTGCATGAGACCACCGGGCTGCTCCTGCAGCGCCAGCAGGCGCAGCGTCAGGGTGGTGAAGGCCGCGAGCGGGAACGACAGGGCCCAGAACGGGATGCCGAAGGGCTGGGCCACGGCGCGCTTGAGCACCGGCGCCACCCACAGCAGGAAGAACAGCGCGATGCCCCACATCGCCTGCGCCGCTCCGAGCGGCGCCTGCCCACGCTCGACCAGCTGCGCCAGCACCAGACCGACCACGGCCGGCGGCGCGACGGTGATCATCCAGGCCGGCAGCAGGCGGTCGGGCAGCGGGCTGTGCGCGATGCGCCTCGCCAGCATCAGCGCCAGCACCACCGGCCAGAAGAAGGCCCCGATGCCGAACTGCGCCGCGGCCCAGTCGCCATGGCCCAGCGGGACGCCCGCCAGCGGCGCGAGCACATTGCCCACCACCGGGATCAGCAGCACCGGCGTGACCGAAGGCCACAGCCCGGTGTTGCCCGGCGTGGCACCCACCGCAGGCGCGAGCCAGCGGCCCAGCACCCACAGCGTGGCCCAGAGCTGCATCAGGCTGCCGGTCCACCAGAGCGCGCGCCACACCGGCGCCAGCTCGCCCGAGGCACCGCCCAGCGCCACCCCGACCGTCGCCAGCAGCAGCAGCGACACCGGGAACGCCGCCACGAAGGCGTGGCGCACCGGGTGCTTCAGGTCCTCGGCCAGCGCCGCCGGATAGCGCTGCCAGCGCAGCAGCGACGCCACGAGCAGCACGGCAAACACGACCAGCGCCACCAGCCCCGCCACCAGCGCCAGCCCCCCGGCCATCTCGCCGAGCAACGGCCCGGCCCGGTGCCAGGCCAGCGCGAGGCCGCACAGGCCCATGACCAGCGAGAACCAGCCGGGCATGAGGAATTTGAGGGGCGTAGGACTGCTCATGTCACCGGCTTACTTGGTGGAGCAGGCGCTGCCGCCTTCGCGGATGCCCATCTTCTTGAAGAGGATGGCCGGCGGGCAGAAGCCCGTGATGCCCGACTGCGCCAGGTTGAAACCAGCGAAGGCGGTCAGCGCAAGGAACCACTCGCTGACGAAGATGGGGCTGCCGTGGTAACCCAGGGCGAGCGAGATCAGCACGACGGTGCCGGCCATGATGCGGATGAGGCGTTCGACGGTCATTTCAGACTCCTTGAAAAAAATGGAAGCACACAGGATCACGCCGCTTCGTACTTCTTGCGGTACATGGCGTAGTAGAGAACGGGAATGACGACCAGGGTCAGCATCGTGGACACAGCAATGCCGAAGATCAGCGCAATGGCCAGGCCGTTGAAGATCGGGTCGTCGAGGATGAAGAAGGCGCCCATCATGGCGGCCAGGCCGGTCAGCGCGATGGGCTGGGCCCGCACCGCGGCCGACTGCACGACGGCCTGCGCGAACGGCACGCCGCGCTGGGTTTCCAGCTCGATGAAGTCCACCAGCAGGATGGAGTTGCGCACGATGATGCCGGCCAGCGCGATCATGCCGATCATGGACGTGGCGGTGAACTGCGACTGCAGCAGCGCGTGGCCGGGCATCACGCCGATCATGGTCAGCGGGATGGGCGCCATGATGATCAACGGCGTGACGTAGCTCTTGAACTGCGCCACCACCAGCAGGTAGATCAGCACCAGGCCGACGCCGTAGGCGGCGCCCATGTCGCGGAAAGTCTCGTAGGTGATCTGCCACTCGCCGTCCCACTTGACGGCGTACTGGCGGTACGGGTCCTTGGGCTGGCTGATCCAGTACTCGCCGAGTTCGCCGGTGTTGGGCAGCGCGGCGTCCTTCATGGCCGGGCGGATGCCGAACAGGCCGTACAGCGGCGAGTCGAGCTGGCCGGCCATGTCGCCGAACACGTAGGTGACGGGCAGCAGGTCCTTGGTGAAGCGCGGCTGGTCGATCACACCGCGTTCGACGGTGACCAGCTCGGACAGCGGCACCATCGCGCCGTTGGCGGCCTTCAGGGGCAGGGCCAGCACGGCGTCCAGACCGACCTGCGCCTCGCGCGGCAGCTGGATGCGCACCGGCACCGCGAACTTGGCGTGGCCGTCGTGCAGGTAGGCGGCGTCGCTGCCCGAGAGCGCGGCGTACACCGTCTGCGCGATCACCTGCACCGGAATGCCCAGCGACTCGGCGCGCTGGCGCTGGATGCGCAGGAAGGCGCGCGGGGCGTTCTCTTTCAACGACGTGTCCACGCCCACGATGTCGGGCGTGGCGGCAAAGGCCTTGGCCACGCGCTGCGCCAGCTCGGCGCGGCCGTCCTGGTCGGGGCCGTAGACCTCGGCCACGATGGGCGACATCACCGGCGGGCCGGGCGGCACCTCCACCACCTTCACGCGCGCACCGTGCGCGGCGGCGATCTGCTCCAGCGCGGGGCGGTGGCGCTGCGCGATGGCGTGGCTCTTTTCGCTGCGGTCGTGCGCACCGATCAGGTTGACCTGCAGGTCGCCACCTTCGGCCTCGGCACGCAGGTAGTACTGGCGCACCAGACCGTTGAAGGTGATGGGGCTGGCCGTGCCGGCGTAGCCCTGCACGTTGGCCACCTCGGGCTGCTGCGCGAGGAAGGCGGTCATGTCCTGCAGTGCGGCGGTCGTGCTTTCCAGCGGGGTGCCGGCGGGCATGTCCAGCACCACCTGGTACTCGCTCTTGTTGTCGAAGGGCAGCATCTTCAGCACCACCCACTGCACCACGGCCAGGCCCACCGACAGCAGCAGGGCGGCCAGGATGCCGGCCAGCAGCAGCCAGCGCTTGCGCGCGCTCTGCAGGAAGGGCGTGAGGATGCGGGTGAAGGTGTTCTGCAGCGCGCTGGTGAGCTTGCCGGGGCCGTGCGCCGCGTGGCCTTCACCGGTCTTGGTGAGCTTGAGTGCGAGCCAGGGCGTGACCGTGAACGCGATCGCCAGCGAGATCGCCATGCCCATGCTGGCGTTGATCGGGATCGGGCTCATGTACGGGCCCATCAGGCCGGACACGAAGGCCATGGGCAGCAGGGCCGCGATGACGGTGAAGGTGGCTAGGATGGTGGGGCCGCCCACTTCGTCGACCGCGCGCGGAATGATCAGCCTGAGCGGATCGTGCGGCGTGAGCATGCGGTGGCGGTGGATGTTCTCCACCACCACGATCGCGTCGTCCACCAGGATCCCGATCGAAAAGATCAGCGCGAACAGCGACACGCGGTTGAGCGTGAAGCCCCAGGCCCAGCTGGCAAACAGCGTGGCCGTGAGCGTGAGAATCACCGCCGCGCCGACGATGACCGCCTCGCGCCGGCCCAGCGCCAGCCCCACCAGCACGATCACGCTGGCGGTGGCGAAGATCAGCTTCTGGATCAGCTTGTTGGCCTTGTCGGCCGCGGTCTGGCCGTAGTCGCGCGTGATGCTGACCTGCACGTCGTCCGGGATGACCGTGTTCTTCAGGTTGTCCAGCCGCTCGGCGGCGCCGCGCGCCACGTCCACAGCGTTCTCGCCGGGCTTCTTGGTGACGGTGATGGTCACGGCCGGGTGGTTCTGGCCTTGCTGGGCGGCGTGCGCCGCATCCGCCACGCCGGGCGTGAACCACACATAGCGCTGCGGCAGCTGGGCGCCGGCCTCGACGCGCGCGACCTCGCGCAGGTAGACCGGGCGACCCGCGTTCACGCCAACCACGATGTCCCCCACGTCCTGCTCGTTCTGCAGGAACTCGCCGGTTTCCACCGACAGCATGCCGGGCTCGCCGGGGGCCGGGTTGGGGTTGACCACCGCCCCCGAAGGCAGCGCCTGGTTGGCCGCCGCGATGGCGCCGTGCAGCTGCTGCACGCTCACGCCGCGCTCGCGCAGCTGGTTGGGGTTCAGCCACACGTGCACCGCGCGGCCGGGGCCGCCGATGGTGACCACCTCGCGCGTGCCGGGCACGCGCTTGAGTTCGGTCTCGACCGCGTGCGCCACGCGCTCCAGGTCGTGCGCGCTCTGCGCGTCGACCGTCCACAGCGTGGCCGCCAGCACCGGCACGTCGTCGATGCCCTTGGGTTTGACGATGGGGGTGAGCACGCCCAGGCCCTGCGGCAGCCAGTCCTGGTTGGCGTTGAGCACGTCGTACAGGCGCACCAGCGCCTCGGTGCGCGGCACGCCGACCTTGAACTGCACCGTCAGCACCGCGACGCCGGGGCGCGCGACCGAATAGGTGTGCTCGATGCCCTGGATCTGCGAGAGCACGTGCTCGGCCGGGGCGGCGACCATCTTCTCCACATCGGCGCTGGAGGCGCCGGGGAAGGGGATGATCACGTTGGCCATGGTCACGTTGATCTGCGGTTCCTCTTCGCGCGGCGTGACCAGCACGGCGAACAGGCCGAGCAGCAGCGCGACCAGCGCCAGCAGCGGCGTGATGGCGTTGGCCTGGAAGGCCCGCGCCACGGAACCGGAGAAGCCCAGCTTCTCCAGCGGGGAAGACTCGTTGGGATGGCTCATGGTGGCCCCTTACTTCGTCACGGGCGTTGCGCCGGCCAGACCGGCGCGCACAGGATCGAGCGCCACCTGGTCGCCCGCCTTCAGGCCCGCCAGCACCTCGACACCGTCGCCGTGTGTGGCACCGGTGCGCACCGCGCGCAGCGCGAAGCCTTTCGCGGCGTCGCCCTTGGTGGTCACGACGTAGACGCCGGTCAGCTCACCCCGGCGCAGCAGGGCTGTGGCCGGCACCACCAGGCGCTGCGGCGCGGTCTGGGCGGCGCTGCCGACGAAGCGCACCTTCACCTGGCGGCCGGGCACCTGACCGGCGCCATCGGCGTCGCTCAGGTTCAGGCGCCACTCCACCGTCTGCGACACCGGGTCGGCGGCGGGCACGGTGGTTTTGGCGGCGGGGCTGACCCACTTGTCTGTGCCGGGCAGTTGCACCTCGACCTGCGAGGCCGCCAGCGCCAGCGGCTGCTGCGAGGCCGGCACATGCACCACGGCACGGATCGGTTGCGGCGCGTAGACGGTGAGGATGGGCGCGCCGGGCATGGCCAGGGCGCCGGCCTCGGCGTGCGTCGCCAGCACCCAGCCGTCGTAAGGCGCGGTCAGGCGGGTGAAACCCTGGGCCACGCTGGCCTGGGTCTGGCCGGCGCGGGCGGCGGCGGCGCCGGCTTCGGCGGCGCGGTACTGGGCCAGTGCCGAATCCAGCGCGGCCTGGGCGATGAAGCCCTGCGCGCGCAGTTCTTTCGTGCGCTCGTAGGCCGCCCTGGCGTTGGCCAGGCTGGCCTGGGCCTGCGCGACGCCAGCCTGCGCCTGCGCCACGCCGGCCTGGGTCGCGCGATCGTCGATCACGGCCAGCACCTGGCCGGCCTTCACGCGGTCACCGGCCTTGACCGACAGCGTGGCGATGCGTCCGCTGGCCTGGGCCGAGAGCACGCTCTGGCGCACCGCCTGCAGGCTGCCGTCGAACTCGGCGCTGCCCGCCACCGCCTGCGCACCCACGGCGACCACGGGCACCTGGGGGCCCGCCGAAGCGGGCGCCGGATCGGCGGCCTGTGCAGCGCCCATGGCGAGCAGGCCGGAAGCCAGCAGCAGGCGCGCGGTGCGGACCGGGTTCAGGGACAGAAACAACGGGGCGTGTGCATGGACGGGCATGGCGATCTCCTATACCTGCCGCAGTATACACACATACCCCCAGGGGTACAAGACATCTTCGACCGCCGTTCATCGGCGGCAGAGCCTCAGCGGCGCTGCCGCGCCAGCACCCAGGCCGCCCCGAAGAAGCTCAGCGCCGCCGCCACCAGCACCGCGTAGGCCGCGCGCAGGCCGAAGTGTTCGGCCAGTTCGCCCATCAGCAGGGCCGCGATCTGCGCCCCGACGGTGAAGGAGATCATCAGCAGCGCCGACAGGCGCGGCGCCTCCTGCGGGAATCCGCGCAGCGCGATGCCCAGCAGGATGGGGAAGCCCACCGAGACGCCCAGGCCGGTGAGGTAGTTGCACAGCGCGAGCCAGACGAAGGGCGCATCGGCCGGGCTCAGCCAGACGCCCGTGATCGCCAGCGCCGCCAGCGCGCCCAGGCCCTGGATCTTCTGCTCCATGCTCCAGCGGCTGTGCACGAAGGCCTGCCAGACCCGGCCGGTGACCATGCCGGCCATCAGGAAGCCCAGGGCCATGCGGGCCACCTGGTCGCTCTCGCCCAGCGCCTCGGTGGCAAAACTCACGAACCAGAAGTACTGGCCCCATTCGCACAGGCCGCTGCACACGCCGGCGAACAGCACCCAGCGCACCACCGGCTGGCGCAGCAGGCCGCCGTAGTCCAGCGGCTGGTGCACTTGTCCGGTGGCTTCGGCGTGCGCGTGGTCGCTGCGAAAAGCCACGCTGCGCAGGTGGCGGCGCTGCAGCGTCATCAGCAGCATCACCAGCGCCATGAAGCCGAACACCACATAAGGGCCGCGCCAGTTCGGGTTGGCCGCCAGCACCGCTGCCGCCATCAGCGGCGAGAACATGGTGCCCAGGCTGTAGCCGACGTCGACCAGGCTGATGATGCGGGCGCGCTGCTCGGGCTCGTCGCTCAGCTCGGCCAGCAGGCCGTGGCCGACGGTGAAGAGCGCGGTCTCGAAGGTGGCGATGGTCACCATGAAGAAAGCCAGCCAGCCGAAGCTGGGTGCCAGCAGCACGCCCGCCAGCGCCACCACCACGGCCGCGGTGTAGGCGCGCAGCAGGCGGCGCGGCGGAAAGCGCTTGGCGATGGCGCCGCCCAGCAGCGAGCCGACGGCGCCGCCGGCGCTCCAGATCGCCATGAGCCAGCCCATCTGCTGGAAGGACACGCCCATCTGGGCGCGCAGGTTGGGCGTCACCGCCCCCAGCAGCGCCCCGAAGATGCCCCAGGTGAGGGCGCAGTACAGGATGATCCAGGCGACATAGGGCAGGCCGCGCAGGGTTTTCAGCGGGGCGGCCAGGAAGGCGGAAACGGGGTTCACATCAGGCTTTCAATCGGGAATGCAATCGATTGTCTGCCGGGAACCACTCCGGCGCCCGGCGGGGCCTGCAAATGAACCTGTGTGGTAACCGGGTTCTACGCCGGATCGGCGAACGGCACCCGGGGCGCGACCGCGCACAGCAGCTCGTAGCTGATGGTGCCTGCGGAACGGGCCACCTCGTCCACCGGCAGTTGCGCCCCCGTGGACGGCGAGACGCCCCAGAGCACGACCTCGCTGCCGATGCCGGCTGGCACGCCGGCGGCGTCCAGCGGCGCCAGGTCGACGGCGATCATGTCCATGCTGACGCGGCCGACGGTGCGGGTGCGCACACCGCTCACCAGCACCGGCGTGCCGGTGGGCGCGTGGCGCGGATAGCCGTCGGCGTAGCCGCAGGCGATGACGCCGACACGCATGGGCTGCTCCGCGGTGAAGGCCGAGCCGTAGCCCACGGTGTCGCCGGGCTGCAGGCTCTGCACACCGATGACTTTGGTGGTCAGGCTCATGGTGGGTTGCAGGCCCCAGCCGGCCGCGGTGTTCTCGGGGTGGTCGGGCGCTCCGCCGTAGAGTGCGATGCCTTCGCGCACCCAGTCGGCCGCCAGCGTGCTCACGCCCACGCCGCGCAGCGGGCTTTGCGCATGGCGCAGGATGGCCGCGCTGTTGCACAGGCTGCGCTCACCGGGCAGGTCGGCGGTGGCGGCCTCGAAGGCGGCGACCTGGTGGGCGATGCCGCGCGGACCGTCGGCATCGGAGAAATGCGTCATCAGCGAGATCTCTTCCACCTGCGGCAGCGCGTTCAGCCGCGCCCATGCCGCGCGGAACGCGTCGGGCCGGAAGCCCAGGCGGTTCATGCCGCTGTTGAGCTTGAGGAAGACGCGGTGCGGCGTGTGCGTCTTGTGCGCGGCCAGCCAGTCGATCTGTTCGGTGCAGTGCACCGCGTGCCAGATGTTCAGGCGCGAGCACAGTTCCAAGTCGCGCGGCTCGAACACGCCTTCGAGCAGCAGCAGGGGGCCGCGCCAGTCGAGCGCGCGCAGGCGCTCGGCTTCGGCCAAGTCGATCATGGCAAAGCCGTCGGCGCTGCGCAGGGCCGGGAACACACGCTCGATGCCGTGCCCGTAGGCGTTGGCCTTGACCACCGCCCAGACGCGGGCGTCGGGCGCGCGCACGCGGGCCTGGTTCAAGTTGTGTTCAAGCGCTTCGGGGTGGACGGTGGCGAGGATCGGGCGGGGCATGGCAGAACCGGACAGGTGGGAGGAAGCAAAAGTCGGCGGAAAGCGCCGACTGTCGCACAAACCCGTCTCGCCACCACCGCTGCCCAAGGCGATTCATGCCGGAGCAGCGCCGCTTCTACAGCTTCTCGAGGTTCACGTAGACCATGGTCTGGTTGAGCAGCTGGTAGGCGATCTCGCCGAAGGTCATGGGCCCGGTGATCGGCCCGGTGCGCTGGCCTTCGAGCCCGCCGTACAGGTAGTTGAGGATGCAGTTGCAGCTCCAGCGCGCCCCCAGGGCATCGCCCGGCAGCGACTGCGCAAACGAGCGGGCGTAGTCGGGCACCGGTTCGGCGATGCGGTACTCCACGTCGTCGAACACCGGGGCGTAGAAGTCCACGCGCCCGGCCGCCGCGTCCACCGCCTTGAACGAGACGTTGATCATCGCGCCCGAATAGTCGGCCACCAGCGGCAGCCGGGTGTCGATGCCTTTCTGCGCCAGGTACTGCGCCAGGTTCACCAGCTGCCCGTTGACGAAGCACTCCTGCGCCGAAAAGCCGGTGGACGGGAAACGGATCGCGTCGCCGCCGCCCGGCTGGAACAGGTTGAGGATGTCGATGCGCGGGTAGATGGACTCCGGCAGCGGTATGTGCACCGCCAGCGCCTTGTCGTGGCTGAACACCAGGGTCTGGCCGTTGGCCACCACCGGCGCGGCCTGGCCCAGGTCGTCCAGGTGCACGCCCGCGATCCAGCCCACCAGGGGCTTCATGTACATGTCCTCGAAGGCCGGTGCCTCGCGGGCGAAGCGCGAATGCACGTCGGAGAAGGCCGGCACGATCAGCACCGTCAGCCCGTGGGCCGGCGCGTCCAGCGCCACCTTGTGCAGGCTGGCGGCGTCGTACCAGCGCAGCTGCGGCGTACCGGCGTGGGTGGGCAGCTCGGTGACGAAGAGCTTCTGGCGCGAGGTTTCGCCGCCGTCCTGGGCCATGAAGTACGGGATGCTGCCGGCCAGCCAGTTGCCCGGCGGCAGCCGGCGCAGCAGGGCCTCGTCGGCCGCGATCGAAAGGTAGGCGCCGCTGCGGATCGCCACCAGGGCGTCCTGCAGGTCCATCAGCGTGCCGCTGACAGGGCGTGCCGGCGGGGTTCGGGATGCGTTCATGTCGGGTCAACCCAGCCGCAGCTGGTCCAGTTCGTGGGTGAGCACGCGCTCGTTCTTGACGAAATAGCGGTGCAGCTCCTTGAGCTTGAGCAGGCGCACCTCCTCGTCGTGGATCAGGTCCAGCTGCGAGCGCAGCTTGGTCAGCATCAGCTTGAGGCTGAGCACCTTGATGTCCAGGCTCAGGTCGCCGTCGAGCAGGCGCAGCCAGACCGGGTCGGTCACATCGGGCACGGCGGTGCTGGCCGGGGCCGGCCCGGCACGCGTGGCCGCCGGTGCTGGCGCTGGTTCCGCCGGGCGCGCCACCGGCTCGGCGCCCCCGGCGCGGCCGGTGTCCAGCGCATAGCGGTAGCGCCAGACGTCCTGCAGGCTCAGGTCCAGCAGCGTGCACACCGACTGCAGCGGCACACCCTCGCCAAACAGCGCGAACACCCGCGCCGCCAGCGCCCGGGTGAACGGCATGCCGGCATCGCCCATCCAGCCGATGCCCCTGGACTCGAACCCGTGCGGCACGGTCACGTGCAGATGAAAACGGACCGGCCCGATCGCCAGGTGCTGCCAGACCGCCATCTCCCCCGCCGGCGCCGCCTTGGGCCGGCCGAACCAGCCGCGCTCGGGCTCCTGCCCGATCCAGACATCGCAGCGGCGCTTGCGCACGTCCAGGCGGTAGTCGCGAACTTCCCAGGGGCGCTCTATCAACAGCAGCTGCCGCAGCAGCGCCTTGTCGATGCTGATCATGTGGGTGTCTCCTCTTGTCGGTTTCGGAGCCGGCCGCAAGACCCGTTCCACCCCTTTCTTGCGCCAAACTGACACACCCGGCGCCAAGCCTGCCGGCGCCCCTGCCACTAGGCGCAACACCGTCCCGCACCGGGGCGGGACGGTCAGGGTGGCGTGCTATAACCGCCGGATCGTTGGAGACAGCCAGAGGCCCCCCGCAGCCGCCACCCCCCGGACACCGAACGCCGGCCACAACAAGACCCTTGATGAAGCGCGGCTTCTACACCATCATGACGGCGCAGTTCTTCAGCTCCCTGGCTGACAACGCGCTGTTCGTGGCCGCCATCGAGCTGCTGCGCAGCCGCCACGCCCCCGAGTGGCAGAGCGCCGCCCTCGTCCCCCTGTTCGCCCTGTTCTACGTCGCCCTGGCCCCGTTCGTGGGGGCCTTTGCCGATGCGCGGCCCAAGGGCCAGGTGATGTTCATCAGCAACGCGATCAAGGTGGCGGGCTGCCTGCTGATGCTGATGGGTGTGCACCCACTCCTGGCCTACACCCTGGTGGGCCTGGGTGCTGCCGCCTACTCCCCGGCCAAGTACGGCATCCTCACCGAATTGCTGCCGCCCTCCCAGCTGGTCAAGGCCAATGGCTGGATCGAGGGCCTGACCATCGCCTCCATCATCCTGGGCGTGCTGCTGGGAGGCCAGCTCGTCGGCCCCTACCTGTCGTCGCTGCTGTTATCGGTCGACGCGCCCGGGCTGACCACCGGCATCGACCACCCGGCCGAAGCCGCCATCGCGGTGCTGGTGAGCGTGTACGCGCTGGCCGCGGCCTTCAACCTGCGCATCCCGCTGACCGGCGTGACCCCGCGACCCATGCCCCGGAATCCGCTGGAGCTGCTGCCTGATTTCTGGCGCTGCAACGGCCGCCTCTGGAAAGACCACCTGGGTCAGATCTCGCTGGCCACCACCACCCTGTTCTGGGGTGTCAGCGGCAACCTGCGCTACATCGTGCTGGCATGGGCCGGCGCCGCACTGGGCTACACCACCACCCAGGCCTCGTCCCTGGTGGGCGTGGTGGCGCTGGGCACCGCCGTGGGTGCGGTGGTGGCCTCGCTGCGCATGCGGCTGGACCAGGCCACGCGCGTCATGCCCCTGGGCATCGGCATGGGCCTGCTGGTCATCGGCATGAACTTCATCGACAACGTCTGGGTGGCCGCGCCCTTCCTGGTGCTGCTGGGTGGCCTGGGCGGCTTCCTGGTCGTGCCGATGAACGCGCTGCTGCAGCACCGGGGCCACAACCTCATGGGCGCGGGCCGGTCCATCGCGGTGCAGAACTTCAACGAGCAGGCCTGCATCCTGGTCCTGGGCGCGCTCTACAGCTTCTCCACCGGCATGGGCCTTTCGGCCTTCGCCGCCATCACCATCTTCGGCCTGATCGTGGCCGGCTTCATGTGGCTGATCATGAAGTGGCACCAGCACAACCAGCGCCACCACGGGGTGGAGCTGGAGCGGCTGCTGGAGATCGCCCGCCGGGACGACCTGCACGGCTAGAAATTGATGTTGGTCGGCTCGAAGCCGTCCAGATTGACCAGCCGGTGCTGCGCCAGCACCCGGTAGAACTCGGCCTCGCCCACCGAGCGGGAGAGGTAGGCGTCGCACCCCGCCAGTCCCGCCTTGATGCGGTCCATGCTGCCGGCGGTGGGCGCAAACATCAGGACCACCGGTGCGCTGCCATTGGGCAGCTTGCGCTGCTTGGCGCTGCGGCAGACCGAGTAGGCATCGGCGTCACCCTTGATGCGGTCGATCGCCACCAGACGGTAAGGG
The DNA here is from genome assembly GCF_001592285.1 of Hydrogenophaga pseudoflava NBRC 102511. GTDB lineage: Bacteria > Pseudomonadota > Gammaproteobacteria > Burkholderiales > Burkholderiaceae_C > Hydrogenophaga > Hydrogenophaga pseudoflava. The sequence goes on along the minus strand of NZ_BCWQ01000003.1, from coordinate 251,494 downwards.
TGCTCCTTGAGCAGGGCCAGCGCCTGGGGCGCCTCGCGCGACCAGTCGATGTTCAGCCCGTAGCGCTTGAAGCGCTTGTGCAGGATGCGGCCTTCCACCAGGCTTTCGGCCACCAGCAGCACGTCGCCGCGCTGCACCTCCGGCACCGCCGCCGACGTCCGGCTGTTCCTGGAGCGCATCGACCGGGATGACGGCGCGCGGGAAGAAGGTGCACGCGAGGACGGCGCGGGTGCGGGCGCCGGCTCCAGCGCCCCGAAATCGGTGACCCCCATCACACCCACCGGCTGCGACGGCAACCGCGGCATGGGCGCCGCCACCTTGCGCAGCACCGGCGGTGCGGAGCCTGTCTGGCGCTCACGAACCATGGGGCGGGTGGGCGGAAACTCGGTGTCGGGCGAACGACGGCGCGTGCGCGCCACAGGGGCGGTGGGCGCTGCGGCCGGCCGCGCCCGCGCGCCCACCAGTTCGTCCAGCGCCGCCAGCACGCCCACCAGCTTGACCGGCTTGCGCTGCAGCGGCCAGCCGGTGCCCGCATCGTTGTGACCGATCAGCAGCACCTTGCCCTGCAGCTCGGCGTGGCGCACCAGGTGCACGGCCTGGGCGTTGTCGGCGTTGACCACCAGCACCTGCGCATCCAGCACCTCGTCCTGCACCACATAGGCCGGCGGGCGACGCGCTGCCAGCCGGAAGAACGACTCGAACGTGGCCGATTCGCTCTCGGGAAAACCGACCAGGGCCAACGAAAATGAGCCTGCCATTCACCTCTCCACCGAATACAAAGGGATTACCCAACTCCCACGAGTATGCCCGCTCGGTCGTCCCGGACTCTGCCCTTGCCCGCTTGCGGAACGCCACAACGTGACACAGTGCCAGCCTGTGAGGTCCGCGCGAAACGGCCCCACGCCACCAACCACCTCATGAGGAGCACTTCCGGTGTCCAGCATTTATGACTTCCAGGCCCAGTCGATCGACGGCCAGCCGGTACCGCTTTCAAAGTACCGCGGGCAGCCCATGCTCATCGTCAACACCGCCAGCGCCTGCGGCTTCACCCCGCAGTTCGCCGGTCTGGAGCAGCTGCACCAGACCTACGGCGACCGGGGACTGGTGGTGCTGGGTTTTCCGTGCAACCAGTTTGGCAGCCAGGACCCGGGCAGCGACAGCGAAATCGCCACGTTCTGCCAGCGCAACTACGGCGTGAGCTTTCCGATGATGAGCAAGATCGAAGTCAACGGCGCCGAGGCCCACCCGCTGTACCGCTGGCTCACCGCCGAGGCGCCCGGGCTGCTCGGCAGCAAGGCCATCAAATGGAACTTCACCAAGTTCCTGGTCGGCCGGGACGGTCGCGTGATCAGACGTTACGCACCGCAGGACGCACCGCAGAAGCTGGCCGGTGACATCGAGGCCGCACTGGCCTGAGTCCGGGGCAGCGCCTCTGCCCGCCCTGTCCGATCATTCGCGCCATACGCAACACCGGGGTTTTCACGCGACCGAATTTCTGTGAACCTGAGGCCTGCGTCGTGATCCAACGTTGCAACTCCACAGGAGGTCGCCATGGACGTGATCAGCAGCTTCAGCGCCCGCTTCGAACGCACCCGTGAGGAAGAGATGTCCCTGGAGGACTATCTCGCGGAGTGCAAGCGCAACCCTCTGGCCTATGCCACCGTGGCCGAGCGCATGCTCAAGGCCATCGGCGAGCCGCAGATGGTCGACACGCGCAACGACCCGCGGCTCTCGCGCCTGTTCGCCAACAAGGTCATCAAGGTCTACCCGGCCTTTGCCGAGTTCTACGGCATGGAGGACTCGATCGAGCAGGTCGTGTCCTACTTCCGCCACGCCGCGCAGGGCCTGGAAGAGAAGAAGCAGATCCTCTATCTGCTGGGGCCGGTGGGCGGCGGCAAGAGCTCGATCGCCGAGCGGCTCAAGCAGCTGATGGAACTGGTGCCGTTCTACGCCATCAAGGGTTCGCCGGTCAACGAGTCACCGCTGGGGCTGTTCGATCCGGTGGAAGACGCGGCCCTGCTGGAAGAGCAGTTCGGCATCCCGCGGCGCTACCTCAACCGCATCATGAGTCCCTGGGCCGTCAAGCGGCTGGAGGAATACGGCGGCGACATCCGGCGCTTCCGCGTGGTCAAGCGCCACCCCTCGGTGCTGCGCCAGATCGCCGTGAGCAAGACCGAGCCGGGCGACGAGAACAACCAGGACATCAGCTCGCTGGTGGGCAAGGTGGACATCCGCAAGCTGGAGACCTATGCGCAGGACGACCCCGACGCTTACAGCTACTCGGGCGGCCTGTGCCTGGCCAACCAGGGTCTGATGGAATTCGTCGAGATGTTCAAGGCGCCGATCAAGGTGCTGCACCCGCTGCTGACCGCCACGCAGGAAGGCAACTTCAAGGGCACCGAGGGCTTCGGCGCCATCCCCTTCGACGGCATCGTGCTGGCGCACAGCAACGAGAGCGAGTGGAAGGCCTTCCGCAACAACAAGAACAACGAGGCCTTCCTCGACCGCATCTACATCGTCAAGGTGCCGTACTGCCTGCGCGTGTCCGAGGAGGTGAAGATCTACGAGAAGCTGATCCGCCACTCCTCGCTCTCGCAGGCCACCTGCGCACCGGGCACGCTCAAGATGATGGCGCAGTTCTCGGTGCTCACGCGCCTGAAGGAGCCGGAGAATTCTTCGCTGTTCTCCAAGATGCAGGTCTACGACGGCGAGAACCTCAAGGACACCGACCCACGCGCCAAGAGCTACCAGGAGTACCGCGACTTCGCAGGTGTCGACGAGGGCATGAGCGGCATCTCCACGCGCTTCGCGTTCAAGATCATCTCCAAGGTCTTCAACTTCGACTCCACCGAGGTGGCCGCCAACCCGGTGCACCTGATGTATGTGCTGGAACAGCAGATCGAGCGCGAGCAGTTCCCGCAGGAGCTGGAGCAGAAGTACGTCGGCTTTATCAAGGAGCAGCTGGCGCCGCGCTACGCCGAGTTCATCGGCAAGGAGATCCAGACCGCCTACCTGGAGAGCTATTCGGAATACGGCCAGAACATCTTCGACCGCTACGTCACCTACGCCGACTACTGGATCCAGGACCACGAGTACCGCGACACCGACACCGGCGAGGTGTTCGACCGCCAGTCGCTCAATGCCGAGCTGGAGAAGATCGAGAAGCCCGCGGGCATCAGCAACCCCAAGGACTTCCGCAACGAGATCGTCAACTTCGTGCTGCGCGCGCGCGCCAACAACGCCGGCCACAACCCGCTGTGGACCAGCTACGAGAAGCTGCGCACGGTGATCGAGAAGAAGATGTTCAGCAACACCGAGGAACTGCTGCCGGTGATCAGCTTCAACGCCAAGGCCAGCGCCGACGAGGCCAAGAAGCACGAGGACTTCGTCACCCGCATGGTGGCCAAGGGCTACACGCCCAAGCAGGTGCGCCTGCTGTGCGAGTGGTACCTGCGCGTGCGCAAGTCCAGCTGACCGCGGGGGCCGGCGTCCACCAGGAACACCCATGCTGCAGTCCATCATCGATCGGCGGCTGGCGGGCAAGAACAAATCCATCGGCAACCGGGAGCGCTTTCTGCGCCGCTACCGCGAGCAGATCGGCGAGGCGGTTCGGCGCGCCATCAGCGGGCGCGGCATCCGCGACGTCGAACGTGGCGAGGAGGTCCACATCCCGCAGCGCGACCTGTCCGAACCCGAATTCCGCCACGGCCCCGGCGGCAAGCGCGAGGTGGTGCACACCGGCAACCGCGAGTACCTGGCCGGCGACCGCATCCAGCGGCCCCAGGGCGGCACCGGACAGGGCAGCGGAAGCGGCCAGGCCAGCGACAGCGGCGAGGGGGAAGACGACTTCACTTTTGCCCTCAGCCGCGAAGAGTTCATGCAGGTCTTCTTCGACGACCTGGCCCTGCCCAACCTGGTCCGCACCCAGCTGGCGCAGGTGCCCGAGTTCAAGACCCGGCGCGCCGGCTTCACCAGCAGCGGCACGCCCAACAACCTGCACATCGTGCGCTCGATGCGCGGCGCCTACGGCCGGCGCATCGCCCTGGGCGGCGCCGTGCGGCGCGAGTGCGCCGAGCTGGAAGAGCGCATTGCCGAATTGCGCCGCCACGGCGACGACCCGGTGACCCGCAGCCAGGTGGCCGAGCTGGAGGCGCGGCTCAGGCAGCTGCGCTGGCGCATCGAACGCCTGCCCTACATCGACCCGATCGACCTCAAGTTCCGCAGCCATGTGCGGGTGCCGGTGCCTAGCGCCCGCGCCGTGATGTTCTGCCTGATGGACGTCTCTGGCTCGATGGACGAACAGCGCAAGGACCTGGCCAAGCGCTTCTTCGTGCTGCTCTACCTGTTCCTGACCCGGCACTACGACCAGATCGACCTGGTGTTCATCCGCCACCACACCCAGGCCCAGGAGGTCACCGAGGACGAGTTCTTCCACGCCCGCGAAAGCGGCGGCACCGTGGTCTCCAGCGCGCTGGAGCTGATGGACCGCATCGTGCGCGAGCGCTACAACCCGCAGGAGTGGAACATCTACGGCGCGCAGGCCAGCGACGGCGACAACTGGATGAACGATTCGCCCAAGTGCGCCGAGCTGCTGGACTCCCGCCTGCTGCCGGCCTGCCGCTATTACGCCTACATCCAGGTCACCGAGGAAGAACAGAACCTGTGGCAGGCCTACGAGACGCTGGGCCAGGCACACCCCAACTTCGCGCTGCGCAAGGTCTCGACCGCGGCCGAGATCTACCCGGTGTTCCGCGACCTGTTCCGCAAGGAAGGGGTGCCGGCATGAGCGCCCTCCAGCACCCCCTGCCGATGTTGCCCCGGCCGCCCGAGCCCCTGCCCGGCCCCAGCGACTGGACCTTCGAGCTGATCGAGCGCTACCACGAGGTGATCGAACGCACCGCGCGCCGCTTCGGCCTGGACACCTACGCCAACCAGCTGGAGGTGATCACCGCCGAGCAGATGATGGACGCCTACGCCAGCGTCGGCATGCCGGTCAACTACCGCCACTGGCGCTTCGGCAAGGAGTTCATCCTCACCGAGAAGAACTACAAGCGTGGCCACATGGGGCTGGCCTACGAGATCGTCATCAACAGCGACCCCTGCATCGCCTACCTGATGGAGGAGAACACGATGGCGATGCAGGCGCTGGTGATCGCCCACGCCGCCTACGGCCACAACAGCTTCTTCAAGGGCAACTACCTGTTCCGCATGTGGACCGATGCGAGCGCGATCATCGACTACCTGGTCTACGCACGGAACTACATCGCCGAGTGCGAGGAACGGCACGGCATCGACGCCGTGGAAGACCTGCTGGACTCCTGCCACGCGCTGCAGAACCACGGCGTGGACCGCTACCGCCGGCCCAGCCGCAAGTCGCTGGCGCAGGAACTGGCCGAGCGCAAGGACCGCGAGGCCTATGCCCAGCAGCAGGTCAACGAGCTGTGGCGCACGCTGCCGCGGCGCGCCGAGGCCGACGGCGACGCCCTGGCCGTCAAGCGCTTTCCGGCCGAGCCGGAAGAGAACATCCTGTACTTCATCGAGAAGAACGCGCCGCTGCTGGAGCCCTGGCAGCGCGAGGTGGTGCGCATCGTGCGCAAGATCGCCCAGTACTTCTACCCGCAGCGCCAGACCCAGGTGATGAACGAGGGCTGGGCCACCTTCTGGCACCACCGCCTGCTCAGCGAGATGTACGACAACGGCTTCCTCACCGACGGCGTGATGATGGAGTGGATCAAGTCGCACACCAACGTGATCTTCCAGCCCGGCGTCGGCGACCGCCGCTACAGCGGCCTCAACCCCTACGCCCTGGGCTTTGCGATGTACACCGACATCAAACGCATCTGCGACGCCCCCACCGACGAGGACCGGCAGTGGTTCCCCGAACTGGCGGGCACGCCCTGGCTGCCCGCGCTGGACCACGCCATGCGCAACTTCAAGGACGAAAGCTTCATTGGCCAGTACCTCAGCCCTCGGCTGATGCGCGAGTTCCGCCTGTTCGCCCTGGTCGACGACGACCAGCAGGACACGCTGGAGGTCAGCGCCATTCACGACGAGACGGGCTACCGGCGCGTGCGCGAGACGCTCGCCCGCCAGTACGACCTGGGCTCGCGCGAGCCCAACATCCAGGTCTGGGACGTCAACCTGCGCGGCGACCGCTCGCTCACGCTGCGCCACACCCAGCACAACGACCGGCCGCTGCACGAGAGCGCGGGCGAGGTGCTCAAGCACGTGGCCCGGCTGTGGGGCTTTGGCGTGCAGCTGGAGAGCGTCGACAGCAAGGGGAAGGTCACCCGGCGCCGGGAGGTGCCGGTGCGGGCCTGATCAGCGCCAGGTGCTGTGCCCGGTTTCGCGGCGCAGCAGGTCGGCCAGCGTCCGGCCCGGCTCGACCGGGAACACCGACGCCTCCACCTGCAGAGCCTCCATGCGGTCGAGCCGGAAGTTGCGGAAATCCTGGCGCTGCTCGCACCAGGCCGCCAGCGTCCAGACCCGGCCCCAGTAGAAGCAGCCCAGCGGCCGCACCTGCCGCTCGGTGCGCCGCTCGCCCTGGTCGACATAGCGCAGTGTCACCCGTCGCCGCCCCTGCGCCGCCTCGCGCAGCGCCTGCAGGCGCTGGCCCAGCGCGGGCTCCAGCCCCACCGGTGCGATCAGCAAGGGCTGGCGCTCCACCTCGGCCCGCACGCCGGCGGGCAGCACCGACAGCACGCGCGACATCGCATCCGACGCGGCCAGCGCCATCGCCGGGTCCAGCCACTGCTGCGCCATGCGGGTGGCCAGCGCCAGGGCCCGCGCCTCGTCGACGGTGAACATCAGCGGTGGCAGTTCGAAGCCTGTGCCCAGCCGGTAGCCGACGCCCGCCTCGCCCTCGATGGGCACGCCCTGCGCCTGCAGGTCGGCCACGTCGCGGTAGACCGTGCGCACCGAAACCTCCAGGCGCCCGGCCAGCCAGGCGGCGGTGGACAGGCGCCGGCCACGGATCAGCTGGACCAGGGCAAAGAGCCGGTCGGCGCGGCGCATCGCAGTCAGGCACCGCCCGGCGCGGCCCGCAGGCGTGCGCGCTCGTCCGCCGACAGCACCTGGGGCGTGGCGACCGGTGCACCCGCCGCATCGAAGAACGGCGTGTTCCTGTAACGCCCCGACAGCCGGCTGCCCAGGACCATGCCCAGAATCGTCCACATCGTGCGAAGCAGACCGGAGGTCCGGGGCTTGGGTTCGCCAATGGCGCTCTGCGTGTTGACGCGCGCGCCCACCGGACCGAACGAAGGCTCCAGTGGCGCGCTGTCGAGGCACTGCACCAGCAGGCCGGTGAACGGCCGGTCGTGGCGGGCCAGGGTATTGCCGATGGGCGTGCGGCAACACGCGGCGTACCAGCGCAACATGCCCTGGGGAGACAGGCGCATCACCGCGAGGTGCTCGGCGCCCTGGTCAATGTGGATGCGGTGCGGCGCCAGCTGCACCACGTCCGAACCGCCCTGCGCATCCAGCACGCGCCCGGCGGGGTCCAGAAATCGTGCAAACGCCTGGCAGTCCTTGCAGTAACAGACCACTCGGGTGTTGCGCCCCTCCAGCGTGACGTGGCCCTGCAAGCGGCCGCAGTGGCAGCGCAATGGGTGGGTGGCGGTGTTCATCGGGTCTCCCTGTACTGACGTGGCGGGCTCATTGTGCGTGAACCGCAGGCCCTCCCGCTCTGGTGCGGGTCTTCACGCCAGCGCGTGCAGGCCCACGCGGTTGCCTTCGCTGTCGATGATGTGGGCGAAGCAGCCCATGCCTTCGGGCAGGGTCACCTTGGGCTGGGCCACCCGGCCGCCCGCTGATTCGGCGCGAGAGAGCCACGGGTCGAGCGCGTCGCCGGCGTTGAGGTAGACCAGCGTGCCCTGTGCGGCAGGCTGCATGGCCGGGCTCTTGAACAGCGCGCCGCGCACATCGGCTTCGCGGTCGCCGGGGAACACGGCCAGCTCCTGGCCGGGGCCGCCAAAGGCTTCGCGCTTGAGGGACTGGCGGGTGAGCGCCTCGTAGAAGCGCACGGCGCGGTCCATGTCGGCGACCGGGATCTCGAACCAGTTGAGGGTGTGTGCCATGAAAGACTCCAGGGGGTGGTTGAACAGAACCCGGAGTCTGCGGCCCCCCTGCTGACAGCGCTGTGGCAGCAGGCTGTCAGCGGTTGCATCAAGACATCAGAGCAGCTCTTGCGGGATGTTGCCGCCGTTGGCCGCGATGTGGCCCAGCACGTTCTTGTGCAGCCACATGTTCATCTTGGCCGAGTCGCCCATGAGCTCGTCGGGGCAGTACAGCTCCTTGGCCAGTTCCTTGCGCGCGGCCAGGCTGCTGTCCAGGCCCAGCAGCTTGAGCAGGTCGACGATGGAGGTCTTCCAGTTGAGCTTTTCGGGATGCTTGGCGGCCTTCTCGGTCAGCAGGGCCATCACGTCCACCATGGCGATGGGATTCACCACCGGCGCGGCCGGTGCCGCAGGGGCCGCGGCAGGTGCTGCGGCCGGGGCGGGTGCGGGGGCTGCGGCGGCGGGCGGAATGATGACCGGCGCGGCGGCCGCGTCCTTCATGCCGAGTTTTTCGAGGATGTTGCTGAAGAAACCCATGCTGCTGCTCCTGTGGCGTCGAGTGAAGGGAGGTGCGGGCCGGACGCGCTCGGCCTCGGAGGGACAGCATAACGGCCTGTGTGCCACCAAAGCATGACAAATCGTCGCAAAGGGTCGGGCCGGGGCCGCTGCGTGCGACAGTGCCCGCGGCTGTGCCGCTGGCGCCACGGGCGCGGACGGCACCGCGGACGCAGGTCAGGACCCCAGCGCCTCGTCCAGCAGCTCGATCCAGTGCCGCACCGGCGTGGCGGTGCCGCTCTGCAGGTGGGTGATGCAGCCGATGTTGGCGCTGGCGATCACCGCGGGTTGCAGCTCGGCCAGATGGCCGAGCTTGCGGTCGCGCAGCTGGTAGGCCAGTTCGGGGTTGAGCACCGAATAGGTGCCGGCCGAGCCGCAGCACAGGTGGGCTTCGTTGCGCGCCACCTGCACCGTGAAGCCCAGCGCGGCCAGGTGGGTCTCGACACCGCCCCGGAGCTTCTGTCCGTGCTGCAGCGTGCACGGCGGGTGGAAACCGATCAGCTTTTTCGCGTCGGGTTTGCGGGCCAGCCTCGGTTGCAAAACCGGCACCAGCGCGGGCAACAGCTCGCTCAGGTCCTTCGTCAGTTCGCTGATGCGCGCGGCCTTGGCGGCGTAGGCACTGTCGTGCTGCAGGATGTGGCCGTACTCCTTGACGGTGACGCCGCAGCCGGAGGCGTTCATCACGATCGCCTCCACCCCCGCCTCGACGTGCGGCCACCAGGCGTCGATGTTGGCGCGCATCTGCGCCATACCGCCGTCCTGGTCGTTCAGGTGGAACCTCACCGCGCCGCAGCAGCCCGCCTCGGGTGCGACCACGGTCTGGATGCCGGCGGCGTCCAGCACGCGCGCGGTGGCGGTGTTGATGTTGGGCATCATGGCCGGCTGCACGCAGCCCGCCAGCATCAGCACCTTGCGCGCATGCGTGGTCGTGGGCCAGCGGCCGGCGTCCTGCTGCGCGGGCACCTTGTTCTTCAGGGTCTCGGGCAGCAGGCCACGCACCAGCTGGCCCAGCTTCATGGCGGGGCCGAAAGCGGGCGAGGTCAGGCCTTCCTTGAGCAGCCAGCGCACCGCCTTTTCACCGGCCGGACGCGGCACCTTGGCATCCACCACCTTGCGGCCGATGTCCACCAGGTGGCCGTAGTCCACGCCGCTGGGGCAGGTGCTCTCGCAGTTGCGGCAGGTGAGACACCGGTCCAGGTGCAGCTGCGTGGCGCGTGTCGGCTCGGCGCCTTCGAACACCTGCTTCATCAAATAGATGCGGCCGCGCGGACCGTCCAGCTCGTCGCCCAGCAGCTGGTAGGTCGGGCAGGTGGCGGTGCAGAAGCCGCAGTGCACGCACTTGCGCAGGATGGCCTCGGCGGCAATGCCGTCGGGCGTGCCTTTGAATTCGGGGGCGAGGTTGGTTTGCATCGTGGGTTCAGCCCATCTTGTTCTGGTTGAAGAGGCCCAGCGGGTCGAACGCCTCGCGCAGGCGCTTCGTGATGGCCTGCAGCGCCGGGTTTTCGGCATCGAAACGGCGCACGCCCGGCGCGCCGTCGGCGCCGGCGCGAAACAGGGTCGCGTGGCCCTGCATCCTGGCCGCGGCCGCACGGATCGGCGTGGCCGCCGAGGCCGGCGCCCAGAGCCAGCGCTGCGCGCCCTGCCACTCGATCAGCTGCGCAAACGGCAGCTCCAGCACCGGCGCGGTCTGCGGCAGCGACAGGCGCCACAGGCACAGGTCCGGCGACGGTGCGCTGAAGAACGGCAGGGTCTGGTCGCGGCAGGCGGCCCAGTCGGGCCCGGCCTGGGCGTTGTCCATGCGCTGGCCGCCGGCTTCGCGCGCCAGTCGCTCGCTGGCGGTCTCCACCGCGGCCGCCGCACCGCGCAGGCGCACGAACAGCAGCTCGGGCGCATCGGGTGCGGTGTCGTCCTTCACCCAACAGGATGCGTTCAAAGGCAGCGGCTGGCCACCCCAGCGGTGCAGCTGCTCCAGCGCGTCGCGCTGACCCATGCGGAACACCAGCGTGACCTCGGCCGGCGCCACCGGCAGCACCTTGAGCGACAGATGGGTGATCACGCCCAGCGTGCCCATGGAGCCGGCGAGCGCGCGGCTGATGTCGTAGCCGGCCACGTTCTTCATGACCTGGCCACCGAAGGTCAGCCACTCGGCCCGGCCGTTGACGAACTGGGCGCCCAGCACGTAGTCGCGCACGCCGCCGGCGGTGGCGCGGGCCGGGCCGGCGAGACCGGCGGCAACGGCGCCACCGATGGTCGAACCGGCACCGAAATGGGGCGGGTCGAACGGCAGGTGCTGGCCCTTCTCGGCCAGGGCCGCCTCGACCTCGGCCAGCGGCGTGCCGGCGCGCACGGTGATCACCAGCTCGCTGGGTTCGTGCGCCACGATGCCGCTGAAAGCGCGCGTGTCCAGCGGCTGGCCGCTCACCGGTTCGCCATGGAAGGCCTTGGTGTCGCCGCCCCGGATGCGCAGCGGCGTGCGGGCAGCGACGGCGGCGCGGACCTGGTCGATCAGCGCATGCGGGGTGTCGTTCGTGGGGCTGTTCTGCATGGCCGCCATGGTAGCGGCGGGCCCTGCAAGAGCCTTTGAATTTTTTGCACGGCCGGCTGCAATCGCAGCGGCACTGGCCCCTGCGTCAGCGCGTGTGCCCCAGGCAGGCGCCGGCGTTGGGCCGGCCGCGGCACTCGCGCTTCAGGCGCTTCTCGCGCGCCGCCGGTGTTTCGCTGGACGGCGCCTCGATGAAGCTGACACGGGCCGGCGGGCGGCGTTCGGTCTTGGCGGGCGGGCTGGCTGCTGCCGCCTGGAGCGCGACGCCCAGGGTGAGTGCGAGCACGGCAAACAGCGACATCGGTTGTGCAGACATAGGTTCCTCCTGAAGTGTGTGACAGCGCGCATGCTCGCGCCCGCTCCAGGCCCTGTCTGTGATGCATTCACCAGACGAAAAAAGACCCGCGGCCTTGCGGCGCGCGGGTCGAACATCCAAAGGAGGCAATCGTTCGCTGTATCAGCGGTTGTAGGCGGTCTCGCCGTGCGAGCTGATGTCCAGACCTTCGCGTTCCTGCTCTTCGGTCACGCGCAGGCCCATGGTCAGGTCGACGATCTTGTAGGCGATGAAGGCGACGATGGAGGACCACACGATGGTGATGACCACGCCTTCGGCCTGGATCAGCAGCTGGCTGGCGATGGAGAAGTCGTCGCCCTTGACGCCGCCCAGCGAGCCGGCGGAGAACACGCCGGTCAGCAGGGCACCGACGATGCCGCCGACGCCGTGCACGCCGAACACGTCCAGCGAGTCGTCGGCACCGAGCATCTTCTTCAGGCCGGTCACGCCCCACAGGCACAGGAAGCCGGCAACCAGGCCGATGATGATGGCGCCCATGACACCGACGGTGCCGCAGGCCGGGGTGATGGCCACCAGGCCGGAGACGGCACCGGAGGCGGCGCCCAGCATCGAGGCCTTGCCCTTGGTCAGCGCTTCACCCACGCACCAGGCCAGCACGGCGGCGGCGGTGGCCATCAGGGTGTTGATGAAGGCCAGGGTGGTGCCACCGTTGGCTTCCAGGTTGGAGCCGGCGTTGAAACCGAACCAGCCCACCCACAGCAGCGAGGCGCCGACCATGGTCAGGGTCAGGCTGTGCGGGGCCATGGCTTCCTTGCCGTAGCCGATGCGCTTGCCCAGGACATAGGCACCCACCAGGCCGGCCATGGCGGCGTTGATGTGCACCACGGTGCCGCCGGCGAAGTCCAGCGCGCCCTTGTCGAACAGGTAGCCGCCCGCGCCCCAGACCATGTGGGCGATCGGCAGGTAGCTGAAGGTGAACCAGATGGCACAGAACAGCAGCACGGAACCGAACTTGATGCGCTCGGCGAAGGAGCCGACGATCAGCGCGCAGGTGATGCCCGCGAAGGTGCACTGGAAGGCGATGAAGATGAACTCGGGGATCATCACGCCAGCCGTGAAGGTGGCCGCCAGCGAGTCGGTGGTGACGCCCTTGAGGAACAGCTTGTCGAAGTTGCCGTAGATCAGGCCCTCGCCGCCGAAGGCGACGCTGTAGCCGTAGACGGCCCACAGCACGGCGATCAGCGAGAACACGACCATGACCTGCATCAGCACGGACAGCATGTTCTTGCTGCGCACCAGGCCGCCGTAGAACAGGGCCAGGCCGGGCACGACCATCAGCAGCACGAGGATGGTGGCGATCATCATCCAGGTCACGTCGCCCTTGTCCACCGTTTCCTTCACGGCTTCGGCGGGCGCAGCTTCTGCCGCAGCCGGTGCGGCCTCGGCGGCAGCGGGTGCTGCAGCGTCGGCAGCAGGGGCCGCTGCGGGAGCAGCCGCGGCATCGGCGGCGGGTGCGGTGGCGGCCGGTGCATCGGCCGGCTTGGCGGCGTCCTGGGCCATGGCGGAGAACCCGCCGAACATAAGGCCTGCCCCCAGGAGCAGGGAAGCGATCAGTTTTTTCATTTGGGTGCTCTTTCTGATGCGGGTGCGGGGATCAGAGGGCTTCCTTGCCGGTCTCGCCGGTGCGGATGCGAACCACCTGTTCGAGGGGGGAGACGAAGATCTTGCCGTCGCCGATCTTGCCGGTGCGGGCGGCGCCTTCGATGGCTTCGATCACGCGGTCGACCAGGGCGTCGTCGACGGCGGCTTCGATCTTGACCTTGGGCAGGAAGTCGACGACGTACTCGGCGCCGCGGTAGAGCTCGGTGTGCCCCTTCTGGCGGCCAAAGCCCTTGACTTCGGTCACGGTGATGCCCTGCACGCCCATGCCGGAGAGCGCTTCGCGCACTTCGTCCAGCTTGAACGGCTTGATGATGGCGGAAACCATTTTCATGCTGTGTTACCTCTTCTAGGGTGGGACGGTGTCGGGGCGGGGCCGGGTGACACCACGGGTTGATGCAATCGCTTACAGCCAGAAGCAGGGACCGTGCCAGCTGCTCATCCACCCCGCTCCCGAGGCGGCCGCCCCGAGGGAAAACGTCCTCCCGACGGGGGCTGCGACCCACCCCGTGGGCATGACATGATCCCCGCGCCGCGGCCATAGAGCCGCACCAAACACGTGCATGCCGGTGTCCAGCCGGCCATGCACCGAAACAGGGATGGAGGACCGGATGGGTTTGTCATTGGTGCACAGCCGCGCGCTGATCGGGCTGGAGGCGCGGCCGGTGCAGGTGGAGGTGCACCTGGCCAACGGCCTGCCCAGCTTCACGCTGGTGGGTCTGGTCGACACGGAAGTGAAAGAAGCGCGCGAACGCGTGCGCTCGGCGATTGCCAACGCCGGGCTCGAATTCCCCAGCAACAAGCGCATCACCGTGAACCTGGCGCCGGCCGACCTGCCCAAGGACTCGGGCCGCTTCGACCTGCCGATCGCGCTGGGCATCCTGGCCGCGGCGGGCCAGATCGACGGCGCGAAGCTGGCCGGCTGGGAGTTCGCGGGCGAGCTTTCGCTGGGCGGCGAGCTGCGCCCGGTGCGCGGCGCCCTGGCCATGAGCCTGGCGCTGCACCGGGACGGTTCCGCGGGAGCGACCACACGGCTGGTGCTGCCGCCCGGCAGCGCCGAAGAGGCGGCGCTGGTGCCGCAGGCCCAGGTGTGCCGGGCCCGCCACCTGCTGGACGTGGTGGCGCAGTTCCTGCCCGAAGGGGCCGCGGGCACCGGCGATGCACCGCCCGACGACACGGGCTGGGCGCGTCTGTCGCCCACGCCGGTATCGGCCAGCGAAACCTACGCCGACCTGGCCGACGTCAAGGGCCAGGCGGGCGCGCGCCGGGCGCTGGAGATCGCGGCGGCGGGCGGCCACTCGCTGCTGATGGTCGGCCCGCCGGGCTCGGGCAAGAGCATGCTGGCGCAGCGTTTTGCCGGCCTGCTGCCCCCCATGGACACCTCCGAGGCGCTGGAATCGGCTGCCGTGGCCTCGCTGGCCGGGCGCTTCCGGCTGGAAGCCTGGGGCCTGCGCCCCACCTGCGCGCCGCACCACAGCGCCAGCGCCGTGGCCCTCGTCGGCGGCGGCTCACCGCCCCGGCCCGGCGAGATCTCGCTGGCACACCACGGCGTGCTGTTCCTCGACGAATTGCCCGAATTCCCGCGCGCCGCCCTCGAAGCCCTGCGCGAGCCGCTGGAAAGCGGCCACATCCGCATCTCGCGCGCGGCGATGCAGAGCGAGTTCCCGGCGCGTTTCCAGCTGGTGGCGGCGATGAACCCCTGCCCCTGTGGCTTCCTGGGCCACCCCACCCAGCCCTGCCGCGACACGCCCGACCAGGTCGCGCGTTACCAGGGGCGCCTCTCCGGCCCGCTGCTGGACCGCATCGACCTGCACATCGAGGTGCCCGCCCTGCCCCCGCACGACCTGCTGCACAGCCCGGCCGGCGAACCCAGCGCCACCGTGCGCGAACGCGTGGCGGCCGCGCGGCAGCGGGCGCAGGCGCGCCAGGGCCAGAGCAACCAGGCGCTGTCGGGCCAGGCGCTGGACCGGCATGCGATGGCCGAACCCACCGCGCTCAAGTTCCTGCACACCGCGGCGGCCCGCCTGGGCTGGAGCGCGCGCAGCACCCACCGAGCCCTGCGCGTGGCGCGCACCATCGCCGACCTGGCCGGCAACGAGAGCGTGGGGGTGGCGCACATCGCCGAGGCGGTGCAGTACCGGCGGGCGCTGCGGGCAGCGGGCTGAACGATCAGCGGTACTCGGCCTCGCGGCGCCGCGCCTCGTCCATCTGGCGGAAGCGCACACAGATGGGGTCGTTGGCAAACACGGCTTTGCCGCATTCGCGGATGCGGCAGAAGTCGCGCGCGAACACGTTGTCGCTGCCTGCGCACAGCTGGTCGACACCTGCGGCCGGCCGGGTCGCTGATGGAGCTGCAGCTGCAGCGGCCACCGGTGCGGGCGCAGCAGGCGCGGATGTCGCCACGGCAGGCGTTTCGGGGGCCGTCGCATGCGCGCTGGGAGCCGCGGCAGAGGTCGCCTCGGCGCGGCGCCGTGCGTCTTCCTGGCGCTTCTGTTCCTGCGCCAGCTTCTGCCGTTGCGCGGCCTGGGCGGCTGCGCGCTCCCGGTCCTGTTGCTCCAGCAGCTCGACCGAATGGCGCAGCCGGTCGACCGCGGCGGCGGCTTCGGGGGTGTTCGGCGATGCGGCGTCCGCGCCCACCGGTTCCGTGGCGGTCTGCGGGGCGGTGGCCGGTGCCGCGGTACCGGCTGTTGGCGTGGCTGACGGTGAGGCCACGGGCGCTCCCGCCAGGGGCGCGGCCTGCACCGGCGCCGGCGTGGACTGGTGGGCACCGAGCCACCAGCCGATGGCCAGCACCAGCACGCCCGCGGTCATGGCGCCCGCCCAGCGCCACCAGGCGGGCTGTTGTTCGGTGCGCTGGCCCGAGCGCTTGCGCCGGCGGGCGCGGCGCAGCGCGCGGCTGGCGCGCTCGCGGGCCACTGCGTCCGAGCCCGCATCCCCGCCCGGCCGGTCCAGCGGGCGGGCGCAACCCCGGCAGAAACGGGCCTGGTCCCGGTTTTCCTTGCCGCAGGAAGGACACACGATGGCCATGACAATCAGAGGGTGGAACTGGAAGGGCTTGGCGTTGTAGCACAAGCCCCGGCCCTGCTGCCCGGCGCACCGACGGGCTGTCGGGCGGCCGTGGCGAACGGGCGTTGCCGGGTCAGAGGTTGGTGCCGAGCCAGCGCTTGAGCTCGCTGACCGCCACGCCGCTGCGCGCGGCCAGGTCGGCCACCTGGTCCTCGCCGATGCGGCCGACGTTGAAATAGGTGCTCTCGGGGTGCGCCAGGTAGAAACCGCTGACGCTGGCGGCCGGGCTCATGGCCAGGCTTTCGGTGAGCGCCATGCCGATCTCATCGGCCTGCAGCAGCTCGAACATCTGGCGCTTGACGCTGTGGTCCGGGCAGGCCGGGTAACCCGGCGCCGGGCGGATGCCCTGGTACTTTTCCTTGATCAGGTCTTCGTTGCTCAGGGCTTCACCCGCCGCATAGCCCCAGAGGTCGGTGCGCACGCGGGCGTGCATGCACTCGGCCAGCGCCTCTGCCAGGCGGTCGGCCAGGGACTTGAACAGGATGGCGTTGTAGTCGTCGTGCGCGGCCAGGAACTGCTGCTCCTTCTTCTCCACGCCCACGCCGGCCGTCACCGCGAACAGGCCCACGTAGTCGGGCGTGCCCTTGGGCGCCACGAAGTCGGCCAGGCAGCGGCTCGGGCGCGTCACGCCATCGACGGTTTCCTTCTCCGTCTGCTGGCGCAGGCCGTGCCAGGTCAGCACCGGCTGCTGGCGGGTTTCGTCGGCGTAGAGCGCGATGTCGTCGGCATTCACCCGGTTGGCCGGGTAGAGGCCGATCACCGCGTTGGCCGTGAGCCAGCGGCCTTCGATGATCTTCTTGAGCATGGCCTGCGCGTCGGCGAACACCTTGCGTGCCTGCTCGCCCACCACCTCGTCGTCGAGGATGGCGGGGTACGGGCCGGCCAGGTCCCAGGTCTGGAAGAACGGGCCCCAGTCGATGTACTTCTCCAGCTCGGCCAGGTCGAAGTTCTTGAACACGCGGCGACCGATGAACTTGGGCGCCACGGGCGGGTGCTTGGCGAAGTCCACCGGCGTGGCGTTGGCGCGCGCCTGGTCCAGCGTCCACAGCGGCACCTGCTTCTTGTTGGCGTGTTGCTGGCGCACGCGTTCGTAGTCGGCGTTGAGCTCGGCAATGGTCTGCTGGCGGCCGTCGCCGATCAGGCTCTGCGCCACGCTCACGCTGCGCGAGGCGTCGGGCACGTAGACGACGGGGCCGTCGTAGTGCGGCGCGATCTTCACGGCCGTGTGCACGCGGCTGGTGGTGGCGCCGCCGATCAGCAGCGGAATGCCTTGCTCGCGGAAGTGCGCGTCCTTCTGCATCTCGCCGGCCACGTACTGCATCTCTTCCAGGCTGGGCGTGATCAGGCCCGACAGGCCCACGATGTCCGCCCCCTCTTCCTTGGCCTTGGCCAGGATCTCGTGGCACGGGACCATCACGCCCATGTTCACCACCTCGAAGTTGTTGCACTGGAGCACGACGGTGACGATGTTCTTGCCGATGTCGTGCACGTCGCCCTTGACGGTGGCGATCACGATCTTGCCCTTGCTCTTCACGTCGCCGCCGGCCGCTTCGAGCTGGCGTTTTTCTTCCTCGATGTAGGGCAGCAGGTGGGCCACCGCCTGCTTCATCACGCGCGCGCTTTTCACCACCTGGGGCAGAAACATCTTGCCGGCGCCGAACAGGTCGCCGACCACGTTCATGCCGTCCATCAGCGGACCTTCGATCACGTGCAGCGGGCGGCCGCCGTCGGCCTTGATGAGCTGCCACATCTCCTCGGTGTCTTCGGTGATGTGCTCGTTGATGCCGCGCACCAGCGCGTGCGTCAGTCGCTCGCAGATGGGCAGAGCGCGCCACTCGTTCTTCTTGCTCTCGTCCTTGGCGCCGCTCTTGGCGGTCTCGGCCACTTCCACCAGGCGTTCGCCGGCGTCGGGCCGGCGGTTCAGCACCACGTCTTCCACCCGCTCGCGCAGCGTGGGTTCGATCTCGTCGTACACGCCCACCATACCGGCGTTGACGATGCCCATGTCCATGCCCGCCTGGATCGCGTGGTACAGGAACACGGTGTGGATGGCTTCGCGCACCGGGTCGTTGCCGCGGAAGCTGAACGACACGTTGGACACGCCGCCGCTGACCTTGGCACCCGGCAGGTTCGCCTTGATCCAGCGCGTGGCCTCGATGAAGTCGACCGCGTAGTTGTTGTGTTCTTCGATGCCGGTGGCGATGGCGAAGATGTTGGGGTCGAAGATGATGTCCTCGGGCGGGAAACCGACCTCGTCCACCAGCACGCGGTAGGCGCGTTCGCAGATCTCGATCTTGCGCTCGTAGGTGTCGGCCTGGCCTTTTTCGTCGAAGGCCATCACCACGGTGGCCGCGCCGTAGCGCTTGATCAGCTTCGCCTGGCGCTTGAACTCCTCGACGCCCTCCTTCATGGAGATGGAGTTGACGACGCCCTTGCCCTGGATGCACTGCAGGCCGGCCTCGATCACGCTCCACTTGGACGAGTCGATCATGATCGGCACGCGCGCAATGTCGGGCTCGCCCGCGATCAGGTTCAGGAAACGCACCATGGCGGCCTGGCTGTCCAGCATGGCCTCGTCCATGTTCACGTCCACGATCTGCGCGCCGTTCTCCACCTGCTGGCGGGCCACGGCCAGCGCGTCCTCGTAGCGGCCTTCGAGGATCATGCGGGCAAAGGCCTTGGAGCCGGTGACGTTGGTGCGCTCGCCGACGTTGACGAACAGGCTGCCCTCGCCGATGCGCAGCGGCTCCAGGCCGGACAGCAGCATGGGAGGGACGGACGACACGGCAGAAGCGGAAACGGGGGCGACGGAAGCAACGGACATGGGGCTCACCAGATGACATTCGGGGACTGGTGAGCGCCGTTGTGGCCGCCGGGACCGGCGGGGGCGTCGTCGACGCCCGGTGACTCAAGCCTGACGCGGCCCGCAGAGGGGCGGCGCTGCAGCGCTCCTTGAGAGGCCATGATTTTAGCCGGGCATGCCGGGAAAACCCGTGCACCGGGACATCCATCAATCACAACATAATTGATTTCTGATGTTTTGGGTTTGTTCATGCGCCTCCCTTCCCTGTTTTCCATATCCGCCGGCCTGCTCGCCTGGGCCGTCACCTCACCCCTGGCCCACGCCGTCGAGGTGCGCTTCCAGCCCGTTGCGCCCGGCGTCTACGCCTTCATCGGCGAAAAGGTGGGCCGCACCTACGACAACGAGGGCCTGAACGCCAACATCGGCCTGGTGGTGACGCCGGCTGGCGCGCTGCTGATCGACAGCGGCGCGAGCGCCCAGGGCGCGCAGAAGATCCACGCGGCGGTGAAAAAGGTGACGGACCAGCCGGTGAAGTGGGTCATCAACACCGGCGGGCAGGACCACCGCTGGCTGGGCAACGGCCACTTCATCGCCCAAGGCGCCGAGGTCATCGCCCACGCCAGCGGCAAGGCGGACCTGCTGGCCCGCGGCGGCGACCACCTCGCCGCCCTCAAGCCGGTGCTGAAGGACAAGCTGGATGGCACGGTGCCCGCCCTGCCCACGCGCTGGCTCGCGGGCAGCGACGAGACGCTGAACCTGGGCGGCGTGACCGTTGAAGTGAAGCACCGCGGCGGCGCGCACACGCCCGGCGACCTGATGGTCTGGCTGCCGCAGCAGAAAATCGTCTTCAGCGGCGACATCGTCTACGTCGACCGCATGCTGGGCGTGATCCCGGCCAGCCACACCGGCCGCTGGCTGGCCAGCTTCGCGGCGCTGGAAGCGCTCAAGCCTGCGCGCATCGTGCCCGGTCACGGCGAGGTGTGCGAGCTGCCGAAGGCCCAGGCGCAGACGCGCGACTACCTGCAGGCGCTGCGCTCGCACATGAAGCAGGCGGTGGAGAACGGCGAGGACATCGGCGCCGCCATCAAGGCCTTCGACGCGAAGCCGTGGATGGACCTGCTCAATGCGGCCGAGCTGCACCCGGGCAACGCGAGCCGCACGTATCTGGAGCTGGAGCGGGAGTGAAGCGGGTCAAGGCTCGGTCGGAGCGGGCGCCGACAGGATGCTGTTGAGCGCGACGTTCACGTAGTAGTTGCTGCGCCCCACTTTCTGCTTGGCCAGAAAGCCCCCGTCCACCAGCGCCTCCAGGTACTTGGTGGCGGTCAGGCGCGAGACCTGCAGGTCTCGCTGCACAAAGTCGATCTTGGTGTACGGGTGCGTGAACAGGTTGTTGATCAGGTCCTGGCTGTAGAACCGGTGCCCATCGCGAATGCGGTGCTTGTAGTCGAACAGCGCCGTCTTGATGGCCTGCACCGTGGTCACGGTCTGGCGAGCCGTCGTCTCCACCGCCTGCAGCATGTACAGCACCCAGTCCTCCCAGGTGTCGTCGTCGCGCACCGTTTGCAACAAGCGGTAGTAGTCGGCCTTGTGCTGCACGATGTGGCGGCTCAGGTACAGCACCGGAATGTCCAGCAAGCCTTCCTTGACCAGATAGAGCACGTTGACGATGCGGCCCGTGCGACCGTTGCCGTCGTAGAACGGGTGGATGCTCTCGAACTGGTGGTGGATCAGCGCCATCTTGATCAGCGGATCGACCGGAAACAGGGCGTCATCGTTCATGAAGCGCTCCAGCCCGCTCATCAGCGCCACGATCTCGGCCGGGTCCTGCGGCGGGGTGTACACCGTCTGCCCGCTGCCGTCCTTGAGCGCCGTGCCGGGCAACTTGCGAAAACCCGCGTTGTTGCGCTCCAGCTCGCCCTGTATGCCCACGACATGATTGGCCGTCAGCAGCCCGGTGGCCCGCACTTGCTCAAAGCCAAAGCGCAGCGCCTGCCGGTAGCGCAGCACCTCCTTGGCCGCCGGATTGGCGAACGCCTCCGGATGCACGTCGTCCTTGAACAGCTCGTCGTGCGTGGTGACGATGTTCTCGATCTCGGAACTGTCCTTGGCCTCCTGCAAGCCCAGGGTGTTGATCAGGATGCCCTGGTTGGGAATGGACGCGGCCAGACCTTTCAGCTCAGCCAGCTGCCGGCTGCTGCTGGCCAGCTTTTTCAGAATGGCTGGCGTGTCAAACCGGGCCGGGTCCAGCTGTTCCAGGGGCGTCAGGGTGGACATGCATCGCCTCCATCAGGCTCATATGTATAGAAAATGCGAATTTCTATGCATGTTAAACGCCACGTGTATAGAAACGGGGCGGTTTCTGTGCAGGTGCTGCGGGCTCAGCCTTGGCCTGGCACGTGCACCTGCGCCAACGCCAACACCACCTCCCGCACCACCTTGCGCTGTGGCGCAGGCAACTGCAGGTAGGCGTCGATCACCTCGCGCTCGGTGTGGTTGAGGCTCTCGTCCCAGCGGCGCTGGTGCTCGCGCACCTTGTACCGCACCGCCTCACCAAACCGCAGCACCTCGGGCGCCAGCTTCAACCACTCGGCCAACACCTGCAGCTTGTCCTGCGTGGGAATCGAACGGCTGTTGAGCCAGCCCCAGGCCGCCTGGTTGCTGATGGAGCGCCCCGGCCAGCGCAGATTGAATTCGTGCTCCAGCACCGACGGGCTGGCGACGTAGCCCATGCGGACCATCGCGTCCCGCAGGCGCTGGGAGAACTCCATCTTTTCGTTCATGCGCCCAACCTACGTGGCGCTTGAAAAATGGCTCTATTTCTTGTTGTTTATGATTTCAACAATTACTTAAATTTTGTTTCAATTTTGATTGATGATTGCCCTGTCATTGCCACCCATCTTTCGGTCAGCTCTTGCCGCCATCGCCCTGGTGTTGTTGGCCGGCTGTTCCACAACACAAGAAATCACGCTCGGGGCTGCGGTCCAAAAAAACCTGTTCACGATCGCACTTGTCCCCAGCGATGGCAACTCCTCACAAATGAACAGCCTGTTGGAGGCTGCGCTGCTCAAAGAACAACTGACCGTCGTTGGTGCTCTGCCTCCGGGTACCCGGACCGCCCCCGGTATCGACGCGTTGGTGAGCTACACGGACATCTGGCGCTGGGACCTGGTGATGTATCTCAAGCACCTCACCGTGCAGTTGTACGACGCTCAGACGGGACAACTGCTTGCCCTGGGCCAATGGTCCGATTCGCCCCTGCACGGATTCAGGAACCCCAAGACAGTCATGGAGGGCCTGATCTCGGATCTCGTAGCCAGGGTGCGCGGCGCCAAACCAGCGACTGCGGCTGCCGCGCCCCCCTGACCACGCTCGAACCAAGTCAACGGATTCGACGGGAACCGGGACCCTCCAACCACCCGCTCAACTGAGAGAACACCTCCATGAAACAACTCGCCAAGAAAATGTTCGCCGCTTCGACCATTGCGCTGCTGACCGCCTGTGGCGGCGGAAGCGATGACCCATCCAAAGATCTGTTCAGCATCTGGACCCAGGATGGAACAGGCGCAACGATGGACATCCGCGGTGGCAGCTTCGGCAAGCCGCACTATCTGTATGCGTTCTCTCCTACCGGCACGAAGTGCATTTGTCAGCTGACCGTGATTGGCGAGCAGGACAAAGGGAGCTTCGCCCTGTCTAGCTGCATCTCGACCCCATACAGCAGCGCGAAGAACCCACAATGCGAGGCCATGAACGTGGCCGGCAACTACACGAATCTGAACGCCATCCTCACACTCAGCACGCAACGGGGCTCGACCACCTACCGGTGATCAACCTTCGGTCTCATGACGCTGCAACGACCTGGCGCATTCAGGGTCGCACAGAGACCGGGATCACCTTGCGCGGCGGTCTTTCGGGCTTTTCGGCCCGCGCGCGCAGCTGCCCGCAGCCACCATCCACGTCCTGCCCGGCGGACATGCGCAGCTTGGTCAGGATGTGGCGGCGGTGCAGGCGGCGCGCGATGTCGGCGGCCTTCTCCCAGCTCGGCCGCGTGAAGGGCATGCCTTCGGTGGTGTTGTACGGGATCAGGTTGAGGATCGCGTACTTGCCCGTGAGAAGGCGCACGATGCCCTCGATCTCGTCGTCGCCGTCGTTGATGCCGTCCAGCAGCGTCCACTGGTACTGGATCGGATAACCGGTGGCGCGGGCGTAGGCCTCGCCTGCCTCCACCAGTTCTTCGGGCGTGAGCAGCGGCGCGCGCGGCAGCAGGTCGCGGCGCAGGTCGGCGCGGGTGGTGTGCAGCGACAGCGCCAGCGCGGGCTTGACCGCGCCGCGCGGCAGTTCGTCGAACACGCGCGGGTCGCCCACGGTGGAAAACACCAGGTTCTTGTGGCCGATGTTGCCGGCCGTGCCCAGCAGCTCGATGGCCTCCATCACGTTGTCCAGGTTGTGCGCGGGCTCGCCCATGCCCATGAACACCACCTTCTTCACCGGCCGGCGCGTGCGCGCCAGCGCCACCTGGGCGACGATCTCGGCGCTGCCGAGCTGGCGGATCAGCCCTGTCGTGCCGGTCATGCAGAAGCGGCAGCCCACCGCGCAGCCGACCTGGGTGGAGACGCACAGGCCGGGCGTGCGGTCGGGCAGCAGCAGCACGCTTTCCACCAGCTGGCCGTCGCCCAGCTTCACCAGCAGGCGCTCGGAGCCGTCGTCGCCGGGGTGGGCGGATTCGAGCTGCGCGAGGCCCGCGAGCTCGGCCTCCAGCGCCGGCAGTGCGGCGCGCAGCGTGGCGGGCAGGAAGTGTTCGATCTGCCGCTTGCCCGCCGTCTGCGGCAGGGCGTTGCTCCACAGGCGGAGCACGCGGTGCTGGTGTTTGGGCAGGGCGCCGAGCGCAGTGAGGCGTTCGCGCAAGTCAGAGATTCGCATCCCGGGATTGTCCCTGAGGGTCGCGCTGAACGCAGTACCGGCACAGAATGCGCTTTCACCAGGAGACTCCCCACGATGAAGTCCGTGTCATTCATCCAGCGCAACACGCAAGGCCACTGGGTCGGCGACGGTTTTCCCGTGCGCACCCTGTTCTCGTACAACGACGACCCCGCCGCGTTCTCGCCCTTCCTCATGCTCGACTACGGCGGCCCGGTCGAGTTCGAACCGACCACGAAGCGGCGCGGCGTCGGCGCCCACCCGCACCGCGGCTTCGAGACCGTCACCATCGTCTACGACGGCGAGGTCACCCACCGCGACTCCACCGGGGGCGGCGGCACCATCGGCCCGGGCGAGGTGCAGTGGATGACTGCCGCGTCGGGCATCGTGCACGAGGAGTTCCACAGCGAGGCCTACGCGCGCAGCGGCGGCCCCTTCCGCATGGTGCAGCTGTGGGTGAACCTGCCGGCGCGCGACAAGATGGCGCCACCCGGTTACCAGGGCATCACCGCCGCGCAGATCCCGACGCTGGCGCTGACCGACGTGCATGGCGCCATCGCCGGCACGGTGCGGCCCATCGCGGGCAGCTTCGACGGCGCCAGCGGCCCGGCCCGAACCTTCACCCCTATGCAGGTCTGGGACGTGCAACTCAAGGCCGGCCACACCGTCACCCTGCCCGCGCCCGAGGGCCACACCACGGTGCCGCTGGTCTACCAGGGCCGCGTGAAAACCGCCGATGGCCAGGAGGCCGGCGACGCCGAAATGATCGTCTTCACCCGCGACGGCGAGGATGTGCAGCTGACCGCGCTGGCCGACACCACGCTGCTGTGGCTGTGCGGCGAACCCATCGACGAACCCGTCGTGGGCTACGGCCCCTTCGTCATGAACACGCCGCAGGAGATCCAGCAAGCGTTTGTCGATTTCCAGTCCGGCCGCATGGGGAGGCTTTGACATGTTGGAGATGCTGATCACCGCCCGCCCCGGCGACCTGGGGCATGGCCTGACCGTGCGGCGCGTGCTGCCCTACGCCAAACGCCGCCACGTCGGCCCCTTCGTGTTCATGGACC
This sequence comes from Hydrogenophaga pseudoflava NBRC 102511, assembly GCF_001592285.1. Lineage (GTDB taxonomy): Bacteria > Pseudomonadota > Gammaproteobacteria > Burkholderiales > Burkholderiaceae_C > Hydrogenophaga > Hydrogenophaga pseudoflava. The sequence goes on along the minus strand of NZ_BCWQ01000003.1, from coordinate 226,536 downwards.
ACGCCGGCCCGGTGACGCTGGCGCCCGAGCACGTGCGCGCCGCCGACGTGCGCCCGCACCCGCACATCGGCCTGTCGACCGTGAGCTACCTGCTCAGCGGCATGATCACCCACCGCGACAGCCTGGGCATCCGGCAGGACATCAAACCCGGCGACGTGAACTGGATGACCGCGGGCCGCGGCATCAGCCATTCCGAGCGCTTCACCCACCCCGAGTCCTTCGCGGGCGGCGGGCTGGAGCTGATGCAGTTCTGGGTCGCGCTGCCCGAGGCCGACGAAGAGTGCGAACCGGCCTTCGACCACTACCCGCAGGCCCTGATGCCCGAGCACGAGACCGGCGGCGTGTGGTGGCGCCTGTTCGCCGGCAGCGCCTACGGCCAGACGACACCGGTGCGCACACATTCCCCGCTGTTCGCGCTGCACGCGCGCCTGCAGCCCGGCGCCACGCTGGCCCTGACCGGTGGCCACGCCGAACAGGCGGTGTATGTGGCGCGGGGCGCCGTCACCCACGGCGACACGACCGCGGAACCCGGCCAGCTGCTGGTGTTCACCGGCGAGGGTGATTCGGTGACGGCCGGCCCCGACGGCGCCACGCTGATGGTCTTCGGCGGCCAGCCGCTGGGTGAGCGCCACATGTTCTGGAACTTCGTGTCCTCGCGCAGGGAACGCATCGAGCAGGCCAAGGCCGACTGGCGGGAAGGCCGCTTCGCGCTGCCGCCCGACGACCACGACGAGTGGATCCCGCTGCCCTGAGGGCCGGCGCGCATTCGGTCACGCCTGGGCGCGGGATGGCCACGGCACAATGCCGGCATGTCCCTTTTTGACCGACTGTTCGGCGCGCGCGCCCGGGAGTACCCCGAGTCGCGCCTGCCCGCCGACCGCCAGGCCGCCGTGAACGGTTCTTCCGCCGCGCACGAAGCCGCCCACCTGCTGCGCGCGCCCACGGCGCTGATGCAGCTCAGCGAGGCCGAGGCGCTGACCGTGGTCGGCTTCATGCGGCCCAGGCGCTTCAAGCGCGGCACGACCATCATCCGCCAGGGCGAGGCCACCGACACCGGCTACATGGTGCTGGTGCTCGAAGGCGAGATCACGGTGGAGACGCTGATCGCGCGCCGCGTCAACCCGGTCACCGTGACCGTGCTGGGCCCGGGCAGCCTGATCGGCGAGATGGCCCTGGTCGACGGCGGCGCCCGCTCGGCCTCCTGCACCGCCAGCACCGATGTGGCCTGCGCCGTGCTCACGCGCGATGCTCTGGAGGCGCTGACCGCCGAGCAGCCCGCCACCGCCGCCAAACTCATGACCGCCGTGGCCCAGCGCCTGGCCGAGCGCCTGCGCGACAGCGGCCACAAGCTGCAGGTCTACAGCCAGCTGGTGCAGACCATGCAGGCGGAGATCGACCGGCTGATGCCCACGCCCGACCAGCGCCGCTGAGGCACTGCGCGGCGCGCCGTTCACGTGCTGCGCAGCTTGAACACCTGCACCGCTTCCAGCAGATGCGCGGCCTGGTCGCGCAGGCTGGCGGCGGCCACGGCCGACTGTTCCACCAGCGCCGCGTTCTGCTGGGTCATCTGATCGAGGTTCGCGACCGCGAGGTTCACCTCGCCCACGCCCGTCGCCTGTGCCTGGTTGGCCTGGCGCATGGTGCCGACCAGCGCGTTCACCCGCTGCACCGACTCGACCATCTGCTGCATGGTCTGGCCGGCGCTGTCCACCAGCGCGCCGCCGGATGCCACCCGCTGCACCGATTCGCCGATCAGGTCCCGGACCTCCCGCGCCGCCCCGGCCGACCGGGTGGCCAGCGACCGCACCTCCGACGCCACCACCGCGAAACCGCGGCCGTGTTCGCCCGCGCGGGCCGCCTCGACGGCGGCGTTGAGCGCCAGGATGTTGGTCTGGAAGGCGATGCCGTCGATCACGCCGGTGATGTCGGCGATGCGCCGCGAGGACGCGGTGATCTGGCCCATGGTGCCCACCACGTCGGACACCGCTGCCTGCCCGTCGCGGGCAGACACCGAGGCCGCCTGGGAGATCGATCCGGCCTGCTCCGCCGCCAGCGCATTCCGCGCCACGGTGCCGTGGATGTCCGACATGGCCACCGCGGTCTGCTTCAGGGCCGAGGCCGCCTGTTCGGTCCGTGCCGACAGCGCCCGGTTGCCGGCGGCAATCTCGCCGGCCGCTTCGTCCATGCGGTGGGCCGAGTCGCGCACCTGCCCGACCATGCGCCGCAGGTTCTGCGTCATGTCGGCCAGGGCCCGCATCAGCAGCCCCACCTCGTCGCGCCCGGCGGGCGGCGCCACCTCCTGCGCGATGTCCCCGCGTGCGATGGCCTGCGCCAGCCGGATGGCCTGGTTCAGGCCGTCGACGATGGAGCGGCAGATGCTGCGCGTGAGCACGATGGTCATCGCCAGCGCCAGGCCGATCACCACCGCCAGGCGCTGGACGTACGCCACCAGTTCGTCGCGCAGATCGTCCACGTAGACACCCGAGCCCACCACCCAGCCCCAGGGCTCGAAGCCCTTGACGAAGGACAGCTTGGGCACCGGGTCCACGCTGCCCGGCCGTGGCCATTGGTAGCGCACGAACCCCTGCCGCTCACGCCGCACGGTCTCGACGAAGCGGACGAACAGCGCCTGCCCGTCCGGGTCGCGGATGCCACTGGCGTCCTGCCCCTCCAGCGCCGGCTGCTCAGGGTGCATGACGATGCGCGGCTGCATGTCGTTGATCCAGAAGTACCCACCCTCGCCGTAGCGCAGGCTGGCCAGCGCCTGCCGGGCCAGTGTCTGCGCACCGGCCTTGTCCACCTGGCCGGCGCGTTCCAGGCCATGGGCCCAGGCCAGCACGCCGTGGGCCAGCTCCACCGTGTGGCGCGTGGCCTCGGCCCGGGCCTGCTGGGCCCGCCGGTATTCCTCGGCCCCCAGCCAGGTGGCCAGCAGCACCAGTCCACCGATGCCCATCAGGGCCATGAAACGCAGCTTGGTCACGATGGACCAGCGCCGAAGCCAGTGTTGCATTCACGTCTCCTTCAATGGGGCCAGTGTGTCGGTCCCGGACACACTGGCATCGGTTGAAAAGACGGGAAATTGAATCCTTTTTGCCCCAGGATTCCGCATTCAGGGTGTCACGGAGACCGTGACAGTAGGCATCAAGTATTCGGGGCGGTCTTGGCGCTCCAGACCATGGTGATGGCCAGGATGCCCAGCACCACGCCCAGCGACACCGCCACCGGGATCTTGAAGATGTCGATCAGCATCATCTTGCTGCCGATGAAGACCAGGATCACGGCCAGCCCGTAGTTGAGCAGGTGGAAGCGGCTGGCCGCGGCCTGCAGCAGGAAGAACATGGCGCGCAGACCCAGGATGGCGAACACGTTGCTGGTGAGCACGATGAACGGGTCCTTGGTGATGGCAAAGATGGCCGGGATCGAATCCACCGCGAAGATCACGTCGGTCAGGCCCACCATGGCGATCACCATCAGCAGCGGCGTGGCGATCTTCTTGCCGTTCTCGACGGTGAAGAACTTCTCGCCATCGAACTGCTTGCTCACCGGCATGACACGGCGCAGCAGCTTGAGCGCCGGGTTGTCGTCCAGGCTCTCTTCCTTGCCCGCAGCCCACCACATCTTGATGCCGGTGAGGATCAGGAAGGCGCCGAACACGTAGAGGATCCAGTGGAACTGCTCCAGCAGCCAGGCCCCCACCAGGATCATGATGGTGCGCAGCACGATGGCGCCCAGGATGCCGATCATCAGCACCCGCTTCTGGAAGGCCGGCGGCACGGCGAAGTAGGTGAAGATCAGCAGGAAGACGAAGATGTTGTCGACCGCCAGGCTCTTCTCGATCAGGTAGCCGGTGAGGAACTCCAGCGACTTCTCGTTGGCGACCGCAGTCGAACCGGTGGTGTCCTTGATGGCCCACCACAGCAGGCCGTTGAAGACGAAGCTGACCGCCACCCAGGCGAGCGACCAGTTCAGCGCTTCCTTCACGCCCACGGCGTGGGCGCCCTGCTTCTTGAGCACGACAAAGTCGACGAACAGGGCCGCGAGCACGAAGGCGACGAAGACGCCCCAGAGCCAGAGGGGTGCAATGGTTTCCATGGTGGACAAGACCTTTTCTTGAGGACGGTGTTGATCGGATGAAGAACACCCTCCAAGGTCTGGCCGGGACCGGGCATGGCGCCAGGCCCGGGGCATCCGGCGGCCTTCCGGTGAAGACCGCGTACTGACGGACGCCCCACCCGCCGAGGCCGGACGGGGCGTCCGGTGGCGGGCTGGTTACTCCCCTTGACGGGAGCGGCGATTGTGGGGGCGGCGCACCGCCCTCACAAGGCGAAGGTCACTCAGAAAAAAATGGAACATCGCCCAACGACCTGCAGCAGCAGCACAGTCCGGGGTCAGGCCGCCTCTTTGTAGAACATCGCCCGCCCCACCGCCCGCGGCGCCTGCGTGGCCACCGCGTCGTGGATCGCGCCGATGTGCTGGGGCGTGGTGCCGCAGCAGCCGCCCACGATGTTCACCAGGCCCTCGGCTGCGAACTCGCGCAGCAGGCGGCTGGTGACGTCGGGCGTCTCGTCGAAGCCGGTGTCGCTCATGGGGTTGGGCAGGCCGGCGTTGGGGTAGCAGCTGATGAAGGTGTCGCCCGCCACCTTGGCCAGTTCCTGGATATAGGGGCGCATCAGCGTGGCGCCCAGCGCGCAGTTCAGGCCCACGGCCAAGGGCTGGATGTGGCGCACGCTGGCCCAGAAGGCGGTGACGGTCTGACCGCTGAGGATGCGGCCGGAGGCGTCGGTCACGGTGCCGCTGATGATGACCGGCAGGCGCTCGCCGCTCTTCTCGAAGAACTCGTCGATGGCGAACAGCGCGGCCTTGGCGTTGAGCGTGTCGAAGATGGTCTCGACCAGCAGCACGTCGGCGCCGCCTTCCACCAGCGCCTCCACCTGCTCCAGGTAGGCGGCGCGCAGCTGCTCGAAGGTGATGTTGCGGGCACCGGCGTCGTTCACGTCGGGGCTGATGCTGGCGGTCTTGGGCGTGGGGCCGAGCGCGCCGGCCACGAAGCGCGGCTTGTCGGGCGTGCTGAATTTGTCGCAGGCCTCGCGGGCGATGCGGGCCGAGGCCAGGTTCATCTCGCGCGCCAGGTAGGCCATGTCGTAGTCCTCCTGCGCAATCGTCGTGGCGCCGAAGGTGTTGGTCTCGATCAGGTCGGCGCCGGCCGCGAGGTAGCCCTCGTGGATGTCGCGGATCACGTCCGGGCGGGTCAGGCTCAGCAGTTCGTTGTTGCCCTTGACGTCCTTGTGGAAGTCCTTGAAACGCTCGCCGCGGTACTGCGCCTCGCCGAGCTTGAAGCGCTGGATCATGGTGCCCATGGCGCCGTCGAGGATGGCGATGCGTTGGGACAGGATCTGGGGCAGCGCCTGGGCGCGGGTGTAGACGGGCGTTTTCATGATCCCGCGATTGTAGGAAACGCCCCCCGGCCAGCCGTGGTCAGGGGCTTCGGCGCAGCGCCTGTTTTCTATACTGCGCCGCTTCCAGGAGGTGTGTCGTGCAACTGCGTGTGGGCCCATGGGCCGCTGGCCCCGGCCGCTGGGTATTCGCCTGGGGCCTCTGCGCCCTGCTGGCGGGCTGCGACCGGATCGGCCCGTGGAGCGCCGAGCGCAGCCACACCGTGTCGGCGGTGATCGAGCGCGCGCCCGGCCCGTTTGGCCAGGTGAGCTGGCACGCGGACTACCGCGCCGAGGATTGCCCGGCGGGTGCGCCACCCGGGGGCGGCGAGCTGAGCGTGGCGCTGCCGGTCACCCACCAGGGCGGGCACCACTACGAGACCACCGTCCCCGGCCGCCCGGCGGCGGGCACGGGACAGGACCGGTGCCGCTGGCGGCTGGTGTCGACCTCGACCCGCTTTGCGGCCACCGCCGCCGAGGGCGACGAGGTCTTCGAGGCCCGCCTGACGGCGGGGCAACTGGCCCGGGAAAAGCCGGTGGTGCTGTACTACTGGCGCGGCACCTACCCGCGCATGCCGGGGGCGATCATCACCCGCGCGCTCGGGGAGCCGGACCGCCAGGTGTTCCGCCCCGAGTTCCAGAACCAGCTGTTCACGATCACGCTGACGCCCCGGGCCGCGCGCTGAACCGCCCGCCGGGCAGGCGCAGGGGCGTCCCGGCCTCAACGACAATACGCCCCCATGAAACACCTGCTCCCGACCGAAGCCTGGACCTGGCTGCAAGACCAGACCGCGCAGCGCGCCGCCCAGGGCCTGGAGCCCCCGCTGTTCGTCGACGTGCGCATGGAAATCGAGTCGCTCTACGTCGGCCGGCCGCCCGGCGTGGTGCACATCGCCTGGTACGAGTACCCGGACCTGACCGCCGATCCGCAGGCCTTCGCCGCCGCGGTGGAGGCCGAGGCGGGTGACAAGGACCGCCCAGTGCTGCTGATCTGCCGCAGCGGCAAACGCACGCAGGACGCCGCCGCCGCGCTGGAGGCTGCAGGCTTCGCCGAGGTGGCGCACGTGGTGCATGGCTTCGAAGGCGATCTGGACGACCGGTTCAAGCGCAGCACGCTCAACGGCTGGCGCTTCGACGGCCTGCCCTGGGAACAGATGTGATCGACATCTCCTCTGAAGGCGAGACGCTGGAAGCCTGCGCCGAGGTGCTGCAGGCGGTCTTCGGCTACGAGGCCTTCCGCGGCCCGCAGGCGGGCATCGTCACCCACGTCAGCGACGGCGGCGACGCCCTGGTGCTCATGCCCACGGGCGGCGGCAAAAGCCTGTGTTACCAGATCCCGGCCATCGTGCGCCAGCGCGCCGGCCACGGCGTGTCCATCGTGGTCTCGCCGCTGATCGCGCTGATGCACGACCAGGTCGGCGCCCTGCTCGAAGCGGGCGTGGACGCTGCGTTTTTGAACTCCAGCCTGACGCAGGACGAAGCGCAGCAGATCGAACGCCGCCTGCTCAAGGGCGAGATCACCATGCTCTACGCCGCGCCCGAGCGACTGACCACGCCGCGCTTCCTGGCGCTGCTCGACTCGCTGCACGAGCGCGGGCTGCTGGGCTTGTTCGCCATCGACGAGGCGCACTGCGTGAGCCAGTGGGGCCACGACTTCCGGCCCGAGTACCGCGAGCTGGCAGTGCTGCACGAGCGCTACGCCGGCGTGCCGCGCATCGCGCTCACGGCCACGGCCGACGACCTGACGCGCGAGGACATCGTGACGCACCTGCAGCTGCAGGACGCGCGGCGCTTCGTCAGCAGCTTCGACCGCCCCAACATCCGCTACACCATCGTCGAGAAGAAGGACGGCACGCAGCAGCTGCTGCGCTTCATCCGAGACGAGCACATGAACGGCCGGGGTCACGACGCCGGCATCGTCTACTGCCAGTCGCGCAAGCGGGTGGAAGAAGTGGCGGCGCTGCTGGTGGACCACGGGCTGAACGCCCTGCCCTACCACGCGGGCCTCGACTCGGCGGTGCGCCAGAAGCACCAGGACCGTTTCCTGCGCGAAGAGGGCCTGATCATGGTCGCCACCATCGCCTTCGGCATGGGCATCGACAAGCCGGACGTGCGCTTCGTCGCCCACCTGGACATGCCCAAGAATATCGAGGGCTACTACCAGGAGACCGGCCGCGCCGGCCGTGACGGTGAGGCGGCCGACGCCTGGATGGTCTACGGCCTGCAGGACGTGGTGAACCAGCGCCGCATGATCGACGAGAGCCCGGCGGGCGACGAGTTCAAGCAGGTGCTGCGCGGCAAGCTGGACGCGCTGCTGGCCCTGGCCGAAGCCAGCGACTGCCGGCGGGTGCGCCTGCTGTCGTACTTCGGCGAAGCCAGCCAGCCCTGCGGCAACTGCGACAACTGCATCTCGCCCCCGGCCCTGCACGACGCCACCGAGGCGGCGCGCAAGCTGCTGTCCTGCATCTACCGCGTGCAGCAGGCCAGCGGCACGGCCTTCGGCGCCGGCCACCTGATGGACATCCTGCGCGGCAAGGCCACCGACAAGGTCGCGCAATACGGGCACGACAAGCTCAGCACCTTCGGCATCGGCGCCGACCTCAGCGAGAGCCAGTGGCGCGCCCTGCTGCGCCAGCTGATCGCGCGCGAAGCGGTGCGGGTGGACGACGCCCCGTACAACACCCTGCACCTGACCGATGGCGCCCGCCCCATCCTCAAGGGCGAAGCCCAGGTCTGGTTGCGCGAGGTCACCGAATCCAAAGGCAGCCGGCGCAGCAGCCGCAAGTCCGCCCGTGACGCGTTGGCGCCTGACGGCCAGCCGCTGTCGCTGTCCGAACGCGAGTGCCTGGACGCGCTCAAGGCCTGGCGCGCCGAGGTGGCGCGCGAGCACAACCTGCCGGCCTTCGTGATCTTTCACGACGCGACCCTGCGCGCGATCGCCGCCGAGAAACCGCGCTCCATGGCCGATCTGGACGGCATTTCCGGCATCGGCCAGAAAAAGCGCGAGGCCTACGGCGCCGAGGTGCTGCGCGTGGTGAGTGCTTTCGATTAAAGCCTGCCGGCCTTGCGCCGATACGGCTGTCAACCATCGTCTGACCACCCGACCGCCCGTCGGAAATGGGGGTGTTTCACCGCCCATTTTTCTCAAGACCCCGCCCCCTGCGCCGAAAAAACGTGGGAAGCCGGTGAAGTGCCGGCACCACGACTTCAGCGGAGACCGTTCATGTTTTTCAAGCTGCCCTGGTTCGGACGGAAAGAACCCAGCTTCCACGACACCCAGGTCCTGGAGATGGACTTCCTGGTGAGCGAGTTCGAGGACGCCGTCTCTGATATCCAGGACCCGCTGCGCACACGGCTGCACGCCGCGCTGCTGGCCTGCCGCAACCCGCAGGACCTGTGGTTCCTGCGCGGCAAGCTGTTCAACCTGATCTCCAAGCACCACTGCGAGGGTGTGGCCCACCAGCGCGTATCCCGGCTGGACCAGAAGCTGATGTTCTTCGTGAACCACCACCCGGACCACACGCCCGAGGAACTGCCGTCGGGTCCCATGGCCCTGTTGCACTGACCGGCGCCCCTGACAAGGCAAGGCCATCGGGGGCTTCCTAGAATCGGGCGCATGTCCCACGCGCCCCTCCTCATCCTCAAGACCGGCTCCACCCACGCCCACATCCGCGACCGCCTGGGTGATTTCGACGACTGGATCGCCGCCGGGCTGCGCGCTGGCGGTGCCACCGTGCTGGCGACCCACGACGCACAGGTTGACGGGTTGCCGGAAGCGCCGCAGCGGTTCTCGGGCGTGGTGCTCACCGGCTCGCACCACATGGTCAGCGAGCGCGAGCCCTGGAGCGAGGCGCTGGTGCCCTGGCTGCAGGCCGCCGTCGAGGCCGGCACCCCGCTGCTGGGCATCTGCTACGGTCACCAGCTGCTGGCCCACGCGCTGGGCGGCGAGGTGGCCCACCACCCCGATGGCGTCGAGATCGGCACGGTGACGGTGGCGCGCCACGCCGCCTCCGAAGCAGACCCGCTGCTGGGCGACCTGCCCGAGCACTTTCCCGCCCAGGCGGTGCACTGGCAGTCGGTGCGCCGCCTGCCCGCAGACGCGGTGCTGCTCGCCGGCAGCGCGCACGAGGCGCACCACGCCTTCCGCGTCGGCGAACGCGCCTGGGGCGTGCAGTTCCACCCGGAGTTTTCCGACGAGGCGCTGCGCGCCTACCTGGAAGGCCTGGGCCCGACGCTGGCCCAAGAGGGGCTGGATGCGGCGCAGATCGCCGACGCGCTCAGGCCGACACCCGAAGCGGCGTCGGTGCTGCCTCGGTTTGCGCGGCTGGCGTTGGGCTGATCTAGTGGACGAAGCCCATGCCGCGCGCTTCGCGGACCTCGGGCTTGATGCGGTGCTCGGCCTCGAGCTGGGCCAGGAACTCCTCCGGCGGCAGGGTCTCGGCCAGGATCTCCACCTGGCGCTTGACCGCAGCGAAGTCACCCGGGCACAGCTGCTCCAGCTTCGCCAGCCGTGAACGGATCGGCTCGGTCAGGCCGGCCTCGTCACCGCCCAGCGCCTCGACCACGAACATGCGTTCGCGCTGCTCGCTGCGCAGCGGCTTGAACCTGATCTTGAAGGTGAAGCGCCGCAGCGCCGCCTGGTCGATCGCGTCCATCAGGTTGGTGGTGCAGACGAAGATGCCGTTGAAACGCTCCATGCCCTGCAGCATCTCGTTGACCTCGGTCACCTCGTAGGTGCGCTGCGCGCCGCGCCGGTCCTGCAGGAAGCTGTCGGCCTCGTCCAGCAGCAGCACCGCCTTCTCGGCCTCGGCCTCGCGGAACATCGCCGCCATCTGCTGCTCGGTCTCGCCCACGAACTTGCTCACCAGGTCGCTGGCGCGGCGGATCATCAGCGGCCGCTCGAGCTGTTTGGCGATGTGCTCGGCCAGCGCGGTCTTGCCGGTGCCGGGCGCGCCGTGGAAGCACAGGCAGCCGTGGCCGCGCGCCTTGAGCGCGGCCACGATGCGGCCGATCTCGTAGCGCGACTCGACGTTCAGCATGTCCAGGCTGTACTGCGTCACTTCCGGTCGCTGGCCGGCGTCGGGCTGGCGGCCCAGGGCCAGGTCGGCGTTGCGCAGCTGGCGCTCGATCAGCTCGTCCAGCGTGGGGCCGGTGTCGGCCGCCACCTTCTTGCGGCGCCCGGGCGTCTTCGCGGGCGCGGCCGCCAGATGCGCAAAGCGCACCGCGGTGCGGATCTGCGCCGGCGTCAGCCCCTTGCGCGCGGTCAGCCGCGCCACGAGACCGTCGGACACCGGCTCACCTTCCAGCGTCTTGCGCACCAGCTGCTCGCGCGCGCCGGGTGGCGGGCTCTTGAGTTCGAGGTGGTAGGCAAAGCGGCGGCGGAAGGCCGGGTCGATCTGCTCGATGCGGTTGGTGACCCAGACCGTCGGCACCGCATTGGATTCGAGAATCTGGTTCACCCAGGCCTTGCCGCTGACGCTGTTGCTGTGCGGCGCCGACACCTGCTCGGCGCGCGCCATGAACTGCGCCGCCTCGCTGCTGATGGGCGGGAACACGTCCTCCACCTCGTCAAACAGCAGCGCCGAGTGGGCCGTGCCCTTGAGGAACACCTGCGCGATCTGCAGCGAGCGGTAGCGGTCGCGGCCGCTGAGCGCGTTGCCGTCGCGGTCGGCGTATTCCACCTCGAACAGCTCCAATCCGGCGGCCTGTGCCACCACCCGCGCCAGTTCGGTCTTGCCGGTGCCGGGCGGGCCGTAGAGCAGGATGTTCACGCCCGGCTCCTTGCGCGCCACCGCTTCGCGCAGCAGGCCGCTGAGCAGGCGCACGTCATCGGCCACGTACTCGAAGTCCTTGGACGTCAGCGCCGAGCGCGCGGCGGGGCGCGTGAACACCGCCATCAGCTCGCTCTCGCTGCGGTACTCGCGCATCAGCACCGGCGGCAGCTTTTCGCTGACCTTCATCAGGTCGGCCAGGTCGGTGATGTTGTGCTCGGAGATCAGGTTCTCCACCATGCCGATGCGTTCGAGCCGCGAGCCGGCGCGCAGCGCCTCACCCACCTCGCTGGCCTTGACGCCGGCCACGTCGGCGATGGCCGCGTAGGCCTCTGGTGCGTTGTTGACCTTGAACTCGACCAGGATGGAGCGCAGGTCGCGCTGGTAGCGCGCCAGCGTGCCATAGAGCAGCAGCGCGCGCTCGGCGCGGTTGAGCTGCAGCAGGTTGGCCAGCGCGTCGATGTTCTTTTCCACCAAGGTGCTCTGCTTCTTGAGCGCCTGGTTGAGCCAATCGCCCGTCACGGCCAGCACCGACAGCAGGTCCTTGGGTGATTCCTTGGCGTACTCGTCGAGATAGAAGAACAGCGTACCTTCTTCATAGGGGCCACGCCACACGCCGTAGCGCTCCATGAAGGCGGCGGTCGAGAGCTGTTCGTTGCCGGTCCAGAGTTCGTTGTCCTTGCAGCGGCGGGCCAGGAACTCGCGCAGGCGCGCCAGCACGGTCATGGGCCACACCAGGTGGCGGCCGGCCAGCGCCAGCAGGGTGTTGAGATCGCGGCGCACATTGAAGCGCTGACCCTGGCGGGCGGCGAGCGTGAGCACGAAGTGCGAGCACATCAGGTCCAGCACCGGCGCCTGGCGCAGCCCGGACGGCACGAACACGCGCGCGTCCAAGGCCGGGCTGTGCCGGGGCTCGGGGCTCGGGCGCGCTTCGGCCGGACGCGGCGTCGCCGGCGTGGCGCGCTGCAACAGGCGTTTGCTCATGAGGACACCTCCAGTCTTGACAACGGGGCACGCAGTCCGCAATGCGAATTGGAGCGGACCATAACCCAGCTTGATCCATCATGGAAGAGCATGATCCAGCGCGGTCCGACGAGTTGTGGGGCCTTTCCCGCTCACTTGTGACAATCGTCCGGCGGCACAATCGGCCGATGCTTGAAAAAAGAGACATCGATGCCGCCGCTGAGCGCCTGAACGGCCAGGTGCTGGACACCCCGTGCGTGGAATCACGCACGCTTTCGCAGCTCACGGGCTGCCAGGTGTTTCTCAAATTCGAGAACCTGCAGTACACCGCGTCCTTCAAGGAGCGCGGCGCCTGCAACAAGCTCTCCCAGTTGTCGGCCGACGAACGGGCACGCGGCGTGATCGCCATGAGCGCCGGCAACCACGCCCAGGGCGTGGCCTACCACGCACAGCGCCTGGGCATCCGCGCGGTGATCGTGATGCCGCGCTTCACGCCGGGCGTGAAGGTGGAACGCACGCGCGGTTTCGGCGCCGAGGTGGTGCTGCACGGCGACACGCTGGAAGAAGCCCGCGCCCACGCCTACGCGCTGGCCGAGCAGCAGGGCCTGGTGTTCGTGCACCCCTACGACGACGAGGCCATCGTCGCAGGCCAGGGCACGGTGGCCCTGGAGATGCTGCGCGCGCAACCCGACATCGACACCCTCGTGATCGCCATCGGCGGCGGCGGTCTGATCGCCGGCATGGCGACCGCGGCACGCGCCATGCGCCCCGACATCCAGATCATCGGTGTGCAGACCGAGCGCTTTCCGGCGATGTACAACGCCATCAAGGGCACCCACCTGCCGCAGGGCAGCAGCACGATCGCCGAAGGCATCGCCGTCGGCACGCCGGGTGTGATCCCGCAGGCGATCATCCGCGACAAGGTCGACGACCTGCTGCTGGTCGACGAAGGCGACATCGAGCAGGCCATCGTGATGCTGCTGGAGATCGAGAAGACCCTGGTCGAAGGCGCCGGTGCCGCCGGGCTGGCCGCGGTACTCAAGCACCCCGAGCGTTTCGCTGGCCGCCAGGTGGGCCTGGTGCTCTGCGGCGGCAACATCGACCCGATGCTGCTCGCCTCGATCATCGAGCGCGGCATGGTGCGGGCGGGCCGGCTGGCGCGCATCCAGGTGAGCGCGCGCGACGTGCCCGGCAACCTGGCGCGCATCACGGCCATCGTCGCCGAGGCCGGCGCCAACATCGACGAGGTCCACCACCAGCGCGCCTTCACCCTGCTGGCGGCGCAGAACGTGGCGGTCGAGCTGGTGCTGCAGACGCGCGGCCGGGAGCATGTGCAACAGGTGATCGACGCGCTGCAGGCCGCCGGTTTCGACACCCAACGGATGTGACCACCCCATGACCGCACCCGACGCCCCCCTCAGCACCGACACCCTGCAGGCCTGCCTGTCCGACTGGTTCGCGCCCTGGGTCCAGGCCCTGGGCCTGCGCGTCGAGTCCTTCCAGACGGACGAAGTGGTGCTGCGCCTGCCGCAGAACGACCAGCTGGCGCGCATCGGCGGCATGGTCTGCGGCCAGGCCATGATGGCCGCCGCCGACACGGCGATGGTGCTGGCCATCGTGACTCGGCTGGGCACGCGCCGGCCCATGACCACGGTGCAGCAGAACAGCAGTTTCCTCAAGCCGCTATCCAACCAGGACGCGCTGGTGACCGCCCGCGTGGTGCGGGCCGGCAAGAACCTGGTGTTCGGGGAAATCGACATCGCCGGCGCCGACGACGGCAAGAGCGTGTGCCGCGCCAGCACCACCTACGCGCTGCTGTGAGGGTTGGGCCGGGTGCGGTCCGGGGCCGTCGGCTTTAGAATCCGCGTTGATTTTTCTCAATTCCGGAGACGCCCCATGGCCCACGCCCCCCACGACAGCCACGCCGATGAACCCCAGGACGTGGTCGAGTCCATCGTTCCGCTCATGCCCATCGTGCTGCCCGTGGCCGGCGGCGTGCTGATCTTCCTGCTGGCCTTCATTGCCGTGTTCATGGCCTGAAACCCGGCACGGCCAGCGAAGAGAAGCCGCCCACCGGGCGGCTTTTGTTTTGAACGTCGCTCAGCCGGCGACCACCGTGCCCTGGTGGTACACCGCCTGCCAGCGCCCGGCCTCCCGACGCCACAGCGTCATGCGCCGCGTGACCCGGCCCGGCTGGCGCAGGCGGTAGGTCAGCAACCAGACGTCTTCACTCACCCGCTGCAGGTGGTGCTGGTCGGTCTGCCATGTCCCGGGGTCGGGACGCCCCGGGCGCTGCGCCAGCACCTGGCGGGCGAAGACCCGGCTGTAGCGGCGGCCGGTGGCACCGGTCTCCCAGAAGCCGGGCGCCACCAGCCGGTCGAAGTCGGCCAGGGTCGCGTCCGGGAAGGCCGCGTGGTAGAGGTCTTCAAGGGTTCTGAGTTCGTCCAGCAAGGACGCCAGACCGGGTTCCAGGATGAGTTCGGGTTCCATGGCCCCACTCTAGCGGTTGCACGACACCGTACCCCCGCCGGCATTCATGCATCAGGTTATGCATGTCTTGCATGTAACTTGCCGGTAACTGACCGACCTTCTTTTTTAAAATTGATGGGTTAGGCCGACACGCGGACCAGAACCCGGGATCATCCGCCCCCTTTCTGGCTGTCGCGCTGCACCGCAACCGCCCTGCAGCCCCGAGCGCCGACCGCCCTTTTTGTCCAAGGGATCTTGCAGAGCCGCCCGCCACCGTTCCGTGGCCAGCGGCTGTTGGTGTCTCTTGGCCGCCGCTTTCAAACTACCGGAGCCTTTTCGATGAACTCTCCCGTGATGCAGGGCCTCAACCTCAACACCCCCGCCTACGTCAAGCACGCCCGCCTGATCGCCTGGGTGGCCGACATGGTGGCCCTGTGCAAGCCCGACAACGTGGTCTGGTGCGACGGCAGCCAGGAAGAATACGACCGCCTGTGCCAGGAACTGGTCGACGCCGGCACCTTCAAGAAGCTCAACCCGGCCAAGCGCCCGGGCTCCTTCCTGGCCTGGACCGACCCGTCCGACGTGGCCCGCGTGGAAGACCGCACCTACATCTGCTCCGAGAAGAAGGAAGACGCCGGCCCGACCAACAACTGGATGGCCCCGGCCGAGATGCGCGCCACCCTGAACCCGCTGTTCGACGGCTGCATGAAGGGCCGCACCATGTACGTGGTGCCGTTCTCCATGGGCCCACTGGGCTCGCACATCGCCCACATCGGCATCGAGCTGACCGACAGCGCCTACGTGGTGGTGAACCAGAAGCTGATGACCCGCATGGGCAAGGCCGTGTACGACGTGCTGGGCGACAGCGGCGACTTCGTGCCCTGCATGCACACCGTGGGCGCGCCGCTGGCCGAAGGCCAGAAGGACAGCACCACCTGGCCCTGCAACCCGACCACCAAGTACATCGTGCATTTCCCCGAAACGCGCGAGATCTGGTCCTACGGCTCGGGCTACGGTGGCAACGCGCTGCTGGGCAAGAAGTGCTTCGCGCTGCGCATCGCCTCCAACATGGGCCGCGACCAGGGCTGGCTGGCCGAGCACATGCTGATCCTGGGCGTGACCAACCCCCAGGGCAAGAAGTACCACGTCGCCGCCGCCTTCCCCAGCGCCTGCGGCAAGACCAACTTCTCCATGCTGGTGCCGCCCGAGGCGGGCTTTGCAGGCTGGAAGGTCACCACCATCGGTGACGACATCGCCTGGATCAAGCCCCATGCCGACGGAAAGATGTACGCCATCAACCCCGAGGCCGGCTACTTCGGCGTGGCCCCCGGCACCAACATGCACACCAACCCGAACTGCATGCGTTCGCTGGACAAGAACGTCATCTTCACCAACGTGGCCCTGACGGACGACGGCGACGTGTGGTGGGAAGGCATGGAGAAGGACACCGGCACGCTGCCCGAGCACCTGATCGACTGGCAGGGCAAGGACTGGACCCCGGCGATTGCCAAGGAAAAGGGCACCAAGGCCGCGCACCCCAACTCGCGCTTCACCGTGGCCGCCACCAACAACCCCGCACTGGACCCGCAGTGGGACGACGCCGACGGCGTGGCGATCGACGCGTTCATCTTCGGCGGCCGCCGCTCCACCACCGTGCCCCTGGTGACCGAGGCACGTACCTGGATGGAAGGCGTCTACATGGCCGCCACGATGGGCTCCGAAACCACCGCCGCCGCCTTTGGCGCCCAGGGCGTGGTGCGCCGCGACCCGTTCGCCATGCTGCCGTTCTGCGGCTACAACATGAGCGACTACTTCCAGCACTGGCTGGACATGGAGCACAAGCTGGAAGAATCCGGCCACACCCTGCCCAAGATCTTCTGCGTGAACTGGTTCCGCAAGGACGAGGCGGGCAAGTTCGTGTGGCCCGGCTATGGCGACAACATGCGCGTCCTCAAGTGGATGATCGACCGCATCGAAGGCCAGGCGCAAGGCAAGGAAACCATGTTCGGCGTGGCCCCGCAATACGCCGAGATCAACTGGACCGGCCTGGACTTCAGCGCCGAGCAGTTCGCGCAGGTCACGAGCATCGACAAGGCCGCCTGGGCCGAGGAGTTCAAGCTGCACGACGCGCACTTCGAGCAGCTGGCCTACCACATGCCCCAGGCCCTGATCGACACCAAGAACGCCCTGGAACAGCGCCTGACCGCCGCCTGATCCCGGCCCGTACGGGCCGACCAAAACAAAAAGCCCCCCGGCGCCTGCCGGGGGGCTTTTTTCATGGGCGAAAGCGGAGGCTTACAGGTAGGGCAGGTAGCCCGTCTGGCGGCGCACTTCCATCTGGGCCCAGCGGCGCAGCGGTGCGGAGAAGCCCGTGTCCAGACCCATCGGCGCCAGCGCGTCCGCATAGTCGTTCTTCGCCGCAACGGGCGAAGGGTTCAGTTCTTCGGCCAGTTCGGCTTCGCGGGCACGGGCCTGCATCAGCTCGGCCTTGAGGCGCGGATCGGTGCGGGCCAGGTCCCAGAGGCGGGCTTCGGCGCGGGCCTCGGCCAGCGAACGCGACCAGCTGTCGAGCGAGCGCAGCGTGGCCTTCGCCGCGCGGCGGGCGGTGCCGGCGAACAGGGCGGAGCCCGCGAAGATCACGACCCACAGGGCGACCCACCCCAGGAACAGGTGGCCATCGGCCCAGGAGCCGATCATCTGGTCGGCCAGCACGACAAGGGCGGCCACGGCGGCGGCGAGAAGCATGGTGGCCAGGCTGCGCGAGCCGTCGAAGCGGCTGGTGCGACCGATACCCCGGTCGGCAGCGGTGCCCATGCCGACGGGGGCGGAAGAGGGAGAGAAGACGGTGCTCATGGCGAACTCCTTTGAAAAATTTGTCTTTTGGACAGGCGAATACTAGGGTGAACCCTGATGTCACGCCACTTTATTTTTGTGATGAATTACATTCACGAAGATGATGAATGAGCTCAACTTCCGCACGCTGGACCTCAACCTGCTGAGGGTGTTCGACGAGGTCATGGCCGAGCGCAACCTCACCCGCGCCGCACACAACCTCGCGATGACGCAGCCGGCGGTGAGCAACGCGCTCAAGCGTTTGCGGGAACACCTGGGCGACGAACTGGTGCGGCGTTCCGGCTACGGTGTGGAGGCGACGCCGGTGGCACAGGCCCTGTGGCCCACGGTGCGGGACGCGCTGGCGCAGCTGCGCGAGTCCCTGTCGCCGGCCGACTTCGACCCGTCGACCGCAGGCAAGGCCTTCGTGCTGGCCATGGCCGACGCCACGGCCGCCAAGCTGGTGCCCGGACTGGTGGACCTGCTGGAAAAGGAAGCGCCGGGCGTGAACCTGCGCGTCGTGCCGCTGACCACACGCGACCCGCGCGAGCTGCTGGAATCCGGTTCAGCGGACCTGGCGGTCGGGCATTTCCCCGGCGTGATCGCCGAACTGACCGCGATCCACCTGCAGGAACACACCCCGCGCTTCCTGCACCAGCGGCTCTACGACGGCGAGTACGTGGTGGTGATGCGCCGCGACCATCCGCTGGCGGGACAACCGCTCACCATCGACGCCTACTGCGCCGCGCGCCACCTGCTGGTGAGCTTCTCTGGGCGGCCCTTTGGCTTTGTCGACGAGGCGCTGTCGGCGATGTCGCGCCAGCGCCGGGTGGTGATCACCGTCAACCAGTTCTTCACCGCCGGTCGGGTGGTGGCCAGCACCGACCTGCTGACCGTGCTGCCGCGGCACTTCGTCGAGGTCACCGGGATCGAGTCGGCGCTGACGCTGCGCGAGCTGCCGCTGCCGGTACCGGCGGTGCACGTCGACGCCCTGTGGCACCGGCAGTCGGCGCACAACGGCGCGCACCGCTGGCTGCGGCAGGCGGTCGAGCGCGCGGCGCGGCGGGGCTTTGCGGATGCCGCGGCAGACGCTGCACCGACAATCGCGCCATGAAGCTCCAACTGCTCAGCGACCTGCACCTCGAAACCGACGCCAGCTTTGCCGCCACACCCGCGGCAGACGCCGACCTGCTGGTGCTGGCAGGCGACATCGGCTCCTACCAGAAACGGCGAGACGGCACGGTGATGGACGAGCCCGACTGGGGCCTGCGACGCTTCTCGCCCCTGCCCCAGCACGGCGGCTGGCCGACCCCGGTGCTGTTCGTGCCGGGCAACCACGAATACGACGGCCTCGACTGGGACGAGGCGCACGCGGGCCTGCGCCGCGCCTGCGACCGGCTCGGCATCGCCTGGCTGGAGCGCGAGACGCTGCAGATCGACGGGGTGCGCTTCATCGGCACCACGCTCTGGAGCGACTACGACGCGCTGGCCCCGGCAGACGCCACCGAGACCGAGCGACTGCGCCTGCGCGAGAAGGCCTTTCGCGCCGCCAATTTCTACCTGCACAAGATGGCCGGTCTGCGCAGCGGCGCACTGTTCGACGCGGCCGCCATGCGCGAGCTCGGACTGGAGTGCCAGGACTGGCTGCGCGAGGCACTGGCGCAGCCACACGACGGACCCACGGTCGTGGTGACGCACTTCGCGCCTACCCTGCACAGCGCTGACCCGCGCTACGGCCTGGCCCCCGGCACGGCCGGCTTCTGCAATGCGCTGGACGACCTGCTGCCCCTGGCCGATCTCTGGCTGCACGGACACCTGCATTGCGCGACCGACGCGCAGGTTGGCCGCTGCCGCATCGTGGCCAATCCGCTGGGCTACGCGCGCAAGGGTGAGCAGGCCGATTTCAGACCCACACTGACGGTGCATGTGGAAATCCCATAGGAAAAACCCTGCACCCCGCGCGTACACTGGTGCAATTCGCCCGCCTCAGGGGCACACAACCGGAGAGAGAACATGAAGATCCTGCTCGCTGTGGACGGCAGCGCATACACCAAGAAGATGCTGGCCTACCTGACCACCCACCTCGAGGTGTTCAGCGCCAACAACGAGTTCACCATCTTCACCGT
This sequence comes from Hydrogenophaga pseudoflava NBRC 102511, assembly GCF_001592285.1. GTDB lineage: Bacteria > Pseudomonadota > Gammaproteobacteria > Burkholderiales > Burkholderiaceae_C > Hydrogenophaga > Hydrogenophaga pseudoflava. The sequence continues at coordinate 206,943 of NZ_BCWQ01000003.1, read as the reverse complement.
GCAGATGCCCCTGCCTCCGCGCGCGCGCGCCGCCGTCGGTGCCGAGGTCGCCAACAGCTACTACGCCGAGGAAGCCGAGAAGGTCACCGCGCCTGTGGTGAAGTTCCTGAAGCGCCACGGCATCGAGCCCAAGGTCGTGCACAAGACCGGCTCCCCCGGCGAACAGATCGCCAAGCAGGCCGACACCGGCAAGTACGACCTGGTCATGATGGGCTCGCACGGCCACAGCGCCCTGGGCAACCTGGTGATGGGCTCGGTCGCCACGCAGGTGCTGGCGCACTGCGGCGTGCCGGTGATGCTGGTGCGCTGACGCACCGCGCCAGCCTCAGCGCTGGCGCAATCCGTCGAAACAGGTGCTGAGCACCATGTCGATGATCTGGCCGTCGCTGTACAGGCCAGACCCTTTGAGAAACCCCAGGACCGGGTCGCAGGCCCGGGCATAGAGGGTGTACAGCACCGCGATCGGCGGCAGGGCCGGGTTGACGCTGCCCTGCTGCTGGGCCGCCTCGATCCAGGCACCCAGCCGGTCGCTCACATCCATCAAGCCGTCCACATAGGCCTTGTTGGTCGTCAGTGACGCGCGCAGGCTGGAGTTCTCGCTGGGCAGCGAGGGCATTTCACCGGCCAGCTGCACCTCCATGGTCCAGCGCGCCACCTGGCGCAGCAGGTCCAGCGGCGGCGCCTTCGGGTCCAGCGTGTCCAGGAAGGCCCGCGCCCGGTTCATCACCTTGACCATCGCAGCGGCCGCCAGGTCTTCCTTGCTCGGGAAGTGCTTGTAGAGGCTGGCCTTGGCGATGCCCACCTCGGCGGCGACCTCGTCCACCGTCATCGACTCGAACCCCTTTTCGGCCAGCAGCCGATTGACCACCGAGACGATCGCGTCCTCGCGCGCCAGATGCATCTGTTCGCGAAAACTGCGCTTGGGGGAAGAACGGGGAGTCGGAGAGGAGACGGCGGTGGTCATGGTCAATCTTTGGGCAGCACTCGCATTGTGCCCCAAATGGACGCCAAGGTAGATAACCATACTGAGAAGTATATTTTTTATACTGATTGGTCACTTTTTGATCTTATGCGACTAACATCCCGCCCGGACAGCAGCGGACCCTGAATCCGGAGCACCCCGCCCCGGCGCCGGCTGTCTCTATCCACCCCACGCCTGAAGGAGACCGAGATGCCGATTCCGAGACGTTCCCTGTTGCTGGCCGGTGCCGCGGCGGGCCTGCTGACCGCCTGCGGCGGCGGTGACGACGACCACGCACCACCCAACATCGTGGCCACCGCCCAGGCCACGCCCAACCTGAGCATCCTGGTGGAGGCCGTGGTTGCGGCCGGCCTGGTCGACGCCCTCAGCGCGCCCGGGCCATTGACCGTGTTCGCGCCCACCAACGCCGCGTTCGCCGCCCTGCTGGCCGAGCTGGGCGTCACCAAGGAAGCGCTGCTGGCCGACAAGCCGCTGCTGACCGCCGTGCTCACCTACCACGTGGTGTCCGGCCGGGTGCTGAAGGACCAGGTGCCGGTCAACACCCCCATCGCGACCCTGCAGGGCGCGACTTTCACCGTCGGCGGCGACCTGCGCATCACCGACGGCCGCGGCCGCCAGGCGGCCATCGTCGCCACCGACATCCTGTGCAGCAACGGCGTGGTGCACCTGATCGACCGGGTGATCCTGCCGCCGGCCTGATCCCCTGTTCTTTTTTTCCCGTCCCCTGTCATCAACCCCTCCTAGGAGTTACCCATGAAGAAGTCCCTGATCGCCTCCGTCATCGCCCTGGCCACCCTGGGTTCCGCCCACGCCAAGGACATCGTCGACACCGCCGTTGCGGCAGGCTCGTTCAAGACCCTGGCCACGGCTCTGCAGGCCGCCGGTCTGGTCGACACGCTCAAGGGCAAGGGCCCGTTCACCGTGTTTGCGCCCACCGACGAAGCCTTCGCCAAGGTGCCCAAGGCCGATCTGGATGCCTTGCTGGCGGACAAGGCCAAGCTGACCGCCGTGCTGACCTACCACGTGGTCCCGGGCAAGGTGATGGCCGCCGACGTCAAGGCCGGCAAGGTCAAGACGGTTCAGGGCAGCGAGATCACCGTGGCCACCACCGGCGGCGTGAAGGTGGATGCCGCCAATGTGGTGAAGACGGACATCGTCGCCGACAACGGCGTGATCCACGTCATCGACAGCGTCATCATGCCGAAGTGACGCCCGCACCCCTGCGCTTCGAACCCCGCCCCGGCGGGGTTTTTTGTGTGCCGGTGGGCAGCAGGTTGTGCTTGGCCGCCCCGGTCAGCGCCGCAGTCAGTGCGTCCAGCACGCCCGAACTCAGGTTCCAGCAGTGCCAGTACAGCGTCACGCTCAGCCGGTGCCGCGGCGCCAGGTTCACCAGCTCGCCAGTGGCGAGCTGGTCGCGCACCAGCAGCTCGGGCAGCACGCTCACGCCCCAGCCGGCCTGAACCGCTCGCAGCTGCCCGACGCTGGACGGCACATACAACTGCTTGAGCCCCACTCGCGGCAGGCCGAAGGCCTGCTCCACGAAACCGTGCTGCTGATAGTCCTTGCGATTGAACGCGACAAAAGGCAGCTGATGGAAGTTGTGGGCGCTGAGGCCCTTGGGGCAACGGTTGCGGGCGAAATCCGCCTGCGCCACGGCCACATAGTCCATGCAGCCCAGTGGCACCATCCTGCAGCCGCGCAGCGCCTGCCCCAGCGAGGTGACGCAACCCAGCACCTGGCCCTCGCGCAACCACTCCTGGGTGAATTCCTCGTTGTCGGTGATGATTTCCACCGGCAGGCCCTGACGCACCAGTGCGTCCAGCGCCGGCATCGCCCAGGTGGCGATGCTGTCGGCATTGATCGCGATCGAGATGCGCTCCTCGTCCCGCCCCGCCCCGCCGGCGCCGGGCGCCAGCTCCCTGAGTTCGGTCTCCAGATCGGCCCGCAGCAGCCGCATCATCTTGGCGTGCTTGAGCATGAGTTGCCCCGCGGGTGTGGGCTTGAGCGGCCGGCTGCGCACGATGAGCACGGTGCCCACCTGCGCCTCCAGCGCGCGCAGGCGCTGCGACACCGCCGACTGCGTGATCGACAGGCGCTGCGCCGCGCGCTCAAATCCGCCCTCTTCGATGATGGCGGCCAGACACTCCAGGGCGTCGGGATCAAAAGTGCTCATGCGTTCTCCGCGCGTGGGGTGGTCAGCCGGTCTTCTTCACCTTGACCGGCAGCACCTTGGTGTCGCCTTCGGCGGGGATGACGCGCTCGCTCATCCAGCGCAGCAGGTCCAGCCACATCTGGCGCATCTCGGCGTCCAGCGGGGTGCGGATGGCGCTGGGCAGCTCGATGGTCACCACCGGCATGCCCTTGTGCACGCCGCCGTAGTTGCCCAGGCTGCCGGGGAAGATGCCGACCTGGTCGAGGTAGAGGCGGCCCAGGCGCGCCGGCGGCACGGTGGGGCCGTCGAAGTCGAGCACGCCGTAGGGCGCGTGGATGCTCACGATCAGGTCCGGCTGGAAGCGCTCCATCTCTTCGTGGAAGAACTTCGACTCGGGCTCGGACAGCGGCTTGGGGCCGGGCCAGCGGCGCGGGTCTTTCTGCGTCCGTTGTTCCCAGTAGATCTTGGCGTCGCGCGTCCAGTTGGGCGTCGGGAAATTGCGGTTGAGGTCGACGCCGCGGGCGTTGACCCGCTTGGCCGGTCGCGCCATCAGGCCGTCGGGGTTGAGCGCCGGGATGAAGCGCCAGTGCACGTTGGACGGTGTCTCCACGGCGCGCTGGATCCAGTGCAGGGCCACGGCGGCCGAGGACAGCTCGTCGCCGTGCATCGCGCCCACCACCAGCACCCGCACCTTGGCGTCGGGGGCCATCACGTCGCGCTGGTACAGCGTGCGGCCCTGCACCGACACGCCACCGCTGGTGGGCTTGAGCTTGGCCGCGCGGCACAGCGCTGCCTTCACGTTGGGCAGGCGCGCGACGAACTCGATGCAGGGGTCGACCGGCGCCTTCGCGAACGGCTGCGCCAGCGCCGCCAGGGAAGTCCCACCCAAGGCCGCCAGCAGCGCCAGCGCCACCGGCAGGCGGCACCAAGGGCGAGGTGGGCGTTCAGAAGAAGCGGCAGCGGGGCGTCGGGTCATCCCCGCAATTCTAGGGACCCGCCCCGCTCACTCGTCCTTTTCGCCAGGCTCGTACAAGGTCTCGCGGCCCATGCGGTCGAGGATCAGCTCGGCCGTCCAAGGCAGCATCAGCGCGCCGCAGCGGCTGTCGCGGTACAGGCGCTCCAGCGGCAGGTGCTTGAGCATGCTCTGGCCGCCGCAGGTGCGGATGGCCAGCCGCGCGAGGTCGTTGGCGCCTTCCATCACCGCGTGGTGCGCGGCGTAGAGGCGCAGCTTCTCGTCCTTGCTCGGGTTGGGTTTGGCCTCGAAGATGGCGCGGGTGAACAGGCTCTTCATGGCTTCGAGCTGCAGCCGCATCTGCGCCACCGTGATCTGCTTGGTGGGGAACTGGCGGCGCTTGATCGGTGGCTCGCCCGGCACCTCGCCGCGCAGGTACTGCACCGTGAAGTCGTAGGCCGCGTTCGCCACGCCCAGGTAAGTGGGCGAGAGCGTGAAGAACATGGCCGGCCAGGTCTGCGCGCCCTTGAAGTAGATGCCGCGCGGCATGAGCTGCTCGTCGTCGCTCACGAACACGTCCTTGAACGTGAGGTTGCGGCTGACGGTGCCGCGCATGCCCAGCGGGTCCCAGTCGCCGCTGATGGAGAAGCCCTCGGCCGTGGCGGGCACGCTGATGTAGAGCGTGTCGCGCGCGTCGGGGTGGTGGTCGCCCTTGTCTTCGGTGCAGAGCACGCCGTAGTAGTCGGCCGCGCCCGAGAGGCTCGCCCAGATCTTGCGGCCGTTGATGAGCCAGCCGCCCTCGACTTTTTTCGCCGTGGTGCCAAAGGGCGCACGGCCCGCCGCCGCCGCCGTGCCCTCGCTGAAGGGCTGGGCGTAGAGCTTGCCCTCGTTCACGATGCGCGCGAAGTGCAGCTTGCGCCGCGCCGCGTGTTCGGCGCGCTGCTCCTCGCTCATCGCGATGCCGTCGGCCAGCACGCCGGTCCACATGGTCGAGCAGATGTGCATGTTCCAGGTCAGCGCGGTGGCACCGCAGAAGCGCCCGATCTCGGCCGCCACCATCATGTAGGTCGGGAAGTCCGCCCCCGCGCCGCCGAACTCGACCGGCACGCAGAGCCTGAGGAAGCCCTGTTCGCGCAGGTCGTCGTAGTTGGCGAAGGGGAAGCTCGCTTCCTGGTCCCACTGGGCCGCGCGCGCCGCGAACTTGTCGCGGCCCAGCGCGTGCGCCCTGGCCAGCCACTCGCGCTGCAGCGGCGTGAAGGGCATGTCGCCCACGGCGGGGGTGAAGTCCAGGCCGGTGACCGGGTTGACGGGGCGGGTGCTCATCGGGGTTGTCTCCTCTGGTGGGGGTGTCGGATTCAGTGCAGGTCCGGGCGCGCCCTCGGCGCGGACTCGCGGAGGAAATCCAGCAGGATGCGGTCGAACTCGTCGGGCGCTTCCAGGTTCATCAGGTGGCCCACGCCGGCCATCTCGGTGTAGCGCGCGTTCGGGATCTGCTGCGCCATCTGCTTCATCACCGCGGGCGAGGCCACACGGTCGAACTCGCCGCCCACCAGCAGCGTGGGCACGCCGATGTGGGCCAGCGCGGCCTGCCGGTCGAAGGTGACGATGCAGTCCAGCGCGCGGCGGTAGGTGGCGGCCGGCACGCGGCCCATGCACTGCTCGGCCAGGCGCACGCCTTCGGGCAGCGAGCCCGGGCCGACCATCTGCGGCACCAGCTTCGCGGCCATGTCGGCCATGCTCTGGCCCGCGTCCAGCGGCGCGGTGCGTTGCGCGATGAACTGCTGCGCCCAGACCTCGGCCGACTTGCCGTCGCTGCGCTTGCCGAAGGCGGCCGAGGTGCCGCAGAGCATGAGCTTGCACACTTTCTCTGGGCGCCTGGCCACGACTTCCTGCGCCACCATGCCACCCATGCTGTGTCCTACAAGAACCACGCTGTCGCACTGCAGCGCGTCGATGAGGTTGATGCAGCTCTGCGCCAGCCCCTTGAAGGTGTAGGGCTCGATGGGCGCGCTGTGGCCGTAGCCGGGCATGTCCCAGGCCACCGCGCGGTAGCCCACACTGGCCAGGGTCTCGACCTGCGGCGCAAAGGCCAGGTGCCCGCCGCCGATGCCGTGCAGCATGAGCACGGTGGTCTCGCCGTCGCCCAGCGTCGTGAAGGTAGGTAGGCTGTTCAAGACACAACCTTTCCTGCGTCGACGACGAGCGTGCCGTCGAGCGCCACGGTGCAGTCGCGCATCGGCCAGTCGAAGTGGCCGCGCGTGTAGCGGCCGGCGGTTTCGTTGGCGCCGGTGCTGTAGAGGAAGTTGCCGGCGAAGGCGCGCAGCTCGGTGCCGTTGAAGTCGCGTTTGTCGTAAAGCGCCATGCTGTCCCAGCGCGCGGCCTCGCACAGGCCGTAGCCCACGTGGCTCACGGCATACGCCTCCTTCTCCCCCCAGGCCGCGAAGTAGCTGCGCAGCAGTTCGGCGTCCACGCCGCCGCCGTCGATGTGGGTCACGTAGTCGTGTTCGATGGTCAGCGTGATCGGGCGTTCGATGTAGCGCTTGAAGGTCAGGTTCACGTCGCCCTCGGCCAGCACCAGCCGGCCGCTGACGCTGCCCGCCGCCGGGAAGGCCAGCACCAGGCCGCCGGGCCAGTGGGTCAGCGTGCCGGGACGTGTGGTGCTGCCCCAGTTGCCGCCCACCACCGCACCCTGCAGCGAGACCGTGAGCTCGGTGCCGGCGGGCGAGGTCACGCGCATGGCCTTCGCGCCGCGCAGGCGCTTGACGTGTTCCTTCACCCGCGCCTCGGTCGCGTCGTCGGGCAGCAGGCGCGCCAGCGCTTCGGGGTGCTCGTTGCTGACGTAGACGACGCGCGGCTGCGTGATGCCGTTGCCCTGCAGGATGGCGGGCAGCTCGGGCGCATGCATCAGGCCCTCGACCGTGCAATCGATCACCAAGGTGCAGGCCTGCAATGCCGCGATCACCGGCAACTGCTGTTGAATGGCCGGTGATGCCCCGGTGGAGCGCGTCACGGGTTCGCCCGCGGCGCCGAACACGGAGGGCAGGGTCAGCACGAAGGCCGGGGCCCCGAGCCGCGCCGCCGCCAGGCGCGCCAGCTCGACCAGCACCGGACGGCTCTGGCTTTCGTTGAGAATCGCCACCGTGTCGCCCGGCTGCAGCGCACAGCGCCGCAGCACCGCTTCAAACGCGTCGATCCAGGCGGGTTCGATCCGCTCCTGCAACATGGGTTGTCTCCTGTTTGGGGGGCCTGCCATCGGGGAAATGGCGGTCGCGGGCCCATTATTCATGAATTTTCATATAAATTGCAGCCATGTCCCCGTCCCGTGCCGCCGGCCACGCCGCCCAACCGCCCGATTTTTCGCCGCGCGACTTCCGCGCGACGCTGGGCATGTTCGCGACCGGCGTCACCATCGTCACGGCGCGCAACGACCAGGGTGAGCCCGTCGGCCTGACGGCCAGCTCGTTCAATTCCGTCTCGCTGGACCCGCCGCTGGTGCTGTGGAGCCTGGGCAAGGCGGCCGGCTCGATGGCGGTGTTCAGCAACGGCCGGCACTACGCGATCAATGTGCTGGCCGCCGACCAGCAGGCGCTGGCCGAGCGCTTTGCCGCGCGCGGCGTCGACCGCTGGGCCGGGGTCGCCTACACCGACGGCGCGGGCGGCGCGCCGCTGCTCGAAGGCAGCGTCGCCACCTTCGAGTGCTTCAACCGCAGCCAGTACACCGAGGGCGACCACGTGATCTTCGTCGGCGAGGTCGAGCGCTGCGCGCGCCGCGCCGACGCCTCGCCCCTGCTCTACCACGGCGGCCGCTTCTACACCGAGCACCCGCTGCACGGCGCACCGGCCGACGCGAGCGCGCCGCGGCCGCCCGACGGCCGCTTCGTCGGCAGCTACCTGGGCTACCTGCTCGGCCAGGCCAGCCATGCGGTCTACCGGGACTTCGAGAACGCCATCGCCGCCCAGGGCCTGACCCACATCGCCTGGCGCGTGCTGGCCGTGCTGCACGACGCCGCGCTCAGCCACCCCGAGAACCAGGGCGCCATCGCCGTCGGCCAGCTGGCGCACGACGTGCTGGCCAAACAGCCCACCGTCACCAAGCTCGTGCAGCGCATGGCCGAGGACGGCCTGCTGGCACTGCTGGCCGACCCGGCCGACCAGCGCCGCACCCTGGTGGCCGCCACCGCCGAAGGCCGGCGCATCGCCGCCGCGCTGATCGAACAGGCCCGCGCGCAGGAAAGCCATCTGCTCTCGCGCTGGTCGGCGCACGAGGCGGACACGCTCAAGCGCCATCTGCAACGCCTCGCCTCCGGCCAATGACGCGCCGCGCGCGACACCCGTCGCGTCGCGCCTGCGCTACCCTCCTGCCCCCATGACCGCCGTCCAACGCAAAGACCACCTCGACACCTTCGCCATCACCGTGCTGGTGGCCTGCTGCGCCTTCTGGGGCTTCCAGCAGATCCTGATCAAGTTCGCGGGCCGTGAAATCCCGCCGCTGTGGCAGGCCTCCGTGCGCATGGCCGGCGCCACCGCCCTGCTCTGGCTCTGGTGCCAGTTCCGGGGCGTGAAGCTGTTCAACAGCGATGGCTCGCTCCAGGGCGGCCTGATCGTGGGCCTGCTGTTCGCGGCCGAGTTCTGCCTGATCTATCTCGGGCTGCAGCACACCAGTGCCTCGCGCCTGACGGTGTTCCTCTACACCAGCCCGTTCTGGGTGGCGGTGCTGCTGCCGCGCTTCGTGCCGTCGGAGAAGCTGCGCACGATCCAGTGGATCGGCCTGGTGATCGCCTTCGGCGCGGTGGGCATCGCCTTCAGCGAAGCCTTCCTGCACGGCTCCGCGCCAGGGCAGTGGAAAGGCGACGCCATGGGCCTGGCAGCGGGCATGTTCTGGGGCCTGACCACCATCGCCATCCGCACCACCAAGGTGGCCTCTATCCAGGCCGAGAAGTCGCTGTTCTACCAGCTGAGCGTGACCGCCGTGGTCTGCCCGGTGCTGTCGCTGGCGCTGGGCGAAACCTGGAGCTTCGACTACTCCGCGCTGGCCTGGGGCTCGGTCTTCCTGCAGACCGCCGTGGGCGCCTTCGCCAGCTACCTGGCCTGGATGTGGATGCTGCGCCACTACCCCGCGACGCAGATGGCCACATTCACCTTCCTCACCCCGCTGTTCGCGCTGGTGTTCGGCGTGGTGCTGCTGGGCGAGCCGCTGACCCTGCAGCTGGTGCTGGCACTGCTGGGCGTGGCGGCGGGGATCGTGCTGGTGAGCCGCAAGGGCTGACCAGCACGTCCCTTCAGACGATCACCGCAGGTGGTGCACCGCCGCCTGCCCGTAGACCGGCGTGTCCAGCCCTTCGTAGCGCGCCTTCAGTTGCAGCGACAGGAACTGCGAATAGTGGCGGCTCTGGTGCAGGTTGCCACCGTGAATCCAGAGCTGCTTCTGGTTGGTCGGCTTCCACATGTTGCGCAGCTCGCCTTCCCACGGCCCGGGGTCCTTCGTCGTACTCGACCCCAGGCCCCAGACCTTGCCAACGCGGTCGGCCACCTCGGGCGACACCAGATCGGCCAGCCAGTGGTTCATCGAGCCATAGCCGGTGGCGTAGACGATGAGGTCGGCCGGCAGCTCGGTGCCGTCGGAGAGCGTGACGCTCTTCGGGTTGATGCGCTCGATGTTCACGCCGCTCTTGAGCTTGATGCTGCCGTTGGCCACCAGCTCGCTCGCGCCGACGTCGATGTAGTAGCCCGAACCGCGGCGCAGGTACTTCATGAACAGGCCCGAGCCGTCGTCGCCGAAATCGAGCAGGAAGCCCGCCTTCTCCAGCCGGCTGTAGAGGTCGGCGTCGCGCTTCTTCATCTCCTCGTACACGGGGATGTGGAAGGTGTGCATGATCTTGTAGGGCACGCTGGCGAAGATCAGGTCGGCCTTGTGGTGGTCGATGCCGTTCTTCACCGCCTCTTCGCTGTAGAGCCCGCCCAGCGCCAGTTCCATCAGCGAGTTCGACGGCGCGATGTGCGTGCTGCTGCGCTGGATCATGGTCACGTCCGCGCCGTGTTCCCAGAGCGCCGCGCAGATGTCGTGCGCCGAGTTGTTGGAGCCCAGCACCACCGCCTTCTTGCCCGCGTACTTCTCGGGGCCGGGGTGCTTGCTGGAGTGGTGCTGGTCGCCCTCGAAGGTCTCGGCGCCCGCAATCTTGGGCACGTTGGGGTAGCCCGACACGCCGAGCGCGAACACCAGCTGTTTCGGCCGCAGCGTCACCTCTTCACCGTTGCGGTCCACCACCACGGTCCACTCGCCCTTGGCCTCGTCGTAGCTGGCCTTCTTCGCGGTGGTAGAGCCCCAGTAGTTGATCTCCATGACCTTGGTGTACATCTCCAGCCAGTCGCCCACCTTGTCCTTGGGCGCGAACACCGGCCAGTCGTCCGGGAACGGCATGTAGGGCAGGTGGTCGTACCAGACCGGGTCGTGCAGGCACAGGCTCTTGTAGCGGTTGCGCCAGCTGTCGCCGGGCCGCGGGTTCTTCTCCACCACGATGGTGGGCACGCCCAGGCGGCGCAGCCGCGCGGCCAGGATGATGCCGCCCTGCCCGCCGCCGATGATCAGCACATAGGGCTGCTCCTCGTAGCCCAGGCGCGCCTGCTCGTCCTGCCGCAGTTCGAGCCAGCTCTTGCGGCCCTTGTGCACGCCGTGCTCGGCGCCCTTGATGCGGTTGGCGCCCTTCTTCTCTTCAAAGCCCTTGAGCTCGACCATGGTGGTCAGCAGGGTCCAGGCCTTGTCACCCTTCAGACGAAGGTGGCCCCGGCCGCGCGAGACACGGGTCTCGAAGGTGAACCAGGCCTCGGTGACACCATCGGCCTCGGTGGCCTCGCCTTCAAGCTGGAAGTTCGACGCGCCCGCGTCGGCCTGGCGCGCGGCGAGCATGTCGCGCACCGCGTCGTGGCCTTCCTGCGTGCGGATGTTCCAGGTGAAGGACACGAGGTCGCGCCAGTAGCAGTCGGCGTCGAAGAGGGGCAGCACGTTGTCGGGGTTGCCGGAGGCCAGGGCGGCTCCGAAAGCGTCCAGCCAGCGCTGGGCCCGCTGGGAGGGCGTGTTTGCAGTCATGGGTTTGTCTCCTGTGATGCCGGCCTCGGTGCGGGCCGGTGCCTTCTGCATCACAAGACGCGTGCCATGCGGGCGGCGCGCGCAAGTGCTTGATCTGTTTACCGTTTGACAGCGGCGGCGGGTGTCACACCCCGTGCACCTGTCACCCACCCAGAGTGACAGCTGTCACGCCCCACGCGTTCACTCCATGCGGTTGGGCGGCACGATGCCGGCGCGCTTCATCCGGCGGTAGAGCGTCATGCGCGAAAGCCCCATCGCCCGCGCCACCGCGCTCACGTTCCAGTGCGCGGCGCGCAGCGCCTGCAGCAGCGCTTCCGGTCCGTCGTCGTGCGCGGCCTCACCCGCATCGGCCCGCAGGGGCAAGCGCGCCACCTGCAGCTCCGGCAGGTCGTCCAGGTCGATGGCCCCGTCCGCGCACAGACTGGCCGCATAGTCGAGCACGTTGCGCAGCTCGCGCAGGTTGCCCGGCCAGCGGTGCGCCAGCAGGCGCTGCAGCGCGGCGGGCGTGATGGCGCGGCCGCCCAGCAGGCGCGTGATCATCGCGCCCAGGTCGCTGCGCTCGCGCAGCGGCGGGAGCTGGATGTGCGCGCCCTTGAGGCGGTAGTACAGGTCGTCGCGGAAACGGCCCGCCAGCACCAGCTGCTCCAGCGGCGCGTGCGTCGCCGCGATCACGCGGATGTTCACCGGCACCGGCTTGGTTGCGCCCACCGGCAGGACCTCGCGTTCGGACAACACGCGCAGCAACCGCGCCTGCAGCGCCAGCGGCATATCGCCGATCTCGTCGAGGAACAGCGTGCCGCCGTCGGCCTCGGCGATCAGGCCGCGCTTGCCCTTGGGTGAGGCACCCGAAAAGCTGCCCGGCAGGTGGCCGAACAGCTCGCTCTCGATCAGGTGCTCCGGAATCGCCGCGCAATTCACGGCCACGAACGGCCGGCTGCGCCGCTCGCTCGCGCTGTGCACCGCCTTGGCGAAATACTCCTTGCCCGAGCCGGTCTCGCCGGTGATCAGCAGGCTGATGGGGGTGTTCACCAGCCGGGCCACGCGCTCCACCTGCCGGTCCAGCGCAGCGTCACCGGCCGACAGCGCGGCCAGCGGCGCGGGCACGCGGCGTTCCTCGCGCGGCGCGCTCGCCACCGGCCGCGCCGGCGGCGGCACCGCCGAGAGAAACACCAGCTGTTTGCCGCCCGCCAGCATCACCGCGCGCTGGTCCGACGGCTGGGTCATCACGAAGCGGCCGATCTGGCCAAACGGCAGCCCGAACAGCTGCTCGAAGCCCATGCCCAGCAGCGGCTCGCCGTTCTGCAACGCCAGTTGTGCCCGCCGGTTGTGGCCCACCACGCGGCCGTTGGCGTCCAGCGCCAGCAGGTAGTCCGGCTGCACGTCCAGGAACTGCGGCGCCTGCGACAGGCGCAGCACCCAGTCGTGCCGGTGGCGGTGCAGGAAGGCCGCGTTCTCGATGTCGTGCGCGTACATCTTCACCAGCTGCAGCGCCAGGTGCTGGCTCTCCTTGGGCTGGTTGGAACTGAGCTGCGAAATGTCCAGCACCGCGCTCAGCTGCCCCGCGCTGTCGTACACCGGCGCGGTGGTGCAGGTCAGCGGAATGTGGGTCGCGTCGAAGTGGTCGTCCAGGTGAACTGTCAGCGCCTGACCGGTGCTGATGCAAGTGCCCACGCCGCAGGTGCCGGCGTGGTGCTCGCTCCAGTCCGCGCCGAGGTACAGGCCTGCCTTGCGCAGGCTGGGCTCGAACACCAGGTCGCCAAGAAAGTCCACCGTCACACCGCGCGCGTCGGTCAGCAGCACGACATAGCCCAGCCCCGCGACCTTGCTGTAGAGCGACTCCAGCCCGTGGCGCGCGATCTGCAGCAGCGCCTCCATCTGGTCCTGGTGCTCGCGCAGGCGCGCCTGCGGCAGGATGACGGCCTCCTGCATGCGCGTCGGGTCCAGCCGGTGCTGCTGCACACAGCGCAGCCACGAATCGCGGATCACCTGCTCATGCCGCGCCGCCGCCTGCGCACCCACGCCGTCCGCGGCCACCTGCATCACGGTGGCGATGTGCTGGTGCGGGCTGGTGGTGGCGTGTTGCATGGCGCGTCTCCGGGGTGAAGGCTGGCAGGCTGCGGAAAGCCTTGCACCTTCGGATCAGCGCGGGGTGGTGTCAATGGAGGGTTTACCCGGGGAAATGATTGTGTGGACTAGGTGCAGGTCTGTGATGCAGCGCGAAGGCACACGGCCCATCCTCCCAGCTGTTGCCCCATGATCACCCTTTTCTGCCCCAAGCACTGGAGATTGGGCACGCCGGGTACTCGTGAGTCACTGTGTGGCCCGACGTACGAGCCGAATCCCACGATCAAGGAATGGCGGTGTAGCGAATCGGTAGTTGAGCGAGCGGGCTGGACCTCACTCAGGTAAGCCAGCGTACTTCTCGAGAACTGCGATGATCTGCGCTCCGAGGGCAAGAGCCTCTTGCGCTTCCGCTTCAGGAACACGCTGGGCATGGATTGCCGCGTTGCAGACTTGAATGACGTACTTGAACGGCTGCCGCAAATAAGAGAACTCTTCGTACCGTGCGAGGAAGATCTGGAACAGCTGGTTAATGCTCGCAAACTTCATAGACTCATCAACTGTGGGAACCATGATGCGCTTCCCAAGTGATTCGCGAAGCAGTCTTTCGATGTCGATCCGAGTCTTTGCGAGAGCGAGTGTTGGATCCTCACTCTGCAGAACGAGGCGAGCCTCAACACTTTCGGCTGACTGTTTGGTGTCTGGAGGGGCTTTGTCATCCACCATCTGCCTTGCCTCGCGTAGTTCGGCAAGACCGGGGAGATTCACCGTCACTTGATTGGTCATGCCACCGATTGTGTTTACGTTGGTGGAAAGCACAGAGACGCTATTCCGAACTTCCGCCTTGAACTCACGCAACTCATCCTTCGCTTGCTGCACCTGACGTTCCAATTCAAGGAACGAGCCAACCTTGACTTTGCTGAAAAAGGGCAGAAACAGAAAAAACAGCCAGAGAGCAACGTAGAGCGCGTCCCCCAGAAGCAGTGTCCGAGCTGGAGGAAATCCGACGTTCGCGCAGAAGCCGAACAAGAAGTAGAACGACACTAGCCATGAGAAGGCTGGCAGCGCCCAAGTCGGGATTGTGTTTTGTGACTCTGTGGCCATACGAGGAAGTGAATCGGGGACCTAACGACTGAGGGACATAACTTTTAGGCTGAGTGCGCCGACAGCGCGCTTGGGCGAAGGGGTAGACCTCATTGCGGCATCTTGCCTTGCCACCGTGCCTTGTGAGTCTTTCCGAGTGCGTCTTGAACGTAGATGCTCATACTTCGGAGTTGACGAACCGACGACCAAGTGACCGGCAGACCTCGCGGTCCGATTTGACAAGACCGGCTTTCGCCTACGTCCACTTTGTTATGGCCTGCAGGCGCAAAGTCAACGTACAGGCCAGGGTGGTCATTTGGCTTAAGCAAGACATGCGTAATTCCGATGGGACGCTTCCCTGCGTTAGAGACCGTGACGCTTAACAGCACCAAGCCGCTGGCTTCTTTGATAGGAACTGCTCGGACTTTGACAACGTGTCGATCTCGGAAGAGCGTGAGGAACGAGATAACGAGCGAGACAACAGATGCAAGCAGCGCGAGATAAGAGATGTGGTCAGACGTCATGAACTGTGGGGCCTAACCCGGGTCGTTGCCGATAAGCAAAGCCGTCCCCCTTTCGTAAGAGCTCTTTTATATCAAGGCTGTATAGCGTCAACAGAGCCGCCACGGCCCGTTTAACGGAATCTGTAAACCCAGCACTCCATCACCCCGACGGATAAGCCCCCGTCCCGCCCGGCCACGCCGTCAGCACCTCAAACCCCTGCTCCGTCACCGCCACCATGTGCTCCCACTGCGCCGAGAGCGAGCGGTCCTTGGTCACCACCGTCCAGCCGTCGGCCAGTTGGCGGGTCTCGCGTTTGCCGGCGTTGAGCATGGGTTCGATGGTGAAGACCATGCCGGCTTCCAGCCGCAGGCCCTGGCCGCGCTGGCCGTAGTGCAGCACGTTGGGTTCGTCGTGGTAGATCTGGCCGATGCCGTGGCCGCAGTACTCGCGCACCACGCTGAAGTGCTCGCGGTGCGCGACGCTCTGGATGGCGTGGCCCACGTCGCCGAGCGTGGCGCCGGGCCGCACCTGCCGGATGCCGGCCAGCAGGGCTTCGTAGGTGGTGTCCACCAGCCGCCGCGCCAGGGTGCTGGGCGTGCCGACGCAGAACATGCGGCTGGTGTCGCCGAACCAGCCGTCCTTGAGCACGGCCACGTCGATGTTGACGATGTCGCCGGCCTTGAGGATCTTGTCGGGCGCGGGAATGCCGTGGCAGACCACGTGGTTGACCGAGGTGAGGATGGTCTTGGGGTAGCCGTGGTAACCGAGGTTGGCGGGGATGGCGCCCTGCACGTTCACGATGTGGTCGTGGCAGAGGCGGTCGAGCGCGTCGGTGCTGACGCCGGGCACGACGTGCGGCCCGATCATGTCCAGCACCTCGGCCGCCAGCTGGGCGGCGCGCCGCGCCATGACCAGTTCGTCGGCGCTGCGGATGGGGACGCCGCGCGCCATCAGTGGCGGCCTTTGGTGGCGACTGCAGCGGCGGTCTTGGGTGACGCGGCCGTGCCGAGGGTGGCGGCGTTGGTGAGGTCCAGCCCGCCGTTGAGTTCGGCCTGGATCAGCAGCTGGCAGATGGCGCGGTAGTCGAGGTCGGGATGCATCTCGGTGAGCATGCCGACGCGCATCCAGTGCTCGGCCTGCGCGTTGATGGACCGGCTCAGCGCCGTGCCGGCGACCCGCAGGTTCTCATGCATCTGGTCGGAAATCTTGACGATGCCCATGTGTGGACTCCATATGAAACATATACGGATTGTATTTGTTTCATACATCACCCGTCGACGCCATGGGCCGGCCCTTTGAGTTCGATGACGTTGCCGTCCGGATCGCACAAGTACAGGGAGAGCCCTTCCCCCTCTGCGCCGAAGTTGGTGCTCGCCGGACCTTTGGGAACGACGCCGTGCTCAGCGAGGTGCGCCACGATGCGCTGCTCGTCGAAGGGCTCCACCCGCAGGCAGAGGTGGTCGACGTTGCGTCCTTCCGCCTTCGGCCCTTCCCCGCCCACCCGGCCCAGCCGGCCGTCGATGGACACGAGGTCCACCATGGACGCGCCCGCCCGAAGGTGCATGAGCCCGAGGTCGGGCCGCTCGCGCACAAGGTGGCAGCCCAGCACGCGCCCGTAGAACGCCACGCTGGCGGCGAGGTCCCGCACGCGGAACACGACGTGATCGATGCGTTCAACAGTGAATGGAAGCATGGGCGGCGGTGTTGGGTGGGATCGCCGCATTCTGGCGTCAAACCAGCGCGGCCAGCTTGAGCGTCGTGCCCCAGTTGCGGCTGGTGACGCCCTTGCCCACCTTGCCCAGCAGCGCCTCCCCGGCCTGGCTCTCCAGCAGGCCATTCGCGCAGTGCAGGTAGGCGGCGTGCGCGGTGATGGCGAGGCGTTCGCCCGGGAGCAGCAGGGGCCGCAGGTCCTCCAGTGCCGTCAGCCGGTCCGGCCCCATCGCGAAGGCTACGAGGAAGCGCGCGTGTTCCGCTTCAGGGGGAACGATGGGGTTGCCGTTCACGATCGCCTGGAGCTCGCTGGCCGACTTGACGATCACGGGCGTGGTGACGCCGAAGCGCTCCGCAAGGCCGGCACCGATTTCGTCGGCCAGCTTGTCCGCGCTGCGGCGGGTCGACGTGAACACCGCGTTGCCGCTGTTGAGCAGCGTCTTCACCTCGGTGTGACCCAGCGCTTCGAGCATGGCCCGGAACTCGGCCATCGGCACGCGGTTGGCCTTGCCGACGTTGACACCACGGAGAAGGACGGCGAAGCGGGACATGGGGCGGCAGCTCAGGCCAGTGCCGCCTGGTAAACCGCCAGGTCGGCCGCTGAAAAACAGCAGAAGGTGACGGACTGCACCGGGCATCCCGCCGCCAGCCCCAGCCGCTCGATCGTCGCCTTCCCGGCCTTGAGAATGTGCTTCATACACTCACATCGAGAGTGCCGCCGCCACCCGCTGGCGCAGCTGCGGAACGCATTCCGTTTCGAACCACGGGTGCTTCTTGAGCCAGGGGTTGTTGCGCGGACTGGGGTGGGGCAGCACCATGAGCGCGGGGGGCAGATCGCGCCAGGCCTTCACCACATCGGTGAGGGCACGGGGGTCTGCCGGCAGATGATGCGCCAGGGCGTATTGCCCGATGACCAGGGTGAGGCGGATGTGCGGCATGCCCGCGAGCAGCGCCGCGCGCCAGGTGGGCGCGCATTCCGGGCGCGGCGGCAGGTCGCCCGCGCGTCCGGCGCCTGGGTAGCAGAAGCCCATCGGAAGAATGGCGACCTGGTGCCGGTCGTAGAAGATCGCGCGCGACACGCCCACCCAGTCGCGCAGGCGTTCGCCGCTGGCGTCGTCGAACGGCACCCCACTGGCGTGCACCTTGCGGCCAGGCGCCTGCCCGGCAATCAGCAGCCGCGCCGAGGGGTGCGCCTGGAGCACCGGGCGCGGCCCATGGGGCAGGTGCTCGGCGCAGACGCTGCACGCATGGACGCGGTGCAGCAGGTCGTCGAACCGGGAAGCGGTCATGCCCTTCGGCGGAGGAGTCCGGCGCCCACGGGGAACCGGGTTCAGGCGCCCGCCTGCGCCCCCGCCAGGTAGTCCGTCTTGCCCACATCCACCCCCGCGTGCCGCAGCAGGGCGTAGGCGGTGGTGACGTGGAAGAACAGGTTGGGCAGCGCCCAGTGTTTCAGGTACGCCTCGCCGGTCATGGTGCGGGTCTTGTCGCGGCCGACCGGGAAGGTGATCTGTGCCTCTTCGCGGCCATCGATGGATGCGGCGGGCACGGTGGCCAGCCAGTCCAGTGTTCTGGCGATGCGGGCCTGCAGCTCGGCGAAGGTGGTTTCGTTGTCCTCGAACTTCGGCGCCTCGATGCCGGCCAGGCGCGCGGTGCCGTTCTTGGCCGCGTCGCAGGCGATGCGGATCTGCGCCGCAAACGGCAGCATGTCGGGCGCCAGCCGCATGGTGACGAACACGTTGGGATCGAACTTTCGCGCGGCCGCATTGGCCTCTGCCTTTTTCAGGCAGTGCAGCAGGTTGGACAGGGCGGTCTGGAAGACGGGCAGGCTGACGGACGAGAGGGTGATGGGCATGGACTTGCAGGCGGGTGGTGGGTGAGGTCCGGCATGCTACGCCAGACCCCGCACCCCTGCAGGCACCCTCACCTCAAGGTGTCGGGCGCGGTGGGGACGTGCTCTGGAGTGGCCAGGGCCGTGTCTTGGGGAGCACCGTCGTCCAGGGTCTGCCAGTCGCTGGTCAGGAGGTCCATCAGCGCGTGGTCCAGGATGTCGATGTCGATGTCCAGAGGCGCAACCAGGCCCTCGGGCTGTACAGGAGAAATGCCGCGGTTCATCTGCGTCCTCCGATCTGATCGGTGGCTGCGCGCCGGAATGGGTCATGCGCAGTGCGATCACCCGAAAGTGTTCAACAAAGCGGGCGGCTTGACCAGTAACCAAGCGTTTCACCATGTACACGGCGGGGCTTCAGGCGGGGGTGGCGCCGGCCCGCTGGCGGGCGTAGGCCACGTACCAGTCCAGGCAGCCCGGGTTGGCCATGGCCTCGCGGTTGATCACTTTCTCCAGTGGCTGGCCGAGCAGCAGCTTCTTGATCGGCAGCTCCTGCTTCTTGCCCGAGAGGGTGCGCGGAATCTCGGCGACCTGCAGGATCTGGTCGGGCACGAAGCGCGGCGAGAGCACGGTGCGGATGGCGCCAGCGATCTTCGCGTTGAGCGCCTCGTCCAGCGTGAGCCCGGGGCGCAGCACCACGAACAGCGGCATGAAGCTCTCGCGGCCCAGGTACTCCAGGTCCACCACCATGGAGTCCAGCACCTCGGGCAGGGCCTCGACGGCACTGTAGAGCTCGCTGGTGCCCATGCGCAGGCCGTGGCGGTTGATGGTGGCGTCGGAGCGGCCATAGATGACGCAGGAACCGTCGGGGAAGATGCGCAGCCAGTCGCCGTGGCGCCAGACGGCGCCGGCCTCTTTTCCAAGATCGCCGCCACCGGGCTTGCGCCCATGACCAGGAGGGAAGGTGTCGAAGTAGCTGCCGATCAGGCGCTGGTGGTCGGTGTCGCCGACGAAGTACAGCGGCATGGACGGGATGGGTTGCGCGCAGACCAGTTCGCCCACGGCGTCGGTCACCGGCCGGCCCTGTTCGTCCCAGGACTCGACCGCGCAACCCAGCAGGCGGCACTGCATGCGGCCGGGGGTCTGCGGCAGTTCGCGATTGCCGCCGATGAAGGCGCCCGCGAAGTCGGTGCCGCCGGAGATGTTGCACCACCAGATGTCCTTCTGTGCATCGGTCTTCGCGATGGCGGCGAACTGCGCTGTGCCCCAGCGCTGCGCGTCTTCCGACAGCGGCGAGCCGGTGGAGCCCAGGGCCCGTATCGAAGACAGGTCGCCGCACTGCGCGAGGTCCACGCCCGCCTTGTGGCAGTTCGCAAAAAACGCCGCACCGGCGCCAAAGAAGGTCACGCCTTCGCGCGCGGCGAAGCGCCAGAGCACGGTCCAGTCGGGCCGGTCTTTCGAGCCGCCGGGGTTGCCGTCGTAGATGACGCAGGTGGTGCCGGCGAGCAGGCCGCTGACCTGCGCGTTCCACATCACCCAGCCGGTGGAGCTGTACCAGTGGTAACGCTCGCCGAAGCTGTTGGGCGCGTAGCTGCAGCCCACGTCGTTGTGCAGGGTCTTGAGCGCCATGGCCACGATGACGGTGCCGCCGTGGCCGTGCACGATGGGTTTGGGCAGGCCCGTGGTGCCGCTGCTGTAGACGATCCACAGCGGGTGGTCGAAGGGCAGCCACAGCGGCTCGAAGGCGGCCACCGCCGCGTCGCCGCGCGCGGTGGCGGTGTGGAAGTCGGCACAAGGTTGCGCCGTCTCCAGTGCGTGGTCCACCTCGGCCGGCTCCTGCGCCAGGTTGGTGTGCAGGATCACGTGGCGCACGGTCGGCAGCGCGGCGCGCAGCTCGGCCACCACGGCCAGGCGGTCGTGGTCCTTGCCGCCGTAGCTCACGCCGTCGCAGGCGATCAGCGCCACAGGCTCGATCTGCTTGAAGCGGTCGAGCACGGCGTTGGTCCCCATGTCGGGCGCGCACACGCTCCACACGCCGCCGATGCTGACCACCGCCAGGAAGGCGACCATGGTCTCGGGGATGTTGGGCAGGTAGGCGGCCACGCGGTCGCCGGGCATCACGCCCTGGTCCTGCAGGTGCAGCGCGAGCGAGGCGACCTGGCGCCGCAGCTCGGGCCAGCCGAGTTCGCGCCGCAGGCCTTTTTCGTTGTCGGAGATCACCGCCGGAAAACCCGCCGCGTGCGCGGCGTCGACATGGCGGAACACCTGCTGCGCGTAGTTGAACTGCGCGCCCGGGAACCAGCGCGCACCGGGCATCACATTGCGCTCCAGCACGGCCGTGTGCGGCGTGGGCGAGCGCAGGTCGAAGTAGTCCCAGATGCTCTGCCAGAAGGCGTCCAGCTCGGTGGTGGACCAGCGCCAGAGCGCGTCGTAGCTGTCAAAGCGCAGGCCGCGCTCGCGGGCCAGCCAGTCCCGGAAGAGGCGGATCTGGGGAAGGTACGGGGGCGGTGTCGTGGCCATTTGTTGTCTCCTGCGGCGCAGGGTAGCAGCGGGTGGGCGGCGGCACCTATCGCGCAGTTGTCAGCTCGGCGTGCGCAAGGGTTTGTACGGATGTTCAATATTTTTGTACAAACGTTCAATACCGCTCCATGGTCACCGGATCCACCCCCGCCCGCTCCAAACCCGCGACGACGCGCGGGGCGGCCAGGCCTGACCGCCAGCACGCCATCCTGCTGGCGGCAGAAAAGCTGTTTGCGCAACACGGTTACCACGGCGTGACGATCCGCCAGATCGCCGAGGAGGCGGGCGTCCCGCTCGCGCTGGTGGGCTACTACTACGGCCCCAAACACGAACTGTTCCACGCCATCTTCGCGCACTGGAACCAGACCATCGAAGAGCGCCTGACCGCACTGGACGCCGCCTCGGGCGACCCGGGCGACCCCGACACGCTGAACCGCATCATCGAAGCCTTCGTGAGGCCGGTGATCCGCCTGCGGCACAGCGAAGAGGGTTTTTATTACGCCCAGCTGGTGGGGCGCGAGCTGGCCTATGGCAGCGAGGAGGCCGACCGCGTGTTGCGCGAGTTCTTCGACCCGCTGGCTCACCGTTTCATCGAGGCCCTGCGCACCGTCTTTCAAACCGCCAGCCTGGCCGACGTGGCCTGGGCCTACCAGTTCGCGCTCGGCGCCTTGTTGCACCACCTGGTCGATGACCGGGTGCACCGCCTGTCGCAAGGGCAGAGCCTGGCCGGAGACCCGGCGGCCGCCGACCGGCTCGTGCGATTCATCGTGGGCGGCCTGCGCGCCGCCCTGCCCGCTCCCCCTGTCCCAGCCCCCCCCAAAAACCGCCCCCCATCCCGTAGGAGACACACATGAAACGTCGCATCTTCCAGGCCACCTTGCTGGCCTCCGCCCTCACCCTCGGTGGCCTGCACAGCGCGCACGCGCAGCAGACCATCAAGCTCACCGCCGCGGGCGGCCACCCGCCGGTGTTCCTGTGGGTCAAGCTGCTGGACGAGTTCTACATCCCCGAGGTGGACAAGCGCCTGGCCGCGGCCGGCGGCAAGCACAAGGTGGAATGGACCAAGGCCTGGGGCGGCACGCTGATCAAGATCGGCAGCGAGTCCAAGGGCATTTCCGATGGCGTGGCCGACTTCGGCTTCGTCGGCACGCTGTTCGAAGCGGCCAAGTTCCCGATGCAGAACGTGAGCTATGTGGCGCCGTTCGGCACCGACAACCTGGGCGCGGTCGGCACCATCGTGGCCGACATGCAGAAGAAGATCCCGGCCATGGGCGACACGTGGACCAAGAGCGGCCTGGTCTACCTGGGCGGCACCGCGCTGGACACCTACCACCTCTGGACCAACTTCCCGGTCAAGTCCATCGACGACCTCAAGGGCAAGAAGATCAGTGCGCCCGGCCCCTCGGCCAACTGGATCAAGAACACCGGCGCGGTCGCCGTGGCCGGCTCGCTGCCGACCTACTACGAGGACATCAAGTCGGGCGTGTCCAACGGCGCCATCACCTTCAGCACCGGCGCCTGGGGTGCCAAGCTGCACGAGGTGGCACCCTATGTGACCAAGGTGAACTTCGGTTCCATGTACGCGGGCGCCATCGTGATGAACAAGCGCCGCTTCGACGCGCTGCCGCCCGAGGTGCAGCAGGTGTTCCGCGACGTCGGTCTCGAGTATGACAAGCGTTTCGCCGAGGCTCAGCGCTCCACCGCCGACGCGCTGCTGCAGAAGATGGCCGCTGCCGGCGCCACCGTCAGCGAGCTGCCGGCCGCCGAGCGCCAGCGCTGGGCCGACACCATTCCCAACGTGGCGCAGACCTGGGCCACCGACCTGCAGGGCAAGGGCGTGCCGGGCACCGAGATCCTCAAGGCCTACATGGAAGGCCTGAAGAAGAGCGGTGCCCAGTTGCCACGCGACTGGTCGGTCAAGTAAGCCCCTGCCCGGAGACCCCATGAGCCACCCTCCGCAGGATGCCTACAACCTGCCCCTGCCCTTCGGGCTGCACCGGATCACCCAGGCGCTCAACGCCCTGGGCACGCTGCTCATCATCGGCCTGATGCTGCTGATCAACACCGACATCGTCGGGCGCACCGGCTTTGACGCGCCGGTGCGCGGCGTGACCGAGCTGGTGTCGCTGTCCATCGTGGGCATCGTGTTCCTGCAGCTGGCCGACACCCTGCGCTGCGGCCGCTTCACCCGCGCCGACATGCTGCTGGACCGGCTCAAGCGCGAGCGGCCGGTGCTGGCCGCGCGGCTGCAGGCGCTGTACCACGGGCTGGGGGCGCTGCTGATGGCCGTGATTCTCTGGGCCGCCTGGCCCTCGCTGATCGAGTCCATCGCCTCGCGCGAGTACGTGGGGGCGCTGGGCGATTTCATGGCGCCGGTCTGGCCGGTGCGGCTGATGATGCTGATCGGGCTGGCCATGACGGCGCTGACCTTTGTGCTGCTGGCCGTGCTCGACCTGCAGCGCGGGCAACGTCTGGCGGCCGGGCGGGAGGATCGCCCATGAGCGCCACCACCGTCGCCGTGCTCTCGCTGGTGCTGATGCTGCTGCTGATCTGGGGCGGCCTGCACGTGGCCGTGGTGCTGGGCCTGGTGTCCTTCGTCGGGGTCTGGATCATCCGCGACGACATCGGCGTGGCGGCCAACCTGCTGGCCCAGGCGTCGAGCGACGCCATCGCCAGCCACATCTTCGGCGTGGTGCCGCTGTTCGTGCTGACCGGCTTCCTGGTGGCGCGGGCCGACATCGGCAAGGACGCCTTCGAGGTCGCCAACCAGCTGTTCCGCCGCCTGCGCGGCGGCCTGGGCGTGGCCACCGTCGCGTCCAACGCAGTGTTCGCCGCCATCACCGGCATCTCCATCGCGTCTGCCGCGGTGTTCACCCGCGTGGCCGTGCCGCAGATGATGCGCTTCGGCTACCAGCCCAGGTTCGCCGTGGGCGTGGTGGCCGGTTCCTCGGTGCTGGGCATGCTGATCCCGCCCAGCCTGCTGATGATCCTCTACGGCTTCCTGGCCAATCAGTCGGTGGGCGACCTGTTCACCGCCGGCATCGTGCCCGGCCTGCTGCTGGCCGCGGCGTTCGCCATCGGCATCGTGCTGGCGGCGTATTTCAAGCCCTCGATGGTCTACGCGGGCGGCGAGATGCCGGTGCCTGACGGGCCGGACATGAGCCCGCTGACCATGGTGATCAAGCTGGTGCCCATTGTGCTGATGATCGGTGGCGTGCTGGGCGGCCTGTACGGCGGCCTGTTCACCGCCACCGAGGCCGGCGCGGTGGGCGCGGCGCTGGCGCTGCTGATCGCGGTGCTGCGGCGCAAGCTCACGGCCAGGGCGTTCTGGGAGGTGCTGACCGAAACCGGCCACGTCACGGTGGCGGTCAGCTTCCTCATCATCTGCGCCAGCATCTACACCCGCATGCTGGCCATGTCGGGCATGCCGCAGTTCCTGATGGAGCTGATCAGCCACGCCGGCTTCGGCCCGTTCGCCTTCATGCTGGTCTATGTGTTCATCATCGTCCTGCTGGGCACGGTGATCGACTCGTCCTCGATCCTGCTGATCGTGCTGCCGCTGATGCTGCCCATCGCCGAGCAGTTCGGCATGGACCTGATCTGGTTCGGCGTGGTCACCGTGGTGGCGGTGGAGATCGGCCTGCTCACGCCACCGTTCGGGCTCTCGGCCTACGTGGTCAAGAGCTCGCTGAACGACCCGCGCATCACGCTGGGTGACATCTTCCGCGGCACCGGACCGTTCACGCTGATCATGGTGGGCGTGCTGCTGCTGCTGATGGCCTTCCCGTCGCTGAGTCTGGTGCTGCTCAAGTGAGCACCTGAGCGCACCCCCACACAGAAACCCAAGGAGCACCCCATGACCCGCCGATTCGTCGACCTCTCGATCTACCTGGAAAACGACGTCATCTCCGACCCGCCGGCCTTCGCGCCCAAGATCCAGTACTTCGACCACAAGAACTCGTTCGAGCAGATGGCGCCGTTCTTCCCCGGCCTCAAGCAGGAAGACCTGCCCGACGGCGACGTGTGGGCGGTGGAGATGATCCAGCTCTCGACCCACAACGGCACCCACCTGGACGCGCCCTACCACTTCCACAGCACCATGGACAAGGCGCTGGGCGAGAAGAAGAAGGCCTGGACCATCGACGAGGTGCCGCTGGAGTGGTGCTTCCAGCCCGGCGTGAAGCTGGACTTCCGCCACTTCGCCGACGGCTACGTGGTCACCGCCGCCGACGTCGAGGCCGAGCTGGCGCGCATCGGCCACACGCTGAGCCCGCTGGAGATCGTGGTGGTCAACACCCGCGCCGGCAGCCGCTACGGCCACAACGACTTCGTCAGCGCCGGCTGCGGCATGGGCTACGACGCCACCATGTACCTGCTCGAACGCGGCGTTCGCCTGACCGGCACCGACGCCTGGAGCTGGGACGCGCCCTTCGTCTACACCGCGCAGAAGTACGCCGAATCGAAGGACGCCAGCCTGATCTGGGAAGGCCACAAGGCCGGCCGCGACATCGGCTACTGCCACCTGGAGAAGCTGCACAACCTCGAAGCCCTGCCGCCGACCGGCTTCTACATCTCCTGCTTCCCGCACAAGATCCGCGGCGCCTCGGCCGGCTGGACACGTGCGGTCGCGATCTTCGACGACGCCCTGATGCCCTCGGCCTGAACGGAGTCCGCCATGGAACTGAACCACACCCACGACGCCTCTGCCCGCAGCTGGCTGGCCTCGGCCAACGAGCCGGGCTGCGACTTCCCGATCCAGAACCTTCCCTTCGGCGTGTTCCGCCGCCGAGGCACGGACGAGCCCTTCCGCGGTGGCGTGGCCATCGGCGACCAGGTGATCGACCTGGCGGCGGTGTCGGCGTCTGGCGTGCTGGACGGCCTGGCCGCCGACGCGGCCCGGGCCGCGGCACAGCCCGCGCTCAACGACCTGCTGGCCACGGGACCAGCCGCCTGGCGCGCGCTGCGCCACGCGCTGTTTGCGGCGCTGCGCCACGACGCCGACGCCACCGTGGTGAGCGCCCTGCACGCCTGCCTGGTGCCGCAAAGCGCCGTGGAGCACAGCGTGCCCACGCGCATCGGCGACTACACCGACTTCTACACCTCGATCCACCACGCGCGCAACGTGGGCCGTGTGATCCGGCCCGACGACCCGCTCACGCCCAACTTCCAGTGGATTCCCATCGCCTACCACGGCCGGGCGTCCAGCGTGGTGATCAGCGGCACGCCCTTCCACCGCCCGCACGGCCAGGCCATGGCCCCGGGCGCGTCGGCGCCGGTGTACGGCCCCTGCCGCCGGCTCGACTACGAGCTGGAAATGGGCTTCTACGTCGGCCCCGGCAACGCCCTGGGCCAGCCCATTCCGATCGGCGAGGCCGAGCAGCACATCTTCGGCATGTGCCTGCTCAACGACTGGTCGGCGCGCGACCACCAGTTCTGGGAAATGGCGCCGCTCGGCCCCTTCTTGGGCAAGAACTTCTGCACCAGCGTCTCGCCCTGGATCGTGACCATGGAGGCGCTGGCGCCCTACCGCGTGCCCTTCGCCCACCCGGCCGACGAGCCCCAGCCCCTGCCCTACCTGGACAGCGCCGCCAACAGCGCGCAGGGCGGTGTGGACGTGCAGCTGGAGGTGCTGCTGGAATCGGCGCAGCACCGCGCCAAGAGCGTGGCGCCCGACCGGCTGTCGGCCACGAGCTTCCGCCACCAGTACTGGACCATCGCACAGATGCTGACGCAGCACGCCAACAACGGCTGCAACCTGCAGCCCGGCGACCTGCTGGGCACCGGCACCATCTCCGGCCCGACCTACGAGGAAGCGGGTGCCATCGTGGAACTCTCGCTGGGCGGCACCCGGCAGATTCCCCTGGCCGCCACGGGCGAGACGCGCACCTTCCTCGAGGACGGCGACACCGTGGTGCTGCGCGGCTGGTGCGAGAAGCCCGGCGCGGCGCGCATCGGCTTCGGCGAATGCCGGGGCGAGGTGCTGCCGGCCATCGGCGGCTGAGCGGCGGCCCGGCCCGCCTGTCCCCCACCGGATGGGTGCGCCGGCCGATTTGCGCGCAGAATCCCGGCCCATCACAACACGAGAAGGAGAAACCATGGGCCTGCTCAGCTGGACCGAAAAATCCCCCACCACCCTCGCCAACGGCGGCGTCATCGGCCCCGATGAACGCCTGCCCTGGCCGCAGACGGGCGTGATGGGCGTGCAGCACCTGATCGCCATGTTCGGCGCCACGGTGCTCGCCCCCATCCTCATGGGCTTCGACCCGAACGTCGCCATCCTGATGAGCGGCATTGGCACCCTGATCTTCTTCCTCATCACCGGCGGCAAGGTGCCCAGCTACCTGGGGTCGAGCTTCGCCTTCATCGGCGTTGTCATCGCCGCCACCGGCTACGCCGGCTCCGGCCCCAACGCCAACATCGGTGTGGCGCTGGGGGGCATCATTGCCTGCGGTCTGCTCTACACCCTGATCGGCGTGGTGGTGCAGGCCATAGGCACCGGCTGGATCGAGCGCTTCATGCCCCCGGTGGTCACCGGCGCGGTGGTGGCCGTGATCGGCCTGAACCTGGCCGGCATCCCGATCAAGAACATGGCCCCGACCGACTTCGACAAGTGGATGCAGGGCATCACCTTCGTCTGCGTCGCGCTGGTGGCCGTGTTCAGCAGCGGCATGGTGCAGCGCCTGCTGATCCTGGTCGGCCTGATCGTCGCCAGCGTCGTCTACGCCGTGCTCACCAACGGCCTGGGCCTGGGCAAGCCGCTCGATCTGAGCGGCATCGCCAGCGCCGCCTGGTTCGGCATGCCCAACTTCAGCGCGCCGGTGTTCAGCGCCAACGCCATGCTGCTGATCGCGCCGGTGGCCATCATCCTGGTGGCCGAGAACCTGGGCCACATCAAGGCCGTGACCGCCATGACCGGCAAGAACCTGGACCAGTACATGGGCCGCGCCTTCATCGGCGACGGCGTCGCCACCATGGTGGCCGGCAGCGCCGGCGGCACCGGCGTGACCACCTACGCCGAGAACATCGGCGTCATGGCCGCGACCAAGATCTACTCGACCGCCGTGTTCCTGGTGGCCGGCCTGATGGCCATCCTGCTCGGTTTCAGTCCCAAGTTCGGCGCCCTGATCCAGGCGATTCCGCTGGCCGTGATGGGCGGCGTGTCCATCGTGGTGTTCGGCCTGATCGCGATCGCCGGCGCCAAGATCTGGGTCGACAACAAGGTCGACTTCTCGGACAACCGCAACCTGCTGGTCGCGGCCATCACCCTGGTGCTGGGCACGGGCGACTACACGCTGAAGTTCGGCGGCTTCGCACTGGGCGGCATCGGTACCGCCACCTTCGGCGCCATCCTGCTGTGGGCGCTGATCGGACGAAAGAAGGCCTGAACCATGGCACGTGTGTGGAAGCAACCCATCTCCTGCGAGATCCTCACCGCCGTCAGCCGCGGCACGGCCAACGAGCATCTGGGCATGGAATTCCTGGAGGTGGGCGACGATTTCATCACCGCCCGCCTGCCGGTCGACCGACGGACCATCCAGCCCTACGGCCTGTTCCACGGCGGCGTCAGCGTGGTGCTGGCGGAAACGCTGGGTTCCTGCGGCGCCGCGTTCAGCGTGCCGGAGGGCTACCGCGCGGTGGGCCTGGACATCAACGCCAACCACCTCAAGGGCGCCACCAGCGGCTGGGTGACGGGCACCGCGCGGCCGGTGCACATCGGCCGCACGACCCAGGTCTGGCAGATCGAACTGAAGAACGACGCCGGCGAGCTGACCTGCGTCTCGCGCATCACGATGGCGATTCTTCAACCCCGCTGAGCGGGGCTCCGGCCTCCGCTTCGGTGGGCGCCTCCCACGCCGCCCAATCCGGCCCGAACAGCTCGGCCGGGTGCTGGGTGCGCTCCGAGCCATTGCCACACAGCATGCTGTTCGCCGCGCAATAGCGGTCGCAGCCCCAGCAGTTGCGCTCGGGATGGGGCGGGTTGGCGGGAAAACGCTTGCTCATGGTGTGGATGCGCACCAGTGTGCCCCGGTCCGGCTGGAAGGGAACTGACACAGATCAGAAGTGGTCAAGACAGGGCACCGGCGGCCGATATGGATAAAAAGCCGTCTTTTTCCTGACCATGGACCCCCTCTTCCCTTCGCCCGAAGACGACCTCAGCCACTACCTGTCGGCCATGGTCACGCACGGGGCGTCCGACCTGTTTCTCTCGGCCGGCACCCCGCCCGCCCTCAAGGTGCATGGCGTCATGCGGCGCCTGCAGGAAGACCCCCTGAACCCGGAGCGCATCAAGCGGCTGGCGTACTCCGCGATGCGCGAGTCGCAGATCCGCGAGTTCGAGGCCACACTGGAGTGCGATCTGGCCGTCGCCATCAACGGCCTGGGCCGCTTCCGGATCAATGTGTTCCGCCAGCGCGGCGAGGTGGCCGTGGTGGTGCGGCACGTCAACGCCCGCATTCCCTCGCTGGAGACACTCAAACTGCCGGCGTCGATCAGCCGCCTGTCCATGCTCAAGCGCGGGCTGGTGCTGATCGTGGGTGCCGCAGGATCGGGCAAGTCGACCACGCTGGCATCGCTGATCGACCACCGCAACCAGAATGCGGCCGGCCACATCCTGACCGTCGAAGACCCGATGGAGTTCGAGCACAGCCATGGCAAGTCCATCGTCGACCAGCGCGAAGTCGGTCTGGACACCAAGTCCTTCGACGAGGCCCTGCGGCACGCCATGCGCGAGGCGCCGGACGTGATCATGATCGGCGAGATCCGCGACCTCAACACCATGCAGCACGCGCTGGCCTACGCCGAGACCGGTCACCTGT
The DNA here is from genome assembly GCF_001592285.1 of Hydrogenophaga pseudoflava NBRC 102511. Lineage (GTDB taxonomy): Bacteria > Pseudomonadota > Gammaproteobacteria > Burkholderiales > Burkholderiaceae_C > Hydrogenophaga > Hydrogenophaga pseudoflava. The sequence goes on along the minus strand of NZ_BCWQ01000003.1, from coordinate 177,254 downwards.
GCCTGTCCACGCTGCACGCCAACAACGCCAACCAGGCGATCCAGCGCATCCTCAACTTCTTCCCCGAGGCGGCCCACCGGCAGGTGCTGATGGACCTGTCGCTCAACCTCAAGGGCGTGGTGGGCCAGCGCCTGATCCGCGGCGTGCAGGGCAAGCTGGTGCCCGCGGTGGAAGTGATGCTGCTGTCGCCCTATGTCTCCGACCTGATCCAGAAGGGGCAGGTGGACGACATCAAGGATGTGATGGCCAAGAGCAACGAGCAGGGCATGCGCACCTTCGACCAGTCGCTCTACGACCTGTACACCCAGGGCGAACTCACGGCCGAGCAGGCGGTGGAGCACGCCGACTCGCGCACCGACCTCTCGCTGCGCATCCGGCTGAACAGCGGCCAGCGGCCCGACACGGCCGGCCTGCACATCGATACCTGACCGCCGGCCGGCGGCGGTTCACACCGCCCGTTCGCAGCGGCCTTGCGACTGGGCCAGGCCGCGGAAGTCGCTCTGCCAGGACAGCCGCGCCACGTCGATCTGGATGCGCTCGTTGTCCAGCGCGGTGAGGATGACCGTGCCATTGACCGCAAAGCTGTGCACCGGCACGCCGTCGATGCCGACCGCACTCACACGCTGGTCGTCGTAGCTGATCTCGACCCGGCGCACCCAGATCTCCCGCGCCGGCGCGTAGACCGCCTCGCAGACCAGGCCGACGCGGCTGGCGGCGGCCGCGACCACCCCGGGCGCCGCGAGCACCAGCGCCAGTGCCATGAGCAGCAGCGGTTTCACTCCTGGCCGCCCTGCTGCAGCCGCTCGCTTTTCCAGTACACGTCGTCGCCGCCGTTCATGCGGTTGAGCACACGCGCGAGCACGAACATCAGGTCGGACAGGCGGTTGAGGTACTGGCGCGGCGCCTCCTTGATGGCCTCTTCGTTGCCCAGGGCCACCAGGTGCCGCTCGGCGCGGCGCGCCACGGTGCGGCACACATGGGCCTGGCTGGCGGCGCGGTTGCCGGCGGGCAGGATGAACTCCTGCAGGCGCGGCAGCTGTTCGTTGTAGGTGGCCAGGGCCTCGTCCAGCGCCAGCACGGCCTCGGGCTTGAGCAGCTCGTAGTCGGGGATGGACAGCTCACCACCAAGGTTGAACAGCTGGTGCTGGATCTCGACCAGCAGCGTGCGCACATCGGCCGGCATGTCTTCGCACAGCAGCAGGCCGATGTGGGAGTTGAGTTCGTCCACGTCGCCCATCGCGTGCACGCGCAGGCTGTTCTTGGACACGCGGGCGTTGTCGCCCAGACCGGTGGTGCCGGCGTCGCCGGTGCGGGTTGCAATTTGGGATAGGCGGTTGCCCATGGAGGTCTCCTGCTGCCGCGGCGCACCTGTTGCGCGCCGCACCGGACCATTGTCCGTGAAAGCCGGCGACGGGGGCATGGTGCTGTAAGCGAAGGCTCACAAATGTGTCTGAGGCAAGCAGAGCATGCGTGCGGAAACAGGCGGCAAAAACGCTAGCCCTGTGCGGCCATCGACGGTGCAATGGGCGTCCCTTCAACATTCAAGGAGTGACCCATGTCCCGACGATTTGTCCGTCTCACCTCGTTCGAAGCCCGCAGCCTGCTGCTGATCGCCGGCGTCACCCTGGGGGTGGCCGGCAGCGCCTACGCGCAGAGCACCGCCGCCCCGGCCAAGCCCGCGGCCACCGACACCGAGATCACGGCCGCCTTCACCAAGGCCGACAAGAACGCCGACGGCAAGCTCAGCAAAGACGAAGCCACCACCCTGCCGGCCCTGGCCGCCAAGTTCGACAGCGCCGACGCCGACAAGGACGGCACGATCAGCGCGGCCGAATTCGGCAAGGCCATGAAGATGTGATGTACCGGGTGGGGGCAGTCCCGTGCGCGCTGTTCGCGGCGGGACGCCCGGTCTACACTGCCGGCTGATCACGGGCGCGACAGGCCCGCACCGACCAGGAGACCGCCATGAACGCCCCCACCACCGCCTCCCACCTCGCGCCCGAGCTTTCGCTGCGCGAGGTGCCCCCCGCACTCATCCAGGCCCTGCAGTCGCGCTTTGGCGCCCGCTGCTCCACCGCCCAGGCGGTGCGCGAGCAGCACGGCCGCGACGAGTCGATCTTCGAAGTGCCGCCGCCCTCGGCCGTGGTGTTCGCCGAGTCCACGCAGGACGTGGCCGACGCGGTGAAACTGGCCGCGCAATACAAGGTGCCGGTCATTCCCTTTGGCGTCGGTTCCTCGCTCGAAGGCCACCTGCTGGCCGTGCAGGGCGGCATCAGCATCGACGTCAGCCGCATGGACCAGGTGCTGTCCATCAACGCCGAAGACCTCACCGTCACCGTGCAGCCGGGCATCACCCGCATGGGCGTGAACAACGCGGTGAAAAGCGAAGGCCTGTTCTTCCCCATCGACCCGGGCGCGGACGCCTCGATCGGCGGCATGACCGCCACCCGCGCCAGCGGCACGAATGCCGTGCGCTACGGCACCATGCGCGAGAACGTGCTGGCGCTGGAAGTGGTGACCGCGCAGGGCGAGATCATCCGCACCGGCACGCGCGCCAAGAAGTCCTCCGCCGGCTACGACCTCACGCGCCTGATGGTGGGCAGCGAAGGCACGCTGGGCGTGATCACCGAAATCACGCTCAAGCTCTACCCGCTGCCCGAGGCCATCTCCGCCGCGACCTGCTCCTTCCCCACCATTGAGGCCGCGGTGCGCACCGTGATCCAGGTGATCCAGCTGGGCGTGCCGATCGCGCGCTGTGAGCTGATCGACGCCAACACCGTGCGCATGGTGAACGCGCACAGCAAGCTGGGCCTGCGCGAGGAACACATGCTGCTGATGGAATTCCACGGCTCGCCCGCGAGCGTGAAGGAGCAGGCCGAGACGGTGCAGGAGATCGCCGGCGAGTTCGGCGGCAACGCCTTCGAATGGGCGACCACGCCCGAGGAGCGCACGCGCCTGTGGACCGCGCGGCACAACGCCTACTTCGCCGCCATCCAGAGCAGGCCCGGCTGCCGCGCCATCAGCACCGACACCTGCGTGCCGATCAGCCGCCTGGCCGACTGCCTGCTCGACTCGGTGGCCGAGGCCGACGCCAGCGGCATCCCCTACTTCCTGGTCGGCCACGTGGGCGACGGCAACTTCCACTTCGGCTACCTGATCGACCCGGCCAAGCCCGAAGAGCACCACACCGCCGAAGCGCTGAACCAGAAGCTGGTGGCGCGCGCGCTCGACTTGGAAGGCACCTGCACCGGCGAGCACGGCGTGGGCCTGCACAAGATGGACTTCCTGCGCCGCGAGGCCGGCGACGGCGCCATCACCGTGATGCGCACCATCAAGCGCGCACTGGACCCGGACAACATCCTCAACCCGGGCAAGATCTTCGCGCTCTGAGCCCGGCACCTCCTCCACGCAGGGGAGCCAGCGGTCCGGAGCCCGAGGGTCGGACCGCTGTGCAGCAAGAAAATGGCGCTGTACACTTTTTTCTTCTGTCACACCCCTGCAGGCGGTCCCATGAAACAACTCTGCCTTTCCCTGCTGCTGGTGTCTTCGGCGGCCTTTGCCCAGGACACCATCCGCATCTGCGACGCCAGCGGCTGCTCCGACCGGCCACGCAACACCGCGACCTTCGAAGCCGAGCTGGCCGCCCAGCCCGACCCGGCCCAGAACCCCAAGCTGCTGGCGCTGGAGGCCATGGCCGCCAAGGACCCCCGCGCGGCCTACGACCTGGGTCTGCGCTTCTTCCGCGGCGATGGCGTGAAGAAGGACAGCTACCTGGCCATCAAGTGGATGCGCGACGCCGGCGAGCGCGGCGACTTCAAGGCCGCCCAGGCCCTGGGCCGCTTCTACCTGTTCGGCCTGGAAGAAATGGGCTCCGATCCCGTTGAAGCCGAGCGCTGGCTGATGATGGCCGCCGACAAGGGCGACAAGGAAGCCAAGAAGCTGCTCACCCAGGCGCGCAAGGCCAAGGAGCAGGCGCAGACAGACTACGAATGGCGTGAAACCGTGCGCAAGAACGGCTGGGTGGCGGGCTGGTACAGCGGCTACGCCTACCGCACCTACTGGCGCGACGGCCGCTGGCACTACTATTGACCCCCCCGGCGGGCCGGCTCATCCAAAGCGGCCAGCCATGTTTTTTGACTGACACCAGGAAGGTATCCATGAAACTGAACACCACCCCCTCCCGCGTTGCGATCGCCCTGGCCCTGGGCCTGACGCTCACCGCCTGCGGCGGCGCGGGCGGCGGCCGCGTGACCACCGGCTCCAGCCCGACCGCCGCCACCGGCGCCGCCGCCGGCGGCACCAGCGTCGGCGCCAACGAATCGCTGGAGCGCTGCGCTTCGCCGCTGGGCACCCTGGCGGTCGACGACGGCCGCGGCAAAGAATGGTGGGGCAGCTTCGGTGCCGCCACCCAGGTCACCACCATCGAGCCGCTGATCCGCCTGGCTGTGGCCCAGTCCAACTGCTTCGTGATCACCTCGATCGGCAACAACAAGACCGAGAGCAAGATCTCCGCCATCACCGACAAGCAGCGCAACTCGGGTGAGTTCCGCGCCGGTTCGCAGCAGCAGAAGGGCCAGCGCGTCGCGGCCGACTACTACCTCGAACCCGCGATCATCATCGACAACGAGTCGACCGGCCAGGTGGTCGGCGCGCTGGGTGGCCTGCTGGGTGGCCGCAACCGCAACCTGGCCGCCATCGCCGGTGGTCTGGAAAGCAAGGCCTCGGTCGTGACGCTGACCATGTTCGACATCCGCTCGGGCGTGCAGATCGCGATCTCCGAAGGCAACGCCACCGCCACCAACTACGGCGCGGCCCTGAGCGCGTTCGGCCCCAGCGCGGCCGGTTCGCTCGGCGGCTTCTCGCGCTCGCCGGCCGGCAAGGCCACGGTGGCCGCGTTCACCGACTCCTACAACCAGATGGTCATCGCCCTGCGCAACTACAAGGCACAGGAAGTCAAGGGCGGTCTGGGCAAGGGCGGCCAGCTGAAGGTGGGGAACTGATCTCCCCTCCTCCGCGCGACGCAACCAGATAGAGGCTCTCCGGTGAGAGCCGACAGGTCCGCCCCAGTCAACGACTGGGGCGTTTCTTTTTCCAGGGGGGAAGGCCCGTCGCAGCCGTGGCCTCTCGGTGCACGACGCTCTACGTCGTCAGCTTCAGCCCCACGATGCCCGCGAGGATGAGGCCCACGCATGCCAGCCTGCCGAAGGTGGCTGGTTCGTTGAAGAGGAGCATTCCCAAAACGACCGTGCCCACGGCCCCGATGCCCGTCCACACCGCATAGGCGGTGCCGACAGGCAGGGTGCGCATCGCAAGGCCGAGCAATGCGACGCTGACAACCATCGCGCCGATCGTTCCTGCCGTTGGCCAGAATCGCGTGAATCCTTCGGTGTACTTCAATCCAATTGCCCAGCCAATTTCAAAAAGGCCGGCAACAACCAGAAAGAACCAAGTCATGGAGCGGCTCCCTGGTACAGGCGTACCAGACTGCGGGTCGTCCCGTGGGAGAGAAACGCCGACGAGGTCGTCCTCGCCAGCGGCGGGCCACAAGGCGTGTGGTCTCGCGGCATGCCTCTGAATCGAGGGTCACGAGTGTAGCCACATGCCCTGAATGCGGCGTTTTCCAGCCCCGGGAGCCTCATGTTCCATGGGTGGTAAGAACGCCACAAAAACGAAACCTGCCGGAGTCAGCGCTCGTTGCGCAGCCTGTCGATCAGACCGTTGAGCTCGTCCAGCGAGCCGAACTGGATCGCCAGTTCGCCCATCTCCTCGACGCGGCCGTGGCGCTTGACGCGCTTCTTGATGCGCACCTCGACCTCGGCGGTCAGCAGGTCGGACAGCTCTTCCTCGACCCGGCGGATGTCGCGCGACTTTTCCTTCTTGGGCTGCTGCGGCACCAGGTTGAACTCGGCGCCGATCTTCTTGACCAGGTTCTCGGCCTCGCGCACCGACAGCTTCTTCGCCGCGATCTGGTTGCCCGCCGTGATCTGCGCCGCCTTCTCCAGCGACAGCAGCGCGCGCGCATGGCCCATGTCGATGTCGCCGGCCATCAGCATGGTCTGCACCGGCTCGGCCAGCTGCAACAGGCGCAACAGGTTGGACGCGGCCGAGCGCGAGCGCCCCACAGCCTGCGCGGCCTGTTCGTGCGTCAGGCCGAATTCCTTCACCAGCCGCTGCAGGCCCTGCGCCTCTTCCAGCGGGTTCAGGTCCTCGCGCTGGATGTTCTCGATCAGTGCCATCGCCGCGGCGGACTCGTCGGGCACGTCGCGCACCAGCACCGGCACCTCGGCCAGACCCGCCAGCTTCGAGGCGCGGAAGCGCCGCTCGCCCGCGATGATTTCGTACTTGCCGGCATTCGGCCCGTCGGCCAGCTGGCGCACCAGGATGGGCTGCATGATGCCCTGCGCCTTGATCGACTCGGCCAGCTCGTAGAGCGCGCCCTCGTCCATGCGCGTGCGCGGCTGGTAGACGCCGGCGACCAGCTGGTCCAGCGCCAGGCGGCTGGGCGTGCCTTCAGCGGCGGGGGCCGCAGCGGGCGCGTCGGCGACCTTGGGTCCGAGCAGGGCTTCGAGTCCGCGGCCAAGGCCCTTGGGTTTTTTGGTGACCATGGTCTGGTTCCTTCTTTCTGTTTGTTCTTGAAATGACGTCCGGTGGTTCAGCCGTGCGTGGCCGTCCTACTGGTCAGGCGCTCGCCCAGCCAGCCTCGTTGCAACCAGAACAGCACCACGAATCCCGCCAGGACCCACCACCAGTGGGCGGTGTCAAACCCCGTCTGGTCTGCGCGCACCGGTAGCCGCGTGGCCTCCACCAGGACCGCGACCTCGACCGCAGACAACAGCCCCACCACGGGCGTCAGCCACACCGGCGCAGACGGAGGGACCGCAACCGCTTCCTGGCGGGTTTGGCGCAATCTCTGCCGCAAGCGCACAAACCGAAGACAACAACCCAACCCGAACAGGGCGACCAGCGCGGCCAGGTACAGCTTGCCGGTCAGGGCGGCGAGCGGCACACCCACCACCGACGCCAAGGCGCCCGCGGCCTCGACCACCAGGAGCACACGCCCCTGGACAGCCACCTTCGTGCGCGCCAGCCACCCTGTGTCCCGCCTTGCTTCAGCCACCGGAGACACCGGGCTGTTTTTCGGACTGCGCAGCAGCCTCATTGAGGACCTTGCAAAGGCGCCAACTCGCGGAGCATGGTCACGCCCTCCGGCCAGTCGCCCAACCCGGACTCCGCGTTGATGTGGCCGCGCTCGCCGTAGTCGATGAAACGCGAGCCCCAGCTCCCGGCCAGGGACTGCGCCTTGTTGAAGCTGCAATAGGGGTCGTCGCGGCTGCCGACCAGGATGCTAGGGAACGGCAGGCGCTGGCGCACGATGGGCGCCCAGCTGGGCAGCAGGGGACGCAGCTCGTCGCGCTCCGGGTCGCCGGGCGCGACCAGCAGCGCACCTTGCACGCGGTCGGTGCTGCGCGAGACCTCGGCCCAGGCGGCCGTGAGGATGCAGCCCAAGCTGTGTGCGACCAGCAGCACCGGGCCGTCACAACCCAGGACCACGTCCTCTAGCCGGGCGATCCAGTCGCCGCGTCTGGGCGTCATCCAGTCGTGCTGGTCCACGCGGCGGTAGCCGTGCAGGGCCTCCCAGCGGCTCTGCCAGTGTTCGGGGCCGCTGTTCTGCCAACCGGGCAGGATCAGGACATTCTCTGGTTTCATATGGGGTTCAGCGAAAGCCGGCGCTCACATCACATCTTGCGGATGCGCTCGACCATCTCGTTGGCAAAGGTGATGAAGGCCTGGCTGCCGCGGGCCGACGGGTCGAACACCACGCCGGGCAGGCCGTAGCTGGGCGCCTCGGCCAGGCGCACGTTGCGCGGGATCACGGTGTCGAACACCTTGTCGCCGAAGTGGGCCTTGAGCTGGTCGCTGACCTGTTGTTGCAGGGTGATGCGCGGGTCGTACATGACGCGCAGCAGGCCGATGATCTGCAGGTCGGGGTTGAGATTGGCGTGCACCTGCTTGATGGTGTTGACCAGGTCGGTCAGGCCTTCGAGCGCGAAGTACTCGCACTGCATGGGCACGATGACGCCGTGCGCTGAGCACAGGCCGTTGAGCGTGAGCATGGACAGCGAGGGTGGGCAGTCGATGAGCACGAAGTCGTAGTCGGCGTCCACGGCGGCCAGGGCGGTTTTCAGGCGCTGGTCGCGGCGTTCCAGCTCGACCAGTTCGACCTCGGCACCGGCCAGTTCGCGGTTGGCGCCGAGCACGTGGTAGCTGCATTTTTCGGAATGGATGGCCGCTTCGGCTACCGAGGCCGACTCCAGCAGCACGTCGTAGACCGACAGCGCCATGCTGCGCTTGTCCACGCCCGAACCCATGGTGGCGTTGCCCTGCGGATCGAGGTCGACCATCAGCACGCGCTGCCCTACCTTGGCCAGACCAGCCGCGAGGTTGACGGTGGTGGTGGTCTTGCCGACCCCGCCCTTCTGGTTGGCCACGCAAAAGATCTTCGCCATCTGTTCGGACCTCGGTGCTTATTTGGAGATGGCCAGCTTGACGCCGAAACCGATGAGGAAGACGCCGGCGAGCTTGTTCAGCGTCTGGGTGATGCGCGGGTTGGCGCGCATGCGCTCGGCCAGGAAGTGGGTCAGCAGCACGACCGTCAGGCCGTAGAGGAAGGTCAGGAAGGCGATGGTCGCGGCCATGGCACCGAAGGTGATGAGCCCCTGGTGGCGCGTCGGGTCGACGAAAAGCGGGAAGAAGGCCATGTAGAAGACGATGGCCTTGGGGTTGAGCAGGGTGATGGTGACGGCCTGCTGGAAGAACTGGCTGGGGCGGATGTTGAGCACGGGCGCGTCGCCGGGTTTGGCAGTGAGCATTTTCCAGCCCAGCCAGGCGAGGTAGGCGGCGCCGGCCCATTGCACGAAGCTGAAGGCCGTGGGGTAGGCGGCGAGCAGCGCGGCCACGCCGGCCACGGCCAGCCACATCAGGACCTGGTCGCCGGCGATGACGCCGAAGGTGGCCGCCATGCCGCCCCGGATGCCGCCTTTGCCGGTGGAGGTGATAAGGGCGAGGTTGCCCGGGCCGGGGATAGCGAGGAACAGGACGATGGCGGCGACGAAGGCGCCGTAGTCAGCGATGCCGAACATGGGGGGCTTTCTCTGGGGTGGAGCGGTCGAGTTTACGTGAGGGGTGTTTTCTTTCGGCTGGCTTTGTGGTTTGAGTGCCGCTTGTTTCGCTCAACCGTTGTTCTGAGGGGGCTGCGTCGCGTGGCCGAGCTCTGGTCCAGCTCGCGGTCTGGCGGGTCTGAACGCTTGCGTAGCCTCGTCAACGCCGTGCTGGTTCGCCTCCTCATTGGCAACCGCGAATCGTCCCGCCGCCCATCCACACGCCACAGCCCCTCCAGCGAAACAGGGCGAGCCATCGGTGGTGCGCCCACATCACCTCTCACAGACCGTTGGCGATGTGCGCGGGCGCAGGCCCCATTCGCGGTTGCCCACGCGGCGGCGAACAGGCCCAGGGTTGACGAGAGGGGTTCAGCGGACCCGGATGTTCGCCCGCGAGGTGGGCCGGAGAACGCGCATGTCGCCAATGGCCTGGCGCGAGGTCTCCACGAGGAACAGCACTCAAGCCAAAGCAGCAGGCCGAAGCCAAACGATGCACCGCTCCGCATCCAGACCTGGCACCTTCAACTGTTCCACGTGAAACACCGACACATCCGCAGGCAAGGCTGACAACTCGTCCGCCGGGTGCCTGCCCTTCATCGCCATCCACACCGCCCCCGGCTTCAGCGCCGAACGCGACCAGGTCGTGAAATCCACCAGCGAGGCAAATGCGCGCGAACAAACCACGTCGTAGCCACCGCCCTCCTCCGCCTTCAGCGACTCCACCCGCGCATGAATGCCACGCAGGTTGGGCAGCTTCAGCGACGCCGCCACCTGCTGGATGAAGGTCGACTTCTTGAGCACCGTGTCCACACAGTGCACCTGGATCTGCGGGCAGGTGATGGCGATCACCACGCCCGGCAGCCCACCACCCGACCCCACATCCAGCAACTTCACAGACTCACCGCCCGTCTGCCGCAGCAGCGGCGCGACGGCGGCCAGACTGTCCAGCAGGTGGTGCGTCAGCATCTCCTGCGGGTCGCGCACCGCTGTCAGGTTGTAGACCTTGTTCCACTTGGCGATCAGGTCCTGGTAGGCCAGCAGCTGGTCCACCTGGGCGTCGCTCAGGGTCAGGCCGAGCTCGCGCAATCCGGCTTCGAGCGCCGGTTTCAAAGCAGCCGCGCTCATGCGCCCTGCTCTTCCGTGGTGCGGGCGAAACCCTTGAAGCCGCCTTTTTTCAGGTGGATCATCAGCAGCGAGATGCTGGCCGGCGTGATGCCCGAGATGCGCGAGGCCTGGCCCAGCGTCTCCGGCCGGTGCTTGGCCAGTTTCTGCCGCGCCTCGAACGACAGCGCCGTGACCTGTGCGTAGTCCAGATCCGGGGGCAGCTTCAGGTGCTCGTAGTGGGCGGCACGCTCGACCTCGTCCTTCTGCCGGTCGATGTAGCCCGAGTACTTGGCCGCGATCTCCACCTGCTCCACCACCGCGTCGTGCAGCTCGCCCAGTGTTTCACGTGAAACCACAGGCCGCGCATCCTGATCGTCCGGCTGGGCCACCGGCGCCCAACGCCCTTCGCCCATACCCATCAGGACCGGATACGACACACCCGGCCGGCGCAACAGATCGAACAGGTTGTATTCGCGCTCGATGGCCTTGCCCAGCACCCGCTCGGACTCGGCGGCTTCGAGAATGCGCGGGTTCACCCAGGTGGATTTCAGGCGCTCTGTTTCACGTGAAACCGCGTCGCGCTTGCGGCTGAACGCGTCCCAGCGGGCATCCTGAACCAGGCCCAACTGTCGCCCGATTTCGGTCAGGCGCATGTCGGCGTTGTCCTCGCGCAGCTGCAGGCGGAACTCGGCCCGGCTGGTGAACATGCGGTAGGGCTCGGTCACACCCTGGGTCACTAGGTCGTCGACCAGCACGCCCAGGTAGGCCTCGTCGCGGCGCGGCAGCCAGGCGTCCTTGCCCTGGCACTGCAGCGCGGCGTTCAGCCCGGCAAACAGGCCCTGGGCCGCCGCCTCTTCGTACCCGGTGGTGCCATTGATCTGGCCGGCGAAGAACAGGCCCTGGATCTGTTTGGTCTCGAAGCTGCTCTTGAGCGAACGCGGGTCGAAGTAGTCGTATTCAATGGCGTAGCCCGGCCGCAGGATGTGGGCGTTTTCCAGCCCCGGCATGCTGCGCACCAGCGCGTACTGGATATCGAACGGCAGGCTGGTGCTGATGCCGTTGGGGTAGACCTCGTGCGTGGTCAGGCCCTCGGGCTCCAGGAAGATCTGGTGGCTGTCCTTGTCGGCGAAGCGGTTGATCTTGTCTTCCACGCTGGGGCAGTAGCGCGGGCCGACGCCCTCGATCTTGCCGGTGAACATGGGGCTGCGGTCGAAGCCGCTGCGGATGATCTCGTGCGTGCGCTGGTTGGTGTGGGTGATCCAGCAAGGGATCTGGCGCGGGTGCATGGCCGTGTTGCCCATGAAGCTGAACACCGGCACTGGCAGGTCGGGGTTCATGCCGCCGGGCACGCCGTCGCCCGGCTGCTCGGTGCACTTCGACCAGTCAATCGTCCGCCCGTCGATGCGCGGTGGCGTGCCGGTTTTCAACCGACCCTGCGGCAGCTTCAGCTCCTTCAGCCGCGCGCTCAGCGACACGGCGGGCGGGTCGCCCGCCCGGCCGGCAGCGTAGTTGTTCAGGCCAACGTGGATCTTGCCGTCCAGGAAGGTGCCCGCCGTCAGCACCACGGTGCGGCTGCGGAAGCGGATGCCCACCTGCGTCACCGCGCCGACGACCCGGTCGCCTTCCACCATCAGGTCGTCTACCGCCTGCTGGAACAGCCACAGGTTGGGCTGGTTCTCCAGCATGCGGCGGATGGCGGCCTTGTACAGGATGCGATCGGCCTGGGCGCGGGTGGCGCGCACGGCCGGCCCCTTGCTGCTGTTGAGGATGCGGAACTGGATGCCGCCCTCGTCCGTGGCCAGCGCCATCGCCCCGCCCAGCGCGTCCACCTCCTTGACCAGGTGGCCCTTGCCGATGCCGCCGATGCTGGGGTTGCAGCTCATCTGGCCCAGCGTCTCGATGTTGTGGGTGAGCAGCAGCGTGGCGCAGCCCATGCGCGCGGCCGCGAGCGCGGCCTCGGTGCCGGCATGGCCACCGCCAACGACGATCACATCGAATTCCTGGGGGTACAACATATATATAGAGCGCGTAAGGGAGCGGCCCAGTCCGGCCGATGGTTCCTGGCGATGTTTCACGTGAAACACGCTTCGGCGGCCTGCCCTGGCCGCTCGGAAACCCGGTATTGTCCCATCAAGCCTTTTTCCGCGCAGCCATGCCCACACCCCACGATCTCCCCGGCCTCGGCCCCAAGTCGATGGACATGCTCGCCGCCGCCGGCATCCATGGCCGCGCCGACCTGGAGGCGCTGGGCTCGGTGCGCGCCTACCTGCGGGTCAAGGCCGCCGGACAGAACGCCAGCCTCAACCTGCTCTGGGCGATGGAGGGTGCGCTGACCGGGCAGGACTGGCGCAAGGTTGCACGGGCGGAGCGCACCCGCCTGCTGCTCGAACTGGACGCCGCACAGGAAGCGATGCGGCCATGAACCACGCCCTCCTGGACCACCTCACGCACACGCTGGGCGCCCTGCCCCCTTCCGCCGCCAACTTGTGCCGGGACGCACAGCCCCTGAACCTGTCCAGGGGCCAGGACCTGCTGCACGAAGGCGGGCACTGGCAACACCTCTGGTGGCTGGAGCGCGGGGCCTTGCGCCTGTATTACCTCGACCGCGACGGCCAGGCCGCCAACAAGAACTTCTATCTGGACGGTGCCCTGGTCTGGCCGATCACCCCGGCGCTGCGCGAACAGCCGGTGCACTTCTGGGTCGAGGCGCTGGAACCGGCCCGGGTCTGGCCGCTGCCCTGGGCCGCCTGGGCCCGCAGCACCGAGGCCTTCGCCCCCTGGCGGGCACTGGAGCACCGCGTACTCGCCTCCCTTCTGCAGGACAAGATGGCGCGCGAACACGCCTTCCTCCAACTCAGCGCCACCGAACGCTACCTGGCCCTGCGGGCCGAACACCCGGACTGGCTCGCCCGCATCCCATTGCGCCAGCTCGCCTCCTGGCTGGGCATCACCGATGTGGCGCTGTCGCGCATCCGGCGGCGGCTGAACCCGGGTTAAGGCGGCACCGCGCCGACAGGCTCACAGTGGTGGCTCCCCCCAAGGAGCACACCATGCCGCCGTCCCTGAACCCCCTCTCCCCGGCCCGTCTCTGGCCACGGCGGCTGCTCATTGAGGCGGTCCTGCTGAGCGTGGGCACCATCGCCGCGCTGGGACTTGCGCACTGGCGCACCGAAGAGCAGATCCAGCAACACCACCTGCGCGTGCTGGCCGCCGCACAGATCGCCACGCCAACGGGCGAGGCACGGTCGGCCCCCTGGCCCGAGGCACTGGGCGACCTCCCGGCACCGGTGCAACGCTATCTCCGGTTCGCCTTTCCCGGTGGACCGGTGCCTGGACACGCCGTGCAACTCACCATGGAGGGACAGTTCCGCCGCCCCGGCCAGGAGAGCTTCCACCCGACCAGCGCCCACCAGACCGCCGGCGTCCGGGTACCGGCCCTGATGTTCGACGCCCGCACGCCGATGGCCCCCGGCGTCTGGGCCCGCGCCTGGGACGCTTACGTCGACGGCCGCATGGAAATGAAGGCCCGCATCCTCTCGGCGCTCACCGTGGTCGATGAAACCGGCTCGCCCCAGCTCGACCGCATCTCCCTGCGCCGCTGGTTGCTCGAAAGCCCGACCTACCCGCAGGCCCTGCTGCCCGGCGGGGCGATCCGCTGGGAGCCCGTGGACACAGACAGTGCGCGGGCCGTGATCAGCCACCGGGGCCAGACCGTGGGCATGCGCGTGCGCTTTGGCCCAGACGGCGGCATCGCCTCGATGGCCGCAGAGGAGGACGGCGACCTCGGCACGCCCTATCACGGCTCGGGCGAACACGTCCGCCGCAACGACTACCAGCTCATCGGCGAGGTTCGCATCCCCACCCGCTTCGTCATCTCGCGCGCCGCCCGGGGCCAGATTCTCCCGTTCTGGGACGGCCGGATCACCCAATGGCAGCTGCTCTCCCAGCCCTGACCCGCCGCCCACCATGCACCCAACCGCCCACCCGAGGCCATCGCCGCCGACCGCCCTTTCGCTCGTCGCCCAGCTGCTGGCCGTGCTGCTGCTGGGCCTGATGGCCGGCTTCTTCGCCACCTACAGCGCCAACGTCAACCTCGCCACGCTCGAACTCGACGGCCCGACCTATGCACAGGTGCAGTCGGCGTTCAACCGGAACGTGCGGCACGCCGGGTTCTTCGTCTGCTTCTTCGGTCCGGTGCCGCTGGGTCTGCTGTCGCTCGCCCTGGCCTGGTCCGAACGGCCCACCGCCTGGTGGCGGCTGCTGGCGCTGACCGTGCTGTCCTACGCACTGGGCATCGTGCTGTTCACACGGGAGGTCAACCTGCCCCTCAACCACCTCACCGAATCGTGGACCGCGGCCACCCTGCCGACCGACTGGGCCGACGTGCGCGGCGCCTGGAACCGGGCCAACCTGTGGCGCAGCGGCCTGAGCCTGGCGCTGTTCGTGGGCGGCCTGTTCACCTTGGTGCTGCGCCTGCAGCCTCCTTCCCTCCCCGAGAAGCCACGCCCATGAACGACTCCATGCTCCTGTTTTCGACTCTTGCCCTCGTCACGGTGGCCACACCCGGCCCCACCACCCTGCTGGCGCTGAACCACGGCGCGCGCCACGGGGTGGGGGCGGCCCTGCCCGGTTTGGGCGGTGCGGTGCTGTCGGACGCGGTGCTCATCGCCGCCGTGGCCGCCGGACTGGGCAGCCTGCTCGCCACCTCCGCCGCCGCCTTTGAGCTGCTGCGCTGGACCGGCGTGGCCTACCTGGCCTGGCTGGGCTGGCGCCTGCTGCGGTCGCCCGACACCCCCATGGCCTCGGGCCAGGCGCATGCCACGGCGGCGCCACCGGCGCACCGCGAACGCCCCGCCGCCGTGTTCCGCCGCAGCTTCACCGTCGCCGTGACCAACCCCAAGGGCTACCTGTTCTTTTCAGCCCTGCTGCCGTCCTTCATCGACCCCGGCGCCCCGCAATTGCCGCAGTACGCCCTGCTGGCCGCCGTGTTCGCAGGCATCGATGGCGCGGTGCTGCTGGCCTTTGCACTGGCGGGTGCGGGCGGAGCGCGGCGCTTCGGCAGTCCGCGCGCCTTGCGCCACCTCGACCGCGCCAGCGGACTGGCGCTGCTGGTGCTGGCGGGCGGCATGGCGCTGTGGCGGCGGGGCGCACCCTAACCCCCACGCAAAAATCCTGCGCCGGCTGGCTGACACAATGCCGCCCATGAGCACCCCCACCCCCCTCCTCGTCTTCGCGGGCAGCACGCGCGCCCAGTCCTTCAACCGCAAGCTGGCCACCGTCGCCGCCGAACTCGGTCGTGAGGCCGGCGCCGCCGTGACCCACATCGAGCTGGCCAACTTCGACGTGCCGCTCTACAACGCCGACCTCGAAGCCAAGGGCACGCCGCGCGACGTGGTGCGCCTGAAGGAACTCTTCTACGCCCATCCGGCCTGGGTCGTGGTCTCGCCCGAATACAACGGCAGCTACACCGGCCTGATGAAGAACACCATCGACTGGGTCTCCAGCCCCATCAAGGGCGACCCCAACTGGTCCAGCGGCACCAAGCCCTTCGCAGGCAAGGTGGTCGGCATGCTCTCGGCCTCGCCCGGCGCACTCGGCGGCCTGCGCAGCCTCTCGCACCTGGCCCCGCTGCTGATGAACTTACAGTGCTGGGTGTCGCCGAAGCAGTTCGCCCTGTCCAAGGCCGGCGAGGCCTTCACGCCCGATGGCCAGCTGGTGGCCGAGGCCGCGCGCGAGAACGTGCGCGGCGTGGTCGAGCAGGTTCTCTGGGCCGCACGGCGCTTCGGCGCCTGAGCCCCTCCCCGCAGCGGCTTGCGCGTCAGCGGCTGCGCTGCAGGATCTGCTCGGCCAGCCCGTCGTAGTTGCCGCCGAAGTGGTGGTCGCCCTTGAGCGGCACCGTGGTCATCTGCTCGGCCGGCAGCTTCGGGCAGATGGTGTCGCGGTCGTCGGTGCCGTAGATGCAGGTGGCGCTGGCGGCCGTGAAGCCGGCCAGCTCGGGCGCCACCGGCGCACCCTTGGCGTCGCGCGAGACCCAGTTGGTCAGCTTGAACTCGAAGGACGCGCGCTCGCCCGGCCCCAGCAGCACGGTCTGCGACACCATGACCCGCGTCGCCGCCGGCAGCCGGTTGACGGCGAACGGCAGCACGTCGGCGCCCTGCGAGTAGCCGATCAGCACCACCCGGCTGCGCTTCCACTGCCGGGTGTAGGCGCGGATGGCGCGCGCAAGGTCGTCGGCAAAACCCTGCGGCGTGCGCGCCGACCAGAAGTAGCGCAGCGAGTCCCAGCCGACCACCGGCACGCCCCGGGCCGCCATCACCGCGGCCACCCGCTTGTCCAGCCCGGCCCAGCCGCCGTCGCCCGAGACCAGCACCGCCAGCGTGTCCGAGGCCACGCTGGACGGCACCTCCACCAGCGGCAGGTCACCCACCTCTGCGCCGGCCTCGGCGCTGAGCCGGCTGGTCGACACCTCGGTCGCCATGCGCCGGTACGACACCTCGTAGGCCGACAGGCCCGCCGCCGTGCCCAGCAGGTCCTCCCCCACGCCCGGCACGCCCACCCAGTGGCTGCTCGGCACCTTGGCCACGAAGGCCTGCGTCGCCGCCACTGGGCAGCTGCGGTCCTGCGCGCCCTGCAGCGCCAGCCACGGGGTCCGCATGGCCGTATCTGGCAGAAGAGTGAGGGCTGACTTATCCTTGTTGACCCGGAACACCGAGCCCTCGCCCTTGCACAGCGGCTTGGTCAGCGGCAGGCTGGGGCAGAAGCCGAGCGACACCGCGCCGGAGAAGGTGCCCTCGGGCGCCTGCGCCGCCATGGCGTAGGCCAGCGCACCGCCGGAACCGACGCCCACCGCCAGCGGCGGGAAGTAGGCCGGCAGCCGGGCGTAGCCCTGCAGGAAGCGCGAGAGGTTTTCCACATCGCCCTCGGGCACCACGCAGCTGCCGCCGTCCTGGTTGAAGTTGGCCAGCAGCGAGGGTGTGTCGATGGCCGCCACCACCGCGCCGGTGTCCAGCAGCACCTGGGCCGCGGCACCGGGGCCGCCCGCGCCCCAGCCGCTATGGCCCGAGAACAGCAGGGCCACGGTCTTGACCTCGCCCTTGGGGCGGTAGAGCCGCACGTCCTTGAAGCGGCCGTGCGAGACGGTTTCCTGGGCGGTGGCGGGCACCAGGGCGGCGCCGAGCATGAGGGAAAGCAGCAGGGTTTTCATTTGGTGATCACGCGCCGCCAGCCACCCGCGATCAGCGCGGCGGTGTCCGACAGCACCAGCAAGGGGGACAGGCCGCCCGGGGCCGCCAGGTAGCGGGGCTCCCAGACGGGGTCGAATTTTTCCTTGAACGAGCGCAGGCCCTGGAAGTTGTAGAAGTTTTCGCCGTGGTTGAACAGCAGGCGCCCCAGGCGCTGCCAGCGCGGCGCCAGCCGGTGGCTGGCCATGCCCGAGAGCGGCACCATGCCCAGGTTGAAGCGAGCCACGCCCTGCGCGCGCAGGTGCAGGATGATCTGCGTGAACAGGAAGTCCATGGTGGTCTTGGGGGCGTCGCCGCGCTGGCGCATCAGGTCCACCGCGGCCTCGGCGGACTGGTCGGTGACCAGCATGGTGGCGAAGGCGACGATGCGGCCCTCGTGCCTCACCAGCGCCACCGGCTGGCGCATCACGTACTCGCGGCTGAAGGCGCCCAGCGAAAATGCTTTTTCCGCCGTGTCCTGGCGGCCCAGCCAGTCGTCGGACACCGCCTGCAGGGCGTCGAACTCCGCCTCGGCTGCTCCGGCGGGCAGCCACTCGAAGACCAGGCCATCGCGCTGGGCCCGCGCCACGCCATGGCGCAGGTTGGCGCGCCTCTTGCCTTCCAGGCTGAAGCCGGCCAGCTCCACCGTCGCACACTCGCCCAGCTTGTAGACCCGCAGGCCGGCGTCCAGGTACACCGGCAGCGCCTGCGGCCGCACCTGGTAGAAGGCCGCGCGCCCGCCCGACTCGCCCGCCAGCTCGACGAAGCGCCACACCAGCTCCGGCCATTCCTCGCGCGGTCCCACCGGGTCGTACAGCGCCACCCAGGAGCGGCCCTTGCGCGAGAACATCAGGAAGGCCCGGCCCGACTCGGAGAACATCAGGCACTTGTCGCCCATCAGCGCCAGGCCCGCGCCGGCGCTGTCCTGCGCCATCACCACCGCCTGCGCCCGGGCCAGCTCGGCCGCGTCGGGCCGCGGCAGTGAAGGTGGCGCGCGGTGCAGCAGGTGGGCCAGCGCCACGCACAGCGTCAGCAGGGCCACGGCCACCATGGCGCGCAGCGAGCGCGGCGCGTGGCCGTCGAACTCGAAGCGCCACCACACCATGTCCACATAGGCTGTGTCCTGGTAGACGAACACCAGCACCGCCGCCACCGCCGCCACCACGGCCAGCACCGCCGCCAGCCAGCCACGCGAGAAGGCCAGCGACAGCAGGGCCGCGCGCCGGTTGAAGTGGCGGTGCGAGAGCGCCAGGGACAGCGCCAGCAGGCCCAGCAGCACCGCCTCGGACACAGCGATGCCCTTGGGCAGGCACAGCAGCAGGCTGGCCAGCGCCAGCACCAGCCCGGCCCACCAAGCCACGTCCAGCCGCAGCAACATGCCGCGCGCCACGAACAGCAGCGCCAGCCCGATCACGCTGGCCAGGAAGTGCGCCGCCTCCACCGCCGGCAGCGGCACGAACTGCCGCAGGTGCGCGGTGGCGTCTTCGGTGGCGGGCGTGGCGCCCGAGACCAGCAGCACCACGCCGCTGACAAAAGTGAAGGCCGACAGCAGCAGGGGCGCGAGCGCGGACGCCGCCCGCACCAGCGGCGTGGACACGCCGCGCCGCCACGACGAGCCCACCAGCAGCAGCAGCGCCAGGGCCAGCGGCAGCAGGTGGTAGATCACCCGGTACAGCACCAGCGCGCCCACCAGCCGGTCCGCCGGCACCTGCGGGCCCAGCGCCAGCAGCAGCACGGCCTCGAACACGCCCAGGCCGCCGGGCACGTGGCTGATGACACCGATGGCGATGGCCAGCGAATAGAAGCCGACAAAGGCCGGGAAACCGACCGCACCCGCGGGCAGCAGCACCCACAGCACGGCGGCGGCGGCCACCACGTCGAGCGCGGAAATCAGCAGCTGCTGGCCGGCCAGCGAGGCGCTGGGCAGGCGGAAGGTCCAGCCCGCCAGGGACCACTCACCGCCGCGCCGGCAGGCGCCCAGCGCCGCGGCCGTCACCACCAGCACCGCCACCCCGGCGGCGCGCAGCAGCTCGGGCGGCGCGCGCAGCAGCGAGGCCACCGACTCGGCGCCCCAGACCAGCGCCGCAGCGCCGACCACCGCGATGCCGACCGTGAAGCCCAGGGCGTTGAACGCGATGGCGCGCGAGATCTGCCCCGCCTCCAGCCCCGCCGCGCCGTACAGGCGCAGCCGCACCGCACCGCCGGTGAACACGCCCAGCCCCACCGTGTTGGACAGCGCGTAGGCGATGAACGAGGTCTGTGCCACCACGCGGTAGGGCAGTCGCGCGCCGGCGTACTGCAGGGCCGAGCGGTCGTAGAAGGTGAGCGCCAGGAAGCTCAGCGCCGTGGCCGCCATGGCGGCCAGCAGATCCCCCGCCGGGGTGTCCTTGGCGGCGGCCATCACTGCACCGTAGCTGAACCCGTTCAGCACGCGCAGCACCGCCTCGGCCACCAGCCCGAACAGCAGCAGCCCCACGCCGAGGCGGAGCCAGAAACGCCAGCGCGTCAGACGCGCGGTCAGCAGCTCGGGCGCTGACAGCAACCATTTGGAGGAGAACCGTGGGGACGACATGCAGACCTTGAAACCGGGGAGCCCAGCCGCCCGAAAGGCGACAATGGTGCCATGGCTTCGAGCACCCCGCCGCCCTGCCGCGCCGCTTGTGCGGCGTGCTGCATCGCGCCCTCGATCAGCAGCCCGATGCCCGGCCTGCCGGACGGCAAGCCCGCGGGCGTGCCCTGCCCCCACCTGGACGAGGCCCTGCGCTGCCGCCTGTTCGGCCGGCCCGAGCGGCCGGCGGTGTGCGGCTCACTGCCGCCCAGCGCCGAGATGTGCGGCGACACCCGCGAACACGCGCTGCATTTTCTGCAGCGGCTGGAGCAGGCTACGCAGCCTCTTTCGCGCGGATGAAGTCGGCCACCTGGGCACCCACCGGCGCCGCCAGCGCGTCCGGCAGCAGGTGCCCCATGTCCAACACCGTCAGGCGGGCACCGGGAATCAGCCGCGCCAGCACCTGGCCATGTGCCAGCGGCAGGCAGGGGTCTTCGGCGCCGTGCAGCACCAGGGTCGGCACGCGCAGCTGCGGCAGCCAGCCGGTGCGCGGTGCCGCGCGGTCCACCGCCAGCGCGTGCTGCATCGCGGCCAGCGGCTGGTGCCCCGCCGCCATCGCGGCGCGCGCCTGTTCGCGCACGGTGTCGGCCGGAAACGGGTGCGAGCCGCCGTGGAACACCGACCAGCCCTGCAGGGCCGCCTCGTCCGGCGGCAGGCCGCGCGCGCGCACCGAGGTCTCCAGCAAGGCCTGCAGAAAGCCCGGCGCCGGCCCGGGCAACCCGTCGGTGGGCACCGGCCGCCCCAGCGTGGCGGCCATGTAGGGCCGGTGGTCGGGCGAGCTGCCCAGCAGCACCAGGCGGCTCACGCGCTGCGGGTGTTCGTGCGCCAGGTGCTGGGCGATGTAGCCGCCCATGGACCAGCCCACCACCGCCGCCCGCGCCATGTCCCAGGCGTCGAGCACGCGCAGCGCATCGGCCACCAGGTCGGCCAGCGCATACGGCGGCGCGTGCAGCGGGTGGACAAAGGAACGGCCGGTGTCGCGGTGGTCGTAGCGCAGCACCCGGCAGCCGGCCTGCACCAGCGCCGCCACGAAGCCCGGTGGCCAGAAATGCGCCGGGTTCATCGCCCCCATCACCAGCAGCACCGGCGGCCCGTCGGCCGGCCCGCAGGCCTCGCTGAACAGATCGCCCAGCCCGGGCACCGGCACGCGCCGCGGCGTCCAGAGGATGGTGTTCGTGGTCCCTGTGTTCATCGCCCGTTTGTACCGCAGCCCGCAAAGCAAAAGGCCCGCAGCAGCGGGCCTTTGTTCGGGAACGGTGGCGCAGGAATTACTGCTTCACAGCTTCCACTTGCAGCACCAGGCGCACGTTCTTGGGGAAGCCCCAGTCGATGCCGTAGTTCACGCCGAAGGCGGTGCGGTCGATGGTGGCTTCGAAGTCGCCGCCGCAGACTTCGCGCTTGAGCATGGGGCTGTCGTAGCAGTTGAACTGCGTGGCCTTGAGCGTGACAGGCTGGGTCTTGCCGGCGATGGTCAGGTTGCCTTCCACGGCCGAGACCTTGTCGCCGGTGAACACGAACTTGCTGGAGACGAACTGGGCCTTGGGAAACTTCTCGGCGTTCAGGATCTCGGCGCTGGCCAGGTGCTTGTCGAACATGGCGGTGCCGGAGTTCACCGAGGCGATGTCGATGCTGATGTCGACCTTGCCGGTCTTGGCGGCCTTGTCGAAGCTGACCTTGCCTTCCTTCTTGTCAAAGCGGGCACGGTTGGTCGTGGTGCCGAAGTGGCCGATCTCGAAGGTGGCGAAGGTGTGGGTCGGGTCGATCGCGTAGTCGGCGGCCTGGGCGATGCCGGCGGTCGAGAGCACGGCCGCGGCGGCCAGCAGGGAGAGGGACTTGCGCATGGTTGAACTCCTGGATTGAGGTTGGAAAGGAAAACGCGAAATCAGAGCTTGGGCACGCCGGTCAGGGCGATCTTGAATTTCACCTGCACCTCGTCGGCGACCATCGAGGTGTCGGCCCACTCCTTCTCGCCGATGCGGAAGGTCAGGCGCTTGATGGGGAAGGCGCCGCTGGCCACGGTGGTGGCGCCGTTCTGCGCCAGCGTGACGGGCACGACCACGTCGCTGCTCACGCCCTTGATGCTCAGCTTGCCGGCCACTTCGTACTTAGTGGCGTCGATGCGCTTGATGGCGCTGGACTGGAAGGTGGCCTTGGGGAACTGGGCCACGTTGAACCAGGTGGCCTTGGGCAACTCGGCGTTGGCTTCGCGGCTGATGTCGGCGCTGCCGGTGTCCACGGTGAAAGCGATGCTGCTGGTGGCCAGCTTGGCCGGGTCGAACGCCACCTGGGCGCTGAAGCTCTTGAACTTGCCGTCCACCGGCACGCCCATCTGGCGGCTGGTGAAGGCGACCTCGCTCTGGGCGGGCACGATGGCCTGCTGCGCCTGCACGGCCAGCGGCGAGAGGCTTGCGGCGACCAGCGCCAGGGACAACAAACGGGTTTTCATTTCAATACTCCAACAAGCCAAAAAGGTTCGAGTCGCGCCAGCCTCCAAGGCTGCCGTGGAACCGGCTCTGCCGGGCCACTGGCGGCGTCCCCCTGGGGGAAGACGCGAAGCGGCGCAGGGGGGGGTCAAGTCATTCTGGACATCAGGCCGTCGCGGTCGACAAAGTGGTGCTTGAGCGCCCCGGCCACGTGCAACAGCACCAGGCCCGCCATGGACAGGGCTGCGATCTTGTGGGCTTCCTTCAGCGCATCGGCCAGGCCTTCGCTCACCGGCACGAAGTCGGGCAGCGGCAGCACGCCGAACAGCACCACCGGGAAACCGGCGGCCGAGCTGAAGGCCCAACCGCTGAGCGGCACGGCAAAAAACAGGGCGTACAGGCCGATGTGGGTGGCGTGGTGGGCCAGCTTCTGCCAGCCGGGCATGGCGGCCTCGATGGCCGGGGGCAGCGCGGGCGGCGATTTCAGGATGCGGGTGAGCAGGCGGACTGCGGAGAAAGCGAGCACCAGCACACCAGCCCACTTGTGCCAGCTGTAGTACTGCAGCCGGGCGGGCGAGAACGGCAGGTCCGCCATGTAGAGGCCCAGCGCGAAATTGCCCACGATGAGCAGGGCCAGCGCCCAGTGCAGGGTCCGGGCCAGCGGGTGGTAGGGGGTGACGGAGGTGGTAACCATGGCGGCAGTGTAGGGATGGGCCGCGCCGCCCGGGTCAAAAGCGCTTGAAGCCTGAATTCAAAAATTTCGAATGAACTTTGACCGTGCGTTCGCATCTCCCTCCCTCGGACAAGCCCCCGCCCCTACAATGCGCCGCATGTCCCAGACCACCCCGCCCGACCTGCTGACGCTGTACCCCGCGCTGGCCGGACTGCCGGCGCTGGTGGCCCGACTATCCCCCATGACCGTGCCCGCCGGCACCCGGCTGTTCCGCGAGAACGACCCCTGCCAGGGCTTTCCGCTGGTGCTGTCCGGCGAGGTGCGGGTCTCGCGCAGCGCGGCCAACGGCCGCGAGCTGGAGCTCTACCGCGTCGCCCCCGGCGAGATGTGCCTGGTGTCCTCGGCCGGCCTGTTCGCCCACCAGCCGCTGACCGCGCGCGGCGTGGCCACCAGCCAGACCACGCTGTGCCTGCTGCCGCCGCAGGACTTCCAGGCCGCGCTGGCGGATGCCGGGTTCCGCGAGTACGTGCTGGGCCTGTTCGCAGCGCGCATGGCCGACCTCACCGGCCTGATCGAGGCCATCGCCTTCCAGCGCCTGGACAGCCGCCTCGCCGCCGCCCTGCTCGGCCACGGCCAGACGCTCAAGACCACCCACCAGGCGCTGGCCGACGAGCTGGGCACGGTGCGCGAGATCGTCACGCGGCTGCTGCACCGCTTCGAGCGCGACGGCCTGGTCGAGCTCTCGCGCGAGAGCATCGCCATCAAGGACAGCGCCGGCCTGCGCACGCTGGCCGCCGGCCAGGCCGGCTGAGCCCGGCCCGGCATTTCCTGTGTGACCGCGGTCACAGACCGACCGGGGCCGCTGCGGCTCCAATACGTCCGCACCCTCTTTCACCCACAGGAGATTCACATGACCAAGAACGTTGGCGGCGTTGACCGCACCCTCCGCATCGTCGTCGGCCTCGCCCTCATCGCCGCCGCCGCCACCGGCACCATCGGCCTCTGGGGCTACATCGGCGTCGTGCCCCTGCTGACCGGGCTGATGAGCTGGTGCCCGCCGTATGCCCTGCTCGGCTTCAACACCTGCTCGATGAAGAAGTAAGCCCCGCGGCTGTCGGACCTGCGACAGCCCGCATGCCGGGTCCGCGCGACCATGTCGCGCACCGCCGCGCACCCCGGTGCGGCGCAGGAGACACGGCATGCTCAACATCCCCTCGCTCAAGGACTCGGTCAGCGCCGAGGAATGGCAGATCCGCTGCGACCTCGCGGCCTGCTACCGGCTCGTCGCCGCCTACGGCTGGTCCGACCTGGTGTTCACCCACATCAGCGCCAAGCTGCCCGACAGCGTCACCGGCGGCGAACACCAGTTCCTGATCAATCCCTACGGACTCATGTTCGACGAGATCACGGCGTCCAGCCTGGTCAAGGTCGACATGCAGTGCAACAAGCTGCTGGACTCGCCCTTCCCGGTCAACCCGGCCGGCTTCGTCATCCACAGCGCGGTGCACGAGGCGCGGCCCGAGGTGCAGTGCGTGCTGCACACCCACACCCGCGCGGGCGTGGCGGTCAGCGCGCAGAAGGCCGGCATCCTGCCCATCAGCCAGCAGAGCACTTTCGTGCTCGCCTCGCTCGCGTACCACGCTTACGAAGGCGTGGCCTTCCGCCCCGACGAGAAGCCGCGGCTGCAGGCCGACCTCGGCCGCGCCAACTTCCTCGTGCTGCGCAACCACGGCCTGCTGACCGTGGGCAGCTCGATCCCGGACGCCTTCCTCTCGATGTACACCTTCGAGAACACCTGCCGCATCCAGATCGACGCGCTGGCCGGCGGCGGTGAGCTCACCCAGGTGGACCCGCGCATCCTCGCCGGCATGGCCGAGGTGATGAAGATCGCGACCGCCGGGCAGGGCGCGATGCTGGCCTGGCCGGCGCTGCTGCGCAAGCTCGACCGCAGCGACCCGTCGTACAAGACCTGAGGCGCCTCAGAACCCGTCCGCGTAGCGCGCCAGCTCCCAGTCGCTCACCTGCTGCGCGTACGCGTCCCACTCGGCGCGCTTGAGCGCGAGGAATTGCTCGCAGAAGGCCTCACCCAGGTCGTCGCGCAGGATGGCGTCGCTGCGCAGCGCGGCCAGGGCCTCGTGCAGGTCGCGCGGCAGCCGCGGCGGCAGCGTCTCGCCGGCTGCGTGGCGCTGGTAGAGGTCGGCGTCGACGGCCTCAGGCGCGGGCAGCTCGCGGTCGATGCCGTCCAGCCCCGCGGCCAGCGTCGCCGCCAGCGCCGCGTACACATTGCATGAAGGGTCGGGCAGGCGCCACTCGATGCGGCCGGCCACCGTGCGCACGAGGCAGGTGCGGTTGTTGTCGCCCGCCGCTTTCCACACCGGCGACCAGGTGGTGCCCGACGCGCTCTCGCTGACCGCCAGCCGCTTGTAGCTGTTGACCGTGGGTGCACACAACGCGGCCAGGGCATCGCCGTGCTCCAGCAGGCCGGCCGCGAACCGCAGGCCGGTGGCACTCAGACCCATTGGCCCGCCGGCGTCGGCCATCACGGGTTTGCCATCGGCGTCCGTCAGGCTGAGGTGGAAATGCAGGCCGCTGCCCGGCGCACCCGCCAGCGGCTTGGGCATGCAGGAGAACACCTGGCCGTGCTGCTGCGCCACCGCGTGCGCGGTGAGCTTGAAGAGCTGGTAGCGGTCGGCCGCGGCCAGGGCCTCGTCGAAGCGGTAGTTGATCTCGTACTGGCCCGTCGCGTCCTCGTGGTCCATCTGCTGCAGCTCGAAACCGAGCGCGCCCAGATGGCGCCGCATGTCGTCCAGAAAGCCGTGGTTGCGCACCATGGCCTTGAGGTCGTAGGACGGCTTGCCGAGCCGGTCCTCGCCGTCGGCCACGCCCCAGCGGCCGTCGGCGCCCCGGCGCAGCAGGAAGAACTCGGGCTCGATGCCGACGTGGAAGGTCCAGCCGCGTTCACGCAGGCGCACCAGCTGGCGCCGCAGCATCTGGCGCGAGCAGGTGTCCAGCGGCTGCCCACCCGCAAAGCCATCGCACACCGCGTGCGCCACCCCCGGCAGCCAGGGCAGCGGCCGCAGGCTCTCGGGCACCACGCGGCCGTGGTACTCGCCGCGCGCGCCCATGCGCGGCAGGCCCGTGCCCCAGATGCTGGGGCCCGCAAAGCCGGCCCCCGTGGCCACAGCGTCGGGCAGGGCATCGAGCGGCACCAGCTTGCCCTTGGGCACGCCGTGCAGGTCGGTGAAGGTGGCCATCACCGTGTGGATGCCCTGCTCGCGCAGGGCCTCGATGCGCTGCGCCAGCATCTTCAGACCGGGCTGTCGATGCGGATCCAGGTGGTTTTGGTCTCGGTGTACTTGTCGAACGCGTGCAGCGACTTGTCGCGCCCCACCCCGCTCTGCTTGAAGCCACCGAAGGGCACCGTGATGTCGTCCTCGTCGTAGGAGTTCACGTGCACCGTGCCCGCGCGCAGCGCGCGGGCCACGCCATGCGCCTTGTTGATGTCGCGCGTCCACACCGCGGCCTGCAGGCCGTAGATGTTGTTGTTGGCCTGCTTCACCACGTCGG
Organism: Hydrogenophaga pseudoflava NBRC 102511; assembly: GCF_001592285.1. Taxonomy (GTDB): domain Bacteria; phylum Pseudomonadota; class Gammaproteobacteria; order Burkholderiales; family Burkholderiaceae_C; genus Hydrogenophaga; species Hydrogenophaga pseudoflava. The sequence goes on along the minus strand of NZ_BCWQ01000003.1, from coordinate 150,501 downwards.
CCGCGTCGGTGAACGAGAGCACCGACAGCACCGGGCCGAAGATCTCTTCGCGCGCGATGGTCATGCTGTTGGTCACGCCGTCGAAGATGGTGGGCTGCACGTAGCAGCCGCCGGCCACCGGCGCCACGCGCTCGCCACCGGCCAGCAGCTTGGCACCTTCGCTCTGGCCCAGGCCGATGTAGCGCATCACGTTGTCCAGCTGCACCTGGTCGACGATGGCGCCCATGACGGTGTTCTTGTCCAGCGGGTTGGCCGGCTGGTACTGCGGCACCAGCTTGAGCGCCTTCTCCAGGAAGGCGTCCTTGATCGAGGCCTCGACGAACAGGCGCGAGGGCGCGTTGCAGCTCTCGCCCTGGTTGAAGAAGATGCTGCCCACCGAGGCCTCCACCGCCTTGTCCAGGTCCGGGCAGTCGGCGAACACGATGTTGGGCGACTTGCCGCCCAGCTCGGTCCAGGCGCGCTTGAGGTTGCTCTGCCCGGCCATCACGTGGATCTGCTTGCCCACGCGGGTGCTGCCGGTGAAGGCGATGCAGTCCACGTCCATGTGCAGCGCCAGCGGCGAACCGGCCTCAGGGCCGTAGCCGGTCACCACGTTGAACACGCCCGCAGGGATGCCGGCTTCCAGCGCCAGCTCGGCCAGCTTGAGCGCGGTCAGAGGGCTTTTCTCGGACGGCTTGAGCACCACCGAGTTGCCCGCGGCCAGGGCCGGCGCGATCTTCCAGGCCGCCATGATCATCGGGTAGTTCCAGGGCACGATGACGCCGACCACGCCCACCGGCTCGCGGGTGATCAGGGCCAGCGCCGTGTCGGGCGTGGGCGCGATCTCGTCGTAGACCTTGTCCACCGCCTCGCCGTACCAGCGGATGCAGTTGGCCGCGCTGTTCACGTCCACGCCCTTGGCGTACTTCACCGGCTTGCCCATGTCGAGCGACTCGGTGAGCGCCAGCAGGTCGCCGTTGGCCTGGATCAGCTCGGCGAACCTGAGCATCACGCGCTTGCGCTGCGCGGGCGCCTTGCCGGCCCAGCGGCGGTCTTCAAAAGCGGCGCGGGCGGCGGCCACGGCGGCGTCGATGTCGGCCTGGCCGCAGCGGGCCACCTGGGTCAGCACGCGGCCGTCGACCGGCGAGAGGCAGTCGAACAGCTGGCCGTCGCGGGCGGCGACGCGCTCACCGTTGATGAGGGCGCGGCCGTCGAAGGAAGGGATGGTGGTGTCGGACATGGGCACGGGTCTCCACATTGAATTGGCACCATGCTAAGACAACATCCCGTGAAATGTTGCGTCCACTTCCAACGCCCGGAAGGGCCGAGTGGACTCAGCGGTGGCGCGTGGGAAGCCCGTTCACTGCGCCGCGTCCCGCTCGAACCGCCGCCGCAACCAGGTGCGCCGCTCGTAGTCGCTCTGCACCACCGGCACCCCGTACAGCGCATGGCAACCGTAGGCCCGCAGGTCGTCGCGGTGCGGCAGCACCACATACGGCTCGCCGCTGCGGCGCCAGTCCTGCGCCAGCCGCTTGCAGACGCGGCGCAGCTTGTCGCGGGTCACGGGTTCGAGCGTGGTCGCGGCCTCGATGAAGCGCTCCTGGCCCAAGACGAAGCGCCCCAGCTGCACCCCGGCCAGCGCCACCGCCAGTACCAGCCCGCCCCACAGCGGCACCCGCCAGGCCTGCCCGGTGGGCGCCCAGCGCGCGATCACCAGCAGCGCCAGCAAGGGCAGCGGCAGCATCATCCGGTAGAGCGAGAAGAAGGGCGAGCCGGCGTTGTACTCGGCGAACTTGTTGTTGCCCACCATCAGTACGATGAGCAGCGCCAGACCTGCGGCGCCCAGCGTCCAGCGCCAGCCGTCTGTGCCCGCCAGCGACGCCGGGTCGCGCCGTTCGGCCCTCATCACCAGCGCCCCGGCGCCCAGGCCCAGCAGCAGCAGGCCGCCGAGTGCCACCACCACGTCGGGGTTCTGCAGGTTGCCCAGCAGGTAGCCCGGAGTGAATGCCAGGTCGGGAAACCGATGCACCACATGGTCGGGGTTCCACACGTAGAACAGGCCCAGCGCCTTGAACAGCGCATAGCCCAGCAGCAGCCCGGCCCCGGCCAGCAGCCAGCGCCGCCGGTCGGGCAGGAACACCAGGGCCGGCAGCATCAGCACATTGCTCATGTACGAGCCAGTGCAGAAGCCCACAAGCGCCGCCCAGCCGATCTGTGCTCCCGCCGGGGCAGGCGCCGGGCGCAGCAGCAGGGCCAGGCCCAGCCAGGCCAGCGCGATGCCGGTGATGAAGCCGCGCGGCAGCGCCGCGGCCAGCGTGTACTCCAGCGGCAGCGCGAAGAACAGCACGGTCACGCCCAGCGCCGCCCAGGGCCGTTCGCGGCCCAGCCACCAGGTGGTCAGCACCCAGGGCATGTAGAAGCTCAGCGCCGCCACCGCCTTGACCCCCACCAGCGGGTCCAGGCCCAGCCAGACCGCGGGCACGGCGAGGTAGGCCTCGAACGGCAGCAGGTAGGCCTGGCCGTAGAAAAAGGGTTCATGGAACTCGCCGCGCGCCATCCAGGCGGCCTGGTCGGCCACCACCAGCTGGTCCGGGTCCAGCCAGACGGCGTGAAAGCCGGCCTGGTGGACCACGGCGTGCAGGGCGCAGAGAAGCAGCAGCCAGAGGCGGCTGTCTCGAAGCAACACGGTGCGGCCGACCAGGTCTCGCAAGGCGCTCAGCGCGCCGACAGCGCCGACAGCTCGGCCCGTGTGGCGGCCTGGATCTCGCGCTCGCGCTTGCGCGTCTGGCGCGCCACCCAGACGCTGTAGCCGATGATCACGATGGTCACCGTGGTGATCAGCAGCGTGGCGGCGGCGTAGATGGTCGGGTTGATGCCGCGGCGGGCGTAGCCGAAGATCACCTGCGGCAGCGTGGAAACGCCGGGGCCGGAGAGGAATTCGGAGATCACCACGTCGTCGAACGAGAGCGTGAAGGAGAGCAGGAAGGCCGCCAGGATGCCCTGGAAGATGTTGGGCAGGGTGATCAGGAAGAACACCTGGTGCGGGCGCGCTCCGAGGTCCATCGCGGCCTCCTCGATGCTGCGGTTCATCTCCATCAGCCGGCTCTGGATCACCACCATGCCATAGGCCATGCCCAGCAACGTGTGGCCCAGGATGATGGTCAGCATGCCGCGCTCGGGCCAGCCGAACACGTTCTGCGCGCCCACCATCAGCAGCAGCAGCGACAGGCCAATCACCACCTCGGGCATCACCAGCGGCGCATTCACCATGCCCGAGAAGATGGTGCGCCCCAGGAACTTGCGGTAGCGCACCAGCACGAAGGCGGCGAAGGTGCCCAGCACGGCCGAGAGCAGGCCCGTGACCGCCGCCACCTTCACCGACAGCCAGAAGCCCTCGACGATCTTGGTGTCGCGCGTGAGCGCCTCGTACCAGCGCAGCGAGAAGCCGGTGAAGTTCGCGTCCTGCCGGGTGCTGTTGAAGCTGAACACGATCATGAAGAACAGCGGCAGGTACAGGAACAGGTAGACCAGCGCCATCCAGGCCTTGCCAAAGTGTTTTTCCAGAAGGCGTTTCATGCCTTGCCCCCTTCGGTTCGGTCACCGGTGTAGTGGTAGTACACGGCCAGCGGCACGATGATCAGCAGGATCATCACCACCGCCAGCGCCGAGGCGCGCGGCCAGTTGTTGCTGGTGAACATCTCGTCCCAGACCACACGGCCGATCATGATGTTCTCCGGCCCGCCCAGCAGCGAGGGGATCACGAACTCGCCCACCGCCGGGATGAACACCAGCATGAAGCCGGCGATGATGCCGGCCTTGGACAGCGGCACCGTCACCAGCCAGAACGCCTTGAACGGCGTGGTGCCCAGGTCGTAGGCGGCCTCCAGCAGGCGGAAATCCATCTTCACCAGGTTGGCGTAGAGCGGCAGGACCATGAAGGGCAGGTAGACGTAGGTCATGCCCACCAGCATCGACACATTGGTGTAGAGCATCTGGATCGGCTCGCTGGTGAGGCCCACCGCCATCAGCACTTTGTTGACCACACCCTGGTCGGCCAGGATGCCTTTCCAGGCGTAGACGCGCAGCAGGAACGAGGTCCAGAATGGCAGCATCACCATCATCAGCAGGGCCGGCCGCACCGCCGGCGACGAGCGCGCGATGAAGTAGGCGAAGGGGTAGCCGATCAGCAGGCACAGCAGCGCGGTCAGCAGCGCGTACCAGATCGAGCGCAGGTAGGCCTCGATGTAGATGGTCTGGAACAGCGCGCCGCCCTCATCGTCGCGGAAGATGGTCCAGTAGTTCTCGTACTTCAGGCTCAGGATGCCCGTCACCGGGTCCCAGATCGGCTTGAAGGGGTTGATGCTCTCGCCCTGGTCGACAAAGCTGATGTACAGCAGGATCAGGAAGGGCAGCAGGAAGAAGAAAAACAGCCAGACATAGGGCACGCCGATGACGAAGCGCTTGCCTGGAACCGGAAGGGGTGACGCCATGGTGGTGCTCCTCGGTTCGGGTTCAGTCGCGCAGCACCACGGCGTCGAGGTCGTCCCACCAGAAGAACACGTCGTCCTCCCAGGTGATGTCCAGCAGTTCGTGGCGCGAGCCGTTGGGCTCGGTGATCTTCACCTTGGTGCCCTGTGGCGTGACCACGATGTAGTTGTTGTACGACCCGAAGTAGCCGATTTCCTTGACCCGTCCGGCAAACAGGTTGTGGTCGATGTGGGATGGGCGCTCCTTGGCGATCTCGATCTTCTCGGGCCGCACCGCCACCGCCACCGGCATGTCGAGGGTGCCGCTGATGCCGTGCCCCACGTGCACCTCGCCGATCGCCGTGCCCACCGCGCAGCGGTCGGGCTCGTCCAGCGTCAGCTTGCCGTCGAACAGGTTGACGTTGCCGATGAAGTCGGCCACGAAGCGGTTGCCCGGGTACTCGTAGATCTGCTGCGGCGTGCCCACCTGCAGCACGCGGCCCTTGCTCATGACGGCGATGCGGCTGGCCATGGTCATGGCCTCTTCCTGGTCGTGCGTCACCATCACCACGGTCACGCCCACCTTCTCGATGATGTTGACCAGCTCGAACTGCGTCTGCTCGCGCAGCTTCTTGTCCAGCGCGCCCAGCGGCTCGTCCAGCAGCAGCAGCTTGGGCTTCTTGGCCAGGCTGCGCGCCAGCGCCACGCGCTGCTGCTGCCCCCCCGAAAGCTGGTGCGGCTTGCGCTTGGCATAGGGCGTGAGCTGCACCAGCGCCAGCATCTCGTCGGTGCGCCGGGCCACCTCGTCCTTGGGCAGGCCCTCGCGCTTGAGGCCGAACGCCACGTTCTCCCAGATGTTCAGGTGCGGGAACAGCGCGTAACTCTGGAACATCATGTTCACCGGCCGCTCGTAGGGAGGCATGTTGGCCACGTCCTGACCACCGAGCAGGATGCGGCCCTTGGTCGGCGTCTCGAAGCCGGCCAGCATGCGCAGCAGCGTGGACTTGCCGCAGCCCGAACTGCCCAGCAGGGCGAAGATCTCGCCCTTGCCGATGGACAGCGAGACCTCGTCGACAGCCACCGCCTCGTCGAACCGCTTGACCAGTTTTTCCGTGACCAGATAGCCTTCTTGCGTGCCGGCTGCTGCCATGGTGACCCCTCGTTGTTGGTGATTCAGAAACAGAAAGGGCTGTTCATACGCAGGGTACGAACAGCCCGTGCAGGCTATGCCTGGGTGCCGGTGGTGCTTACTTGCCCTTCTTGAAGCTGTTGTAAGCGTTGGACATCGCCTCGCGCGCCTCGTTGGTGAAGCTGCTGGGCGGGATCATCTTGGCCATGTAGTCCGATTCCACGAAGATCGTCTTGTTGCCGGCGATCTCGGGGTTGACCTTGTCCATGCCTGCCTTGTTGCCGGTGGGGTAGCCCATCTCGTTGGCCATGGCGGCCGCGTTCTCGGGACGCAGGAAGTAGTCGATGAAGGCCATTGCGTTGTTCGGGTGCTTGGCGTCCTTGGTGATGGCCATGGCATCGACAAACAGCAGCGCACCGGAGCTCGGCAGCAGGGCCTCGATCACGTCCTTGCCACCGTTTTCCTTCACGCGGGCAGCGGCCTGGTTGATGTCGCCGGACCAGCCGATGGCCGCGCAGGCCTTGCCGCCGGCGATGTCGTCGATCATGGTCGAGCTGAACAGGCGGATGTCCTTGCGGACCTTGGCCAGCATCTCGTTGGCGGCCTTGTAGTCGGCCGGGTCGTTCGAGTAGGCGTCCTTGCCGATGTAGTGCAGGGCCACCGGGATGATCTCGGTGGGCGAATCCAGGTAGGCGATGCCGCAGGACTTGAGCTTGCTGGTGTACTCGGGCTTGAACACCAGGTCCCAGGCGTTTTCGGGCATGGGCATGCCGCCCAGGGCCTTCTCGAGCTTGGTCTTGTTGATGCCCACGGTGGTGAAGCCCCAGCCCCACGGCACCAGGTGCTGGTTGTCCGGGTCGGCCTTGGTCAGCGTCTTCATGAACTCGCCGTCCAGGTTGGCCAGGTTGGGGATCTGGTCCTTCTTCAGCGGCTGCAGCAGACCGCCCTCGATCTGCGGCTTGGCGAACACGGTGCCGGGCACGACGATGTCATAGCCGGAGTTGCCGGCCACCAGCTTGGCATGCAGGGCCTCGTTGGTCTCGAAGGTGTCGTAGTTGACCTTGATGCCGGTTTCCTTCTCGAAGGTGGCGATCATGCCCTCGGGGATGTAGTCGGGCCAGTTGTAGATGTTCAGGACTTTCTCGTCGTCGAACACCGGGCCGGCGGGCCGGCGGGCTTGGCGGGCTCGGCGGCGGGCGCCGGGGTGGCGGCGACCGGGGCGGCCGGCGCGGGCGCGGGCTCTTCCTTCTTGCCGCAGGCGGCCAGCAGGACGGCTGTGATGGCCAGGGCCAGGACTTGCTTCTTCATGATGAGGAACGCTCCAGGTTTGAGGGGAATAATTCCCAACGGTTGATGTACAGACACCCTGCTTCAACACTTGCGTTGAGCAAGCAAATAGCAGACCAACTTTATCCCCAATCCGGGGCGTCTTTTACTGTAACAAACAATCGCGTGCGCACGGTCAGCCGAGCAGGCCCTGCGAGCGCAAATCGTCCAGCGTCGCGTCCAGGCAGAGGCGGATCAGACCCATCATCTCGTCGATCTGCGCCCGGGTCATCACCAGCGGCGGCGCGATGATCATGCGGTCGCCGACGGCGCGCATGATCAGGCCGTTCCTGAAGCAGTGGCCGCGGCAGATCATGCCCACCGCCAGGTCGGGGTCGAACATGGTGCGTTTGACTTTGTCCTTGACCAGCACCAGCCCGGCCACGAAGCCGCAGGTCTCGGCATCGCCCACCAGCGGGTGGTCCTTGAGCTCGGCGAAGCGCTGGGCCAGGTAGGGGCCGGTGTCGTTCTTGACCCGGTCCACCAGGCCCTCGCGCTCCATCAGCTCCAGGTTGGCCAGCGCCACCGCGCAGGCCACCGGGTGACCGCTGTAGGTGTAGCCGTGGTTGAACTCGCCGCCCTTGGCGATCAGCACGTCCGCCACGCGGTTGCCCACCATCACGCCGCCCAGGGGGATGTAGCCGCTGGTCACGCCCTTGGCGAAGGTCACCAGGTCGGGCTTCATGCCGAACTTCTCGTAGGCGAACCAGTGGCCCAGGCGGCCGAAGGCGCAGATCACCTCGTCGGCGATCAGCAGGATGCCGTACTTGTCGACGATGCGCTGGATCTCGGGCCAGTAGGTCTCGGGCGGGATGATCACGCCGCCGGCGCCCTGCACCGGCTCGCCGATGAAGGCCGCCACCTTGTCCGGGCCGATGGCCAGGATCTTCTCTTCCAGCCAGCGGGCCGCGCGCACACCGAACTCGGCCGGGGTTTCGCCGGCGCGCGCGTTCTCCCAGTAGTGCGGCTGCTCGATGTGGGTGATGTTGGGGATCGGCAGGTCGCCCTGCGCGTGCATGCCGCTCATGCCGCCGAGCGATGCGCCGGCCATGGTGCTGCCGTGGTAGGCGTTGTGGCGGCTGATGATGACCTTGCGCTGGGGCTGGCCCATCAGGTCCCAGTAGCGGCGCGCCATGCGCACGTTGGTGTCGTTGCTCTCGCTGCCGCTGCTGCTGAAGAACACGTGGTTGAAGCTGCGGTCGCCCACCTTGGGCGCCAGCGCCGCCAGCTTGGCGGCCAGCTGCACCGCGGGCACGTTGGTGGTCTGGAAGAAGCTGTTGTAGAAGGGCAGCGTCATCATCTGCTGGTAGGCCGCGTCCGCCAGTTCCTTGCGGCCGTAGCCGGCGTTGACGCACCACAGCCCGCTCATGCCGTCGAGCACCTTCTTGCCCTCGGAGTCCCAGACGTAGATGTTGTCGGCGTGGGTCATCACGCGCGCGCCGCGCGTGGCCAGGTCGTCGTGGTCGGTGAAGGGGTGGATGTAGTGCGCGCTGTCCAGTGCCTGGATGGCCTTGGTGTCCTGCTGCTCGGCGCGGCGGACCAGGGCGGGTGGGGCGATGAGTGTGGAGGTATTCATGGCGTATCGCTTTCTTTCAGATCAGACGTGCAGCAACAAATGTTCGCGTTCCCAGGGAGAAATGACTTTCATGAACTCCTCGAACTCCAGCTCCTTGATCTCGGTGTAGATGGTGATGAACTCTTTGCCCAGCACCTCGTGCAGGTCGGTCTCGCGGCGCAGCCAGTCCAGCGCCTCTCCCAGGCTGCGCGGCAGCGCGTAGGGCGAGAGGTAGGCGTCGCCGCGCATCTCCGGCTTGGGCTTGATCTGGTTCTTCATGCCCAGGTAGCCGCAGGCCAGGGTCATCGCCATCGCCACATAGGGGTTGGCGTCGGCACCGATCACGCGGTTCTCCACGCGCCGCGCCTGCGGGCTGGAGATCGGCGAGCGGATGCCCACGGTGCGGTTGTCGTGGCCCCACTCGATGTTGATGGGCGCGGCCGTGTGGCGCGACAGGCGCCGGTAGCTGTTCACATAGGGCGCCACCAGCGCCATGGCGGCCGGGATGTAGCGCTGCAGGCCACCGATGTAGTGGAGGAAGGCGTCGGACGCGCTGCCGTCGTCCTTGCTGAAGATGTTGCGGCCGGTCTGCTTGTCCACCACGCTCTGGTGGATGTGCATGGCGCTGCCCGGCTCGCCGGCGATGGGCTTGGCCATGAAGGTCGCGTACATGTCGTGGCGCAGCGCGGCCTCGCGCACCGTGCGCTTGAAGAAGAACACCTCGTCGGCCAGGCCCAGCGGGTGGGCGTGGAAGAAGTTGATCTCCATCTGGCCGGCGCCGATCTCGTGAATCAGCGTGTCCACGTTCAGCTGCATCTTGTCGCAGTAGTCGTAGATTTCCTCGAACAGCGGGTCGAACTCGTTCACTGCGTCGATCGAGTACGCCTGGCGCGAGGTTTCGGCGCGGCCGCTGCGGCCGATGGGCGGGCGCAGCAGGGTGTTGGGGTCGGTGTTGCGCGCGGTCAGGTAGAACTCCAGCTCGGGCGCGAGCACGGGGTCCCAGCCCTCGGCGGCGTAGAGGTCGCACACATGGCGCAGCACCGAGCGCGGAGCAAACGGCACCAGCTTGCCGGTGTGGTCGAAGCAGTCGTGGATCACCTGTGCGGTGGGGTCGGTGGCCCAGGGCACGATGCGCACCGTGGCCGGGTCGGGCCGCAGCTGCATGTCGCGGTCGGTCGGCTCGATCACGTCGTAGTAGGGGCCGCTGGCCGGGAACTCGCCCGTCACGCCCATGGCCACGATGCCCTGCGGCAGCCGCATGCCGCGGTCCTCGGTGAACTTCTCGCGCGGCAGGATCTTGCCGCGGGCCACGCCGGTCAGGTCGGGCACGAGGCATTCGACCTCGGTCACGCGGTTCTGGTTGAGCCACTGCTCCAGGTCGTTGAAGGTCTGGGGACTGGTGATCGGCTGGTTCATAAAGTGCTGTCTCTCTGTGTTGATTCTGTCGGGCCGGACCGTCTCGAGACCGTCAGGCCGGTGTGTGTCGCGCCAGGTCGGCGGCCTGCAGCCGCAGGCTGCGGCGCTGCCGGCAGGCCTTGCCGAAGGCCTGGAAGATGGCGGTGTAGAAGGGGTTTTCCCAGCAGCGCCATTCGGGGTGGAACTGCACCGCGTAGGCAAACGTGCGGGCGCCCTGCACCGCCACCGCCTCCACCTGGCCGTCGGGCGCGTGGGCCAGTGCGTCCAGCCCGGGGGCGAGCCTGTTGATGCCCTGGCCGTGCAGCGAATTGACCATCACCTCGGGGCCGCCGGCCCAGGTCTCGAACACGCTGCCCGGCACCAGCCGGATCGGGTGGCTGGGTGCGTACTGCACCTCGAACGGCGCGGTCTTGGACTCGCGGTGGTCCATCCGGCCGGGCACCTCGTGCACCCGCTGGTGCAGCGTGCCGCCCAGGGCCACATTGATCTCCTGGAAGCCGCGGCAGATGCCCAGCAGCGGCACGCCCTCGTGCACGCAGGCCTTGATCAGCGCCAGCGTCAGCGAGTCGCGCACCGGGTCCAGCGGCAGGCTGGGATCGGCCACGTCCTCGTCAAAATGGGAAGGGTGCACATTGGAGGGTGAGCCGGTCAGCATCACGCCGTCGACCAGCGGCAGCAGCTCGGGAATCTGCCCGGCGTCGGCCAGCGGGAACATGACCGGCTGGCACTCGGCGCCGACCTTGACGGCCCGGGCGTACTTGTCGCCCAGCAGCAGGAAGGGCATCTGGTGGCCGTGGTCGCCCATGAGGCGGTGGTCGGCCGGCAGCCAGACCATGCAGGGTGATGAATTCATGGCTTTGAAGCTCCAGACTTGATTGTGGCGAGGCAATTGGATCACAATCAGGGCCATTTGTTAAAACAAGATGGTGCCATTTGACCGCTGTCATGGCCCGCCCACACCCGCATGCTGTCCGAATTCCTCCTCGCCGAAATGCACCGCCTGGGCGCGCAGGACGCGCTGCCGCTGCACCGCCAGCTCTACGAGGCGCTGCGGCGCGCCATGCTCGACGGCAAGCTCGGCCCGGGCGAGCGCCTGCCCTCCAGCCGCGACCTGGCGCAGGACCTGGACCTCTCGCGCAACACCGTGGTGGCGGCCATCAACCAGCTCTCGGTGGAGGGCTACCTGGTCAGCCGGGTCGGCAGCGGCACCTATGTGAACGACAGCGTGCCACGCGCCACGCCGGGCCGCCACCCGGGCCTCACGGGCGTGCGCAGCCCCGCCCCGGCGCCCCGCATGTCGGCGCGCGGCCAGGCCCTGGCCACCCGCTTCTGCGCCACCGAACTGGAGGTCCAGCCCTTCACGCCCGGCATCGCCGACTTCAACGCCTTCCCGCTCACACTCTGGCAGCGGCTGCAGAACAAGCACTGGCGCATGACCTACCCGGACATGCTGGACTACAACAGCTCGGGCGGCTACGCGCCGCTGCGCCGGGCCATCGCCGACTACCTGCGCGTGTTCCGCAGCGTGCAGCTGGACGCCGACCAGGTCATCGTCACCACCGGCACGCAGCAGTCGCTCGAACTCTGCGCCCGCCTGCTGGCCGACCACGGCGACACCGTCTGGGTGGAAGACCCGGCCTACTGGGGCGCGGTCAAGGCCTTCATGGCCACCGGCCTGGACCTGCACCCGGTGCCGGTGGACGACGAGGGCATCCGGCCGTCGGCGGCCGACGACGCCAAGCCGCCGCGCCTGATCTACCTGACGCCCTCGCACCAGTACCCCAGCGGCGCGGTGATGAGCCTGCCGCGGCGCCACCAGCTGCTGTCCACCGCACGCACGCACAACGCCTGGGTGCTGGAGGACGACTACGACAGCGAGTACCGCTTCTCCGGCCCGCCGATCAGCAGCCTCGAAGGCCTGGACACCGACGGCCGCGTGCTCTACATGGGCACCTTTTCCAAGGTGCTCTACCCCGGCATCAAGCTGGGCTACCTGGTGGTGCCCAAGCCGCTGGTGGCGGCGTTCCGCCAGGCCCACTACGACCTCAACCGGCCGGGCCAGATGCCGCTGCAGGCGGCGCTGGCCGAGTTCATGGAGATGGGCCACTTCAGCAGCGCGCTGCGCCGCGCGCGCCAGACCTACGGCGAGCGCCGCCAGTGCCTGCTGGAGGCGCTCAAACCGGTGCTCGCCCCCGCCGGCCAGGAGGGCCCCTTCATCAGCGGCGCCGAACAGGGCCTGCACCTGTGCCTGCGCCTGCCGGCCCAGACCGACGACCGTGCGCTGGCCCAGCGCATCGCCCAGCAGGGTCTGACGGTGCGCCCGCTCTCGGCCTACTGCCTGGCGCGCCAGGACCTCAAGGGCCTGGTGATCGGCTACGGCTACGCGCCACTGGCGGGCATCGCGCGCGGCGGGCCGCTGCTGGCCGCCGCGGTGCAGCAGGCGCTCAAGGCCTGAGCCGCCGGCGCATCAGCCGATCACATCCTTCATGCGGTGCCAGAGCATGCCCAGCGCCAGCGTGGGCGTGCGCAGCAGCGGGCCGCCCGGAAACGCGTGGTGCTTCAGGCGCGCGAACAGGTCGAAGCGGCCGGCCTGCCCTGCCACCGCCTCGGCCACCATCTGGCCGGCCAGGCCGGTCAGCGCCACGCCGTGGCCGCTGAAGCCCTGCAGGTAGTAGAGGTTGTCGCCAAGCCGCCCGAAGTCGGGCGCGCGGTTCATGCTGATGTCGACGAAACCGCCCCAGACGTACTCCACCGGCGCAGCTTTCAGCTCGGGGAACACGGCGCCCATGCGCCGCGCCATCACGCCCTTCAGGTCGGGCGGGGTCATGGTGGTGTAGCTCACGCGGCCACCGAACAGCATCCGGTGGTCGGCGCTGAAGCGGAAGTAGTCGAGCACGAAGTTGTTGTCGCAGACCGCCGCGCGGCCGGGGATCAGGCGCTCGCACAGCGAAGGGTCCAGCGGCGCCGTGCCGACGATGTAGGTGCCCACCGGCATGATGCGCGGCGCGATCTCGGGCGCCACCGCCGGCCCGAACTCCGGCAGCATGCAGTTGCCCGCCAGCACGCCAAAGCGCGCCGTCACCTGGCCTCGGGCGGTGCGCGCCACCAGCGTGCGGCCGCGGTCCAGCCCCGTCACGGGCGAGTGCTCGTGGATGCGCACGCCCGCCGCCCGCGCCGCCTGGGCCAGGCCCAGCGCGTACTTGAGCGGGTGCAGGTGGCCCGAGGTGTTTTCGCGGAAGGCCGCCACGTAGCGCGGGCTGCGGATGAAGCGCGCCACGTCCGCGCCCTCGGCCCAGTCGCAGGCCACGCCGCGCCGGCTGTGGTCCTCGAATTCTTCGTGCAGGGCCCGCGCCTTCTTTGGCGAATCGGCGACGTAGGTGTAGCCGCGCCGCCAGTCGCAATCGATGCCGTGCGCCGCGATGCGCTGCTCGATCAGTTCCACCGCCTCCACCGACAGGTCCCAGGCGCGCTGCGCGTCCGCCGCGCCCAGCTGCGCCTCGAACGGTCCCTGGCCGCTGGCGTAGCCGACGATGGCCTGGCCACCGTTGCGGCCGCTGGCGCCCGAGCCGATGCGGTCGGCCTCCAGCAGCACCACGCTCAACCCCTTCTGCCGCAACCCCAGCGCCGCCGACAGCCCGGCGAACCCGCCGCCCACCACCACCACGTCGGCCTCGACCGCCCCTTCCAGCGGCGCACAGGCCGCCGGCCGGACCACGCTGGCCTCGTAGTAGCTCTTCTGGTTGAGCTGGGTGTCGGAGCCGGTGAGGGATCGCGCGAACATGGTCAGGCCGTCGTGCGCTTGGCGACCTGGCCGCAGAGATAGGCCCAGACAAAGGTGGCGGCCGCATTGGTCGTCAGTTCGGCGTGGTCGTAGGCCGGCGCCACCTCGACGCAGTCCATGCCCACCCAGTTCAGCCCGGCCAGTTCCTCGATGAAGGTCAGCACCTGGGCGCTGGTCAGGCCGCCCGGTTCGGGTGTGCCGGTGCCTGGCGCAAAGGCCGGGTCCAGCACGTCGATGTCCAGCGTGAGGTAACAGGGCCGGTCGCCGATGCGCTCGCGGATCGCTGCCAGCACGGGACCCAGCGCCGCGCCGTCCAGACCACGCAGCGCCCGCGCCGTGAAGATCTGCCCGCCCTGGTCGGCCACGTACTCGCGCGCGGCGCGCACGCCGGGCGAACGGATGCCGATCTGCACCGTGTGCTCGGCGCTGATCAGGCCTTCCTGGATCGCTTCATAGGTCCAGGTGCCGTGGCCCGAGGGCTCGCCGAAATGGTCGGTCCAGGTGTCGCAGTGGGCGTCGAAATGCACGCAGGCCAGGGCCTCTCCATGCTTCGCACGGGCGGCGCGCAGCAGCGACAGCGTGACCGAGTGGTCGCCGCCAAGGAACACACAGTGGTGTTTCGCCATCAGCTCGGCCGCCTGTCTCTCGATGTGCGCGCGCACCTCGGGCAGCGGCGAGGCGTTGGGCAGGCGCATGTCCAGCGCATCGCCCAGCAGCTCCAGCGGCGAGACGTCGAACACCGGGTGGATGCCGTCGCACAGCATCAGGCTGGCGGCGCGGATCGCCTGCGGCCCGAAGCGCGCGCCAGGGCGGTTGGTCACCACGCCGTCGTAGGGCACGCCCGAGATGGCGAACGGCTGGTCCGCCAGCGGCGCGCAGGCCAGGAAGCGGTTGGTGTTGAGGGCGAAAGCGAATTGACCGGTGGCCATGGATCGTAGGAAGTGACGGGCCGCCGGGGCCCAAGTGGCCTGAAAGATACTTCGAAGCAAGCCATTCGACAGGACCACTTGAAGCCCCGCGAGCCGGGCCAGACCCGCTGTCAGCAGAAAACCCGGCGGCCCGATAGCATCACCCGCTTTCGTCGTTCACACCAAGGAGACCCCCATGCTCAAGCTCTACTACTCGCCCGGCGCCTGCTCGCTTTCGCCCCACATCGTGCTGCACGAATCCGGTCTGCCCTTCGAGGCCATCCCGGCCCCGACCAAGACCCACCAGCTGCCCGACGGCACCGACTACTACACCATCAACCCGCTGGGCTATGTGCCGCTGCTGGTGATGGCCGACGGCGAGAAGCTGCGCGAAGGCCCGGTCATCGTCCAGTACATCGCCGACCAGGCGCCCGAGAAGAACCTCGCCCCGGCCTACGGCACCCTGGGCCGCTACCGCCTGATGGAGTGGCTGACCTTCATCGGCACCGAGCTGCACAAGAGCTTCTCGCCCCTGTTCAACCCGGCCATGCCCGCCGAAGCCAAGCAGTCCTTCAAGGACCGCCTGGAGCAGCGCCTGGCCTGGGTCGACGGCGAGCTGGCCGGCAAGCAATACCTGCTGGGTGACGCCTTCAGCGTGGCCGACGCCTACCTGTTCACCGTCACCAACTGGGCCGCCTTCGTCGGCGTGGACATCAGCGGCCTGGCCAACCTGAATGCCTACCGCGCACGCGTCGGCGCGCGCCCTGCCGTGCAGGCAGCCCTCAAGGCCGAGGGTCTGGCCAAATAAACCTCAGAGGGCACGCTGTCGCAAGGCCAGCAGTGCGCCCAGCCACAGCGCGCCGGCCGAGAACACCAGGCCGCGCGCCAGGCCGCCGGGGCCGTCGGCGATGAAACCCACCACCGTGGGGCCAACGATCTGCCCGGCTGCGAAGGTCACGGTGAACGCGCTGATGCCGGCCGCCCACTGCGTCGGCGGCAGGTTGTGGCGCACCAGGGCGGTGGTGCTGGCCACCACCGACAGGAACACCGCGCCGAACAGCAGGCCCGAGGCCAGCAGCAGCGGCCAGGCGGTGGTCAGCGCCGGCACGATGGCGGCCACCCCCAGCAGCGCGTTCAGGCGCGCCAGCGGCTGGCCGTCGCGGTGGCGGTCCAGCAGGCCCGCCCAGATGCGCGAGGACGCGATCACCGCCAGGCCCAGCAGCGCGTAGAAGGTGGACACCGCCGCCGCGCTGGCGCCCTGCTCGCGCAGCAGCGCGATCACGAAAGTCATGTAGCCGATGTAGCCGATGCCGAAGCCCATGTAACCCAGCAGGCCGAAGGCGAAGTCGCGCCAGCGGAAGCGGCGCGGAGCCTCCGTGAGCCCGGCGGCACCGCTGGCGGCCACGGGCGGCGCGGCCTCCAGCCGGTCCAGCACCCGGGCCGGCCAGACCATCAGCGCCGTGGCGCCCGCGCACAGCAGCGCCATCGCCCACCAGCCCCAGGACCAGGCGTGCGGCCGTCCCTGCGCCATGTCCAGCACCAGCGGCACCCCCAGCGCCGACAGCGCGATGCCGATGCCCGTGCCCCCGTAGTACAGGCCCAGCAGCAGGCCGCTGCGCTGTGGCTGCCGCGTCCCCAGCCGCGCCGCCAGCAGGCCACCGGTGCTGAACACCAGGCCGCTGGCCACACCCGCCAGCAGCCGCTGCAGCAGCAGCGCCGCGGCACTGGTGAAAAAGCCGCTGGCCGCCATGAACAGCGTGGCCAGCACGGCCCCGACCACGAACAGCCGGCTGGGCGACGTGCGCTGCAGCAGCCGGGCCATGGCCATCGCGCCGAGCAGGTAGCCCACGGCGTTGGCCGTGTTCATCGACCCGGCCAGCGCATAGCTCCAGCCCAGGTCCTCGCGCATCGGTGGCAGCAGCAGCCCGTAGGCAAAGCGTGTGATGCCCAGCGACACCGCCGCACCGAGCGAGAGCGCCAGGGCCAGGCGCCCGTAGGGAATGGGGTCGTGCGGCGAGGAAAGGGGCATCCGCCCATTGTGGCGCGTCAAGGCAACCGCGACCCGCGCAGCGGCGGAGCGTGGGGCCCTCCTTCAGCCGCCGAGACCGACCGGCGCCGGCGCCTTCATCACGATGCGGGTGAACAGGCGGTCGAACTGCGGGTCGCGCGGAATGCGGCCGTTCAGCGGGTCCTGGTTGGTCGCGAAGGCGGCGTTGAGCGCGTGCCAGTCGGTTTCGGTGAGGTGGCGCTCGGCCTCCGGCAGGATCACGGTCTCTTCCAGCCGCATGTGCTCCAGATAGAAGTCGACATAGCGCGTGACCTCGTCGACGAAGGCCGCCCGGCGCCCGTCGCCCAGCAGTTCCCAGGCCACCAGCATGTGCATGAGTTCGCGCACCCGGGGCTCGCCGCGCAGGTGGTCGCGCTCCAGTTGGTCGATGGTGGCCATGGTGTGCGGTGCGGCCTTGACCACGCGCGGGAACAGCAGGTCCGACTCCTTGGGGTGGTGGTGCCGCTCGGGGAACTCGTCGATGTAGAACAGCATCGCGCGCAGCACATCGAAAAAGCGACCGGAATCGTCCAGACCGTTGACCTCGGGCCCGCGCCGCACCAGCTGCATCAGCGACTGCAGCATGGCTGCCAGGGTGGCGTGTTCTTCGCGAATGACGCGCAGGGCTTCGTGGGTCATGGGTGTTGTCTCCGGCTGTGCATAGCCGACCGTCCGGTCGGCGAATGGTTCCCCGAATATGGCGGAACCGGGTGCCAGGGGGTTTGATACATGTCAAGCCTCGCGGGGCGGCACCCGCCGAAGGGGGTGGGTCTTACAAGTCGTTGCATACCAAAGTGCTAGCATTTTTGGGGTTCCCGGGCCTTGCCTGGTTCTGTCCACCGCTGTCACACCACCCACCATGAAACCCATCCGAATCGCCCTCCTCGCCCTGTCCCTGGGCGCCGCCAGCTGCGCCACCACCGCCAGCGAAACCCCGGAAGCCCCGCCCCCGCTCGGGCAGCTGGAAAGCAAGACCTACCTGGACTGTATGAAGAAGGCCAACGGGCGCGTGGAGCAGGCGCCGTGCATCCAGAAAGAGCTGGCCTGGCAGAAGGATCAGCTGAACCAGTTGTACGAAGCCCTGGCCAGACAGCTGAACGAGTCGCAGCGGGCCGAGCTGACGAAGTCCCAGAACGCATGGAAGACGTTCATCGAACAGGAAGGCACCCTGGCACAGAGCGTCTACGACCCGCAGGGACTGGACATGGGAGTCGACGAGAACGAAATCCGCTGGACCGCACAGCGTCGCCAGCAGCTGCAACGCCACCTGACCATCACCAGGCTCGGCAAATAAGCACCACGGTCCAGAGAGACCGATTCAGGGGGAAAGACAATGAAACACATCGATATCAATGACGCGGCACAACGTGCCGGAGCGGTGTACTTCGTCGTGGGACGAGGCACCGAAGGAGGCCCTGCCTCGTACCGCTTGAGCGTCGCCGGGGTGGGCCCCCAGGAATGGGGAACCGTCTCTGCCGTAGCAGCGAACAGTGGTTATTCGCTCGGGTCCATCCAGGTCGACCTCGGGCAGCGTGGCACCTGGCCATTGGGAGCCGTGAACGGCAGGTCTCTCCTGCCCGGAGAGACCACCTATGTGGATGCGGTGATCACCCAGACTTCGGCCTATGCCCGTACCCACCAGCTGCCCTTCCCCGACGACAGGGCCGGCCTCGCTGAACTGAGAAGCGATCTGCTCAGTCATGGCAACGGCCAGCGGAACCGACCTTCCATTCGGTTCATCTCCGCCGAGCACCGGGACACCTTCAACGCCTGGGCGGGTTCAGATGCAGGAAAGCAGTGGATTCACAGAAACATCGACTTTCCACAGGTCCAGGCGGTGGCCGACGCAGCCAAGGAGGTCATCGACCAGCATGGCCAACACATTCCGGAACAGCGCCGCTTCGAGGTGCTGTGCATCCTCGCAAAGAACGCCAACCAGCACCCTGCCTCGTACCGGGAACTGGTCGGTTCGTTGAAGGGGGGAGCGGACTATGAGAGGTTCATGAACAAAGTGGCCGAACTGAACGGTTCGGTGCCCAACTACGACGCGGACAAAGCCGGCGAACTCGCCCGCCAGTACCAGGAGAACTTCCAGAAGCCCGGCAACGCCCTCGCCATGGAGGCCGCGCACCGCCAGGTCGCCAGCGACCGCTACCGCCCTTCCGAGGAGCGCCACATCCCCGAGATCCAGACCGCGCTGGCCGCGTACCGGCGCGATGTCAACGACCCCTCGGTGCTCGACCGCGGGGACCAGGGCAACGACGTTCGGCTGCTGCAGCAGGCCTTGCAGCGCAACGGCAAGTCCCTCAAGGACGACAGCGATTTCGGCGCGGGCACCGAGCGCCTGCTCACCGAGTTCCAGCGCGAGAACCGGCTGGCCCCGACCGGCTTTGGCGACCACCCCACCCTGCAGGCGCTGGGCATTGCGCCGGCGCTGGACGCCACCAGCTCGGCCTCCCTGCAGCGCATGGTCGACGGCCTGCGCACGGATGGCCGGTTCAGCGGCGACCAGATCGACCGCATCGCCGAGTCGTCACAGAACTACCTGCTGGAGCACCGCGCCGCGCTGGGCGAGGTCACCCACGCCCAGCTGCGCAACGACGGGCAGAAGATCCTGTTCCAGAACGGCTTCCGCCAGATGCGCGAACTGGACACCCGGCAGGCGCTCGACGGCTACCGGCCCGCGCAGCCTCTGGTGGAGGCACCGCCCCCGCCCAGTCCGGTGGCCGAACGCACGGCCGACGCCGTGCGGCAGTGACCCGCGGCCAACGCGGCCTCAGCGCCCGGGCTTCCAGCGCTTGAGCAGCAGCGCGTTGCTCACCACGCTGACCGAGCTGAGCGCCATCGCCGCGCCGGCCAGCACCGGGCTCAGGTAGCCCAGCGCCGCCAGCGGGATGCCGGCCGCGTTGTAGGCGAAGGCCCAGAACAGGTTCTGCCGGATCTTGCTCACCGTGCGGCGCGAGATGTCCAGCGCCGCCGGCACCATCGCCGGGTCGCCGCGCATCAGGGTGATGCCGGCCGCGTGCATGGCCACGTCGGACCCGCCTTCGCGACTGCCCATGGCGATGCCCACGTCGGCGGCGGCCAGGGCCGGCGCGTCGTTGACGCCATCGCCCACCATGGCCACGGTGTGTGTGTGACCGGCCCCCGCTTCTTCGCGCAGGCGTTTGACGATATCCGCCTTGTCGCCCGGCAGCACCTCGGCGATCACCGCACCGCCGTCCACGTCCATGCCCAGCCGCCGCGCCATGGCCTCGGCCGCGCCGCGGTTGTCGCCCGAGACCATGTAGGTCTTCAACCCCTGGGCCTTGAGCGCCGCCAGCGCCCCGGCCGCACCGGGCTTGGGCTCGTCGCCGAAGGCCAGCAGGGCCAGGGCCGACCAGGGCTGGTCCTCGCCCGCACGGCTGGCCAGCAGCGACACCGTGGCGCCATCGGCCTGGTGCCGGTGCACCGACAGCGCCAGCGGCCCCAGCGGCACACCCAGTTCGTCCATCCAGCGCAGGCTGCCCAGCGCCAGGGTCACGCCCTTGATCTGCCCCAGCGTGCCGCGGCCGGTCACCGCCTGCACCTCCCGGGCCGCGTCGGCGGCCACCACCAGGCCGCGCGCCGTGGCCGCCTCCAGCACCGCATGCGCCAGCGGGTGGGCACTCTGCGCCTGCAGCGCCGCCGCCGCGCCCAGCACCGCCTCCTCGTCGGCCCCGGACACGGCCTCGATCAGCAGCAGGCGCGGTTTTCCCACCGTCAGCGTGCCGGTCTTGTCGAAGGCCACGGTGTCCACCTTGTGCGCGATCTCCAGCGCCTGTGCGTCCTTGATCAGGATGCCGTGGCGCGCCGCCACGCCGGTGCCCGCCATGATGGCCGCGGGCGTCGCCAGGCCCAGCGCACAGGGGCAGGCGATCACCAGCACCGCCACCGCGTGCAGCAGGGCGTCCTCCATCGGCGCGCCGGTCCAGAGCCAGGCCGCCAGCGTGACCAGCGCGATCACCAGCACCACCGGCACGAACACCGCCGCGACCTGGTCCACCATGCGCTGCACCGGCGCCTTGCCGGCCTGCGCGTCCTGCACCAGGGCAATGATGTGGGCCAGCACGCTCTGCGCGCCGACCGCCTTCACCCGGATCTCGACCGAGCCCTCGCCGTTGAGCGAGCCGCCGGTGATGCGGTCGCCCGGGCGCTTGGGCACGGGCATCGCCTCGCCGGTCAGCATGGATTCGTCCGCCTGGGTCTCGCCCAGCAGCAGCTCGCCGTCGGCCGGAAAACGTTCGCCGGGCAGCACGCGCACGATGTCGCCCGCCAGCAGTTCGTCCACCGGCACTTCGCTCATCTCGGTGCGCCTGACGCCATCGGGCACCAGGTGGGCCCTTTCCGGCCGCAGCGCGTGCAGCGCGCGAATCGCGTCGGTGGTCTGGCGCTTGGCGCGCGCCTCCAGCCACTTGCCCAGCAGCACCAGGGTGATCACCACCGCACCGCCCTCGTAGTAGAGGTGCACCATCTCGCCAGGTTCGGCCTTGAACCACAGCCAGGTGGACAGCGCCCAGGCCGCCGTGGTGCCGATGGCCACCAGCAGCTCCATGTTGCCGGTCAGGGCCTTGAGCGCGTGCCAGCCGGCCTTGTAGAAGCGCGCGCCCAGCCAGAACTGCACCGGCGTCGCCAGCAGGAACTGGATCCAGGCCGGCAGCATCCAGTGTTTTCCGAACAGGTCGCCCACCATGGGCAGGGCCAGCGGCGCCGACAGCAATGCACCGATCACCACCGGCCAGAGGTCCAGCGGCAGGCCCCACAGACGCTCCTGTTCCACCTCGGGCGCGTCCATCGCGCGCGGCTCGTAGCCCGCGTCGCGCACCGCGCGCCGCATCAGTGCCGCGGCGTGGGTGGCGTCGCTGCCGCGGTAGACGATGCGCGCCGACTCGGTCGCCAGGTTCACCGTCGCCGCCTCCACGCCCGGGTGTTTGCGCAGGGCCTTCTCCACGCGCGAGACGCAGGAGGCGCAGGTCATGCCACCGATGCCCAGGTCGATCTGGCAGGTGTCGTCGTTCAATTCCATCGTGACTGAGTTCATGGGGTGAGCATAAGGTTTACCCCCATGGGAAGGTCAAGCCACAAGGTGTATCCACCGAGGCCACTTGACCTTGACACCATGTCAAGGTGCATCATTGCGCTGTTTTCAATCCACTGGAGCCACTCCATGAGCCAACAGACCTTCACCGTGCAGGGCATGACCTGCGGCCACTGCGAACGCGCCGTGCAGACGGCCATCAAGACCCTCGACCCGCAGGCCGAGGTCAAGATCGACCGCGCGCAGAACCTCGTCGAGGTGAACACCGCCCAGCCGCGCGAAGCGGTGGCGGCCGCGATCCGGGAAGAGGGATACCAGGTCGCCGCATGAAATCCGATCCGGCCGGCACTCCGGTCTCGGACAGCGACGCCGTTCAGGACGCGGCCATCCGCTGGCCGGTCAGCATCGGCACCGCCGCGCAGCTCTCGGGCATCTCGCCCAAGATGCTGCGCCACTACGAGTCGCTGGGGCTGCTGGGCGCGGTGGCGCGCACCGGCAGTAACTACCGCCAGTACAGCCTGGCCGACGTGCACACGCTGCGCTTCATCCGCCGCGCGCGCGACATGGGCTTCGGGCTGGATGCCATCACCGAGCTGGTCGGCCTGTGGCAAAACCGGCGGCGCAGCAGCGCCAGCGTCAAGCGCATTGCCCAGAAGCACCACGACGACCTGGCCCAGCGCATCGAGGCGCTGCAGGCCATGCAGCGCAGCCTGCACACCCTGCTGTGCCACTGCCCCGGCGACGAGCGGCCCGACTGCCCGATCCTGGACGACCTGGCCCATCCTTGACGAGGATCAAACCCCCTGCTCCCCAGCGCGCCGGTACTGGAACAAATCTTTACCGGACAGCATCACAAGGGCAGACAACGGTACACACGGGGGTATGACACTGAACCCATGGCACCCCGGCATCCCGCCCCGGTGTCCGCCCCCTCAACCTCAAGGAGCCTACGCATGAAACCCTTCGCCAAACGCAGCCTCGTCGTCGCCGCCATCCTCGCCGGCATCGCAGGCGTCTCGGCCACCGCCATCGCCCAGGGCATGGGCCAGCACCACGGCATGGACCCGCAGATGCACGCCCAGCACATGGGCCAGCGCGGCCAGGGGACCCAGGCCGGAGCCGACAGCAAGCAGTGGGAAGAGCGCCGCGCCCAGCGCCTGGAGCAGATGACCAAGCGCCACGCCGAGCACCAGGCGCAGCTCAAGTCGGCCCTGAAGATCACCGCCTCGCAGGAAGCCGCCTGGAACGCTTACGTCGCCGGCACCGCGCCGAACCCGCCGGCCGGCGCGCCCGGTATGGCCCGGGAAGACTGGAGCCAGCTGACCACGCCGCAGCGCCTGGACAAGATGCAGGCGCTGCGCGCCGAGCGCGATGCCGCGATGGCCAAGCGCATCGAGGCGGTCAAGACTTTCTACGCCGCGCTCACGCCTGAGCAGCAGAAGGTGTTCGACACCCAGGCCCACGGCGGTTTCCACCGCGCCGGCATGAAGGGTGAACACCGCATGGGCGGCAAAGGCGGCCACGGCGGCATGGGCGCCATGGGCGGCGGCATGGGCTGCGACGGCCCCGGTGCCAAGGCCAGTTGATGCGTCACAGCCTTCATTGAACGGTTCTCCTCAGCCCTCACAGCCCCGGTTCGCCGGGGCTTTTTTGTGCCCGTTGACCTGAGTCAATCCCGTGGCCGTGGCACACACGTAAGCTGCCGCGCCATGGAACACGACCTCCTCATCGTGGGCGCCGGGCCGGCCGGCCTGAGCCTGGCCCGGGCGCTGCGCGGCAGCGGCCTGCGCACCACCCTGATCGAACAGAGCCCCCTCGAATCGCTGCAGAAACCCGCTTTTGACGGCCGCGAGATCGCGCTGACCCAGCACAGCGCCGAGCTGCTGCGCCAGCTGGGCCTGTGGCCACGGCTCGGCGACGAGAACATCGCGCCGTTGAAGGACGCGCTGGTGCTCGACGGCGGCGTGGGCGGGGCGCAATCGCGCATGCGCATCGGCCACGACCTCAGCCCGAAATCCGAGCTGGGCTTCCTGGTTGCCAACCACCACATCCGCCGCGCCGCGTTCGAGGCCGCGATGGGCGACGGCGAGGGACCGGCACCCCAGCTGCGCTGCGGCCAGCAGGTCACCGGCATCCAGACCGACGCGCAGTCGGCCCGCCTGACCCTGGCCGGCGGAGAGACCCTGTCGGCCCGCCTGGTCGTGGCCGCCGACAGCCGCCACTCCAGCACCCGCCGCGCCATGGGCATCGCCGCCGACATGCACGACTACGGCCGCACCATGCTGGTCTGCAACATGACCCACGAGCGGCCGCACGAAGAAACCGCCTGGGAGTGGTTCGACCACGGCCAGACCCTGGCCCTGCTGCCGATGAACCCCGACCCGGTCAGCGGCCGTCCACGTTCCTCGGTGGTGCTGACCCTGCCGCACCAGGCCATCCAGCCGCTGCTGGGCCTGGACGACGTCGCCTTCAACCAGGAGATGACGCGCCGCTTCGACGGCCAGTTGGGCGACATGCGCCTGGTCAGCACACGCCACGCCTACCCGCTGGTGGGGGTGTGGGCCCGGCGCTTCGTGGCCCAGCGCTTCGCCGTCGTGGGCGACGCCGCGGTCGGCATGCACCCCGTCACCGCACACGGCTTCAATCTCGGCCTGCGCAGCATCGACACGCTCTCAAAAGCCTTGATCAGCGCCCACCAGAACGGGCAGGACATCGCATCGCCCCAGCTGCTGGAGCGCTACCAGCTGGTCCACCAGCGCGCGGCGCGCGGCCTCTACATGGCCACCCACGCCGTGGCGACCCTCTACACGCGCGAACACGTGCCCGCGCGCTGGCTGCGCCGCGGCATGGTGGAACTCGGGGAGCGTTTCACGCCGTTCAAACGGGCGGTCGCAGCCTCTCTCACCGGGCTCCGTTAACCCCCCCCGCGCCGCCTTCGGCGTCACCCCCCAGGGGGCAATGCGAGCGGCCTGGCGAAGCCAGTTCCGCCGCATTCTGGAAAGGGGCCAAGGGGTTCCTGCTTGTTCTGGTTGCGTTGCGTCAAGGCAGCCGTCAGGCTTCGGGTCTAGATTGACACAAGTCAATCTGCACGGGCGCGCAGTCGCCCGGCAGGCATCCGCCGCCCGAGGAGACCCGAACCATGCTGTCCGCCTTCATCAGCCACGCCGACTGCGCCCGCCACGACATGGGCGCGCACCACCCCGAGTGCCCGGAGCGCCTGGGTGCCATCAATGACCACCTGCTGGTCAAGGGGCTGCTGGACTACATGGTCCCCTACGACGCGCCGCTGGCCACCGAGGAACAGCTTGGCCGCGCCCACGCCTCGCTCTACGTCAAGGAAATCTTCGATGCCGCACCCACCGAAGGCCTGCGCGCGGTCGACCCCGACACCAACATGTGCCCCCACACCCTGCAGGCCGCGCTGCGCGCCGCCGGTGCGGCCGTGCAGGCCACCGACCTGGTGCTGGCCGGCGAAGCACCCACCGCCTTCTGCAACATCCGCCCGCCCGGCCACCACGCCGAACGCTCGGCCGCCATGGGCTTCTGCTTCTTCAACAACGTGGCCGTCGGCATCCGGCACGCGCTGGACGTGCACCACCTGGAGCGCGTGGCGCTGATCGACTTCGACGTGCACCACGGCAATGGCAGCGAAGACATCTTCCGCGGCGACGAGCGTGTGCTGATGTGCTCGATCTTCGAGAAGGGGCTCTACCCCTTCAACGGCGAGAACGCGACCGGCCCCAACATGGTCAACGTCGGGCTGCCCAGCCGCTCCGGCAGCGACGCCTTCCGCGCCGCGGTCACCGAGCACTGGCTTCCCGCACTCGAGGCCTTCCGGCCCCAGCTGATCTACATCTCCGCCGGCTTCGACGCCCACCGCGAGGACGACATGGGCAACCTCGGCCTGGTCGAGGCCGACTACGCCTGGGTGACACAACAACTGATGAAAGTCGCCGAAAAACACTGCCACGGCCGTGTCATCTCCTGCCTCGAAGGTGGCTACGTGCTCAGCCCCCTGGCCCGCAGCGTGGCCGCACATGTCAGGGTCCTCATCGGGGCCGACTGAAAGAAATATGGACAAACACTACCTCACCCCCCTCTTCCAGCCCGAGTCCATCGCCGTCTTCGCCGGCAACCACGAAGACCCGGACAGCCAGATCGCCCACGCGCGCACCCTCTGCGCCGCGCTGACCGGCCAGCGCTTCTCGGGCACACTGGTCTTCCTGGACATCCACACCAGCGGCACCCTGGCCGACCTGGCCCAGACCCGGGCCGACCTGGCCATCATCGCGCTGCCGCCGGCCGAGGCCCTGTCGGCGCTGGAAGTGGCCGGCCGCATCAAGTGCAAGGCCGCCCTGGTGGTGGGCAGCGGTGCCAACGCCGAGATCGCGGGCGAGATGCACCAGGTGGCGCGGCGCCACGGCATGCACCTGCTCGGCCCCAACAGCCTAGGCTTCCAGCGCCCGCGCAGCGGCCTGAACGCCAGCGTCGCCGGCCCGCTGGCGGCGGTCGGTCCGCTGGCCCTGGTGTCGCAGTCGGGCGCCCTGACCTCGTCCATCCTGGACTGGGCCACCCAGAACGGCGTCGGCTTCTCCACCGTGGTCTCATTGGGCCCCAAGACCTCGGTCGACATCGCCCAGGTGCTCGATTTCCTGGCGTCCGACGCACAAACGCACAGCATCGTCGTCTATCTTGAAGGCATCTCCAACGCGCGCCGCTTCATGAGCGCGCTGCGCGCCGCCGCCAACGCCAAGCCGGTGGTGGTGCTCAAGGCCGGCCGCAAGACCGCCGGCAACGAAGCCGCCCAGACTCACAGCGGTGCCATCGTCGGCAGCGACGACGTGTTCGACGCCGCCCTGCGCCGTGCGGGTGCGGTGCGGGTGCGCTCCTTCGTCGAACTGTTTTCGGCCGCCAAGTGCCTGGCCTCGCGCTACCGCCCGGTGGGCAAGCGGCTGGCCATCATCACCAACGGCGGCGGCCCCGGCGTGCTGGCGGCCGACTGGGTCAGCGAGATCGCGCTGCAGCTGGGCAAGCTCTCGCCCGAGACCATGGCCGAACTGAAGCCCAAGCTGCCCCCGCTGGCTTCGCTGAGCGACCTGGTCGACCTGTCCGAAGAAGCCGTCGCCGAACACTACCTGGCCGCCCTCCACGCCGCCGGTCAGGACCGCTCGGTCGACGGCGTGCTGGTGGTGCACTCGCCCAAGGCCGGCGTCGACGCCACCGACGTGGCGCGCGTGATGGCCGAGGCCAAGGCGCGCATGAACAAGCCCCTGCTGTGCTGCTGGATGGGCGATGCGTCCGTCGGCGAGGCGCGCGAGGTGCTGGGCAAGGCCGCCATTCCAAGCTTCCGCACGCCCGAGGCAGCGGTGGGCGCCTTCGGCAACATCGCCAGCTTCTATCAGAACCAGCAGCTGCTGCAGCAGACGCCGCCGCCGCTCTCCACCCTGGCCAACCCCGACATCGAGGGCGCACGCCTGATCATCGAGAACGTGCTGACCGAGCGCCGCAAGGTGCTGACGGAGATGGAGTCCAAGGCCCTGCTCTCGGCCTTCCACATCCCGGTCACCCAGACCATCCTGGCGCGCTCGCCCAACGAGGCCATGATGATCGCGACCCAGCTGGGCTACCCGGTGGCGCTGAAGATCGACTCGCCCGACATCAGCCACAAGAGCGACGTCAACGGCGTGGCACTCAACGTGATGAACGCGACCGCGGTGCGCGACGTCTACAACACCATGATCCAGAGCGTGGCCAGGCTGCAGCCCGGCGCCCGGATCAACGGCGTGACGATCCAGAAGATGGCGCGCAGCAAGCGCGGCCGCGAGCTCTACATCGGCCTCAAGACCGACGACCCCTTTGGCCCGGTGGTCGCCTTCGGCGCCGGAGGCACCATGATCGAGCTGATCGGCGACCAGGCCATGGAGCTGCCGCCGCTCAACCAGTTCCTGGCGCGCCGCCTGATCGAGCGCTCGCGCGTGGCCGACACCCTGGGCGAGTGGCGCGGCGCCTCGGCGGTCGACATGGACGCGCTGGAACACGTGCTGCTGCGCGTCTCCGAGATGGTCTGCGAGCTGCCCCAGCTGCGCGAGATGGACATCAACCCCATCATCGTCGACGAGGACGGCGCGGTGGCGGTGGACGCCCGCATCGTGATCGAGAGCGCGCCGGCCACGGCGCGCAACTACGCCCACCTGGCCATCCTGCCCTACCCGGCGCGCTACGAGCAGGTCTGGCCGCTGCGCGGCGGCGGCGAGTACACCATCCGCCCGATCCACCCGGACGACGCCCAGATGCTGCAGGACCTGGTGCAGAACCTCTCGCCCGAGAGCCGCTACTACCGCTTCGTCTCCAGCATGACCGAGCTGCCGCCGTCCATGCTCTCGCGCCTGACCCTGATCGACTACGACCGCGAGATGGCCCTGGTGGCCATCCACCGCGAGCGCAAGGCGGGCGAGGACGGCGAGATCGTCGAGACCGAGCGCGTCGTGGGTGTCTCGCGCTACATCACCAACCCGGACAAATCGAGCTGCGAGTTCTCGCTGGTGGTGGCCGACGACTTCAACGGCAAGGGCCTGGGATCGCGCCTGATGCTCAGCATCATGGAAGAGGCCCGGGACAAGGGGCTGGCCGAAATCGAGGGCCTGGTGCTGGCCAACAACCCCGGCATGCTCAAGCTCATGAAGGGCCTGGGCTTCCAGATCAAGCCCTTCGCGGAAGACCCGGACTTCAAGCTCGTCACCCACACCCTCTGAACGGCCACCAGCGCGGCTGAACACCCGTCAAAAAGCGCCCCGGAACCCCTTCCGGCGGCGCTTTTTTTGTCCCTATCTTGTTTAACTATTCCAATATCTCTAATTCGTTGTAGTAGTAGAGGGCGGCATCTGGTGTGGACAAGCCTGTTTTTTCCTTTGAAATCAAAACACTGGAGGCCTGAAAACGCTGTTCGAAAAGTTCTGACGCTGTTCAGTCGAAAAAGGAACAACTTGGCGACAGCCGCTTCGATTGTGGATAACCATGGTGTTCTTAAAAAGTTATCAACAGAGTTGTTGAAAACTTCTCAGTGGTTCCAGCCCAGCCAGGCAAAACCAGCCGCCATGCCCAGGCCGTGCAGCAAGGTGGCCGCCACCGTCGTGGCAAGGGCCGGGCGCAGACGGACGGTCTGGTGCCGGTGGTGGAACAGCCAGCCCGAGGCGAACAACGACAGCGGCAGCGAGACCAGCCCCCCCAGCGCAGGCACTGGCGGAATCAGCAGCCACACCGATGCCGCCAGCCACGCGTGTGCCCCGAGCGTGAGCGCGGTGTACAGCGCCCAGGCGCCGGTGGGGCCCAGCCGGACCGCCAGCGTGCGCTTGCCGACCCGGGCGTCGGCGGCGGCGTCCGGCACCCCGTTGATCAGCAGCAAGGCCGCCACCATGGCCGCGAAGTTCAGGGCCACGCTGGCCGGGATCACGAAGAACTGGCGCCGCTGGACGAAATCGGCACCCAGCACCACCAGGAACCAGGCCAGCGCCACGGTGAGTTCGCCCAGGCCGCGCGACATCAGCTTCAGCGGCGGCGCCGAATAGGCCCAGACGAGCAGCAGGCCGGCCAGCCCCAGCCCGATCACACCGCCCCCCGCCTTCACCGCCAGCAGCAGGCCGCCGGGCACCAGCAGCAGCAACAGGGCCCTGGCCAGATCGGCGGTCTCGCGCTCGCTGGTTTCGCCGTTTTGGATCAGGCGCGAGCCGCCGGTGAAGGGAAAGAGGCCGCCGGTGTTGCCGGCGTCGGCGCCGCTGCGCGCGTCGTGCAGGTCGTTGAGCACGTTGCCGGCGGCGTGCGCCATCACCGCCAGCGCCGTGGTGCCGATGGCCAGCGGGAGGTCCAGCCCGCAGCCGCAGGCCGAGGCCGTCGCCGTGCCCAGGGCGCAGGCCACCACGGTCAGCAGCAGGAAGGCCGGCCGGGTCATGCGCCACCAGAGCCCGGGGCGCCAGCTGGAGGAACCAGGGGGGGTATCGCGCGCGTCCATGGCGCGCAGTGTGCCTGACACATGTGGACACGCAGCGCCGCCAGTCCGCCGGTGGTCGGCTGGTAAACTGCCCGCCGACCTGGCCGGACCCTTTCCGGCCATCTGTTCCCCGCCGGATTCATGTCCACTGTCCTCAGCGCCAGCGCCCCGACCAGTTTCGAAATCAAGAGCGCCCAGCTGCCGCTGGTGGCTTTGCTGCTCAAGACCGCCGACCTCGGCCAGCTGGCCGAGGAAATGACCCAGCGCTACGGCGACATCCCCGATTTCTTCGACCACGACCCGCTGCTGGTCGACCTGGGTCCGCTGCAGGCGGGCGAACAGGCCGACAGCCCGGTCGATTTCCCCGCGCTGGTCTCGCTGTTGCGCCGGTTCCGGCTGGAGCCGGTGGCGGTGCGCGGTGGCAACGACGCCCAGACCGCCGCCGCCGAGCTGGCCGGCCTGATGCCGGCCCAGGACGCCACCGTGCAGCGCAGCGCCGCCGCGCGCACGCCCGAGGCGCCCGTCCAGCAGGCCGCCCCCGCCGCGCCGGCCCCTGTTCCCACCACACCGCCGAGCGCCCTGGTCATCGACAAGCCGCTGCGCTCCGGCCAGCAGGTCTATGCGCGGGGCCGCGACCTGGTCGTTCTGGCCATGGTCAACCCCGGTGCCGAGGTCATCGCCGACGGCCACATCCACGTCTACGCGCCGCTGCGCGGCAAGGCCATTGCCGGCGCGCGCGGCAACGCCGAGGCCCGCATCTTCGCGATGTCCATGGACCCCGAGCTGATTTCCATCGCTGGTATCTACCGCACCAGCGACACCCCGCTGCCGGCCGAGGTGCTCGGCAAACCCGGGCAGGTGCGCCTGGTCTCCGGCCCCGAGGGCGACAAGCTCGTCATCGAATCCCTGAATCCCTGAACCCGAGGAACCCTCACCATGACCAAGATCGTTGTCGTCACTTCCGGCAAAGGCGGCGTGGGCAAGACCACGACCAGCGCCAGCTTCGCCGCCGGCCTGGCCCTGCGCGGCCACAAGACCGCCGTCATCGACTTCGACGTCGGCCTGCGCAACCTCGACCTCATCATGGGTTGCGAGCGGCGTGTGGTCTATGACCTGGTCAACGTCATCCACGGCGAGGCCAATCTGAACCAGGCCCTGATCAAGGACAAGACCTGCGACAACCTGTTCATCCTGGCCGCCAGCCAGACCCGCGACAAGGACGCCCTGACGCAGGAAGGCGTCGAGAAGGTGCTGAACGACCTGACCGGCATGGGTTTCGACTACATCGTCTGCGACTCGCCGGCCGGCATCGAGACCGGTGCCCTGTTGGCCATGCACTACGCCGACGAGGCCCTGGTGGTGACCAATCCCGAGGTGTCTTCCGTGCGCGACTCCGACCGCATCCTGGGCATGCTGGGCAGCAAGACCAAGCGCGCCATCGAGGGCAAGGAGCCGATCAAGGAACACCTGCTGATCACCCGTTACAACCCCAACCGCGTGGCCGACGGCCAGATGCTCAGCCTGGAGGACATCCAGGACATCCTGCGCATCCAGCTGATCGGCGTGATCCCCGAGAGCGAGAACGTGCTGCAGGCCTCCAACCAGGGCACACCGGCGATCCACCTCAAGGGCACCGACGTGGCCGAGGCCTACAGCGACGTCATCGACCGCTTCCTGGGGGCGGACAAGCCGCTGCGCTTCATCGACGCCGAGAAGCCCGGCTTCTTCAAGCGCCTGTTCGGGAGCAAATGAGCATGTCCTTCCTCTCTTTTCTGCTGGGCGAGAAGAAGAAGACCGCCAGCGTCGCCAAGGAACGCCTGCAGATCATCCTGGCGCACGAGCGCGCCGGCCGCAACGCCTCCACGCCCGACTACCTGCCGGCCCTTCAGCGCGAGCTGGTGGCCGTGATCAGCAAGTACATCCAGATCAACCAGGACGACATCAAGGTCCACCTGGAGCGCCAGGACGACCTGGAGGTGCTGGAAGTCAAGATCGAGCTGCCGGACCGCAAGTGAACACGGGCGGGTAGTCCCTTGAGCCGCATCCAGTTCGACCTGCCCGGGCACTTCGTCTTCTCGACGCAGATCCAGATCTACATCAGCCACGTCAACCAGGGCGGGCACCTGGACAACGCCCAGCTGCTGACCCTGGTGTCCGAGGCGCGGGTGCGCTTCTTCAAGTCCCTCGGTTACCGCGAGTCCAATGTGGCGGGCTGTCCCATCGTGGTGGGCGACCTGGTGGCTCAGTACAAGTCCGAGGGCTTCCACGGCGAGACCATGCGGGTGCGCATGCTGCCGCAGGATTTCAGCCGCTGCGGCCTCGACCTGGCCTACTGCATGGACTGCGTGGACACCGGCCGCGAGGTCGCGCGCGGCAAGATCGGCATCGTCTTCATCGACCCCGCCACGCGCAAGCCGGCCGACGTGCCACCGGTTTTTCTGGCGCAGCTGCGCGCCCTCGCACCGCTGAGCTGACTATCATGGCTTCCATGGCGGCGAAGGCCGCGGACAGGAGCCCACCACAATGCCGAGACTTCTCGCCAGCGCCCTGCTGCTGGCCGCGAC
Organism: Hydrogenophaga pseudoflava NBRC 102511; assembly: GCF_001592285.1. Taxonomy (GTDB): domain Bacteria; phylum Pseudomonadota; class Gammaproteobacteria; order Burkholderiales; family Burkholderiaceae_C; genus Hydrogenophaga; species Hydrogenophaga pseudoflava. The sequence continues at coordinate 118,290 of NZ_BCWQ01000003.1, read as the reverse complement.
CCTGCTGGCCGGCTGCGGCACCACCGTGGTCAACCCCGTCACCGGCCAGTCCGAGCGCACGGTCATGGACGAGCGCACCGAACTGGCTGAGGGCAAGAAGGCCCACGACGAGGTGCTCAAGGAGTACGGCGTCTACAAGGACGAGCGCCTGCAGGCCTATGTGAACGAGGTCGGCCAGAAGCTGGCGAAGCAGTCGCACCGCGCCAACATCCCCTGGACCTTCACCGTGCTCGACAGCCCGGAGATCAACGCCTTCGCGCTGCCCGGCGGCTACGTCTACATCACGCGCGGCATCCTGGCCTACATGGAAAGCGAGGCCGACATGGCCGGCGTGATCGGCCACGAGATCGGCCACGTCACCGCCCGACACGGCGCGCAGCGCGCCACGCGCCAGCAGACCGCGGGCCTGGGAGTGCTGGCGGCGACGGTGCTGGGCGCGGTGCTGGAGAGCAAGGTCGGGGTCTCGGGCGGCACCGAGATGTTCGGGCAGATGGCGCAGGGCGTGGCGGCCGGGTACGTCGCGAAGTACAGCCGCGAGCAGGAGCTGCAGGCCGACAGCCTGGGCGCCGAGTACCTGGCGCGCAGCAACTACGACCCGCGCAACATGATCGACGTGATCCGGGTGCTCAAGCTGCAGGAGGCCTTCGCCGTCGAAGAGGCGCGCGCCGAAGGCCGCCCTGCGCCCGAGGGCGCCAACTGGCTGTCCTCCCACCCCAGCAACGACCAGCGCCTGCAGCAGATCAGCCAGAACGCCGCGAAGTACCAGGGCAGCTACGCCTCCGACGGCGCGCAGCGCTTCCTGCAGGTGGTCCGGGGCATGCGCTTCGGCGAGAGCCCCGAACAGGGGCTGACGCGTGGCCAGAACTTCTACCACGCAGGGCTGGGCCTGGCGATGACGGCGCCGGCCGGCTGGCGCATCCAGAATGAGCCCGAGGCGCTGACCATCGTCGCACCGCAGGGCGACGCCGCACTGCGCATGGTCGCCATGCCGCCCCGGGCCGGCAGCACGCACGACGAGATCATCCGCAACGCCCTGCAACCCAGCGAGGGCAAGGTGACGCGCGGCCAGATCAACGGCTTTGCCGCGACCCATTTCGTCGGCGTCCGCAAGGCGCAGAACGGACAGTCCCAGGCAATCGAAGCCACCGTGGTCACCGGCCCGAAGAACAACAGCTACGTGATGCTCTACCTCGCGGCCGACGCCGCCGCGCGCAACCGTGCCATGCCCGGCCTGGTGTCGGCCGAGAAGTCCTTTCGCGCCATGACCGCGGCCGACCAGCAGGCCGCCCGGCCCTGGGTGGTGCAGACCGTGCCGCTGCCGCGCGGCGGCTTCACCGAACTGGCCCGCCAGTCGCCCCTGACCGAAAAGCGCCTGCAGCTGCTCAACGGCACCTGGGGGCGCAGCGACCCACCGGTGGGACAGGTGGTCAAGACCGTGGTCGAACAGTGAGCGACCCTGGTGGCTGCGATGGCGACGCCCGACACAACTCCCGAACCCGACAACGGGCCGGACACCACGCCCGGCATCCCGCCTTCCCGGCCCGCGCCTTTGGCGCCGCCAACGCCGCACCAGGTATCCGACACCGCGTTCCGTCCGCCCGAGCGAGACGGCATGAGCGGCCTGACCATCGGGTTGCTGGCCGCGGTGGTGGTGCTGGGGCTGTACGTGCTGGTCAACTGGCCTTGGTCGCGTCCCTCCGCGGTCGCCGGGCTGCCAGCCGTGGAGGCCGCGTCCGCACAGACACCCGCCCCTGCGGCAACCGCCATTCCCGCTGCCGCCGGTCCGGCTTCGGTGGCCGAGTCGCTGCCGGCGCAAACCGCGGAGCCGTCGTCGTCGGTGCACCGCTGCGAGAACGCCAGCCAAGTGACCTACACCGATGGCCCCTGCCCGGCCGGCATGCGCGGCCACCCGGTCGACACCACGACCGCGCTGAACGTCGAGGGCGCGCAGGGCACCACGCTCTACCGCTGCCGCGGTGCCGGCCGGTTCTGGTCGGTGGTGCATTGCCAGCACCGCGGCGCCGAGATCGTCAGCATGCACACGGTGCCCGCGAACCTTTCGCTGGCCGAACAGATCGTGTTTGCCCGCAACCGGGAAGCCCTGGCCAGGCCCACCAAGGGGGTTGCGCCGCGGCCGACCGGTGTCGGCCCTGTCGCCCCCCCGAATGCTGCCCAGAAGAAGGCGGAAGATTGCAGGCGCCTGGACAACCTCGTGGCTGTGCTGGACGACTACGCGCGCCAGCCACTTCCGCCAAGGGAGCAGGACTCGGTCCGGCGCGACCGCAAGAAGGCGCGCGACGAACAGTTCCGCCTGCGCTGTGGCCGTTGAACCGGCCCCACATGGCAATTTTTTCCACATCGTGGTACATTAGCGGCTTCGCCTTGGGCGACAGACCCGGTTGCAGCGCCCCTGGCGCGGCCCACCACCCCGGCAGAGGGTCGGTCTGTCCAGCCCCTCCATCGCGAGCCAAGCCCTCACCGCACCCAACGCGGTCCCCCGGCGAGGCACTTTTTCCCCGCTGCTCTTCCCATGCCTCTGCCGAGGGCTGGTACCAGAAAGCCCCGATGCCGCTGATGCGGTGCGGTGCTTCGGGTTGGCGCAGTTGGGCACCCCGGCACCCTGGGGCTGCCACCGTGTATGTCGGGCCTTGTCGGGCCGGCGGCCCAGCCGCAGGTCCTGCCCATAGAAGTTCTTGATGATCCAGACGTTTCCCGCGTCCGCCCCTGTGGTGCGGACCCCTTGTTCCTCCGCCCCCCTGACCCTGGGGCGTTACCGCATCAGCGCCCGCCCACGGGCCCTGGCGGACGGGCGCTTTGCCGCCTTCGTATCCATCGCCAGCGGCACCGGCAGCGCCAGCACCGACCGCGTGATGCGCTTTACCGAAGATTTCGCTACCCACGAGGCCGCGGCAAGATACGCCATGGCCCAGGGCATCGACTGGGTGCGCGAGACCGCGCGCCCCGCGATCCGTACCAACTGATCCGAATCCCACGACTCCAGGAGAACCACACCATGGCCAAGGAAGAACTGATCGACATGATGGGCATCGTCAACGAGGTGCTGCCCGACACCCGTTTTCGCGTCACGCTGGACAACGGTCACCAGCTGATCGCCTACTCCGCCGGCAAGATGAAGAAGAACCACATCCGCATCCTGGCGGGTGACCGGGTCTCGCTCGAACTCTCGCCCTACGACCTGAGCAAGGGCCGCATCAACTTCCGCCACATCGAGGGCCGCGGCCCGATGGCGCCGCGCAAGCCCCGCTGAAGGCAGGGCGGCGGCGGTTAGTCCCCTGCCTGCCAGCGGATCATTCCTCTGGTCACTTGCTGCGAGCTTAGGCAGTTGCGCTCGAAACGAATCTGGATGCTGGAGATTGAGTCTCCGGAGTAGCTAACTTCGTCGACCACAAACCAGCCGGTGCTCCACTGCGTCCCACAAGACAAAGACATTTGTGGATTGCTGTACTTCTGGTAGAAGAAATCCAGATTCCCGCGAGCTGGATTCGGCTCGGGCGTGCGAGTGACGTCGCTGTAGAGGCCAGGAACCAACCTTGGTGTGAACCACATGGACTGAAAAGCGAACATAAGCGTTTCATCGTCTGCAGTGGTCTGCATGACCAGGCCACCGAACACATTTCCGTTGCCGGAAAAACCCAGTTGCCCGGTCGGGGTGTCCGATCCGCGAATCAGGCGCGCATAGCTCGGTTGTTGCGCATTGCCGGCCGCGCCACCCTCAAAGTAGACAAAGCTGCCACTGTTCGGCACCGCTTCAGTCGCCGGGCGCCAGAGGTTGCTAGGTGCCGGGACCACGGGGCCGGGAGGCATAACCGTGTCGTACTTGGACCACCGGACCTTGCCTCGAAGCACATCGGTGCTCCACTGGCACAGTTGCTCGAAACGCAGCTCGAATGCAGCCAGGGTGCCATCCGGGTCGTGGGACACGCTGTCGATGTAGATCCAGCCGGTTGTCTCGTTGCAGCCGCGGCCGCCCATCGAGAAGTCGAGACCCGGCCCAGGGTTCGGCTGGGCCGTGTTCAACATCCAGTTGGCTCTGGTTGCATTGGGGTAGAAGCCTACTTTCCATTCGCTCAGTGCAGATGGAAAGAAGAGGTAGCCACCCACCTTCGCAATACCCTCGCCTGCGAGCTCAAGGATCTTGTCATAGCGGTTGATCATCTGGATGCGGCTGTTGGTGGCTGTCCAGAGATGTTGTTCACCCAGACCAACAAAATCGCCGGCCTGACTCTCGAAGTACACATAGTTGCCCACATCAGGAGTTGCCCCGGCGGGCGGTTGCCAGGTCTGCGGGTCTACGGCAGCATCGCTGCGCACCCAATACGCAACGCCTTCTAGCGCATAGTGGGGCAGGGTCGCCAGCACATGGGCGCGCTCGACTTCGTTGTGCGTATAGAAATGGGTGCCCGTCTGGCGATTGAAGAAGCGATAGACCGGCACCCAGCCTGGATATGGATCGGGACGTGCGAACCATGCGCCGCCTTCAAAAGTGTAGACATCACTCAGCTCTCGAATGACCTTGTTTTTCTCTGACTCGCTGGCCGTGTAGAGATGAGTGCCGGAAACACGGTTGTAGAACCGATAGACCGGGACTGCAAAGTCGGCCGGGCCGACCATCACTCTGTAGGCTGTACCTTCATATTTGAAATGCGGCAACGTGGCTTGTATGTGTTGCCTCTCAGTGTCTGATGACGTGTAAAAGTGCACTCCTGTGCGCGTGTTGAGAAAGCGATGAGTGCGCCGGTAGGTCGTCAGGCCCTGTTGCTGATAGCTCTGGGCACTCAGGACTGTTTCGGTGAGTTTTGAGGTTCTCGGATGCTCAGAGGGCGCAGCGGCAGTGGTATCCGTCAGGCTGGCCTTTTCGCTGCCGAAGTAAGTAGACAGCCTTTCGGCCATCATTTGGATCTGGACGCTGTCTTGGGGCGTTCCATACCGGCTGTCGCTCGTGCGCACTTGACTGGCATTGCCATCAACAGGTTCAGTGGACGAGGTGGACCCGCCGCCGCAGCTCACCAACGCGAAGAGCAGGCCAATACTGCCTCCCAGCTTCCAGAACATCGCAACCCTCCCTGGTTTGTGACTTGGGCTCGGCCGGCATCACAAGATTGGATGCAATCTGCCCCCCGATTAAACATTTTAGCTACATCTATTTACATTCCCATGCCGCCGTCCACCGGCAGGCCCGCGCCGGTGATGAAACGCGCCGCGTCGGAACACAGGAACACCACCGCATCGGCCATGTCGGCCACATTGCCCAGGCGCCCCAGCGGTGTCTGCGCGACGATGGCGCCGACCGCGGCCTCTGGCGTCGGGAACAGCCCGGCTGTCACCACGTCGGCGGCCAGTTTCATGCCCATGTCGGTCGGCACCAGACCCGGGTAGATGCAGTTCACCCGCACGCCGTAGCCCAGCTGGCCGGCCTCCATCGCGGCCACCCGCGTGAGCCGGTCCACCGCCGACTTGGTGGCCGAGTAGCCGGCGATCGCCGGGAAGGCGATGGTGGCCGCAACCGAGGCCACGTTGACCACGGCCCCTCCTTTCCCGGCCACGCCGCCCGGGCGCATGGCGCGGAATGCGTGCTTGAGGCCCAGCGCAGTGCCGACGATGTTCACGTCCAGCATGCGCCGCAGCGCATCGGCATCCAGCTCCGACACCAGCGCGGTCTCCTCGATCCCGGCGTTGTTGATCAGGATGTCGAAGCCGCCGAAGGTGGTGTGGACGGCATAGATCGCGGCGAGCCAGCCAGCCTCGTCGGTCACATCCAGCTGCACGAAGGCGGCCCGGCCGCCGGTGGCGCCGATCGACCGGGCCGTCTCGCGGCCCGTGTCCTCAAGAATGTCGCCGATCATCACGGCCGCGCCGGCCGCGGCGAGGGCCTGCGCCATGCCGGCGCCCAAGCCACGGGCACCCCCGGTGACCAGGGCGGTGCGGCCTTGCAAGAGAGAGCTCATGGGTGTTTCTCCGGTGGGGGACGGCCCGCCAGGGCGATCCGGGCCCACCATTGTCGGCAGCGCCGGTCCCGGGTCAGCCGAACAGCCCGGCAAGTTCGACAGTGCCGTGGCGACCGACGGCTGCCCGGTGCGTGTCCAGCCACTGCCGGCCCTGCCCCCGCCCCGCATCGAACAGCATCTCGAAGAAGCGCTGGCCGGCGGCGGCCTTGGTGTCGGTCCCCAGTTCCCCCAGCACCGGGCCGGGCTCGATGGCGTGAAAGCGCGCCCCGGCCAGCCGCCGCTCCAGTGGGCCGCGGCGCCACCAGCCGATGTGGGCGATGCGCTCGCGCAGGTGCGCGAACATGCGCATCTCGCGCAGGAAGGTGGCGTTGAAGGCCAGCTCCTGCATGCGGTGCTCGATGTCCTGCGCCGACTGCGGCGTGGCGGCGTAGCGCAGCGGCGTGAGCATCACCAGCAGCGTGTCGCGCGTGGGGGTTTCCAGCAGCAGCGGGTAGACGGCGGGGTTGGCCGAATAGCCGCCGTCCCAGTGCGGCTGACCGTCGATCAGCACGCTGCGGTGCAGGCGCGGCAGGCAGGCCGAGGCCAGCACCGCGTCCAGCGACAGATCGGCGTTGCGGAACAGCCGCAGCCGGCCGGTGTTGGCCTCGGTGGTGGCGATGAACAGCCGCACCGGTGATCGCTGGCGCAGGCCCTCGATGTCCAGCTGCTGGCGCAGCACGTCGCGCAGCGGGTTGAGGTCGAAGGGGTTGAGCTGTTCGGGCGTGAAGTGGTGGGTCCACTGCAGCATCAGGCGCATCGCCGGCGCCAGCTGGTAGCCCGAGCCGTCGGCCCGCGGCACCGCCACCTCGAACGGCAGGCTGCCGGCCACGGCGGTCCAGAAGCGGCGCAGGGCGGCGCGCGCGCCCTCGCGGCCATCGTCCATCAGGCCCTGGGCCAGCACCACCGCGTTCATGGCCCCCGCGCTGGTGCCGCTGACGCCGTCGAAGGCGAGCTGTCCGTCCTCCAGCAGCGCGTCGAGCACGCCCCAAGTGAAGGCCCCGTGCGCCCCACCGCCCTGCAGCGCCAGGTTCAGCGCGGGCGTGGCGGTCTGCCAGGGCAGGCGCATGTCGCGCGTCAGCGGGCGCGGCGCTGGCGCACGGCGGCCGCCAGCCCCTGCAGCACCGGTACGGTCTGCTCGAAGCTGATGCAGGCGTCGGTCACGCTCACGCCGGGCAGCAGCGGCTGGCCGGGCACGATGTCCTGCCGGCCCTCGAACAGGTGGCTATCGATCATGATGCCGGTGATGCGCGCATCGCCCGCGGCGATCTGGCCGGCCACGTCGGCCGCCACGTCGATCTGCCGGCGGTGCTGCTTGCTGCTGTTGGCGTGCGAGACGTCGATCATCACCTGCTCGCGCTGGCCGGCGGCCTTGAGCAGGGCGCAGGCGGTGTTGACGTCCTCGGCGCTGTAGTTGGGCGCCTTGCCGCCGCGCAGGATGACGTGGCAGTCCTGGTTGCCACGGGTCTCGAAGATCGCGGCCTGGCCCATCTTGGTCATGCCCATGAAGGCGTGCGGCGCCTGCGCGGCCTGGATCGCGTCGCTGGCGACCTTGACGCTGCCGTCGGTGCCGTTCTTGAACCCCACCGGGCAGGACAGGCCCGAGGCCAGCTGGCGGTGGCTCTGGCTCTCGGTGGTGCGCGCGCCGATGGCGCCCCAGCTGACCAGGTCGCTGATGAACTGCGGCGAGAGCAGGTCCAGGAACTCGGTGCCCACCGGCAGGCCGGCGCCCAGCACGTCCAGCAGCAGCTGGCGCGCCAGCTCCAGGCCTTCGTTGATGGCGAAGCTGCCGTCCAGGTGCGGATCGTTGATGTAGCCCTTCCAGCCCACGGTGGTGCGCGGCTTCTCGAAGTACACGCGCATCACGATCAGCAGGTCCTCGGCCAGCGCATCGGCCTGCTCTTTCAGGCGCCGTGCGTAGTCCATGGCCTGGCCGTGGTCGTGGATCGAACACGGCCCGACCACCACGATCAGCCGGTCGTCCTGCCCGTGCAGCACGCGCGAGAGCGCGGCGCGGCTGCTCTCCACCAGGGCCTGGGCGGCCGGCGGCGTGGGCAGCCACTCCTGCAGCAGCGCGGGCGTGATCAGCGGCCGCACCGCGCCGATGCGCAGGTCGTCGATGCGGGTGGTGTCGTGGGTGGACAGCGGCGGGGTGGCGTGAACGTGGGGCATGGCTCCGATTGTCGCCGGCTTGTCCGGAAAAACCGTGTCAGGGCCTGCGATAACGCACCGTCTGGCGCGCCCAGTAGCGGTTGTCCAGCCGGTCCAGCCGCACCGTGCCGCCGCTGGACGGCGCATGCACGAAGCGGCCGTCGCCGACGTAGATGCCCGCGTGCCAGGCCGGGTCGCGGCCGAAGATCACCAGGTCGCCGGTGCGCAGCTCGTCGGCATCCACCGCCTGGCCGAAGCCCGACAGCTGGGCCACGGTGCGCGGCGGCGCCACACCGGCGCGGTGCCGGTAGACATAGCCGATCAGGCCGCTGCAGTCGAAGCCGCTCTCAGGCGTGTTGCCGCCCCAGCGGTAGGGCGTGCCCACCAGGCCCATGGCGTGGATGGCGAGGTCGCTGCTGTGTTCGGCCGACAGCGGCGGCAGCGACGACGAAGGCGGGCGGGCCGGTGGTGCGCTGCCGCAGGCAGCCAGCAGCAGGGCGGCGGAGAGACTCAGGGTGTGCAGGGCCAGACGCATGGCGGCGAGCTTACGGCATGCCCGCGGGGGGCTGGTGTCCAACGGTGTCAGGTCCGCCAGAGCAGCAGGCTGCCCAGATAGGCGGCGTAGGCCAGCACGAAGCCGATGCCCTCGCGGCGCGAGACCAGCCGGTCGCTGCGGAACACCGGCAGACAGACGATGGCCACCAGCGCGGCCAGCGGCAGGTCGATCCACAGCACCTCGGCGCTGACGTCCACCCCGCTGGTGGGTGCGGCCACCATGGTCAGGCCGAGGATGACCAGCACGTTGTAGATGCTGCTGCCGATGAGGTTGCCGATCGCCACGTCGCGGTCGTTGCGCAGGGTCGAGATCATCGTGGTCACCAGCTCCGGCGCCGAAGTGCCGATGGCCACGATGCTCAGGCCGATGAAGGCGTCCGACACGCCGTAGGCCTTGGCCAGTTCGACTGCGCCGGCCACCAGCAGCTCGGCGCCCAGCACCGCCAGCGCCATGCCTGCCAGCAGCAGCGCACCGTTCCAGGCCCAGGCCGCGGCACCGGTGGGCAGGTTCACCCGCGGAGGCGCCTGCGCGGCCAGCGCGTCGCGGAACGCCAGTCGGGTGTCCGGCGCCTCCTGCCGGCTCAGCTGCACCAGCGCCACGGTGTAGACCACCGCCGCCAGCAGCAGGCCCAGACCCTCGGCCCGGGTGAGCACGCCGTCCATCGCCATGACGAGCACGGCCACGGCGGTGGCAATCATCACCGGCACGTCCAGCCGCACGCTCAGCGAACGCGTGGGCAGCGGGCGGATGGCCGCACTCAGGCCCAGGATGAGCAGGATGTTGACGATGTTGGTGCCGGCGATGTTGCCCACCGCCAGCGGACCCTTGCCCTCGTGCGCGGCGGTCAGGCCCACCGCCAGCTCGGGCGCGCTGGTGCCCACCGAGACCACCGTCAGGCCGATGACGATGGGGCTGATGCGCAGCAGGGTCGCAATGCGGGTCGCGCCGCGCAGCAGCATCTCGGCGCCCAGCACCACCACGACCAGGCCACCGAGGAACAGCAGGGCGGGATGCAGCGCCACGGCCTGTCCCGCGTCAGCCGGCGTCCTGCGGACCGCGCTTGTCGACTACCACCAGCACGTCGGCGTCGCCCTCGGAGAGCACCCGCTTGGTCACGCTGCCCAGCAGCAGTTCTTCGGTCACATGGGTGCCGTGTTTGCCCATCACCACCAGGTCGCAGCCCAGGCGTTGCTGGTGGCCGGTGATCAGCGCCACGGCGTCGCCGTGTTCGACCAGCGGTGTGTAGTCGCCAGCCGCCAGGCCCTGTTCGGCCGCCATCTCGCGCAGCTGCTGCAGGGCGCGCTCGCGCGCCTCGATGCGGTACTGGTGGATGATGTCCTGCGACACGCCGGCGTACTGCAGCATGCCCTCGAAGGGCACGTCGAAGGCGTGCAGCAGCACCAGGCCGGCCCGGGGCGCGAGTTCGCGCGCCAGTGCCAGCGCCAGCGCGGAACCGGGCGAGAAGTCCATGGGCAGCAGCACGCGGCGGTAGGGCTGCTGGAACGGGTTTTTGACCACCAGCACCGGGCAATGGCTCCTGCGCAGCAGGTGCGAGGCGGTGGAACCCACCACCAGGCGGCGCAGCAGGCTCTGCCCGCGCGCGCCCACCACCACCAGGTCGGTGTCGGTCTCGCGCACCAGCGACGGCACCACGCGCGAGGCCAGGCCCTCTTCCACCCGCAGGGTGGGCGCCGGCCCCGGGTGGCGTGCCGGGTCGGCCATGGCGGCGGCCAGTGCGGCCTGCTGCTGCTGCACGGCCGTGTGGGCCACGCTGTCGGCGCGCTCGCCCAGCAGGTTGCGCAGCGGGCCCAGCGCGTCCAGCCCCAGCGCGTGCAGCACGGTGTGGCGGGCGCCGGTGGTCGTGGCCAGGTCGGCCGCGCGGTCCACCGCCTGCAGTGAGTGCGCCGACAGGTCGGTGGCGCTCAGGATGTGTCGGGTCATGGTCATGGCTCTCTCCTCGCAGGTTCTTCAGATGCGGCGCACACCGCGGCGACGCAACAGCGCCTTCTCGGCCTCCACCAGCACGAACACGCCCGCCCCCATCGCCAGGATCATGGCCCAGGAGCTGGCGTGCAGCGGCGTGGTGTGGAACAGCCGCTGCAGCGGCGGCGCATAGGTGAACAGCAGCTGCAGCCCCACCAGCAGGGCCGCCACACCCAGCGCGACGGGGTTGCCGGTCAGCGTCTCGGCCCGCCAGGCATGGCGGGTGAAGTGGCGCACGTTGAACAGGTAGAACAGCTCGCACATCACGATGGTGTTGACCGCCGCGGTGCGCGCGGTCTCCAGCGGCGTGCCGCGCGCGAGCTCCCAGTGGAACACCCAGAAGGTGGCGGCGATCATCAGCCCGATGACGAACAGGATGCGCCCGCCCAGCGCGCGCGTGATGATGGATTCCTGCGGGGGCCGCGGCGGGTGCCGCATCACGCCCGGCTCGGCCGGCTCGAAGGCCAGCGACAGCGCCAGCGTCACCGAGGTCACGGTGTTGACCCACAGGATCTGCCCGGCCGTCACCGGCAGCGGCAGGCCCGCGAAGATGGCCAGCAGGATCACGCCGGCCTCGCCGCCGTTGGTGGGCAGCATGTGCATCAGCGACTTCTTGATGTTGTCGTAGACCACCCGGCCCTCGCGCACGGCGCGCGCGATGGTGGCGAAGTTGTCGTCGGTCAGCACCAGGTCGGAGGCCTCGCGCGCCGCGTCCGTGCCCTTGCCGCCCATGGCCACGCCCACATCGGCGGCTTTCAGCGCGGGCGCGTCGTTCACGCCGTCGCCGGTCATGGCCACCTGGTGGCCCTCGGCCTGCAGTGCGGCGATCAGCCGCAGCTTGTGCTCGGGGCTGGCGCGCGCGAACACGTCGGTGTCCTGGGCGGCGCGGCGCAGCGCCGCGTCGTCGAGCGCGGCGACGGCGTCGCCCGTCAGTGCCCGGTCAGCCTGCAGGCCCAGCTGGCGGCCGATGGCCGCGGCCGTCACCGCGTGGTCGCCGGTGATCATCTTCACGCGGATGCCGGCCTCTCGGCACTCCGCCACGGCAGCCACCGCCTCCTCGCGCGGCGGGTCGATGATGCCCACCAGGCCCAGCATCTCGAAGCGCGGGGTGAGGTCGGCCAGGTCCACCTCGGTGCGCCCTGTGGGCCAGTCGCAGCGGGCCAGTGCCAGCACGCGCTCACCCGCGCCGCCGGCGCGCTCCACCGCCGCGGTCCAGCGCGCGCAGTCCAGGGGGCGGCCGCCCGCTTCGCCCGTGCACAGCGCCAGCACCCGCTCGGGCGCGCCCTTGAGCAGCAGCTCGTGGTGGCCGGCGTGGTCGTGGTGCAGCGTGACCATGATCTGCCGCTCGGACTCGAAGGGGATCGCGTCCAGCCGGGGGAAGGCCTGGGCTTCGGTCGTGGCGTCCAGGTCGGCCTTGTGCGCCAGGGTGGTCAGCGCACCTTCTGTGGGGTCTCCAGTGAGGACCCAGCCTTTGTCGTCTTCGCGGTGAATGCGCGCGTCGTTGCACAGCAGCGCGCAGTGCAGCAGGGCCATCAGCGCCGGCTCGTCGCCAGGGTGCAGCACCGATCCGTCCGCAAGGTGGAAGCCGCCTTCGGGCGCGTAGCCGGTGCCGCTGACGATGACCTCGCGCGACGGCAGCACCACGCGCACCGCGGTCATCTCGTTGCGGGTGAGGGTGCCCGTCTTGTCGCTGCAGATGACGGTGACGGAGCCCAGCGACTCCACCGCCGGCAGCCGCCGCACGATGGCCTTCTTGCGCGCCATCACCCGGGTGCCGATGGCCAGCACGATGGTCACCACCGCCGGCATGCCCTCGGGGATGGCGGCCACTGCCAGCCCCACCACCGCCAGAAACAGGTCGAACAGCGCCATGCCGGCCACGAAGTGGCCCCAGGCCATGGTCAGCACCGACACCCCGAGGATGAAGGCGGTGATCTGGCGCGCGAAGCGGTCGAGCCGGCGCGTCAGCGGCGTGGCCAGGGTCTGCACGCCGCTGACCAGCTGGCCGATGTGGCCGATCTCGGTGGCGCCGCCGGTGGCCACCACCACGCCGCTGCCGCTGCCGTAGGCCACCAGCGTGCCCGAGAAGGCCATGCCGTGGCGGTCGCCCAGCGGCGCGCCCTCGGCCGCGGCGCCTGTGTCCTTGTCCACCGCGGCCGATTCGCCGGTCAGCGCCGATTCCACCGTGCGCAGGTTGCGGCCCTGCAGCAGGCGCAGGTCGGCCGGCACGCGGTCGCCCGGCTCCAGCCAGACGATGTCGCCCGGCACCAGCTCCCCGGCGTCGATCTGGTGGCGCTCGCCGCCGCGCTGCACCGTGGCGCGCGCGGCCAGCATGCTGCGCACCGCCGCCAGGGCCTGCTCGGCCTTGCCCTCCTGGATGTGGCCAATCAGCGCGTTGATCAGCACCACGCCCAGGATCACGCCCGCGTCCACCAGGCTGCCCAGCAGCAGCGTGGCCAGCCCGGCGGCCAGCAGCACATAGATCAGCGGGTTGTGGAACTGCAGCGCAAAGCGCAACCAGGCCGGTCGGCGCGGCGGATCGGGCAGGCGGTTGGGGCCGTGCTGGGCGAGCCGCCGGGCCACCTCGCCGGCGCCCAGTCCGTCGGCCGGGTCCACGCCCAGGCGCCGCAGCACCTCGGGGCCTTCCAGGGCGTGCCACGGGGTCTTCATGCGGCCTCCCTTGCGGGTGCGGTCTCCTGCAGCCGGTCCAGGATGTGCGAGGTCATGCCGCGCGCCAGCTCGTGCTCGCCCAGGAACACCGTGCCCAGGCTTTCCTTGCGCAGCAGATCGGCCTCTTCCTCGTTGTGGGTGCGCAGCACCACGGCGATGCCGGGGTTGAGCGTGCGGGCGATCTCCACCATCTTGCGCACGTCCACCGCGTCGGGGATGGCCACCACCAGCATGGCGGCCTCGGCGATGTGGCCCTGCACCAGCACCTCGGGTGTCATGGCGTCGCCGCTGACGGCCGCGATGCCCTCGCGGCGCAGCGCGTCCACCGTCTCGCGGTTCTGCTCCACCACCACGAACGGCAGCTGGTGTTCGCGCAGCGCCTGGGCGATGCGCCGGCCCACGCGGCCATAGCCCACCAGCACCACCTGGCCGCTGAGCAGCTGGCGGTCGGTCGAGGTCGGCAGTTCGGCCAGCGGATCGTCGCGCATCTCCAGCTGGCGCGCGAAGGCCGAACGCGCCAGGACCCAGCGCCGCAGTGGCTCGACGGCCGAGAACAGCGCCGCGTTGGCCGCGATCGAGATCAGTGCGGCCGCCAGCACCAGGCTCTGGCCCTCGCGCGGCATCAGCTCCAGCGCCACGCCCAGGCCGGCCAGGATGAAGGAGAACTCGCCGATCTGCGCCAGGCTCGCGCCCACCGTCAGCGCGGTGTTCAGCGGGTAGCGGAACAGCAGCACCAGCGCCACGGCCGCCACGGTCTTGCCGATCAGGACAATGGCCACCACCGCCAGCAGCTTGACCGGCTGCTGAAAGACCACCGCCGGTTCGAACAGCATGCCCACCGAGACGAAGAACAGCACGGCGAAGGCGTCGCGCAGCGGCAGCGACTCGTCGGCCGCGCGGTGGCTGAACTCGGACTCGCGCATCATCATGCCGGCGAAGAAGGCGCCCAGCGCGAAGGACACGTCGAACAGCAGGGCCGCGCCGAAGGCCACGCCCACGGCGATGGCCACCACGCCCAGGGTGAACAGCTCCTGCGAGCCGGTGCGCGCCACCCACCACAGCAGCTTGGGCAGCAGCCGTCGGCCCACCACCAGCATCAGCACCACGAAGGCCGTGACCTTGGCCAGGGTGATGCCCACCGTGGTCCAGATCTCGCCGGCCTGGGGCGCCACCGCGGCCTCCCCGCCGTGCGCCTTGAGCACGCCCGCCAGCGCAGGCAGCAGCACCAGAACCAGCACCATCACCAGGTCTTCCACCACCAGCCAGCCGACCGCGATCTGGCCGTTGACCGACTTGAGCAGGCCCTTGGCCTCCAGCGCGCGCAGCAGCACCACCGTGCTGGCCACCGACAGGCACAGGCCAAACACGATGGCGGCGCCCAGGTCCCAGCCCCAGAGCATGGCCACGCCGCCCCCCAGCGCGGTGGCCACGGCGATCTGCACCACCGCGCCCGGCACAGCGATCTTCTTGACCGACATCAGGTCGGCCAGCGAGAAGTGCAGACCCACCCCGAACATCAGCAGCATCACCCCGATCTCGGCCAGCTGGCCGGCCAGGCCGACATCGGCCACGAAACCCGGCGTGGCCGGGCTGACCACGATGCCCGCCAGCAGGTAGCCCACCAGCGGGGGCAGCTTCAGCCGGGCAGCGAGCAGTCCGAACACCATGGCCAGGCCAAAGGCGGTCGCGATGGTGGCGATCAGCGTGACGTCATGGGGCATCCGTGCGGGCTTCCTTCGGGCGTGGAAAAAGGGTTTTTTGGCGGGTGGCGCTTTTGACCTTATCACGCGCGGGGCCACCCGCCCGGGTGTCCGAGCGTGGGCGTGGGCGACCCGGGCGGTCGCCTATTTCCGCAGGTGCCGGTAGACCAGGCCGCGCGAGACGCCGAGCTGGCGCGCGGTGCGCGCGACGTTGCCGCCGTTGGCCTGCAGCGCGTCTTCGATCAGGCGCTGCTGGGTCTGGGCCAGCGAGGGGGCGGCCGCCGGGGCGGGCGCCGGGGCCTCGGGCTCGGCGGCGGGTACCGGCCCGGGCGCGGGTGGCACGGTGGCCGGCCAGGCGACCGCGTGCCGGAAGTCGATGCCATCGCGCAGACCCAGGGTCGCGCGCACCCAGATGCCCAGGCCGCTGGGCAGCTGCAGGCGCAGGGCTTCGGTGGCGCCGCACAGGGGCAGCAGCTGCGCCAGCCCGTGGCCGAACAGCTCTTCCACCGGCGCCACCTCCTGGCGCGACGGGCGGCCCAGCAGGCTGTGGCCGGTGGCGTTGACCCAGACCACGCGACCGCCGTGGTCCACGCCGGCCAGTCCCTCCATCGGCGTGCCCAGCAGCGCGGGGGCGGCCTGGAAATGCAGCACCAGGTGCTCGTCGGATTGCGCCTGCAGCAGGCGGTTCTCGATCGAGGTGGCGTACACGCCGACCACGGCCGCGGCGTCGAAGCCGAAGGCGCGCGATTCGGTGGACACGTCCAGCACACCGACCAGCCGGCCGTGCACGTCGTGGATCGGTGCGGCCGCGCAGCGCACCTGGCCGAACACCTCGTAGAAGTGCTCGCAGCACTGCACGGTGCAGGCCATGCCGGTCTGCACCACGATGCCCGGCGCGTTGGTGCCCAGCACCTCCTCGGCCAGCTGGACGCCCACGCGCGTGGCGGCGTCCAGCACCTTCTGTTCGGGGTCGCCCGTGCCGCGCGAGGCGTGCACGATGACCCCGTGCGCGTCGGTCAGCATCAGGCGGCTGGCGGTGCCTGCGAGCGCGGCTTCGAGCTGCTGCAGGTCGCCGTGCGCGGCCTCCAGCAGGCGCCGGTTGCGCGCCAGCGCGGCGCTCAGCGCGCTGCGGTTGACCGGGTCCAGCGCGGGCATCTTGTGGCTGGCGTGGCCCAGCGTGCGGCTGCGGCCCCAGGAGCGGATCACCGCCTCGCTCACCAGACCGGCGGGGTGCTGCTGTTCCTCGAAGAAGCGCTGGCGCGCCAGCGCCGCGCGCTGCTCGGGCGTCTGGAAGAACGGCTGCGGCGGCAGGTCCTGGGTGGACAGGGTTCGGTGGGGGGCGCGCATGGTGGTGGGGGCGAAGTCTCGCGTCCGAAGCGGCGGTGTGGGTGAGTGTTCCACTGCAGAACACTTTTCCCACCGGGAAAACCCGGACGTGATCCGCGGCGCCCAAATTCCCACAATGAAAGAGGACAGACAACAACCAGAGGCGCAGCCTCAACCCACAGGAGACATCCATGCAACAGACCACCCGATGGGCGGGCGCGGCCGCGCTTGCGCTGCTCGCCACCAGCCTGCACGCCCAGTCCCTGGACGACCTCAAGCGCGACAGCGCCACGCCCGGCGACGTGCTCACCTACGGCATGGGCTACAACAACCAGCGCTACAGCCCGCTCAAGCAGATCAACACGAACAACGCGGCCAAGCTGCGCCCGGTCTGGGCCTACAGCCTGAACAACCCGCAGGGCCAGGAGTCGCAGCCCATCGTGCACAACGGCGTGATGTACGTGACCACGCACAACAGCACCGTTGCGCTCGACCCGGCCACCGGCAAGCAGATCTGGAAGCAGGAGATCGAGCTGCCCCAGGACGTGTTCAAGATGGCCTGCTGCGGCATCCTCAACCGCGGTGCCGCCATCTACGACGGCAAGCTGTTCCGCAGCACGCTGGACGCCCACGTGATGGCGATGGACGCCAAGACCGGCAAGCAGCTGTGGAAGAGCAAGGCCGCCGACTACCAGAACGGCCAGGCCATGACCAGCGCGCCGCTGATTGCCAATGGTGTGGTGCTGACCGGCATCGCCGGCGGCGAGTACGGCACGCGCGGCTTCATCGACGGCTGGGACCCGGCCACCGGCAAGCAGCTCTGGCGCTTCTACACCACCGCTGCGCCCGACCAGAAGGGCGGCGACACCTGGCCCGGCGACACGCACCTCAAGGGCGGCGCACCGACCTGGCTGACCGGTGCCTACGACCCCGATCTGGACCTGGTCTACTGGGGCACCGGCAACGGCGGCCCCTGGAACCCGAACGCGCGCAAGGGCGACAACCTCTACATCGCCTCGGTCGTGGCGATCCGCCCCAAGACCGGCGAGCTCGTGTGGCACTACCAGTTCAGCCCCAACGACCCCTACGACTACGACGCCACCGAGGTCGGCATGCTGGTCGACATGAAGATCGGCGGCAAGGACCGCAAGGTGCTGGCGCAGGCCAACCGCAACGGCTTCTTCTACGTGCTCGACCGCGCCAGCGGCGAGCTGCTGGCGGCCAATCCCTATGTGAAGGTCAACTGGGCCGAGCGCATCGACCTCAAGACCGGCCGCCCGGTGCCCACCGAAACCGACAAGAAGGCGCGCGCCGGTGAAGACGTGGAGATCTTCCCCAGCGTGCTCGGCGGCAAGAACTGGACGCCGATGTCCTGGAACCCGTCCACGGGTCTCGCCTACGCCAACACGCTCAACATCAGCTGGCCCTACCAGCTGGCCAAGCCCGAGTACAAGAAGGGCGAGTGGTACCTGGGCGTGAACTTCCGCGGCGTGAACATGCCCAAGAACGAACCGCACGGTTACCTCAGCGCCATCGACCCGATGACCGGCAAGAGCAAGTGGCAGATGGCGTGGCCGGGCCAACCGAGCATGGCCGGCACGCTGTCTACCGGCGGCGGCCTGGTGTTCACCGGCGCGGCCACGGGCGAGTTCATCGCGGTGGACGCGAACAACGGCAAGAAGCTCTACGAGTTCCAGACCAGCAGCGGCATCATCGGTCTGCCGGTGACCTTCGAGCACAAGGGCAAGCAGTACGTGAGCATCGTCTCGGGTGCGGGCGGTGTGTGGGCGCTGCTGGGCGACGAGCGCATGTCGCAGGTGCCCGCCGGCGGGTCGGTCTGGACCTTTGCTGTCGATTGACGATGCGCTGGCGTGAACCCATCCTGTGTGCGCTCGCCCTCACGGGCGCGGCGCTGGCGCAGTCGAACACCGTGCCGGCCCAGACGCTGCCGGTGGAGATCCCGCCCGCAGCCCCCTTCACCGCCGAGGCGGTGGAAAAAGGCCGCGAGCAGTTCCACCGCACCTGCGCGCAGTGCCATGGCCGCAACATGGTCAACGCGGGCACCACGGTGTATGACCTGCGCAAGTTCCCCACCGAGCAGCGCGAGCGCTTCTACAACTCCGTGACCAACGGCAAGGGCAACATGCCCTCGTTCAAGGGCGCGCTGGAGCCGGAGGCGATCGAGCTGCTGTGGAACTACGTGGCGACGCGTGGAGGGAAAGAGCTGTGAACACCCCGCGCGCGCTGATGGCGTCGCTGCTGCTCGCACCGGTGATGGCGCTGGCGCAGGCGGCGCCGCTGACGGTCTGCATGGCCGAGGACAACCCGCCGTTCTCGATGGCGCGCAAGGGCCAGGTCACGGGCTTCGACGTGAAGCTGGCCGAGGCGGTGGCGCGCGAGCTGGGGCGCGAGCTGAAGCTCATGCCCTTCGAGCCCGAGGTCGAGAAGGAGGCGATGCTGACGCACGAGGTCAACGCCATGCTCTCGGCCGGCCTGTGCGATCTGGCCAGCGGTTTTCCGCTGCTGGCCTCGGACCTGGGGCCGCCGACGCGCGAGCGTTTCAAGACACCGGACCACCCGGGCGCCAAGCCGCCGCGCGAGCGGCCTTTCGTGCCGCTGGGCACGCTGGTGCCGAGCCAGTCCTACCAGGGCACGGCGCTGGTGATCGTGCAGCGCGCCGGTGCGCCCGTGGCGGTGTCGCTGGGTGATCTGAAGGGCCGCAAGGTGGCCGCGGTGGCGGGCACGCTCGAAGGCACGCTGGTGGCCATGTACGGCGGCGGTGCGCTGGCCAAGGACATGGTGTCGCTGGGGCAGCGCGAGGATGTCTGGGCGGCGCTGGACAGCGGCCGGGTGGACGCGCTGATGGTGCCGTCCGCGGCGTTCGACACCTACCGGGCGCGCAAGCCGGGCACGACCCTGCAGGCGGGGCCCGCGCGGCCGCTGGGGATCAACCTGGGCTGGGTGGCGCTGTCGTCGAAGGCGGATCTGCTGGAGGCGGTGAACCGGGTGGTGGCGCGTGCTTCGGCTTCCGGGGAGCTGCAGGTGTGGGCGCGGGAGGCGGGTCTGTCGTGGCAGGCGCCTTCTGTGCCTGCTGTGACCGGGACTCTGTCGTTGGCTGGGTTGCTTCGGGACTGAGCTTCTTTCGTGTCTTTTCTGGGCTTGGACCTCGCGCCAGGGTGATGGCGCCGCCCGCAGGCTCCGGCCCACCTCGCACGCGCGCTCGCCTGTTCGCCGCCATTGCTTCATGAACACCGGGTGGGCGCGCCCAACTCTGTGGCATGCGCGAATGGGGCCTGCGCCTGCGGACGGCGCCATCACCCTGTGAGGGGCGTGCGTGAACGCATCAGAAGGCAGGGGAGTCGGACATCCCTGTCTCCTCTTGCTTCGCACACCCGGCTCTGAACCAACGCCGCGAAAGAAACAAGACAAAAGAAAACTCAGGCCAGAGCCACCGAAGCCTGACGAGCAAAAAACTTCGGCAAAGAAGCCTTCGAACAAGCCTGCAAAGCACAAAGAAACGCGTGGTCTGGCCGCGCCACACCGTGCTTGAGAAGCAGGTCGTGCCGGATGCGCCCCAGCAGCTCCGTCGCCATCTCCGCATCCGCCAGCGCCCGGTGCGCCTTGCCCGTGCGCGGCAGGCCGAACCAGTCCACCAACTGCCCCAGCTTGTGGCTCGGTGCCTCCGGGTACAGCCGGCGCGACAGCAGCACCGTGCAGGCATAGGGTTGCAGCGCCGGCAGACCACACAGCGCCAGCTCGGCCTGCCAGTAGCGCCGGTCGAAACCCGCGTTGTGCGCCACCATCGGCGCATCGCCCACGAAGCGTGCGGCCTCGGCCATCACCTGCGCGGCCGGCGGCGCGGCCTGCACCATCGCGTTCGTGATGCCCGTCAGCTGCGTGATGAAGGACGGGATGCGCACGCCCGCGTTCATCAGGCTCTGGAAGCGGTCCACCACGCGCCCGCCCTCGGTCATCACGATCGCGACCTCGGTCGCGCGGTCGCCCAGGTTCGGCGAGGTGCCGGTGGTTTCAAAGTCGATGACGGCGATGCGGTTCATGCGGAAGTGGGCGTTCGTGAGGTGGCGCGCGGCAGGCGCAGCGTGAAGCTGACGCCGTCGCCGACGTTCGCGGCCGTGATGGTGCCACCCATCTTGGCCATGTAGGTGCGTGCGACGAACAGGCCCTGGCCGCGGCCCTCGCCCTGCGCGCCGCTGGCCGCGCCGTCGCTCACGCCGTAGTCGAAGATCTTGTCCAGCAGCGCCTCGGGAATCGCCGGGCCGGTGTTGTGGATCTCCAGCGCCACCATCGCCTCGCCCAGGCCCGACAGCGCCAGCGTCACCGGCGTGCCCGTGGGGCGGTAGCGGTCGGCGTTGCGCAGCACGTGGGTCACCACGTCCTCCAGCGAGTGTTCGTCGGCCTGCACCCACACCGGCGCGCCGGCCGGCGCGTAGACCACATCGGCGATGCCGGCGTAGGGCGCGTTCTCGGCCACGTGGCGCAGGAAGGTGTCCAGGTCCAGCGCGTCCACCTCCACCGTGGCCGCGGTGATCGCCTCGCTCGGCGAGGCCGTGCCGTAGAGCGCGCGCACCGCCTGCTGCATGCGGTGCACATAGCGGTGGCTGGGGTCGGCCGCGTCGCCGTGCAGCACCATCAGCGACTGCAGCGGCGACATGATCTCGTGGCCCACCGCGTGCCACATGTCGCGCTCCTGCTCGTTGCGCAGGTGCTCGCGCCGCACGCCCTCCTTCACCCGCTGCAGCAGCGCCGCCAGCGAGCCGGCCAGGATGCCCATCTCGTCGCGTCCGCGGAACTCGCTCACGTCCAGATCGCCCAGCCGCCGCTCGACCTGCGGGTCCTGCATGTTGTAGTTCAGCGCCGCCGCGCGCTGGGTCAGCAGCGCCACCGGCCGGATCAGGCCCAGTTCGATCACCAGCCAGGCCAGGAAGATCGCCGCCAGCATCGCGCCCACAAAGCCGCTCACGCGCGTGGCGGTGGCGCTCAGGCTGCGGTCCACGCTGGCCAGCTCGCCGCTGAGGCTCAGCTGGTAGCGGCCGCTGGAGGTGCTGACGGTTTCGCTGGCCGACACCTGCGTGCGGGTGTCGCTGGAGGGCAGCCGCAGGATCAGGCGCGTGAGCCAGGGCGCGGCCACGCCCTCGCCCTGCGCCTGGCCGCGCAGCTGCGTCACCAGCTGCGGCTGGTCGGCGCCCAGGCGCTCGATGCGCAGCACCTCGCCCTCGGACAGCGTGCCCGCCAGCTGCTGCAGCGAAAACGCCCGTTCCGCGCCCGGCCGCGCGCTGTCGAACAGCACCCGCCCGCCCGGCCCCACCCATTGCAGGTGCAGCCGCGTCTGCGCCAGGTCGGCCGGCGGCCAGGTGCGTGGTCCTTTGGCAAACAGCGCCTTGCGCCAGGCCTCGACCGGCACGCGCAGCGAGAGCAGGCTGCGGCGCGCGCAGTCCGGCAGGGCCTGGCCCGGCACCGCGCAGCCGGCCTCCTGCCAGAGCCAGCCGCGGAAGTCGCGCACCGGCCGCGAGCCCTTGACCAGCAGCGTGCCCTCGCCCGCGAAGCCGGTGATGCGGCCGCGCAGGCCGCCGTCGCCCAGGTCGGCCGGTGCGTCGCCCGGTGCCTCGAAGGGCGCGACCCAGCGCTCGGTGCCGGCGGCGGTCTCGGCGCGGATCACCGCGTGGCTCACCGGGTCCAGCTCCAGCGTGCCCTTCTCGCGCGCCACCGCCGGTGGCAGCACCAGGTCGGCCACCAGGTAGACCACGCCGCCCGCGTACGCGCTGTTGCCCACACCCACACACAGCTGCCCGCCGTCGTTCGGCCAGTGCACCGCGCAGCCGCTCATTTCCACCGCCTGCCGCGCCTTGAACGGGTCGGAGTAGTCGAGCGCGGAGAACGGCAGCACCACCGGCGAGAGCCCCGCGTCCGAAGGCGCCACCGCGTCGGCGTTGATCAGCGCCAGCTGCCCGGTGGGGTGGCGCAGCTGCGCGGCCAGGGTGGAGAGCGTCTGCCGGAAGCCCGCCTCGTAGCGCGCCCGCGCGCGCTGCTTCTCCTCGGCCAGCAGCGTCAGCGCCAGCCCCACCACCGCCAACGCCAGCAGCAGGAACACGCCGTGGAACACGATGCGCCGCCGGAACGCCGCCAGCGGCAGCCGCGGCAGCGTCAGCGCCGGCAGCGAGGGCAGGTCCAGCGGGCCGAACTTCACGGCCGTGACCAGCGGAAGCCGCGCATCGGCACGTTTTCAATGGCGTCGAAGCCCGGGTCGAGGTCGCGGAACGCGTCGCGGATCGCGCTCACGTGCTTGCGCACGTTGTCGCGGTTGCGCCCGCTCTTGACCACCTCGAACAGGTCCTCGTAGCTCACCGTCTGGCCCTTGTGCTGCACCAGCACGGCCAGGATGCGCTGCGCGGTCAGCGGCAGGTTGATGCGCTGGCCGCGCCAGGTGGGCGAGCGCTGCCACAGCGGGTCCAGGCTCAGTTCCTCGTCGGCCGCGGCCACCGGCGCCGCGCCCTTCTGCGCCCGCGCGCTGCGCAGGATGTCCAGGAAGGTCTCGACGAACTCGGCCTCGTCGAAGGTGGTCTTCTGCAGGTAATCCCAGGCGTCCAGCGCCTTCATGATGCTGCGGTAGATGGCGGCCGGCATGGCCGAGACCACCAGCACCGGCGTGCCCTGGTGCAGCTTGTTGATGGTGTTGATGATGGCCACGCCCGCGTGCCGCTCACGGCCCAGCTCGATGTCCAGCACCACCAGCTCGTAGCGCTCGCGGGCCAGCGCGGCCTCGGCGCTGTCGCGGTCGAACCACTGGTGCACGGTCAGTTCGGGGCGGGCGGCCTGGATCCAGCCGGCCAGCTGGTCGCTGGTGGGGCGGTCGTCTTCGATCACGGCAACGGTGGGCATGGGCCGATTATCGAAGCGGCCCGGAATGGGCCCCTGTGAGTATTTCTTCCGGGGCCGGCGGCAAACCCGCCCGCTGGCCGCATTGAGACTTCCGCGCGTCTTGGGAACGATGCAGGGCATGGCGAACCCGCGGTTGGGAACGCCAGCCACAACACCCGGAGGACCCCATGCTGCACCGACTCAAGACCCTCACCCGTTCCACCCGCCTGGCGCTGGCCCAATGGCTGCGCGGGGACCGCGCCGCCGCCACCGAAGAGGGCGACGAGGGCTCCACACCCCCGCTGCGCCCGATGCGCCCCATGCCCAGCGTCGGCCTGCGCCCCGTGCTGCTCACCCTGGGCACCGCCGCCGTCGCCGCAGGCGCCGCCTGGACGCTCGTGAAGCACCCACCGGTGCAGCCGCTGGAGCCCGGCCACCTGGCCGTGCGCACCAACAACCTGACGGGCGAGACCAGCGTCTGGCGCGAAGGCCCGGTCTGGGTCTGGCCCGGCCTGCACCAGCTCGCCACCCTCTCGCTGCAGGACCGCAGCTGGACTGCGGCGGCCATGGCCACCGCCGACGGCGCCGCGCCGGCCCAGACGGTGGAAGGCCTGTCCATCGGCATGGACCTGCGGGTGCGCTACGCCATCGACCCCTCGCGCATCGGCGGTGCCCAGGCCATGAGCTACCCGAAGGACATCGACGGCCAGATCATCGAACCCGCCGTGCAGGCCACGGTCTACAAGATCGTCGCGCGCCACACGGTGCGCGAGATCTTCTCGTCGCAGCGCGCCCAGATCGAACAGGACATCGAGACCCAGATCCGCGAGCGCCTCAGGGCCGACGGCCTGCTGCTGCGTTCGGTGCACATCGGCCAGATCGACCTGCCCGAGGACTACCGCCGCGGCATGGAGGTGCTGCTGACCGAAGGCCTGTCGGCCGAGAAGATGCGCTACACGCTGGAGCTGCGCGAGAAGCAGGTGAAGGAAAGTGAACTCACCGCGGCCGCCGAGAAGGCGCGGCGCGAGGTCGCGGCCGAGGCCGCGGCGCGCGAACAGGTGATCGCGGCCAAGGCGCAGGAAGAGGCGATGAAACACGTGCTGCCGCTCAAGCAGCGCCAGATCGAACAGCGCCAGCTCGAAGCCGAGGCCGCGCGCGTCTCGCGCGTCAAACAGGCCGAGGGCGCGGCCCAGGCGCGCCGCATCGAGGCCGAGGGCGAGGCCGAAGCGCGCCAGAAGCTGGCCGACGCCGAGGCCTACCGCCTCAGGAACATCGGCAAGGTCAACGCCGAACAGATGGCGCTCGAAGGCGCGCTCATCACCAGGCACCCGCTGCTGATCCAGAAGACCATGGCCGACCGCCTGAGCGACAAGGTGCAGGTGATCATCGCGCCGCCGAACAGCAACGGCTTCATCGGCAACAACCTCATTGGCAACGTCGCAGCGGCATCGCGCGACGACGAGCTGGCCGGCGACCACGGGGAGCAATGAGATGGGCCTCGGACCGAAGACCCGCTGGGCGCGCTACCTCTGGGCCGGCACGCTGGCCATCGCGCTGGCCGCCACGCTCTACACCGCCGCTGCACGCGCTGCGACCTCCGCACCCGCCGCCGCCGTCGGCCTGGTGACGCGCGACAAGGTCGCCCTGCGCGCCGCGCCGAGCGAGAGCGCCGCCAGCCAGACCCTGCTCTGGCGAGGCGAGGCGCTGGAGATCCGCGGCGCCCGGGGCGACTTCCTGCAGGTGTGGGACCACCACCGTGAGCGCGGCGGCTATGTGCGCGCCACGCAGCTGATGCGCGTGGCCGGCGACGCGGCCGAGGCGCCGCAGCTGCTGGCCCTGCTCGACTTCGTGAGCGAACAGCCCGGCGCCGAGCCGCTGGGCCTGGCGCTGGCCGCCGCCGCCATCCAGGCCCTGCCCGCCGCCGCGCTGCAGGGGCCGCAGGGCGCAGCCGTGATGGACGCCATCGGCCGCCAGGCCGAGCGCTTGGCCGAACGCGCCACAGCCGGCGCCGGCCGCGCCGACGACCCGCTGCTGACCGCGCACCTGGACATCGCGCGTCGCCACGGCGTGCAACTGATCACAAGAGAGCACGACAGCCGCATGAACGTCTGCTACGACGGCGACGCCTTCCGCCGCCTGCTCGCCATGCCCGCCGCCAGTGCCGAACACAAGGCCCGCGCCGCGCTGGCGTTGACCCGCGCCGAGTGCCTGGAGCAGCCGGCCCGCATCGCCGACCGCGAGGCGCTGGACGAAGGCCTGGCCGACCTGCTGGCCCGCGCCGACGCACCCTCGCTCCCGCCCCACTGGCGCGCCCGACTGGCGACGCGGCAGGCCGAAGTCTGGAGCCGCATCGCCTACGCCCGCGCCCAGCGCGACAGCGCCGACACCGCGCGCAGCGCTGCGCAGCAGGCCATCGACGCCATCGGCCGCATCGAGAAGGCCGAACTGGTCGACGACGACCTCGCCCGCTTCCACGCCGCCGCCGTGCGCGTCAACGCCGTGCGCTGGGCCGCCGCGCCCGCCGTCGCCACGACTGGCCGCCTCACCGTTGCCACCCGCCGCGCCGACGACGGCCAGACCTGCGTGGGCCTGCGCGACCCGAAAGCGAAGGCCGACGCCCCCGCGCTGGCCGAGCGCTGCAGCTGGGGCCAGGTCTGGGCCGCCTCGGCCGCGCCCAACCGCGAAGGCACGGCGCTCGCGCTCGCGGTGCAGCCGGTCGACGGCTGGCGCGAGCTGTGGGTGTTCAAGAAGGACGCGGGCGGCTGGGGCGTGCAGGTGCTGCCGCCGGCCGCGCTGCAACCCGGCACCGGCTACGCCGAATTCGCTGGCTGGGAACCCGGTGGCCAGCGCCTGCTGGTGGCGCGCGAAGCGATGGCCGAAGGCAAGACCATCCGCCGCTTCGAGGTGGTGAAGCTCGCGACGCTCACGCCCGAACGCACCGCCTTCGACGCCGAAGCCCTGGGACCGTTCAGCCGCTGGCCGGACGCGGCGTGGAAGCGGGAATCGCTGGCGTTGCGGTGAGGGTTAAGCCTTTTCATGCACTCAGTAAGATGCGTCGCTGGGTTGATGTCAAACAATCTTCGGGGGGGTTATGCGACTGGGTTCTACGGCCAAGATGGTGGTTCTCTTGCGTTCTGACAAATAGGTCAACATAGATGCAAAAGACCGTACGCCTTACGAAGCAGGACGTGGAAGACGCTCTCCGCAATGTTCTCGACCTAGACGACTCTGGCGCCCACGACGCCTTTGATGTTTTTCTTGCCCGTCCCATCGAAGACCCATCGCTGGAAGCCATTCGGGTGGAATGTCTTGCTATTTGTCTAGCTGATCGTTGTAGGCCACGCGGAAGAGATCTCGGCGAACAATCCGAGCAGTGGATTCGGAAGAAGCTCGTTGAACTTCTGTCCACCTAGGCCGGCTTTCATCTCGCAGGACGAGCCGTCTGAGCTGTATGTGGATACCCGGCACATCCAGAAGAGACAAAAAGCCGCTGTTCTATGAGCTTGGAGTTGACCAGGGCGGGATCCACCCGCTGCCGGACGAAAGGTTGCGTCTCACCTGAGCAGGCCACCTTCCATCCTATGATGCCCCCATGCTGATCGAAACCCTGGGTTCGGCCCGCGACATGGGCCGCCTCAACCAGATTCTGGGTGTGCTCATCCGCCACGGCTTCGGCGACAGCGTGCGCCGGCTGGGCCTGGCCGACCGGCTGGAGCGCGCCGGCCACGCGCTGCGCTGGGAGCACGCGGCCGACCTGGCGAAGCTGGAGCCGCCGGTGCAGCTGCGCCTGGTGCTCGAAGAGCTGGGGCCGACCTTTGTCAAGCTGGGCCAGATCCTCGCCGGGCGCGCCGACCTGTTCGGCCCCGAGTACATCGCCGAGTTCGAGAAGCTGCACAGCAACGTGCCCGGCCTGCCGCTGGACGAGCTTCGGCCGCAGCTGCGCGAAGACCTGGGCGGCGAGCCCGAGGCGGTGTTCGCGCGCTTCGACACCGAACCGCTGGCGGCGGCCTCCATCGCGCAGGTGCACCGCGCCCAGCTGCACGACGGCACCGAGGTGGTGGTCAAGATCCGCCGCCCGGGTATCGACCGCACCATCGAGGCCGACCTGCGGCTGATGGGCCGCCTGGCGGCGCTGGCCGAGGCCGAGCTGCCCGCCCTCAAGCCCTACCGCCCGCAGCAGCTGGTGCGCGAGCTGGCGCAGTCGCTGCGCCGCGAACTGGACCTGGCCAGCGAGTGCCGCAACGCCGAGCGCATTGCCACCAACATGGCTGGCCTGCCCTGGATCGTGGTGCCCAGGGTGCACTGGGACTTCACCCGCGCGCGCGTGAACGTGCAGGACTTCGTCCAGGGCATCGCAGGCCACGAGCTGGCCCAGCTCGACGAAACCGGGCTGGACCGCGCCCTGCTGGCGCGCCGCGGCGCCCAGGCGGTGCTCAAGCAGATCGTGCAGGACGGTCTGTTCCACGCCGACCCGCACCCCGGGAACGTGTTCTACCTGCCGGACAACCGCATCGCCTTCATCGACTTCGGCATGGTCGGCCGCCTCTCGGCGCGCCGCCGCGAGGAGCTGCTGCAGCTGCTGATGGGCCTGGTCGAGCGCGACCCGCGCACCGTGGCCGACGTGCTGCTGGACTGGGCCGGCGACGCGCACACCGCCAACCTGTCCTCGCTGGAAACCGAGATCGAGACCTTCGTCGACCAGTACCACGGCGCGCCGCTGGCCGAGCTCAACCTGGGCCAGATGCTGGGCGACGTGACGGGCATCCTGCGCGGCCACCAGCTGGGCCTGCCGTCCGACCTGGCGCTGCTGATCAAGGCCTTCATCACGCTCGAAGGCATGGGTCGCGGGCTGGACCCGGACTTCCACATGACCAGCGAGGCGCTGCCCCTGCTCAAGCAGGTGGTGCGCGCGCGCTACCAGCCCAAGGCCATGGCCACGCGGGCCTGGAAGACGCTGCGCCGGGTGCTCTCGGTGGCCGAGCAGCTGCCCGACGACGTCACGCGGCTGCTGCGCAATGCGCGCCGCGGCAAGATGCATGTGGGCATCGACATCGCCCACCTCAAGCGGGTGGGCGACCAGATCGACCGCGCGGCCAACCGGCTGGCGATGGCGCTGATCATTGCCGCGCTCATCGTCGGCTCCTCGATCGTGATGACGGTGCAGGGTGGACCGACCCTGTTTGGCTTGCCGGCGTTCGGCTTCATCGGCTTTGCCAGCGCGTTTGCCGGCGGCCTGTGGCTGGTGCGCGCCATCTGGCGCAGCAGCCACGGCAAGGACCTGGGCGACGACTGAGCGCCACCCGGTGCGCCAGGGTCCGGCGCACCAAGTCTGTTCATGAGTGGCCCGCGCCGACCGGTTTCTGTCGCGCTTTGGTGCGTCGTGCGCGTTCAAAGGCCCCGCCAACCCTGGCACGCTCCATGCATTGGGGGGTATCAGCATGGATGAGCGGTCTGTGACCGGTGGTTGCAGCGGCTCGTGCGTAGGTCCACTAGGGTTCCGTCTGCGGCAGCGCAGGGTCTGGTCCGAGAGTGGGCCGGCCTCATCGCAGGCTCCACGGAGGGACAAAAGCCCGGGAGAACGACATCAGATCGTCTCTCCTGCGCCCGTCCCACACCACATGGAGCTTCACATGAAACTGGCTGGTCTCTTCTCCTCTCCCGCAGCGTCCACCCCTTCGTCGTCCCTGCTCGGCCGGCTGTTCAAGCCCGCGCTGGGCGTGGCGCTCTCGCTGGCCACGGCCGCCGCGATGGCCGCCCCCACCAACATGAAGATCGCCACCGTGGTGTGGATCGGCTACGGCCCGTTCTACGTGGCCGAGTCGCTGGACCTGTTCAAGAAGTACAACCTCAAGGTCTCGCTGCAGGTCTTCACCGACCCGGCGCTGATCCCGCCCGCCATCGCGTCCGGCGCGGTCGACGGCGGCATGCTGACCTACGACCAGGTGGTCGGCCAGGTGGCGGCCGGCAAGGCCATGAAGGTGGTCATGCCCATCGACTACTCCAACGGCGGCGACGCCATCGTGGCCGACGCGTCCATCCAGTCGGTCAAGGACTTCAAGGGCAAGAAGGTGGGCTACAACCCGCTCTCGCCGAGCGACTTCCTGCTGTCCTACGCGCTCAAGATCAACGGCCTGGGCGAGAAGGACATCAGCCCCGTCAGCATGACGCCCGAAGCCGTGCCCGCCGCGATGGCCTCGGGCCAGCTGCCCATCGGCGTGACCTACGAGCCCAGCCTGTCGCAGGTGCTGGGCCAGGGCGGCGGCAAAAAGTTCAAGGTGGTGTTCTCGTCCAAGGACGCGCCCGGCCTGATCGCCGACGTGCTGGTGTTCGACGACAAGGTCATCAAGGCCAAGCCGGCCGAGATCACCGGTCTCATCAAGGCCTACCTCGACGGCATGGCCTACATGAAGGCCAAGCCCGACGAGGCCGCCAAGATCATCGGCAAGTTCATGGGTGTCTCGGCCAAGGAAGCCAAGGAACAGATGAGCGGCGTGTACAACATCCCGCTGGCCGAGATGCCCAAGGCCTTCCTGCCGGCCAAGGAAACCACCTCCTACTACGCCAGCGGCGAGGTGATCGGCCAGCTGCTCAAGGCCAAGGGCCAGATCAGCGCCATCCCGGCCACCGAGGCGACCTTCGACGCTTCGCTGGTCAAGGCCCTGGCCAAGTAAGGCACGAGGCGCGTCATGCCCGCCCTGTACCGGCACGCCGACGGCGCGCTGCCCAACACGCTCGCCCTCGCGGTGACCGTGCTGGGCTGGCCCGCCGGCATCTGGATGCTCGGCCAGAGCGCCTGGTGGCTGAATGCCACCGGCGTGCTGCTGGTCGCGCTCACCCTCACCTGGTCGGCCTACTTCATCCACGAGTTCGCCCACCAGGCCATCTTCCGCACGCCGCAGGCCAACGAGCGCTGGGGCGTGGCCATGAGCTGGATCAACGGCAGCGCCTACGCCAGCTTCGACGACCTGCGCCGCAAGCACATGCGCCACCACGTCGAGCGTGCCGATGTCATCACCTTCGATCACCAGGCCTTCCTGCGCGCGCACCCGCTGGTACGGCGCGTGGTGCTGGCGCTGGAGTGGCTGCACATCCCGGCGGTGGAGTTCGTGATGCGCGGCTTCGTGGTCGCCCTGCCCTTCATGGACGAGCGCAAGAAGGCGGCGCGCGGCCGCATCCTCGGCGTGGCCGTGGTGCGGCTGACCGCCTGGGTGCTGCTCGGATGGTGGTCGCTCAAGGCGCTGGCGCTGTACGCACTGGCCTACCTGCTGTTCGTGCACCTGCTGCGCTTTGCCGACTGTTTTCAGCACACCTACGACGCCTACCCCATCCTGGACGACAAGCCGATTCCGCAGGACAAGGTGCGCGACCGCGCCTACGAGCAGGCCAACACCTACAGCGACGTGGTGGGTATGGACGCCAAGTGGCTCAACCTGGTGTGGCTGAACTTCGGCTTCCACAACGCGCACCACGAACGTCCCGTCGCGCCCTGGTACCAGCTGCCCGCGCTGCACCAGCAGCTGTATGCCGACAAGAGCCCGCAGGTGGTGACCGTGGGCGAGCTGCTGCGCGCCTACCACCGCCACCGCGTCACGCGCGTGCTGGCCAAGGACTACGGCCAGGTGCTGCCACCCGGCACGCCGGGCCGGGCCGACGGCTTCATCGGCGCCGTGGGCGTGTCTTTCCTCACCGCGGTATGACGGTCCGTTACGGCCTGGAAGGCCGCACCGTGCTCATCACCGGCGCGGCCGGCGGCATCGGCCAGGCGCTGGCGCGGGCCTTCCTCGCACAGGGCGCCCGGTTGCTGCTGCTGGACCGCGAGGCCGCGCCGCTGGACGCGCTGGTCGAATCCCTGCACAGCCACCAGGTGCACAGCGCGGTGTGCGAGCTGGGCAGCGATGCCGCGGTGGCCGCCGTCGCCGCGCAGGTGGCGGAATGCTTCGGCCGGCTCGACGTGCTGGTCCACAACGCCGGCACCGAATACCCGACGCCCGTCGACGACGGTGCCGACGACGCCAACGCCCGCTGGGCCGCGCTGCTGGACAACAACGTCAGCGGCATGTGGCGGCTCACGCGCGCGCTGTTGCCAGTGTTGCCGCGCGGCGCCAGCGTGATCCACCAGTCGTCCATCTGGGGCCGCATCGGCGTGGCCGGCTTCTCGGCCTACAGCGCCAGCAAGCACGCCATCGTCGGCCTCACGCGCTCGCTGGCGCTGGAACTGGGCCCGCGCGGCATCCGCGTCAACGCGGTCTGCCCCGGCTGGGTGCGCACAGACGCCGCCATGCGATCGCTCGCGGCCATGGCACTGGAGCGGGGCTGCAGCGAAGCCGAGGTGGAACGCGAGATCCTGTCGCGCCAGGCCGTGCCGGTCATGCTCACGCCGGACGATCTGGCCGGCAGTTTTCTCTTCCTGGCCAGCGACGGGTCGGCGGCGCTCACCGGCCAGTGCCTGTGTCCCAGCCACGGCGAGGTGATGCTGTGACGGTCTCGACGCTCCCCACGATGTCGTTGCAGGGCCGCACGGCCCTGGTCACCGGTGCGGCCACCGGCATCGGCCGCGCCTGCGCACTGCGCCTGGCGCAGGCGGGTGCGTTCGTGTGGGTCAACCACCTCGGGCAGGTGGACGCGGCCGACGCCGTGGTGCGCGAGATCGTCTTGGCCGGCGGCCATGCGCAGGCCGTCGAGGCCGACGTGAGCGACGCCGCCCCGGTGCAGCGCATGGCCGACGCCGTGGGCGCCGTGGACGTGCTGGTGAACAACGCCGGCATCATTCAGGAGAAGCCCTTTCTGGAGACCACCGAGGCCGACTGGGACCGGATGCTGGCGGTGGACCTCAAGGCCGTGTTCCTGGTCTGCCGTGCGGTCATCCCCGGCATGCTTTCAAAGGGCCAGGGCGCCATCGTCAACATCGCGTCCGATCTCGGCATCCTGGGCCGCGAGCGCTACGCGCCGTATTGCGCTGCCAAGGCCGGCGTGATCGGCCTCACCAAATCGCTGGCGCGCGAGTTCGCGCCGCAGCACATCCGCGCCAACGCGGTGGCGCCCGGCCCGGTGGCCACCGCCATGGTCTCGCTCGAACACATGAGCGCCGAGTGGGTGGAGAAAGAGCTGGCGATCCCGCAGCACCGGCTCGGTGCACCGGAGGAGATCGCCGACAGCGTGCTCTTCCTCGCCAGTGACCTCTCACGCTTCTACACCGGGCAGGTGCTGGGCCCCAACGGCGGCTCGGCGATGCCCTGAACCCTCCCCCATGACCCTGCTGCCCGCCCACCCCACCGACCGCGTTGCCACCGCCGTGCTGCTGTTCTCGGCCACGCTCTGGGGCCTGACCTGGATGCCGCTCAAAGGCTTCATCGCGCAGGGCCTGCCCGGCCCGCTGGTCTCGCTGCTCACCTACGGCTCGGTGGGGCTGCTGGCGCTGGTCGTGCTCTGGCGCGACCGCACCGCCTGGCGCGCCCAGTGGGGCCTGGTGCTCGCGCTCACGCTGGTCGGCGGCTGGGCCAACACCTCGTTCGTGAACGCGGTGATGCTGGGCGACGTGGCGCGGGTGATGTTCCTGTTCTACCTCTCGCCGGTGTGGTCGGTGCTGGGCGGCTGGCTGTTCCTGAAGGAACGCATCCCGCCCGCGCGCTGGGCCGCGGTGGCCGGTGCGGTCGTCGGGCTGTGGCTGGTGCTCGGCGGGCCGGGCATCGGCGGCGAGGCGCTGGCCTTCACCTGGGTCGACGCGCTCTCGCTCTCGGCCGGCTTCGCCTTCGCCGCCAACAACGTGATCGCGCGCGCCGCGCACCGCGTGCCGCTGCGCACCAAGACCTTCGCCGTCTTCGTCGGCTGCGGCCTGCTCTCGGGCATCGCCACCGCGGTCACGGGGCGCGAGCTGCCCGTCATCGGTGCGTGGCTGTGGCTGGCGCTGCTGGCCTACGGCTTCGGCTGGATGCTGCTGGCCACCGTGACCTGGCAGTACGGCGTGAGCCACCTGGAGAGCAGCCGCGCCGGCGTGATCCTGCTGGCCGAGCTGCTGGTCTCGGTGGGCACGGCCATTGCATTCGGTGGCGAAAGCCTGAGCCCCATGGGCTGGGCCGGCGGCGCGCTGATCACCTTCGCGGCGCTGGCCGAGGCCCTGTTCCCGCCCGCCGAACCGACCATGACCGAGACACCCTCCCACCCCATCGCCGCCACCGGCCCCCGCACGCCATGAACACCACCACCGTCTGGATGAACCAGCTCTCCTGGGTCGACTACCAGCAGCGCATCCGCGCCGGGCACCCGCCCGTGCTGCTGCCGGTGGGCGCGCTGGAGCAGCACGGCCCGCACCTGCCGCTGGGCACCGACGGCCTGCTGGCCAGCGCCGTCGCGGCCGACACGGCCGCGCGCGTGGGCGGTCTGGTCGCGCCCACGCTGAGCTACGGCTACAAGTCGCAGCCCAAGTGCGGCGGCGGCCAGCACTTCTGCGGCACCACCAGCGTCGACGCCGCCACCCTCATCGGCCAGATCCGCGACGCGGTGCGCGAGTTCGCGCGCCATGGCGTCGACAAGCTCGTCGTCGTCAACGGCCACTACGAAAACCAGTGGTTCCTGATCGAAGGCATCGACCTTGGCCTGCGCGACGCCAAAGCGGCCGACCCGGCCTGTGCGCTGCAGGTGATGCGGCTGGAGTACTGGGACTTCATGACGCCCGAGACCCTGGGCGACGTGTTCCCCGACGGCTTCCCCGGCTTCGCGCTCGAACACGCGGCCGTGCTGGAGACGTCCATGATGCTGCACCACCACCCCAGCCTGGTGCGCATGGACCTGCTGCCCGACGACGGGCCGGCCGACTTCCCGCCCTACGACATGTATCCCAGTCGCACCGACTGGGTGCCGCCCTCGGGCGTGCTGTCGTCGGCCAAAGGTTCCGACGCCGCCAAGGGCAAGCTGCTGGCCGACGAGGTCGCGCGCCGCATGGCCGAGGCCATCACCACCGGATTCACCCGACCATGACCAACCTGCAAGACCTCGACCCCCAGGCCACCGCGCTGATCGTCATCGACATGCAGCGCGACTTCTGCAGCCCCGGCGGTTACGCGCAACAGGCCGGTCTGGACATCTCTCGCATGCAGGCCGTGGTGGGCCAGGTGAAGGCGCTGCTGGTGGCCGCGCGCGGCGCCGGTCTGCACATCTTCCACACGCGCGAAGGCCACCTGCCCGACCTCTCGGACTGCCCGCCGGCCAAGCTCGCGCGCAGTGTGGCGGCCGGGGCGCGCATCGGCGGCCCCGGGCCCCTGGGCCGGTTGCTGGTGCGCGGCGAACAGGGCCACGACTTCGTGCCCGAGCTGCGCCCGCTGGCCTGCGAACACGTGATCGACAAGCCCGGCTACGGCGCCTTCCACAAGACCACGCTGGGCGCGCTGCTCGGCGCCTTCGGCGTCCGCCGCCTGCTGCTGTGCGGCGTCACCACCGAGGTGTGCGTGCACTCCACCCTGCGCGAAGCCATCGACCGCGGCTTTGTCTGCACCACCGTGGGCGACGCCACCGCCGCCAGCCAGCCCGAGCTGCAGGCCCCGGCCCTGGCCATGATCGGTGTCGAGGGCGGCATCTTCGGCGGCGTCTGCAGCACGGCCGAGGCCGCGGCCGCGCTCAACGCGCTGCCGCGCGCGAACCGGGAAGCGGCGTGAACCCATGACCCACTGGATCGACCTGCCCGCACCCGACGAACCCGTGCCCGCCGCCTACCGCGGCGTCTGGCAACGCACCCTGCTGGAAACGCCGGAGGGCCGCGACACCACCACGCAGGTGCACTGGCTGCAGACCGAGGGCTGGCACGCCGACCTGCGCGTGCCCGCGGGCATCGACCCAGCGACGTCCGCCGGCCGCGCGTTGCTGCAGGGCTTCTGCGGCCTCACGCGCATCACGCATGGTGTGAATGGCCAGCCCGACATCTGCACCTGGCACCGCCACTGGGACGTGCAGCCGCCGCGCAGCACGCCCGACGCGGGGTACATGGTGTTCGAGACCAGCGAGCGCGTGATCGAGACCGGCGTGCACGGCCGCTACCTGGAGGTGTGGGAGCGCCTGCCCGGCTCCACCGGCCCCCATGCCGCGCAGGCCGAGGTGGATGGCCAGGGCCAGCCCACCGGCGCGATGCGCTTCACGGCCGGCCGATACACCCTCACCGTGCGCCCACGCCGCGCCGCCTGGCCGGCCGACCTGCGGCCCGACGAAACCCTGGCCGAACTGGTGCAGCGCCACCCGGCCGCAGCCGATGCGTTGCTCGACTTCGAGCTGGTGTTCAGCGAAGCGCCGGCCTAGACTGGTCGCCACCACCACAGGCCCACGATGCTCCCCACCCTCGAGGGCGACTGGTTTGAATTCCGTTCCCTCGGCGACGGCCTCACGCTGATCACCGAGCCCCACGTCGTGCCGCTGCTCCGCTGCAACATCTGGCACATCCGCGGCCGCGACATCGACCTCGTGGTCGACACCGGCCTGGGCGTGAGCAGCCTCTACCAGGCCTCGCGCCACCTGTTCGGCCATCGCGTCGCGGCACTCGCCACGCACGTGCACCTGGACCACGTGGGCGGCCACCACGAATTCGCCGAGTGCTGGTGCCACCGGCTCGAAGCGCCCGGCCTGCGCGGCGCCGACCCGGCCTACACGCTGGGCGACATCGACCTCCAGCACCTGGACTTCGCGGCGCCCGGTTACGAAACCGGCGGCGCCGCGCTCACCGCGCTGCCCCGGCCGGACTACGACCTCTCGGCCTGGGAGATCAAACAGGCCACCGTCACGCGCGAGCTCGAAGACGGCGACGTCATCGACCTGGGCAACCGCCACTTCGAGGTGCTGCACCTGCCCGGCCACTCGCCCGGCAGCATCGGCCTGTGGGAGGCGGCCACCGGCACGCTGTTTTCCGGCGATGCGGTCTACGACGGCCCGCTGCTCGACGCCCTGCCGCACTCCGACCGCGCGGCCTACGCGCGCACCATGGAACGCCTGCTCGGCCTGCCGGTGAACGTGGTGCACGCCGGCCACGACCCGAGCTTCGGGCGCGATCGGCTCAAGGAACTGGTGCGGGCCTACCTGGACCGCCCGCCCGGGTCATAGCAGCACCCACATGGCACAGACACCCGAAAGCGCCGACACTGCGGGCATGAACGCAGCTCCTGCCGACCGGTCGACCGCTCCCACACCCGCCGTGGACCCGCTGTTCCTCGCCACGCCAGGCATCACCACCTACGACGGTGACATCGCCCTGACCAACGCCTCCGGCTTCTTCTTCCAGCGCGACGACCGCCTGTTCCTTGTGACCAGCCGCCATGTGCTGATCGACGAACCCAGCCACCACCACCCCAGCCGGTTGGCGATCACGCTGCACCTGGACGCCCAGAACCTCTCGCGCTGCACCGAGTTTTCCATGCTGCTGTATGCGAACGGGACGGCCGTCTGGCGCCAGGGCACCGACGGCGGTGGCGAGATCGACGTGGGCGTGCTGGAGATTGACCGGGAGGCCTTGCCCGAAGGGGCCATCGTCTTCGCCTTCACGCCGGAGCACCTGCCCGGCGACTTCGACAGCGTGCCCATCGATGCGGCCCTGTGCATCGCCGGCTTCCCGCTGGGCTTTCGCGACACGGTGTACCAGCTGCCGGTCCTGCGCCACGCGGCCATCGCCTCACCGTTTGGTGTGCGCTTCCAGGGCCGGGGCTTCTTTCTCACCGACGCGCGCACCCACCGCGGCACCAGCGGGGCGCCGGTGGTGACGCGTCACCACGGCATGACGCGCGACGGCGCACCACTGCCATGGCAGCTGCTGGGCGTGCACTCGGCGCGCATGGACATGGGCAACCGCGACCGTGTGCAGGACGAATCCCTGGGGCTGAACTGCGCCTGGTACGCCGACATCCTGCTCACGCTGACGGCGTGAGCGCGGCGCCCGGGCCGGCTTACGAGCGCGCCTCCGTCGGCGGCGGCGTGGTCACCACCTGCCCGTCCTTCACCGGCAGCGTGGCGCCGGGTTCAAAAGACGTGCGCGTCTTGCCCTCCTGGCCGTTGAGGCGGTAGGTCACGTCGTAACCCACCAGCCGCTGCGACTTCTGCTGCACCGTCTTGCAGCGCTGCTCCGTGGTCGTGACCACGTCGTTTTCCTGCAGATTTTTTTGCACCCGGTTACCGGCGTAGCCCCCGGCCACCGCGCCCGCCACCGTGGCCACCTTCTTGCCGTTGCCACCACCGATCTGGTTGCCCAGCAGGCCGCCCGCCACACCGCCGATCACCGTGCCGGCGATGCGGTGCTCATCCTTCACCGGCGCCTGCCGGCGCACCTGCACGTTCTCGCAGCGCACCTGCGG
Source organism: Hydrogenophaga pseudoflava NBRC 102511 (assembly GCF_001592285.1). Classification (GTDB taxonomy): domain Bacteria; phylum Pseudomonadota; class Gammaproteobacteria; order Burkholderiales; family Burkholderiaceae_C; genus Hydrogenophaga; species Hydrogenophaga pseudoflava. The sequence goes on along the minus strand of NZ_BCWQ01000003.1, from coordinate 80,708 downwards.
TGTCGACACGGTCTGCAGCACCTGCTTCACGGCCACCACCTCGGCCTCCTTGGGCTGCGCCAGCGTGCGGTACCCGGAGACCGCGCCGGCCCCCAGCACCACCGTGGCGATGCCACCCACGGCCATGCCCTTGATCAACGACTTGTCCATTTTTATGTTCCTTTCAGGGCGCGCAATGTAGTGCCGCCCGCCCGCGAGGGCGTGACAAACGGTGTCAATCGCACACCGCTGTTCACGCCCCCACCGCGTTCAGTGCAGTGCAATCGCACCCTGGGTCACGTAGCGTTTGAAGTCCGCCAGCGGCATGGCCGCAGCCCCGTGGGTTTCGCCTTCCACCCAGCTCAGGGTGGCTTCGAGTTTGGTGGTCTCGATCTCCACCGGGCCTTTCGGGATGCGCATCAGGGCGCCATCGCCCGGGCGGAACTCGACCTTGCCAACGATGAATCCAGTCTGTTGTGTCATGAGGCACTCCTTTCGGTTGTGATTCATTCTGTTGGTCATGCCGTTGCCCCGGCATCGGTGAACGCGCAGTCTGCTGGTAGGACAGGTCCTACACGCCAAACCCTGCTAGCCTGCGCCATGCCCGCCACATCCACACTCCTGCACACCACCGACGCCGGCGTCCTCACGCTCACGCTCAACCGCCCGGACAAGCTCAACGCCATCCACAACCCGCTGGCCGAGGCCCTGCTTGAAGCGCTCAACACGGCGGCCACCGACCCCGCGGTGCGCGCCATCCGCCTGCGCGGCAACGGCCGCGCCTTCTGCGCCGGCCGCGACGTGAGCGCCGCGCCGACCGACAAAGACCTGGAACTCGTGCAGGCCGTCTCGCGCGCCATCGTCGCGCACCGCTGCCCGGTGATTGCTGCAGTGCACGGCTGGACGGTCGGCGCGGGCTTCGAATGGACGATGAACGCCGACATCGTCTTCGCCGCCGACAGCGCGAAGTTCAAGCTGCCCGAAGCCTCGCTCGGCGTCTTCGTCACCGGTGGCCTGGTGGCCACTCTGCCCGCCGCCATCGGCCCCATGCGCGCCAAGGCGCTGACGCTGCTGGGCGAGCCCTTCGACGCCGCGCAGGCGCTGGCCTGGGGCCTGGTCTACCGCTGCGTGCCGCCGGACGAACTCGACGCGGTGTCGCTCGCCGCAGCGCGGCGGGTCGCCGAGCTGAAGCCCGAGGTGGCCTGCGAGTTCAAGCGTGTGCTCAACCAGATCGGACTGGAGCGCTTCGAGCGGGCGGTAGATGAAGAGTCGGCGGTGCAGCGCCGGCTGGGCCAGGGCGACGCCGGGGCGTAGAGCCCTCGGCGCGGTTCAGCCCGCCGGCGGGCGCTGCTTCTTCGCGAGGCGGTCCCAGTCGCGCAGCGTCTGCAGCAACCGGTTCTTCGCGTCGGTGTGGCTCTGGCCGAAGGTCTCGGCCATCTGCCGGCGCAGCGCCTCGTCCGGCGGCGGCGCGCCCAGCGCCTTGAGCTTGTCGATCACCAGCATCAGCACCTGAAAGCTGCCCGAGTCCACCGCCATCGTCAGCGGCGTCTGCCCGTCATCGGCCGCGTCCAGCACGTTGGCGCCGTGCTCGATCATGAACTTGACCACCCCCGCCTTGCCGCCCGCACAGGCCCAATGCAGCGGCACCAGCCCGCCCTCCAGCCGCGCATTGAAATCGGAGCCGGGCGCGAGATGCTCCGAGGCCAGGGGCCAGCCGGAGGCTTTGATCATTTGCTGGAGTTGCCAGGGGGTCATGGGATTTAAAACGCTTTGGAGCGAAGTTTCCAAAAGCAGTACTCCTCCGATTTGAGCAGGAGGGCGTGAAGCCGAAATGTTCGCTGTGCCGACTTTCCGGTGCAGTGCGAAATTGATCGCATGGAATACATAACCCTAGATCGGCAACGTGATGACTTGGAAATTATTTAGGTAGTCGGCTTCGATGGTCTTGACTGCTTCAATTAGGTCATCTTTGTTTATTGTTCCTCGCTCGTCCGAGGTGATTTTCAGCTTTATTTCGGCGGTGCTCGATATTAGTGAATAGCGATTGGGCTCCAAAGAGAGTGCGCGGCCCTTCGTAACAACAAGTGCGCCCAAAACATGATCTCCGATGTTTATGGATACTAGGTTAATGCATGCGACAGGCTTATTTTCGTCAAATCCGTCGCCTTGCACTGAAAAGTCACATCGGAAAACAGGCTGTTTGGTATCGAATATTGCACAAAAATTAATAATTGATTTTCCATTGCCTCCAATGTTCTTTAGGGAGGCCTTTATTGGTTGGCCTAGGTCAAACTGTTGGCATATCTTTACTGATGACTCAAGAGCATCCAGTAGTTCCGAGAATTCGAAATCCTGCTTTGGTGAGTCGAATGAAAATTCGACCTTATCTGCCCCATCTAAGAAAATGCTGACAAGAACTTTTTTGCCGGAGGTGGTCATTAGCCGCATTAGCCGAATGACGTCCCTGAGTTGCGTGATGGGCAGTTCAGTATTTTCGTCTGTTTTGAATCGATATTGGGCAGCGCCCGTATGGGGATTCATGCTGATATCGAAGTGTTCGCCATCGATGCGGAATTTTTCTAGTTTTCTTGGGACTGCCAGATTTAAGGGTGACGAATAGACCTTGCATGGGAAAACCAGTCCCGGCAAAAGCTTTGATTCTCTAAAGCAGATTGTCCCGATTGTCGTTGGTTTTATGTCCGGCATCTCCAGGATTCCGGAGTCGCTCTCGAATATAGGCTTCTTGCTTGTAATGCCGAATCTTGAATGAAAGCCTGTGAAATTTGATATTTTTGTAGACTGCTTTAGCCCTATGGATACGTCAATTAGATCAATGGCCCCCTGCTCGCCATCAGTGCTAAATCGTATGTGGGCGTATCCTTTTTCAAAGCCCGTCGATGCGAGATGCTTATTTTTGTCGGCTACGTATGCGCTCATTCCGTTGGGAATGAATCGTTCTATGCCTGCTTTGAGTGATTCGCCGTTGAGGTATGGGATTTCGTTTTCTTCGCCATAGCTAATTTGCATTGAGCTTTTGTGATGATCGAATAACTCTTGAATAGTTTCTCGTTCATGCAATCGCCGAAGGATCTTTGTAATCATTTTCTCGTCAATATGTACTAAAAAGGCTCGTTGTGCTACCTCCTTCTTGTCAAATTCGATCACTATTACAAAGGTCGGCATCTGGGCCGTAGCGAGGCGCCGAAGATTGGATAGCGTTATTGATATTTTTCTAGAATTATTGTCAGTGGCTTTGACTTGAACCTTGCACTCTATTGCAGGGTGATGAAGCGTTGTCGGAGTGGTTTTTGTTGGTATTGAGAATTCAACAAGGTAGTCCCAACCAGTTCTATCGATCTTCGAATCATTTGCAACAAGACCTGCTTGGTTGCACCAAAGTCTGAAGGTGCTCTCTCCCATCTGACCAAGGTCTCTCATTTTTCGGCTCCAATGGCTTGATATGAGAAGGGATGGTAGTCCATGTTGTTAAGCAATGAGCACAGAAAGCAGCTCTGCGAGCAACACGCGAAATCAGGTTTATCGGCGGTCTAACACAATCGGAGTCTTCTTGAGCAGGCCGTACATCAAACGTGTGTGCCCCTACTTGGTGCAGAGCACCTTGTAGGGCCTGTTTTTTTCTGGCATCTAACTTGCTTAGTCTCTGGCCAGAGAGGCGTCGTGTATCCCACGTCGCAGCCTTGAATGACCGCTAGGGTTCCGGGCGCTGCACACCGACACATATATATGTAGTCCGCAGCGCCGCCTGGTCCGAGAGCGGTCGGCCACGATCGTGTGGCTCCACGGAGGGACAAAAGCCCGGGAGAAGCTGGCATGCCGCTGATGCGGTTGCGCGAGCCTCTCTGGCCGTCGTCCCCCCGAACAGGAGCCCGCGCATGTCCACGTCTCCCCCTTCGCTGCCGTTGCTGGTGCCGCCGGCCACGGCGTCTGCGGTGCCCGCGCCACCGCCAGCGCGCCGCCCGCTGTCCTCGCTCTGGACGGTGCGCGCGCCCATCAACCGCCGCGCCTACTGGGTGCTCGCGCTCTCCGGCCTCGTGCTGCCGCTGCTGGCCTGGGCCGCGCTGGCCGCCTGGGGCGGGCTGGACCCGACCTTCATGCCCTCGCCCGCGGCGGTGCTGGGCAAGTTCTGGGTGTGGCTGACCGAGAACGACCTGCTCAACGACATGGCGATCAGCACCTACCGCGTGGTCGCGGGCTTTCTGCTGTCGGCGGTGATTGCCCTGCCGCTGGGCCTGTTCATCGGCTCGTTCCGCTCGGTGCAGGCGCTGCTGGAGCCGCTGACCGACTTCATCCGCTACATGCCGGCAGTGGCCTTCATTCCGCTGGTGATGCTGTGGGTGGGCATCGACGAGGGCTCCAAGATCGCCATCATCTTCATCGGCACCTTTTTCCAGATGGTGCTGATGGTGGCCGAGGACGTGCGGCGTGTGCCGGCCGCGCAGGTCGAGGCCGCGCAGACCATGGGCGCGACCCGCAGCGAGCTGATCGAAAAAGTCATCCTGCCCAGCGCCAAGCCCGCGCTGCTGGACACGCTGCGCATCACGATGGGCTGGGCCTGGACCTACCTGGTGGTGGCCGAGCTGGTGGCGGCCAACTCGGGCCTGGGCTACGCCATCCTGCGCGCGCAGCGCTTCCTGCAGACCGACACCATCTTCGCGGGAATCATCGTCATCGGCCTCATCGGCCTGGCCACGGACCAGCTGTTCCGCCTCGCCCACCGCAAGGCGTTCCCCTGGCTCTACCTGAAAGGCTGACCGCCATGCGCTTTCCCGCCTTCAACCCCCTGGTCCCCAAGATCCAGATCCGCGACCTGCACAAGCGCTTCGACGGCGCGCCGCTGAACGCACTGGAGCACATCAATCTCGACATCGCGCACAACGAGTTCGTCACCTTCGTCGGCGCATCGGGCTGCGGCAAGAGCACGCTGCTGCGCACCATCGGCGGGCTGGAAACGCACACCAGCGGCGAGCTGCTGGTGGACGGCCGGCCCGTCACCGGCCCCGACATCGACCGCGCCATGGTGTTCCAGCACTACAGCCTCTACCCCTGGATGTCGGTGATGGAGAACATCAAGTTCTGCCGCCAGCTCGCCGCGCACCGCAAGGACCACACCTCGGCCCAGGTCGAGGCGGCCTCGGGCCGGGCCGACGCGCTGCTGCGCCTGATGGGCCTGCAGGCCTCGGCCAACGCCTGGCCCAACCAGCTCTCGGGCGGCATGCAGCAGCGCGTGGCGATCGCGCGCGCGCTGATGGGCCGGCCCGGCATCCTGCTGATGGACGAGCCCTTCGGCGCGCTGGACGCGCAGACGCGCGAGGTGATGCACGACCTGATCCGCCACGTGCACCGGCTGGAGCGCGCGACCATCGTCTTTGTCACCCACGACGTGGAAGAAGCCATCTACCTCGGCGGCCGCGTGGTGCTGATGGCGCCGCGCCCGGGCCGCATCGACACCGTCTACGACGTGCCCTTCGGCGACCAGCGCGACCAGGACCTCAAGCACGCGCCCGAGTTCCTGCGCCTCAAGCGCGAGATCCTCGAACGAATCCGGGAAACCTCGGGCATGAAGACTGACCTTGAACAACTGCAGCGCCTCAGTGGCCTGACCGCGGAGACCGTATGACACCCACCAACACCTACCCCCTGCCCGAGACGCTCACCGACCCGCTGAGCGTGATCCCCTCCAACCCGCCGGCCGCCATGCCGGTGGACGCGCCCGCGCTGTGGCAGCGCTTCCCGCAAGCGGCGCTGGCGGGCGTGCACACCGGCCACGCGATGTGGAGCGAGGCGATGCCCGGCGGCAGCCACTGGGGCTGGCGCATGCCGCGCGGCAGCGCGATCCGCTTCGTGGCGCTGGAAGCCGGCGCCAACGTGAGCGTGGTCATGTACTCCGCGCTGGAAAAGCTGGAGCGCTACAACATGCCCGACAGCCTCAAGGCGCAGCACACCGCGCACTACGGCAAGGGCCATGTGCTGATGAGCGACATGGGCCGCAGCATGGCCAGCGTCACCGCCGACAGCCTGGGCTGGCACGACCCGCTGGGCGCGCTGCTGGACAACGAGCTGATGGACGCGAAGTACGGCGCGCTGCCCTACGAAAAGGCGCGCAACGCCATGCACCGCTCGGGCAAGGACGGGCTGCTGATCGAGATCGGCAAGTACGGCCTGACCAAGCGCGACCTCGTGGCGCCGGTCAACCTGTTCAGCAAGGTCAGCGTCGACGAACAGGGCCGCTTCCATTTCGCGAAGGACCACAGCCGCGCGGGCGACTTCGTCGAGCTGCGCTTCGACATGGACGTGATCGTCGCGGTCTCCAGCGCGCCGCACCCGCTGGACCCGTCCACCGAATGGTCGCCCAAGAAGGTCGGCCTGCTGGCCTGGCGCTGCGGCGCCGCGCCGGCCAACGACGCCTGCCGCGCCTTCCGCCCAGAGAACGCGCGCGCGCTGCACAACAGCGACATGCTCTACCTGTGAGCGAGGAGACGACGACATGAACGCCATCACCGCCACCGACATCCGCATCCAGGAAAGCGCGCTCGACCCGGCCACCGCCGTGATGAACCAGCGCCACCCCGCGGGCGAGCCCATCCTGTTCGCCGTCAACCAGGGCCAGACCCTGCGCATCGTCGACCTCGAAGGCAACCAGGCCGCCGACGTGATCTTCTACAACCGCGACGACCTGGCCGAGCACTACAGCGCCACCGACACCATGCTGCACCAGGGCGGCATCTACCTGACCACCGGCTCGGTGATCCGCAGCAACGAGGCGCGGCCCATGCTCACGATCGTGGCCGACACCTGCGGCCGGCACGACACGCTGGGGGGTGCATGCGCAGCCGAGAGCAACACCGTGCGCTACGCGCTGCAGAAGAAGTTCATGCACAGCTGCCGCGACAACTACCTCATCGCCCTGCAGCGCGCCGACATGGGCCTCACCAAGCGCGACCTGGTGCCCAACATCAACTTCTTCATGAACGTGCCGGTGACCGGCGAAGGCGGGCTGAAGTTCGACGACGGCGTGTCCGGCCCCGGCAAGTACGTGGAGATGCGCGCCGAGATGGACCTGTGGGTGCTGATCAGCAACTGCCCGCAGCTCAACAACCCCTGCAACGCCTACAACCCCACGCCGATCCAGCTGATCGTCTGGGACCCGGCCTGACCCCCTTCCTTGCCACCGGCCAGCAGGACGGCCTGCTGCGCGACACCCCTCGGCAGGACGGCCTGCCACCGGAGAGCCCATGTTCCGCAAGGTCCTGATCGCCAACCGCGGCGCCATCGCCTGCCGCATCATCCGCACGCTCAAAGCCCTGGGTGTGCAGAGCGTGGCCGTGTATTCCGAAGCCGACGCGCAGGCCCGCCATGTGCGCGAGGCCGACGAGGCCTACCTGCTCGGCCCCGCGCCCGCGGCCGAGAGCTACCTCAAGGCCGAGCGCATCCTGCAGATCGCCCGCGAGTGCGGTGCCGAGGCCATCCACCCCGGCTACGGCTTCCTGTCCGAGAACCCGGGCTTTGCCCAGGCCTGCGAAGACGCGGGCATCGCCTTCATTGGCCCTACGCCCGAGCAGATGCGCGCCTTCGGCCTCAAGCACACGGCGCGGAACCTGGCCGAACAGCGCGGCGTGCCGCTGCTGCCCGGCACCGGCCTGCTGGCCGACGCGGCTCAGGCCCGCGCCGAGGCGCTGCGCATCGGCTACCCGGTCATGCTCAAGAGCACGGCCGGCGGCGGCGGCATCGGCATGCGCCTGGTGTGGAGCGAAGACGAACTCAGCGACGCGTTCGCATCCGTGCAGCGCCTGGCCAGCGCCAACTTCAAGGACGCTGGACTCTTCCTGGAAAAGTACGTCGAGCAGGCGCGCCACATCGAGGTGCAGGTGTTCGGCGACGGCGCGGGCACGGTGCTCGCGCTGGGCGAGCGCGACTGCTCGGTGCAACGCCGCAACCAGAAGGTGATCGAAGAGACGCCCGCGCCGGGTCTGACGGACGCGCAGCGCGCCGAACTGCACGCCACCGCGGTGCGGCTGGCGCAGGCGGTGAACTACCGCTCGGCCGGCACGGTGGAGTTTGTGTACGACGCGGCCACCGGCCAGTTCTATTTCCTCGAAGTCAACACGCGCCTGCAGGTGGAACACGGCGTGACCGAGCAGGTCACGGGGGTCGATCTGGTCGCGTGGATGGTGCAACTCGCCGCCGGCGACCTGCCGCCGCTGGCCACGCTGGCGCCCACGCCGCAGGGCGCGTCCATCCAGGTGCGGCTGTACGCCGAAGACCCCGCGAAGAACTTCCAGCCCAGCGCCGGTCTGCTGACCGAGGTGGTGTTTCCGCAAGACGCCCGCGTGGACGGCTGGGTCGAGCGCGGCACCGAGGTGCCCGCCTGGTACGACCCCATGCTGGCCAAGCTCATCGTCACCGCGCCCGACCGCGAGCAGGCGCTGGCGAAGTTGGACGCCGCACTGGCCGCCACGCGCCTGGCTGGCATCGAGACCAACCTGGGCTACCTGCGCCAGGTGGTGCGCGACCCGGTGTTCCGCGAGGGCCGGCAGGTCACGCGCTTCCTCAACAGCTTCCACTTCCGCCCCGCGACCGTCGAAGTGGTCGAGCCCGGCGTGCAGACCAGCGTGCAGGACTGGCCGGGCCGCCTGGGTCACTGGGACGTGGGCGTGCCGCCCAGCGGCCCCATGGACGCCTACGCCCACCGCATGGCCAACCGCCTGGTGGGCAATGCCGACGACGCGGCCGCGCTGGAGATCACGCTCTCCGGCCCCACGCTGCGCTTCAACGCCGACGCGGTGATCGCCGTGACCGGCGCGCCGGTGAAGGTGCTGCTCGACGGCGCGCCGCTGCCGATGTGGCAGAGCCACCGTGTGGCTGCCGGCAGCGTGCTCGCCATCGGCCGGGCCGAGGCCGGCGCGCGCCTGTGCCTGGCCGTGGGCGGCGGCTTCGACGTGCCGCTGTACCTGGGCAGCCGCAGCACCTTCACGCTCGGCCAGTTCGGCGGCCACGCCGGCCGCCACCTGCGCACCGGCGACGTGCTGCACCTGGCCGCGCCCGGCGCCGGCACCGCAGACGTGAGCGCCGCCCCCGACACCGTGCCCGCCTTCACCCACCACTGGGACGTGGGCGTGCTCTACGGCCCGCACGGCGCGCCCGACTTTTTCACGCCCGAGGACGTGACCACCTTCTTCGCCACCGACTGGGAGGTGCACTACAACTCCAGCCGCACCGGCGTGCGCCTGATCGGCCCCAAGCCGCAATGGGCGCGGGCCGATGGCGGCGAGGCCGGCCTGCACCCGTCGAACATCCACGACAACGCCTACGCCATCGGCGCCATCGACTTCACCGGCGACATGCCGGTCATCCTCGGCCCCGACGGCCCCAGCCTCGGTGGTTTCGTCTGCCCCGCCGTGGTGGTGGACGCCGAACTCTGGAAGCTCGGCCAGCTGCGCCCTGGCGACACGGTGCGCTTCCACCGCCTCTCGCTCGATCAGGCGCTGGACCGCAGCGCGATGGTCGAGGCCGCGCTGACCTCGCTCACGCAGCCCCTGCCCGCCACGCCCACCGACGACGCCACGGCCCACCCCACGCCGGTCGTCCACGAAGACCCCGCGCGCGAAGACGAGGCCGTGCCCGCCATGGTGGTGCGCCAGGCCGGCGACCGTTACCTGCTGGTCGAGTTCGGCCCGCTGGTGCTCGACATCGAACTGCGCCTGCGCGTGCACGTGCTCATGCAGGCGCTGCAAGCGCGCATGGCAGCGGGCACCCTGCCCGGCATCGTGGACATGACGCCCGGCATCCGTTCGCTGCAGCTGCACTTCGATCCATCCAAGGTGTCGCGCGCCGAGCTGTTGAAGGTGCTGGTCGAGGCCGAAGCCGCGCTGCCCGCGGTGGACGACATGGAAGTGCCCAGCCGCATCGTGCACCTGCCGCTCAGCTGGGACGACCCGCAGACCAAACTCGCCATCGAGAAGTACATGCAGTCGGTGCGGCCCGACGCGCCCTGGTGCCCGAGCAACATCGAGTTCATCCGCCGCATCAACGGGCTGGACAGCATCGACGACGTGTTCAAGGTCGTGTTCGACGCCAGCTACCTGGTGCTGGGCCTGGGCGACGTGTACCTGGGCGCGCCGGTGGCCACGCCGGTGGACCCGCGCCACCGCCTGGTGACCACCAAGTACAACCCCGCGCGCACCTGGACGCCCGAGAACGCCGTCGGCATCGGCGGCGCCTACCTCTGCGTCTACGGCATGGAAGGCCCCGGCGGCTACCAGTTCGTCGGCCGCACGCTGCAGATGTGGAACCGCTGGCGGCATGGCGAGCCCGGCTCGGTGTTCGAGCAGCCCTGGCTGCTGCGCTTCTTCGACCAGATCCGCTTCGTGCCGGTCGATCAGGACGAGCTGCTGCGCATCCGCGCCGCCTTCCCGCACGGCGGCTACGCGCTGCAGGTCGAAGAGACCACGTTCAGCCTGCGCGACTACCGCCGCTTCCTGGCCGACAACGCCCAAAGCATCGGCGCCTTCAAGGCGCAACAGCAGGCGTCGTTCGACGCCGAGCGCGAGCGCTGGGCCGCGAGCGGCCAGCTGAGCTACGCAGGCGACGCCGACGTGGCCGCGGCCGATGCGAGTGTGGAACTGGACCTGCCGCCCGGCGGCCGCCCGCTGGCCAGCAGCGTGCCCGGCAGCGTGTGGAAGGTGCTGGTCAGCGAAGGCCAGCGCGTGGCCGCGGGCGACGTGCTGCTCGTCGTCGAGTCCATGAAGATGGAATTCAGCGTGCTCGCGCCGCAGGACGCCACCGTGCACCGCCTCATGTGCCGCGAAGGCGCGCCCGTGGCCGCCGGCCAGGACGTGCTGGTCCTCGTCACCGAAGACTGAACAGAACCGAATCAGCGGAGCCCACCCATGACCACGAACCTGCAAGACCTGTCCTTCGACCTCGCCAGCCTGCGCGCCGCCTACGCCGCCGGCACCCCCGTGCGCGCCGTCATCGCCGAGGCCATGCGCCGCTGCGCCACCGACGCGAACCACGCCTTCATCCACCGCCTGACCGACGCCGAGATCGAGCCCTACGTTTCGCACCTCGATGGCGTGGACCCCGACAGCCTGCCGCTGTACGGCGTGCCGTTTGCGATCAAGGACAACATCGACCTCGCGCACATCCCCACCACCGCGGGCTGCCCCGAATACGCGTACACGCCCACGGAAAGCGCCTTCCTCGTGCAGCAGCTGATTGCGGCCGGCGCCGTGCCGCTGGGCAAGGCCAACCTCGACCAGTTCGCCACCGGCCTCAACGGCACCCGCTCGCCCTACGGCGCCTGCCGCAACGCCTTCAACCCTGACTTCGTTTCGGGCGGCTCCAGCAGCGGTTCGGCCGTGAGCGTGGCCAAGGGCTGGGTCAGCTTCTCGCTGGGCACCGACACGGCCGGCTCGGGCCGCGTGCCCGCCAGCTTCAACAACCTCATCGGCCTCAAGCCCACCATCGGCCTGCTGTCCGCCACCGGCGTGGTGCCGGCCTGCCGGTCGGTGGACACCGTCTCCATCTTCGCGCTCACCGCGGCTGATGCGCAGGCCGTGCTGGCCGTGGCTGCGGTGCCCGACGCGGCCGACGCCTTCAGCCGCGCGGCCAAGCCCTTCGGCGTGGACTTTTCGGCCGGCCCCTTCCGCTTCGGCGTGCCGCGCCCGCAGGACCTCAACTTCTTCGGCAACGACGCCGCGGCCGCGCTGTTCGCCGAGTCGGTCGAACGCCTCAAGGCCCTCGGCGGCACCGCCGTCGAGATCGACCTCACGCCCTTCCTCGACGCCGCGCGCCTGCTCTACGAAGGCCCGTGGGTGGCCGAGCGCTACGTCGCCATCCAGGACTTCATCGACGCGCAGCCGGGCGCCGTGTTCCCGCCCGTGCGCACCATCATCGAAGGCGGCAAGACCAAGACCGCGGCCGACGCCTTTGCGGCCAGCTACCGCCTCAAGGCCCTAAAGCACGTGTGTGACGCGGTGTGGAACGACATCGACTGCCTGCTCACGCCCACCGCCGGCACCATCTACCGCATCGCCGACATGCAGGCCGACCCGATCCGCCTGAACAGCAACCTGGGCTACTACACCAACTTCATGAACCTGCTGGACTACGCCGCCGTCGCGGTGCCCGCCGGCTTCCAGGCCAGCGGCGACGCGCAAGGCCTGCCCTGGGGCGTGACCCTGGCCGCCCCCGCGTTCAAGGACGTGCCCCTTCTGCGCCTGGCCGATCGCTTCCACCGCGCGCAGGCCGCGCTGTCACTCGGCGCCACATCAGCGAAGTTGGCCGACACCCCCGCCATCCACAGCGCCGACCTGCCCAAAGGCTCCAACACTGCCGGCACCGTCAAGGTCGCCGTCTGCGGCGCCCACCTCAGCGGCCTGCCGCTCAATTGGCAACTCACCCAGCGCGGCGCGCGCCTGCTCGGCGCGGTGCAGTCCGCGCCCGAATACAAGTTCTACGCCCTCGCCGGCGGCCCGGTCCAGCGGCCCGGCATGGTGCGCGTCAACGAAGGCGGCGCCGCGATCGACATGGAAGTCTGGGAACTGCCCGCCGAACACTTCGGCAGCTTCGTCGACGGCATCCCCGCCCCGCTGGGCATCGGCAAGGTGAAGCTGGCCGATGGGACGTGGGTGAGCGGGTTTGTGTGCGAGGCGATCGGGGTCGAGGGTGGGACCGAGATCACCGAGCTGGGGAGCTGGCGGGAGTGGCTTGCTCGGTAGGACTGACGTTAAGCACCCGCTCTGGGTGCGACTGACCAAAACGCAGCGGGAGTATCTATTCAAAGATGAAGATAGATACAGCCACTATCGAACAGAAGCGGAAGTTCAAGGCATCTCTACCAGAGTCTGTTCGCCAGCTTAGTGTTGCTTGCCATGCTATGGACTGCGCCCAAGAGAACGGTAATGTCAGGATTGGATGCAATGGCAAATCAAGACACGCGAATCCTGAAAGTTATGTATCTGAAACGACCCAAAAACTTCGCCTCAATAAATCATGAACACATTAACTATCGCGATTTGTTGCGCTTCAGCCTCGCCTGCCTTGCCTTGACGACAATCGCAGCATAGGCCACCGCAAGTTCAAGTCCATTCTCTGCATCGGCATAACTGAGTAACTGTCGCCCGATGACAACGGGATTGAATTCCGAACGAATAATCGCCTCGTCGGTTGCAACATCAAGCGATTGCGTGTGTTGCTCACTGGGAACTTCGTTCTTCAATTCCTCTTCCGGCTTCGAGGTGAACAATTCTTGATTATGCATGGCGTACCTGTTTCGTGTATTCACGGCCGCCAGGAGCGGCTCCGGTGTTGGCAATGCTGTGGGCGGGATTGGACGCGGAACCGAGCGACGCTTGCACAACACCGTTTGACCAAATGGTAGTCTGAACCATTGATATGCGGTGTCCGCCTGCCTTGTTGCATAGGGCTCGTTGAGGGCTTCAACAAGACCAAGACCGTGAAGCGCGAAGCGTTCTTCTTCTCGACCTAGCACATCGAGAGGTGATTTCGGTAGCTGCCAGTGCAACAAGTCGGGATACGTAAAGCTTTGCTTACTCTGTCGCTGGCTCACATCAAAGAGTCGCACTGCCTCGCTACGAATGTAGTCAGAATCTTGAACCACCCCTTCGGGAAGTGGCTGCGCAGGCAGCGCCCCGATCAATGCTCCCGCCATAGTGGCAATCGTGTCTGTGTCACTATTTAAAAGATTGGCAACTAAATCGAGTGTCTCACTCGGGCTTCGCCTTCTCAACGCCCATGCAGCGCAAAGCGAAAACAATGAAGCCTTGAGACCCGAACCCCGTTCTTCTGGACGGAGGCCAGAGAGCCGCTCAACCACTACTATGTAGTCCTCTCGCGTCTCCAGCGGCGAACTCCCTGCAATTGCGCAAGACTCACGCCACTCATCTGCTACGGTGAATGAAGCATCCTCAATAGAGCATCCGCTTTCGCGTTGCCATGTGGGTAGCCAGAATGTACGCAGATCACTGTCACTATGAACAATTTCAGGAAGCAGGCGCACGGTCGAACTAAAGGTCATCCATTGATCTGGATTCGGGAGTTTGCCTTCGCGAAACACAAACGCAAGTGCCTCAGCGTGGATCATTGCACCCGCAATCCCACGCACATGTCCATGAGTAGCAATGGAATTCCTTACCACGTCGCCTAGGTAGCTGCTAGGTTTTCGGAGGTCGGTAGCAGCCCATACATGCGGCTGCACACGCATCGCAGCACCGTTCCCCCCACCGTCAACGTATGTTGCCTTGGTGGTTCGGAAGAAGTTGCTGTACCACGTGGTAGAGCTACTGCTAAGCGATGAAGCCGCCGTCTTGCTCCCTATCCCACTTCCCAACGAATACGCGAGCCACACTGGCAGCTCGATCTTTGCAAACGACTCAACATCAAAGAAACCGTCGTGGCGAATGGATCGCCCGGTTGCTAGCCGCAATTGCGTATCGTCAGAGTACGTGCCTGCAGGCAAGTCAATGAGTGCACCGAAGCGCCCCCCAATGAGGCGCTGCCATGGCACGGTGGTAGCTACAGGACCTGCCTGGCCGGTACGCCGCTTCACCAAGGAAGCATCCGCCAATTCGGTCGTAAAGCCAATAGCATCACCATACGCCGCCCACAAAGCCGAAGAGATGGTGCGCTCTCTTCTATCCAATGGTGTGCCGTGAGTCATGTGATCTCTCCAAAAAGCTCTGGTCGTACCTCAATTGCAATTGGCTCATGGCCCACGGCCGCCATTTGCCCAGCCAACTCATCCGCATCCCTCCCGCTGTGAGTGTAGATACAGCGAACATACTGCGTGGACAACTGTGCTGGATACAAGACTTCGGCCTGATTGCAGGTCGGCGCATTCAGCGGGGCATTCGTGGATCGCGTTACAACATTTCCCGCCCACTGGGTGACTCGAGGCGCAAACATAGACTCCAAACCTATCAACCCACTCTGTCGGCGCACACCTGAGTACATATTATTTGTGGTCGTGAAGTAAACGCCATCGTGGGTCATCACATCGGGATGAATAGAAATGATTGCCCACCAGAAATCCTTATCCCTGTGCCAGTTTCTTGCAGAAATGGAGAAGAACCTCTCGTTGATCTGTGATACGGAAAGATTCACATAATCGAGCCACTGCGCATCGCGTGAGCGGTTCTCGGCATTGGGGAAAAAGATTTTCTCCAATTGAGGATCTGCACCCAGCCTCTCTCTGGATTTTAGAGCCTTAGACGCCAAGATGCCCAAAGCCCCGCGATTGGTAGTGAAGTGAAGCAACTCTCTGATGCCGCGCTGGGCAATGAAACTAGAAATGCTCACAGTGCAATCTTTCGACATACAGCGTCGTCAAAAAATGCAGCGACTCCTGGTGCATCAGATGCTTTATATCCAATCGTCACTGTCTGCCGCGCTCTCCCAATACCCATTGCAACGAGCCTACGAATGGCGTTCAATTTTTCTGCATCTGGGATATCAGAGCTCTCGTCATCAACCGGTACGACCTCAGCATTAAGGCCAAGAATAAAAATATGATCAAATTCAAGACCTTTGGCGGAATGCAAGGTGCTCAATGCAATGTTTTCCACACCTTCCGGCCAATCAGATTTCCGCGCGATGGAAACATAAGGAAGCTCCTCCCGAGCAAGACAATCTTTGAGTTCATTAAACCAGCGACCGCCCTTTGCATGTAGGAAGGCAACCGACTCTTTTGATAGATCGATCGATGTTTTGATCTTTTGGATTGCGAAAGCCATCTGTGCCGTGAACCGCCCTGTAATGACAGTAGGCACCTCCCCCTGTCGCGACGCGCTGCTGAAATTTGGTATCGTCCCATCGTCATCAACGGTCATTCCAGAGAGTATTGAGGCCGCAAACTGCGCAATCTGCTTGGTATTTCTGTAATTTGAGGTCAGTTTGTGACTTGTTTCTGCACTCAGATTCACACCGACTTCGGCCCAATTGAATTTTCGTGGATAAATGCGCTGAGTCGAATCCAAGACAAATGTCACCGTGTGATTTTCCGACAACTGATTCATGATTGCACGAATCTCATTGGCCGAGAAGTCTTGTGTTTCATCGACGATCACAATGTCGTACGCTGCCTGTTTTTCCGATGCAAGTCGAATCGCCAAGTCGTTCCAATCTAACTTGCCTGACGTCTGCTTGTATTCGAGATACGGATAGATCACCTGATCGAGTAGAGTTTCCCGCGTTGACCGCTCCATCCGTGGCATGGTGCCTCGACCGTCTCGGCGTGTGCCTAAATATGTTGGCAAGTCATTGGGCAGGAAACGCTCCATGACATAACGCGCCTCTTCACGGACGAAAGCAACAGGCAAATTAAGTACCCCAGCTCCACGACTGAGCAAGTCCTCCGACTCGTCATGCTCGATCATCTCGGGATTTCCGAGCAGCCCCTTTGCCCAACGCGAAAAAGTGTCAATTTCAAGAATCACCTCGTCACCACTGGCAATTTGACGATTGGCAAGCTCTGCCACATAGCCGCGCAATGTACGGTTGAAAGTGAGCACCAGTACACGGACAGGTGATGCGTCCTTCATGCGACGCTGTCGATTGAGATAGAAGCCGACGGCAGCACGTAGCTTGAGGAGTGCGGTCGTGGTCTTGCCACTTCCGGCTGCACCTCTGATGATTTCCGTGCCGGTCCTGATTCGCGAGAACAGAGCGAGTTGTTCCGCAGTGGGGATGACGTCTAACAAAGCGCGCATTGCACTCCTCCTTTTCTGTGCGTTATAGGAAATGAGTATGTCAGCGAATACCCAAATGCAGTGAATTGGTTAATGAGTAACTGCGGTTGATAGCGTACCTCATGTTCATGGACGTCGGGAATTTCGATGAAGGATGCCTGGGTCGCTTGCGTTGTATGTTGGGTCCCACGCGGCCGACTATCGAAACACATGGACGCCTTTAAGGATGAGCGCGTGACGCAGAAGACCACTTGAGCCTAAAGTAGACCCAAACTTTTCGCCACAGCCGCCGAGACCTACCCCCCACCCCGCGCCAAACTCCTTCCCACCCGCTCACTCGCCCGGCGCAGCCGCTCCTTCAGCGCGGGCGGCTCCAGCACATCAAACTCCACGTCCAGCGCCATGAGCCAGTAGACCAGCGAGTCCAGTTGGCCGGTGCCGCAGAGCATGAGGCAGTGTGCGTCGTCGATCGCTTCCAGCGTGGCGGCGGATGGGGGAATGGTTTTCGCCATCACCTCGCGCGGCTGGTGCAGCACCACGCGCGCCTGCTCGCCCTGCTGGTGCACGCCGGCCATGGCCCCGGTGACGTAGGCGCGCAGGTCGCCCGCGGGCGGCGGGCGTGGCGCGAAGTGCGCGCCGGTGCGGGGTGTGCCCTGCACGCGGTCGATGCGGAAGGTGCGCCAGTCGTCGCGCGCCGGGTCCCAGGCCACGAGGTACCAGTGGTGGCCGGTGTGCACCAGCCCGTGCGGCTGCACCTGGCGCACGCTGGCCTGGCCGCGCAGGTCGCGGTAGCTGAACCCCACTTGCAACTGGTCGCGGCAGGCCGTGGCCAGGGTGGCGAGCACGCTGGCGTCGATGGTGGGCCCCATGCGCTGCACCGGCACGATGGCCGAGCGCAGTGCGCCCGTGCGGCGGCGCAGGCGGGTGGGCATCACCTGTTCCAGTTTCACCAGCGCGCGCAGCGAGCTTTCTTCCACGCCGCTCACGGTGCCGGCCGCGGCGATCTGCAGGGCAATGGCCACGGCCAGCGCCTCTTCGTCGTCCAGCAGCAGCGGCGGCAGCGACTGCCCCGCGCGAAACGCATAGCCGCCCGCCACGCCGCTGCTGGCGTGGATGGGGTAGCCGAGCTGGCGCAGCCGGTCGATGTCGCGCCGCAGCGTGCGCGGGTGAACCTCAAGCCGCTCGGCCAGCTCGGGGCCGGCCCAGTGGCTGCGGGTCTGCAGCAGCGAGAGGACGCGCAGCAGGCGTGAGGACGATGACAGCATGGCCGCACTCTAACTTTGATTGAGGGCCAAAACTGTCCGCAATGGGCGCGACATTGCAGCCACGGGTTCGGCGCGGTGCCGGGCCCGCTGTTCACATCTTCATCAAGGAGCCTCTCATGCCCCAGATCGTTCTCTACTGGCACCCCATGTCCAGCGCCACACCGGTTGCCTGCGCCCTCGCCGAACTCGGCGTGCCGCACGAGCGCGTCAAGGTCGACATCACCACCGGCGAGCAGCGCCGGCCCGACTACCTGGCCTTGAACCCCAACGGCAAGGTGCCCACGATGACGGTGGACGGCGCGCCGATGTTCGAGGCGCTGGCGATCGAGCTGTGGCTGGGCCACACCTTTGGCGTGCAAAGCGGCCTGTGGCCGGCCGGCGGCACGCCCGAACACCTGCAGGCGATGTCGTGGAGCATCTGGTCCTATGTGACCTACGGCGCGCAGCTCTACCGCCTGCAGGCCGCGAAAAACATGGGCACACCCGACGACGCCCACGGCACCGCGGCGCACAAGGCCCTGGACGAGCTGCTCACCGTGCTCGATGGGCGCCTGAGCCAGAAGCCCTGGTTGCTGGGCGATGCGTACACGTTGGCCGACCTGATCGTGGCCTCCGTGATTGGCTACAGCGTCTACCTCGGCGCGCCGGTGGACCAGCACCCGGTCACCAACGCCTGGCTGCAGAAGGTGCAGGCGCGCCCGGCGATGCAGATCGACGCCTGACCGAACAGCCGCTTAGGCCTT
This sequence comes from Hydrogenophaga pseudoflava NBRC 102511, assembly GCF_001592285.1. GTDB lineage: Bacteria > Pseudomonadota > Gammaproteobacteria > Burkholderiales > Burkholderiaceae_C > Hydrogenophaga > Hydrogenophaga pseudoflava. The sequence goes on along the minus strand of NZ_BCWQ01000003.1, from coordinate 61,994 downwards.
CACTTCGACCACCGCTTCAAAGCCGCCGAAGATCATGCGCTTGCCGTCGAAGGGCATGGGCGGGTTGTCGGGGTTGGTCGGGTCCATGCGCGGGTCTTCCAGCATCTTCTTCATGCCGGCGTCGCGCGTGGACTTGTCCGGCCTTCGACCCACGAAAACGCCACCGTTTCCTCGGCCGTGGCCTGGACCGCGCGGCGGATGTCAGTGACTTTGCCGTCGGGGACGTCATCGCCCCAGGCCTCGCTCGGGAGTCGCTGGACTGTAGGCAGCCCGACATGTTTTCGATGGGGTGCTCAATGGATGTCTCACAATGGGTCAGGCTCCGCGCTGCGCGTGCAGGAACGGCGATAGAAGGAATATCAAAAAGGTGACTTTGTCCCTACCGTCTGAAGAAGTCTTTTCACGCTTGCGACCAAGGCTGATGGCCATCGGCTATCGAATGCTTGGCTCCGTCCAGGAGACCGAGGACTTGGTGCAGGATGTCTGGCTGCGTTGGCACGATGAACTCAAGGATCCACATGCCGCCGTGCTCATTCCAGAGGCTTGGCTGGTCACGGTCACCACGCGCATGGCCATCGATCGACTGCGCGCTGCCAAGCTGCGACGTGAAGCCTACCCGGGCCTCTGGCTTCCCGAGCCCCTGGTCGAGGATGGACCAGCCTCGCCGGAGCAGATCCGCGAACTCGCCGATGACGTTTCCATCGCCTTCCTGGTGCTGCTCGATTGCCTGACCCCGGAGGCGCGGGCTGCGTTCTTGCTCCGTGAGGTCTTTGAAGTCGACTATGAGCAGGTCGCAGCGGCCATTGGCAAGAGCGAGGCGTCGGCCCGGCAGATCGTGCACCGCGCCAAGCAACGTTTGAAGAAAGTGCGCGGCGCAGATCGGGAGCACGCGCGAACCCCGCCGCAGGAACAGTACGCGATTCTGCGTCGCCTGATCCAGACCATCACGGAGGGTGACTTCCAGGGGATCCAGGCGCTGCTGGCTGAGGAGGCCGCCCTGATGGGCGACTTTGGCGGGGTCGGTCCAAGCTTGCGCTCACCTTTGAGTGGGGCCCGGCGCATTGCCCAGCTTTACTACGCGCACCACCGGCGACATGGCGACAGCATGCGACTCGAACTGGCCTTGTTGAACGGCGAGTGGGCGCTCTTGCGTTACCTGCAAGGGGAACTGGAGTCCGTCCAGGCCTTCGAGTTCGACGGTGGCCGCATCTCGCAGGTGCGGATACAGCGCAATCCTGCGAAGCTGGCGGGTGTCAAACGCCAGAGCTACTTGCTGCCCCTGCCGAATCCTCACTGATGCCGCCGGTTCCGGTGTGTGGCCGCGACAACGTGCGCGGCATGGCGGCGTCCGCAGCTTTTTTTCCAACTGGTGTCACAGCGCCTTCGGGTCAAACGTCTTGGGAGCGGGAGGTCGGTTTTGGCCTCCGCCCATCATTCACATCGAAGGAAATTGATTCATGAATCGCGCTGTTTGGTTCCAAGTCTCTCCTGAGGGTGCCAAGGCTGTCGGCACGCTGCACCACTTTGTCACCAAGAGCACCGGCCTTCCGAGCTTGCTGACGCACCTGGTCTTCCTGCGCGTGTCGCAGATCAACGGCTGCGCGCACTGCATCGACATCCACACGCGGGACCTGCTTGCCGAAGGCATGTCGGTGGAGAAGGTGGTGCTCGTTCCCGTCTGGCACGAGGCGGAATACCTCTTCTCTGAGCAGGAGCGCGCCGCGCTGGCATGGTCCGAGGAGGTGACGCGCGTGAGCGAGACCCACGCATCCGATGACGCCTATGCGGCCGCGTTGGCCGTGTTTGGTGAGAAGGATCTGGTGGATCTGACGCTCACGATTGCCGCCATGAACGCCATCAATCGCATGGGCGTGAGTTTCCGTATGAAGCCGCGGGCCAAAGCGTGAACCTGTCGGGCCGCCAATGCTTGCCTGTGTCCTTTCCAGGGCGGGACTCCGCCCGACCCGCTCACTCGCCCGCCGCAGCCACTTGCAGCATGCGCGCCCTGCCGTTTTCACTAGGTCGGGCGGGGCGCGGGCGGGGTGAGAATGCAGCGATGAGCACCTCAACCTCCTCCTTCCTCTCCGACGCAGACGGCACCCGCGTCGTCACCTACACCTGGTCCGACGTGGACGACCAGCCCGCCGGCGTGGTGCAGATCGCGCACGGGCTGGCCGAACATGGCGAGCGCTACGACCGCTTTGCCCGGGCGCTCAACGCGGCCGGCTTCGTGGTCCACGCGGTCGACCACCGCGGGCACGGGCGCACCGCCAGCGGGCGGCTGGGCGACTTCGGTGCGGCCGGCTTCGGCGGCCTGATCGCCGACGTCGCGCAGTTCGGCGCCGCGCTGCGCGCGCAGCACGGCGGCCTGCCGGTGTTCCTGTTCGCGCATTCGATGGGGTCGTTTGCCGCGCAGGCGGCCATGCTCGACCACTCCGCCACCTGGTCGGGCGTGGTGCTGTCCGGCTCGACCGCGCTGGACGCGTTTGCCGCGGCCATGGCCAGCGCGCCCGCGGACGGACCGGCCGGGCTCGAAGCCTTCAACGCGGGCTTCGAGCACCGCACGGGCTACGAGTGGCTGTCGCGCGACCCCGCCGAGGTGGACGCCTACGTGGCGAATCCCTGGTGCGGCTGGGACGTGCCGGCCGATGTGATCCCCGCCCTGTTCGAGCCCGCGCCCCGCGTGGCCGACCCGGCACGGCTGGCCGGCATCCGCCGCGACTTGCCGGTGCTGATCGCCTCCGGTGACGCCGATCCGCTGGCCGGCGGCGGCGCGCTGATCCAGCTGCTGGGCCAGCGCTACCGCGACGCGGGGCTTGCTGACGTGACGGTGAAGCTCTACCCGGGCGGCCGCCACGAAATCCTGAACGAGACCAACCGCGACGAGGTGACCGCCGACATCGTGGCCTGGCTGCGCGCGCACGCGGCGCAGGCGCCGTCCACGCAGCGATGAGCACCCGGGAACCCGGCCTTCAGGTTCAACCTGCCCCGAGCCTGTTCAGGAACGCCAAGGCGTTCGAGACCTGGCTGAAGAAGCACCACGCCAGTTCCGACGGCCTCTGGCTCCAGATCGCCAAACGGGGCGCCGACGAGCCCAGCGTCACCTACGCCGAAGCGGTGGAGATCGCGCTGTGCTGGGGCTGGATCGATGGCCAGAAGAAGGGGCTGGACGACCAGCACTTTCTGCAGCGCTTCACGCCACGGCGTGCGCGCAGCGTCTGGTCGAAGGTCAATGTGGAGAAGGTCGCGGCGCTCATCGCGGCGGGGCGCATGCAGGCGCCGGGTCTCGCGCAAGTGGACGCGGCCAAGGCCGACGGCCGCTGGGCCAGGGCCTACGACGGCGCGCGGACCTCGGTGGTGCCCGACGACCTGCAGGCGGCGCTGGACGCACAGCCGCCCGCCAAGGCCTTCTTTGCCACGCTCAATGCGAGCAACCGCTACGCGGTGCTGTGGCGCGTCCAGACCGCCGTGAAGCCCGAGACGCGTGCCCGTCGCATCGAGCAGCTGGTGGACATGCTGGCGCGCGGGGAGGCGATTCACATCTTCAAGCCCAGGTCCAACCCGCCCGCCAAGGGCTGATGGTGGCTGGCTGACGTTGCGTTCGGGGCGTTCGGCCCCTTGCACAGTTCGCCCTGGCCGACCTCAGCGGCCGATGCGCGCCAGCGCATCCGACGCCAGCACGACCACGCCCTGCGCGGTCGGTACCGTGCGCAGCAGCGCCAGCGCGACCGCCCGCGCATGCACCGGTTGGTAGCGCCCCGGAAACAGCGGCGCCAGCACGCGGGCGATGGGAATGGCGATGCGTTCGCCCAGGCGCGGCGGCTGTTGCAGGCCGTCGCGCAGGTCGAGCAGCAATGAAGGCTGTGCCAGCACCAGGGCCTGCAGGTCCAGCGCGCGCAGCGCATCTTCCAGCTCGCCCTTGACGCGGTTGTAGAACACGGACGACTGCGCGCTGGCACCGGCCGCGCTGACCAGGCCGATGCGCCGCACGCCCGCGGCCACTGCGGCGCGCGCCACCGCGAGGTTGGCGTCGAGGTCCACCGCACGGAAGGCCGCCTGGCTGCCCGCCACCTTGATGGTGGTGCCCAGCGCGAGGTAGAGCTCTTCGGCGGGTGGCAGCGCAGGCAGGCGCGTGAAGTCGACGCGCAGGGGCTGCAGCTTGGGGTGGTGCAGGTTCAGGTCGCGGCGGGTCAGCGCATGCACCTGCGCCACCGTCGGGTCGGCCAGCAGGGCTTGCAGCATCTGTCCGCCCACCAGGCCGGTGGCGCCGGCGAGCAGCACTTTGCGTGTGGGGTTCATGGGGTGGTGAGCAAGGCCATCAGTTCCTGTTGCCCCACTGGCGTGACCGCCACATCGCGACCCGCCCCGCGCCGCACCCAGCCCTGCGCCACCAGGTGCTGGTACAGCCGGTCGGCCAGTTCGCCCGCCAGGTGGTCGCGCCGCTCGGACCAGTCCAGGCAGGGGTAGGCGTAGCGCCGCTTCCTGCCGGGCTCCGGTGGCTCGAAGCCCAGACGCTGGCACCACGCGCGGCCGCTGTCGGTGAGGGCGTAGCCGTTGCTCACCGGCTGCAATCCATCGGCCGCCATCAGGCCGTCGAACAGCCGGACGCCGAGGCGCCCCGCCAGGTGCCCGTAGCAGCAGCGCGCCTCGCGCAGGCGCGCCCGTTCGGGCGAGGCCCATTGCTGCTCGTGGTCGCCGCGCTCGGCCACCACGGCCAGGGCTTCCAGCGCGTGGGCCACGTCGGCGTCGGCGAGGCGGTAGTAGCGGTGGCGGCCGCGCGGTTCGCAGACCACGAAGCGCGCTTCCAGCAGCTGGGCGAGGTGGCCGCTGGCGGTGGCGGGCGTGACGGATGCGGCCTTGGCCAGCTCGCTGGCGCTGGCGCACTCGCCGCTGAGCAGGTAGGCGAGCATGCGCGAGCGCGCCGGGTCGGCCACCATGGCGGCCACGCGGGCGAGGCGGGGTTCGTGCGGGGTGTTGCGGCTCATGGGCCTCAGCGTAACGCAGCGGGCCATGCTTCCACCATCACGGCGCCACCTGCCGCGGCCGATGGACCGTGCCGGCCACGTCTTCGAGCCAGCTGCGTTCCTCACGCAGGATGAAGCGCTGCGCCTGCGCCAGCTCGAAGTTGGCGCGGCCTTCGGGGTCGGCGCGCAGCACGGCGCGGTAGCGCTCGTAGGCGGCCATGTCGTCGAAGCCGATCAGCCCCCAGGCGATGTGATTGCTGCCTTCGTGCGGCAGGAAGTAGCCGAGCAGGTTCCCGCCGCAGCGGGGAATGATGCGGCCCCAGGCCTCGGCGTAGCGGCGAAAAGCCTCGCGCTGGAAGGGGTCGATCTGGTAGCGGATGAAGCAGGTGATGGGCATGGTGCGGGTACCGGTGTGGAACAGGGGTGGACTGTCCGCCTGATCGGGCCGCGGATGCTTCGGGCTGCGCCGAAGCGTGGTGCCCCGTCGCCGCGCCGCCCGGCGGCCGGGCTGCATGCAGGGATCGGTCACGGGTAGACTGGTCCGCCGTTTCCGGCACCGGTTGGCCGCCACTGGAGAAACCGCATGACGCTTGCACACATCCAGCAATCGATCGAGGGCGTGACGAGGTACTTTTCCGAGCACCCGGAGAAGGCGCTGTCCACCGACAAGGCCGCCACGGCCGTCGTCGAGCAGGGCCTGCGCTGCGTCGCCACCGGCCCCGGCGGCGAGACCCTGGTCAGCGACATGCCCAAGGGCATCGGCGGCGCCGCGAGCGCGCCCACACCCGGCTGGTATCTGCGCGCGGCCCTGGCCAGCTGCGACGCCACCGTCATCGCCCTGCGCGCCGCGCAACTGGGCATCGTGCTGAGCCGGCTGGAGGTCACGGTGGACAGCGTCTCCGACGACCGGGGCATCCTGGGGCTGGGGGATGGCGTGCCGCCGGGACCGCAGAGCGTGAGCATCCGCGTGCGCATCGCGGCGGAGGGGGCGTCCGCCGAACAGCTGCACGAGATCGTCGCCTGGGCCGAGGCGCACTCCCCGGTGGGCGATGCGGTGCGCCGGGCCGTCCCGTCGCGGGTCGAGGTCACGCTCGTCTGAGAAGGAGGCCACCGTGCAGATCAGCGCCCGCGTTGTCAGCTCAGCCGGCCAGCACGCCGTGTCGGTGCGCACGGGCGATGCGGAGCAGCCGCTGGCCGTGCCGCCCAGGGCCGGTGGCGGCTCGGCCGTGAACGGCGGCGAATTCCTCATGCTGGCCCTGGCCACCTGCTACGCCAACGACCTCTACCGCGAAGCGCGCCGCCTGGGCATGGAGCTGACCCAGGTCGAAGTCGAGGCCACGGCGTCGTTCGAGGGCGTGGGCCTGGCCGCGTCCGATGTCCGCTACCGGGCCCGGGTCCAGTCGCCCGCTGCGCCCGAGGCGGTGGAGCGCCTGCTGCGCGAGACCGATGCCGTGGCCGAGGTGCACAACACGCTGCGAACGGGCGTCCCGGTCAGCTGGGTGCGCTGGTAGGGCGCCAGCGGCGCAGCAGCAGCGCGTTGGAGATCACGCTCACGCTGCTCAGCGCCATCGCGGCGCCGGCCACCATCGGGTTGAGCCAGCCCAGTGCGGCCAGCGGGATGCCGATGACGTTGTAGGCGAAGGCCCAGAACAGGTTCTGGCGGATCTTGGCGTAGGTGCGGCGCGAGATGTCGATGGCATCGCCAATGAGCGAGGGGTCGCCCCGCATCAGGGTGATGCCGGCGGCGTGCATGGCCACGTCGGTGCCGGTGGACATGGCCATGCCCACGTCGGCGGCGGCCAGTGCGGGGGCGTCGTTGATGCCGTCGCCCACCATCGCCACGCGGTCGCCGCCGCGGCGCAGGTCGGCCACGATGCCGGCCTTGTCGGCCGGCAGCACCTCGGCGCGGATGTGGTCCAGGCCCAATGCACGGCCCACCGCCTGGGCGCTGCCCTGGTTGTCGCCGGTCACCAGCACGGTCCGGATGCCCAGGGCCTTGAGCTGCCGCACGGCGTGCGCGGCCGTGGGCTTGAGCTCGTCACCGAAGGCGAGCAGGCCCATCAGGCGGGGGGCGTCCGTCAGGTCGGCCAGCCAGGAGACGGTGCGGCCTTCCGATTGCAACGCGCTGGTCGCGGCGTCCATGGGCGACAGGTCCACGGCCAGTTCGTTCATGTAACGCGTGCTGCCCAGGTGGATGTCGCGCCCTTTCACCTGCGCCCGCATGCCCCGGCCGGCCACGGCCGCGACGCCATGCGCCGCGGGCACCGCGACAGACCGCGCGCGCGCCACATCCATCACCGCACGGGCCAGCGGGTGTTCGCTGCCGTTCTGGATGGCGGCGGCGAATGGCAGCAGCTGGGTCTCGTGGCCGGCGGCCGCCTCCAGGGCCACCAGCGTGGGCTTGCCCTGGGTGAGCGTGCCGGTCTTGTCGAAGGCGACAGTGTCGATCTTGTGGGCGATCTCCAGCGCTTCGGCGTCCTTGATCAGGATGCCGCGGCGCGCCGCCACGCCGGTGCCGGCCATGATGGCCGTGGGCGTCGCCAGGCCCAGTGCGCAGGGGCAGGCAATCACCAGCACCGCCACGGCGTTCAGGATCGCGCGCTCCCAGTCGCCGGTCGACAGGCCCCAGCCCAGCAGGGTGGCCAGCGCCAGTGCCAGCACGACGGGCACGAACACGGCACTGACCTGGTCGACCATGCGCTGGATGGGCGCCTTCTTGGCCTGCGCGGACTCGACCATGCGCACGATGCGCGAGAGGGTGGACTCGGCGCCGATGGCCGTGGTCATCACCAGCAGCAGGCCTTCGGCGTTGACGGCGCCGCCCGTGACCCTGTCGCCCGGGTGCTTGGCCACCGGCAGGCTTTCGCCGGTGATGAGGGACTCGTCCACCTCGCTCGCACCTTCGGTGACGGTGCCGTCCACGGGGATGCGTTCGCCGGGCCGGACCACCACCAGGTCGCCCACGCGCACCTGCGCCAGCGGCCGGTCCACATCGCCCGAGGCGGTGCGCACCCGCGCTACCTCCGGTCGCAGGGCGTTGAGCGCCTGGATGGCCGCGGTCGTCTGCCGCTTGGCGCGCGCCTCCAGCCACTTGCCCAGCAGCACCAGGGTGATGATGACCGCCGAGGCCTCGAAGTACAGGTGCGGCGTGCCGTGCGCGGCGTGCTTGAACAGCAGGTAGACGCTCAGCCCGTAGCCGGCGGAGGTGCCCAGGGCCACCAGCAGGTCCATGTTGCCGGCGCCGGCCCGCAGGGCCTTCCAGCCGGCGCGGTAGAAGCGCGCGCCCAGCCAGAACTGGACCGGCGTGGCCAGCAGCCACTGGGCCCAGCCGTTGAGTGACCAGTCCTGGCCGAACAGCATGCCCAGCATGGGCAGGACCAGCGGAAAGCTGAAGGCGGCCGACAGGGCCACCGGCCACCAGGGGTGGGAGGCCGGCGCGGGCCGGTCTTCTTCGGCGGGCTGCGCGACCGAGTAGCCCGCGCGCTCGACAGCGCCGGTGAGCGCGGGGAGCGACACGCCGGGCCCGGCCACCACCGACGCGCGTTCGGTGGCGAGGTTGACGGTGACGTCCTGCACGCCGGGCACGGCCTTCAGGGCCTTCTCGACGCGCCCGACGCAGGACGCGCAGGTCATGCCCTCGATGGGCAGTTCGAACTCGGTGCCGGGCCGGGCGTCGACCGGCGGGGCGAGGGTGGCGGATGCTTGCATGGCGATCTCCTGGTGTGAGGGGGAGCCCGCACTCTCGGGTGTGACGCAGTGGCAAGGTCAAACGCCCTCCGCGCCGGGCCACGGCCCTTGACCTTGCCGCTGTGGCAATGCCCAGACTGGCCGCTCCTCAACTTTTTTCAGGAGTGCGACATGCATGAATTCCAGTTGCCCGACATGACCTGCGGCCATTGCGCCGGGATGGTGGGCCAGACGCTGCACCTGGCCGACCCGGCCTGCAAGTTCCAGGTGGACCTGCAGGCGCGCAAGGTCACCGTGCAGAGCGACGAAGACCGCGCGGTGCTGGCCGAGGCCCTGGCCGACGCCGGCTACCCGCCGGCCTGAGCGCGCAGACCATGGGCGTCCCATGGTCACTTGACCTTGACACGGTGGCAAGGACGACAGTCCGGGCCACCGTGTCCTTTCCGTTTCGAGGAGCCTTCCCATGAACCCGCTCATGAACATCGGTGAAGCCGCCAAAGCCGCCGGCGTCTCGCCCAAGATGGTCCGCCACTACGAGCAGACCGGCCTGCTGCCGCCGGCCGAGCGCACCGAATCGGGCTACCGCCTGTACGGCGAGCGGGAGGTGTCGGTGCTGCGCTTCATCCGCCAGTCCAGGCGGCTGGGTTTTTCCGTGCCGCAGATCGCCGAGCTGATCGGCCGCTGGGGCGACGACCGGCGCACCAGCCGCGAGGTCAAGACCATCGCCCTGCGCCACCTGGCGGATCTGGACGAGAAGCTCAGGGAAATCGCCGAGATGAAGGCCGGGCTCGAAGGGCTGGTGCGCGCCTGCGCGGGCGACGACCACGCCCACTGCGCGATCCTGGACAACCTGGCCGCCGAGAGCCCGGAGGCGCCGCGCCATGTGGCGCGCTTCGTCAAACCCAGGCGCCGCCGCCTGGCACCGGACGACGAGGCCCCGCGCAGCGCCAGGGCCGCGCCCGCCTCCGGCCATGTCGACCTGATGGCCTGGATGCAGGGCGTGCACACGCACCAGTCCGGGGCCGGGGGCAAGGCCTGAGCCTGCGACCAGGGCGGGGGGCAGCACGCGGCCGGCGGCTGGGCGCGTGTCTTGCATGGGGCTGCAGGCACTGCACACACGCGCACTGGCACGGTGCGCGCCCCACCCCGCTTTTCAGGAGCCCTTCATGCCCGACCGCCGCACCACCCTGGCCTGTGCCGCCGCCCTCGCCGCCCTGTCCTTCTCCGGCCTGTCGGCCGCGCAAGGCAAGTACCCGGACCAGACCGTCAAGCTGGTCGTGGCCCTGCCCGCTGGCGGCAGTGTGGACATGATCGCGCGGGCGCTGGGCCAGAAGCTGAACGCGTCGCTGGGCGTGCCCTTCATCGTGGACAACCGCGGCGGCGCCTCGGGCCAGATCGGCATGCCGGTGGTGGCCAAGGCGGCGCCGGATGGCCACACGCTCGCGGTGTCGCCGGCCTCGTTCCTGACCACCAACAAGAGCGTGTTCAAGACACTGCCCTACGACCCCGAGGCGGACTTCACGCCCGTCACCCGCCTGGTCAACCAGCCCATGGTGCTGATCGTCAAGGACAAGCAGAAGTACCCCTCGGTCGCAGCGCTGATCGCGGCGGCCAAGGCCAAGCCGGGCGGCATCACCTACGCTTCGTCGGGCGACGGCAGCCCGCAGCACCTGGGCGGCCTGCTGTTCGAATCGCGCGCCAAGGTGAAGATGCTGCACGTGCCCTACAAGGGCGGCGCGCTGGCCATCAACGACACGCTGGCTGGCACGGTGGACGTGATGTTCGCGGTGATGCCCGAGGCGGTGCCGCACGTCGCGTCGGGCAAGCTGCACGCGCTGGGCGTGATGAGCCCGACCCGCTCGCCGGTGATGCCGCAGGTGCCCACCATGGCCGAGGCGGGCGTGGCCGACATGAACCTCTCGGCCTGGATGGCGCTGCTGGCGCCGGCCAAGACGCCGCGCCCCATCGTGGACCAGCTCAACCGCGCGGTGCAGGCCGCGTTCGACCCCGAGCTCAAGGCCAGGCTGGCCGAGAGCGGCATCGAGGTGGCGACCAGCTCGCCCAAAGAACTGCAGCGCCTGATCGCCAGCGACATCAAGCTGCACGCGGAGCTGGTGAAGTCGGCCGGGCTGGTGCCGCAGTAGCGGCGGCCGTGGCGCCCGCGCCTACCGCGCCATCAGCGCAAACACGCCCCAGCCCAGGTACTCGCGTGTGTAGGTCGCGTAGCGCACCGGTTCCGAGTGCAACTGGGCGCGAACTTCTGCGGCCAGTTCGTCGCCAGGGTTCGCTTCCAGCCAGCGGCGCATGGTGAGCCACTTGGCCGCTTCGTAGCGGTCCCAGCCGTCCTGGTCGGCCAGCACCATTTCCACCACGTCGTGGCCCAGTTCGGCGAACGAGGTCAGCAGCTGCGGCAGCGTGAGGAAGTCGGACACCGCGTGCGCCTGGCAGCCTTGTGCCACCGCATCGCTGGGCGGCAGCTGGCGCCAGAAGGGTTCGCCGATGAGCAGCATCCCGCCGTCGCGCAGGCTGCGCTTCAGCAGCGCGATGGTGCCGGCCACGCCGCCGCCGATCCAGGTGGCGCCGACACAGGCCGCCACGTCGACCGGCTCGTCCGCCACATGGCCGGCGGCATCGCCGTGAATGAAGCGGACCTGGTGCGCGACACCCAGCGCCTGAGCCCGCTGCTGCGCCTGTTCGGTGAACAGCGGGCTCATGTCGATGCCCGTGCCGACGATCTGGTGGTCGCGCGCCCAGGTGCACAGCATTTCACCCGAACCGCTGCCCAGGTCCAGCACCCGGGTTTCGGGGGCCATGCGCAGCGCCGCGCCCAGCGTGGCGAGCTTGTCCGCGGTGATCGGGTTGTGAATGCGATGCGCGCTTTCCGTGATGTTGAAAATCCGGGGGATGTCCACTGATGAAACTCCTGAAAAGGGCCGTGGCTGAGGCAGCGTCGATTGTCGACCCTAAGCCACGAGCTGACCCAGTTGCCACAGCCCCAGGGCGGCCAGCAGCGCGGCCGAGCCGAGGTTGACCGCGCGCTGCCAGCGCTCGTCGAAGCGCTCGCGCAGCCATGCCACGCCCGTGGACAGGATCAGCCACCACAGGGCCGAGCCCAGCAGCACGCCCAGCACCATCACCCAGGGCGAGAGCACGGGCGCACCACCCGCCAGCGCACCGAACACCGCCATGAACGACAGGATGGTGGTGGGGTTCGACAGCGTCAGCAGGAAGGTGCCCGAGACGTACCGCAGCAGGGTGCCCGGTGGCGGGTGCTGGCCGTTGCGCCGCACCGGCGGCTTGTGCGCGATGCGCCACGCCAGCCACAGCAGGAACCCGCCGCCAAACAGGCCCAGCCACAGCTTCAGGCCCAGCAGCCATTTGATGAGGCCGGCGACACCGAACGCGCCGATGGCGCCGTAGACCGCGTCGGCCAACGCGGCGCCGAGGCCCGTGGCCAGGCCGGCGGCGCGGCCGTGGTCCAGCGTGCGCTGGATGGCCAGGATGCCGATCTGCCCGACCGGTGCCGCGATGGAGAGTCCGATGAGCATCGACTGAACGAACAGCCCGGCCAGGGGGAATGAATGAAGCGTGTCCATGGACCAGATTGTCGGCAGGCCCTGGTGCGCTGCACAGGCGCTATCTCAGGTGAGAATCGCGTTCACCATCGATTTTTCAGGTGAAAGGCGTGTATGGCCGAGACGACGCTGGAACTGGACGCCAAGGCATGGGCGCTGCTGATGGCGTTGCAGGCCGATGGCCGGGCGCCGCTCAAGACCCTGGCCATGGCCGCGGGCCTGTCGGTGCCCGCCACGGTCGAACGCCTGAAGCGGCTGAAGGACGCGGGCGTGGTGCGTGCGGTGAGCGCCGACGTGGACCCGGCGCTGGCCGGCTATCCGGTGCGCGCCATCGTCGGCATCACGGTGCAGCAGCCGGGCAAGAAGGCGTTCATCGACAAGCTGCGCCGTGCGCCCGAGGTGCTGGAATGCCACCACGTCGCAGGGGCGGATTCCTATGTGGTGACCGTGGTGGCGCGCAGCCTGGAAGACCTGGAACGGTTCCTCTCGTCCATCAATGGCTACGGCGAGACGCGGACCTCGATCGTGTTCTCCACGCCCATCCCGCGCCGCGGACTGGTGGCGCCGGGTGCCGGCCGCTGAGGCGGCGCATTCCCCGGCCCCTCCGTCGCAAGATTGGCGAACTTGTTCACCTCCGAACCTCCACCACACCCTCCTGGGCGAGCAATGCCGGCCTGTACCTCCCCCTCCCGCCGCGCCCTTCTCCTATCCGCCCTGCTCGGCGCGGTGTCCATCCACGTCTGGGCCGACCCCGCAGCTCAGAGTTCGGCCGCCGAGGACCGCCGTCAGGCCCTGGACCGCTTCATCGCCAAAAAGAAGTTCGTGAACGAGCCGTTCTACCGCGTGGACCTGAAGGAAGCGGACCGGCTCCGGTACGAAGCCTGGGTGAACCAGCTGGCGCGCGACCTGCGCAAGCTGCCGCCGTCCCGGCAGACGAAGCCGGTCGTGCTGGGCCTGTTCAAGCCGGTGATGAAGAAGTTCGATTCCGCCGAGGGCGAGGACCAGGACCGGTTCGTCGGCTACCTCGAAGAGCTGATGGACATTTTCGGCATCGAGAGTTCGGACGGGCTGCTGAGCTCCTGGCGCCACGGCGCCGACACCTCGGGCTTGCTGGAAGCGCGCAACGCGCAGGCGGTGGCGGCGATGACGCCCGATGAACGGGTGCTGCTGGAACGGCTTCAGGGCATCCACAAGGCCAACGCCGAGGAGACGCTGCGGTCCCTGTTCGGCGCGCCCGTGTTCGAGGACGAGGGCAGCAAGATGTGGTCGGTGACGGCTGCCGACCGCTCGTCCACCCTGGGTCTGTTGGAGCGGTGGGGCGCACTCACCCTGCTCTGGCAGGCCAACGGCCGGTTCATCTACGCCCGCCGGCTCTGAGGCCGGCCCCGTCGCTGGCCGCGCCGCCTTGCCTCAGCGCAACACCCCGGCAAAGAACGCCGAGAGTTCCTCGCGCGCGTCCAGCGGCAGCACGTTCGCCACGTACTGGTCGGGCCGCACGACGATGAGACAACCGCGCTCGCGGTGAATGCCGCGCATGTCGTAGATGTCGCCCGCGCCCTTGTGGTCCACGCAGAAAACCTTCTCGTGGTCCTGCAGGCCGAGCTTGCCGGTCCTGGGCTTGAGCAGCGAGGGCATCTGGCCGTAGTCGAGCTGGTCGAAGGTCGGCTGGAAGATAGCGCGCACGTCGATGATGGCGTCGATGTCTTCGCCCTTGCGCGTGTGCTTCACGACCGGTGACTGAGGGTCGTTCTCCAGCCAGTCGGCCAGGCGGGCCATGGGTGCGCCGGACTGGCCCACGTCGCCTTGGCCCGCGAAGGCGTAGATCCGCCAGCGCGCGTCGGCCTCGGCCGCATGGCCCAGCTGCATCTGCTTGGCGTCCGACAGGCGCACCACCGGCGCGGAGTGAAAGCGGCGGCCAATCTCTTCGCCCCTGGCCAGCGCCTGGTGCGTGCCGGGCGCGAACAGGGTCGAGGTGTCGTACTTCACCGCGGTGCCGCCGGTGAACTCGAGGTTGGCCTTGAACTGGCGGATGATGCGCGGCTCTTCGGTGCCCTCGCGCTCGGCCTGCGTGGTCGGCGCGGACATGATGCGCGACCACTCGTGGTCGGTCTCGACCAGGCGCTTGGCCTCGGTCAGGCGTTCTTTGCTGTAGCTGCGCAGCAGGCTGGGGTCGGCGCGGCCCTGCAGCACATGCACCAGCTTCCAGCCGAGGTTGAAGGTGTCCTGCATCGACACGTTCATGCCCTGCCCCGCCTTGGGCGAATGGGTGTGGCAGGCGTCGCCGGCGGTGAACACGCGCGGCGCGCGGTTGCTGCCTTCGGGCACGTCGTCGAACTTGTCGGTGATGCTGTGGCCGATGTCGTAGATCGACCACCAGACGATTTCCTTCACGTCCAGCGAGTAGGGTTTGATGATGCGGTTCGCGGCCGCGATCATGTCGTCCTGCGTGAACTTCTTGCTCGCGGCCTTCTCGCCGTCCTTGAGCTTGTCCAGCTCCACGTACATGCGGAACACGTAGCCGCCCTCGCGCGGCAGGATCAGCACGTTGCCTTCGTTGGCCGAGGAGATCAGGCACTTCTGGCGCACATCGGGGAAGTCGGTGTTGGCCAGGATGTCCATCACGCCCCAGGCCTGGTTGGCCGCGTCGCCGTGCAGCACGCCGCCAATCGCCTTGCGCACCGCCGAGTGCGCGCCGTCGCAGCCGACCACGTAGTTGGCGCGCACGGTGCGCGTGGCGCCCCAGTTGATGCCGGTCGAGTCCTTGAGCGTCACGGTCACCGGGTGGTCGTCGGTGGTCTCGTCGATGGTCAGGCCCACGATCTCCCAGCCGTAGTCGGGCGCCAGGCGCGAGGGCGAGTTCGCCATCACCTCCAGGAACAGCTCGTGCAGCCGCGCCTGGTTGATCAGGATGTGCGGCATCTCCGAGCTGTCGTCGGCCACGTCCTGCACCCGGCCCACGCGCCGGATGTGCGAGGGGTTGGCGGGGTCGGGCATCCAGAACGCGGTCTGGTTGACCCAGTAGGTCTCGCGCTTGACCTTGTCGGCGAAACCGAAGGCCTGGAACATTTCCATGGTGCGCGTGTTGATGCCGTCGGCCTTGCCTTTGATGATGTTGCTGGCCATGCGCTCGACGATCAGGGTGTCGATCTCCGGGAAGGCCGCCAGTTGCGCGGCCAGACACAGGCCGGCCGGGCCGGTACCGGCGATCAGCACGTCCACCTTCTCCGGCAGGGGTTCGTTGACGCCCCGGTTGCGGCGGTTGGGCGCGGCCTGCTTGATGTCGGGGTTGCCGCCGCGAAAACCGTCTTTGTAGAACTGCATGGGGTGTCTCCTGATGGGAAGGTCGCCGGGAGGCGATGGGTGGGGGCAAATGATATCTATGCTTACTAATTCGTGTCAATACGGTACGTATACTTATCAATAGTCTTTGAAACGGAGCGCAGGCATGGACTCACTCGACATGGCGGGACACCTGATCCGCCGGCTGCACCAGCTGTCCACGCAGGTGTTCGTGCAGCGCACGCAGGCGGCGGGCTTCGACCTGACGCCGGTGCAGTTCGCAGCGCTGGACGCCATCGGCCACCACCCGGGCACGGACCAGGCGACCGTGGCCGAGCTGATCGCCTACGACCGCGCCACCATCGGCGGCGTGATCGAGCGGCTGGAGCAGAAGGGCTGGGTCGACCGCGTCATCAGCGAACGCGACCGCCGCGCGCGCGTGCTGTCGCTGACGGCCGAGGGCGAGCGCATCCTCCAGGCGCTGGTGCCGGTGGTGCGCAACCTGCAGGACGAGATCCTCGCGTCCCTGGGCGAGGCAGACCGGGCGCGCTTCCTCAAGCTGGCGCGTCAGGCCGTGGGCTCGTAGGCGCCACGGCCGCGCTGCGGCGCGCCATGTGCAGCGCCAGTCCCTGCAGCAGGGCCAGCGCCAGCAGCCCGAGCCCTGCCGTGAGCCAGAGCGCGTGGCCGCCCCAGTGCGCCATGGCCAGGCCGAACAGCAGCGGCGCAAACGCCTGCGACACCCGGGCCGGCGCCATCAGCCAGCCCTGGCGCTCGCCATAACCCGCGGCACCGAACACCACCAGCGGCAGCGTGCCCTTGGCGATGGTCAGGATGCCGTTGCCCATGCCGTGCATCACGGCGAACAGCCAGGCGCCCAGCGGCCCGCCCAGGGCCAGCAACGCCACGCCGATGGGGTGCCCCGCGGTCGCGAAGCGGCTGGAGAGCAGCGGGTGGGCGCGGCGCAGCAGGCCGAATTCCAGCAGCCGCCCCGCCACCTGCGCCGGGCCGACCAGCATGGCCACGCCCAGTGCGGTGGAGGCCGACAGGCCCTGCGCCTGCAGCAGCAGCGGCAGGTGCGCGGCCATGGCGGTGCTGGTGAACCAGGCGATGGCGAACACGGCGGCGAGCACGATGGCGACGCCATTGCCGGCGGGTGCCTGCGCCGGTGCGCCCGAGTCGGCGGGTGCGGTGGGCGCGGATTCGGCCCGCACCGGCGGCGCCTCTTCCTCCCGCCCGCGCGGCAACCCGCCGTGCAGCGGCAGGCCCAGCACGAGGTGCAGCGCCGCCCAGCCCAGGCAGGTGCCGCGCCAGCCCAGTGTGTCCAGGCCCCACTGTGTGAGCGGCCAGCCCACGGTGCTGGCGAAGCCGGCGATCAGCGTGATGCCGGTGATGGCGTTGCGCGCGCTGACCGGGTAGAGCCGCACCAGCGTGGCGAAGGCCGCGTCGTAGAGCCCGCTGCCCATGGCCACGCCGATCACGCACCACGCGGCCCAGACCTGCCACCCGACCTGCGCCAGGCCCAGCGCCGCCAGGCCGGCGGCAAACAGCAGGTTGGTGACCCGCAGCACCGCGCGCCCGCCGTGGCGGTCGATGGCGCGGCCCGCGGCCGGCCCGACCAGGGCCGAGATCACCAGTGCCAGCGTGAAGGCACCGAACACCTGGGTGACCGCCAGGCCCAGCTCGGCGGCCAGCGGCGCCGCCAGCAGGGCAGGCAGGTAGTAGGACGAGGCCCAGGCCAGGGTCTGCGTGCTGCCCAGGCGCAGCACGACCCCGGTCTGGCTGGTGCGGCGGGATTCCTGGGACATGGCGTGTCGGCGGCGGTGGGTGGCGAGGTGTCCCGGATCTTAGGCCCGCCATAGTTCTTCAGGACTATTCAGCCCGCCCGCCCCGCGCCGAAGAACTCCGCATCAGGCCGCGGTGTGCGCGCGCCAGGAGTTCAGCATGTGGGGTGTGTCCAGGTTCCGGATCGGTGCGCGGCTGGCGGCCGGTTTCGGTTTGATGTTGTTGCTCATTGCGGGGCTGGTGGCCTCGTCGCTGCTGTCGTTGCGGCTGATCGGGCAGGAAAACAGCCAGCTGATCGAGCGCGAAATGGTGAAGGTGGCGGCGGTGTCGGTGATCGACACGGCCACGCGGGCCAACGGCCTGAACACAGCCGAGCTGCTGCTGGTGGAGCCCTCGCAGATACCCGTGGTGCAGGCGCGCATCGACGCCAACCGCAAGGCCATTGACGAGGCCCTGCTCACGCTGGACCGGCTGGTGGAACGGCCCGAAGGCAAGGCCGCGCTGGCCGAGCTGCGCAGCTCCCGCGCCGCCTATGTGGCCTCGTTCGTCAAGGTCGGTCCGCTGGCGAAGGAAGGCCGCATTGAGGAGGCCCAGCAGCTGCTGCGCAGCGAGACCCTGCCGGCGCTGGCGCGCCTGCAGCAACCCATCGACACCCTGCGCGCACTGCAGGACCGCCTGGCGCAGGAACATGGCCAGGCCGTGGGGCGCTCCATCGGCGGTGCCCAGCTGCTGCAGATCGGCCTGGGGGCGGCGGCGCTGGTGCTGGGCCTGCTGGCCTCGGTGGTGCTGGCCCGCAGCATCGTGCGGCCGCTGCGCGAAGGCGTGGCGGTGGCCGGTCGCATTGCGTCCGGTGACCTCACCAAGGACGTGCCGGTGCAGGGCCGCGACGAGGTGGCCGAGCTGCTGCAGTCGCTGGGGGTGATGCAGGACGGGTTGCGCAGCCTGGTGGGCCAGGTGCACCGCGGGGTGGACCATGTGGGTTCGGCCTCGGCGCAGATCGCCAGCGCCAACAAGGACCTGAGCGCCCGCACCGAGGCGCAGGCCAGCGCGCTGGAACAGTCGGCCGCGTCGATGGAGCAGCTCAGCAGCGCCATCGCCCTGAACGCCGACAGCGCGCAGGCGGCCCGCACGCTGTCCACCGACGCCTCGCAGGCGGCCGAGGCCGGCGGCGAGACCGTGGCCTCGGTGGTGCGCACCATGCGCAGCATCGAGGACGCCTCGCGGCGCATCGCCGAGATCATCGGCGTGATCGACGGCATCGCTTTCCAGACCAACATCCTCGCGCTCAACGCGGCGGTGGAGGCGGCGCGGGCCGGCGAACAGGGGCGCGGCTTTGCCGTGGTGGCCTCGGAGGTGCGGGCGCTGGCCGGCCGTTCGGCCGACGCGGCGCGGCAGATCAAGCAGCTGATCGAGGCCAGCGTGGACCAGGTCGGCACGGGCGCCGCACTGGCCGATCAGGCCGGCGCGGCGATGACCGGGGTGGTGGCATCCATCCGGCGGGTGAACCAGCTGGTGGTGGACATTGCCTCTGCCATGCAGGAGCAGAGCACCGGCGTGACCCAGATGGGCGAGGCCATCACCCAGCTGGACCAGGCCACGCAGCAGAACGCGGCCCTGGTGGAAGAGACCGCCGCGGCCTCGCAGAGCCTGGACGACCAGGCCCGCGAGCTGGTGGCCTCGGTGGCGGCGTTCCAGATCGACCGCCGGGCGCTGCAGGCCGCCTGAGGCCCGCCGCCGCCCGGGCGGATCACTTCACTTCGGTGACGAACTGTTCCAGCGGGCGGCGCACCTTCTTCAGGTTCACCAGCCAGTCGCCGTCGGTGGCGCGGTAGCCCAGCGGCACGATGGCCACGCTGCGCAGGCCGCGCTCGCGCAGCTTGAGGATCTCGTCCAGCTTGGCGGGGTCGAAGCCTTCCATCGGCGTGGCGTCCACTTCTTCAAACGCGGCGGCGATCAGAGCGGCGCCCAGGCCGATGTAGGCCTGGCGGGCGGCGTGCTCGAAGTTCACCTGCGCGTCGCGCTGCGGGTAGCTGTTCAGCAGCATCTGGCGGTAGTTCTCCCAGCCCTCATTGGTGAAACCGCGCTCGGTGTTCACCAGGTCGAACATGTGGTTGATGCGCTCGGCCGTGTAGGTGTCCCAGGCGGCGAACACCAGCAGGTGCGAACCGTCGGTGATCTGGGCCTGGTTCCAGGCGATGGGCTGGATCTGTTCGCGCACCGTTTTGCTGGTGACGACGATGATTTCAAACGGCTGCAGGCCGCTGGAGGTGGGCGCCAGGCGCGCGGCCTCGACGATGCGCTCGACCTTGTCCTGCGGCACGGCGCGGGACGGGTCCATCTTCTTGGTGGCGTAGCGCCATTGCAGTTTGTCCAGCAGGACGGGGGCGTGGGTGGGTTGCGACAGGTCGCTCATGAAACGGGTGCTCCGGGGAGGTGGGGCGCCCGCACCGTGCGGGCACATGAAGAAATCATGACGCGGTGCAGCAAACAGCGCTGGCGCCCGCGGGGAAAACGGGAACCGGAACGCCTTTGTTCCTGCCGCCCGGCGGTGCGGCGGCGGATCGGTTATACGGGCGCGGACTTGTCCTCAAAACGGGTGATCCTTGCGGCCGCCGGTCCCTAGTCGGAAGGATGTCACCGCCGTTCTGCACTCCTACATTGGGTCCCCTCCCCCCGCCGCGCTGGTCCGTCCACCGGGTCAGGGCCACCGGGGGCACCTCTTGCAGGAGCGGACATGGCAAGCGACGAGCAGGTTCTGTTGATGAGCAACCAGCTGCAAGCTTTCGAGCTCAAGACGCTGCTGCTCACGCCCAAGGTGCATCCGGTGACGACAGCGGCTGCACAGGCCCCGGTGCCGGTGAGCCCGGACGGCTCCCTCCAACCCCAGGTGCTCTACGAGGCATCGGACGATGCCAGCGCCCGGTACCAGCTGCCGCGCTACGAATGGAACACGGTGGGCGGGCGCCACACCTCCCGGTTGCGCCTGCGCACGGCCGACGACGACCCGCTCGGTCCGCTGGGCTGGCTGAACATCGAGCTGCTGGCGGTGCACGCCGTCGATGCGCGCTTCGCCATGCGCACGCTTGAGCACACCGCCACGCTGCGGCTGGGGTACGAAATGCCGGTGGTGGCGGCGGCCGACCCGGCGACGCTGACCTGGGAGGGCCAGTGGGAAAACACCGATGCGGCCACGCGGGGCATGACCCGCCTGCTGATCGGGCGGCGGGCCGACGGCGGCTGGTTCATGCACGGCTTCGGCAAGTGCCACCCGAGCGACTGCGACTGGGGCGAGACCACGGCCATGCCCTCGGGCGACGCGCTGACCGGTGTCTACGCCTTCGGCTTCAAGGTCACCACCCTCACCGCCCGCCGCAGCGGCCAGACGCTGGTGGTGGACGTGCTGGACGACTACACCGACGCCGATGGCCGCACCGATCGCCTGAGCAACTACGTCATGGCCCGCTCGGTGGCCGCCGCGCCGGCGCAGCCGCTGATCTGGGAGCCGCTCGGCCCGCTGAACCCGCTGGGCGGCAGCGTGCACCGCTGCACGCTGCCCTTCCACGCCCAGGAGGACTACGACCGCATCCACCAGATCATCACCTCGCCGGTGCACCGCGCCCGGCTGGAGGTGGTGTGCAAGGCCACGATCGGCCAGCGCACCTGGCAGCAGTGGTGGCTGCACGACCGGCCGGCGGTGGCCCCGCTGCGGCCGGACATCGACATGGTGCGCATCAGCCCCGCGGTGCTGAGCACGCTGCGCACCCAGCCGCTGGCGGTGGTGGCGGCGGCGGGGCCGCGGATGCCCGCGATCGCCAGCCTGCGGGCCGACCGCGCCAGTGCCGCCACGCTGGCACTCGCGCGGGGCGTACGGCGCCCGCACCACAACCCCGATCTGGACGAGGCGCTGTCCCGGGAAGAGACGGCGCGCGTGCTGCGCACCCTGCCGCGGCGCGTGGCCATCGACAAGAAGGGCCGGCCGGTGCTGGTGCGGCGCGAGGTCGAGTGCACGCAGTCGCTGGCCTGCACCTTCGACCCCCAGGCCGACGGCTACATGCTCGATGCGCCGCGCGACCCCTCGCAGGCCCATGTGCTGTTCAAGCACGACCTGGTGGCCGAGGGCCAGAGCGTGACCTTCTTCCAGGATTCGCTGGTGCGCGACCAGGTCTACTACGAGCCGCAGGAGTTCCGGCTCGCGCGCAGCGACGCCAGCCCCTTCCTGCCCTCGCTGGTGTTCGCCATCACCGACGTGGCCACCGAGAGCGAGGCGCTGTCCTACCGGGTGCGCCTGGCGTTCCAGGCGCGGCCCCACCTCGGCCAGGCCTTCCTTCTGCTGGCGCGCCAGCGCTTTGGTCCCGCGGCGCGCCTGACCGCGCTCACCCCCCGGTCGGCCCGGCTCACCCTGGGCGTGCCGACCGCCGACGGCGCGCCCCCGGCGCTGCAGGAGCGGCCCGACGCGGTGATCCGCTTCGACGAGGGCATCACCGACGAGCTGTCGCTGGACGAGGCGCAGTTCGTGCGTCTGGCGGCCGCCTTCCAGTCGCCGGCGGGCATCGGCATGCAGGGCTGGGTGACGGCCACCATCAGCGACGGCACGCAGGTCGACATCCCGCTGGTGGTCTCGCTCAAGGACAACACCGGCAGCGTGTTCGATCCCCAGCTGCTGCGCCCCGACCCCGACGGCGTGCCCGGCCACCACGTCGTGACCCTGCGCAACCGCATCGAGAGCCCGGTGCGCGTCAACGGGGTCCACCCGCAGGAGCTGGGCGTGTGGACCGACCCGGCCACCGGTGTCGCGCAGACCGTGACCGTGCGCCCCCTGGAGCTGCCACCGGCCGCTGCGGTGGCGCCGGGCCAGACCCTGGACCTGCGCCTGGCCGTCGAGCCCGCGGCCTTCCCGCTGCTGTCGGTCAGCCCGGCGCTGGACCTGGACATCCAGCCCGACCTCGCCCGGCTCATGGGCCAGCTCACCGTCACCGAGGCCTTCACCGAGGCCACGTTCGAGGTGCAGGTGTCGGCCAGCCCGCTGTTCTTCGGTCCCGGTGCGCTGACGTCGCTGCGGGTCGAGTTCGACGACGGTCCGGTGGTGACGCTCGACGCCGGCACGCTGGTGCAGACGGTGAGCCTGCGCAAGCCGGTGGTGGCGCGCATCCTGGGCCTGGAGCCTGGTTACCGCTACCGGCTGGTGGCGGTGGATGCGCGGGGTGGCGAACGCGTGCACGACGGACTGGCCGGGGTCGGCCATCTGCAGGTGACGTTGCCGCAGGAGTGACCATGATGCTCACCCGGCCGCTGCCCGACTTCCCGGACGTGTTCCCCGACCACCGGGACGCGCACCGGCTGTATGTCCTGCCGGACCGCGTGGCCCTGGCGCTGGACGCCGACGGCTTGCCGCGCTTCACGCTGCTGCGGCGCACCGCCGACGACGGCGCGGCGCAGGACGGCGGCCTGCTGCAGGCCTTCCTGGCGCTGGACCACACCCACCTCGATGCCCTGGCCCGCGAGCCGTCGCTGGCCGGCCATGCGCTGGAGCCCGCGCCGGTGGCGCAGGCCGAGGCCCGCCTGGTGCTGCGCGGCGTGTCGGGCGACCTGGTGCAGGCGTCCGGTCAGTGGCAGCCCGTGGCCGTGGGCTCGGCCGATGCCCTCTCGCTCACCCATCACCTGGGCCCGGACGACACCCGCATCGTCACGGCACTGGTGCGCGAGGCCGAGGCCGGCGGGCCGGAACCGGTGGAGCTGGAGCTGCGGCTGCGCGTGCCGGGGCTGCGGCCCGGCCTGCCCTGGGTGGTGACGACCACCGGCACCACCCTGCACGACCAGCTGCAGGCCCTGCTGCCCGCCGATGCGCCGGCCAGCGCCCGGGACCTCGACCGCGCCTTCCTGAGCCTGCCAGCGGGCCTGCTGCGCTGGCAGCCGCTGCTGGACGACGCGGTACCGGCCGACACCGAAGCACTGGCGCTGCAGGCCGCGCGCAGCGCGCGCCAGAGCCTGTTCCGCCGCGTGGGCGAGGGCTTCGAGTGGCACCCCGGGGTGCCGCTGACCGACGCGGTCGACGGCCTCTCGTGGCGCCTGGACCTGCCCCTGCCCGACACCGTCGAGCGGCGCCTGGGCTGGTCGGTGAGCGAGGCCCACCGCCAATGGGCCGGGCACGCCCTGGCCTTTCCGGTGGTCACGCCGTTCCGCCCCATGCAGCGGGTCACGGTGCACGTGCTCTGCGCCCTGCCCCTGCACCCCCGCGGCCTGGCCCAGCTGGACGTGGAGCTGCGCTACCGCGGTCCCAGCGGGGCCTGGGTGCACCACACCTTCCGCTTCGATGCCCGCACCGGGCTGCACGCCCTGTCGGTGGTCGGCCCCGCCTTCGGTGCCGGCCTGGAACTGTCGCACCGCACGCTGGCGGTGGTGGCCCGGGAAGGGCAGCTGCCGCTGACGCTGTCGTCGCCGGACTTCGTGCCGGTGCAGGGCCTGCAACTGGTGATCGGCGAGGCGGAGGCCGGCGTGCGCCCGGTGCCGGTGGCGGCCGACCCCTCGCTCTGGGCCCACGCCGTGGCGGTGCGGCTGGTGGTGACTCCCGCCAGCGGCCCGACCCGATCCATCGAACTGAACCCGCAGACCCCGGACGCCTGGGTGTGCCTGACCGGCGACGAGCGCCTGACCCCGGTGACGGCCCAGGCCATGGCCCGCGCGGGCGACGGGGCGGAGCAGCTTTTCTGGTCCGGCCCCTTGCCGACAGAGGGTCTGCGCCTGAACGGCTGGGCGCTGGAGCCCACGGCGCCAGAAACGGTCGACCTGCGCCTGGCCGAACCGCTGGCCGGGGCGACGGCGCTGGTGGCGGTGGAGCTGCTGGCCAGCGACACCGTGCCCGCCGACGGCGCCAGCGGCACCCTGCTGACGCTGGAGGCGGGGCAGGCACGCCGCTGGTCCTACTGGCGCCGCAGCCTGCTGCAGCCCCGTTCCTACGCCTGGCGCCTGCACTGGGTCGGCCGCGACCCGGCCACTGGCGCCACCCGCCCGCTGCGCGTCGGCCCCTGGCGCGTGGACCAGACCCCCGAACTGCTCGTCGAGCAGGTGCCGACATGAACCCGCGCCCCACCGCCCCGGTGCGCCCACCCTCCACAGAGGTGACCCCATGCTGAAAGTCCCCGCCTTCCGAAC
Source organism: Hydrogenophaga pseudoflava NBRC 102511 (assembly GCF_001592285.1). Classification (GTDB taxonomy): domain Bacteria; phylum Pseudomonadota; class Gammaproteobacteria; order Burkholderiales; family Burkholderiaceae_C; genus Hydrogenophaga; species Hydrogenophaga pseudoflava. The sequence goes on along the minus strand of NZ_BCWQ01000003.1, from coordinate 37,558 downwards.
CGTCGACGGCGTCACCGTCTACGCCGACGACACGCTCTGGCACCGCTTCTACCCCGTGGCAGACCAGCCCCGGGTGCGCCTGGACGCCGACGGCCAGCCGGTGTTCCTGCTGGTCAAGTACGCGCTGTCCGACGAGGAGCTGGCGCGCAACCCCACGCTGCCGCGCGGCGGCGGCTACCTCAACGTCGACGTGGTGTTCGAGCTGGACGACGCGCAGCGCGAGGCAGTGCGCGCCAACCTGCAGGCCTGGGTGGACACCGAGTTCGCGCGCCGCCAGGCCGGCAGTGCCGAGGAGAAGGCTTCGGTGCAGGGCATGACCGCACCACCGCCGGTGGACTTCGGCACCCCCACCTACACCGGCGGCACGGTGGCCATGGACGCGCCGCAGACCAGCGTGCTGGTGAGCAAGCGCGTGGCCAGCGGCGCGCCGTCCCTGCTGGCCGACAACGTCTCGGTGTTCAGCATGGACCTCACCAGCGAGGGCGCCACCTTCATGGAGCGCACCCTCACCGGCGGCGGTGGGGCCGCCGGGGCCTCCGACCTGACGCCGATCCAGGTGCGCTACGACCTGAGCTTCTGGGCCCGCCTGCCGCCGGTGCGCATCCATGTGAAGGCCGACTCGCAGCGCATGTACGAGCAGGTGCGCAAGATCATGGACGGCGCCGGTGTCGACCACTGCACCACCTACGACTTCCAGCACAGCGACATCGACACCGCCTCGGCCGAGGTGGCCGGCCTGATCACGGTGCAGATCGACACCGGCAGCGGCTCGCTCGACGACGCGGTGATCGCCGAGCTGCGGCGCTACGCGCTGGAGGTGATGCAGCAGCTGGTGGAGTCGAACTTCTTCACCGACGACCCGGCCGAGGCGCACCGGCCCTCGGGCTCGGGCGACGTGCCCGACGAGGCGCTCTCGGGCCGCCGCGACCGGACCAAGAAGTACCTGCGCAAGCAGCAGGACAGCATGCACGTGAAGCTGGAACTGAGCCTGGAGCAGAACAGCGTGGTGTCCTGGCCCATCCACCCGCAGGGCACGCTGCAGACCTTCTTCCGCGGCATGTCGGCGGCGCAGATCGCGAACTTCGTGCGCGTGGTGGTGCTGGACGATCCGGTGTTCCAGTCGCTCAACCTCACGGCCCGCGTGTTCGCGCCTTTTGATCCCGCGGGGCTGGAGGCGGTCGAGGTCGAGCTGCGCTACGCCGGCCGCGACGCCAACGGCGACCGCCAGGAAAAGCTCAAGACCTTCACCTTCACCGGCAACCAGCCGCAGAAGTGGGAGCCCAAGCTGATCGGCGACGAGCGTGGCTACGAATACCGCTACCGCTTCAAGTTCGCCGGCCGGGCGTTCGGCTCGTTCACCCGCTGGGAAGCCGCCAGCCGCAACGACCTCAACATTTCCGTGCCGGCCGCCGGCCGGGTGTTCGTCGAGGTGCGCGCGGGCGACATCGACTTCGAGAACCAGGTGCGGCAGGTGCAGGTGCTGCTGGCCTACGAAGACCCGGCCGCCGGTGTGCCGCGCCAGGAACAGACCGTGCTGCTGGACAAGACCAGCACAAGCGGTGTGTACGACCGGCAGATTTTTGAACCGCGCGCGCGCCCGGTGCTCTACCGCCAGCGCTTTCGGATGCTCAGCGGCGAGGTGGTGGAAGACCCCGACTGGCAGGAACTCTCCGGCCACCAGCTCATCGTCAACCAGCCGGCCCGCGGCCTGCTGCGCGTGCGCCTGCTGCCCGCCGGCGACGGTTGGGACGGTGTGGCCCAGGTGATCGTCGACCTGCGCTACGAGGACGCCCCCAATGGCCTGCGGCGCGAGGAAAGCCTGGTGCTCAAGACCAGCCAGGAGTTCCGCACCTGGGAAGTGGCGCTGCGCGACCAGAACCGCCGGGGCTTCGAGTACCGCGTGCACGCCAGCTTCAAGGACGGCCGCTTCCAGCAGGGACCGTGGCAGAGCCACACGGGCGAGGAGACCCTGCCCATCGTGGTCCAGGCGCCGCCGCGCCACCAGATCCAGATCATTCCCGACCGGCTCGATCTGGCCGCCGCGCCGCTGACCGAGGTCGGCCTGACCCACCTGCCCACCGGCCGGCAGGAGACCTTCGTGTTCCGGGCCAAGCAGCCGGTGGTGTGGAACGTGGACGTGCCCGCCGGCACACCGGTGCGCTACCGCGTGCAGGTGACGCACTTCCCGGCCACCGGCGACCCGGTGGTGCTGCCGCCCTTCGAGGAAGAGGACCCGGTGCTCGTGCTGCCGCCCTACCAGCCGCCCCGGCCGGGCTCGCTCACGGTGCAGCTGGTCGGCGCGCTGATCGATTTCGCCCAGACACCGCTGGTGACGGTGGACCTGCGCTACCAGGACGAGGTGCACGGCATCGACGCCAGCCACGCGGTGGCCTTCAGCGAGCGCGCGACGCTGAGCTGGACGGTCGAGGTTGGCGACCTCAGTCGCCGCTTCTACAGCTACCAGATCACCTACTTCGTGGCGCCCGACCAGACGCCCCACACCCTGCCGCTGGCCCACACCGACAAGCCCTTGCTGGTGATTCCGCGCTGGCAGCCCGCACCCTGACCCCACCGCACACCCACCGCCAGGAGAACCACCATGCTCAAAGTGCCCGCCTACGCGTATTTCGAAGACCTGCGCGTCACCGTCTACCAGGACGACACCATGTTCTGGAAGTTCTACGTGATCCCGGACTACATCTCTGTCCGGCGCGACCAGAACGACAACCCCGTCTTCCTGCTGATCAAGTACGCCTTCGGCGACCAGGACCGGGTGGCCAACCCGGCGCTGGGGCGCGGCGGCGGCTTCATGGCCTTCGACGTGGAGATGCGGGTGGCCGAACAGGACCAGGCCGCGCTGGTGCAGCGTCTGCAGGATCTGGTGGACGACGAGTACCGGCGCCTGAAGGCCCTGGCCGAGGCCCACAACGAGCGGGTCGAAGGCATGCGCCTGAGCAGCTGGGCCTACGCCAACAACCGGTCCATGAGCACCTCGCTGTCGATCCACGACGTCAAGCTCGGGCTGCGGCCGGACGCGCCCGAAGCGCCGCCCGGCAACAAGCCGCCCACGGTGATCCTCTCGGTGCCCACCTGGACCGAAGGCACCTTCAGCGTGAGCGCGCCGCAGGCCGCCTCGCTGGTCAGCCACCGCGTGGTCGAAGGCCCGCTGTCGCTGGTGGGCAGCAACGTGGCCAGCGCCAACATGGACCTGACCGAGGCCGGCGCGACCTTCATGGAGAAGACCCTGGTCAACCGCGACGGCACGGGCGGCAGCGACCTGACGCCGATCCAGGTGCGCTTCGACCTCAAGATGTGGGCGCGCCTGCCGCCGGTGCGCCTGTCCATCGAGGCCGACACGCGCAGCGTCTACCAGGGCCTGCGCGCGGTGATGCACGACTTCGAGGGCAACGAATGCAACGAGGACGAGCTCTACCACTTCGACCAGCACCTGAAGATGGCGGTGGAGTCCAACCTGATCAAGATCAGCTTCGACACCGGCACGCTCAAGCTCGACGACAAGTTCGTCAACGAGCTGCGCGCCACGGCGATGGAGATCGTCACCAACCTGATGGAAGAGAAGTTCTTCAAGAAGGAGGACGCGCCCGCCGCCACCGAAGACCCGGTGGCCATGGACGACGAACGCAAGGTGTACTTCTTCAAGTCCGAGCAGGAGATGGAGTTCACCTCCATCGCCTACCACGAGGAGATCAGGAGCATCGCCGAGTGGCCGGTGCACCCGCAGGGCACCATGCAGTCCTTCTTCGCCGGCATGTCGGCCCAGGAGATCGGCAAGTACGTGCGCGTGGCCGACCTCAACGACCCCTTCTTCATGACGCTGGGCCTGAAGGTCTCGGCCTTCGCCGACTGGGAGCACAACCCGATTGCCTTCGTCGAGGCGCAGGTGCAGTACGAAGGCCGCGACGAGAACGGCGACATGGTGGAGAAGCAGCAGACCTTCACCTTCAGCAAGGACAGCACGCGCGGCGAGTGGGACCCCAGCCTGATCGGTGCCAAGCGCGAGTACCAGTACCGCTACCGCATCGCCTTCCAGGGCAAGCCGCCCGGCGACTTCACGCGCTGGGAGCGCGAGCGCTCGCCGCAGCTCAACCTCTCGATACCCGATGCGGGCCGGGTCCACGTGCGCCTGCTGGCGGGGCAGATCGACTTCGCGCAGACGGTCGACCAGGTGCAGGTGGAGGTGGCCTACGCCGACACCAGCTCGGGTGTGAACGAGGAGATCGAGACCTTCCGCCTGCTCGACGGCCAGCAGGAACAGACCTACAACCGCGTCATCTTCACCAACTGGGACCGGCCGGTGCGCTACCGCTCGCACTTCTTCCTCAAGGACGGCCAGCGCATCGAGACCGACTGGACCGAGACCACGGCCCGGCAGCTGCTGATCAACGCGCCGCTGTACGACAAGCTGGACGTGCGGCTCGTGCCCACGGGCGACTGGGCCGGCGTGGTGCAGTCGGTGGTGAGCCTGCGCTACGAGGATGCGGCCAACAACTACCGCGCCGACGAGGCCTTCTCGCTCAAGGCCATCAACGAGTTCAAGACCTGGTCGGTGGTGCTGCGCAACAGCCAGGTGCGCCAGTTCGAATACAAGGTGCTGACCACCTTCCAGAACGGCGACCTGCGAGAGGGGGAATGGACCCGGATGGACGGCGACCAGGCCCTGCCCATCGTGGTGCGGACCGTGCCGCAGCTGGTGGTCAAGCTGCTGCCCAACGTGGTGGACTTCGACGCCAGCCCGGTGGTGGAGACCACGATGCGCTACGCCGACGCGGCCAACAGCATCCAGAAGGTCGAGACCTTCACCTTCGTCAAGGGCGACAAGATCGAGGAGTGGCGCGTGCCGATCGCCGACGCCAGCCCGCGCCAGTACCGCTACCAGGTCACCTTCCACACCGCCGACGGCCGCACGGTGAAGGAGCCCGAGGTAATGGACGACCGGACCGAGGTGGTGCTGCCCCGGCTGCTCACGCCCGAGATCAAGGTCACGCTGCTGCCGCGCTTCGTCAGCTTCATCGACACGCCGGTGGTGGAGGTGAGCGTGCGCTACGAGGACGCGGCCAACCAGATCCGCTTCAACGACTCCTTCCTGTTCACCGAGCCGGTCGACCAGGTGTTCCGCATCCCCGTGCGGGCGGATTCGCCGACCGGGTACGAGCTGCAGATCACCTACTTCAACAAGGACGGCACGGCCTTCCCGCAGACGCCGGTGCGCACGGACAAGAAGCACTTTCCGCTGCCCAAGTTCGTGCCCGAGCTGGCGCCCCAGCCCTGACCACAGCCCAGGAGACTGACATGCTCTCGTTCGGCCCGCCCTATTTCCAGGTCGAGGGGATGACGGTCATGAGTGACTTTCACGACCCCCTCCAGTTCTATTACTTCCCCAACCGCCCCAAGCTTTCGGTGGACGAGCAGGGCCGCCCCGCCATCCGCTTCATCATCCTCAAGGAAGCCCAGGACGAGATCGAGCGCAACCCCGACGGCACGGCCGCCGAGGACGACGTGGCCGGCTTCCTGGTGTTCGACACCGACCTGGCCTGGGACAGCGAGGCGGTGCGCAAGGCCGAGCGCTTCATCAAGCGCGAGATGAACCTGGCCGACACGCCGCGGCTGGCGCCCCTGCCCTACAAGGGCGGCACGGTGCAGCTGACCTTCCTGGACCGCACCACCGAGCTGCCCAGGCCGGTGGACCCCACCAACCCGACCCCGCCGCCGGCCCCGGCCGATCCGGTCGATGCCGAGCAGCGCTGGGTGCCCTTCCTCAAGTCCAGCGGCGTGCCCTCGCTGTACGGCGACAACCGGGCCATCTTCAGCGCCATGCTCAGCCGCAAGGCGACCAAGCTGCTCTACGGCGCCTTCGAGGGCTTCATGCCGGCGGGCGTGGTCTACAACCTGGAGTTCGTGGGCATGCAGACCGCCTACCGGGTCGATGTGCAGGCCGACTGGGAACAGGTCTACCACTTCATCCAGGAGCACTTCGGCCTCGACCTCGTGTTTGTCACGGTCGACCTGGACGACATCGTCGAGCGGCTGGAGGAAAAAAAGATCATCAGCATCAAGGCCTCGCTGGAGCTCGAAGGCGAAGAGGCGGCGGTGGTGGAGGAGGAGTTCAACCAGGTGCGCAAGGACCTGACCGAGCTGGTGCTGGAGAAGTTCTTCGAGCCGGCGCCCAACCCCAACGAGGCCACACCCGACGACCAGACCGTGAGCACCGTGCTCAGCACCGCGCGCCAGGTCCGCAACATCGTCCACCTCTGGCCCAGCGCGGGCTACAGCCGGCGCGAGGTGAGCACCGAGGAAATCCGTTCGATCCAGGTCGACTACACGGTCAACAAGGCGGTCTCGCGCAAGATCGCGCCGCAGGCGCACATCAGCCTGTTCTTCGAGGACTTCGGCCTGACGAAAGAGGACGTGGTGACCGTGGTGGACGGCAACGACGCGCTGTGGAACACCACCACCTTCGACGCCATGGTCAACGCCGACTACGCCGGCGACGCCATCCACAGCGTGGCGCTGGACGTGCAGTACCGCTCGCCCGACCACTTCGACCCGCTGGCCGACCCGGACGCCGAATGGTCCTTCCTGTTCGACTCGCCCGACGACCGCGTCAAGCGTTCGTCCTGGTACAACCCGGACATCGGGCACCAGTACTTCTACCGCTACAGCGTCTTCTTCAAGCCCTCGGCACTGCCCGGACCGACCCACAGCGTGAGCAGCGGCTGGCGCCCGCACGATTCGCAGCTGCTGGTGATCTCGCCCGACGAGCTGTACCGGCGGCTGGCGCTGGAAGTGCAGGTCGACACCAATTTCCCATGGGACCGCTACTCCGGCGTGTTCGTGCACCTGCGGCACAGCACCGGGGCGTGGACCCATGAGGACTCGAAGATGCTGCACAAGGGCGACAGCAGCATGCGCCTGGCCCTGCGCACCGACAAGGCCGCGGACCCGGGCATCGACTACCGCCTGAGCTACCTGAAGGCCGGTGGCGGCACGGTGGAGGAAGGCTGGCAGCGCACCTCCAGCGACCTGGTGATCGTGCGCGACCCGATGCCGCCGCGCCCCAAGGTGCGCATCGTCGTCGCGGGTGACCGCACGCGCATCCTCAACCTGATCGTCGACCTGCGCTACAGCGACCCGGCCAATGGCGTCTCGGCCACCGAGTCCATCGTGTTCGACACCACCAACATCCACACCGCCCAGGTGTGGGAGATCCCGGTGGTCGACCCGTCCAGGCGGCGCTACGAGTACGGCCAGACCATCATCGATGTCGACGGCAACGTCACCTCCACTGGCTTCCAGCAGGAAGACAAGAGCACCCTCACCGTGGGCGAAACCTTCGTCAAGCTGATGGAGGTGCAGCCCGAGCTGGTGGGGCCGCCGCTGTCCGCCAATGGCGTCGAGCGCATCGTGCTGACCCTGCGCTACGACGACGACGCCAACAACGTGCACGAGGAGGACCAGCAGTCCTTCGTGCAACCCGGCGTGGGCGCGCCCTGGCGCGTCAAGCTGCAGGACGCGTCCCTGCGCGACTACACCTACGAGCTGACCTACGTGCTCACCACCGGCTTTGAAAAGAGCTCCGGCCGGCGCTCGACGCGCGACCGCTTCCTCATGCTCTCGACCGTTCCACCCAGGGGCTGAATCATGCAGACCACACCCTCATGGATGCAGCACGCGGGCCTGCTGGCCGGACTCGGGCCGCGCGCCTTCGTGCCCCGGGTCGAGGGCGACGCGCTGGCGACCGACCTGTCTTTCCGCACCTGCATCGAGGCCGGCAGCGGCGCGCTGGTGTCGGTGCAGGCGCCGGGCGCGCGCCGACTCAACCTCTGGACCCGGCGCCCGTCCGCCCCGGGTGCGCAGCGCTGGACCCACTGGCTGGACGGCCAGGAGGTGGGCCAGGTGGTGATCGGTGCCCCCGGCTGGCAGCCGCAGGCATGGGGCTGGGAGCGTCCGCAGCAGGGCCTGCACCCGCGCGTGGGCGCGCTGGCGACCCTCTACCGCATCGACGCCGACCACAAGACCGAGCCCTGGTTTTCCTACCACCTGCCGCGCCAGGCCGACGCGGCCGATGCGCTGCGCCTGCTGGGCCTGTCGAGGGCCTGGTCGACGGTGGCCGATGTCTGGGCGACCCTGCTGGGCCGCCCCCTGCCGCCGCGCAGCCGGCCCTGGAGCCTGGGCCTGCGCGGTCCCGGTGGCGAGCAGCCCGCGCTGCGGGTGGCCAGCAGCCTGTGGGCGCTGGTGCCCGAGACGCGGGACAAGTGCGACCGGCTGACCGAGGCGGTGCACAGCCTGGGGGGCGACGGCTGCTTCGCCCAGGCGCTCTACAAGCTGCTGGCACCGGACCTGCCGGACCCGCCGTCGCAGGTGATCGGCGCGGCCCTCGAAATCAGCCTGCACCCCGACGGTTCGCTGGAGACGGTGCACTTCGTGCTGCGCGGCCCCAAGCAGACCCTCCACCACGGCGGCCACGCGCCGCCGCTTCACTGACCACCGGAGCGCCCCATGGACAACGACGACACCTCCTACCTGAACAAGATCGACGCACCGACCAGCCTGCAGATCCGCCTGCTGGCCCCGCAGGACAACCCGGTGGTCGATGTGCTCCTGCAATGGGCCTCCACACCCAGCGCCGCCGACCTGGACCAGGTGGCCCGGCTGGGGGGCGTCTGGAACCGCCCGCCCACGGCCGCGGCAGGCCCCGCGCCGACCGACCTGCAGACCCTGCGGCTGCCGCTGAGGGCGCTGGCCGAGCTGGCGCGCCTGCCGTCGGTCCGGGCGCTGTCGGCCGCCGCGCCGCTGGCACCGGACACCGACGACGGTCCGCCCGCCGACGGCGTCCGGCCGAACCCCTGACGCCCGGCGCGTCCGCCGCCCTCGCGATCCCTTCGATCTCTGGAGAACACCATCATGAGCAAGATCGACGCCTCCCTGAATCTCAACCTCCGGCTGAAGGCCGGCAACCAGCTGCCGGCCGACCTGCTGGACCGCTACGGCTTCTCGGCCGATGGCCAGCGCGTGTCGGTGCTGGTGCAGTTCAACGGCGAGACCGGCCCGCTCGTGACGGCCGGCCTGCAGATCGCCAGCCGGACCGACGACGTGCTGACGGGCGACATCGCGGTGTCGGCCATCGACGCCCTCGCGGTCATTGAAGGTGTGGTCCGCATCGAGGGCGCGCGCCTGATGCATCCCATGCTCGACATCGCCACGGCCGACGCCCACCTGGGCAACACGCGCAGTCCCGGCATCGGCACGCCGCCCACCGCCTACCGGGGGCGCAACGTGATCGTGGGCCTGATCGATTCGGGCATCGACTACACCCACGCCAGCTTCCGCAGGGCCGACGGCAGCACGCGCATCCTGCGCATCTGGGACCAGTTCCTCGTGCCGGCGGCGGGCGAGGCGGCGCCGGCCGGCTACAGCTACGGCGTCGAGTACACCGACACCCAGATCAACAGCGCCCTGGGCAACGCCAACCCCCACAGCGTGGTGCGCCACCGCGACCGGGGTGCCCACGGCACCCACGTGGCGGGCATCGCGGCGGGCAACGGCCGCGCGGCCGGCACCTTCGCCGGGGTCGCGCCCGAGGCCGACATCATCATGGTGCGCAACGACAGCCGGGGCAGCGACGGCACGCTGCAGCTGGCCAACTCGGTGCGCACGGTCGACGCCCTGCACTACATCTACAGCGTGGCGGCCGCCCTGAACCGGCCGGTGGTGGTCAACCAGAGCCAGAGCATGAACGTCGGCCCCCACGACGGCACGACCCTGCTGGAGCAGGCGATCAACCGCGAGCTGGGTTTCCCCGGCCGGGCCTATGTCTGTTCGTCGGGCAACCAGGCCGACAACGCCATCGCCGTCAGCGGCAGTGTGCCGGCCTCGGGCAACCTGGTGCAGACCTTCAGCGTGCCGGCGGGCGACGTGGTGGACGACACCATCGACCTCTGGTACCCCGGCAACCAGCGGCTGTCGGTCACCCTGACCAACCCGGCGGGCGTGGCCACGCCGGTGGTGGTGCCGCCGGCCAGCGCCGCGGCGCCGACCACGCTGGTCCACACCCTGGCCGGGGGCAATGTGGTGGCGATCGATTCGCGCATCGACAGCGTGCAGAACCACGACAACGAGATCCTGATCCGGCTGACCCGGGGCACGGCGGCGTCCATCGCCAGCGGCACCTGGCGCATCACGCTGACCAACGCCGGCACCACCGCCGTGCCGTTCGACGCCTGGATCGAGCGCCCGGTGGACGGCAACCCGGTCTGGACCGGCAGCCCCGACACGGTCAGCAAGTCGGTGGCCATCCCGGCCAGTGCGCGAGAGGCCATCGCGGTGGGCTGCTACCGCACCAAGACCGGTGCCGGTGCCGATGCCGGTGGCAACAAGGGCACGCTGTCGGACTTCTCCAGCCGCGGGCCCACGCGCGACGGGCGCATCAAGCCCGACCTGAGCGCGCCGGGCGAGTTCGTCATGTCGGCGATGTCCATCGACGAAACCAGCCCCGGCACCACCGACGCGAGCGGCACCTACCAGCTCATGGCCGGCACCAGCATGTCCACGCCCATGGTCGCGGGCACCGTGGCCCTGATCCTGGAGAAGAACCCGACCCTGCGCCAGGAGCAGATCCGCCTGGGCCTGCAGGCCACGGCGCGCAAGGACGCGCAGACCGGCACCGGCAGTGCGGCGCCCAACAACAACTGGGGCCACGGCAAGCTCGACATCGAGGCCGCCGTGGCCTACAACTACCCGGCCTTTGCCAGCCGCAACTGGGTGCGCATCCGCACCATGCTCTACAACTGGACCGAGGCCGACACGCCGCCGACCTTCGAGATCAGCGCCAACGAGAACGGCGAGGCGGTGATCGAGCTGGCCTGGGACCCGCAGGCCCTGCTCGCGCCCAGCACCGGCTATGTGCCGCTGCGCTACTACAACACCGGCCAGGCGCTGGACGTCACCATCACCAAGGCCGCGGGCGGCAACCAGCAGATTCAGCTACCGGTGCAGGTGATCCGCCTGACCGGCAACCGGGCGCGCTGGCAGATGCCCCAGACCCTGTGGGACGGCTACCGCGAGGAGCTGCGCAAGGCGCGGGCGGGCCAGTCCACCATGTCGCCCAACCTCTACTACCGCGTGCGTCTGAACCCCACCGGCGCGGCCTCGGTGCTGATCTGGCCGCCCGATGCCAGCTTCCAGAACGACCCGCTGGCGCAGCGGCTGGCCATCATCCAGACCAACCTCTCGGCCGCTTCGCAGGTGGCGCCGGACCAGGCCGCGGTCGACGCCATGCCGGTGCCCTGGGGGGCCTTCCTGCAATGGTTGTGGAACAACCTGCCGGACGACTCGCCCGACCGCCAGTCGCTGGCAGGGGTGTTCAGCCACCGCTTCTTCACCAACGAGATCGAGACCGCCACGCGCGGCAAGATCCTGATGCTGTGGCTGTTCGCCGGGCCGGGCGCGCGGCAGAAGCTGCCGACCCTGCTGGACACGCGCTTTCGCAACGCCGCCAACCTGGAGATGTCCATCCTCAAGCAGCCGGACCTCAAGGACCGCGAGCTGCTGGTGGACCACCTGCTGGCGCTGCTGCAGATCGATCCGCACCCCGACATCGCCGGTGTCACCGCTGCCGAACAGCTGGTCGACGACGCGCTGACCGAAATCATGGACCCCAACGGCCAGACCAACCAGGGCACGGCCAGCACCTGCGGGCCCACCAGCGTGCAGACGCTGCTGATCAACACCAACGCCTCGGAATACGTGCGCCTGCTGCGCGGCCTGCTCGGCCGCGAGGCCAAGGCCACCCTCGCCAACGGCGATCTGATCGAGGTGCCGCCCGGGGTCTACCAGGTGGCGCGCTACGCCGGCACCGCCTCGCTGCCCTTCTTTGTGCGGACCAACGCCGAGCTGGGCTTCCAGTCGGCCGTGCTGCGCTATGCGCGCGGCAGCGCCTGGCCCGAGTACGACCCGTCGGCGCCGCCGGACGCACCCAACGGCGTCAACACCGTGTTCCAGGAGACCATGCGGCGCGGCGTGACGGCGGCCCAGCTGCAGCGGGCGCTCAGCGGGCTGCTGGGGCGTGCTCACTCGACGCAGCAGGCGCCGCAGCCCACCGATGCCTTGCGCAACGACTTCGTGCAGCGCATCCAGCAGGCGCGCGACCCGATGCTGCTGGTGGTGCACTGGGGCGCGCCGCCCAGCGACGCGGCCCACACCGGTCTGCATGCGGTGGTGGCGCTGCGCGGCGAGTCGGGCCGGGTGTTCTTCAAGAACCCGCAGTACGCAGGCAGTTCACCACCCGCTGGCGCCGCACCCAATGGCGGCGCGGCCGCCCCGCCCCGTCGCTACGAAGACCCGGCCCAGGCGCTGGAGTCCATGGGCGACAACGACCTGGGCGACTGGATCCGCTGGTTCCACCACCCCGCCTGACCACCAAGGAGCCTGACATGCTGTACCTCGACGCACCGATCGGCCCCATCCGTGGCCTGATGATCTACCGCGATCACGAAGACACCAACCTGTTCTATTACGTGCCCGAGCGGCCCCGGCTCGCCCTCAACGACGGCGTGCCCGAGTTCCTGTTCCTCAAGTACCGGCGCGACATCACCGACAACCCCGACTTCGACCCCGACGCGGGCGGCCAGTCGCTGGGCGGCGGCTTCATGGCCTTCACCGTCGACCTCGGCGTCGACGACCGCACGCTGGGCAGCATCAAGGGCGAGCTCGGCCGCTTCGCCGACGGCGACGTCAAGCTGGTGCCGATCCAGTTCCGCAAGGGCACGGTGCGGCTGTCGGTGGTCAAGGACGCCGCCGAGGACCCGCCCGAGGGCGCCCCGGCCCCCTCGCCCACCGCGGCGCGCGGCCTCAAGCTCTACGAGGAGGTGTACGGCGCGACACAGCCTTCGCTGTTCGGCTTCAACCGCGCCACCTTCGCCATGATGCTCGACCGCGAGGCCGCCACCCTGATGGAGGCCGGCCTGCGCACCGGCATCAGCCCGGTGGGGGTGATCTACAACCTGGAGTTCCTGGGCCTGCGCCCCTCGTTCCGCATCAAGATCCGCGCCGAATACAAGCGCGTCTACGAGACCCTGGAGGCCGAGCTGGGCGCCCGCGGATCGATCGGCATGGTCAGCCTCGCCGCCGACATCGGCGTGGCCTTCCAGAAGCTGCGCGACAACGGCTCGGTGCAGATCGAGGTGATGAACTTCACCGACGACGAGGACCTGCGCAAGAAGGCCGACGACGCCTGGCAGTGGTTCCAGACCAAGCTGCTGGAGGACTTCTTCGAATCGGCGCTGGAGCCTCCGAGCTTCATGACGCGCCAGTCGGGCAACCTGGGCATGCTGGGCCAGCTGCAGTCGCTGTTCGGCGGCCTGACCGGGCCGCAGACCGGCACCGCCCTGGCGCCGCCCATGGGCGCACCGTCCACCGCCACGCCCACCACCGCGCCGGCGGTGCACGGGCCGTCCGAGGGCGTGCCGTCCACCAGCACCGTCAACCGCAGCGCGGCGGCCGCCAACGCCGGCAGCGGGGGCGCGGCGGGGCCGGCCGGCAACAGCTCGATCTCGCCGTTCCAGGTGGCCTTCTCGCTCAAGTTCGTGCACCAGGACGAGCTGCAGGTGCGCACCTTCGACTATTCCATGCAGTCGGCCGAGGCCCGCACGGCCGCACCGCAGGGCATGTTCGGCACCGTGGTGGCGGGCTTCAACCTGGCCGACCGCATCCGCAGCGTGAGCCTGGACGACAGCTTCTTCCAGCGCCTGATCGCCACCGTCTCCATGGGCACCGACCTCGCGCAGGCCGGCATCGCCAGCGTGGCGGTGAACCTGGAATACCCCGGCGAGCGCCCGCCCAACGAGGACGCCCAGCACGTCGACGGCTTCCTGTTCGTGCCCGGCAAGACCGATCCGCGCACCTTCACCACCTTCCTCAACGACCGGCGCGACCTGAGCTACCGCTACAAGCTGGACATCACCTTCACGCCCAACAGCGACTGGACGGCGGCCAACACGCAGGTCTCCACCGGCTGGGTGGTGGAGCGCACGCGCCAGCTGGTGATTGCGCCGCTCGACCATGTGGAACTGATGGACGTCGAGGTGTCGCTGGGCGACATGGACAGCGGCGAGATCACGCAGGTGGAGGTCGAGCTGGTCTACGACGACCCCTCCAACGCCTTCCGGGTCGAGAAGACCTTGCTGCTCAAGCCCGGCGAGGCCACCAAGCACTGGCGCCTGCGGCTGGCCAACAACGCCACCCGCAGCTTCCGCTACCGGGCGCGCTACTTCCTCAAGTCGGGCAACCTGCGCGTGCAGGAAGACTGGATCACCACCGCCGACCCGGCGGTGATCATCAACGAGCCCTTCGAGGGCGAGCTCAACATCCGCCTCATCCCCCTGCTGGACCAGACCAACCTGATGGAGGCGGTGGTCGACATCCGCTACCACGAGCCGTCCTCGGGCTACCGGCGCGAGTTCCAGGAGATCTACGACGAGACCCGGCTCGACCGCCGCTCGCTGCGCATCCCCACCCTGGTGCCCGAGCCACCGCCCTTCACCTACGAGACCACGGTGGTGCGCGGCGATGGTTCGGTGTTCGAGTCCGGCCAGGTGGCGGCCGACGGCAACGTGGCGGTGATCATGGACGGCGTCGGCGTCACGCAGCGCATCCGGGTGCGCCTGCCCCAGGCCACGCTGGGTGCGCTGATCGCGCTGAAGGTGGACCTGCGCGGGCCGGGCGACGAGCCCGACTTCGCCAGCGTGCTGTTCACGCCCAGCCAGCTCGAAGAGAAGACCGTGGTGCTGGTGCAGCCGCCGTCGGCCGGTGGCGGGCCGTTCACCTACAGCTTCACGGTGACGGGCTACAACAACCTGGGCCAGCCGGTGCCCGGGCAGACCGGCCAGCAGTCGGGGCCGGCCTTCATCGTGCCCATGCCGGCCTGAGCCGGCGGCCGGTGCCGCTCAGGCGAACACCGGTTGCCCGCTGGCGAGCCGCTCGCGCAGGCTCGCCAGCATCTCGCGTTCCGGGAGGTCCTGTGCCCAGGCCGGGCGCAGCTGGAAGTGGGGCTGGTCGACGATGGTGGTCCAGTTGCCGCCCCACTCCAGCCCCAGCTCCATGCCCAGCACGCCGACCGCCTTGTACTTGGGCGACTCCGGCAGGTACCTGTTGCCGCTGAAGACGCCGATGTCGAAGGCGATGCCGAAGTTGTGGTTGGAGAAGCCGCCGCGCGCGTTGGTGACCTTGGGGCCCGGTGCGGTGCGTCCCTTGGCAAACAGCGCGTCCTGTTCGGCGAAGCTGCGGGTGCCGCTGATCACCTTGATCTGGATGCCGCTGGCGGCCGCCTTCTGCACCAGCGCGCGCGCCATGGGCCGGGCTTCCGGCAGCAGGGTGGCGATGGCGGTTTCGCTGCGCGGGTCCACCGCGGAGAGGGCCTGTTCGGGCGGCTTGCGGTTGATCGTCGGCTTGACCAGGGCGGCGTAGATGGCGCCCCAGGTCTGTGGTCCGGCACGGCCGTCGGTCTCGATGCCCAGCGCGCCCTGGACGGCGCGGATCATGTCGGTGATGTCCATGGAACCTCCGATGTGAAACGCTTCCCCTAGGAAGCCGGAGGGCCACTGTAGGACGCTCGCGCGGGGGCTTCATCCCTCGTCCAAGGGACCGCCGCCCAGGCGCTGCATGGCGATCGCGTCGAACGGGCAGCGCACCGCGCACTTCGCGCAGCCGGTGCAGCCGGCCTCGTCGCGCAGCGTGCTCTTCTTCTGCCAGCCCGGCACCACCGCCAGCGAGAGCACGTGCGGCGGGCACACCGCCACGCACCAGCCGCAGCCGGTGCAGCGGGTCGTGTCGATGACAGGCAGTGCCTTGCGTTCGCTCGCCATGGCGGTATTGTGTCGGGCCATGCAAGACGACATCCCCACCCTGCGCGGCATCCTCGCGCGCGACCGCACCATCGCCGTGGTCGGCCTCTCGGCCGAATGGCACCGCCCCAGCTACTTCGCCGCCAAGTACATGCAGGAGCGCGGCTACCGCATCGTGCCGGTGAACCCGCGCTACCCCGAGATCCTGGGCGAGAAGAGTTATGCGCGGCTGGAGGACATCCCCTTCCCGGTCGACATGGTGGACGTGTTCCGCAAGGTCGAGGAGATCCCGGCGATTGCGAGGAGCGCGGTCGCCATCGGCGCAAAAACGCTGTGGCAGCAGCTGGGCCTGATGAGCGAGGAGGCCGACCGCATCGCGACTGAGGGCGGGCTCGACTCGGTCTGGGACCGCTGCGTGAAGATCGAACACGCGCGCCTCTTCGGCGGCCTGAACTGGGCCGGCGTCAACACCAAGGTCATCTCGGCCCACCGGCCGAAGCAGGTCTGACACCATGGCCGACCGCAACTTCCAGCCCGAGACCCTGGCCATCCACGCCGGCCAGATCCCCGACGCCGCCACCGGCGCGCGCGCCCTGCCGATCTACCAGACCACCAGCTTCGTGTTCGACAGCGCCGACCACGCGGCCAGCCTGTTCAACCTGCAGACCTTCGGCAACGTCTACTCGCGCCTGTCCAACCCCACGGTGGCGGCGCTGGAAGAGCGCGTGGCGGCGCTCGAAGGCGGGCGCGCCGCGGTGGCCACGGCCAGCGGCATGGCGGCCGAGGCGCTGGCGCTGACCACGCTGCTGCAGGCGGGTGACCACGTGGTCGCGGCCGGCGCGCTGTACGGCGGCAGCGTGACCATGCTGGCCGTCAACCTGAAAAAGTTCGGCATCGAGACCACGTTTGTCGATGCCACCGACCCCGAGGCTTTCGCCGCCGCGATCCGCCCCAACACCCGCGCGTTGTTTGCCGAGACCCTGGGCAACCCCAGCATGGTGGTGCTGGACATCACGGCCATTGCCGACGTGGCCCATGCGCACGGCCTGCCGCTGGTGGTGGACAACACCGTGCCCAGCCCCTTCCTCTGCAACCCGATCCGCTTCGGCGCCGACATCGTGGTGCACAGCGCCACCAAGTACCTCGCGGGCCACGGCAGCACGCTGGGCGGCGTGGTGGTCGAGAGCGGTACCTTCCCGTGGGACAACGGCAAGTTCCCCGGCATGACCGAGCCCTCGCCCGGCTACCACGGCGTCAGGTTCTACGAGACCTTCGGCAACTTCGGCTTCACCATGCGCTGCCGCATGGAAGGCCTGCGCGTGTTCGGCGCGGCGCTCGCGCCCACCAGCGCCTGGCAGATCCTGCAGGGCGTCGAAACCCTGCCGCTGCGCATGGAGCGCCACTGCGCCAACGCGCTGGCCGTCGCGCAGTACCTCAAGGACGACCCGCGCGTGGGCTGGGTCAACTACCCCGGCCTGCCCGACCACCCGCAGCACGAGCTGATGAAGCAGCAGATGCGCGGCGCCTCGGGCCTGCTCGCGTTCGGGGTCAAGGGCGGTCTGGCCCAGGGCGTGAAATTCATCGAGAGCGCGCAGTTCATGAGCCACCTGGTCAACATCGGCGACACGCGCACCCTCATCAGCCACCCGGCCAGCACCACCCACCGCCAGCTCGACGAAGCGCAGCAGCTCGCGGCCGGCGTGCCGCCGGACATGGTGCGCATCTCGGTCGGCCTGGAGCACATCGACGACATCCTCTGGGACATCGACCAGGCGCTGGACCGCGCGGTTCAGGCCTGAAGCCATCGGCCAACGATCGACGAAAAAAAACCGGCCCAGTGGGCCGGCTTCTTTGCGAGGAGCGTGGGGGCTCAGTAGCCGCCGCGTCCGCCACGGTCGCCGTAGCCACCGCCGGTCGACTCTTTCGGGCGCGACACGTTGACGACGATGTTGCGGCCACCGACGGACAGGCCGTTCAGGCCTTTGATGGCGGCTTCGGCCTGCTCGGACGAGCCCATTTCCACAAAGCCGAAGCCCTTGGAGCGGCCGCTGTCGCGGTCCATCATGATCTTGGCGGATGCCACATCGCCGAACTCGGCGAAGTTGGTGCGCAACGAATGGTCGTCGGCGGAGTAGGGCAGGTTGCCCACGTACAGTTTGGTGCTCATGGCGAGCCTTTCAGAGAGTGGCGCCGTGGTCGGGACACAGCCCCGGTGGCGCAGAGAGAAGCGGCTTCAAAGGATGCCGCGAGGACAGATGCCGCAGGAGCCGCAAGGCCGCAGGGCAGGGAGACGGGCTGTGCGGCACAGGGGCTGCCAGCCTTGGGGCTTCGGTTGGCGCATGCCAGCGAACCCCGCTCACCGGCGAATCATATGCCTTATGTAAATAAAAAGCTAGTTTTTTATTTTTACTGGTTTTAAAAATGGCTCATTCTGCCGCCGCCGATCACCCGCGCAGGCTTGCGGCGAGGCGCCCTGGAGCACGTCGACAAACCGCCGGGCAGGGCTCAGCGCCCGGGGAAAGGCGCGCCCTCACCTACCATCGACCCAGGAGGACACCATGAGCAGCTGCACCACTTTGTTGGTCATCGACCCGCAGAACGACTTCTGTGACCTGCCCGAGGAATGGCGCGCCGTGGACCCGCTGCGCCAGACCCCCGCCGCACCTGCGCTGCCGGTCAGCGGCGCCCACGCCGACATGCTGCGCCTGGCCGCGCTGATCGACGCCGGGGGTGGTGGCATTCACCGCATCGTCGTCACCCTCGATTCGCACCAGCGCTACGACATCGCCCACCCCACCTTCTGGCAGACCGGCGAAGGCGCGGCCGTGGCGCCGTTCACCGCCATCACTGCGGCCCAGGTCCGCGCAGGCGAGTACCGGCCGCGCGATGCGAGCGCCCTGCCCCGCACGCTCGCCTACCTCGACGCGCTGGAGCAGGCCGGCCGCTACACGCTGATGGTCTGGCCCGTGCACTGCGAGATCGGCAGCTGGGGCCACAACGTGCACCCCGCCGTCCGGGCCGCCTACAACCGCTGGGAGGACCGGCGCCTGGGCGTGGTGCAGAAGGTCACCAAGGGCAGCAACCCCTGGACCGAGCACTACAGCGCCCTGCAGGCCGAGGTGCCCGACGCGGCCGACGACGACACGCAGCTCAACACCGCGCTGATCGTCCGCCTCGACGAGGCCGAGCGCATCGTCATCGCGGGCGAGGCCAGCAGCCACTGCGTCAAGGCCACCGTCGAACACCTGGCGCAGCACCTGCCCTCACGCCGGATCGACAAGCTGATGCTGCTCACCGACGCGATGAGTCCGGTCACCGGCTTCGAGACGCAGGCCGCCGCTTTCCTGTCGGATCTGCAGCGCCAGGGCGCGCGCCTGGCCACCTGCGCCGAGGTCCTTCCCCAGCTGCAGGCCGATGCCTGAACCCGGAGCCACCATGGAACCCGTCATCACCAGCCTGCTGGACACAGACCTCTACAAGTTCACGATGTGGCAGACCATGCTGCACCGCCACCCGCAGACGCAGGCCGAGTACCGCTTCGTCTGCCGCAACCAGCCCGCTTACCCGCTGACCGAACTGCTGGACGAGGTCAACGCCGAACTGGACGCGCTGTGCGCCCTCTCGTTCACCGAAGACGAGCTGCGCTACCTCGGCGGCCTGCGCTACATCAAGAGCGACTTCGTCGACTTCCTGCGCATCTTCCGTTTCCAGCGCGGCTTCATCCAGGCCTTCGCCGAGGGCGACCAGCTGCGCATCGTGGCGAAGGGGCCGCAGGTGCACGTCATGGCCTTCGAGATCTTCGTGCTGGCCATCGTCAACGAGCTGTACTTCCGCCGCTTCGACCGTGCGGCGGCCGAGGTCGAGGGTCGCCGCCGGCTGGAGGCCAAGATCGCCACCATCGAGGCCTTCGTGCAGCAGCCCGCCCTGCGCCACCCCTTCGAGCTGTTCGACTTCGGCGTGCGCCGCCGCTTCTCGCGGCCCTGGCAGCGCGAGGTGGTGCAGGCCTTCAGCGCGCGCCTGCCCCAGGTGTTCAAGGGCACCTCCAATGTGCGGCTGGCGTGCGACCTCGGTCTGGTGCCCATCGGCACCATGGCGCACGAGTACCTGCAGACCTACCAGGCGCTGGGCGTGCGCCTGCGCGATTCGCAGAAGGCCGCGCTGGAGGACTGGGTGCAGGAGTACCGCGGCGACCTCGGCATCGCGCTGACCGACGTGGTCGGCATGGACGCTTTCCTGGCCGACTTCGACCTCTATTTCGCCAAGCTGTTCGACGGTCTGCGCCACGACTCGGGCGACCCGCTGGTCTGGGCCGAAAAGGCCCTGGCCCACTACGCCAAGCTGCGCATCGACCCGCACACCAAGCGCCTGGTGTTCTCCGACGGTCTGACCGTGGACAAGGCCATCGCCATCTACCGCGCGCTGGGCGACCGCACGCAGCTGGGCTTCGGCATCGGCACCCATTTGTCCAACGACGTCGGATTGCAGACGCTCAACATCGTCATGAAGCTCACCAGCGCCAACGGCCAGCCGGTGGCCAAGTTGTCGGACTCGCCCGGCAAGACCCTGTGCGACGACGCCACCTTCCTGGCCTACCTGCGCCAGGTGTTCAACGTGCCTGCGGAGGCCACATGATCACCATCACCCTGGCCCAGCTCAACGTCACCGTGGGCGACATGGACGGCAACGTGCGCCAGATGGTCGCGGCCGCGCAGCGCGCCTGCGACGACGGTGCCGAGCTGGTGGTCTTCTCCGAACTCTCGCTCACCGGCTACTACCCCGGCGACCTGCTGGACGAACCGCACTTCATGGCCCGCGTGGACGCAGGCTTCGAGGCGCTGCTGCAAGCGTCGCGCCAGATGCCCGCGCTGCACTGGGTGATCGGCATGCCGGCGGCCCACCAAGGGCCGGGCAAGCCGCTGCGCAACGTGCTGCGCGTGGTCCGGGCGGGCGAAGTGCTGCTCGAATACGCCAAGCAGCTGCTGCCCACCTACAACGTCTTCAGCGAGCGCCGCCACTTCGAGCCCGGCCCCGACGTGGCCAAGGTGCTGCGCATCGGCACCGCGCAGGTCGGCTTCCTGATTTGCGAAGACGGCTGGAACGACGACGGCAGC
Source organism: Hydrogenophaga pseudoflava NBRC 102511 (assembly GCF_001592285.1). Lineage (GTDB taxonomy): Bacteria > Pseudomonadota > Gammaproteobacteria > Burkholderiales > Burkholderiaceae_C > Hydrogenophaga > Hydrogenophaga pseudoflava. Next base: position 16,590 of record NZ_BCWQ01000003.1, on the reverse strand, counting down.
GGCTACACGGTCAACCCGTTCGAGCGGCTGCGCGACGCCGCGCCCGACCTGGTGGTCTCCATCAACGCCAGCCCGTCCCACATCGGCAAGCGCGAACAGCGCCACCAGATCTTCGGCTCGGCCAGCCGCCGCCACGGCCTGCCCATCCTCTATGTCAACCAGGTCGGCGGCCACGACCAGCTGGTCTACGACGGCGCCTCCTTCGCGGTGGAGCCGAAAGCCGGCGTGGTGTTCGAGGCGCAGCGCTTCGCCGAGGACGTCACCACGCTGCGCTTCGAGGCCAGCGGCTTCCGCGACGCGCGGGGTGGCGCACTGCCTGCCGTGCCCGCCGAGGGCTTGTCCACTCTGGCCTTCTACCGCGAGCAGATCGTGCTCGGCCTGCGCGACTACGCGCGCCGCTGCGGCTTCACGCAGGCGGTGATCGGTTCGTCCGGGGGCATCGATTCGGCCATCACCATCGCGCTCGCGGCCGAAGCCTTCGGGCCGGATCGCGTGACGGCGATCACCATGCCCTCGGTGTTTTCGTCGGCGGGCTCGGTGGACGACTCGCAGGCCCTATGCGACGGTCTGGCCGTGCGCCTGCACCGCCACCCCATCGCCGGCCTGGTGCAGGGCTACAGCGCCGGTTTCGAGGCGGCCTTCGGTGCGCCGCTGCAAGGCCTGGCGCTGGAGAACCTGCAGGCCCGCATCCGCGGCACCGTCCTCATGGAGTACTCCAACACCTGGGGCCACCTGCTGCTGACCACCGGCAACAAGTCGGAGATGTCGGTCGGCTACTGCACGCTCTACGGCGACACCAACGGCGGCCTGGGCCTGATCGGCGACCTCTACAAGACCGAGGTGTTCGCGCTCGCTCGCCACCTGAACGACGCCGCCGGGCGCGAGATCATTCCGCAGGCCATCATCGAGAAGCCCCCCTCGGCCGAACTCGCACCCGACCAGAAGGACACCGACAGCCTGCCGCCCTACGAGGTGCTCGACGAGGTGCTCAAGCACCTGATCGAAGGCCACGGTCTGGCGCGCGAGGAGCGTGTCGAGGTCGAGACCTTCGTGGCCCGTCTGCTGCAGCAGCCCGAGGGTCCGGCGCTGGTGGACCGTGTGCGCCGCATGGTCGCGCGCAGTGAATACAAGCGCCGCCAGGCCCCGCCCGTCATCCGTGTGCGCGCCCGTGCCTTCGGCTCCGGCCGCCAGATGCCCATCGCCGCCCAACACTTCTGATCACCATGAACGCCACTACCCCGACCTTCGCCGCCGCCGTCTGCATCGGCCGCTTCCAGGGCCTGCACCTGGGGCAGCTCGCCGTGATCCGCCGCGCCCTGGCGCTTGCACCGCGCGTGGTGGTCGTCATCGGTTCCGCCTTCCAGGCGCGCAGCCCCAAGAACCCCTTCACCTGGGCCGAGCGCGTCGAGATGATCCGCCTGGCACTGAGCACCGACGAGGCGGCGCGTGTGGGCTTTCTGCCGGTGCGCGACCACTACGACGGCCAGCGCTGGGTGCAGGCGGTGCGCGAAGGCGTGCAGGCGCAGCTGGGCACCCTGCCGCCGGGCCAGACCGTGCTGGTGGGCCACCACAAGGACGCGACCAGCACCTACCTCGACGACTTTCCCGGCTGGCTGCTGGACGACGTGGGCTCGCAGGGCGCGCTGCATTCGAGCGCCGTGCGCGACGCGCTGTTCGGCGCCGCCGGACACCCGCTGGAGCCCGCGCTCGCGGCCCTGGTCAGCCAGGTGCCGCCTTCAACTATCGACTTCCTGCGCGCCTGGGCCCAGCTGCCTTGCTACCGCGAACTGGGGACGGAGTGGGCCAGCCTGCGCGCCGAGAAGGCCTTGTGGGCCAGCGCGCCCTACCCGCCGGTGTTCGTCACGGTCGACGCGCTGATCCAGTGCGCCGGCCACGTGCTGCTGATCGTGCGCGACCGTGCGCCCGGCCAGGGCCTGTTCGCCCTGCCCGGCGGCTTTCTGGAGCCGCGCGAGACGGTCTACCAGTCGGCCCTGCGCGAACTGCACGAAGAGACCGGCCTGCACCTGCTGCCGGCCGACATCGCGCACGCGCTCAAGGGCGTGCGCGTGTTCGACCACCCCGACCGCAGCGCGCGCGGCCGCGTCATCACCCACGCCCACCACTTCGACCTGGGCCAGCGTCCGCCGCCCGAGGTGCAGGGCAGCGACGACGCGCGCTCGGCGCAGTGGGTGCCCATCGCCGACCTCGCGGCGATGGAAGACCGCTTCCACGACGACCACTTCCACATCCTCGACAGCTTCCTCGGGCTGACCGCCTGAAGCCGACGCCGCGCAGGGGATCGACGCCCGGCTCCGGTGCTTCGGTGAAAGGAATGGTGTTCAGGCGCGGTGGCGCGCGGCCAGGCGCTGCGCCAGCGCCACCGCCTCGGGCGCCACGCCCTGCGGGGCGGCATCTTTGGCGCCCAGGCGGGCCAGCAGGTGGTCCAGAAACGCCGGCTGCGGCGGGATCGCACTGAGGAACAGGGCCTGGCCACCGCGGGCGATCAGCACTGTGGGGAAGGTCTCGATGTCCAGCCCCACCTCGTCCATCAGGTCCGGCTCGTCCTCGATGTCCAGCCACTGCCAGCGGTGCTCCGGGTGGCGCGCGATGACCACGTCCCAGTCGGGCCGCCAGGCCCGGCAGGCACTGCACCACTCGGCACACAGACAGACCACATCCAGCATCGCGCGCTCCAGCCCAGACATCACAATCGGGGGAGCATAGCCGCGCCCCTGCGGCCCCAGTAACCCCACACCTCCCATTCCCATGCAAGGCGCCCGCCGAAAAATCGTCTACGTCACCCTCTACGAACTGTTTGCCATCGCCATCAGCAGCACCGGTCTGGCCGCCGGTTCCGGCGCCAGCCTGGAGCGCGCCGGCGTGATCGCGGTGGCCTCGGCGGTGATCGCCATCGTGTGGAACCTGGTCTACAACACCCTGTTCGAGCGCTGGGAAGCGCGCCAGAGCGTGCGCGGCCGTGGCCTCGGGCGCCGCGTGGCCCACGCCGTCGGTTTCGAGCTGGGCTTCCTGGTCCTGCTGGTGCCGCTGTTCGCCTGGTGGTTCGATATCGGGCTGCAGCACGCGCTGGTGCTGGAGATCGGGCTGGCGCTGTTCTTCCTGCTCTACACCTTCGTCTTCAACTGGGCGTTCGACAAGGTGTTCGGCCTGCCGGCGTCGGCGCTGCCGCTGCCCGAAACCCCATGAATGCCGAAGCCGTCAATACCCACCACCTGCGCATCACCGGCCGTGTGCGCAATCGGCGGGACGGGAGCGTGGGGGGCGCTGACCGGGTTGGAGCAGCGGGAGACGGCGTAGGCGTTGCTCCCGCATAAGATGGACACCCGCCCTTGGGAGAGCCTACCGTGATCGTTTTCCTGATCGATGCCGACAACCTGAGTTCGCCCGCCTGGGTGAACGAAGCCATCAACTCTATCGAAGCCACCGAAGGCCCCATCGCTGTCCGGCGAGCCTACGGCAGCGCGGAGAACCTCAAGGGCCTGGCCGAACCGTTGCGTGACTGGGCCATTCGCCCGTTCCTGAACGTCTACCTCACCAAGAACACCACCGACATGGCGCTCGCCGTGGACGCCATGGAACTGGCCTGTCAGACACCTGCTCCGCACACCTTGGTGGTCGGTTCGGGCGACGCGGACTTCGTGCCCCTGGTCGTGCGTCTGCGCGAGCGGGGCATCAAGGTTCTTTGCGTGTCCGAGTACCGCAAGATGGCACCCGAAGCACTGAAGGCCTATGACGGCGTGATCTACGTGGGCCGAACCGCTGCCGCCCACACGGCCGCGACCCCCAAGGCGCCGCCCCCGGCCAAGAAGGCCGCGGCTCCAGCACCGGCCGCCAAGAAGGCGCCTGCCAAGAAGGCCCCCGCCACCAAAAAGGTGGCCGCGAAAGCCGCAACCGCTGCATCCGTCACACCCGCTCACCGGGTCACCCAGGACATGGTGCTGGAGGCCATCCCCAAGCTGAAGACCGGTGAGTGGATTCCGATATCGGATGCGGCCAAGGCCTTGCACGACAAGAAGCTGCTGAGCAAGAGCGCCTCCAGTGCACGCCTCTTCAAGCGGTTTCCGCAGAGTTTTGAGCTGAAGCCGGAGAAGCAGCCCAACCAGGTGCGGTTGACCGGCGCCGCCGACTGAGTTCAGCCCTTGCGCAAGGGCGTCTCGCGTTGTTACGCGAAACTCGCTCGGTAGGTCGCAGGGTCCAGCGCGCAGTGCTGATCGAGTGCTCCATTGAGGGCAACCAAACGTGGTGCCTGGCGAAACTCGAACAGGCGGCAAAGGACGAAGTGGTCTTTGGCGTCTTTTGAAAAGTCCAGTTCGTTTCGGGTCACAAAGAAGGGCGTCTCTTTGCCAAAGGCGGTCGTCTTCACCTCGATGAAGCGCTCCCTTCCACTGGCGTCGAACGACAGCACGTCGTAGCCAAGACCATCACCTTTGGTTTGTGAGACATGCTCGACGCGGTCTGCCAGCGTGGTCATGCCGAGCTGGTTCAATCGCCAGTGCTCGAAACGAACCACAAACTCTTCTCCGGCAACTCCAAGGCTGGTGTTGCGGGCCTCTCGGGCGATGTAGTCACGTTTAACGGGTGCGTAGTCTCTGTAGGGCGCGGCGTCCGTTGCGACGTGCTGACGCTTGGGTGCATTGGCGACCACTTTGGAGAAATCGATCAGCTCCGGGCTTACAGCCGGTTGCTCGACAGCGGCGAGCGCCAGTGAATCGAGTGAGGTCTGGCGAGTGACTTGCGCTTCAACGACTTCGCGCAACAAGCTCTGGTAGTTGGACCGCGGTTGATACCACTCGAACAGTGGGGAATCCGAGATCCCTCATCACTGCACTGATGTTGCAGTGTTTGAACTCGATGGAACCGTCAGTGCGCCCCTTGAGCTTTTGTTGAAGCGCTCTGCGATGGGCTGTCTTGCTGAACGCCTGTCCCGCCAGTTCAAGGCTGAGCATTTTCAAGTAATCAGCGACGATGGCTTCAACTTCGAGGCGGTTCCAATCTTGGCTGGTCATGGCGTTACTGGGTTGCAGATCATGCCGACGGTAGGAGCACCCTCAGCTGAGGACGCTCCTTGAGGAGCGGCAGTTCACTGACCATACCCGAACCCTTCTTCCCACACATGCCCCAACTTCCCCAGCAACTCCGCCGGCACCCGCTGATCACCCCGCGCCTCCTCCAGCGTCGCGCGCATCGCCTCGGCAATGCGCTGCAACGTCTGCGCGGGCTGGCTCACGCCGCAGATGCGGCGCCCGAAGTCGATGAGTTCGTCGCGTGTGGGGTAGGCCTTGCTGTGGTGCCTGCCGGCGAACAGCTTCAGGGCCAGCGTGCGGTCGGTCAGCTCCGGCCCGCCGGGGTACTGGGTGTAGGTGTAGATGGCGGTGGTGACCACGTCGAACAGCGGGGCGAGGCGGATGTCGCTGGCGGTGCGGTAGAGCACGCCGAAGTTCTTGAGGTGGGCGTCGCCGTTGCGGACCATCACGGACAGGGCCACCTGCTCGAAGAAGCGGTGCAGTTCGCGGGCCGGCAGTTGCAGCTGCCGCAACAGCTCGGCCACGCGCTGGTAGCTGCCCTGGTATTTGCGGTCCGACAGCACATCACGCACCCTCAGACCGGCCAGCGCCGCGATGTCTTCGAAGCCCAGACGTTCGATGTGTCCGTCGGTGTGGGTGACGAGGTCGAAGCGGTCGAGGATCAGCATTTGCCCGTCGTGCGAGAGCTCGAAGCCAGGCGTCTCGATACCGGCCCGGCGGGCGGTGCTTAGGCACAGGTATTCGTTGGCGGCAAGGCCCGGATAGGCGGGGCTGGCGGCTTTGACGATGAGAGAGGGAATGGGCACCGTGGGCCGGTCGGGCACCATGATCTTGGGTTGCACGCCAGCAATGCCGGCGCCGGTGCTCAGGTAGGCGGCGATCAGCTCGTTGAACACCTCGGGTGTGTAGCGGGTCTGCAGCAGCTCGGTTTTGTTCAGCATCCTCGGCGCAGCTGGCTCGGGCGTGTCGGGCAGGCTGTAGCCGAGCCGGCCGATGCCATTGCGGCCCACCAGCGCCAGCAGGTGCATGGGCGTCATGGGCTGCTTGGGAAACAGCTGCCGGATCTTCATGAACAGATCGCCCTCGGGCAGGTTCTGGTCCATGGGGGGGAACAGGTCGCCGTCCTGCCAGGTCAGGCGCTCGCTGGCGGGCATGAGCAAGGCCACCGACATCTGCGACGGGTCAGCGTCGAGGTAACGAAACTCGTAGGTCGACCCCTTGAGCAACTGACCCGCCTGCGCGTGGTCGCCAATGGCGACCTGCAGTTGACGCAACTTTTCAGGCAGCTGGGTCATGGCCGGAGCTTCCGCCCTCTGGCGCGTCTTCGTCGTCCATCTGGAAGCGGCGGGCGACCTCGGCGGCTGACGGCAGGCCGGCATTTTCAAGCCTCAACGACAGGCCAAGGGCAGCCATGACCGCCAGCAAGGAGGAGACTGTGGTGTCCTCACCGGCCTCCAGCCGATAGACGACTTCGCGCACCTTGCCGGCCTTGGAGGCCAGCTCGGATTTGCTCAATCCCAAGGCCTCGCGCCGCAAGCGCAGCTGGGCGCCCAACTCATCGGGAAGCCGTATTTTGTCAGTCATGGCTTGCATTTTGGTCATTTGAAGACCTGAATGCAAGTTGCAGCTGACATTTGTCGGATGACACAGAAAGTGAAAAGCGACCGGTTGATCTTCAAGGGGTTTTTCAACAACCTTGTCAGCGATCAAGTCCCGTGTGACACAGATAGTGAAAAAAGCCGGAATCCTTGCCAGGAAAAGTGAAAAAAACGTGACGGCTCACTTTTCGACTCGTGACTGTCGATCTAGGCTACGAGCCGAGTCCCAGCCCACACCCCGTGTCCGGCCCACCGTTGAACTGTACGCCTACATGGCGAAGCCAGTGCCACGCTGATCTTCAAAGAACTGGGATAGCTCCGCGTCGGGGATTTGCTGGTCGGCGTATGAGAACGTTCCAGACGCGGCCATCTCTTGCGCCGCCCTTCGAATCAAGCCGAAAGTGGCACGTGCCAGGCTGCCGCCCACGGTGACCCGTCGAACGCCCAAAGATCCGAGTTGGGGCACGGTGAGAGGGGAACCTGTCAGGCCCATGACTACGGTGAGGGGGCCATTGATCTCCCGGACGAGCGCTTCGATGGTCTTGGGGTCGGATGCCCCGACACAAAGAGGCAATCCGCACCCGCCTCACGGTACGTGTTGCATCGCTCGACAGCTTCTGCAAATGGATTGCTTGTGCCGGTCAGGTAGACATCGGTTCTGGCTGTCAGAACAAAGGGTATTCCCGACGCGTCTGCGGCGCGTCTTGCTGCCCGCACGCGTGTGACGGCGTGCTCTCTGTCGAACAGGGCTTGCCCAGGATTGCCGCAGTAGTCCTCAATGTTCGCGCCCACCACGCCAGCGCGAATTGCGACCGTGATGGTTTCTCCAACCTCTTCAGGACTCGCACCGTAGCCCGACTGGAGATCGGCGGAGACAGGAAGTGGACTTGCCGCAGCGATGGACCCGACGCGATCCAGCATGGTTTCCCTGCTCACAGCAGCTTCTTGATCAGGGAAGCCCAGCGAGAAAGCCACGCCTGCACTCGTAGTGGCAATGGCAGGAAAGCCGCAGGATGCGAGCACCAGCGCACTACCAACGTCCCAAGCGTTGGGCATCAGAAAGATGGCGTCGGTGGTGTGCAACTGCTGAAACCGCTGACCCCGTTGGATTTGGTTCATGACGGCAATAAAAAAAGCACCAAGACTACTTCTGGAAAAGGAATTCCCGGTGGTACTCGAGGTACTCCTCCAGTTGCTTGCTCGGTGGGTATCTGAGCGCGCGAGGTAAGCCGAAATCCTGGCGGACGTCACTGCCAAGCTTAGAGGAAAGCAGCATCTTGCCTGCCGAGTCAAACGACACCAGTCCCCTGTCGAAGAGGGCGTCCATGTGCGCGGCCAGCAACAAGCCGTTCTCTGGGTCGCGGCGCTGTCGTGAGTTGGAGTTCTTCCACGGCCTCACATGCGAAGCGCGAAGCAGCTCGGAACAGGTTAGGCCGGTGACTGCACAAGCCGACTCCCACCGCTGCTTCAAGGCCTCGCGGAAGGTGCCTTGACCTATGCGCTGCTGCGTGAGTGCAGCCCTGGTAGTCGCTGGGTCACTTTGCTCGCCCTGGAGAGGCATCGGACTATCGGGAGCGCTCAGTAACGCGTCCAACAAGCGAGCCCAGGTATCGGTGCGTTGTGGCGTTGTGACCTGATTGAGGATCAGCGCCGCCGTCTCGCGACTGATAGGCTGATACCCGGCAAACATCATCGGCAAAGCTTTCTTGTCTGTAAGCCGTTGTGAGTCTAGGGTGACAGGCTTTTCCAGCCAGAGGAAAAACTCTTCCGGGCAGATCCAATTCGGAATCCACGCAGCATCAGCGCTGAAGTGCTGCTGAAACGTGCCGGCGTTCTGAAAGCGGCGCTGGACAGCGGGCAGTCGCCAAGCGTCTGACCAGAATGAATCAATTTTTAGCAGCTTCGCCAATCGACGCCTTTCTGGGAGTTGATCTTCCGCAGAAAGACACATGGCGTTCCCAGCGACTCCTACCAGTTGCTGAACGCGATCGTGCGTTGCAGTCATGAAGACAAAGATCTGCCCTGCGTGCTCTTCAACCGGCGCCTTCTTTACTCCTTCCGTGTGGAAAGCGCACCACCGTTGCTTTGACTCAACAAATCGCAGCTTGGGCGAGTTGTTCCATTCTTCGTGACCGTAGCCATTCAGTCCCGGGAAGCTTTGTCCGGATGCGCGCACTCCGGATGGACGGACATAGTTCTCGGTGTTCCAAAGCACTGGTTTGAGCAGGTACAAGGCCACGGGAATCCTTCCCAGTATTCACGAACGATCACGACGCTGCCTTGCAGCGAAATAATGGGCTTTACGCCTATTCCCAGTCTCCATCATCGAAATTTTCCTCGTGTACGAATAGGTGGTTGTCGTCGATGGAGAAGTGAAGCTCCACGTGTGAGTACTCGATGGATCGGGTAGCGAAGAGCTTCGCACTGTCTGCGATGTACTCAACGGGAAAGCTAAAGTCGTTTGTAGTCTCGCCTCCAGCTAGTGGCGGCGCGAACACTGGTCCGATGTTCGCGTTGTCTGCGTCTAGGCTGACTATTGGCGCAACGGCATCACGGCCAAAGAGGACTATGTTCGCGCCGCCTTGGCGCTGAACCGACTGAAAGATCACGCAGTCGAAAGCTGGCTGATGCACGTGCGCTAGGTACTCCGCCAGAGTCTGCGTGATGAGGTACTCATCTTCATGACCAGGCACGACTGGGCGGCTGATTAGTCCATGCAGGCGACGCAAGAATACGGCGCGCGCTCGCTGTTCGGAGTACTTTGAGTCGAAGTAGCTGAGTTTAGCGAGCACCCCGGCTTCGAGTCGGCGGAAATCAAGAACACGGAGGGTCTGTTTCGTCCTGAATTTGCCAACCAACACACGCCCCCCAATGGCAGGCCGCATCTCGGCAAGGCAGGTGTCCGCGTCCATTGCTGCGTAGAAGACAGCGATTCCCGGCGCGTTCATGCGACCGGCTACCGCCTTCTTTGGCGGAGGCGCTCCAAGTTCTCGAGAAGGCGCTTCTAAAAACGTCCGCAACTCTGTGTCGGCGCGTACTACCCGTGCGCGGAACACCTCTGTTTCGGCCGGCAGTTCACCCACCACCGGCAGCCAAGTAGCGGCGTCTTGGTCAAAGACTCTGGCATTGGCGACGTCTTCGAACAGCCGATTGAAGAGCTTCCGCGCCGTGTCGCTGAAGAACCTTCGCTTCTGCGCCAGTTCGACTTGAAGGGCATGCCATTCGGCCATCCAGGCATGCGGCGTTGCCCTGCGCGCCACATAGAGTTGGGTGTCGTCGTAGAACGCGTCACCCCCGTCGCCCGGCCAATAGTGTTCAGCAGCGATGAGAGCGTCGACAAGCGCATCCGGATTGTCGACATCTTGACCAAGAACCTCCTGGACAATGTAGGACAGTTGGTCACCTTCCTGCTCCCATCCCTCCTTGTCGTCATCGTAGAACCTGCGGACAGTTGGACCGACTTCGAAGTGTTCGCGCAGAATCGGTTCCAGCTCCTCGCCTAGACGCTCATAGGTAAAGGCGTTGTTTTCGTTCTCACCGCAGCACTCGCAGAGCAGCGGTTCGCCCTGGCTTTCAACAATCGCACTGAGTACGTCGTCATCAATGCATTGGAAGCAAATTGCGTGTTCGGGCATATGTGAGGTTCTATATGCTCAGCGCAGTATTCCGCCGCACGTCCATCCTTGCGCTTGCGATGGCAAATAGATCCGCTCGGTGGAAATCGTCCTTCCAGACTTCAGACAACTTTTGTCCGCCAAGTCGGCAGGAACCGGGTACGCCGTTGGCTGTATCTGCTCGTCGTAGTGAATGCTCCTACAGGCCTATGACCTCTGTTTCAAGCGTTTGGTCGGGGCGAGCAAACCCGAGCTTTAAGCCTTGCTGCTTCTTCTCGGTCGCAATGATGTAGAGCGTTAGAGCTTTGCGAACCACCTCGGAGGCCGTGGTCCCCGTGTCAATGGCAATAGCGGTCAGGCGTTGATCGACCTCCGCCGGGATGATCAGCTGCTTGCGCACGTGTCTCGGTGTGGACATTGCTGGTTCCCCTCATTTCCTTGGATTGTGTTGCGCTCGCGCCATGCAGGCGGACCGCATCCCCATTCTGCATGAGCGCGTGTTTCATGTGTGCCCATTCTTGGCGTGGATATGAGGCGCATGGTTCGTGGGAAAAGCGGCCTGGGGAAATGGACCTCACGTGCCACGGCACGAAATGTGGGCTACCCCCTCTCCCGGTCCAAACAAGCGTCTGGGCGTGATCCACAGGGGGTCAAAACACGAAGCTTCGGTGGTCAGAACACGATGGTGAAGGGGTCAAAACACGATGACTCCGGGAGTTCGTATGCGTGCCGGCTGGCTCAGACGTGGGCATTCAAGGCGCGCGGCCCTCAGCCCGAAGGCACGGCATTTCGAGGCGACTAGCTCAAGTCCCAGGCATCGATGGTCAAGGTTGCATTGAGGGGGCAGCCTCGAATGTTGTCCAAACGGAGATTGGGTTTTCCCATCCAGCCCGGGGGCAAGGCGTATTCCTCGCCTTCGTCCACTCCGAACGTCCAAATGCCATCGTCGACAGGCTTCACTCCATCGCCTTGAATCAGCGGCAGAACGTCAGCCGCCAGGGCGGTGTACCGGTTCGGATACCCGCCGTTTTTCAGCTGGGTGGCCTTGCCTGCTGTCCGCAGCGCCTCTACCCAGTCCAGACCGCCGATCCCTGCCTCCCATGAGGCCAAAACGAAGGGGGCGGTTGCCTCATGCCCGATAAGGCGGTCAACCCTTTCGGGTGGCAAATTAAAGACGCAAAACATCCAGCCCAGCATTTTTCTTTCCTCCACTTGCGGTCGGATTTTGCACGCGCCGCTCACCCCCGTTTCCCTTGATGTCTCCGGGGGATTCGCATGAGAGGCCCCGAGCACCGCTCGGCGCATCCCTCTCGAACTCACAGGGATTCGACTTCAGTCCGGCGGTAGAAGTATTGGCGTGTGCCATCAATGGATGGCCCGCACACCGGTGAAGCGGAAAGCTCAGCCAACAGAGCTCGTGGCGAGCGGCGTGCCTGGCTGGCCAGACTTGCCAGAGAAACGTAGGTTGCCTGGAAGCGCTCAACATCATCGGGTGACACGCGATGGCCGAGCACGCCGACAGTGGTTGAGTGCAGTATCCCCAAGCGCACCAGGTCGTAAGCCACTTGCTGTTTGATGCCCAACTCCCTCGCAGCGGTGTCCACCGAGAAGTCCTTTCGTGCATGGCTTCGATGCCTGAGGAGCCACTCTTTGGCTCCGACTGCGCACAACAGCGCTTTGCCAACGGGCACTTTGCTCTGGCGATCGCCTTGCGCAGGCAAACGCCCATCCACAAGTGCTGCGATCAAGGCAACCGACTCATATTTCTCAAGCCGCCAGTACTTCAAGATGTCGCGAGCGGGGATGCTGTCGCTGTCATCAGGTGCCTGGATGGTTTGAACATGCAACCGGTCGATCTCCATTTTCGGGATGAGCCACGCCGCTGCGTCCTTGTTGATTTGCCTGGACACCAGGGGGGTCAAGAGGCCTCCCATGATGAGCTCCCTGACTCTGCGCCTGGGCAGCGAGAGCATCCGCGCCGTCTCTTCGAGTGACCTCGCACCGTCCGTGGCACTTTGGATGCCTTGCAGCTCAGAGAGGTGAATCGACCGCGCACGGCGACCTGACCTCAACTCCGCAGAGTTGCTGGGCACCAGTTCGGCTTGCACCATGTGGCGAACCACCGACGGCGGGACTCGTGCAGCCTTGGCCATCTGAGGCAGGCTCAGTCGTGGGTGGCCGTTGGCGGTCTCTGGCCGCAAGCGTCTGTTGCGTTTGCAAATCAGTCCCCACCAGTGGACGTGCAGGTAGTCTTCAAACGCATCGCGCAAGAACCGAAACTCGGCTTCCTGCAGGGCGTCGTACAGCACGCGGTACAGCGGATCAAACGTTCTGCGAACGCTTGGGCTCTCGGGTGCATCTGCTCTGAGCTCATCAATTCTCGTGTGGAGATTGGTGGGCCAATTTGCCAACAGACACGCAGCGCCAGTCACCAGGCCTCTGGCCACGTCGAGTCGATGCACGTCCAAAGTCTGGCCAGGATGCGATGGCCTGGTGTTTGCCTGAAAAGGACCAAGGTACCGAACCAGCCGATGAATCGCAGGGGTGCTCAAGCCAGACAGGCATGCCAGCTTCGCCATTCCGGAGGAGTCGCCGCACAGCAAGAGCGTCAACGCCTGTACATCCCCGCCGGCATCCTCGACATCAGCTTCCAAGAGGCTCGCCCCGCAGGGGCAACTCCCTTCAGATTGCACAATGTCACTCCAGCGGAGATGGGCACCGCACGTGGAGCAAGCTTCCTTCAACCAGGTGCCATGCTTTGGGCACGTGCAGACCAGCTTGAGGGTCCATTGCCCAGGCAGTACCCCACCCTCCCGCAGGCACAGGGTGCACCAGCGCCCGTGCGTTGAATTGAAGTCGGAATGGGCCAGCCCAAACGGGATGTCCGTGTGGGCCCAATGAGCGGGAAGGGATCCGAACAGGAAACGCCGTTCTTCACTGCTCAGCCGCAGTCGGGTGCACAGTTCGTCGAAAGCGCCTTGTTGGCGAGCGTGCAGGGATGCAAAGAGTTGTCTTGTTGAACCGAGCCCGTTTGCGTTCGCCACTCTCTGCAAGTACCCAAGGGTGCTTTCGTCGGGCAGTGGTCGCGGTCGAATCGCCAAGGTGTGTGCTGGGTCAAGATGCATGTCCTCTACCTCCGAGCGCTGATGGTGTCCATTGAAGGATGGGCAACACCAGGATTCTTTGGTGTGCCGCGTCAAACAGGACGTTCAACAGGGAGATCGCCACCTCTGTTTGGTGGCCCGACAAAGCGCTCATCTGGCCACCCACAATCTGATGCGGGTCCGGTCGTTGTTTCGAGCCATTGGAAACCTCATCCTCGAGGAGAAGACGCAGTCAGGCGGTCAGTTTCGCGAGGCGCGTGTTCGGATCAGTGCGACTCAAACGAGGGTTGAATAGCATCGACTCCTCCAGAGATCCCTGCATAGGGTTCGCGCCGCGCGCGTTCAATGGCATTGAGGATCGAACCGGCCATCGGATTGCGCTCAACACTGAGCTCATGCATCAGCCGTTCCACGTCGCGCAAACGTTCGAGGCTGCGCAGATCAACCGGTGTGGTTTTGAACTCCTTGGAGAACCAACGAAGCGTTTGCTGAGCCTTGCGGTTGATGGTGTCCGGAAATCCCATCAACGAGGCTTTCTCCCATGACCCGGGCACCATGCGGGCACCACGTCTCTTCACCATGGGCCAGTATTTCGAGATGCCACCCTGGACTTTGTCGGTCAGTACCCTTCGCACCTTCAGCAGCCACCAGAGGGTTTCGTACACGTCTCGCGTCTGGTACGCAGCATCGATCGGCGAGGATCCGACGGCGGCACTCTTGACCGATGGGGAAACCAGCGCATCGGCAGCTGCACACAAGATCTTGCTGAAGCGGAGTTCGAGATCTGGCGCCTTCTGATCAATACCTTCAGCAATCCTTGCGCCGCATACGCAGCGCCAGCCACGTTTCAAGGTTGGCCAACTCCAGTAGCGCCGGCACGAATGGCACCTGGTCGTCAGAAGGCAACCATGCACAGCACAGGCAGACACTAGAGGGAGGTCCCAGTACACAAGGTGGCACTCGCAGACGGCCGCGCACTGAATGCAAAATCGCGGTCGCTTGGACCACGCGTACCACCCTGGTGCTTGCTGCCCTGACCAGGGGTCGATGATGCTGTTCTCTCGTTCGTGGAGTGGCTTCAGGCGCTCGAACCCCATGAGCTGGCTCAGGGCGTTGTCAGCCTTCAGAATGCGAGTGGCTCGGATTAACAGCAAGGCAGATCGCGTGGCCGATGGAATCTGGTGCCCGTTGGCTGGATAGAGCTGCCAGCACCATCCGCCCAGGCTTTCGCCTTCACGCAGGACGGGACGGATGGGGAACGTCTCAGGGGCGACATGGTGGTTCATTTCGACCTGCGCTTTCCTGGGCTGCTCGCCACTTGGAACGGCTCACCACCGCGGTCCAAACGTCGGCATTCGAAGTCGGGATGGAACGGGTTGAGTTTTCCGACACCCTCCCACCAGATCTCGTTGGTGAACGACCTCTCCAGCATGGGTGCGTCGATGGCATCCAGATCCTGCTCCAGTGCTGAGCGCAGCGCAGCGAACAGCAGCTTCTTGATGTAGGCCACCCGACCATCGCTGGCGTAGTACAGCCGCACACCCATTTCTTGAGCACCGTATGGATGTGGCAAGACGGGGATGTCGATCAGCGAGGTCAGCGAAAGGAACAGCTGCAGACACTCGGTCTCAATGCTGTCGGTATCGCTTTGACCGACCGCCAGCCGGCGCCGACAGGAGAAGCGCCTGCGCAATTGATCGTTGACCTGCAGGACGTTCTCCAGGCGAGGCAGACCCAACAAGACGGTGGGCACGGCCAGCTCGTCAATCAAGTGCTTGAGCCAGTCGCCCACCATGTAGTGGGTCTTGGTGTCACCGCGATCTTGAAGGTGCTGGGCTTCATCGAACAACAGCATCTCCACACCGCACCCTCGGCAAAGCGTGATCACCCGGTGGGTCTTCTGCGAAACCGTCCCCGTGCTTGCGTAAGGGTCTCCGAGGGCCTCCAGCATCGTGCTGGCGATGCTCGCAATGGAGGCAGCAGGTGGAATGGCCGTGACCAGGAGTTCGACCACGTCGCGTTCCGGCAGCACACGCAGTGGGTGTTGATGTGCCAACCATCGACACAGGCTGCTCTTTCCGGTGCCTGCTTCACCCGTGACCAGCATGTGTGTGGCCACCCCTGCCTCTCGATACATCTGCAGATTGGCTTCGATGGCGGTCATCGCTGCAACGAATGGTGGAAAGGGTATGTACTGCTCATCAAAGTGCTTCAGTCGTGAGTAGGCGTCAACTGTTGCCATCGCGACCTCGCTTGACTGGGCTCATCTGAAATGCCGGGAGAATTCGAGGCAGGTCAGGGGGCACCGAAGGCGTTTTGGCCGTCGGCTTGACGGTCAGGACCGGATGACGCACTGGCACTTCTGCAACCTGATCCGTTTGTGTAGGAGTGCCGTTCGGCTTGCTGCTGCTCAAGCCGCGCAGATGGGCCGAGCGTTGTCGAGCTTTCTGTTTTCGACTGACCATCAGCTCTTCAACCGCCTTCGTCATGTCGTTTCGAGCGCGTTGCAGCGCCACCCGGTCTTCAACCTTGGCGCCCTCCTCGCGCAGTAGTTGGTGGATCAGGCTGTTTTGCTGCTTCGTCATTCCGCGCGCATAGCCCAGCTCAAGCGCCTGGACGGCTTTGGGCTCGGAATCCTCTGGACCCCACACAAAGACGCTCCCCAGATCCTCCGGATCGAACACCACTCGGATTTCCACGCCCTCACCGAATCGCCGCAGGATTGGCGCGAGAACGTCACCGTTGTACCGAATGCCATTGAGTTCAAAGCCGTCCCTTCGGAGCTTTCTTGCTGCGCTTTGGCCGATCCGCTGCTGAAGAACCGAAAGGTCCGCCGGCAATTGCGGCTCATGCGCGGCCAAGCCCTCGTGCCAACGCTGCCAAGGCGTGGTGCCGATGCCTTTGTGTATGGTCTGCGCGTAGACATCGAGCACCCACTTTTCGAAGAGATGCTTGAACTCCGCGAGGGTCATCAACGCACATTTCTGCGGGTCGTAGTCGCCCCTTTGGTGAAAGCGCGCAAAGCTGGTGCCTGGCAGTTGGTGCGCGAAGTGGTAGTTGATGGTTTTGAGGTACCGCTCAATGGTTCCTTTGAAGCGCGGCTGGCGCTTCGGGCAAAACTCGATACGAAAACCAAGATCAACGGCGAGGCCTTCGAGGTCCACACCGTGAAACTCCAAGCCGTTGTCTGCCACTACGTATTCGGGAATGCCATATGTCGGCCAGCGGTGTG